>JBAOHN010000011.1:0-300993 GCA_037045385.1 Baekduia sp. | reverse complement strand
TAACCGCTTCGATCCGGCGCACGTTCGACGCGCTCGACCCCTCGGAGGTGATGGCAAAGACGCCGATCTCCGCGGTCGAGCGGACGTGCGTGCCGCCGCAGAGCTCGCGCGAGTAGCTGCCGTCTCCGAGCTGAACCATCCGGACCACGTCGCCGTACTTCTCACCGAACAGCGCCATCGCGCCGAGCGCCTTGGCCTCGTCGAGCGTGGTCGTGATCGGCCGCACCGGGTCGGCGGCGAGCACCCAGCCGTTGACCCGGTCCTCGACATCCATGAGCTCGTCGGGTGTGAGCCGCTGGCCGTGGGTGAAGTCGAAGCGGAGCTTGTCGGGTCCGACGTAGGAGCCTGCCTGGCGGACGTGGGTGCCGAGTCGCTCACGGAGCGCGGCGTGCAGGAGGTGCGTGGCGGTGTGGTTTGCCTGCGTGGCGGTCCGTGCCTCGCGGTCGACGCGGGCGTCGACCGCGTCCCCGGCGGCCGGCGCGGGTCCGTCCAGCACGAGTGCCTGATCCTCCCCGGCCCGCAGCACGTCGACCACCTGCGCCCCGCCGACGGTCCCGCTGTCGGAGACCTGGCCGCCGCCCTGCGCGTAGAACGGGGACTCGGCGAGCTTGACGACCGTCCGGCCACCATCCTCGGCGACGCCGAGCACGGTCGTGTGCTCCTCCAGCGACGCGTATCCGGTGAACTCGGTCTCGGCGGCTGCGACCGACCGTACGAGCTCCTGGACCGCGCCGACGCGGCCGGCGGACGCGCCTGCCGAGGAGCGTGTGCGCTGCGCGTCCATCGCCGTGTCGAAGCCGGCGCGATCGAGCGGAACGCCGCGCTCCGCCGCGATCTCCTCGGTCAGGTCGATCGGGAAGCCGTAGGTGTCGTGGAGCTTGAACGCCTCCTCGCCGGTCACCTCGCCGCGCGCGAGCACGCCGTCGAGCATCTGGAGCCCGGTCTCGAGCGTGTGCCCGAAGCTCTCCTCCTCGCTGGTCACCCAACGCACGATCGCCTCGCGCTCGCTCGTCAGCTCGGGGTAGGCGGCGCCCATCGTCCCGGTCACGACATCGACGTACTGCGGCAGGAAGCCTGGCTCGAAGCCGAGCCGGTGGCCCTGTGCGATCGCACGCCGCATCAGGCGGCGCAGGACGTAGCCGCGCTCCTCGTTCGACGGCACGACGCCGTCGGCGATCAGGAACGTCATCCCGCGGGTGTGGTCGGCCAGCACGCGCAGGGCGCGCAGGTCGGGGTCTGGGACCGTCGCGAGCGACTTCCCCAGTGCCATCAGGCCCGCGAACTGGTCGGTGTCGAAGACCGTATCGACGCCCTGCTGGATCACGGCCATCCGGTTGAGCCCGAGGCCGGTGTCGATGTTCTGGCTCGGGAGCGGCGTCAGCACCCCGTCCTCCGACTGGTCGTACTGCATGAAGACGAGGTTCCAGTACTCGAGGAAACGCTCGTTCTCGCCACCGGGGAGGTCGTCTTCGCTGCCCCACTCGAGCCCGCGGTCGAGGTAGAGCTCCGAGCAGGGCCCGCACGGCCCGGTCGGCCCGGCCTGCCAGAAGTTCTCCGAACGCGGACAGAGCACGATCCGGTCGCGAGGGACTCCGAGCGTCTCCCAGGCGGCGATCGCTTCCTCGTCCGGGCCGAGGCCGAGTTCGTCATCACCCTCGAAGACCGTCACCCAGAGGTCGTCGCGGCTGAAGCCGAAGCCTTCGAGCGACAGCTCCCAGGCGAACTCCGCCGCCCCGGCCTTGAAGTAGTCGCCGAGCGAGAAGTTGCCGAGCATCTCGAAGAACGTGAGGTGCCGCGCCGTGACGCCGACGTTCTCGATGTCCGGCGTACGAAAGCACTTCTGGCAGCTGGCGAGGCGGTTGTGCGGCGGCCGCTCGAGCCCCTGGAAGTACGGCTTGAGCGGGTGCATCCCGGCCGTCGTCAGCAGCACCGAGGGGTCGTAGGACGCGGGCACGAGCGATCCCGAACGCAGGCGGCGATGGCCGCGCGCCTCGAAGTACGCCAGGAAGGTCTCGCGGATCTCGTCGGAGGTCATGTGCGCGCGATCGTGCCACATCCGACGACGACGTCCCCGTCGAGCAGCACGGCGGCCTGGCCGGGGGCCGGTGCCCGGAACGGCTCGTCGAGGCGCAGCAGGTCGCCGTCGAGCCGGCACGGGACCACATCCGACCTGTAGCGCAGCCTGACGCCGTCGACGTCGCCCGCCGTCCTGTGCAGGACGACCTCGCGCAACGGCACCTCTTCGCGGTCGAGGGCGTCGCGGGGCCCGACGGTGACCGTGTTCGATCGCGCGTCGGTCGCCGTGACGTAGAGCGGCTCAGGCGCCTGGACGCCGAGGCCGCGCCGTTGACCGACCGTGAACGCGAAGTGTCCGCCGTGCTCCCCAAGTGCCCGGCCGCCCGCGTCGACGATCACGCCCGGGCGCTCGGTCAGACCGCCGTGGCGGGCGAGGAAGCGGTCGTGCTGCGTCCCCGCGAGGAAGCACAGGTCCTGGGACTCAGGGGCCTCGGCTGCGGCGAGCCCGCGCTCGCGAGCGATTGCGCGCACCTCCGGCTTGGTCAGCTCGCCGAGCGGGAACCGGAGCCGGGCGATCGTCTCCGGCCGCAGACGGGCGAGCATGTAGCTCTGATCCTTGCGGGCGTCGGCCGCGGCCCTGATCAGGCCGTCGCCCGAGATCCGCGCGTAGTGACCGGTCGCTAGCGCGGCGGCGCCGAGCCGGTCCGCGAGCGCGACCATCGCGTCGATCCTGACCCCGCCGTTGCATCGGATGCAAGGGTTCGGCGTCTCCCCCGCGGCGTGCGAGTCGAGCCACGGGTCGACGACCTGCTCGCGGAACTCGGCTCGCAGGTCGACGGTCAGGTGCGGCATTCCGTTCGCGTGCGCCATCGCGCGCGCCGCCCGGACGGCGCTCGCCGAGCAGCACGAACCCTGCGGATCGTTCTCGGCATCCCGCCAGAGCTCCACGGTCACGCCGACGGCCTGCTCACCGCTGAGGCGCGCGGCGACGGCGCTGTCGACCCCGCCCGACATCGCCACCAGCGTCCGCCCGTGATCGGGCGCGAGCGAGGCGCAGCTGACGGCGGCGGCGCCGAGCGCACGGTGAAATGCGTCGGCGGCCAGCTCGGCGGTGTGGATCTTGCCCGCCGACAGGCCGCCGAGGGCTTCGGCGACCTGCCGGGGCCCGATCGCGGCAGCCTCGAGCAGCGCCATGCCGTCGACCGATTCGTGCAGCGCCGAGCCGGCTGCGGTCAGTGCTCCGCAACCCTCGGCATCGAACCCGGCCCGGACGGTGTCGCCGTGCTCGAGCGCGACGGTGAAGCCGATCAGATCGCCGCAGGCGGCGCCGCCGGCGGCGCCTGTGTGCCCGCCTTCGGGCGCCTCGCCCAGCCCGGACGGGTGCCGCAGATGCTCTTCGAACCGCTCGTCCGCCACCGGCCCCGAGTCTAGGGGCGTATCGGGCCGGTCTGGACGACCGGCTCCATGCGTAAAGTCGCGGCCTTCCCACGCCGACTACCCGAGAGACATGAGCAACGTCAGCCGTCCGATCCAGATTCTCCTCGCCGCCGTCGTCGTCTTCGCGGTCGCGTGGTTCCTCGTGCTCAAGCCCGGCGACGAGGACACCGTCGAGCCGCAGGCGCAGGCGCCAGGCGTCACCGGCCTGACGAATGCCGTCAACCAGGCGAAGGGCGCTGCCAAGACGTCCGAGGAACGCTCGGCCAAGGCCGAGAACGCGACCGGCACCGAGCCTGCTACGACCCCGACGCCGGCCAAGACGACCAAGACGACAACTTCGACGACGGTCAAGAAGACGACGACGCCCGCTCCGTCCGGCACCGGCGCCGTGACGCCGGCCGGCCCGCCGGTCAACGACCCGGCGCGCAGCTCCGGCGATCCCGCCGACGGCCTGCTCGACAAGCTGACCGGCGATCGTGTCGTGATCCTGCTCTTCACCGGCGACGGCGCCGACGATCGCAAGGCGATCCGCGCCGTCCGCGCGGCCGACCGCGAGCTCGACGGTGTGATCGTGCGTGTGACGCAGCTGCGCAACGTCGGCAAGTACGCGACGATCACCGACAAGCTCGGGATCAACCAGGCGCCGTCGACGATCATCATCGGCTCGGACAAGGTCGCCCAGGTGCTGACCGGCATCATCGACGCCAAGGTCGTCAAGCAGTACGTCGGCGACGCCCGCCGCCGCGCGGCGAAATCGAAGTAGCGGCGGACGCCGGCCTTCGGCCGGCTTACCGACTGGCGAACCGGCTACGCCGCTTCGCCCACGGCGTTGGTCCCGGATAGCGACGTAAGACGTCGCTATCCGGGACCAACGCCGTGGTTTTCCGGCCGCTCCAGCGCGTTGGTCCCACAAGGCGACACCGAGCGTCGCTATCCGGGACCAACGCCGCGCGAACGGCTCGACAACCGCACGCTGCATGCCATCGATCGCCCGACCGGCATGCCCGCGCCGACGTGCCCTTCCCGATAGCTACTCGGTCGGTGCTGGCGCTGTCGACGCGACGAACAGCTCGGCGAGCTGTGGTGGATCGACCGGTGCGGGCGCGCCGGTGAGCGGGTCTCCCCCGCTTGCCGTCTTCGGGAACGCGATTACGTCACGGATCGACTGGCGGCCGGCGAGGATCGCGACGATCCGGTCGATCCCCATCGCGATGCCGCCGTGCGGCGGCGCGCCCTGGTCGAGCGCGCGCAGCAGGAAACCGAATCGCGCCTCGGCCTCGGCGGCGTCGATCCCGAGCAGCGCGAGGATCTGCTGCTGGACGGCCGGGTCGTGGATGCGGATCGACCCGCCGCCGATCTCGACGCCGTCGAGCACGAGGTCGTAGGCGCGCGAGCCGACGGCGCCCGGGTCACCGTCGAGGTCGCCGAGCGGCGCGGTGAACGGGTGGTGGATCGCGGTCCACGGGTTCACGGAGTCACCGGTGGCCTCGAACATCGGCCAGTCGACGATCCAGAGCAGGTCGTGGCGGCCCTCGGGGATCAACCCGAAGCGCTCGCCGAGCTCGAGCCGCAGCGCGCCGATCGCCGCACACGCGACCGGCTCCTTGTCGGCGACGAACAGCAGCAGGTCGCCCGCGGCGGCACCGACCGCCTCGGACACCGCGCGCTGCTGGTCTTCGGAGAAGAACTTGGCGAGGTTGCTGCCCCAGAGCCCGCCTTCCTCGACCGGGATCGGCGCCGCGGCCCTGGCGCCGTGCCGCTGGACGACCTCGTTGAGGCCGTCGAGCTCGGAGCGCGACAGCGCGGCGCCCTGCGGGCCTGCGTTGAACGCGCGGACGGCGCCACCGCCGTCGATCACACCCTGGAAGACCTTGAAGTCCGAGCCGTCGAGCAGCGGCCCGACGTCGGCGATCTCCATCCCGAAGCGCGTGTCCGGCTTGTCGTTGCCGTAGCGCAGCATCGCCTCGGCGTACGGCATCCGCGGCCACGGCGCGGCCGGGGCGTCGAAGCCCGCGGCCTCGAAGACAGCCGTCATCACGCGCTCCATCACGCCGATCACGTCTTCTTCACCGACGAACGCCATCTCGAGGTCGAGCTGCGTGAACTCCGGCTGGCGGAAGCCGCGCAGGTCCTCGTCACGGAAGCAGCGGGCGATCTGGAAGTAGCGCTCGTAGCCGGCGATCATCAGCAGTTGCTTGAAGAGCTGCGGCGACTGCGGCAGCGCGTACCACGAGCCGGCTTGCAGCCGGCTCGGGACGAGGAAGTCGCGCGCACCCTCCGGCGTCGAGCGCGTGAGGATCGGCGTCTCGACCTCGAGGAAGTCCTCGTCGTCGAGCGTGTCGCGGATCGTCTTGACGACGCGGTGACGCAGCTCGAGCGTGCGCTGCATCGGCGCGCGGCGCAGGTCGACGGCGCGGTGCTCGAGCCGGATCGTCTCGTCGACTTCGAGGTCGTCCTCGTCGACCGGGAACGGCGGCGTGACCGCCTCGGCGAGCACGGTCATCTCGCGCACGCGCAGCTCGATCTCGCCGGTCGGCAGGTTCGGGTTGACGTTCTCGGCGTCACGCATCGCGATCTCGCCGGATGCGGTCAAGACGTGCTCGGAGCGGAGCCGCTCGGCGGCGGCGAAGACCTCGGCCGGACACCCGTCGGGGTGGAAGACGAGCTGCACGATCCCGGAGCGGTCACGGAGGTCGATGAAGATCAGGCCGCCATGGTCACGGCGGCGGTGGACCCAGCCGGCGACGCGGGTGGTGGCTCCAGCGTCGGTCGCCCGGAGCCCGCCGCTCCAGCGCTCGCGCAGGTCGTTCGGTTGCGGTTCGCGCTTCATGCTGCGTGCCTTTCGCGGAGGATGCGGGAGACGATCTCGCCGGCCGCGACGGCCGCCTCCTCCGTGCTCTCCATGTCTTTGAGGATCATGTCCGTGTCCGAGGACAGGACGAGGTGGCGGGCTCCGAGACGGGCCGCCTGCTTGGTCGCACCCTTGGCCGAGCGCCCGGCGAGGTCGAGCCGCGCGGTGAGCCCGGCGGCCCGCGCCTGCTGGGCGAGGGCAAACGCCTCCGCACCATCGGCGGCGATGTAGACGTCGACCGGGCGTTCTGCGGCTCGCGCGGCGACGATCGGGTCGATGTCACCTGCGAGCAGCAGCCGCTCGATCCCGGCGGCGAAGCCGACGCCCGGCGTCGGCTTGTTGCCGAGCTGCTCGGCGAGCCGGTCGTAGCGGCCGCCGCCGCCGACGCCGGACTGCGCGCCGAGCGCGTCGCTCGTGAACTCGAACAGCGTGCGCGTGTAGTAGTCGAGGCCGCGGACGAGCGTCGGGTCGACCTCGTAGGCGATGCCCGCGGCGTCGAGCCGCTCGCGGACCTCGGCGAAGTGGTCGAGATCCTCCTGGTCGAGGTGATCGATCAGGAGCGGCGCGCCGGCCATGACCTCGCGCGTGCCGGGGTGGTCAGCGTCGAACGCGCGAAGCGGGTTCTGGTCGATCCGCGAGCGGACCTCGTCAGAAAGCCGGTCCTCGTGCTCGCGCAGGTAGGCGACGAGCAGCTCGCGGTAGCCGGCGCGGCGCTCGGGCGTGCCGAGCGTCGCGAGCCGCAGCCGCGCGCCCTGCACGCCGAGCGCGCTCAGAATCGCCTGCAGCAGCACGATCGACTCGGCGTCGGCGGACGGGTCATCGGAGCCGATCGTCTCGGCCCCGACCTGCCAGAACTGCCGGAAGCGCCCGGCCTGCGGCCGCTCGCGGCGGAAGAACGGACCGAAGTACCAGAGCTTGACCGGCTGCGGCTCCTTGTGGAGCCCGTGCTCGTGGTAGGCGCGCATGATCGGCGCGGTCCCCTCGGGGCGAAGCGTCAGCGACCGGTCGCCGGCGTCCTCGAAGGTGTACATCTCCTTTGAGACGATGTCGGTGGCGTCGCCGACCCCGCGCGCGAAGAGTTCGGTGTGCTCGAAGATCGGCGTCTCGACGCGGCGGAAGCCGGCGCCGCCGAGGATCTCCTCGCAGCTGCGCTCGACGAGGCGACGCGCGGCCGCCTGGTCGGGCAGGACGTCGTAGGTCCCCTTCGGTGCCTGGAGGCGCTCGGCCATCAGAGGCTGACGTTGCCTTGCAGGAACGGGTTGCTCTGGCGCTCGCGGCCGAGCGTTGTCAGCTGCATGTGGCCGGGATGGACGACGGCGTCGTCCTCGTAACGGTCGAGCAGACCGGCGATCGACCGCATCAGCGTCTCGTGGTCGCCGAACGGCAGGTCGGTCCGGCCGACCGATCCGGCGAAGAGCACGTCTCCGGAGAAGAGCTGCGTCGGCCGCTCGTCGGTCGCGCCGATCACGTAGGTGACGTGGCCGGGGCTGTGGCCGGGCGTGAAGGTGACGTCGATGCCGTATCCGGCGAGCTGGAGCGTCTCGCCGCCCTCGACGGTCTGCTCGGGGTCCCAGTTCTCGAACGGGCCGAACCCCGGGAAGCGCACGTAGGCGTTGATGTCCTGGAGGATCGCTACTTCAAGCTTCGGGCAGTAGACCGGCGCGCCGGTGGCGCGCGCGACCGGCGCGACGGCGCCGACGTGGTCGAAGTGGCAGTGGGTGAGCAGAATCGCCTCGAGCGTGACGCCGAGCTCGTCGATCGCGCCGAGCAGGCGCGGCGCCTCCTCACCGGGGTCGATGATCACCGCCCGTGACGGGTCGTCCTCGCCGCGGATCAGGAAGCAGTTCTCGCCGATCGGACCGACGGTGAACATGCGGACGTCCACGTCAGCCCCTCCCCTGCGCCTTCTTGGCCATCCGCCGCTTGTACACGAACGAGTCGGTCCAGTAGCCGAGCGGGATGTAGACGACGAACATGAAGCCGGTCAGGGCGATCACGTTGCCGATCGGGTTCTTGAGGATGAACGCGAGCACGAGCGCGAACAGACCGGCGGTGATGCCGGCGCGGGTGATCGCCGATGACCAGCTCGGCGGCCGGTCGAGCCGGGCCGCGCGACGCTCGGCCGTGGTCATCTGACGGCCGTTCGCCCCCGACGCGCCGCCCTTGCCGGTGTTCCCGCGAGCCTCGACGACGCCCGCGGCGTTGCCGCGGTGCTTGCTCTTGCGCTTGCGTTTCGTCTGGGCCATCGCGGTCAGGACGATATCCCTTCCAGTGCGCCCTCCAGCGTGCACCGGTGACGGACCGGAACGTCCTCGGGGAAGCCGTCGAAGGCGGCGCGCGGGGCGAGCCCGACCAGCTCGGCGCCGGTCACCGGGGCGTGCGCGGCGACCGCCTCGACGACCTTGACGAGCGGCGTCGCGCGATGGTCCTCGACGTTGGTCGACACCTGGACGAGGCGGAGGCCGTCCTCGTGGACGAGTTCGAGTCCGATCGCACGAACGCCTGGGAGGCCTTCGCCGTTCGGGCCTTCGCGGATCGTCGCAGCGATCTCCTTCGCCTCGGCGAGCGTTGTGCCGTGGGCGAGCTCGACGTTGAAGGCGACGAGCGGTGGCCGCGCGGCGACAAGGACGGCGCCGCCCGATTCGTGCAGCCGCGACGGCCCGAAGTCCGGCGCGAGTTCGCCGTCGTCGATGCGCTGCTGGAGCCCGGCGGTGCCGCCGCGGCGCAGGTCAGCGCGCGTGCGGCCAGCTGCCAGCGCGCCGTACAGGAAGACCGGCAGGCCGAGCTGGCCGACTGCCTCGGCGGCGGTCAGCGCAGCCGCGCAGGCCGCGCCGCGATCGCTGATGTCGCGGTAGACCACCGGCGCAACGTCGAGTGCGCCGACGTGCGGATGCAGGCCGCGGCCCGAGCGCAGGTCGATGCGCGCGATCGCCTCGCGCGCGCCGGCGGTGAGAATCGCCGGGATCTGCGCCTGGTCCGGCACGACGAGCGTGTGGACCGAGCGGTGGTGGTCGGGGTCGGCGTGCGTGTCGAGCAGGACCGCGCCGGCTGCGACGTACGCCGCGCCGATCGCGTCGATCGCCGCGCGGTCGCGGCCCTCGGAGATGTTCGGCACGAGCAGGAGCACGTGCACCATTCTGCCGCTCACCGCCCGTCCCAGCGCAGCCGCGCGCGCGTCGAGTGGTCGGTTGCTCTCAACCGTTTGAGAGCAACCGACCACTCGACGCGCTGCCGGGCTCAGCCGACCCCGGCGATAGACTCGCCCGCGCCCAGGGCTGGGTAGCTCAGCTGGTTAGAGCGCACGACTCATAATCGTGAGGTCGGGGGTTCGAGTCCCCCCCCAGCTATTGGTTCACGGGAAGTCGAGCACGCCACCGTTGACTTCCACGAGCAGGCTGGGGCCGCGGACGGTGCCACCCGTCCGCCGGTGCCAGAGCGGAGAAAGCACGATGTACATGCCGCTGCTGTACGGGTACCACCAGTTACCGCACATCACGGGTGTAATCGGGTCAGCCAAAGGAATGGGGAAACGGGAGCCCAACCCGCACACCGGAGCGGAGCGCTTCCGCATCGGGATCTTCGGCTCGTAGTAGAACGCGGGCGCGGCCTGGAACCATCGCTCGGCCCGCTGATAGAAGACGAGGCCTCGGCCGGCATCGATCCTCCCACCGACCTCCATCTCCAGCCACCCGAGCTCGGACACCGAGTCTGCACTGACTGAAACGCGCGACACGATCGTCTGGTCGCCCTCCACGATCAAGCACGCGTTCTTGACCGGCCCGAAGTCCTCGCACTTCGTCGCCGACGCGAGTGCACTGGGCGCAGCGATTGAAGCGACGAGACCGATTGCTGCGACTACGCTCGCAGCGTTTTTCCAGATTGTGGTGCTCACCGGGAAGACCATACCGGCCGCCCCCTTGGCGGGCAAGCGCGAGCTACGGGCCGGAGCTGTGAAGCGTTAGGCGTCGTAGGCCACACAAACGCCACACAGCTCCGCGCCCGCGCGTCAGTCCGAGTCAGCCGCCGCCCCCGGCTCCTCGGCCAGCACGCGGTACAGCGACCGGCGCGCCTCTTCGAGGATCTCGGTCGCGGCGGCCAGCTGCTCGTTGCTGCCGGTCTGCCCGACCTGGAACCCGGCAACCGCGAGCGCCTCGGTTGCGCGACGGAGCGCATGGAGCTCGCCGGGCACCGAGCCGCCATCGGGCGCCCATGGCGTCCCCATGCGCTCCCGGTGCTCGTCGACGTGCGCCTTCCCGGCGTCCGTGATCGAATAGGCCTTCTTGCCGTCGGCCTCGACGGCCTCGATCAGGCCCTCGTCCTCGAGCTGCGAGAGCGTCGGGTAGACCGAGCCCGGGCTCGGCCGCCAGCGGCCTCCGCTGCGCTCCTCGAGGTCCTGCATCAGCTGGTAGCCGTTGCGCGGGCCGTCGGCGAGCAGCAGCAGGCTCGCGGCGCGGATCGCTCCGCGACGAGCCCCCGGCCCCCTCCTGCCGCGGTGCGGCGGGCCGAAGCCGGGCCCGCGACCGGGGCCGACCATCAGGAGGACCTCCGGGCCGGCCGAGTGTCGCGAACGGCGGCCGTGCGGCCGGCATCCACGTGGTGAATCGGATTCATGGTGGTGTGAACCATACATTGGGTTTCCTCTCTTTGCGATATATCGAAACTATATCACGACTGCATCGTTGGCTGCGCAGTTAGGGTGACGCCCATGCCCCACGCGACCGACCTCCTGATCGGCGGCGAAGCCGTCTCCGGCGACGGCCCACCGCTCACCGTCGAGAACCCGGCGACCGAGGAGACGATCGCGACGGTCGGCTCCGCGTCGACCGAGCAGGTCGCCGCCGCAACCGCAGCCGCCCGCCGCGCCACAGCCACATGGCAGGACGTCACCGCGCTCGAACGCGCCGAGTTCCTCCACGGCCTCGCGCGCGACCTGCGCGCCCGCAGCGAAGACTTCGCAGCACTGATGACCGCCGAGGGCGGCAAGCCGCTCGTCGAGAACCGGGACGAGGTCGAGTGGTGTGCCGCCTGCTGCGACTTCTACGCCGAGCTCGCGCGCGTGCAGACCGGCCGCGTGCTGCCACCGATCGAGGCCCACCAGCTCGCGATGGTCGTCAAGGAGCCGCTCGGCGTCGTCGCCGCGATCGTCCCCTGGAACTACCCGCTGCTGCTGCTGTTCTGGAAGCTCGCCCCGGCCCTTGCCGCCGGCAACTGCGTGATCGCCAAGCCCTCGGAACTCACCCCGCTGTCGACGCTTGCCCTCGCGCCACTGCTGCACGAGCTGCCACCCGGCACCGTGCAGCTGATCGCCGGTGGCGGCGAGACCGGCGCAGCGCTCGTCGCCAGCCCCGAGGTCGACGGCATCGCGTTCACCGGCTCGACCGCGACCGGCAAGCGGATCGCGACCGCCGCGATCGACCGGATGGCGCGCGTCAATCTGGAGATGGGCGGCAAGGACGCGATGCTGATCTGCGACGACCTCTCCGGCGGGGCGCTCCAGATCGCCGCCGAGGGCACCGCATGGGCCGCGTTCCTCAACTGCGGTCAGGTCTGCACGTCGACCGAGCGGATCTACGTGCCGCGCCCGCTCGCCGACCGTTTCACCGAGGCGCTCGTCGCCCACACGCGCACGCTCCGCGTCGGCGATCCAACCGCAGAGGGCACCGACATCGGCCCGATGGTCTCCGCCGCCCAGCGCGAGAAGGCGATCGCCCAGCTCGATGCGGCCGCGCAAGCGGGCGCAACCGTGGTCACCGGTGGCGATCGCGGTGGCCATGACCGCGGCCACTACCTCACCCCCGCCGTCGTCGCCGGCATCCCCGCCGACGCGGCGCTCGTGAACGACGAGACCTTCGGCCCGGTCGCCCCGGTGATCGTCTACGACGACCTCGATGACGCCGTTGCCCAGATCAACGCCTCGCCCTACGGCCTCGGCGCCAACATCTACACGACCAGCCTCGAGCGGACGATCGCGCTCTCCCGCTCGGTCAAGGCCGGCACCGTCTGGATCAACGATCCGCTGACCGACAACGACGCCGGCCCGTTCGGCGGCTTCAAACAGTCCGGCCTCGGCCGCGAACTCGGGCCCGAAGGGCTGGAGGCGTTCCTCGAGACCAAGCACGTCCACATCGACCCGCGGATCGAGCGCAAGGAGTGGTGGTACCCGTACGGCCACTGACGATCCGGAGGCAGATGTCCCCTCGACGAGGCCATGACGATCCAGGATCAATTGATCGCGCGCATCCGCTAGATGGACGATGAGCAGGCCAGCTTCGTGCTGCGACTGCTCGACGAGGATCAGCTGTCGGCCGAAGACGAATCGGCCATTGCCGAGGGTCTCGATGACCTCAGGTCCGGACAGATCTTGTCTGGCGACGAGGTCCGAGACCTCTTTGCATGACACGTCCGGAGTGGTCGCTCGCACTCAGTGGGCGGCCGGAATGGCGGCTCCGAGTAGGCGACGTGCGAGTCATCTACCGGCGGTCGACCGAGGCGCGCGTCGTCGCGGTGATCCGCGTCCTACCGCGCGGCCGGGCATACGACCGCTGACGTCGTGGGCTCAGCTCACGGCGCCGGCGGGACCGCGCTCCGCGCCGCCTCGTGAAGCTCCGCGAGGTCGACGATCTTCACCCGCGGCCTCCCGTGCGGCTCACCGGCGACGACCTCGCGCTCGTCGATCGCCCGCCAGCCGCCCCAGGTGACGACGCGGTCGTTCAGGCCGGCCAGCCACTCGCGGACCTCGTCTCCGTCAGACAGAGCAGGCGCCGGGATCGCACCCGCGTCGAGATCCTCGACGATCCGGGCGACCGTGTCGGCGGCGTCCTTCTTGTTCGTCCCGATGACGCCGCTCGGGCCGCGCTTGACCCAGCCGACGACGTACTCGCCGAGCCGCTGCTCGCCGGAATCCTCGATCACGCGCCCGCCCTCGTTCATGACGAGCCCGCGCCGCTCGTTCCAAGGCAGGCCCGGGATAGGCCGGCCGCGATAGCCGACGGCGCGCAGCACGAGCCCGCAGTCGATCGTCTCGGTCTCCCCCGTCGCCTCGGCGTGGAGCTGCTCGCCCTCGCCGGCGATCCGGTTCGTGCCGACGACCACACCCGCCACGTGCCCATCCTCACCCTCACCGACAATCTCCAGCGGCGAGCGCAGGAAGCGCAGGACGATCCGGTGCGTCGCGTCCGGCCGCGGGCCGGCGGCGGCGAACTCGCGCAGCATCTCGACGTTCTTGCGCGAGGTGATGTCGCCGTGCTCCTCGAGCCAGCGCGCGCTCGCGTCGTCGAGCTCCATGTCCTCGGTCGCGACCTCGACGCCCGCGCGCCGCAGCTCGGCCAGCTCACGCAGCTCCGGGTTGGTGAACGCGGCCTGCGCCGGCCCGCGCCGCCCGAGCAGCACGACCTCCTTGATCTCCGCGCGAGAAAGCGCCTCGATCGCGTGATCGGCGGTGTCGGTCACCGCCAGCTCTTCCGGATGGAGCACCAGCATCCGCGCGACGTCGATCGCGACGTTGCCGTTGCCGATCACGACCGCGCGCTCGGCGTGGAGCACGAACTCCTCGGCCGCCGCGTCCGGGTGGCCGTTGTACCAGGCGACAAACCGGGTCGCCGGGTATGAACCCGGCCGGTCCTCACCGGGGATCCCAAGTTTGTTGTCGTCGGCGGTCCCGAACGCGTAGACGACGACGTCGTAGCGCTCGCGCAGGTCGGCTGGCGCCAGGTCGCGGCCGACGAAGAGCCCGCCGAAGAAGTTGAACTCGTCGCGCGCGGCGATCTTCTCGTAGACCCGGGTGACGGCCTTGATGTTCGGATGGTCGGGCGCAACACCGGAGCGAACGAGGCCGAACGGCGTCGGCAGCGCATCGATCATGTCAACCTCGAACCCGGCCTTGATCAGCTGATCGGCGGTGTAGAAGCCGGAAGGGCCAGCGCCGACGATCGCGGCGCGGCGGGCGGTTGCGTCGTCACTCATCAAAGCCGGAAGATAGCCACGCAAGAAATCCTTCCGCCTGCGCTATAGTTGCGTCTGTGCAACCTTTGACTCAGAGCAACGAGGTGGTCGCTCCGGACGCACTCGCAGCCGATTTGCTCTTGCTGCTGCGCGGCGTCGCGCGCACCGGGAGCGGCCGCTTCCTCGTAGCGATCGAAAACCACGGCCTCTCGATGACGGCGTTCAAGCTGCTGCTGATCCTCGGCGACGGCGTCGAAGAGGTTTCGTCCTCGACGCTCGCCGGCCAGCTCGGACTGTCGCCCGCGGCGACCAGTCGCGCCGTCGACGACGCCGTCCGCCGCGGCCACGTGACCCGCCGGGAGTGTGATCAGGACCGCAGGGTCAAGCTGCTAGCCCTCTCCTCCGAGGGCCGCCAGGTCGCCGACGAGCTCGCGGCCGCACGCTTCGAAGGCGTGCGCGAGTTCGCACAGTCGCTCTCCGAGACCGAACGAGCCCAGGCGCGCGACGCCCTGCACACGCTGATCACCCTGCTTCCCGACAACCCGAAGGACCCCGCATGACCGCGCCTCCCGCAACCGGCCCGTCGACCGCGATCGACCGGCCGCTCGTCCTGACGAGCCTCGTGGTGATCCTCGGCGCGTTCATGACGATCCTCGACACGACGATCGTCAACGTCGCGATCGACACGCTCTCGCGCGACTTCGACACCGACCTCAAGACGATCCAGTGGGTCTCGACCGGCTACCTGATCGCGCTCGCGACCGTGATCCCGCTGACCGGCTGGGCCGCCGACCGCTTCGGCACCAAGCGCCTCTACATGATGTCGGTGGCGCTGTTCGTCGCCGGCTCCGCTCTGGCCGGGACCGCTCAGAGCGCCGAGCAGCTGATCTTCTACCGCGTGCTCCAGGGCCTCGGCGGCGGCATGGTGATGCCGGCCGGGATCACGATGCTGACCCGCGCCGCCGGCCAGCACCGGATCGGCAAGATGATGGGCATCGTCGGCGTGCCGATGCTGCTCGGGCCGATCGTCGGGCCGATCCTCGGTGGCTGGCTCGTCGACGGGGTGTCCTGGCGCTGGATCTTCTACGTGAACATCCCGGTCGGGATCGCGACGCTCGTCGCGGCGCAGCGGATTCTCCCTCGCGACCGTCCGAACCCGCACGAGCGGCTCGACTGGATCGGGCTGACGATGCTCTCCCCCGGCCTGACCGCATTCGTCTACGGGCTCGCCGAGGTGGCGGCAGAGGGCGGCGTCAGCTCGACGAAAGCCTGGCTGCCGATGGCGATCGGCGTGACGCTGATCGCGCTCTTCGTCCGCCACGCGCTGCGGACCGAGCAGGCGCTGCTCGACCTGCGCCTGATGCGCGAAAAGACGGTGATGCGCGCCTCGTCGGCGACGACGATGCTGTTCGGCGGCGCGTTCTTCGGGACGATGCTGATGCTACCGCTCTACTACCAGGTGGTCAGGGGCAGCAGCGCGCTCGAGGCCGGACTGCTGCTGGCGCCGAACGGCGTCGCCGCCGCGATCGCAATGCCGATCGCCGGCCGCTACACCGACCGGCACGGCGCCGGCCACGTCGTTCGGCTCGGGCTCCTGTTCCTCGGCGTCGGACTGTTCGGCTTCACGCACGTCAGCACCGACACGTCGTTCTGGTTCATGGCCGGCTGCCAGGTCCTGCTCGGGCTCGGGATGGGCTCGGCGATGATGCCGTCGATGGCCGCGGCCTACCAGCAGATGAAGCACGAGCAGGTAGCCCGGGCCACGACCGCGCTCAACATCCTCCAGCGCGCCGGCGGCGCGATCGGGATCGCGCTGCTGTCGGTTGTGCTGACGCACCAGCTGACGAGCACGCTGCCCGGTGGCGCCGGAGAGAACGGGCTCTCAGGCACGCAGTCGCTCCCGCCTCAGGCGCGTGAGCAGATGCTGCCTGCGGTCGCCCACGCGTTCGGTCACACGTTCTGGTGGGCGCTCGCGATCGCCGTCGTCGCCGTGATCCCCTCGCTCTGGCTGCCGACCGAGCGCACCATCCTCCCGGGCGAAGAGCTTGCGGCGCCGCCGCTGATGGAGGGCGCGTAGGCTGCGGCGATGCGCCTTCGGACCCTCACAATCGCAACGCTGCTGCTGCTCGCCGGACCGGCGGGCACGGCGAGCGCCGCGAACCGCTGGATCACCTCCGAGCCGTGGGTGATCGCCCACCAGGGTGGCGAGGACGAGTTCCCGTCGAACACGCTCTACGCCTTCAAGAAGGCCAAGGCCGCCGGCGCGAAGATGCTCGAGCTCGACATCGGCGTCACGAAGGACGACCAGATCATCGTCATGCACGACACGACGGTCGACCGCGTCACGAACGGCAAGGGCCTCGTGTCGACGATGACGCTGAAGCAGATCCAGAAGCTCGACGGGGCCTACTGGTTCAGCGGCGGTGACAACGCCTACCGCCGCGGCCTCGCGAAGGCCAAGTACCGGTTCCGCGGCGTCGCGACCGGCAAACGCAAGCCACCGAATGGCTACAAGGCGTCCGACTTCCGCGTGGCCACGCTGCGCGAGGTGATGAAGGCCTTCCCGAACACGCCGATCAACGTCGAGATCAAGGGCCGGACGAAGAAGGAGGAGATCGCCGAGTACGTGCAGAACGCCGGCGTTCTCGCGCGCTTCCTGAAATCGGCAGGCCGCAGTGACGTGATCGTCGTCTCCTTCAAGGACGAGGCGGTCGCGCGCTTTCACGAGCTGACGCCCGCACTCGGAACCTCGCCCGGCCTCAACGGCTCGGCCGGCTTCCTGCTCGGCGGCACTCCCGTCCCCGAAGGCTCGGTAGCGCTCCAACTCCCGGTCACCTACCGGCTGAACGGCACGCTCGTCGATGTCGCCACGACCGCCTTCATCGGTCAGGCCCACGCCGCCGGGCTGGCCTGGCACTCGTGGTTCGGCGACGAGGACAAGGACGCCCCGGCGACCTGGCGGATGCTCGTCGAGCGCTGCGTCGACGGCATCATGACCGCGAGGCCGGTTGCGCTGGCCAACGCCCTGAAGACGACCAAGCGGCCCGCCACTTGCACGTCCTGATCAGACGTCGAGGATGACCTTGCCGGTCGCCCCGCGCCCGTCGATCAGCTCGAGCGCGTCGGCGGCGCGGTCGAGCGGGAAGCGGGCGCCGACGACCGGGCGGACGTGGCCCGAGGCGATCAGCTTCCCGATCCCGTCGCCGGCCTCGGCCCAGTAGCCGGGCTTGGCGAGCGCCCAGGCGCCCCAGCCGGCGCCGATCACCTCGGTGTTCTTGAGCAGCAGGCGGTTGACCTTGACCTCCGGGATCGAGCCGCCGGTGAAGCCGACGACGACGAGCCGTCCGCCTTCCGCAAGCGACCTGAGGCTGTCGGTGAAGCGATCGCCGCCGACCGGGTCGATCACGAGGTCGACGCCGCCGCCGCTGCGCTCGATCAGCTCGTCCTTCCAGCCGCCCGAGACGAGCAGCACCTCGTCCGCACCGGCGTCACGGGCGACCTGCGCCTTCTCCTCGGTCGAGACGAGCGCGAAGGTCGATGCGCCGAGGCCCTTCGCGACCTGAAGCGTCGCGGTGCCGACGCCACCGGCGGCGCCGTGGACGAGCACCTTCTCGCCTGCCACGAGCCGTCCACGCGTCACGAGCGAGAACCAGGCGGTGTGGTAGTTGAGGATCAGCCCTGCGCCCTGGGCAGCGTCGAGCTCGTCCGGCAGCGCGAAGGTCATGTGGGCCGGGGCGGACGCGACCTCGGCGAAGGCACCGAGCATGCAGAACGCCGCGACGCGGTCGCCGGGTGAGAAGCCGGTCCCGGCAGATGCCTCGCGCACCGTGCCTGCGACCTCGCTGCCGGGCACGAACGGCAGCGGCGGCTTGAACTGGTACTCGCCGCGGGTCTGAAGGACCTCGGGGAACGAGACCCCTGCGCACTCGACGTCGACGAGCACGCTCCCAGTGCCGGCCGCCATCGGGTTCTCGAGCGGCGGCTCCGCTATCTCGACGACCTGCAGTGCATCCCGTGGCCCGCTGAGTTCGGTGATCTGGACGGCGCGCATGGCTGCGACCCTACTGAGGGCGCGTACGCCCTCAAGCATCGACCGAACGGGATCCACACGGACATGGCCGCCCGTGTCCTGTCTCCCCCCTTGCTCGCCTGCTCGCGAAATCCGCGTCTCCAGGCAGCTCGCGATCCTCGGGATCGTGCTGCTCGTCCCGACTGTCCTGACCGGCCGGGCCTACCTCCAGGCGCAGAACGCGCAGATCGACTTCAGCGCTCTGGAAGACACCGGCGTGAGCGCGCTCGGCCCGGCCAACGAGCTGCTGCTCGAGGTCGTCCGCGCCCGCACGTCGACGAGATCGAGGCGGCGATGTCGGCGCTGGCGGACACGATCTCCCAAGTCGCGGTTCAGAGCGACCAGGTCGCGGCAGGCGCCCAGCAGGCCCAGGCCGAGGTGGCCAGCATCGTGCAGATCGCCGAGGACACCTCGGCCGCGACCGAGCAGGTCTCGGCAACGACCGCCGAGTCGACACGCACCGGTGCCGCGATCGCCGAGGCCGCCCGTGGTCAGATCTCGCGGGCGAGCTCGACGAGCTCGTCGGCCGCTTCACCGTGCCCGCGAAGACGCCCTGAGCGCCTCAGCCGTCGTCTTGACTGAATCTGTGCCGGATCGCGGGGATGTCGAGTCCCGCCGACAGGCACGCGAGCAGCTTCATCCTGATCGCCTGCGGTGAGAGGAAGCCGGCCGGGATCACTCCGGCTTCGCGCAGGTGCTGCTCGGATGCCTCGTAGCCGTAGGTCGCGGCAAGAACGGTGCCACGTTCCGGGCGGCAGTAGACGACGACCGGGATCCGGGCGGCAGTCTCGGCCCAGATCTCGAGCAGGCTCGGCGAGAGGTGGCCGCCTCCGAGCGTGCCGAGAACGATCCCGTCGGGGTCGGTCGAGAGCGCAGCCCGTGCCAACAGGCCGTCGTCACCGGAGAACGTCGGCACGATCACGACCCGGCGGTCGAGGCGCTGCGGGTCGACCGGGACGTTCCGCGGGATCCGGGCCCAGATCGTCGGGTGTCCCTCGGTCACCCTGCCGAGCAGGCCGGTCTGTGGCGAGGAGAACGCGACTAGCGACGTCGTGTCGGTCTTGCGCACGCATCGGGCGTGGTGGATCTCACCGCCGAAGACGACGAGCACGCCGAGGCCGGATGCATCGGCGCTGGCGGCGACGCTCGCGGCGTCGGCGATGTTCGCCGGGCCGTCTGCGCCCGGTGCCGACGCCGGCCGGATCGCACCGGTGAAGACGATCGGCGCGTCGGCGTCGTGGAGGACGTCGCACAGCATCGCCGTCTCCTCGAGCGTGTCGGTGCCGTGGGTCACTACGACGCCATAGCCCTCGCGTGCCAGGTCGCGGGCGGTCCGGCAGATCGTCAGCTGGTCGTCGAGCGTCAAGTGGGCGCTCGGCTTGTTGGTGACGGCATCGGCGGTCAGCCCCTCGAACGCGGCGAGGCCCGGGATCCCCTGCAGCAGCTGAGAACCTGCGAGCTCGGGCGTCGCACCACCGGCGCCGACCATCGCGATCGTGCCTCCGGTCGTCAACACCCGGACCGGGCGCACAGGCCGGCGTGTCTCGTCGGTGCCTGTCATCGATCCCTCTTCGACGACGCCTTGACGCGGAAGGCCCCGCGCATGAACGGATGGACCCGACAGAAGTAGCTGTAGGTGCCCGGCTTTAGGTTCTTCGGCGTGCTCCAGCGCAAACGCCCGGACGCAGCGGTGGCGAACTTCGGCCCGGTGCCGAGGTTGCCGGAGTCGAACGTAGCCCCGTCGGCCAGCGGATAGGCGACACCGGTCGAGCGATTGCAGGGCGACTTGCAACCGGTGATCGTGTGCATGATCGCCAGCCGGTTGTCGGCTGCGTTGTCGAACGTCAACGCCTGGCCGGCACGGATCACCGGCGGCCTGCCGGCCCTTCCGGTCAGGCGCAGGTCTCCGTTCCGGTAGGCGAAGCCGCCGATCCGCACCGTGCCGCCCGCGGCGCCGTCGCTGAGGCTCCTGCTGTCAGGCAGGCCGACGAACCCGCCGCCCTTGTTGCTGTTCTCGGGCAACCGGCCGTGTGTGATCCGGCCGCGCGTCTCGATCGTCTCTCTGAACGGGTCACGGGCGCCCGCGACGTGGCCCTCGGTGTAGAGCACCGGCATGATCCCCATCGACTCGTACCACGACGCGCGACGTGTCTCGTAGGTCGCCGACACCCGCAGCTCGTCACCGGCGGAGACGGCCACCTTCCAGTCGGGCGCTGTCGCGGTCATCGCCATGTCCCACGAAACCGGTCCCGCCGGCTCCCAGTAGTGCGCCTCGGAGCGGAACAGCGGTTTGCGAACCTCGCCACGGACGCCGGCCAGCTCGGTCCAGAGACCGCCGGGGTGAACGTGGCCTGCGGTCCCCAGGAGCGTGATCGGCCGGCCGGGGCGCCACGTCGCCGCCTGACCGATCTTCCGGCGTTCGGCGCCTTTCGCCTGGTCGGGGAAGGTGTAGCGGCCGCCGCTGCCGGAGCCGCGCTTGACGTCGAAGACCGGGTACGCGTCGACGCCGGCAACGTCGAGCCACTGGATCTTGGCGGGGGTGATCTCCGCAGCGCCCGGTGCGGCCAGCGGGACGAAGTCGACCTCGTAGACGATGTAGACCTTGGTCGCGGTCGGCGTCAGGTTGTGGACCATCGTGTTCACGATCCACTGGTCTTTGGGGTCGTGCGGGATGCCGTAGCCGCGGGGCGTCGAGAGAATCGTCTTCTCCTCGCCGGCCGCGATCAGCGGCTGCTCGTTGACGATCCAGACGCCGTGATGGAGGTGCACGACGTCGACGCGTGGAA
Organism: Baekduia sp.; assembly: GCA_037045385.1. Taxonomy (GTDB): domain Bacteria; phylum Actinomycetota; class Thermoleophilia; order Solirubrobacterales; family Solirubrobacteraceae; genus Baekduia. Next base: position 279,893 of record JBAOHN010000011.1, on the reverse strand, counting down.
CCTTCCGGCTGTCGGCGTAGATCAGCTCCGGCTTGAAGCGGGTCATGTACCCGGCGACCTGAGGCTTGAGCTTGGTCTCGGCGAAGTCGATCGAGTTCTGGCCGGGCCTGACCTCGATCGGCCCGAACTCATAGCGGAGATGCTCGGTGCCGTCGTACTCCTGCCTGGGGTCGAGCGGATCGTTTAGCGCTGCCGTCGAGGGAGCCGCGATCGCGAGCATCGCGATCAAAGCCAACGCCGAAGCGGTTGCGGCGTTCCTCACCCGGCGCATCCGAGACAGCCTACGGGGTGACGCCGCTACCGTTGACCGCCGGATGCGCTCGATCATCGACTTCTACCGCGGAAACCTCGTGGTCACGGCGGTGATCGTCGTGATCGCCGTCGCGCTCGCCGTACTGACGATGTTCTTCAGCACCGGCGGGCTGCTGTTGCCGGTGGCCTTCGCGCTGCTCGCCGGCCTCCTCGTCGGCATCGTCCTCGCGGTGTTCCAGAAGCGCTGAGCTCATCGGGCCTCGAGCGTTAGCAGCTCGCGTGCCCGCACCGAGAAGGCCCGGCCGGCGAGCGTGCCGCGGACGGTCGTGCCGGAGATCCGGATCCGCGCCGTGCGCGAGCGCGGCAGCCGCGCCGCGATCTCGCCTCCGAACGCGTCGGCGGTCGTCAGCTTCACGCCAGGGATCGATTCGTACGCGGCGAGCCGGAGCCGATCGGTTCCGGTGAAGGAGCCGCCGGTCAAACCGCCGCCGCGCGCTGCCGCAAATCCGCCGTACAGGAGCGCGTAGGCATGGAGTTCGGCGTCCCGGAGCGTCACCACGATCGCGCCGATCTCGCGTCGCTGCGCCCGCGAAAGCCCTCGGCCGGGAACCGGCGCCGCAGCTGCGACCGTCGCCGGCAGCGGCGCGGTGGTCCGCCAGCGGATGTCGCGTCCGCTGCACGGCGCGCCGACCTGCGCTCCGCGTGAGAACCTGCGGAGCGCCAGCGCGATGCAGCCCGACGTGTCGCTGTCGAGCGTGTCGTGTCCGCTGCCCTGAAGCGTGACGACCGTCGATCCGGGCAGCTTGGCGGACAGAGCCCGCGCCGTCTCTGTCGGCGTTCGCTGGTCGAGCGAGCCGGAGAGGATCAACGCCGGCACGGCCGGGAGCGGGTCGGTCACGGCGGCGGCGGTGCCGGCAGCGGCAGGCCATTGCAGGCAATCGGAGGCGAGTGAGTCGCCTAGCACCGCGTCACGGGAGAACGGCGCGTATACGCCCGGGTCGACTGCGTCGATCGCGGCCGCACTGGCGCCGGCCCGCGTCGCCGCGTCATCGCCCGGCTCGTAAGGGAGCGGCGTCTCGGCGCACTCGGTCGCAGTGTTCAGCGCCATGCTGAACTCACGTGCCGGCGAAGGCGCTCCTTCTGCTGCCGGAAGCAGCCGGACCAGCGGCGCCGGGCGCCCCGCAGCGGCGTCTGCGAGCGCGGCGGGCAGGAGGGCCTGGATCGCCGGGTTGAGGTCGGCCGAGCCGACGAGTCTCGCGATCGCGACCTCGTCGCGCAGCCGCAGCGTGCGCCGCCTCCCGTCGCTCGCGGTGACCCGTGCGGAGATCGGTGACCTGCGCACGGCAGCGACGACGTCCGCGAGTGACAGCCACGGATCAGCTGCGGCCCGCGGGCACGAGATCGGCCGGCACCATCCGTCGACGATCCGCTTCAGCGGCGCGTAGGAGTCGAGCAGGAACGGGTCGAGCCCGTCCGGACCGACCGGCGAGTCGAGGATCAGACGCTCGACGTGGTCCGGATGGCGCCGGGCGTACGCGGCGGCGACGTAGGTGCCGTAGCTGATCCCCGCGATCGCGAGCTTGTCGGCCCCGAGCCGGACCCGCAGGGCTTCGATGTCCTCGACCGAGTCGGCCGTCGTGTAGTCGGCGCGGGCGTCGCCGAGCCGTGCCGCGCACGCCGGCACCGCGGTCTCCGGCGTCGAGTCGGTCGCGTCGAGCGCCTGTAGCGACGGGCAGACGAGTGCGGTCGCGCCGGTGCCGCGCTGGTCGACCACGACGAGCCTGCGACGGTCGAGCATCGGCGCCAGCACCGCCTGGAAGGCCGAGATCCCGCTGACGGCGGCCTGCCCTGGCCCGCCCGCGAGTGCCAGCAGCCATCCGCGCCGGCCGCTGCGAGGGCGCTCGAGCGCGTATCTCAGCCTCAGCGTGCCGCCACGGACGCCTTCGCGATCGAGCGGGACGCTGAGCTGAGAGCAGAGGAAGCCTCTCGCGTCCGCCGAGCTGCAGGCCGATGGTGCGGCGCCGGCGGCTCGCGGGAACCCGAGCACCGCGATGACGAGCAGCGCGACCGGCGCAATACGGCGAGGCACGCCGGGGACGCTAACGGCCATCGCGGTCCCCTGGCCGCGGCTCGTACCGCGAACAGGCCGTGACCGGCATCGCCGGGTACTTCGGCCAGTCGCTGTTGCGGAGTCCGTGCTCACACATCGAGAACTGAGACCCGCGACCGCTCGTGACGATGCGCTGGGCGGCGCAGCGGTCGCAGAGGCCGAATGCGGACACCAGCCGCAGATTAGGGACGGCCGAAGTCGTTTCCTGTGCAACTACTATGTGGCCTTCGTGGCGACCTTTCGCAGACTGCTCGGCTTCCTGCGCCCCTACCGGGGCAAGGTCGCGCTGTCCGCCGTGCTCGCCGCCGGTGCGATGGCGATGACCGTCGCGATCCCGTGGCTCGTCGGCCGCGGCATCGACCGGATCGAGATGGGCGACCGCGACGGCTTGACGACGCTCGCGTGGCTCGTCGCCGGCGCTGGAGTCGTGCGCGCCCTGCTGACCGTCGCCCGGCGGCTGGTCGCCGGGCAGGTCTCGCTCGGTGTCGAGCAGGATCTCCGCAGCCGTCTCTACTCGCATCTGCTCGCGCTGGAACTCGGGTTCTTCGACCGCACGCAGACCGGCCAGCTGATGAGCCGCGCGACGGTCGACCTGTCGTCGGTCCGGTTCTTTCTCGGCTACGGACTCGTGCTGATCATGCAGTCGGGGCTGACGCTGGTCCTGGCGGCGATCGCGATGTTCTTCCTCGACCCCGGCCTCGCTGCGCTGTCGCTGTTCCCGGTTCCGTTCGTCGTTCTGATCGCGTTCCGCTACGGCCGCCGGTTCCGGCCTGCGCAGGTCGAGGTCCAGCAGCGGCTGGCGGAGCTGACGGCGGTCGCCGAGGAGGCGATCGGCGGCGTGCGCGTCGTCAAGGCGTTCGCCCGCGAGGGGCGGGAGCGCGAGCGGTTCGGCGCCGCGACGCGGCGCGTCTTCGATCAGTCGATGGTGGCCGTGCGGCTGTCGGCCTTCTATCAGCCGTTGATGGGCTTCCTGCCGCAGATCGGGCTGGCGCTGGTGCTGATCGCCGGCGGCCACCGCGTGATCAACGACCAGCTGACGCTCGGCGACTTCAGCGCCTTCTACGTGTACCTGCTGATGCTGATCGGCCCGATGCGCGGGCTCGGCATGTCGCTCGGCCTCGCGCAGCGCGCGGTCGCCTCGGGCGACCGGCTGTTCGAGGTGCTCGACCGCGAGCCGAGGATCGTCTCGCCGGAGAACGCCCCGCCGCTTCCCGACGGCCGCGGCGCGGTGCGGTTCGATCACGTCTCGCTCCGCTATGAGGGGGCCGGCGAGGACGCACTCGAAGATGTCTCGCTCGACATCCCGGCCGGCCGCACCGTCGCGCTCGTCGGCGCGACCGGCTCGGGCAAGACGAGCCTCGCCGCCCTGCTCAGCAGGCTCTACGACGTGACCGCGGGGAGCGTGCTGGTCGACGGCTCCGACGTCAGGGACGTCGACGTCTTCTCACTGCGCAGCCAGGTCGCGGTAGTCGATGACGCCCCGTTCCTGTTCAGCGCGACGGTCGCCGAGAACATCGCCTACGCGCGGCCCGATGCGACGCGTCAGCAGGTCGAGGACGCGGCGCGCGCGGCCCAGGCGCACACGTTCATCGAGCGATTGCCGGACGGCTACGACAGCCGCGTCGGCGAGCGCGGGCTGACGCTCTCGGGCGGCCAGCGCCAGCGGCTCGCGATCGCGCGCGCCCTGCTCGCAGAGCCGCGGATCCTGATCCTCGACGACGCAACATCTGCCGTCGACGCCTCGACCGAAGCGCAGGTGAAGCTCGCATTGCAGACGGCGATGGCCGGGCGGACGACGTTCGTGATCGCCCATCGCCTTTCGACGATCGCGCTCGCCGACGAGATCGTCGTGCTCGCGGACGGCCGCGTCGCTGCGCACGGCAGCCACGAGCAGCTGCTCGACGCCTCTCCCCTCTACGCCGAGATCGTCGCCAAGGGCCTCCCCGACCAGGTCTTCCTCAACCGCGTCGACGAGGAGAGCGAGTTCCGCGACGCGCTCGGGGTGCGGCGATGAGTGGCCGCCGGGCCGGACTCGCGCGCCGCTGGCGCCAGACCGGCGGCCGCGGCCGCAAGCTGCGCGGGCTGGCCGAGCTGCTGCGTCCGTACCGCGGGCGCGTGCTCGTGATGTTCGCGGCGCTGATCGTCGGAACGGCGGCGGCGCTGGCTCCAGCGCCGCTCGCCCAGCGTGCGATCGATGACGGGATCCGCGCCGGTGACGAGCGGACGCTGCTCGTGATCGTCGGGCTGTTCATCGTCAGCGCGCTGGTCGTCTGGGGCACAACGGTTGCGCAGACCCGCTTGACGAACTGGGTCGGCCAGCGGGCGCTCCAGGATCTGCGGCGCCGGATCCTCGCCCATCTGCAGGCAATGCCGGTCAGCTTCTACGAGCGCCGCCCCGCCGGCGTGCTGATCTCGCGGATCACCAACGACGTCGAGGCGCTCAGCGCGATGGTCACCGACTCGATCACGACGCTGTTCCAGGCGAGCCTGATGCTCGTCGGCTCGACCGTGATCCTGCTGACGTTCGACGTGCAGCTCGCGCTTCTGACGTTCCTGATCTTCCCGATCATGGGCGCCGGCTCGCTCGCGTTCCGGCTCGCCTCGGCCGACGCGTTCGCGCGGACTCGCGTCACGATCGGCGCGCTCACAGCGGTGCTCCAGGAGACCGTGTCCGGCATGCGCGTCGTGCGGACGTTCGCCCAGGAAGACCGTCATCTACGGCAGTTCGAGGAGCGCAACCGCGACAACCGGGCCGCCAACCAGGTGACGGTGAACTTGAACGCCGCCTACTTCCCGGCGATCGAGCTCGTCAGCGCGATGGCGACCGTGTTGATCCTGATCTACGGCGGCTCGCAGGTGCTCGACGGTGAGCTGACGGTCGGCGTGCTTGTCGGCTTCGTCGCTGCGCTCAACGGCTTCTTCGACCCGATCCAGCAGCTCTCGCAGGTCTACACGACCTACCAGTCCGGGATGGCGGCGCTCGACAAGATCTTCGAGCTGCTCGACGAGCAGCCCGAGCTCGAGGACGCGCCCGACGCCGTGGCGCTGCCGCGGCCGCTTCGCGGCGAGATCGAGTTCGACCACGTGTCATTCGGCTACGACACCGGGGACGGTGAGAGGCTCGCGCTCGACGACGTGACGCTGCGGATCGAGCCAGGTGAGACGGTCGCGCTGGTCGGGGCGACCGGTGCCGGCAAGTCGACGCTCGCGAAGCTCGCGGCGCGCTTCTACGACCCGACCGCGGGCCGCGTGCTCGTCGACGGCCAGGATCTTCGCGGCGTGACGGCGCGGTCGCTGCGATCGCAGATGGGGATCGTGCCGCAGGAGGGCTTCCTGTTCAGCGGGACTCTGCGGGCCAACATCGCGTTCGGGTTGCCGGAGGGCGCACCGGTCGACGATGAGGTCCTCGAGCAGGCGTGCCGGGCGATCGGCGCCTGGAACTTCATCTCCCGGCTCGAGCAGGGCCTGTCGACCGAGGTCGGCGAGCGAGGCATTCAGCTCTCGGCCGGGCAGCGTCAGCTCGTCGCGTTCGCACGGGCGCTCGTCGCCGACCCGCGGATCCTGGTGCTGGACGAGGCGACGGCGAACGTCGACCTCCACACGGAGACGATCATCGAGGAGGGCATCGACCGCCTGCTCGCGGGACGCACGGCGATCATCATCGCCCACCGCCTCTCGACGATCCGGCGGGCGTCGCGGATCGTCGTGCTCGAGCACGGGCAGATCGTCGAGAGCGGCTCGCACGACGAGCTCGTCGCCCGCGAGGGCGGGCACTACTGGTCGCTCTACCGCGACTGGGCTGAACAGGCGGCCCCGATCGTGAGCGCCGCGCCTGGCGCCTAGAGCGGGTTGAAGACGCTGCAGCTGGTCGACATGGCGTTGCCCAGCGCCGGGATAACGAGCGTCACACACCACTTCGGAGACGGCACGTTCATCACCTTGGACGACGTTTGAAAGCCATTCGCCGGGAATGCAGGCAGGCCGCCGCCTTCGAGGACCCTGGCGCCGTCCGGACGCCGGCGATAGTCCATGCTGGCCTGCACGCGGCAGGCGGAGTTCGTCACCCAGGCGACGATGTAGGCATAGCCGGTGCTGTCAACGCCGGCGACGGAAGCCGCGCCGCACGCACCGGCGAACGCGTTCGACCCGGCTGGGTTCAACGCCGATGCGGTTGCCGGCGACGCCGACACGGCGATAGCGGAGGCCACCAGGAACGTACGCGTCTTGCTCATGCGGCGAGACGATACTCCTGTTCGTGCTTCTTCGACACGCTCGTTTGCGGTCTGTACCACCCGTGCCTGGCGAGCGAAAGGACCCAGAACGTGAAGAAGGCCCCGGGGCGAGCCCCGAGGCCTTCTGTCGTTTTGACGTCGGCCGAAGCCTTCGGTCAGACCCAACCGCCGAAACGGAGGGCCAGCAGTCGAGCCACGGTCGCGGCGGTTTCCTTGCGGTCTCCTCCGCGACCTCCCCTTCGAGTCGCCGTGAGGCGCCTCTCCGGTTGTGCCTCCCGGCCCCTTGCGGCGCCGTTCGGTGTGACTCAGTCGCTGGGATCAGTAAAGCGGCGACATCTTGCATTGTGCAAGGGGCGCGGCGCGTCCATCCCGCACTTTGCGGTGATCGGGGTCGAAACGGTTCAGACGAGTTCGATGCCGGCGTCAGCACAGGCCTTGGCGAGCTGCGCATCCGCAGTGGCGATCGGCCGCGATCGGCAGGTCGCCGAGCAGCGCGACGAAGCGGCCGCGCTGCGCGACGGTCAATCGTCCGCGTCGTTCGCCCACGAGAGAGCGTTGGCGACCACGTGAGGAGGACGATCAAGTCGCCCCCCGCACCCGGCACCGCGCCGCTGGTACCCGATTCCCGCCCATATGGCAGTCATCCGGTACCAGCCGTTCGCGCGAGCCGCGTTGGTACCCGGCAGTCATCCGGTACCAGCCGTTCGCGCGAGCCGCGTTGGTACCCGATAGCCGCCTATATGGCAGTCATCTGGTACCAGCGCGATTTGGCCGGCGCGACAACTGACCCAGAACGTGAGAAGGGCCCGGCCGGAGCCGGGCCCTTCTGCTCGTTTGACCTTCGGCCGAAGCCTCCGGTCAGACCCAACCGCCGAAACGGAGGGCCAGCAGTCGAGCCACGGTCGCGGCGGTTTCCTTGCGGTCTCCTCCGCGACCTCCCCTTCGAGTCGCCGTGAGGCGCCTCTCCGGTTGTGCCTCCCGGCCCCTTGCGGCGCCGTTCGGTGTGACTCAGTCGCTGAGGAGCAGTAAAGCGACGGCGCAAACCCGATGCAAGCGCCCGCCGGCGATCACCCCGCACTTTGCGGATAACCCGCCGGTAGGCCGCTAGCGTGCGCAAGGGCACACTCACCAACTCTTGGTAGGCGTAGGGTCGGTTCATGGTCCTACGTGCCCTCTCGATCCTGCTCACCTTCTCGCTCCTCGCCGCCACCCAGGTAGCGACCGCCGTCGCCGCCACGACCGCCGAACCGGACCCGACTCAGGTCGCCACCGCGATGGCCGAGGGCACGTCGACCGCCGTCACCGGGGCCTCATGGGTGACGCGACCGCCCCTGAACGCGCCGTCGGCGGTCTCCGATGTCGCGACCCTCGGCCTGCCGAACGCCGGGTCCCGGTTCGCGGTCCTGTCGACGGGGTCGGCCGACGCGCTGCTCAGCGGTCCGCAGACCTACAGCGCGAGCGTCAACAACGGTGGTGACGCCCGCGCCGGCGGGAGCGACCGCGACGCGATCGTCCTCAAGGTCGACATCAAGGTGCCCCAGGGCGCCAACTGCATGAGCTTCGCCTTCCGCTTCGCGTCGGACGAGTACCCCGAGTACGTCGGCAAGAGCTTCAACGACGGGTTCATCGCGGAGCTCGACAGCAACAGCTGGACGACCAGCGGGACGACGATCAGCGCACCGGGGAACTTCGCCTTCGACCCCACCGGCGCCGTCGTCAGCGTCAACGCCACAGGAGCGACGACCGTCAAGGCAGAAGAGGCCGCCGGCACGATCTACGACGGTGGCACTCCGATCCTGTACGCAGCCACCCCGGTGACGCCGGGCGACCACTCGCTCTACCTCTCGCTGTTCGACGTAGGTGACGCCAGCCTCGACTCGGCCGTCCTGCTCGACAATCTCGTCGTCGGCACCGCGGCTGCGGGCGCGTGCAAGGGTGGCGCCACGATCGCGCCGCCGCCGACCGCCGCTCCGGCCCCGACGCAGCCCGCGGCGACCAAGCCCGCGATCTTCGGGCCGGCCGGCATCGTCACGGCGCCCTCGAACAAGAAGTGCATCTCTCGCCGCAACTTCCGGATCCGCATCAAGAAGCGCGCCGGACTGACCTACATCGCCGCCTTCGTCTGGGTCAACGGCAAGCGCGTAGCCACCCGGCGCGGCTCACGGATCACGGCGCCGATCGACCTTCGTGGCCTGCCGAAGGGCAAGTACACGGTCAAGATCCGCGTCGTGACCTCGACCGGCCAGGTCATCAACGGCACGCGTCGCTATCGCACCTGCACCAAGAAGGCGAAGACGCCGGGGCGCCGACCGCTCTGAGGAGCGGCGGCGAAGACCTAGGCGTGGTCGTCGCCGGGCTGCTCGGCGCTGTGGACCTCGTCGGCCTCGCCGCTCTCCCCCGTCGCGAGCTGCGCCTCGGCGTCCTCGACCGACTCGTGGCGGAGCGGGTGTGCGCCCGGCACGTTCGGGTCGGCGATGCGGTCGATCAGCTCCTGCTCGGCCTGCTCGAAGCCCTCCGACACTCCGCCGCCCGCCTCCTCGACCGCCGCGAAGGCGGGGTCATGCTGCCGTTCCTCGTCGTCTGGAGCCATGCGCTTGCAGCTACCCGCGCCCGGTTCCGGAGAAACCTCCCGAAACGGGAAAGCCCCTGCAAACGCAAGGGCTTTCCGAAGACTGCGGGACTAGGACTCGAACCTAGAATACCTCGTCCAGAGCGAGGCGTGTTGCCATTACACCATCCCGCAAGGGCCGGTCCACCTTAGCAATCGGCAGCTCAGCGCCTACCTGCATCGCTGGTCATCAGAACGCGCGATATGCGCGTTCTCATGACCACCGACGCCCCAGCAAGCGGCGTCTCAGCCGCGCGCGGGCGTCACGAGCTGCTGCATGATCGCCTCTTCGAGCCCCGGGTCGAGCACGAGCAGGACCTCGTCGCCGGCGCGGATCTCGCTGTCGCCCTTCGGGACGAACCCGTGCCCGTCACGCAGCAGCGAGATGATCAGCGAGCCCTCGGGCAGGTCGACCTCGGCGACGGTCCTCCCCGCCACCGGCGACTCGGGGCCGATCTCGACCTCGATGATCTCGAGCTGCTCGTCGCGCAGGTCGAGCAGGTGCACGAGGCCGTAATCCGGCACCTCGTGCTCGATCAGCCGCAGGATCAGGTCGGTCGCGCTGACCGCCGGTGCGATCCCGAGCAGCTCGAACCAGTCCCGGTTTCGCGGGTTGTTGATCCGCGCGATGATCCGCGAGCAGAGGTACTTCTCCTTCGCGACCTGGCAGATCAGGAGGTTGTCCTCGTCGTCGCCGGTCACAGCGATCACGAGGTCGGCGCGTTGGATCCCAGCCCGCTCGAGCACCCACAGCTCCGTCGCGTCGCCGTACTGGACGGCGTGCTCGAGCTCCTGCTCGACCGTGAGATACCAGTCGCGGTCGGACTCGAGCAGCGTCACCTCGTTGCCCTTGTCGATCAGCTCACGTGCGAGGTTCCAGCCGACCTTGCCGGCCCCGGCGATGATCACGTACATCAGATGTCGCTCCCGATCGCGCCGCTCAGCATCTCGATCGCGAGCTGCGTCGGGCACACCGTCTCGAGCCCCTGCTCGCTGTACCACTTGGCGCGGGCCGGATCCATGACCCGGACGACCACGCGATCGATCTCGTAACGCCGCTGCGCGATCTGCGAGATCGTGAGGTTCGTGTTGTCGCCCGACGTTGCGGCGATGAAGATGTCGGCCTCGTCGATGCCGGCCTCGGTCAGGGCGTCGACCTCGAGCGCGTGGCCGACGGTGAAGCGACCGCCGGCCTCCTCCCAGCTGGCCTGGAAGCCGAGCTCGAGCCGCTCATGCGAGAGCGGATCCTCGTCGAGCACCGAGACGGTGTGGCCGGCGGCGAGCGCCTGCCGCGCAACAGCGGAGCCGACGCGTCCTGCGCCGACGATCAAGATGAACACGCGCGCACTCTATCCCTCGGGCCGGGTGACCGGTTCGCCGAGCGACGCGGCCACCTCTTCACTGCGAGCCTGCGTCTCGGCAGTAACCGGCGCCGTCAGCAGCACCTGGCACGGCGCCTTGGCGACCACGTACTTCGTCGTCTCGCCGACGAAGCGGTCGCGCGGGCCGCCGGCGCCACCGAGGATCGCTCCGCCGCGGATCCGCGACGGCTCCTCGGCCGCCATCACGATCGCCTCGACCCCGCGACGCCGGGCCTCGTCGACGACAACCGCCCCGGCCTTGCGGCCGCGGACGGTCGCGGTCGCGACCTCGACCCCCTGGTACTCCTCGCCGACCGCCTTGGCGCGGCGCAGCGCGGCCTTCGCCCGCTCGAGCTGCTCATCGGGCAACCGGGCATCGATCGGCAACGACATCGGCACCTCGAGCACGAAGAGCGCCTCGATCGTCGTCGGCTCGTCGGGAATCCGGCGGGCCTGCTCCTCGGCGGCGAACCGGCCGGCGGTCTGCATCATGTCGTCGTCGATCGCGGTTCCCGTGAGCGGCACGAGGATCGAGCCGTACTCGAACTTCCTGCGGTCGCGCTTGAGCGCCACCTCTGGAACGCTCACGCGCTTGAGGATCGGCTTGTCCTCCGACCAGCGGTAGAGCAGGTACAGGGCGACGCCGAACGCCATCCAGCCGAAGCCGACGTAACGCGCGCCCTCGTGCGTGATCACGACGGAGACCCAGCTGGCGAACGAGGCGACGACGCCGAAGACCGCGGGCAGAGGCACCCGGCCGCCGCGGAACCGGACCGAGAACGGAACCTCGTACAAGGGCCGGCGATCGGGCTCGCGGTAACGCATCGCGATGATCGACGCGTGGGCGATCGTGATCCCGATCAGCGCACCGAACGCGTAGATGCCGACGAGCAGGTCGATGTCCTGCGGCAGCGCCAAGGCGATCGAGATCACGGCGGCGATCGAGATCGCGACGTACGGCGTCGCCCGGGCCGGGTGCAGGCGACCGAGCGCCGAAGGAATCTGCCGGTTGCGCGATAGCGCATACGAGAGCCGCGAGAGCCCGAGCATCGCCGAGTTGGCGGCGGCGATCAGGGTCACGGAGCCGAACAGGCCGAACGCGTACATGAGGATGTCGCCGAAGGCGCCGCCGAACTCGGAGGCGATTCCGAGGAACGGGGCATCACGGTGCTCACCGGCGAGCGCCGACTCGCCGCCCTCGAACGGCAGCGCCATGACGGCGACGAGCGACGCGCCGACGTAGACCGTCACGAGCAGCGCGGTGACGCTCGCCGCGAGCCGCCTCAGCGCGCGGCCGTCGGTATCGACCTCGCCGGCGAGCGACGTCGCCGACTCGAGTCCCGTAAAGACGATCGTCGCGACTCCGAGCGCGAAGACGAGGCCGCTCCAGGTCGGCGTTGCGCCGAGATCGAGGTCCGCAGTCAGCACACCGCTGTCCCAGAAGGTCCCGAGCCCGACCGCGACGAGCAGCCCGAGCAGGACGACGTCCGCGAGCGCGATCCGCCGCATCCACGTGCCCCGGTCGGCACCGAAGCCGCGCAGGTTGCGGACCGCGACGTAGCCGATGATCGCCACCGTCGCGACCGCTTCCCATGTGCCGCTGCCGAGCGGCTCCCAGAACGCCTGCAGGTAGTTGGTCGCCGCCAGCGCCGTGACCGAGATCAGCAGCAGGTAATCGAGCAGCACCGCCCAGCCGGCGATGAACGAGACGAGCTCGTTGAACCCATAGCGGGCGAAGACCGTCGACCCGGCACGCGCCGGGTGACGCGTGACGCCTTCCAGGTAGGTCATTGCGGCGAGCCCGAAGAACAGGGCCGCGACGAGGAAGACGACCGGCGTCAAAGCCTTGGCGTAGTCGGCGACGACTCCCAATCCGAAGTAGAGCGAACTGGCGAGCGCCGTGTAGGTGACGGCGAAGACCGCCGGCGCACCAGCACGGCCGGGCTCTCGAGGCCCGCCGCTCACCGCGCCGGCCCCTTCAGCGCGAGCCAGAGCCGCGCCGCACCGGCAGCGACGAAGCACGGCCCGACGACCAGCCCATACGTGAGCTCGAACCCGGCGTCGGCGATCGTCCTGACGAGAATCGCGACGCCGATCAGCACGAGCACCGCCGAGAGCACGATCGTCACACCGCGGTGCGCTCCCCCGCTCATCACGAGCGCCCCATTCCGGCGACGGTCTGCCCGCGAGGCACGAGCTTCGGGTCCGGCTCGGATTGGATCAACACGCGGCACGGGCGCTCGGCGAGCACCGTCTCCAGCGTCTTGCCGAACAGCGACCCGCCGGCACCGCCGCGGCCAGGCAGCGGCATCACGATCGCACGGGCCTGCAGCTCGACGGCCTCCATCACGATCATCCTCCCCGCCTGCCCGGCACGGACCTTCTCGATGTGGCCTGTCACGCGTCTACCGGCCTGCAGCCGTGCCTGCTCGATCAGGCTCAGCGCCTCTGCCTCGGCCTCTGGCATCTCGCCGGTGATCGGAAGCGCCTGGGGCACGGTGATCCAGGCCACGACATGGATTCCCCGACGTCGCAGCGCCGCCATCCGCGCCGCCGCCGCGACCGCTCCGCGCGGATAGGGCTGGGTTCCGTCGAGCGCGAGCAGCACCGACTCGTACTCGGCCTCGTGATCGACGACCGGCTTCTCGACGAGCACCTTGACGGTCGTCGTCAGGTCGAGGCCCTGACGCCTGCGATAGACGGGATAGACGACGAGCCCGAGCGCCAGCCAGCCGAAGCCGGCGACCGCCACACCCATGTGCAGCAACGTGACGACGAGGAAGGCGAGCCCCGTCGCCAGCCCGCCGGCGACCGCGAACGCGGGCAGATGACGACCACCGCCGATCGGGATCCGGCCCGGCCCGCTGTACGGGCGCGGGAAGTCCGGCTTGGTGATCCGCATGCGGGCGACCGCGAGGTGCGCGATCGTGAACGACAGCATCGCGCCGAACGCGTACATGTTGCCGAGGAAGTCGGCCTGGCCCGGGATCACCGCGACACACGCGATCGCCGAGAAGATCACGATCCCCAGCACCGGGGTCCCGTACCTGGGGTGCAGCGTCCGCAGCCGGTCGGGCATCTGCCGGTGGATGCCCATCGAATAGACGAGCCGCGACACGCCGATGATCCCGGCGTTCGACGCGATCAGCAGGATCGTGGCGGCGAGGATGCCGACGTAGAACTCGAGCGGCGCCTGCATCACGCCGAGCCCGAACTCCTTGACCACCCCGAGCACCGGATCGCCGGCGAATCCGCCGTCCTCCTCGCCGAGGCCGAGCTTCGTGACGTACTGGCCACCCTGCTCGTACACCGGCAGCGCCGACAGCGCGACCGCGGGCAGCAACGCGTAGATCGCGAACACGGCGATCACGACCCGCTTGATCGCCGCCGGGATCGTCTCCGCCTCGTCCTTGGCCTCCTCGGCCATGTTCGAGATCGTCTCGATGCCGGTGTAGGCGATCATCCCGATCGGGATCGCGATCAGGAAGTCCTTCCACTCCGGCGCGATCCCCAGCTGGACGTTGGAGACGAGACGGTCGGGATCGAGGACGAGGAAGAGACCGAGCAGGACCATCAGCAGCTGGGTCAGGAAGTCGACGACCGCGAGCCCGATGTTGACCGCCGCCGACTCCTGCGCGCCGCGCACGTTCACGAACGCCAGCAGAGCGATCAGCCCGATCGAGAAGACTATGTCGCCCGGAGCCGACCGCAGCGCCTCGATCCCGACCACGCTGCCGAGGTAGTGCGGCACGAAGAACGCGCTGATCGCGATCGTGATGACGTAGTTGAGCATCTGTGCCCACGCCGCGAAGAACGACCAGTACTCGTTGAACGCGTGGCGCGCGAATGACGACGACCCTCCGGCCTCCGGATACATCGCCGTCGCCTCGGCGTACGTGGCTGCCGTCAGATAGAAGATGAAGCCGGTGATCAGGAAGACGACCGGCGTCAGCCCGAGCGCAAAGCCGGCGACGAGGCCGAGTGCGTAGTAGATCGACGAGCCGACGTTGCCGTAGGCGGTCGAGAACAGCGCGTTGACGCCGAGGACGCGCTGCAGTCCGTGGAGTCGACGCTGGGCCACCGCGGCGGCAGTTTACGCGTGAGCCGTGCGCGGTTCGCTCCGGACTCCCCGGCGCCCCGGCGCGTTGGTACCGCCTGGCACCACATACGGTGGCCAACCGGTACCAACGACCGTCTTGCCCCGGGCGCCCCGCCCCGTTGGTACCACCTGGCACCAGATACGGTGGCCAACCGGTACCAACGACGGTCGCGCCCCCACGGCCCACGGCCCACGGCCCGCGGCCCTGGTCGCGAGCGCGGGCTCCCGCGGGCGAAATCTACTGGCCGGGGACCCAGAGGCGGCCGGATGACTGCGCCGGGCCGGCGCCCTCACCCTCGGAAGGTGGCGCCGCCGGTGGCGGAGCATCGCCCGCTAGCTGCACGTACGCCATCTGCAGCTGACTCAGCGCCTCCTCGATCTGCGGCGCGTTCGGCCCGAGCTCGGAGGCGATCAGCGGCAGCAGCGCTCGCGCCGCCTCGATCGCGATCCGGAGTTGCTCGGGATCGCGCTCCTCGATCGTGTCGGGCGTCAGCCCGGCACGACGCCCGCCGAGGTTGATCAACGAGACCATCGACTGGGCGACCATGTCCTGGACGCGGATCTGCTTCATCTCCGCCTCCATCTGCTGGAGGTAGAGCTGCTGCAGTTCCTCCTCGGACATGTTGCGCAGCTCCTCCTCGCTCATCTGGCGCGGATCGCCTGGGGACTCGCTCATGGCAACACCGGTTCCTTTGCGTAGCTCGTTTGCGTCTCGGCGACCGACGCCGCGAAGACCGATTCGATGCTCTCGGCCTGCGCGATCATCGCACGCTGGCGCTGCGCGCCGTTTTGAGCGGGGAAGACAGGTTCGGCGATCCGTCCGGCCGCGCGTGCAGGGGCGCTCCACTGGAGCAGCTCCTCGACCGCCGCGGCGGCCTCGATCTCGCGGCGGCTCTCGAGATCGATCAGGCGCCCGTCCATTCCGAAGCGGATCGCGCGCCAGAAGTTCTCCTCGATCAGCCTGCCGGCGGTACCGGCCCCGCCACCCCACGATCGCGCTCCCTCGTCCTCGTCGGCGACCGCCTGCAGGACGCATCCGCTGATCAGGCGCGCGAGCGCATCGGACTCCTGCGCGGTCGCCTGCACGTCGCAGATCCGCACCTCGACCGTCCCGAAAGAGAAGTGCGGGCGAACCGACCACCAGACCTGCGTGTACTCGACGATCGAGTTCATGTCGATCAGCAGTTGCAGGTACTCGCGGTAGGCGGCCCAGGAGCCGTAGCTCTCCGGGATGCCGCAGCGCGGGAACGACTTCGTGAACGCCTGGCTGCGCGCCGAGTGCAGGCCGGAGTCGATCCCGTCGATGTACGGCGAGTTGCCGGAGACGGCGAGCAGCACCGGCAGCACCGGCCGCAGCCGGTCACAGACACGGACGGCGCGGTCGAGTCCCTGCACGCCGACGTGGGCGTGCAGCGAGAACGTGTTGTTGCGCCGGGCGACGTACTGCAGATCGTCGACGACCCGGCGGTAGTGCTCGGTGTCGATGTTCGGCTGACGGCGGTAGTCGGCCCACGGGTGGGTGCCGGTCGCACTCAGCACGACGCCGCGCTCGGCCGCGTGCGCGAAGAGACGGCGTGCGACGTCCCGCTGGCGCGCGATGGCGTCCTCGGTGTCGACGCCACGGCCCGAACGCACCTCGATCTCGCTCGAGATCAGCTCGCCGGAGATCGACTCGGCGAGGACCGGGTCCTCCGCGGAGTCCCGCAGCTCCTCGAAGCGCGGGACCATGTCTAGAGTCGCCGGGTCGAGCAGCGCGAACTCCTCCTCGAGCCCGACCGTCCCGTCCTGGGACTCGGCGAAGACCTGCTCGGCGAGGTCGAGGTCGATGCTCATGCGAGATAGAAGTAGAGGGCGTAGAGCAGGTCGACGGCGGGACTCGAGGTGTGAACCGTGACCTCCGGCGGGACCCGCAGGAGCGCGTCCGTGTAGTTGAACAAGATCTTGACGCCGGCATCGACAAGACGGTCGGCGAGTTCCTGCGCGGCGGGGCCGGGGACGGCGAGCACGCCGACGACGATCTCCTCCTCGGCCACTGCCGCTGCGAGGTCGTCGAGCGGCCGGACCGTCAGCGAACCGATCGCTCTGCCGGCCTTCTCGGGCGCCGGATCGAAGATCGCGACGATCCGGAACCCGTGGTCGGCGAAGACCTCGGAGGTCGCGATCGCCTGGCCGAGGCGACCGGCGCCGAACAGCGCGATGTTGTGCTGGCCGGCGGTCCGCAGGATCTTGCGGATCTCGTCTGCGAGGCCGTCGATGTTGTAGCCGACGCCGCGCTTGCCGAACTTGCCGAAGCCCGACAGGTCGCGCCGGATCTGCGTTGAGTTGACGTGCGTGAAGGCCGACAGCTCCTGCGAGGAGATCGTCTCCTTGCCCTCTTTGCGGGCCTTGGTCAGCACCTGGAGGTAGCGCGCGAGGCGCGCGGCGACGCCGAGCGACAGCCGCTCGGGCACGACTCGGGCGTCCCCGCCTGCGCCAACCGTGGTGGGCCCGCTCATCGCTCGCCCACTGTAGTGAGACGCCTGCGCAGTTCGGGAACGTCGATGAAGAAGTCGAAGAGATGGTCGCCGTCGAGCAGACCGACCGGGATCCGCTCGAGGTATCGCTTGAACAGCTCGTCGTCGCTCTCGATGTCGACCTCCTCGACCGTGAAGCCGAGTTCACCTGCGAGAGGCACGAGAGCGGCGCGCGCGTCATCGCAGAGGTGGCAGCCCGGGCGCCCGTAGAGCGTGACGACGTGCCGGCTCACCGGCTGCCTCCGGTCACGTGCACCTCGAGTCCGAGCGCCTGCTCGTGCGTCAGCGGTTCGGTGAACTGCGCAGCGCAAGCGATCATCGCCGCGTTGTCGGTGCAGAGGTCGTGGGTCGGGACCGTGCAGGGAACGCCGAGACCCTGCATCCGCTCGCGGAGCGGCCCATTCGCGGCGACGCCGCCGCCGATAGCGAGCCGCTCGAGCCCGGTCTGCGCGAGCGCACGCGCGGTGCGGCGTGCGAGCTGCTCGACGACGGCGTGCTGGAACGAGGCCGCGAGGCCGGGCGCCTGGCGCCGTGCCTCGTCCTCGCCGAGGTCGCGGATCGTGTAGAGCAGCGCCGTCTTGAGCCCGGCGAAGCTGAAGTCGAGCCCGGCGACGCCGTCGGCCCGCGGCAGCTCGAACGCGTTCGGGTCACCGCCCTCCGCGAGCCGCTGGAGCTCCGGCCCGCCGGGGAACCCAAGCCCAAGCATCCGCGCGGCCTTGTCGATCGCCTCCCCCGCCGCATCGTCGAGGGTCCGGCCCAGGATCCGCCACTCGCCGGGCCCACGGCCCACGACGACGGCGAGGAAGGTGTGGCCACCGCTGACGACCAGGCACAGGAACGGCGGCTCGAGCTCCGTCTCGCGGCCGGCGGCGAAGTTGGCGGCGATGTGCCCGTGGAGGTGGTCGACGGCAACGAGCGGGATCGAGCGCGACGCCGCGATCGCCTTCGCCGTCTGGACGCCGATCAGCAGTGCGCCGACGAGCCCCGGACCGGCGGTCACCGCGACGCGCTGGATGTCGTCGAGCGTGACGCCCGCCTGCTCGAGCGCCTCGTCGACGACCGGGCCGATCTGCAGCAGGTGCGAGCGTGCGGCGATCTCGGGGACGACGCCGCCGAAGCGCTCGTGCCCCGACTGCGAGGCGACGACGTTCGAGCGGATCTCGGTGCCTGCGGCGACCGCTGCGCAGGTGTCGTCGCACGAGGTCTCGATCGCGAGCACGAGCGGAGTCATGCGGACACCCCCGGCACGTCATCGAGCCGGCCGCGGAGCGTCGCCGGCGTGCGCCAGAGGATCAGCGCGTCCTCGCCGGTGTCCGGGTAGTAGCGCGGCCGGATGCCTGCTTCGAGGAAGCCGGCGCGGCGGTAGAGCGCCTGCGCGGCGCCGTTCGTGCGCCTGACTTCGAGCGTGACCGCCGGCGGCGGCTTCGAGGCAAGCAATGCGTTCTCCTCGAGCCGGCGCAGCAGCTCGACGAGCAGCGCCGCGCCGATGCCCGAACGGCGACGGTTCGCGTCGACGGCGAGGTTGAGCAGGTGCCAGACGCCGTCGTAGGGCGAGCAGATCGCGTAGCCGACGAGCCGATCGCTGTCCCATGCGCCGAGGTGGAGTGCAGCGGGTTTCGAGAGCTCGGTGGTGAACATCGCGAGCGACCACGGCGTCGGGTAGGCGCCACGCTCGATCGCGGCGACCTCGGGCAGCGCGTGCTCGCCGAGCCTGCCGACGCGCAGCTCGAGCCCGGATCGCGTCCGCGCGACACGGTCGTCGCTGCGGGCACGCGCGGTCACCGGCTCGGCTCCGCGTCCGGCTGGCGCAGGTACAGCGGCACGAGCTCGCCCTGCGTCGCCGCGACGGCTGCCGCTAGTAGGCCGGCCGTGGAGATCGCGTGCCGCAAATCGTCGGCCGCCGGCACCCGCCCGCCGGCAGCCTCGATCACCTCGCGATAGCGGATCGCGCCGTCACCGATGACGAGCGAGCCGTCGCACGCGAGCGCGGCGGGCGTGACCGCCGACGGCTCGTCCTGCGGTGCTCCGCCGGCTCCGTAGCGGCGCGCGAACAGCTCGCCGCGGCGCGCGTCGATCGCGGCGATGACCGGCCGCTGGTCTCCTCGGGGCGCCCCGGCGGCAAGCGCGTCGAGCGAGACGACCGGCCGCGTCGCCAAGCCGAGCGACGACGCCAGCGAGCGCGCCGTCGCGAGCCCGACGCGAAGGCCGGTGAAGCCGCCTGGGCCAACGCTGACGGCGATCTCATCGAGGTCGCCCCACGCGATGCCCGCAGCGGTCAGAGCCTGCTCGGCGAGCGCCAGCAGCTCGGACGTGTGCCCCGGCCGGTCGCCTGCCGCCGGGTCGTGGCGCGCGTCTGCCAGCAGCCCGCCGTTCGCATCGCCGACGGCGACGACGGTCGCGGCGGTCGACGTGTCGAGCGCGAGCAGCGTCACCGGCCGGGTTCCTCGATCATCGCGCGGCGGCCGTCACCGTCGTGCGCAAGCCGGACGACGAACCGGGGCCCGCGCGGTAGCGCCGCGCGCGCGATCTCGGGCCATTCGACGAACGCGATCGCATCCGGCGTCAGGCTGTCGTCGAGCAGCCCCTCGTCCTCGCCCGCGAGCGCTCCGAGGCGGTGGAGGTCGAGGTGCGCGATCGCCGGCCCGCCGGGCGTCTCATAGCGGTTCGCCAGCGCGTAGGTCGGGCTCGTGACCGGCCCGCCCCATCCGAGCGCACGCGCCGCCCCGCGCACGAGCGTCGTCTTGCCGCTGCCGACCTCGCCTTCGAGCAGGACGACGTCGCCTGGCTTCAGCGAGCGCGCGATCAGCGACCCGAGCGCCTCGGTGTCGGCCACCGAAGCGAGCCGTCGGTCAGCGCCGGGCAGCGGAGGACCGCCGCAGGAGCAGAAGGCCGAAGCCGAGCATCAGCAGGCCGGCGACCGCGGCAGGCCGGAGGTCGGCGCCGGTGCGAGGCAGCTCGTCGAGACCAGCTGCAGCCCCGGGAGCGGCCTGCGGGGCAGGCGCGGCAGGCACAGGCGCCGTGCTCGGCGCCGGAGACTGGGAGGACCCGCTGCCCGAGGAGCTCTTCGGCGACGACGTCGTCTTGGCGGGCGCGTCCTCGAACGGATCCGAGTACTGCTCGTCGCCTGACTGGGCGAACGCGGCCGGCGCGCCCCAGGCGAGGGCGGACGCGACGATCGTCGCCGTGACTCTTCTCGCTCGCTGCCCCATCGCGACCAGTGTACGTAGGCTCCGCGGCGTGTGGTTCCGGCTGCTCATCCTGCCGACGCTGGCCGTGCCGGCCGTCTTCGCCTTCGCCGACGGTGGGTCGTCCGCGACGGCGCGGCCGGCGTTCCTCGTCGCCGCCTTCGCGCTGCTCGGGATCGCGGCCGCAGCCACCAACGGGCCGCTGATCCCGGCATCGCGCGAAGGACGGGCGGCGCTGTCGGCGCTCGCCGCGCTCGCCACGCTGACGGCTGCCAGCCGTGCCTGGAGCCCGGACCCCGGTGGCTGGCTCGTGGCGACCCAGCTGGCCTCCGGCTACTTCGCGCTGCTCTGGGCTGCTTCGATTCAGCTCGTCGCCAACCGGCCGTCACGGGCGCTCGTCGAGCCGGCGCTTGCGGCGGGCACCCTCGTCGTGGTCGCGTACGGGCTCGTGACGCGCGCGCTCAGCGACTGGTTCCCGGTCGAGCAGATCGCCCGCGCGGGCGGCCGCCTGACGGCGCCGACCGGCTACTGGAACGCTCAAGCGCTCCTGGCCGCGCTGGGGATCGTTCTCTGTGCCTCGATCGCCACCGGTCGATCGAGCCCTCGCGGCCTCCGTGCGGCGGCAACCGCTGCCGCACCGGTGCTCGGCGCCGGTCTGATGCTCACCTATTCGCGAACCGGGATCGCCGCAGCGCTCGCGGGCATGATCCTGCTCGGGATCACCGGCGGCAGTTCGGCCGCGAGCGTTCGCCGGCTCGTCCCGATCGTCGCTGCGGCGCTCGCCGGCGTGGCGCTGACGCTGCCGTTCGCCGGGGTGCGCGACGGGCCGACGGCAGCAGCCGACGGTGGCCTCTGGCTGAGCCTGCTCGTCATCGCCGCCTGCGCCGCCGGATCGGCCGGCGCCGCCATCCGCCCGAGGCCTCTGACCGGCCGCTCGCGCGCTCTCCATCGCATCCTCGTCGCCGGTCTCGTGGTCACGCTGGCGCTTCCGTTCGCCGCAGCCCTGATCGACCGAACCGATGACGGGCGAGAGAGCTTCGGTGCGACCAGCGGGCGCCTGGCTTCGACCGGAAGCAACCGAGCGCAGTACTGGCACGTTGCGGTCGAGGCGTTCGCCCAGCGCCCGGCAGCCGGTCACGGTGCCGGCAGCTTCGCCTCGCTCTGGCTCCGGGAGCGTACGATCGACGAGAAGGTGATCAACGCCCACTCGCTCTGGCTCGAGACCGCGGCCGAGCTCGGGCTTGCGGGACTGGCGCTTGTGCTCGCCTTCGCCGTCGGCGTCGCCCTCGCATTGCGCAGAGGCGGGCAGGCGCTCCATGGGGCGTCCGCGGCACTCCTCGCCTGGCTCGTCGGCGCTTCGCTCGACTGGCACTGGCAGATTCCGGCTGTGACCGCGAACGCCGTGATAATGGCCGCGCTGGCGATCAGCGCGGAGCGGCCGTCCGCCAGCGCGGATTGAGCGTCCGGGCGCGCTCCCAGGCCGCGGAATCCCGATCGGCGATCGCCAGCGCCGCCCAGGGACCGAACGTCTCAGGAGCCCGGCGAGCCGCCTCCCGGGCGAGCCGCGTGGCGCCAGCCGGATCGGCTCGCGCTATCCCGGCCGCCGCGGCCGCGACGGTCTCAGGGCTCGCGCACCGTTCCGCCACCGCCGCGACCGCGACTGGGTCGGACGTCGATCGCAGCGTCGCGACGAACAGGCTGCGGCGCGCGTCCTCGCATCTCCGTGCATCGGCATACGCGCGCACGCCGACGACGACGCCTGCGACCGCGAGCAGCACGGCGATGAGCCTGAGGGCGAGTTGCGCCACAGGGCGATACTACGCGCCGATCTAGACTGCCGCCGATGCTCGAGCACGGCCTCGACCACCCCCTGCCCGAGTCGATCGCAGTCGGCGGTGGGACATCGGTGTTCGTCGCCGGATGGGCGTTCGAGACGGCCGGACGGATCCGGCACCTCGAGCTGACCGTCGACGGGGTCGCCGAGCGCGTGTCGGCCCGGCGGATGCCGCGACGGGACGTCGCGCGAGCACACCCCGGCGTCGGGTCCGCACGACGCAGCGGCTTCTGGGGGTTCGCCTCACTTCGGCCCGGACCTGAGCGGTTCGAAATCGGACTGCGTGCCACGCTCAGCGACGGTTCGGTCTGCGAGACGCCGCTCGGGACGATCGCCGCTCGCGAGTCCGGGGAGGCGCTGGAGGCCCCACCGGCTCCGCCCGACGACGCCGAGGGCCCGCTGGTCGCGATCTGCATGGCGACTCACAACCCGCCGCCCGACCTGTTCCGCGCTCAGCTCGCCTCGATCCGCGCCCAGAGCCACCGCAACTGGGTCTGCGTGATCAGCGACGACAGGTCGAGTCCGGAGACGTTCGAGAGCATGCTCGACGAGATCGGCGACGATCCTCGGGTTGCCGTCTCACGGGCATCCGCGCGTCTCGGATTCGCACGGAACTTCGAGCGAGCGATGGCGCTCGCCCCCCGGGACGCCGAGTTCGTCGCGCTGGCAGACCAGGACGACAGCTGGCACCCGGACAAGCTGACGACGCTCTTCGGTGCGATCGGCTCCCGGGACCTCGCCTTCAGCGACTGCCGCCTGACCGAACCTTCGGGCGCGGTGCGGTCGGAGACGTTCTGGACCGAGCGCCGTCCCAATCACGACCGCATCGTCGACCTGCTGGTCACCAACTGCGTGCCGGGCTCGGCATCGCTCGTCCGCCGTGGCCTGCTCGATGTCGCGCTGCCGCTGCCGCCGCAGTTCGCCCACTACCACGACCACTGGCTCGCCCTTGTCGCGCGCGCGCGGGCCGGGATCGCCTACGTCGACCGGCCGCTCTACGACTACGTCCAGCACGGATCGGCTGTGATCGGCCACGCCGGGTCGAACGGCCTGCCCGGTTTCCGCCGGCGGCTCGGGGGGCTCCGGCAGGCACCGCGCGAGGCGGCGCGCCGAGCACGCGAGCGCTACTTCACCGAGTGCTGCCGGCTGATTCAGCTGACGCTCGTGCTCGATCGGCGCGTCGGCTCCCAGATGCGGCGGTCCGACCGGCGCCGTCTGAAGCGCTTCGCCCGGGCCGACAACTCACCGGCTGCACTGGTTGCGCTCGCCGCCCGTGGGATGCGTGAGCTCACGGGCGACAGCCGGACTCTCGGCGCCGACCTGCGCCTGCTGCTCGCCTTCATGTGGCGTTGGTGCTCGGCGTCGGGCTGGGAGCGGTTGGATGCCAAGCCGCCGGCGGCCTTGCGAGCCGCGAGCGGCAGCAAGGACCCCCGGAACGCACTTGTGCGGATCGCTCGCGAGATGATCACGCCACTCGAGTTGACCGTCGACGACCGTGCGCCGGAGCGAACGAACCTGCTGATCCCTTCGTTCGACCTCGAGCACTTCTTCGGCGGCTACATCGCGAAGCTCAACCTGGCTCGCAGGCTGGCGGAGCGCGGCGAACGGGTCCGCGTCGTCACCACCGACGCGTCGGTCGCGCTGCCGCGCGACTGGCAGGACCGGATCTCGGCCTTCCGCGGCCTCGGCTCCCTGTTCGAGCAGGTCGAGTTCGCCTTCGGGCGCGAGGCCGGGCTCGAGGTCAGCCCGGCGGACCGGTTCATCGCGACGACGTGGTGGACGGCCTACTCGGCTCGCGCCGCCGCGGAGGCGACCGGCGGCGCGCCGTTCCTCTACCTGATCCAGGAGTGCGAGCCGCTGACGTTCCCGATGGGGACATATGCGGCCCTGGCGCGCGACAGCTACCGGTTCCCACATCGCGCGCTGTTCTCGAGCGAGCTGCTGCGCGAGTACTTCCGTCGGCACCGGATCGGCGTGTTCGCGGACGGCGGCGACGCCGGGGATGCCCGGTCGCTCTCGTTCCAGAACGCGATCACTCCGGTGCCGCGCCCGAGCGCCGCGGACCTCGACCGCTCCGGGCCGCGCCGGCTGCTGTTCTATGCACGCCCGGAGACCCACGCGCAGAGGAACATGTTCGAGCTGGGGGTTCTCGCGTTGGCGGAGGCTGTGAACGCCGGCGCGTTCGCCGGCGAGTGGACCTTCACCGGCATCGGCTCGGTCGAGGGAGCGGGGTCGATCGCGTTGGGCGCCGACGCGACGCTCGAGCTGCTGAGGCGCGACAACCAATCCTCCTACGCGGAGATCTTGCGCCGGCACGACGTCGGCCTGGCGCTGATGCTGACCCCCCACCCCAGCCTCGTCCCGATCGAGATGGCCTCTGCCGGGATGGTGACGGTCACGAACACGTTCGAGAACAAGACCGGCGCCGCTCTCGCCGCGATCTCGCCGAACATCATCGCCGCCGAACCCGGGCTCGACGCGATCGTGGGCGCGCTGGCCGAGGCCGCGGCGGCCACAGGCAACCACGACCGCCGTGCCTCCGGCAGCGCGGTCGAGTGGAGCACCGACTGGGAGACCTCGCTGAGCGACGAGCTGATGCTCGAGCTCGATCGCGTGCGCGCGAGCTGAGAGCTCGCTACAGCCGCTCGGCGATCCGCGGGACCTCGCGGCGGAAGACGATCACCGCGACGACCACGACGAGCGCGTAGATCACGCCCGACAGCACGAGCAGCGCGCCGCCGTGAGGCCCGGAGCCGGGCCCCGGAGCCGAGGGATCGATCAGCCACTGCCTCGCGAGCTGGAAGACGGGCGTCAGCGGGTTGGCGCGGATCAGATAACCGACCTTCTCCGGCGCCGCCTCGCTCGGGTAGAGAACCGGCGTCCCGTAGAACAGAACCGTCGTCGCGAGACCCCAGATGATCGCCGTGTCCCGGAACCGCGGGTACAGCACCGACAGAAGCATCGAGATCGCGACCGTCGGAACGGCGAGCAGGAGCAGCACCAGCGGGAACAGCAGCCACGTCCAGAGCGGCCCGACACCGAACGCGACCATGAACACGGTCACGACGATCATGTTCAGGCCGAGGTTGATCGTCGCCGTCCCGACGACCGCAAGCGGGATCACGAGCCGAGGGAACTGGGTCTTCCGAACGAGGCTCTCCTGCGCGCTGATCGCGGTGACGCCAGCGGTCGTCGCGTCCTGGAACAGCCCGTAGAGCACGATGTTGAGCAGCAGGAGCACCGGGTAGTGCTCGACCTGCGACCCGATCCGGAAGACCTGCGTGAAGACCGCGAGCAGCACGACGAACAGCAACAGCGGCCGCGCGACGGTCCACAGATAGCCGAGCGCCGTCCCCCGGTAGGCGCGCTTGAAGTCGGCCGACGCCATGATCGCGAGCAGCTCCCACGCACGGCGGCGACCGCCTCCGAGCGCGGTCGGACCGTGGATCTCACGCAGCTCGACCGGTGGCCGCGGAGTCACGGCTCCCGTCCGATCTCGACAACAGAGGGCACCGTCACGATCCCCGGCCCGCCACCCGAACCGTAGACGTGGAAGTCGGCGAGCCTCACAACCTGCAGATGGGTGGCTCCGCCCTCCTCGTCGCGGATCCAGCAGTCGAGCCCGTAGCGACCGGGGAGCAGCGGGTTGTCGAGCTCCCCGGCGACCCGGAAGCGGTCGCCGGCCTCCAGCTCGGCAAGATCGCCCGAAAGCTCCCTGTGGACCGTGAAGATGTCGAGGTTGTCGGCGTTCCTCACGTGCAGGCCGACCGTCGGCACGCGCATCCTGCGACGCGCCTCGAAGGTCGCGTGGAACCGCAGCGGCGTTCCCTGCTCGACGTTCTCGATCGCGTCGCCCGCCGCATCGCGCAGCTCGAACGAGACGACGCGGACGTTGATGTCCGGGAACGCCTCGCCCGCCTGACCGTCGCTGTAACCCGTGTAGTTGGCGCGGAAGTACTCGCGCGCCGCCGCTTCGACGTCCCCGATGTGCTTCATCCGCCCGTGGTCGAGCATCATCGCGCGGTGACACAGCGACTGCACCGCCCCCATGTCGTGCGTTACCAGGACGACCGTCTGCCCACGACGCCGGCGTTCCCGGAAGACCTCCATGCACTTGGCGGCGAACGCCGCGTCACCGACCGCCAGGACCTCGTCGATCAGCATGATGTCGGCCTCCGCCTGGACCATGATCGCGAACGCCAGCCGGACCATCATCCCGGACGAGTAGTTCTTGAGCTTGAGCTCGCGGAAGTCCTGGAGCTCGGCGAAGTCGAGGACGGCATCGAGCCGCCGGCGTGCCGCGCGCCTGGTCAGGCCCATCAGCACACCGTTCATCTCGTTGTTCTCACGAGCGGTGAGATCGGGGTTGAAGCCGACGCCGAGCTCGATGAACGGCGCGATCCTGCCGCCTGTCCGCACGACGCCGGAGTCAGCGCGGTAGATCGAGGCGAGGATCTTCAGCAGGGTGCTCTTGCCCGAACCGTTCTGGCCGACGATGCCGAAGAACTCGCCGTCCTCGACCGAGAACGTCACACCGTCGAGCGCGTGAAGCGTGCGACCGGACCTCGACGCGAGCGGCCTCAGCGCCAGCTCCCTGAAGCTGTCGACCGGCCGGTCCGGCACGTGGAATGCCTTGCGGACCTCCTGCGCTTCGATGATCGTCGCCACGGCCGCGTCAGCGTACGGCACGCCCGCGAATAGACTCCCGGCCCCTCGATGATCGTCTTCGCCACCTCCGTCACCAAGCGCGACGTCTACGACACCTGTGCGGCGCGCGGCATCAAGCGCGTGGCCGAGCCCGATTCCGAGGTCTGGGCGATCGACGCCCCCGGTTCGCTGTTCCACAGCTACAACTCGCTGCTCGACCGCGCGGCCGGCCACGAGGGGCTCGAGGCGCTCGTCCTCCTGCACCAGGACACGGAGCTCGTCGACGACGACTTCTGTGCCCGGATCCGCGACGCGATCGCCGATCCGGAGGTCGGGCTCGCCGGATGCGTCGGATCGGTCGGTGTGCGCACGATCGCCTGGTGGGACGGGTCGGTCACGCTGGCGTCGTTCATGCACAAGTACGACGAGCACGGCGGCGGCGGGTTCCCTGGGTTCTCATGGGACCGCGACGGCCGCCCGCCGTACGCGAGGACCGGCGATGTCGACACGGTCGACGGCTTCCTGCTGGTGCTCTCGCCGTGGGTCGTCGATCGGCTCAGGTTCGACGAGTCGCTCGGTCAGCTCCACGGATACGACTTCGATTTCTGCCTCCAGGTTCGTGAGGCGGGCAAACGCGTCGTCACGGCCGATGTCAGGGCGATCCACCACCACTCGCTCGATCTCGTGAGCAACCCCGAGACCTGGATCGAGGCGCACATGGCGATCGCCGAGAAGTGGCAGGGCCGGATGCCGGATGTCGGCTGGGAGCCCGGCAGCTGGGAGCAGCGCGCCCGCAGGGCGGAGGCCGTTCGTGACCTGCACCTGTCGCGAGCCTGGTCGAACGAGATGCGCGCCGGCTTGCAGATGCCCTACCTCGAACACGCCCTCCACGAGGCCCGGACGAGCGTGTCCTGGCGCATCACGGCACCGGTCCGGGTCGCTCAAGGCGTTCGCAGACGGATCAAGGAGCGGTCGTGATCGCCGTCGCGGTCGTCGTCGGTGACGACGAGCTCTACGACGAGCAGGCGGCGCCGGGGATCGCGCTCGTGACCGGCGACGAGGTCGAGGCATGGGAGTTCGCCGTTGCAGGGACGCGGGCGCGTACCGGCAACATCGCGATCGAGCAGGCCCGTGGAAGGGAGGATCTCGAGGCGCTGGTGATCATCGAGCAGTCGACCGAGATCACCGACCCGCACTTCGCCGCGAAGGTGAAGGCCGCCCTCGCCGATCCTCAGGTCGCTGTCGCCGGCTGCGCCGGGGCGTCGGGTGACCACGGGCTCGCGTGGTGGCGCGGGGAGATCAGCTGTGGTGCGATGCGATTGCGCTACAGCGACATCGGAGGTGGAGAGACCGATCCGTTCCGCTGGTCCGAGCCGGCGCCGGCTCCGCAGGACGTCGACGTGCTTGACGGGGCGCTGCTCGTGCTCTCACCCTGGGCCGTCGAGCACCTGCGGTTCGACGAGCGGTTCGTCTACGACTACGGGATCGACGTCGACATCTGTCTTGAGGCGCGGGCCGCCGGACGCAAGGTCAGGACGACGGACATTGCGATCACGGTCCACCGCGACATCCTGCTCGTGCCGGACGAGGACGCGGCGCCCTGGATCGAGTCGCACATGATCCTGGCCCGGAAGTGGGACGACGGCTCGCACGGGGCCGACGAGCAGTGGCGACCCCGTGCGCGGCGCGGCGAGGCCGAGCGCGACGCGGCACGCGCTTTCGCGCAAGGACTGCACTACACCGCCGAGGCGCAGGCCTGGCGGCTGCAGGAGCCGCTCTCGGCGATCGAGGACAGCTTCTCGTGGTGGCTGACCGAGCCGCTGCGGACTTGGAATGCTGGGCGGCGCAAGCGCGCGGCGCGCTAGTCGGCGAGCGCGCGCCTGATCTCGTCCTTCGTCACCGCCGTCTCGCCGCGCCCGCCGGTGACCCGGCTGTAGATGCGCGACAGACGTTCTGCGACGGTGAAGGAGCGCGACATCCGCAGCTGGTCGAGCAGCGCCTCCTGGCGCGCGAGCCGCTGCTGCAACGCCCATCCGGTTGCGAGATGGTGGACGCGGTTGGCTTCGAGCCTCGCGATCGTCGGGTTGTCGTCCCAAGGATCGAGCATCGCCGCCAGCGCCTCCGAGTACGGCGCGTCGAGGCGCCAGACGACGCCGAGCCCGAAGAAGATCGGCACGGCTACGAAGCGAAGTAGCTCCTGCTCGGCGACGAAGTCCTCGACCGCGGTTCGCACGCCGTTGCGCTCCCCGCCCTCGTGGGCGGCCG
Organism: Baekduia sp.; assembly: GCA_037045385.1. Classification (GTDB taxonomy): domain Bacteria; phylum Actinomycetota; class Thermoleophilia; order Solirubrobacterales; family Solirubrobacteraceae; genus Baekduia. The sequence goes on along the minus strand of JBAOHN010000011.1, from coordinate 250,787 downwards.
ACTTCGGGTACGGCATGCCGGCGGGCACGGTGCCGGCGATGCCGGGCATGATCCCATGTCCCTCAGGGACGAGCGGCTGCCGCAGGTCGGCGGGAATCGCGTCGGGGCTGTAGTAGTCGTCACGGCGCGCGTGCGGCCAGCAGACATCGTGGAACAGCAGCAGCGGCAGCTCTTCGGCGCGAGCGGCGATCAGCCTCAGCTCCTCGATCACCGTATGCCAGTTGTGATCGCCGTCGATCACGACCGCGTCGGGGATCGGGATCCGGGCGAGCGCCTCGAGGCTCGGTTCGCGGATCAGGTCGAGTGCCGGGTTGCTCTCGGCGAGCGTCACGAGCTGCGGTTGCGGCATCGGGTCGACGGCGCCGACGGTGGCCCCGTGCCGGTCCGCCCAGTCCAGCAGCATGCTCGTGAGGTCGCCGGCGTACGCGCCGACCTCGACGATCGAGCGGACGTTCGCCGCCTCGAGCATCCCTGTCAGCAGCTCGCCGTGGTTGCGCATCGACGTCGCCCACCGCGACGCATCGCTCGCGAACGGGTCGAATCCGGTTGCGGCGTCGGCGGCCGTCGCGTCGCGCAGCTCGGTCATGCTGCGATCGGCGCGTAGTCGCCGGGGAAGCCGGTCGCCCCGAAGTGCCAGCATTCGAGGGCGAAGCGGGAGTTCGGCATCGACGGGTCCGAACCGGTCTTGTGCAGGAAGAGATCGTCGAAGAACATCGCGTCGCCGGGCTCGAAGATCGGCCGGATCACGGGCGCGTCCGCGGACACTTCGGCGATCACCGCGTCGGAGACGCAGTACCAGAGCGGAGCGTCGTCGGTGCCCGACGGGACCATCTCGTCGAAGCGCTTCGGGACGATGTCGAGGCCAGGCGCCTCGTCGCCGCAGCGCGAGAGCGCGAGCCAGAGGTTCATCGCGCGGACGCCGCCGAGGAACCGGCCGTCCTGGTGCCAGGCGCCGGAGACGTCGGGAGCCGACTTGCGCAGCGTCGTCTTCTGGCTCGATATCAGCGGTCGCTGTCCGAGGTAGCCATCGATCAGGGCGGTCACGCCGGCTTCGTCGAGCAGCTCGAACATCCGCGCCGCCACGACCGGCGAGTCGGGAGCGAAGAGCCCTCCGCCCTCTCGAACCCATGCCTGCGACGCGAGGTCGAGCTCCTGCGGAGGCTCGGGGTGGAACGGGTCGTAGTACTCGAGGTCGTATTGCTGCCCGTCGATCGAGCGCTCGCGCTCCTCGAAGGCTCGGTCGATCTCGTCGGCGAACTCGAGCGCGTCGTCGCGCGGCACGAGGCCACGAACGAGCGCGCAGCCGTCGCGCAGGATCGCGGCGCGCAGCAGACCCGGCGTCAGCTCGCCGGCGCCGAACTCCGGCAGCCCGGGACCCGGCGGCAGCGCTGCGGTGTCCGGCTCGGCGAACGCCGGAGACGCCGGGTCCGCGCGCTCGAGCTCGGCAAGCCCTTCGAGGTGCCGGCGGCGCAGGTCGGCGCGCTGTGGCGTCGATTCGTCCTTCTTGCGCTTGCGGCTCAGGATCTTCATCGACCTGACACTAACGGACCGGATCGCGGCTCGGCCGGGCCGGAGCGCCGACGACCGTCGCACCGGCGGCGACATCATCGACCACGACCGCATTCGCCCCGACGACGGCGCCGTCGCCGATGTTCACAGGGCCGATCACCTTCGCGCCGGTGCCGATCGTCACGTTGTCGCCGATCGTCGCACCGCGAAGGTCACCGGCCCGGAGGCCGATCGTCACCCAGGGGAAGATCACGACGCCCGAGCCGATCCGGACGATGCCGTCGATGACGACCTGCCCGTGCGCGAAGTAGGCGCCCGGACCGAGCGTGACCGGGTCACCGATCGCTACCTGCGCGGTCGACATCGCGAGGCGATGACAGATCCGTGGGAGCAGCGGCACGCGGCGCGCCTGAAGCGCGACCTTGAGCCGGTAGAGCACCTGTGCGGCGAAGGCGTCGCTGACCAGCGCCAGGCGCAGGCCCTGAACTACGGCATCGGCGAGCGACCGGAACTCGTGCCGGTCGCCACGGTAGGCGGCGGTCGCCGCGAGGTCGGCGGCGACCGCCGACCTCAGCGAGCCGGCGGCTCGCACGGCGGTGCTCATCGCGCCCGCCCGGCAAGGACCGGCGCCGGCTCCGGCTCCTGCCCAGCCGGTAGGGAGCCTGCCCGCACGCGGTCGAGCTCCTCGGCGACGACCCGCTCGATCGCCTGCTCGAAGACCGCCGGGCTGAACCGCCGGGCATTCTCGACGCAGGCTGCGGCGGGGTAGGAAGCCGGCTCGAACGCCTCGAGCGCCGCACAGAGCTCCGGCACCGCCGGACGGGCGAAGAACGTCCCCGTCCGTCCCTCGACGACGGTCTCGCGAAGCCCTCCCTCATCGAGTGCGATCACGGGGCAACCCGCCGCCTGCGCCTCGACGGCAGCGATACCGAACTCCTCGGTCGCGGTGACGATCAGGCCGCGGGCCGTCTGCAGCCGTGACGAGACCTCCTGGTCGCTGACCCGCCCGAGGAACTCGACGCTGTCGCCTGCGAGCGAGCGGAGACGGTCGCCGTCCGGCCCGTCCCCGATCACGGTCAGTGGCAGGCCGAGCTCGGTGCAGGCGCTGACAGCGACGGCGATCCGCTTGTGCGCCATCAGCTCCGAGAGGACCACAAACCGCTCGCCGCGAACGCCGGGCGAGAAGCGATCGATCTCGACCGGCGGATAGACGACGTCGGCCTGCCGGCCGAGATACGCGGCGATCCGGTACTTCGTCGTCTCCGAGTTGGCGACGTACCGGTCCACACGCTGCGCCGCGCGCCGGTCCCAGTCGCGCCACCGCGACAGCACGAACGAGAGCGGTAGCCGCACCGGCAGCGACCGTGCAGCGAGCGTCGCGTCGCGTTCGTTCCAGGCGTAGCGGAACGGGTTGTGGCAGTAGCAGACGTGAACGGCGCCGGGCGCGACGCGGGCTCCATGCGCCCAGGCGGAGGAGCTCGAGATGACCAAGTCGTAGCCGGACAGGTCGAGCGACTCGATTGCCCTCGGATAGAACGGCAGGTAGCGACGGAACGAATCGCTGTCGGGGCTCAGCCGCTGGAGGAACGAGGTCTTGACGGTGCGCCCCTCGAACCGCCCCTCGGTCCCCGCGGCGTCGTAGACGGCCGTGAAGATGTCGGCGTCCGGGAACATCTCCGCCAGGCACAGGAAGACGCGCTCGCCACCGCGCAGATCGAGCAGGAAGTCGTGGACCAGTGCGACCCGTGGCGGCGACGGGTGGGCCGTGAAAGCCATCAGCACCCGAGTCTACGCCAGTCGTGGGTAGCGTCTTCGCGGTGATCGTGGCCGTCGACGGCCGCCGGCTGGCGGCAGGCAGGGGCGTCTCGCGGGTGGCGACCCGCGTCTGCGAGGAGCTGAGCACGATCGGCGGCATCGAGGTGCGCGCGGTGACGCCGTCCCGTGCCGCTCGCGCCGCATCCGCGCTCACTGGCCGACCGACCCTGATCGCCGCGGCAGACGCGGACGTCGCCTGGCTGCCGGCGCCCGGGCCGATCGCCGCGGGTGCCCCCTACGTGCTCACGGTGAACGACCTCTCGTGGCTCGACCGTCCAGCCGACTTCACCCACTACGAACGGCTCTGGCACCGGCTCATGCGCTTCCCGCGGCTCCTGCGCGCCGCGGCCGCGGTCACCTGCATCGACGCGTCGGTTGCCGACGATCTGGAGTCGCGGTTCGGTGTTGGAGCGACCGTCGTCGAGCCCGGCGTCGACGCGCCGCCGGCGGGCATCGTCCCGTTCGAGCGGCCGCGACCGTACTTCCTCTTCGTCGGCGCGCTCGAGCCGCGCAAGGGCCTCGATGTGCTGGCTGACGCCTGGCGGCGCGCCGCCCCGGACGCCGACCTGTTGATCGCCGGCGAGGGCCGCACACGTCCGGACATCGGTGAGCTGCTCGGACATGTATCTGACGAACAACTCCACCGGCTCTACGCCGGGGCCAAGGCGCTGATAGTGCCGTCGTTGCTCGAGGGCTACGGGCTGACGCCGCGCGAGGCTGCGGCGCACGGCGTCCCCTCGATCGTCAGCGACCTGCCGTCGCTGCGGTTGCCGGGCACGCTGCGCTTCCCGGCGGGCGATGCCGGCGCACTTGCCGCGGCGATCGGCGCACTCCCCACCGAGCGAGCGAACCTGGTCGCAGCGCTGGAGCCCCCGCGCCCGTGGTCGGCTGTGGCCGCCGACATGGCAGCGGTCTTCGAGCGGGTCGTGCGATGAGCGGCTACGCGGTCGTCATCGTGCTGCACGACTCGGCAGCAGATCTGCGGCGGCTGCTCGACTCGCTGCGAGCCGCCGACCCGCGCCCTGCCCAGGTGATCGTCGTCGACGCGGGGTCTGCCGACCACGGCCCGCAGGTCGGACGCGATGCCGGCTGCCTCGTGATCGAAGCTGGTGATGTCGGTTTCGGGGCCGCGAACAACGCAGGCGTCGCCGCGGTGACCGCGCCGGTCACGATCCTCCTCAACCCCGATGTCGTCGTGACCGATCCCGCCGCGCTCGGCCGGCTGGCGTCGCTCGCGACCGCGGCCGGTGCGCTCCACGTCCCGCGGTTGCTGAACGACGACGGCTCGATCCAGGACAGCGCGCATCCGCTGCCGGGATCGCCCGCGGCGCTCGCCGCCTCGCTCCTGCCGGCGCGTCTGCTCGGAGGCGGCGTCCTGCCCTGGCGTTCGCGCCGTCCGCGACGCGCCGGTTGGGCGATCGCGGCCGCGGTCGCAGCGCGCACCGCGACGCTGCGCGACCTCGGCCCGTTCGACCCTGGGCAGTTCCTCTTCTTCGAGGATCTCGACCTCTGCCTGCGGGCTGCCGGGAAGGGCGTGCCGACGCTGCTCGATCCGCGAATCGAGTTGGTACACAGCGGCGCCCACTCGACCGGGCCGGCCTACGGCGGCGAGCCACACGAGCTGTTGGCCCGCCGCCGCCGCGAGGTCGTCGCGGCGCAGCTCGGCCCCGCATCGTTGCGGCGCGACGACGCGATCCAAGCGCTCACGTTCTCGCGCGCGGCGCTGCTGCGAACGCTCACCGGTCGCGGCGCTGCCCGCCCGCGCGCCCAACTCCGGGCACTGCGGGCCGCACGCGCGGGCGTGCCCGGCACTTCGGGCGGCCCGGGCACCCCGGGCACCCCGGGCGCTGGTCCCAGATAGCGACGCATTACGTCGCTATCTGGGACCAGCGCGGCGACCCCCGGGCATTGGTCCCGGTTAGCGACGCACTTCGTCGCTAACCGGGACCAGCGCTGCGGCTAGAAGAGCCCGAGTTGGTCGCCGGGCGGGCGCTCGACCGCGGGCGCCGGCTCGGCGACCACGGGCGCCCCGAGCTCGGCCTCGGGATCCACGGCAGCCTGCTCCAGCGGTGGCAGCGCCAACAGCTCCGGTATCCGCTTGAAATCCTCGCGCAGAAGCTCGACGTTCGAGGGCGTGTAGAGCGCAGCAGCCGGATGGAAGAGAGGCAGCAGGCGCACGTTCAGCGTGCCGAGAGTCCGTTCCTCCGGCCGGCCGCGCAGCCTCGTGATGCCGGTCTGGTCGTCGCGCAGGAGCTTCGTCGCGAAGTTGCCGAGCGTGCAGACGACCTCCGGCCGGACGAGGTTGATCTTGCGCCAGAGCCAGTCGCTACAGCGCTCGACCTCGTTCGGATGCGGGTCGCGGTTGGCGGGCGGCCGGCACATCAGGACGTTGGTGATGAAAACGTCGCCGCGATCGAGCCCGATCCCCGAGAGCAACTCGTCGAGCAGCGCCCCGGCGCGCCCGACGAACGGCAGCCCGAGCTCGTCCTCGGACTGCCCCGGCGCCTCACCGATGAACATCAGGTCGGCGTCGGCGTTACCGGCCCCGAAAACGACGCTGTGGCGGGTCTGCACCAGCTGCGGGCAACGCTCACAAGCCGCCGCATCGCGGTACGCCTGCCGCAGCTCCTCGCGCCGTTCGGAGGCACTCGCGGTGGCCGGGCTCATCGCGCTAGACCGTAGCCCGATCTGTGTCCACTGAACAGTGGACAACGTCCGGCGGACCCCTATCATTCGCCGTCCTGAAGTCGCGACCGGCATCCGTGAGCAAGCGCGGAGCTGGACCGAGAATCGAAGTGACCACGACCACCGTCAACTGTGCGGTCATCGGCAGGGGCCGTCTGGGCTCCGCCCTCGCCGCTGCGCTCGGCACCGAGCCGCTCGGGCGCGACGCCTGCCCTCACGACGCCGGCCTCGTGCTGCTCTGCGTCCCCGACGGCGAGATCGCCACGGCCGCTGCGGCGATCGCCCCGCGCGACGGGCTCCTCGTCGGCCACTGCTCGGGTGCGACGACACTCGCCCCGCTCGCCCCGCACGAGGCGTTCTCGCTCCATCCGCTGATGACCGTCACCGCGGACGGCGCCGACTTCAACGGTGTGCCGGCAGCGATCGCCGGCTCGACCGAACGCGCCGCTACTGCCGCGCAGGCGCTCGCGCGGACGCTGGGCATGAGCCCGTTTGCGGTTGCCGACGAGGATCGCGCCGCCTACCACGCCGGCGCGACCGTCGCCTCGAACTACCTGTTGACGTTGCTCGACCTCGCCGAGCGGCTTGCCGGCACCGATCGCCGGGCTCTCGAGCTGCTGATCCGTGCTAGCGTCGACAACTGGCTCAGGACCGGCGCGGCGGCGGCTCTCACCGGCCCGGTCGCGCGTGGCGACGAGGACACGGTCGGACGTCAACGGGCGGCGGTCGCCGGGCGCACGCCCGCCGACCTCGAGCTCTTCGACGCGCTCACCGACCGGACGCGTGCCCTCGCGGAGGTCGCCGCATGAGCGCCGCGCAGCTCACGGTCTGCCGCACCGTCGCCGAGCTCCGCGCCGTGCTCGGCGAGCGCCGAGAACAGGGCGAGACGATCGCGCTCGTCCCGACGATGGGCGCGCTCCACGCAGGCCACGTCAGCCTGATCGAGCGAGCGGCCGAGGAGGCAGACTGCGTCGTCGTCTCGGTGTTCGTCAACCCGCGCCAGTTCGGCGACAGTGCCGACCTCGCCGCGTACCCGCGCGAGCACGACCGTGACGCCGAGATCGCGGCCGAGGCCGGGGCCGGCGTCGTCTTCTGTCCCGAGCCGGCCGAGATCTACCCGGCCGGATTCAGCACCGAGGTGCGCGTCACCGGGCCGCTGACGGAGACTCTCGAGGGCGCCCATCGCGGCCCCGAGCACTTCCACGGCGTGACGACCGTCGTCACGAAGCTGCTTGCGATCGCCGCCCCCGACGTCGCTGTCTTCGGCAGCAAGGACGCCCAACAGCTGCGCGTGATCGAGCGCCTCGTCCGTGATCTGCATCTCCCGGTCCGGATCGTCCGCGCGCCGACCGTCCGAGAGCCGGACGGGTTGGCGCTGTCCAGCCGCAACGTCCGCCTCTCACGCGGCGCCCGCCAGCAGGCCCTGTCGCTGAGCGCCGCGCTGTTCGCCGCCCGTGACGCGGTCGTCGCCGGAGCCCGGGACCGCGAGACGATCCTCTCCCCCGCACTCGCGGTCCTCGACCGGCATGATGTCGCGCCCGAGTACCTCGAGCTCTGCGATTCAGAAGACCTCTCCTCCCTCGAGACCGTCACCGGCGACGCCACGATCGTGATCGCGGCGACCATCGGCGGTGTCCGGCTGATCGACACGATCGACGTTTCCTAGACCCCCAACCTGAGAACAACAACGAGACCACCATGCAGCGCACGATGCTGAAGTCAAAGATCCACCGGGCGACCGTCTCCGACTGCGACCTGCACTACGTCGGGTCGATCACGATCGACGCCGACCTGCTCGACGCGGCCAACATCCGCGAGCACGAGCAGGTAGCCGTCGTCGACGTCGACAACGGTGCCCGCTTCGAGACCTACACGATCGCCGGCGAGCGCGGCTCGGGGGCGATGCAGGTCAACGGCGCCGCCGCGCGGCTCGTCCACCGCGGCGACACGATCATCGTCATCTCCTACGCGCAGTACGACGAGGCCGAGCTCGACTCCTACGAGCCGGTCGTAGTCCACGTCGAGAAGGACACCAACCGCGTCATCGACATCGACGCCGCGGTCGCAACCCTGCTCAGCTGACCGACGCACTTCGACCTGAAAGGGCGGAAAGCAATGTCAACGATGAAAAACCTCGTGATTCCGGCAGACGCCTCGCGTCTGCCGATGACGCTCCACCGGATGGCCGAGAAGCGGCGGCTCGGTGAGCCGCTCGTCATGGTCACCGCTTACGACCACCCGAGCGCGCTGGCCGCAGACCGGGCCGGGGTCGACCTCGTCCTCGTCGGCGACAGCGGCGCGATGACGGTGCTCGGCTACGACTCGACCGTGCCGGTCACGCTCGACGAGCTGCTCGTGCTCGCCCGCGCGGTCCGCCGCGGCCTGTCGACGCCGTTCATGGTCGGCGACCTGCCGTTCGGCAGCTACGAGGTCTCCGATGAGCAGGCGGTCACGACCGCGATGCGGTTCGTCAAGGAGGCCGGCTGTGACGCGGTCAAGCTCGAAGGTGGCGGCGAGACCTCGGTCGCCCGCGCCCGCGCGATCGTGAACGCCGGCATCCCGGTGATGGGGCACGTCGGCCTGACGCCGCAGACGTCGACTGCGCTCGGCGGCTACAAGGCGCAGGGCCGGACGGCGGCGGCGGCCGCGCGAGTCCGCGAGGAGGCGCTGGCGCTGCAGCAGGCCGGCTGCTTCTCGATCGTCTTCGAGGCGATCCCGAGCGCGGTCTCGGCGGCGATCATGCCGGAGATGGAGGCGCTGATCATCGGTATCGGTGCCGGCCCGTCGACCGACGGCCAGGTGCTCGTATTCCACGACCTGCTCGGGATCCGCGACGGCCGCGGCGCCCGGTTCGTGCAGCGTTACGCCGACCTGCTCGACGAGATGGTCGCCGGTGTCGGAGCGTTCGCCGCCGACGTGCGCTCGCGCCACTACCCGGCGCCCCACCACGACTACACGATCCCGGCGGAGGAGCTCGCGGCGTTCAAGGCCGGGCTACCCGGCCACTGACGTTCAGACGCTCGGACGGGTGGTGCGGAACGCAGTCGTGATCAGCGCCGCGAGCGCGACCGCGCCGCAGAGATAGAGCGAGCCGAGCCAGAGCGGCACGCCGAAATCGTCTGGCTGCAGGTACCAGAAGAAGCCGCTGTCGGCCCGGATGCCCTCGGCAAGCGGTCCGGCGACCGCGAGCAGCACCGAGAACACGACGAGCCGCCAGAGGTCGAGACCGGCTGCCCAGAGCAGCACGAGCCAGATCAGCGGGTAGACGCTGGTGATGACGATCGGGTCGTCCTGCAAGAGCCCGGTCCCGTAGTAGAGGGCGATGAAGACCGCGAGGAAGACCAGCGAGCGGGTCCAACCGACGCCCTCCTCCTGGCCGAAGAGCATCGCCCCACCGGCCACGAACAGCACGCCGAGGCCGACGAACCCGGCGAAGACGCCCAGCGTCGGCTGATCGGGCAGGAGCGAGCCGGAGTCTGGGTCCCGGTAGGCAAGCACGTCCTGGCGCACGTGGCAGAACCAGTCGCAGAACGTGAGGATCACCGCCACCGCGAGGATCAGGAGCACACCGGTAGCGAGGCGACGGCCGGTGCTCATCGCGGTCCCCGGTCGTACTCGATCGTCTTGAGCGGTTTCGCGGGGACGCCGGCGGCGATCGTCCGCGGTGGGAGGTCGGCGGTGACGACCGAGTTGGCGCCGATCACAGAGCGTTCGCCGACGTTGACGCCGCTCGTGACGACGACGTTCGCGCCGCCCCAGACGTTGTCGCCGATCACGGTCGGCCCCTTGCTGTCGAAGCCTTGCCAGGGAACCGGCACGTCCGGGTCGCTGAAGCGGTGGTTGCCGTCGGTGATGAAGCTGCCGTTCGCGAACATGCAGTGTGCGCCGATCTCCACGCGGCCGATCGCGGCGACCATCACACCCTGGTTGAGGAACGTGCCTTCGCCGATCCGGAGTGATGCATCGGGACCGATCGTCAGCCACACGTTCGGCTCGAGATGCACCTGCGGCTCGATCACGAGCCGGCCGTCGCGGAGCGCTTCGAGCACGTTGCCCTGGAGCGGCCAGCGGCAGTAGGCCTCGCGACGCGCCAGTTCGTAGTGGATCCGGGCGCGGTGAAGCGGTGTCGAGTTCTGCTCGTACCAGCGCCACTTCTGCCACCACAGCCGCGCCCTCGCGCGGGCCGGCGTGCCGGTCATGCGTCTTCGTCGTCGTCGCCGGCCGAGTCGTCGTCGGGCGGCGGCGTTGCGCTGCTGAGGGCGCGGTCTTGAACGCTGTGGAGCGTCGTGCGGTCGGCGAGCTGGCGCTGCGCCTCCTTGAGCTGCGCGGTCAGCGCCTGGCCGGCGTCGCGGAGCTGCGAGCCGAGGTCCTTGACGAGCTCGCCGAGCTCCTGCGCCTCGCTGCCGGACGCCTCGACCTGCGCACGGGCCTCGGAGAGGATCACCTCGGCCTGGCTACGCGCGTCGCGCAGCGTCTTGCGCGCCTCGAGCTTGGCCGCCTCGGTCTCCTCGTCGGCGCCCGACTTGATCTCGCGGGCCTCGCGGTGGGCCGTCTGGACGATCGCGTGCGCCTCCTCCTGGGCCTCTCGCTTGGCGGCTAGGTGCTCCTTGTCGAGCGCGGCCTTGGCCTCCTCGACCTCCTCGGCGACGCGCCGGTCGTGATCGGTCAGCAGCCGGCGCTCGAGCTCGGATACGCGCGCCTGCACTGTGTCCTCGATCCGCTGCTTCTCGGCCGCGCGCAGCTCCTTGGCCTCGGTCTGCAGCTGCCTGCGCTCGCGCTCGAGCTCGCTCCTGGCTCCGTCGATGATCCGCTCGGCCTGCGCACGGGCGTCGGCGACGATCTGCTTGGCGTCCGCGTGCCCTTGGTCCAGGGCGAGCCGGGCCGCCGCACGGGCTTTCGCCAGGGTCTCGGCGGGTCCGTCGGCGTCGTCGAACGCGATCACCGGCCGAGGCTCCAACGTGCCATCAGCGCCTGCGGAAATGGACTCGTCCGTTTCCGCGACGGTAAGCGGATCCTCGAGATCGGCGGGCTCGGGCTCGGGCTCAACCGCTTCCGCGACGGTGAGTGGATCCACAGGATCCGCGTCCGCCGGCTCGGCCGTCCCACCAGAGTCTGCGGAAACGGACTCGTCCGCTTCCGCGACGGTAAGCGGATCCACAGGATCCGCGTCCGCCGGCTCCTCAGGGGCTGCGGAAACGGCGTCAGCCGTTTCCGCGACGGTAAGCGGCTGCGAAGCAGTCGCGTCCGCGTACTCCTCGGTGAACGGCTGGTGGCGCACCGTCAGCTCAACCACGCGCTGGCCGTTGTCGTCGACGGTCTCGCGCTCGCTGATCAACTCGATCCGCCCGAAGCGGAGCGTCAAGTCAGTGAGCAGCGTCGCGCGGTCGGGACCGAAGACGGTCGTGACGGTCGGATCCTGACGGTCTGGCACCATCGCCAGAGACCGTACACGCCGTGCCGAACGGCACGCGTCAGGCCTCGACAGGTGTCCGGGATCGCTTCTCGCCCCGCTTGACTGTCGGCGCCGGCAGCAACGGGCGCAGGAACTCGCCGGTCGCCGAGCTCTTGTGCGCAGCAACCTGTTCAGGCGTCCCGGACACGACGAGCCGGCCGCCCTCTTCCCCACCCTCGGGTCCCATGTCGATGATGTGGTCGGCGGTCTTGATGACGTCGAGGTTGTGCTCGATCACGACGATCGAGTTGCCGGCGTCGACGAGCCGCTGCAGCACCTCAAGCAGCCGCTCGACGTCGGCGAAGTGAAGGCCGGTCGTCGGCTCGTCGAGGATGTAGAGCGTCCGCCCGGTCGCGATCTTCGACAGCTCCGTCGCGAGCTTCACGCGCTGCGCCTCGCCGCCGGAGAGCGTCGTCGCCGGCTGACCGAGCCGGATGTAGCCGAGCCCGACGTCACTGTAGCGTCGCGAGCCGGCGGTGGATCTTCGGGATGTGCTCGAAGAACTCGACGCGCCTCCTCGACCGGCATGTCGAGCACGTCGGCGATCGTCTTGCCCTTGAAGCGGACCTCGAGCGTCTCGCGGTTGTAGCGCTTGCCGTGGCACTGCTCGCACGGGACGTAGACGTCCGGCAGGAAGTGCATCTCGATCTTGATCTGGCCGTCGCCCTTGCAGACCTCGCAGCGCCCGCCCTTGACGTTGAACGAGAAGCGGCCTTGCTTGTAGCCGCGCGCGCGAGCCTCGGGCGTCTTGGAGTAGAGGTCGCGGATGACGTCGAAGACGCCGGTGTAGGTCGCCGGGTTCGAGCGCGGTGTGCGGCCGATCGGCGACTGGTCGATCTGGATGATCTTGTCGAGCTGGTCGAGCCCGAGAACGGCCGTGTGCGCTGCCCGGGCGATGGCGCGCGCGGTGCAGCCGGTTGGCGACCGCCTTGTAGAGGATCTCGTTGACGAGCGTGGACTTGCCTGAGCCGGAGACGCCGGTGACGCACGTCATCACCCCGAGCGGGACGTCGACGTCGACGCCTTGGAGGTTGTGCTCGCGCGCGCCGCGGATCTCGAGCGTGCCGGAGCGCTTGCGTCGCGCGGGCGGCACCGCGATCGAGCGCTTGCCTGAGAGGTACTGACCGGTCGAGCGAGGCCTCGACGGCCATCACCTGCTCTGCGGTTCCCTCGGCCACGATCCGGCCGCCGTGCTCGCCGGCACCGGGGCCGATGTCGACGATGTGGTCGGCGGCGAACATCGTCTGCTCGTCGTGCTCGACGACGAGCACGGTGTTGCCGAGATCGCGGAGCCGTTCGAGCGTCGCGATCAGCTTCGTGTTGTCGCGCTGGTGGAGGCCGATCGAGGGCTCGTCGAGCACGTAGAGCACGCCGACGAGCGCGGAGCCGATCTGGGTCGCGAGCCGGATCCGCTGCGCCTCGCCGCCGGAAAGCGTCGCGGCGGCGCGCTCCATCGAGAGGTAGCCGATGCCGACGTTCTCGAGGAAGCTGGAGCCGCTCCTCGATCTCGCGCACGATCAGCCGCGCGATGTGGCGCTCGGTCTCGCGTGAGTTCGACCTCGCCGAGCCAGCGCAGCGCGCCGCGGACCGACAGCGCGCAGAACTCGCGGCATCGAGATGCCGCCGACGAGCACCGCGCGCGACTCGGGACGCAGGCGCGCGCCGCCGCAGTCGGGGCACGGCGACCTTCGCCATGAACTGCTCGATCTTCTCGCGCGAGGCGTCCGAGTCGGACTCGCGGTGGCGGCGCGCGAGGCTCGGGATGATGCCCTCGTACTGGGTCGCGTAGGTGCGCGTGCGGCCGAAGCGGTTCTCGTAGGTGATCGTGACGCGGTCGCCGCCGAGGCCGTAGAGGAAGAGGCGCTTGCGCCTTGCTGTCGAGTTCGGCCCACGGCGTGTCGAGGTCGATGCCGTACTGGACGGCGATCGCCTCCATCACGCGCTGGTAGTACTGCGGCGTGCCGTTAGTCCAGACGGCGATCGCACCCTGACCGATCGAAAGCGTCGGGTCGGGAATCACCAGCTCGGGGTCGATCTCCATCTGCGCGCCGAGCCCGGCGCAGCGGTCGCAGGCGCCGTGCGGCGAGTTGAAGGAGAAGATCCGCGGCTCGAGCTCGGGTATCGACCGGGCCGTGTTCGGGGCAGGCGAACTGCTCGGAGTAGAGCGTCGTCTGCGGCTCGGCATCGCCCTCTCGCGGAACTGTCTCAATCTCGACCATCCCGCTCGGCGAGCGCGACCGCCGTCTCGATCGAGTCAGCGAGCCGCTTGCGGATGTCGGGCCGCATCACGAGCCGGTCGACGACGACGCCGATGTCGTGCTTGTAGCGCTTGTCGAGGGTCGATCTGCTCGTCGAGCATCCGCAGCTCGCCGTCGACCTTGACGCGCTGGAAGCCCTCGGCTCGCAGGTGCGTCGAGCAGCTTGCCGTACTCACCCTTGCGGCCGCGCGCGACCGGCGCGAGGACCATGAAGCGCTCGCCCTCGGGCAGCTCCAGGACCTGGTCGATGATCTGCTCGGCCGACTGCCCGGCGACCGGCTTGCCGCAGAGGTGGCAGTGCGGGTGGCCGATCCGCGCCCAGAGCAGGCGCAGGTAGTCGTAGATCTCGGTGACGGTCCCGACCGTCGAGCGCGGGTTGCGCGAGGTCGTCTTCTGGTCGATCGAGATCGCCGGCGAGAGCCCCTCGATCGAGTCGACGTCGGGCTTGTCCATCTGGCCGAGGAACTGGCGTGCGTAGGCGCTGAGCGACTCGACGTACCGGCGCTGCCCCTCCGCGTAGATCGTGTCGAACGCGAGCGAGGACTTGCCGGATCCGGACAGCCCGGTGATGCACCGTCAGCGCGTCACGCGGGATCGTGACGTCGACGTTCTTGAGGTTGTGCTCGCGGGCGCCGGAGACGTTGATCTCGTTCTTCCGGGCCACAACACGACTATACGAACCCGAACAGACGTTCGCACCCCTAAGGTGAATGTCGGAAAGTGATCGGGTAACCGATCACTTTCCGACATTCACCTTGCGACGCGCCGGAACGCGCCGAGCGCCGGCTTCTCGCGGCGCACGTCGCCAGGCGTCATCTGCACGAGGCCGGAGTAGTCGAACGAGTTCGGCGATCCCTCGTCGACCGTCGCCCACGTGTACCAGAACACCCGCGCGAGCTTGAGGCGCGTGCGGTCACGCAGCAACAGCCGGTAGATCGCGCTCAACCGCTCGGCCTGTCCGGCCTCGGTCGTCTCCCAGTTCTGGGTCAGCGGCGTCTTCTTGCCCTTCGCCGAGGACCAGGTCAGCTCGGTGAGCCAAAGCGGCACGCGTTTGTACCCACGGCGGTCGAGCACGTCGCGGTTGAGCCGCACGATCTTGAGTGCGTTCGACGGACGGCCGGAGAACGGGTGCGCGCCGGCAGCATCGAACTCGAGCTTCGGCCCAGGGGCGTCGAGCAGCTTCGCGAGCGCGCGCCACGAGTCGTTGGCCATCGAGGCGAGCAGCACGGTCGCCTTCGGATCGGCGCGCTTGATCGCGCTGTGGGCGGCGCGGACGAGTCGCGCATAGGGGCGCTGGAAGGGCTGGTCGCGGAAGTAGACCTTCAGGTTCGGCTCGTTCCAGACCTCCCACTCGCGGACCGGCGCCGGCGCGACCTCGGGGTGCTCACGCCAGAGCGCGCCGGTCGGCCCGTAGCGCGCGATCAGCGCGACGAGAAAGGCACCGAAGCGCTTCGGCTCCTTCGGCGGCACGAACGGGTCACCGCTTCCCCCGTTCGCCCACGCGGGCGCCCGCAACGCCAGCCCGAGCACTGCGATCCGCTGTCTCGCGGCGGCGAGAACGTAGCGGTCGGTCTTGGACCAGTCGTAGAGGCCGGCCTGCGGCTCTATCAGGTCCCACGCGAACTCGACGCGCCAGGAGCGGACGCCGGCGGCGCGCATCGCGGCGGCCTCGGCGTCGATGTCAAGAGCCGGGTCGTCGAGCGGCCCGTTGACCATCACGCCGAAGAAGCGCGACGGCAAGGCTGCGCTGGCCGGCGCCGGCAGCGCGAAACAGGCGATCAGGAGGCCGAGCGACAGCCAGAGTGGGAATCGGCCCATCAATCGGCCGAACGCGGCGCGTCGCCCGGAGTTTCGGTCTCGCCGAGGTTCCCGAAGACATCCTCGAGCACCGCCTCGACGTCGACGCCGGGGTACTGCTCGCCCAACTCGGCCTTCAGCTCGTCGCGATCTCGGCCTTCGAGGGCCTGGTCGAGCGCAACGAGGCGCGCGCCCTCGGTGTCGGGCTCGGTGTCGGGCTCGGCAGCGGTCTCTGCGGCCGGCTCCTCCTCGTCCGGCTCGGCGGACTCGATCTCAGCGGTCGGAGCGACGGGCAGCTCGGTCGCCTGGCCCGCGACCATCGCAAGCTCGGCATCCAGCTGCTCGGCGCCCCGCCCGAGCCCGGCGACGATCGTCTCGACAGCCTCCTCCAAGGCGGCGGCGCGCCGCTCGATCGCTGCGGTCGCAGCACGCACGCTCTGGATGTGCGCCTCGCCCTCGGCCAGAGCCTCGGCGCGGATCCTCTCTGCGTCCTCGCGGGCGAGCCGCTCGATCTCCTCCGCGTTGGCCTGGGCGGCGGCGATGATGTCGCCGACCCGCCCCGCGACATCCTGTGCGCTCTCGCGACCGCCGGCGGGCACGACGTCACCGACCCGGATCGGCTCGATCACCTCCGGCTTCGGCCGGCGCCTGAAGAACCCCCTGCTCTCCGCCATCGCGCCGGACGATAGACGACCCCCAACTGAACAGCGTCAGCCGCCCGGGGCCTCGAGCTCGTGCAGACGGTTCAGGTCGCGCCTCAGCTCGCGCAGCTCGTCACGCAGGCGCGCGGCGTACTCGAAGCGCAGGTCCTCGGCGGCGGCGAGCATCTCCTCCTCGAGCTCGACGATCGTCTGCTCGAGTTGGGCCGGCGTCATCGCCTGATCGGAGCCACCCGCCCGCCCCGCCCGTTTGCGGTCGCTGCGACGCCGGCCCTTCGGCGTCTTCGACTCGCCCTGCAGGAACTCCGACATGTCGGAGATGCCCTTGACGATCGATGCCGCCGTGATGCCGTGCTCCTCGTTGTAGGCGAGCTGGATTTCGCGCCTGCGGTCGGTCTCCTCCAGCGCCGCCTTCATCGCCGCGGTCTCCTTGTCGGCGTACATGATCACCGTGCCATCGACGTTACGGGCCGCGCGGCCGATCGTCTGGATCAGCGAGGTCGCGCCGCGGAGGAAACCCTCCTTGTCTGCGTCGAGGATCGCGACGAGCGTGACCTCGGGCAGGTCGAGCCCCTCACGCAACAGGTTCACGCCCACCAAGACGTCGAACTCACCGAGCCGTAGGTCGCGGATCAGCTGGATCCGGTCGAGCGTGTCGACCTCGGAGTGCAGGTAGCGGACCTTGATCCCCATCTCGAGCAGGTAGTCCGTCAGGTCCTCGCTCATCTTCTTCGTGAGCGTCGTCACGAGCACGCGCTCGTCCTTCTCGGTCCGCGCCCGGATCTCGTTCATCAGGTCGTCGATCTGGTTGCGCGTCTCGCGCACCGACACCTGCGGCTCGACGATGCCGGTCGGCCGCACGATCTGCTCGACGATCTCGCCGGACCGACCGCGCTCGTACTCGCCCGGTGTCGCGGAGACGAACACCATCTGCGGCGTGATCGAGAGGAACTCGTCGAACGTCTGCGGCCGGTTGTCGATCGCGCTCGGTAGCCGGAAGCCGAAGTCGACGAGCGTCTGCTTGCGCGAGCGGTCGCCCTCGGCCATCGCGCCGATCTGCGGCACGGTCTGGTGGGACTCGTCGATCATGCAGACGAAGTCATCGGGGAAGTAGTCGATCAGGCAGTACGGCCGGTCACCGGGTTGGCGGCCGTCGAGGATCCGCGAGTAGTTCTCGATGCCGTTGCAGAACCCCATTTCCCGCAGCATCTCCATGTCGTACTGGGTGCGCTGGCGCAGGCGATGGGACTCGAGCAGCTTGCCCTCGGCCTCCAGCTCGGCGCAGCGGTGCGTTCAGCTCGCGGCCGATCTCCTCGACCGCTTTCTCGACCGTCCCCTCGCGCACGTTGTAGTGCGACGCCGGCCAGATCGCGACATGTTCGAGGTCGGCCTTGACGAGCTCGCCGGTCAGCGGGTCGAACTCGTGCAGCGACTCGACCTCGTCGCCGAACAGGGTGATTCGGTATGCCGTCGTCTCGCTGTAGGCCGGGAAGACCTCCAGCGTCTCGCCGCGCACCCGAAACGTGCCGCGTGCGAGTGCCTGGTCGTTGCGCGTGTACTGGATCGAGACGAGCTTCCGCAGCAGCAGGTCGCGATCGACGTCGCCGCCCTTGACGAGCGTGATCAGGTTGTCGTTGTAGGTCTGCGGCGAGCCGAGGCCGTAGATCGCCGAGACCGACGCGACGATCAGGACGTCCCGGCGCGCGAACAGCGCCGCGGTCGCCGCGTGCCGGAGCCGGTCGATCTCCTGGTTGATCGCCGAGTCCTTCTCGATGTAGAGGTCCTTCGACGGGACGTAGGCCTCGGGCTGGTAATAGTCGTAGTAGCTGACGAAGTACTCGACGGCGTTGTCGGGGAAGAACGCGCGGAACTCGTTGCAGAGCTGCGCAGCGAGCGTCTTGTTGTGGGCGAGGACGAGCGTCGGCCGCTGTGTCTGCTCGATGATCCCCGCCATCGTCATCGTCTTGCCGGTGCCGGTGGCGCCGAGCAGCGTCGTCATCGGGGCGCCGGACTCGATCTCCGCGCTGATCGACGAGATCGCGTGAGGCTGGTCTGCCGTCGGGCTGAACGCGGAATCGAGGCGAAACGGCGGCACGCGGAACACGGTACCCGCGGGCTGAGCCGGGAGGTGCAGTAGCTACTCGGCTGTGCGGCGTGCGTCGCGCGCCCAGGCCACCGCGACCTCCGCGAGCGTCACAGCCTCTTCGCGTTTCACCGAGCCAGACCCCGATGCCCCGTAGCGGATCTGAACGGCGTACGGCGTCAACGCCGGCCCATCTTCGGACAACCTAGGGTCGACCGCGATGCCAGACGCCGCGCATAGATCGATCAGCCCACGGATGTCATGCGTAAACGGGAACGCGATCTCGTTCGCGTCGAGCACCGACTTGAGCGCCTTCTCGACCGCCTGCTGCGCGTGAAACCCGACGATCGCGTCGGTCACGTCGCCGATGTCGAGGGTCGCTCGCGCGGCGACTGAGTCCTCCTCCGCTCGCGCTAGCAACGCCGCACCGAGCGACTCCATCATGCTGCCAGCGGGCGGCCCTCACGGAAGGCCACACCGACGATGTCGTTGAGCGCGTGCCGACGATGGCTGGCCTCCGCGGCGTCAACGGCGATCACGTCGGCAAATATCGGGAGACCTGCAATCGCTTCCCTGAGACGGATCGACTCGGCCGCCGCGTCGTTGACCGTCTCCTCGACGACCAGGATGTCCAGATCGCTATCAGGACCGTGGTCGCCGCGGGCACGCGAGCCGAACATGATCACCTGGGCGCCCGGGGCGGCAGCATGGAGTCGACGACCGACTTCGGTGATCAGAACTTCGTCGTGCACAGCTCAGCATGGTACCGGCGATAACCTCGCCCGCCCTAGGGAATCCGCTGCGCCGGCGTCTGCTCGGAACGCCGGTTGATCTTCCAGCGGCCCTCGACGTTCGCCGGCGCGAGGAAGTACGGCGGCTGGCTGCGGAGCAGGCGGTCGTCGTACTGGTAGTCCTTGATATAGCCGCTGCTCGACCCTCCCCCACGGAAGACGCCGACGGTGCCGCGGTAGTACTGGGCGATCGATCCGGTGACCGTGAGGGTCCCGAGGGCATTGCCGCAGCCGTAGTTGTCGACTTGGAAGCTGTGCTTGAGCGAGAGGATCGACGCCTCGATCTCGTTGACCGTGTCGTAGGTGACATTGCCGAGGCCGCTGCAGGGGTTGCTCGCGTCGTAGGCCCGCCCGAACGGGTCGCCGGTCATCGGGTGGTAGACGCGGACGTAGTTGTTGGCGATCAAGCCGAGCAGAGCGTCGGTGCCGGCGGTACGGGTGACGTCGCCGTAGACGACGATGTCGTTCTGGGCGCCGATCGTGATGCCGGAGCTGTAGTTGCCGCGTACAGCGACGTCCCCGCAGCTCTCGCTGTTGGTGTAGCTGGTGCGGGCGGCGATGCCGTAGTTCGAGGTGCAGACCCCGCCGGCGGAGCGCACGTAGATCACGCCGTTGTCCGGCAGCGGCATCTTGTCGACGGTGCCGGTGCACTTGATCGAGCCGCGGCCGGTCGCCGGGTCGGTGGTCGACCACGGCGGGTGCCCGACCGCCGCGCCACCGGCGCGGTAGACCCAGACCTCGTCACCGTGGAAGTCGAGGCAGGTCTGCCCGTGGAACGTGTAGGCGGGCGTCGCGATCTGATCGAGCGCCTGGTTTCCCGAGGGCAGGTCGAGCGTCGAGACCTTCTTCTTCGTCGCCTTGAAGTCGGGTGGGCCGCCGCTGCAGGTGTAGCCGCCGGAGCCGCCGACGTACCAGGAGTCGGTCGTCGTCTCGAAGGTGTCACCGGAGTTGCGACCGAAAGTCGCGTCGCACGCGTAGACGGTCTCGTCGTTCGTGTGCAGCGATCCGTTGATCTCGTCACCGGAACCGAACTGGATCTGCACGCACCTCGGACTGCCCGACGCCGCGTCGCGCTGGGTCCGCGGCCGGTCGCAGATCGACTTGCCGTCTCCGGCGACCGCGGTCACGCCGGAGATCTGCGGGTCCATCGTCTCCCAGTTCGAGAAGTAGACGTAGCGGACGAACTCGGAGGCCTGCTGCATGTTCGCGACCACCGAGCGGTACTGGCCGTTCGCGAACCCGGTCGCGCGAATCCGCAGGAAGCCCTTCTGGAGCGCCGTGTTCCACGGGTCGGCCGTCGAGCAGGAGACCTTCGCAGCGCCCTTCGTGATGTCGAGGATCTCGACGCGGAACTTGGCGCTGCCTCCGGCGATCGTCCGCCAACCCTCGGGGCCGGTCTTGGGCGGCCCTTCGAGCGTCAGCGGCGCGTTGTCGTCGCCGGCGTCGGCGCACTTCAGCCAGTAGTCGGGGTTGACCCGCAGCCGGTACGCGTACCAGTCGACGCCCGCCTGCGCCGCCTCGAGCGCGCGCTTGCGGTCCTGGTCGCGGCGCGCGATCGGGATGTCTCCGGTGGCGGCGCCCCAGGCGGCGACGGCAAGCATGCCGAGGACCGACATCGTGAGGATCACGGCGATCATGGTGAATCCGCGATCGTCACTAGCGATGTGCGTGCGGCGAGAAGTCAGCATCGCGGACCCTGGTCGAGCGAGCCGGCGACGACGTTACTCGTCACGTAGCTCTCGGTCTGCATCAGCGTCCCGCGAGCCTCCAACGACGATGTGCGGGTCGGCAGGATCTTCAGGCTGAGGTCGATCCTCAACACGCGAGACCGCTCGTCAGCTGTCAGGCCGCTGCCATCGGGGTCGAGCTCGACGAAGTTGCCGGTCGTCGAGTTCGACACTCCGTAGTAGCGAAAGACCGGCGTGGAACCGTCGGGCACCGCGTTGTCGAGCAGTTGCCGGGAAGCCGCGATGGTCGTTCCCCATGTGCGATAGCCCGCCGCGTTCTCGGCGCCGACCAGCGGATAGCTGTCCTCCCAGAGCTCGTCGGCAGCGGCGTTGTAGCGCAGCTTGTAGCCCGTCGGCGTCGCATCGGCGTCGTCCGTGTTCGCAGTGAACGAGACGGCGTTCGGATCTGCAGCCACGACCGGCGTCCCGGCGTTCGTCACGCCGTTGCATACCTGGGCACCTACGAGCGCGGTCACGCGATCGAATCCGAGACGGGCGCGCTGCGAGGCATCGGCGCGGTCCTGGACGGTGGCTGCGCCACTCATCCCGTTGAGGAAGATCGTCAGCGCCGCGGCAAGGACCACGCTGCCGAGCCCGAGGCCGGTGAGCAGCTCCACCAGCGTCATGCCGCGGTCGTCGTCGCGGAATTGCTCGCCTAGATTGCTCATGGGCAGAGCGACGAGGTCAGGCTGACGGAGTTCAGATCGAGGTCGATCGCCCGCTGACCGGCGATCAAGCCCGGCGCGAGCGGTGACGGCGTCGTCAGCGGCGTGTTGTTGTAACGGACGATGAAGCGGCGCGGCGTGCCGGCGTTGTTGTTGTCGATGCAGACGTTCCAGATGCCATACGGCAGCGCGACCGTGGTCTTCCCGTTCGCCGCGGTCGCCGGCGGAAGCGGCCCTTCGCTGCCGCCCGAGCGGCGCAGGCCCTCAGTGCAGTCCTCCATCGTCGAGGCCGGGTTCGGCGCGATCGCCGTCGTGTTCGGCGTCGCGTAGACGCGGTAGCCAGAACGCATCGTCGAGCCGCTGCGGACGGTGACATCGATGCCCGGAAGGTCGACGGCAACCGCCGCGTTAGCGCCAGCCGGCACCCGCTTGGCGACGCCGGCCCCGTCGAGGTACAGCTCCGGGTTGTTGCCGTCGCAGCTACCCGCGTAAAAACCGTAGTCGTTCGAGAACGGGAACAGCGACGCGATGCTGAACGTGTCCTGGGGGCTGCTCTGCGTGAAACGGCGCTCACCGACCGGGACGCTCGTGATCCCCTGGTTGACCGCCGTCACCGACTTCCACGAGGCTCGGTCGGCGGCGACGATCGTCGCCGGATCGGCGATCCGCCGGTTGGTGAGGGAGACGGTCGCCGTGCCGGCGACGTCGTAGTTGCCCGTGACGACCGCGGTCGAGTCGGTCCGGATCGCAACAGTGCCGGTGATGCTCTCGAGCCCGTTCTCGTTCACGTAGCCAGCCTTGCTCCAGGAGACCGCGACCGTCCCCTCGGGAATCTCGTCGAGGAACGCGCAACCGAGCTCGTTCGTCGAACCACCGACCGGGCCGGCGACGACGGGCACGCCCAGCACGCCGTCGCCCTCGCCGTTCGCGAGCCGGACGGCCACCGAGCCGAGCGTGCCTCCACCCAGCGTCGGTGCGCGCATCGTCTCGAGCACTACCGGTACTGAGAGGTCGGAGTTCGGCGAGCTGACCGAGGTGGTCATCTTCACGTACTTCGCCGACTTGCTGGTCGCCGAGCAATCCGACGTGCCAACGGTGTCATCGACGAGCTCCACCTGCGAGACCACGACGTACGTGCGCCCCTCAACAGTCAGCTCACGTGGATCCTGGCTGCGCACCAGGAGCTGCTGGTACGGCATCTGGCGCATGCGGTCCTGGTCGCTCTGTGCCAGCGATGTTGCGACGGAGCGAGCCCGGTTCATCCCCGACGCCTGCCCTGCCTGGTCGAGCAGCGCGAAGGTCGCGAGACCCATCCCGACGAGCGAGACTGCGCTTACCAGGATCTCGACGAGCATCATGCCGCGATCGTCCGAGCGAGCGGCGGTCAGGACCCTCCACAGCGAACAGACACCGTGAACCATCGGTACACACGGTGTCGGCGGGCCGTCCAGGCGCCTTCAGGCGGCCCATCGGTCAGATGTCCACCGACCGAGTGTTTGCAGGGGTTTCCGCTCCGACAAGCGTCAGCCGAACGTCCAGACCGTTACGAGCCGCCGACCGGGGTCGGCACCTGCTCGGTGCGTCGGCTGACGAGCCAGCGGCCGTCCGAGTTGAGCGGCGCGATGAAATGGGGCGGCTGCTGTGTCTTGAAGCGGTCGTCGTACGTCCACTTCCGCGACGGGTAGCCGGCGCAGCCGAGCAGGACGACGCAGCCTTCCAGCTGGACACCCCAGTAGACGGCCAGTGACCCTTCGAACTCGATCCCGGTGCTGAAGGAACCCGGACAGGCCAGGTTGTCAACGATCAAGGTGTGCTTCATCGAGATGATCGCCGCCTGGACCTTCTTCACCGGCGTGAAGATGTTGGAATCGGTGATCGCCAGCATCCGTCCCTTCGGCGGCTGGAACGGGAAATTCGGACAGGGGTACGAGGACCTCGGGTCGTTGACGTCGACGACCCATGACCCGATGCAGTCCGGGCCCCACCAGAAGGTGCAGACAATGGGACCTTCCGCCCTCATCTCCTGGTTGGCCTCGCGGATCGGGTCCTCGGTCACCGGGTGGTAGATCCGGACGAACCCGTTGCCGATCAAGCCGAGCATCGCGGTGTCGTTCGCCCGCTCGAGGTCACCGGTGATGATGATGTCGTTCTCGGCGGCGATCGTGACGCTCTTGCCGTACTTGCCCTTGACGGCGAGGTCGCCGCAGCTCGGCGAGCTCGAGTAGCTCGTCATCGCGTTGTGACCCATCCGCGGCGTGCAGGGCGTTCCCACCTGGTTCTTGACGTAGATCAAGCCGCTGGCCGGTGGGTCGACGACGTCTATGTCAGCGGCGGCCGCATCGCACTCGACGCGCTTCGGATCGGCCTGCGAGCCATCGCCCGACCCCCATTGGCCGTGCGTCCCGCGGCGCTGAATCTCGATCTTTCCGTCGGAGCGGAACTCCATGCAGGTCTGGCCTTCGACTATCAGCGCGTCCCCGGCGAGGCTCTCTGCGAGCTTCAGCATCTTCACGTTGCTCGGCGGCAGCTGCAGCACCGGCGCGGGGGCCTTCACCGTTGCCACCGGCGCGGGGTCTGGCCCCCAAAGGCACGTGTAGTGCGCCGCCAAGACGCCGTCGGCGTACGTCCGCTTGTCGCTGCGGCTCTTCCAGTTCGTTGAGCTGGGCGCCCCCGCGACCTCAAGCGTGTCCTGACTGTTGCGACCGACGGTCGGAGCGCACATCCGGATCCCGTCGTCGTTGGTGTGGACCGAGCCGAGAAGCTGGTCGTTGGCGTCGTAGCGGGTGACGGGGCAGACCGGCAGGTTCAGCTGGTTGTAAGGCGCCTGATCACGCGTGAGCCCGGGGTAGTCGCACTGGCTGACGTTCCCGGGCGGGTCCGTACTCGTCTTGCCCGGATACCAGTTGTAGGTCGCGTTCGCGAGCTGCGGATCCTGTGACTCCCAGTTGGTGAACAACACGTACTTGAGAAACTCGGACTTCTGCTGCAGCCCGGCGATGATGCTTCGGATCTTGCCGTTGGCCACACCGGTCGCACGGATCCACATCCTCCCCTTGGGGTCAAGCGCCGTGTTGCCGGGATTGGCGTCATCGCACGGCGTGCCGCCGGCTACGGGGCTCTTCGTCCCGTTGAGGATCTCGACGCGGAACCGTGCCTGGGGTTCTCCGTTGTCGACCGTCGTCCACGCTCCCCGGGACGGCTGGCCCTCGAGCGTCAGCGGCACGGCGTTGGAGGGTGTGGGAGCCGCGGCCGTCCCGGGTGCGCACTGCTTCCAGTAGTCCGGATCGGCGCGCAGCATCGACATGTACCAGTCGACGCCGGCCTGAGCCGCCTCGTAGGCGCGCTTGCGGTCCTGGTCCTTGCGAGCGACCGGCGTATCACCGAGCGACGCCGCGAACGCTCCGGCGGCAAGCATCGAGAGGACCATCATCGACAGCATCACCGTCAGGATCGTGAAGCCTTGATCGGCTCGGGCTCGGGTGGTCATGCGGCTGAGCATTGCGGTCCCTGTTCCAGTTTCACGGGGTCGAGGTTGCTGGTCACGTAGGCGCTGGTGTGAAGGCGGCTCGAGAGGCGGCGCGCCTTCGCGAGGTCGTTCCAGCGTGCCGGCAGCACGCGGAGGTCGATGTCGACGCGCAAGACACGGCGGAGGTCGCCGGCGGGGAGCGGCGCAACGATCGGCGTCGTCCCGACCACATAGGGGCTGGTCAACTCCTTCGGCTCGTTCGTCGTGGTGTTGTCGGTTCCGTAGTACCGGAAGACCGGCGTCGCGGGCGAAGTGATCGCGACCGGCTCGACGCCGTCGACGATCTCGATCCAGCTGCCTACAGCCGAGAGCGGATACGTGCCGTTCGCGTTCGGCGTGGCCCCCATCGTCCAACGCCGCTCCTCCAGTCGTCCCGGAGTGCCGCCCGCGCCCGCCACGTACCGGAGCTGATACTGAACCGGGGTCGCTGAGGGGTCTCCGTTGTTGGCGGTGAACGTGATCGACGTGGTGTTTGCCGCGATCACCGGCGAGATCGTCCCGTTGCAGATCTGCGCCTGGAGCAGCGAGGTGGCCCGGTCTAGCGCCTGGCGCGCGCGCCCTGATGCGTCAGCCCGGTCCTGGACGCGCGCCGAGCTCGTGAAGCCGTCGGTCATAAGCGTCAGTGCGGCGGCCATGACGACCATTCCGATAACCATGGTGACGAGAACCTCGATCAGGGTCATGCCGTCATCGGCTGCGAATGAGGCCGGACGCGCCATCAGCTGTAGTCCGTCGGGTTGAGTCGCTCGCTCGAGCTCGACCACGGCCACGAGCTGCCGTTACTCGGGCACGTGCCATTGGTGCTGACCTGGCCGGCGGTGACCGTGTAGCTCGTGACTGGTTCGTAGTCGAAGGTGTTGGTGGACGACCCCGGAGTCGTAGGCGGCGTGTTGTTGACCCTGAAGACCGCGTTTGTGCGCTTGGCGCCGTTGTCGACGCAGACGCGCCAGATGCCCCACGGCAGGGCGTAGCGGATCTCGTTGGGCGGGGCCGCCCCTCCGGTCGGCGTCGTCTTCGCCGGCGCCGCCTGGCGGTCGGCGGGGGCGCCGGCCGGGAGGATGCCGTCGGACGCCGTGTCGGGGCCGTTCGGCACGCACTTGCCGTTGCCCATCTTCGTGACGCGGGTCTCAGGCGCCACATAGACCCGGTAGCCGGCGCCCGGAAGCGTGAAGCGGACGGTCTGCAACTGGACGTTGACGTCGCCGGTCGCTGCCGCGTTCATCAACATCCAGTTGGTCGACACCGGCGTCGTCGGCTCCCAGACGGTCGGGTCGTTGCCCCAGCACGTACCCGCGAAGACCCCATACGCAGACTCGAACGGGAAGAGCTGCGGAATCTCGTAGGTGTGCGCCGAGGCAAAGTCCCATCCGCGCCAGCCGTTGTAGACAGTGCTGATCCCGGAGTGGACGACCGACAGCGAGTTCCATTGGATCTGCTTGCCGTCCGGCGTGGTCTCGTTCCCGTTCTCGTCGACGAAGGTTGCCATCGGCGTTCGTGCGGCATCAAATCGACCGGAGAACTGCGCAGTCGAGCCCCCGAGCAGCGTCAGCGTCCGCTCGACCGTCGTCGCTCCGTTCTCGTCGACGAGGGCGCCGTCCTTGAGTCCCCAGCTGACCGTGACCGAACCGGTGTCGACGTCGCTGAAGACGGCGCAGCCGTCACCGTCGGTATCGATCTGGGTCTTGCCGGTGACCCGAACCGGCACGCCGGTGCTCGCGTCGCCGTTGGCCTTGCTCAGCCGGACGATCACGCCCCCCTTGTTGGCCTGATCGGAGATCGTCGGAACGCGGAAGGTGCGCATCTGGACGGGCTTGATCGTGTTGCCCGACGGAGGCTTGGCGATCGTCGTGATCTGGATCTTGCGGTTCTGCCACCCGGCGAGGCAGGCGGTGTTTTCGTTGCCGTTGTCGGCGACGACCTCGAGCTCGGTGTCGACCTCGTAGACCGAGCCGTCGATGTCGACCGACCTCGGACTGCCATCGATCTTCTTCGTCTCGCCGACTGCGTTGCTTGCGGCGAACATCCCGTCGATCTTCGAGAACGGGATCTGCCGGACCTTGTCCTGATCCTGCTGCGCGAGACCTGTCGCAACCGAGCGCGCGCGGTTGTCCGAAGACAGGGCGCCGGCGCGGTCGATCAGCGCAACGGTCGCGAGCGAGGTGACTACGAGCAGAACGGCGCTCGTGAGCACCTCCACGATCATGATCCCCCGCTCGTCCGAGCGGAGAGCGCCGCCGCGCAGGGGTCGTGCTTGGGCGCGTGGGTCCATTACATCCTTGTTGTTCGGCATCTCAGATCCCCGGCTCAAGCACTGGTCACACACCTGTCCAAGCCGATGGTGGCACCTCAGCACAGGTTTGACAACCGCGATGGACCGTTGTATGGGCGAATGGGGTCAAAGCCCTAGTTCGCGTGCGTACCGGCGCCGGTACTCCTCGCGCGCTCGCAGCACCTTCCTGACGTAGGCGCGTGTCTCCGGGAACGGGATCGAGCGGGCCGTCAGCTCCCTTCCGGCTTCGGCCTCGCGGGCGATCCACGCGTCGACGTGCCCCGGGCCTGCGTTGTACGCGGCGACCGCCGGCAGCACACGCCCGCCGTACCGTTCGAGCAAGTACTTCAGGTGGTAGGTGCCGTACGCGATGTTGAGCTGGGGATCGTCGAGGTCGGCGGTCTCGAAGCTTGTTCCGCCCGACCGCCTGGCGATGTCGGCGGCCGTGTCCGGGGTGATCTGCATCAGGCCGATCGCCCCGGCCGGAGAGACGCGCCCGTCGACGTACCGCGACTCGGCGTAGATCATCGCGGCGATCAGGTCCGCGTCGACGCCCTTCTCTTGCGCCTGTTGCCGGATCACATCCTCATGGGTGAGCGGGTACTCCAGCTCGGAGACCTGGTCGCCGAGCTTCGGCAGATGGCCGGAGAGCACCACAGCCCCTGCGACCACCGCCATCGTCACGAACGCGATCGGGAGCAGCCGCCGCATCACCCCGCGCCGGTCACCGCCTCCAGCACGCCGGCGAGGGCAGCCTCGAGCTCGGCCTCCGTGCCGTCGTTGCGAACCACGTGCGTCGCCCGCGCGGCCTTCTCCTCCTGGCTCATCTGCCGCGCCTCGCGCTCATCGGCCGCAGCGTGACCGCGATGCTCGGCCCGGATCCGTCGCTCCTGGTCTGATGCCACGACCGCGATCGTCGCGTCGTAGAGGCCTTCCATACCGGCCTCGAACAGGAGCGGCGTCTCGACCACCGCCGCCCGTGGCCGCGGAACGGCGGCAGCCGCTGCCTGCCGGAACTCCCAGATCCGCTCGCCGACGAGCGGCCAGATCAGCCGTTCGAGCCAGACGCGGTCCTGATCCGATGCGAATGCGTGACGGGCGACCGTCTGGCGGTCGATGACGCCCTCCGGGGCAACGTCGTCGCCCCAGCGAGCGATCAGCTCGTCACGAAGACGACCGCTGGTCGCGTACAGCTCGTGCACGATCCCGTCGGCGGAGATCGTCGCGCAGCCGAGACGACCGAGCGCAGCGAGCGCCGTCGACTTGCCGGCCCCCATGCCGCCGGTCAGGCCGATGAACGGGACCGGCGGCTGGGCGCCCGCGCTCACGCCTCTGCGTCAGGCTCTGCTTCGGCTGCCGGCTCGTCCACGGCCGGCTCCGTCCGCCGCAGGCTCATCCGCGGCAGGCTCATCCGCGGCAGCCGGCTGCTCCTCCACCTCGGCCGATGCCGCCGGAGCCAGTTCATCCGTCTCCGCGACGTCAGAAGGCTCTGAAGGCGGTTCTGACGCGATCGGGCCCTCCGCGGTGAACACCGCGGCGCCGTCGGCGGCCTCGGCGGCAAGCGCGGCCTGCTCGGCCGGCGTCGGCAGGCCGGCGGCGCGGGCACGCTCCTCGCTCGGGAGGATCTGCCCCTCGACACGCTTGATCGACAGCGACAACCGGCGCCGCTCTGAGTCGATCTCGAGGATCTTCACACGTGCCTTGTCGCCCGGCTGGACGACGTCACGCGGGTTCTCGACGTGATGCGAGGCGAGCTCGGAGATGTGCACGAGCCCCTCGACGCCGTCGAGGATCTCGACGAACGAGCCGAATGGCACGACCTTGGTGACCTCGCCCTCGAGTTCGTCGCCGACGTTGTAGGTGTCGACGATCCGCTGCCATGGATCGTCCTGGGTCTGCTTGAGGCCGAGCGAGATCCGCTGGCGCTCGCGGTCGATGTCGAGCACCTTGACCTGCACGGTGTCGCCGATCGAGACCAGCTCCGACGGGTGGTTCACGTGCGACCAGCTCAGCTCGGAGATGTGGATCAGGCCGTCGATGCCGTTGAGGTCCACGAACGCACCGAAGTCGACGATGTTCGAGATCTGGCCCTCGACGACGAGGCCCGGCTGCAGACGGTCGAGGATCTCCTGGCGCTGCTCCTTGCGCTCCTCCTCGAGGACCGCGCGGCGGCTCAGGACGACGTTGTTGCGCTGGCGGTTCAGCTCGATCACGGCGCACTCGATCGGCTGCCCCATGAACTGGTCGAGCTCCGGGACGCGGCGGATGTCGACGAGCGACGCGGGCAGGAAGCCGCGGATGCCGAGGTCGACGATCAGGCCGCCCTTGACGACCTCGATCACCATGCCGGTGACGGCCGCGCCGGACTCCTGCGCGGCCTCGATCGAGCGCCAGGCCTTCTCGAAGCGCGCACGCTTCTTGGAGACGATCAGGCGTCCGTCCTGATCCTCCTTGGTGAGAACGAGCGCGTCGACCTCGTCGCCGAGCTCGACCTCGTCGTGCGGATCGACGTTCTTCTTGATCGAGAGCTCGTTCGAGGGGATGACGCCCTCGGACTTGTAGCCGACGTCGACGAGCACCTCGTCGTTGTCGATTCGGACGACACGGCCGGTGACGACCTCGCCCTCCTCGAACGGGTTGAACGTTGCGTCGTAGTTCGGAACGATGTGGCCGTCGATCTCGAGCAGGAGTCCGTTCGAGCCTTCGACAATCTTCGCTTCCGGGGTCGTAGATTCAGTGGTCTGGGTCATGAACCGTCTAGCGTAGCGGTCGCTCTAAGATCGCTGCGTGGCCGTAAGAGCGACCAAGCGCGGGGCGGACCGAACTCCGCTCGACACGTCCGCAGACGTCGTCATCTGCGGCGCCTCGTTCGCCGGCTTGGCTGCTGCTCGTGAGCTGCGCGGCAGCGGCGCCGACGTGCTCGTCGTCGACCGCTACGAGATCGGTGAGCGGCAGACCTCGGCCTGCGCGATCCCGACCGGTTGGCTAGATGCGCTCGATCTCCGCGACTCGCTGCGCCAGAACTTCGACGAGCTCGTGCTGCACCGCCGGCTCGGCGGCCGCCGCCGGCCGAGCAGCCACCGCTGGCGGCTCTCCTGGGACTTCGCGACGTTCGACTACCGCACGCTCTGCGAGCTTCTCGCCGCGCAAGGCGATTTCCGCTTCGAGACCGCCATGGTTCAAGGAATCGAGCGCGGCGAGGTGCACGCGGTCGAGACCGACCGCGGCACGCTGCGCGCCCCGGTCGTGATCGACGCGCTCGGCTGGCGCCGCGTGTTGTCCGAGCAGCCACTGGCGATCCAGCCGCCGGATGCCTACCTGTCCCGTGGCCTCGAGGTCCACCCCGCCGGCAGATCGCCCGACCTCGAGATCTGGCTCGACCCGCGCTACGTCACGCCCGGCTACGGCTGGTCGTTCCCTGCGGGCGACGAGGTCCGCGTCGGCGTCGGCTCGTTCGACCCGCGGCTGCCGGTCAAGGGACCGACCGTGCAGCTCGCAGACGACGTCGGCATCCCGCTCGACGGCTACCAGGGCAACTGGATCCCCCACCGCCTCGGCCGCGCTGTCGGCGAGGGCGTCTTCTTCGCCGGTGATTCAGCCGGCCACTGCTTTCCGGCGACCGCCGAGGGCATCCGCCCGGCGCTCTACTTCGGCCTCGCGGCCGGACGCGAGGCGCGCGCCGTGTACGAAGGCCGCTCGACGCGCGACGAGGCGCTCGCCCGCTACGAGACGTTCCACGAGTCGCACCGGCGCGTGTACGAGGGCCTCTACTACGTGCAGCGCGCGATCGGGCGGCTGAACGAAACGTTCGCGATGGACGTGGCGCTGGCCGCGATCGGCCGCCGCCGCGTCACCGACTACTGCTTCGGCGAGTACTGGAACGTCGCGGCGCCGGACTTCGCCCGCGCCGAGCCGACGTCTACTTCGCCTCCGTCCAGGTCGGCCCGACCCCGGCCTGCACCTCCAGAGGTGGCGTCCGCTCGCCCCACGGCGCCAGCATCGCCTGTGTGACGAGCGGTATCACCCGCTCGGTCTCCTCCGGCGGTCCCTCGAACAGCAGCTCGTCATGTATCGACAGGATCGCCCGCGTTGCCGGAGGCTGGGCGAAGCCGGCGGAGCCGGTTTCGCCCGACGGTTGATCGTGCAGAGCACGATCAACCGCGATCATCGCGAGCTTCATCACGTCGGCCGCAGTTCCCTGGATGATGGTGTTGACGGCGAGGCGCTCGCCGAGCGACCGGACCTGGAAGTTCCGCGCCCGCAGCTCGGGGATGTTGCGTCGCCGCCCGTAGAGCGTCGTCACGTAGCCCTGCTCCTTGGCCTGCTCGATCGTGGTCGCCATGAACGCCGCGACGGCCGAGAACCGCCCGAGGTAGGCGTCGATGAAGGATTTGGCCTCGGCGCGATCGATGTTGAGCCGGTCGGCGAGGCCGTAGTCCGAGAGTCCGTAGACGATGCCGTAGTTGATCATCTTCGCTTTCGAGCGATCCATCGGCGTCAGGTCCTTTGCCGCCTTCTCGAAGACCGCGGACGCCGTCGCGGTGTGCACGTCCTCGCCGCGGATGAAGATGTCCTTCAGCACCTGCTCGCCGGCGACGTGGGCGAGGATCCGCAGCTCGACCTGTGAGTAGTCGACGCTGATCAGCACGTTCCCGGGCGCAGCCTCGAAGCAGCCGCGGATCTCACGGCCGAGCTCGGTCCGGACCGGCACGTTCTGCAGGTTCGGGTCGGTCGACGCGAGCCGTCCGGTCGTCGCCGCGGCCTGGATGAACGTCGTGTGGATCCGCGACTGCGCGTCGGCGAGCTGCGGCAGCACGTTGAGGTACGTCTTCATCAGTTGGCTGAGCTCGCGCCAGCGCTCGACCAGCGGCACGATCTCGTGCTCGTGGCGAATCGCTTGGAGCACGCGCGCATCGGTCGAGAACCCGGTCTTGCCGCGGCGCTTCTTCGACAGCCCGAGCTGATCGAACAGGACCGCGCCGAGCTGCTGCGGAGACCCGATCGTGAACTCGCTGCCGGCGATCGCGTGGATCTGCCGCTCGAGATCGACGACCTCCTCGGCGACACGTACCCGGATCTCCGCCAGCTTCTCCTGGTTGAGCCGGACGCCCTCGAGCTCCATCCGGCGCAGCACCGGCACCAGCGGCAGCTCGATGTCGTGAAGGAGGCTGGTCAGCCCGCGCTCTTCTAGCTGCTCGCGCTGAGCTGCGCAGAGCGCTTCGGTCAGCGCAGCAGACGCCGCCAGCTCGTCGGGCGCGTCGATTACGAGGCCCCGCTCCTCGCACAGCTCCGCCAGCGGGAAGCCACGGCGCGACGGCTCGAGCAGGTAGGCGGCGAGCAGCGTGTCGTGTGCCAAGACGTCCGGCACCGTTCCGAGCGCCTTCGCGTCGTGGACTACGACCGGCTTGTTCGCGAGCGCGTCGATCAGCTCGACCGGGTCATCGAGCTCGCCGAAGACCGCGCGCCCGCCGGAAGCCGCGCCGAAGCGCCAGCGCTCCTGCTCGGCGAGCAGCTGGCCCTCGGGGACCTGCGGGGCGCTCAGCGCGATCGAGACCTCGTCGCCGGGCAGCGCGCGCACGTCGGCAAGGCCACCGGCCTTGGCCGAGACGGTGACGCTCGCCTGCTCGCCGGGCAGCGCGACCGCTCCCCCACCGACGCCGGCGGCGTGTTGGGCGTCGAGTGCCTCCTCGAGCCGTGCGAGCGGCGCCCGCAGCTCGAAGCGGCGGAATACCTCGCGCAGCCGGGTGCGGTCGGGCTCCTGCTCGGCCGCCTCCTGCGGGTCGAGGTCGAGCGGAACGTCGCGTTGGATCGTCGCGAGCCGTTTCGAGATCCGCGCATCGTCGGCGTGGTTCGTCAGGTTCTCCTTGCGCTTGGCGCCGCTGATCTGATCGACCGATGCGAGCACGGTCTCGAGGTCACCGAACCGCTGCAGCAGGTCGGCGGCGGTCTTGTCGCCGATCCCGGGGACGCCTGGGATGTTGTCCGACGTGTCGCCCTTGAGGCCGTAGAAGTCCGGGATCAGCGCCGGCGGCAGTCCGTAGCGGTCGATCACGGCCTTGTGGTCGTACAGCGTCGTGTCGGTGATGCCGCGACCGGTCGCGAGCACTTTGACGGTCGATGCCTCGTCGATCAGCTGGAAGATGTCGCGGTCGCCGGTCACGATCACGACCGGGATCTGCTGCTCACGGGCGCGCTCGGCGATCGTCGCGATCACGTCGTCGGCCTCATAGCCCTCAACGGTGACGTTCCGGTAACCGAATGCCTCGGCGATCGGCCCGAGGTGCGGCCACTGCTCGCGGAGCAGGTCCGGACGCGACTGGCGGGTCGCCTTGTACTCGGGCGCCATCTCCTTGCGGCCGGAGTGGCCGGCGTCCCAGACGACGACGGTCGGGTGCGGGCCGTACTCGGTGATCAGCTTCACGAGCATAGATGCGAAACCGAAGATCGCGTTCGTCGGCTCACCGCTGGACGTGGCGATCGATTCGGGCAGCGCGAAGAACGCGCGATAGGCGAGCGAGCTGCCGTCGATCAGGTAGAGCGTGTCGTCGGCCATCGACGATCGACCCTAGTGCGTGGGGTCGGCGGTAGGCACCCCCACGCTGGTACCGCCCGGCACCGCATGCGGTGGCTATCCGGTACCAACGGCCGCCGCGCTCCGCAGCACCCCCACGCTGGTACCGCCCGGCACCGCATGCGGTGGCTATCCGGTACCAACGGCCCGTCAGGCGGCCAGCGACGCCCGGCTGAGGAGGATCGCGCGGATCTCCTCCGCCAGCCGCTCCTGGTCGTGAAGCAGCCGATTCCACGTGATCCTGATCGTCAGGAATCCACGCGCGAGGAGCGCCGAGTCGCGGCGACGATCGGACTCGAAGCGCTGCGCGGTCAGATGCACCTGCTTGCCGTCGAGTTCGATGATCACACGCTCGCGTCGGTACAGAAGATCGATCTCGGTCGGCTTGGGAAACCCAGCGTCGACGTGGACCGACGTCTCCGGAACGTGCAAGTCGAAGCGCTCGGCGAACCGCATGTATCGCGCGACGAACTCGCTGTTGGTCGGATCGGCCACCGTAGTCCCGAGCAGGTCGGCGAGCCGCTTGGCGCCTCGCCGCGTCGGCATTCGCTCCAGGATCGACGAGACCTCGC
Organism: Baekduia sp.; assembly: GCA_037045385.1. Taxonomy (GTDB): domain Bacteria; phylum Actinomycetota; class Thermoleophilia; order Solirubrobacterales; family Solirubrobacteraceae; genus Baekduia. The sequence continues at coordinate 216,408 of JBAOHN010000011.1, read as the reverse complement.
GCCGATTGAGCAGCCGCTTGACCTCAGCCTCATGAACGGCGCGGCGCAGTGCGTCCTGCGGAAGCACCTGCGCAAGGTCGACGAGCGTCCGCGACGGCGTCGTAATCGGGATTCCGCGGACGGTGATGACGTCGCCCGGTGCCATCGTCCGGAGGTGGTGAATCCGAACGTCCGCCCGTGGCGCCACGCCGCCACGGCCGCGCAAGATCGTCACATCCCAACCGGGAAGGCGATCGAAGTGGATCTCGTAGGTCGCCGCGGCGCTGCGGTAGCTGAGCCAAGCGAGCTGACCCAGCGATCGGACGACCGCGGAGCGCCGGCCGTCGAGCGAGAGGTCGGGACGCCCGACGGCGTAGACCCCCTCGAAGACCGGATGCAGAACACCTCGCTCGATCCTCCGGTCGATGGTTCGGTCGGTCAGACCAGCGGCACGCAACTGGGTGCGCGACGTGACGCCGTGATTCAAACCCGCAGCCTGCTGAATCACTCGGTCGACTGATGTCCCGATGCCCATCACTGCAGCATCGACCACAGACTGCGACATGGGAGTCGGCGATTGAAACAATTCGGCGGCGATTCAATGCCAAACCTCCCACCCACGTCGGTACCGCATGGCACCGCATACGGTGGCTAACCGGTACCAACGCGTCGGGCGCCCGGCGCTGGTACCGCCTGGCACCACATACGGTGGCTATCCGGTACCAACGCCGCGCTGGCGCGTCGCGCCGCCACAGCGCCGGCAGGACTCGGGCGACCACAGCGGAATCACGAGCTGTGGACCGTTTGCCCGCACTCGCGCTGACGCTGGCCATCGGCGGGCTGATCGCGTTCCAGCCGCCGGCCAACGCGCTGCTCGCCAAACACGTCAGCGCACTCGGCGCGGCGTTCGTCAGCCTCTCGGTGTCGCTCGCGCTGGTCGGCGTCCTGCTCGCCGCCTCCGGGGGAATCGGCGAGTTGGGCGGCCTCAGCGAGATCAGGCCGGTGCACGTGCTCGGCGGGATCGGTGGCGCCGCCGTCGTCGCCGGGACGATCCCGGCCGTCCGGTCGCTCGGTGCCGCCGGCCTCACGGCGACGCTCGTCACGACCCAGCTCGCGGTCTCGCTCGTGATCGACCGCTTCGGCCTGCTCGGCATCGAACGCAGCGACATCACGGCGACTCGCATCCTCGGCGTGCTGCTGCTCGTCGGCGGCATGGCGCTCGTGCTCAACCGCTGACATACCAGGGCGTTTCCTAGAGTGCTCGTGGCACCATGTCCACGCACCGATCCGCCCAGTACTCGCTCGTCCTCCGCCTCGAGATCGCCGACCGCCCCGGCATGTTCGCGCGTGTCGCGACGGCGCTCGGCGAGTGCGGCGCATCGATCGGCGCGATCGACCTCGTCGAGGTCCGCGACGACGTGCTGCTCCGCGACGTCACGGTCGAGGTGGCGAGCTCCGAGGACTGGCCGCGGATCGCCGACGCGCTCGACGCGCTCGACGGCGTCCACGTGATCGACACCACCGACCGCACGTTCATGCTCCACACCGGCGGCAAGATCGAGCAGACGAACAAGGTTCCGGTCAAGAGCCGCGCCGCGCTCTCGATGGCCTACACGCCCGGCGTAGCCCGCGTCTGCGAGGCGATCGCCGAGGATCCCGACAAGGCCTTCCAGTACACGATCAAGCGCAACTCGGTCGCCGTCGTCTCCGATGGCACCGCTGTGCTCGGGATGGGCGACATCGGGCCGCACGCCGCAATGCCGGTGATGGAGGGCAAGGCGATGCTCTTCAAGGAGTTCGCCGGGATCAACGGCTACCCGATCTGCCTCGACACGAAGGATCCTGACGAGATCGTCGAGACCGTCCAGCGGATCGCGCCGGCGTTCGGGGGCATCAACCTCGAGGACATCTCCGCTCCCCGCTGCTTCGAGATCGAGGACCGGCTCAAGGCGACGCTCGACATCCCTGTCTTCCACGACGACCAGCACGGCACCGCGATCGTGACGCTCGCCGCGCTGCTGAACGCCTGCAAGGTCACCGGCAAGACGCTGTCGGAGTTGCGCGTGCTCGTGATCGGGCTCGGCGCCGCCGGCGTTGCCGTCACGAAGATCCTGATGAGCGCCGGCGTCTCGAACATCGTCGGCGCCGACTCGCGTGGCGTCCTTTCGACCGAGCGCTCCGACTATCAGGACGGGTCGATGCCCGGGGTCAAGCGCTGGTACGCGGAGGCGACGAACCCTGAGGCGTTGAGCGGCACGCCGGCCGACGTGATCGACGGGATCGACCTGCTCGTCGGCGTGTCCGGAGCGAAGGTCTTCCCCGCCGAGGCGCTGGCACGGATGAACGATGACGCGATGGTCTTCGCGATGGCGAACCCGACGCCCGAGGTCGCGCCCGAGGAGGCCGCGCCGTACGTGCGGATCATGGCGACCGGCCGCTCGGACTTCCCGAACCAGATCAACAACGTGCTCGCCTTCCCCGGCATCTTCCGCGGGGCGCTCGACGTGCGTGCTCCCCAGATCACCGAGGAGATGAAGACGGCCGCCGCGTACGCGATCGCCGGCTGCGTGGCCGACGAGGAGCTGCGCGAGGACTACATCATCCCCTCGGTCTTCAACCGCGACGTCGCACCCGCCGTAGCCGAGGCGGTCGCCCAGCAGGTCCGGGTCGCCGGCGAGCAGCGCAGCGGCGACACGATCGGCTTCGCCGCGGTCGACGCTGCGCAGACCGGCGTCGTCCCGAGCTAGCCGCTCGGGCCGCGCCCCGACCCGTTGGTCCCCGATGACCGCCGATATGGCAGTCAGCTGGGACCAACGCGGTGCCGCCAGGGCTGCCCGGCCCGCGAGTTGTGGAGGTTTGCGACGATGGACGGATGCGCGTCGTCGTATCGGGAGCCACGGGTCTGGTCGGACGAGCGGTCGTCGCCGCGCTGGCGGAACGGGGCGACGAGGTCACAGCGCTCGCGCGGGATCCTGAAGCCGCGACAAGGAAGTTGGGCACCGACGCCGTCGTGTGGGATCCGGTGACCGTGCCACCGCCGGCCGACACACTCTCGGGCGCGGACGCCGTCGTCCACCTCGCCGGAGAGCCGGTGTCGCAGCGCTGGAACAGCGAGGTCAAGCGGCGGATCCTCGAGAGCCGCGAGGCCGGCACGCGCCAGCTCGTGACCGCGATCGGCGCGCTCGACGCGAGCGAACGCCCGAAGACGCTCGTCTGCGCTTCGGCCTCCGGCTACTACGGCCCACGCGGGGACGAGGAGCTGACCGAAAGCGCAACGCCCGGCGACGACTTCCTCGCGCAGGTCTGCATCGCCTGGGAACGTGAGGCGGAGGCGGCGACTGCGCACGACGTCCGGCGCGTGTCGCTGCGCACCGGCGTCGTCCTCTCGGCGGACGGTGGCGCCCTGGCGAAGCTGTTGCCGCCGTTCAAGCTCGGCCTTGGCGGGCCGGTCGCCGGAGGCCGGCAGTGGATGCCTTGGATCCACCTGGACGACGTCGTCGCCCTCTACCTGCGGGCGATCGACGACGAGGGCTGGTCTGGCGGGATCAACGCGAGCGCGCCGAACCCGGTGCGCAACGCCGATTTCTCCAAGGCGCTCGGCCGCGCGCTCCACCGCCCCGCGATCGCACCGGTGCCCGGACCGGCGGTGAGGCTCCTGTTCGGAGAGATGGCGAGCATCATCACAACCGGGCAGCGCCAGATCCCCGCATACGCGACGAATGCCGACTTCGCGTTCGCCTACCCGACGCTCGAGCCGGCGCTCAGCGCTTGCGTGCAGGGATGAGCAGCCAGATCAGCACGCCGACCGCGCTCAGGCAGAGGCCGGTTCCGAGCCCGGCCTTCTCGCTGTAGCCCTTCTTGACCGACAGCACGCTGGCAGTCCAGGCCGACGCGAGCCAGACCATCAAGGCGACGAACGCCCAGGCACCGATTCCTTCCGCGGCGAGTATCAGCTCCACGATCCTCAGCCTCCCAGGTACGCGGCCTGCACGCGATCGTCGGTTCTCAGGTTCTCGGAGCTGTCGGCGAGCACGACCGAACCGGTCTCGAGCACGTACCCGCGCTGCGAGACGTCGAGCGCGTAGTTCGCGTTCTGCTCGACCAGCAGGATCGTCACGCCCTGCTCGTTGATCTCGCGGATGATCTCGTAGATCTTGTCGACGATCACCGGCGCCAGGCCGAGCGACGGCTCGTCGAGCAGCATCAGCCGCGGCTGGGCCATCAGCGCCCTGCCCATCGCGAGCATCTGCTGCTCGCCGCCGGACATCGTCCCGGCCTTCTGCTTCTGGCGCTCGTGAAGACGCGGGAAGAGCTCGTAGACGCGGTCGATGTCGTCCGCGATCCCCTGCTTGTCGTCGCGGGTGAAGGCGCCCATCTCGAGGTTCTCGAGCACCGTCATCCGCGGGAAGATTCGGCGTCCCTCCGGAGAGTGCGCGATGCCGAGACCGGCAACGGCGTGCGCAGGCATCCCGGAGATGTCCTCGCCCTGGAAGACGACGCTCCCGGACTTGGGCGGCGCGATCCCGGAGATCGTACGCAGCGTCGTCGTCTTGCCGGCCCCGTTGGAGCCGATCAAGGTCACGATCTCGCCTTCGTTGACCTCGAGTGAGACGCCCTTCAGCGCCTGGATCGCGCCATAGAAGGTCTCGATCGCGTCCACTTTGAGGACCGGTTCGCTCATGCCTGCGACCCCAGGTAGGCCTCGATCACGCGTGGGTCGGCACGGACCTCAGCTGGCGCGCCGGCGGCGATCTTCTCGCCACCGTCGAGCACGGTGATGTGGTCGGAAACGTTCATCACGACCTTCATGTCGTGCTCGATCAAGAGGACCGACTTGTCCTGCTCGGTCCGCACGCGCTCCATCAGCACGCGCAGCTCCTCGGACTCGTTCGCGTTCATGCCCGCGGTCGGCTCGTCGAGCAGCAGCAGCTTCGGGTCGGAGGCGAGCGCCCGCGCGATCTCGAGCCGGCGCTGGTCGCCGTACGGCAGGTTCATCGCGAGCTCGCCGCGACGCTTGAGCCCGACGAAGTCGAGCAGCTCCTTCGCCCGCTCGACCGACTGCTTCTCCTCGCGCCTCACGAACGGCGTCCTCAGCAGCATCCCGGTAACGCGCGAGCGCAGCCGCGGGTGCATCCCGACCTGGACGTTCTCGATCGCCGTCATCGTCCTGAAGAGCTTGATGTTCTGGAAGGTGCGGGCGATCCCGGCGCGCGTGACGAGGTCAGCGCGCTGCGCGGTGATGTCCTCGCCGTCGAAGGTGACCTGGCCGGTCGTCGGCTTGTAGAGGCCCGTCAGGCAGTTGAAGAACGTGGTCTTGCCGGCGCCGTTCGGCCCGATCAGCGAGACGATCGCCTTCTGCGGGACGACGAAGTCGACGTTGTTGACGGCGACGAGGCCGCCGAAGACCTTCGAGACGCCGCGTACATCGAGCAGCGCCGCGCCGGCCGTCGCGTCTGGCTCGGTCTGTGGATCAGGCACGCTCATAGGTTCCGTGCCTCGTAGGCGGCGCTCGCGTCCTGGCCGTGGGTCGTCAGCAGGCCGTCGTCGTCATCGTCGTGGAGTTCGAGCCTGCGCCGCTCGGATGGCAGGAAGCCCTCGGGCCGCAGCACCATCATCGCCAGCAGCATGAAGCCGAAGATCCCGTAGGAGATCTCTGTGACGTCGAAGTTGAGGACCGGCTCGACGACCGAGTTGAGGTTGGGGAGCATGTAGCGGTTGATCATCGACAGCGCGAACGCGCCCAGGATCACGCCCCAGATGTTCCCCATCCCGCCGACGATGACCATCGCGAGGACGAAGACCGAAAACCCGAACTCGAACTGGTCGACGTTGACGGTGTTGTTGTAGGTCCCGAGGAACACGCCGGCGAAGCCGCCGAGCGCCGCGCCGATCGCGTACGCCCACAACTTCGTGCGGACGAGGTTGACGCCCATCGCCGACGCGGCGACCTCGTCCTCGCGCACGGCGATCCAGGCCCGGCCGAGGCGGGATTCCTTGAGCCGGAAGTTGAAGAAGATCGTCGCCAGCACCATCGCGAGCGCGACGTAATAGGCGCCGGTCAGCTGGAGCGGGTAGTTGAGCGTGTCCTCGGTCCAGGGCAGGTTGATCTTGTCGATCGGGGTAATCCCCTGACGTCCTGAGGAGAAGTCGGTCGAGCCGATCCCGAACAGGCCGCTCGTCGCGTTCTCGAACACTCGCGGCACGATCTCGCCGAACGCGAGCGTGACGATCGCGAGGTAGTCGCCGCGGAGTCGCAGCGTCGGGGCGCCGAGGATCACGCCCCAGAGCCCGGTGATTGCCATCGCGATGAAGATCACGATGAAGTAGTTGACGTGGATGCCGGGGATCGGCTCGTTGCTGAGCCCGCCGACCGCCTTCGTGAGGATGTGGATGCCCTCGCCACCGTTGATGTCGGCGAACTGCTGCGACCCGAACCAACCGATCACGAACGCGCCGATCGCGTAGAACGCGACGTAGCCGAGGTCGAGCAGGCCCGCGAACCCGACGACGATGTTCAGGCCCAGCGCCATGATCGTGTATGCGAGCGTCTGGATCAGCGCGTCGAGGAAGCCGTCGTAGCGCCCGGCCAGCAGCTGCGGCAGGAGCAACACGATCACAAGCCCGAGAACGATCCACGCGAGCTGCGGAACCTTGCTCGCCCTGCCCCTGACCGCGTTCATCCCTCTCGGGTCTCCTCACCGAAGAGGCCCGACGGCTTGAAGACCATCACGAGGATCAGGACGCTGAAGACGACGGCCGGCGTCCACTCGGGGCCGAGCTTGATCCCGAGGAAGTCGCCGCCGTCGGAGATCGCCTGGATCACGCCGATGATCAGGCCGCCGGCGACTGCGCCCTTGAGGTTCCCGATGCCGCCCATGACGGCGGCGGTGAAGGCGATCAGGCCGGCTGTGAAGCCCTGGTTGAAGCGGACCGTGCCGTTGTAGAGCGCGTAGATCATCCCGGCGGCGCCGGCCATCAGTCCGCCGAGCAGGAACGTCAACGCGATCGTGCGATCGACGTCGATCCCCATCAGGCGCGAGGCGTCCGGGTCCTGCGCCGTCGCTCGCATCGCCTTGCCGTAACGCGTCGATCCCACGAACCACAGCAATGCCGCGAGCAGCGGCACCGTGACGGCGACGGCGAAGACGTCGGAGTTGACGATGTCGACACCCGCGATCGTGAACATCGTCTCCTGCGACCTGATCAGGTCCGGCACCCCGTCCGGCGTCGGCCGCCAGAGCAGGCCGACGTTCTGAAGAATGAAGCTCATGCCGATCGCTGTGATCAGCGGCGCCAGCTTGGGCGCGTTGCGGAGCGGCCTGTAGGCGGACCGCTCGATCATGACGTTCAGCGATCCGCTGGCGAGCATGCTCAGCAGCAGCGCGATCAGGATCGTGAGCGCGATCGCGAGCGCGCTGCTCTCGGCTGTGATCCCCATGAACTGCCAGATCGATAGCGAGACGAACGAGCCGATCATGAAGACCTCGCCGTGGGCGAAGTTGATCAGCTCGACGATGCCGTAGACGAGCGTGTAGCCGAGTGCGATCAGCGCCCAGATCGTGCCGTTCGAGAGGCCGGTCTTGATCGCGTCGGCCGTCTCCTGGGGAGCGTGCGCGAACTGCGCAACGAGCGCGCCGATGAGCAGCACGGGGAGCGCGTAGGTGCCGACCAGGTCACGGCTCGGACCGGGCGGTGCTTGTGCGGTGGCGGCTTCCATAGAGGCCAGTGGGACCAGCCGGCCGGGCCGCGGTTGCGGCCCGGCCGGAGGTTCCGATTCGAGCGCCTAGCTCTGCGCCTCGATGACCTTGTCGAACACGAGCGCGCCGCCCTCGACCCTGTTGCCGCCGTAGCTGCTGAGGGTCGTGTCGCCGTTCTTGTCGATCGAGTACTTACCGAGGACCGAGTCGCGGTCCTTGATCTTGAAGAAGGCACCGATCACCGCTTGGCGGTCGTTGCCCTTGTCCCCTGCGAGTTCGATCGCCTGGAGCGCGACGTTCATCGCCTCGTACCCGTAGATCGCGTACGGCTCAGGTGTCTTGCCGTACTCCTCCTTGTACTTCCGGAAGAACTCCTGCCCGGACTCCGGGTAGAGCTTCGGGTCGAGGGTCGGGTTGGTGATGTAGGTCACCTTCTCGACGCTCGGTCCGATCTTGCCGGCGAACGCCGACTCGGCGACACCGTCGGGGCCGAACAGCTTCGCGTCCGGGCTGGCAGCGTGGAGGTCCTTGAACAGCTGGACCGCGTTGTTCTGCGTGATGCCGCCGTAGAAGACGCAGTCTGCGCCCTCACCGCTGATCTTCTGTGCCAGCGAGCGGTAGTTGGCCGCCTTCGAGTCGATGCCCTCGTTGCCGGTCGTCTCGAGACCCTGCGCCTTGGCAGCCGACACGACCTGGGTCGCGAGGCCCTTGCCGTAGACCTCCTTGTCGTGCAGGACGTACGTCTTCTTGCAGCCGACGTCCTTCTGGTAGGTCACCTGAGCGGCAGCCTGGATGTGGTCTGCCGGCACAACGCGGCCGAACGTGCGCTTCCCGGTCGGGTAGTACTTGTCCGGCTCGCCCTTCTCAGCGCCCTCGGCCCGGGTCAGGCCGACCGCGGTGTTGGACGGTGAGATCTGGAGCAGCGGGACGGCGTTCAGGATCGGGATCGAGATCGCCGACGCCCCCGAGTTGAACTCGCCGAGGTATGCGATCGCGGTCTTGTCGGACGCGGCCTTGCGAGCGTTGGCCGAGGTCTGGCCGGGCTCCCACTTGCCGGTCGCGGCGGTCGCGTCGTCGAGCGTGACGTACTTGATCGTGAAGTCGCCGGCCTTGTTGCCGGCCTCTTCGAGGGCGAGCTTCTCGCCGTTGTTGACCGACACCGACTGAGGCCGGCTGTCGCCCTGCAGCGGCAGGCTCGAATAGATGGTCAGTGACTTGGAGCCCGAGGCTCCGCTACCGCTGTCGCCGTCGTCGTCGCCACACGCGGCGACGCCGAAGGACAATGCGGCCAGAACGCAGCCATAGGCTGCCAGGTGACTTGCGCGCAACGTGTTCCCTCCTAAGGGACGTCGAATCGAACGGGCGCGATCCTAACCACGTCATCACCGTGAACACAACCACGGGATCGGCGAGGACGAGCGCCGCCTCGTGCCAGAAGTCCAGCCGGATTCCGGCTGATCGCCGGGGTCACTCCTCGGAGGCTGTCCCGGCGCGGGCGATCCGAAGCGCGATCGCGCCAAGGATGATCGCCGCCGGGATCAGGAACGCGGTGAACCCGCCGGTGCCGAGAGCCCAGAGAACGAGCCAGAGAGCCAGAGCGAACGTGATGACGGCGGCCAGGACCATGGCGCGATCCTAGCCGAGAGCGGCAGCGAAGGCCGCGACCAGCGCACCGGCCGCCTCAGCCGGGTCATCACCGGCGGCGTCTGCCTCCTGCACGGCGCGGACGAGCCTGCTGCCGACGATCACGCCGTCCGCCCCGGCGGCCGCGGCCTGCGAGGCCTGTTCGGGCTCGGCGATCCCGAAACCGAGCGCGACCGGCGCCGTCGTGTGCTCGCGTGCCCGCGAGATCGTCTCGGCGTAGAGATCGGGAAGCGAGGCGCGCTCGCCTGTCGTCCCGGTCACCGAGACGGCGTAGAGGAAGCCTGTCGCCTCCGAGCCGATCCGCGCGAGACGGTCGGCCGGGCTGGTCGGCGCGACGAGCGGGATCAACGCGAGACCGGCGGCCTCACACGCGGCACGCGTCTCCGGGGCTTCCTCTAGTGGCAGGTCGGGGATGATCAGGCCGCTCACGCCTGCCGCGGCTGCACGCGCTGCAAACGCCTCGACCCCGGCCGCCAGGACGAGGTTCACGTAGGTCATCAGCACGACCGGAACGCGCTGCGAGAGCCGCCCGGCGATCGCGAGCACGTCATCGGCGGTCGTCCCAGCGGCGAGCGCTCGCGTCCCCGCCGCCTGGATCACGGGGCCGTCCGCGAGCGGGTCGGAGAAAGGAACGCCTAGCTCGATCATGTCGGCGCCGCCGTCGATGTACGCCTCGCCCACACGAGCCGAAGTCGCGACGTCCGGGAAGCCCCCCATCAGGTACGGCATCAGCGCCGCCCGCCCCTCGGCCTCCGCGAACGCCGCGGCGATGCGCTCGGCGCCGGCGTTCACGCGCCCTGCCCACCCCGGGCGAGAACCTGCGGCAGGTCCTTGTCGCCGCGCCCAGAGAGGCACAGCAGGTCGAGCGTCGAGTCGGACGGCTCGCGCAGGACGTGGTGGAGCGCGTGGCTCGTCTCCAGCGCAGGAATGATTCCCTCGAGCTTCGTCACGTCACGGAACGCGGCGAGCGCCTGCTCGTCGGTCACGGCGACGTAGTTCGCGCGGCCGCGGTCCCGCAGCCACGCGTGCTCGGGCCCGACCCCCGGGTAGTCGAGGCCGGCGGAGATCGAGTGCGCCTCCACGACCTGGCCCTGGGCGTCCTGCATCAGGGCGCTGAGCGTGCCGTGGAGGACGCCGGGCCGCCCGCCGGCGGTCAGCGGCGCACCGTGGCGACCGTCGAGGCCCTCTCCGGCCGCCTCGACGCCCAGCAGCTCGACGCTGTCATCGCCGAGGAAGGCGGCGAATATGCCGATCGCGTTCGAGCCGCCGCCGACGCATGCGACTACGCGGTCGGGCAGGCGGCCGGCCCGTTCGAGCAGCTGGGCACGCGCCTCGTCACCGATGATCCGCTGCAGCTCGCGGACGAGCGCCGGGTAGGGCGCGGGCCCGGCTACCGTCCCGAGCACGTAGTGGGTGTCCGCGACGTTCGTGACCCAGTCGCGGATCGCCTCGCTCGTCGCCTCCTTGAGCGTGCGTGTGCCCGCCGAGACCGGGACGACGGTCGCGCCGAGCAGCTCCATCCGCTGCACGTTCGGCGCCTGGCGCTCGACGTCGACCTCGCCCATGTAGACGACGCACTCGAGCCCGAGCAGCGCGCATGCGGTCGCGGTCGCGGTGCCGTGCGAGCCGGCGCCGGTCTCGGCCACCACGCGCGGCTTGCCCATCCGCTTGGCCAGCAGCGCCTGACCGAGCGCGTTGTTGATCTTGTGGGCGCCGGTGTGGTTGAGGTCCTCGCGCTTGAGGTAGATCTCGCGGCCGGCGACCTCTGAGAGCCTGGTCGCGAGGTAGAGCGGCGAGGGACGGCCGACGTAGTCGCGCAGCAGCACGCTCAGCTCGGCCCGGAAGCCGTCATCCGACCACGCCTCGGTGAAGGCACGCTCAAGCTCGATCAAGGCCGGCATCAGCGTCTCGGGGACGTACTGCCCGCCGTACGGGCCGAAGCGGGCTTCGAGACTCATGCTCCCCCCGCTGCCGTTTCCCCAGAGCCTGCGGAAAGTGCGTCAGCCGTCTCCGCGACGCTGAGCGGAGCTGAAGGATCCGCGTGCGCAGCGGCATGCGCGAATGCCCGCATCGCCTCGTGGTCCTTGACGCCCGGGGCGCTCTCGACGCCGCTGGCGACGTCGACGGCGTACGGGCGCGTCGCCGCGATCGCATCGCCGACGTTGTTCGCGTCGAGACCGCCGCTGACGATCAGCGGCACCGGCGTCGTGCGACGGTTGGCAAGCTCCCAGTCGAACGTCTCGCCCGTCCCGCCGGGCACGCCCGGCACGTAGGTGTCGAGCAGGTGGAAGTCGGTGCGGAACGCGGAGATCGCCTGGACGTCGGCGAGCTGGCGAACCCGCATTGCCTTGATCACCCGCGCCCCGGTGCGGCGGGCGACCTCGGCGCAGAACGACGGACCCTCGTCACCGTGCAGCTGGATCAGCGTCAGGTGCGCGATGTCGGCGACCTCGGTGACCTCGTCGAGCGACGGGTTCACGAAGACGCCGGCGATCTCGGTCTGCCGCCGGAAGCTCATCGCGATCCGGTTCGCCATCGCCGGGTCGACCGCTCGCGGAGACCCGGGCCAGAAGATCATCCCGATCGCCCAGCCCCCGAGCTCCACGGCGAATTCCGCGTCCTCGTAACGCGTGATCCCGCAGAACTTGACCCGTGCGTGCTGCCCTTCCACGGACTGCACTCTAGGTGGCAGGTGCGCCCGTCAGGGCGCGCAGCGCAGCCTCGGGGTCCTCGGCCCGCATCACCGTCTCACCGATCAGGACGGCGTCGACGCCGACACGCTCGAGCTCGTCTAGCTGCTCACGGGTGCGATAGCCGGACTCGGCGACGACGGTCTTGCCCGCGGGCACGTCGCTCAGCAGGTCGTAGGTGCGCTCGGTGTCGACGCTGAAGTCGGTCAGATCGCGGTTGTTGATGCCGATCAGCTGAGGGTCGACCGTCTCGAGCGCACGCTCGAGCTCCTCGTCGTCGTGGACCTCGACGAGCACGTCGAGGTCGAGCGCGCGGGCCTCGTCGTAGAGCTGCCACAGGTCGCGATCGGAGAGCGCGGCGACGATCAGCAGGATCGCGTCGGCTCCGGCGACCGCCGCCTCGAGCAGCTGATAACGGTCGACGACGAAGTCCTTGCGCAGCAGCGGCAGCGTCGTGACCGCACGGGCCGCGCGGAGGTCGTCGAGGCTGCCGCCGAAGTGGGCCTCCTCGGTGATGATCGAGAGCGCGGCCGCGCCACCGTTCTCGTAAGCGGTGATTATCGCGGCGAGGCTCGCCCCCTCGCGGATCGGGCCCGCCGACGGCGACCTGCGCTTGTGCTCGGCGATCACCGAAACGCCGTCTCCGACGAGCGCCTCGGCGAACGGCCGGCCTTCCGGTCGGGCGCCGAGCTGGGCCTCGAGCCCGGCATCGTCGGTCTGCGACCGCCGCGCCGCAATCGCCGTGCGGGTGTCGGCGATGATCTTGTCGAGCACCGTCATCTCTCTGCTCCCGCGCTGTGGGTCGCCGCGATGTAGCGGTCGAGCGTGTCGCGCGCGGCACCGCTGGCAATCGCCTCGCGAGCGATCGCGACCCCGTCCGCGAGCGTGTCCGCACGCCCGGCGACGTGGATCGCGGCAGCGGCGTTCAGCACGGCCGTGTCGGCACGCGGCCCTTGCGTCCCGTCGAGGACCGACCTGGTGACTGCGGCGTTCTCCTCCGGGCTGCCGCCGGGACCGAGCGACTCGGACCCCGGGTCGAGCCCGGCGTCGGCCGGCTCGAGGTCGTACCGGCGGACCTCGCCCCCACGGACCTCCGCGACCGCCGTCGTGGCCGCAGCGCTCATCTCGTCCAACCCATCCTCGGACGACACTACCAGCGCGTGCTCGCAGCCCAGCTCGGCGAGCGCGCCGGCGACCAGGTCGATCAGCGAGCGGTCGACCACCCCGACGAGCTGCCGCTTCGCCGCCGCGGGATTGGTCAGCGGGCCGAGCACATTGAAGACCGTCCGGACGGCGAGTTCCCGGCGGACCGGCACGACGAACCTGGTCGCCGCGTGGTGCGCCGGGGCGAACATGAAGCCGAAGCCGGTCTCGTCGATGCAGGCGGCGACCTCGGCGGCCGTCAGGTCGATCCTGGCACCGAGCGCCTCGAGCACGTCGGCCGAGCCCGAGCGGGAGGTGGCCGAGCGGTTGCCGTGCTTGGCGACCGCGCAACCGGCGCCGGCGGCGATCAGCGCGGCGGTCGTCGAGATGTTGAAGGTCGAACGGCCGCCGCCGGTGCCCGCCGTGTCGACGAGGTCACGGCGCTCCGGGTGGACGGTCGTAGCGAACGAGCGCATCGTCTCGGCGAGCCCGGCCAGCTCGTGGACCGTCTCCCCCTTCGAGCGGAGGGCGATCAGGAAGCCGGCGGTCTCGACGTCGGTGCTCTCACCGGACATCACCGCGCGCAGGACGGCCGCGCTCTCGGCTCGGGTCAAGTCCTCGCCGTGCACGAGGCGATCGATCGCGTCGGTCAGGATCGGGTTCGGCATCAGTTGTCTCGCAGGAAGTTCGCAAGCAGCAGCTTGCCGTCGGGGGTCAGCACCGACTCGGGGTGAAACTGGACGCCTTCGACCGGCAGCTCGCGGTGGCGGAGTCCCATGATCACGTCGCGATCGTCGATCGCGCGGGCGCTGACCGTGAAGCAGTCCGGCAGGTCGCTCTCCTGGACGACGAGCGAGTGGTAGCGGCCGACCTCGAGCGGGCTCGGAACGCCGTCGTAGATCGCTTTGCCGTCGTGCTCGATCATCGCCGGCTTGCCGTGCACCGGCAGATGACGGACGACCGTGCCGCCGAACGCCTCGGCAAGCGCCTGATGGCCGAGGCAGACGCCGAGCGTCGGAATCCCGGCCTCCGGAAAGCGCCGCATCGCCTCGATCGAGACGCCGGCCTCGGCCGGTGTGCACGGGCCCGGCGAGACCACGAGCCGGCCCGGCCGCCGCGCGAGCAGTGCGTCTACGGACTCGACGTCGTTGCGGACAACCTCGAGCTCCGCCCCCAGTTCGCCCAGGTACTGGACGAGGTTGTAGGTGAACGAGTCGTAATTGTCGATCACCAAGACCCTGCGGGTCTTGGTGATCGATTCAACGAACGCTTCGCGTTCGTTGGGCTGTGGTTGACCAGCGCTCATCGTCAGAACCACCCCTCCTGCTGCGAGGCCAATGCAATGGCGGCCTTCACCGCGCGCGCCTTGTTCTCTGACTCGACGAACTCGTAGTCGGGCTTGGCGTCGGCGACCGTGCCGCCGCCGGCCTGGATGTGGGCGACGCCGTCCTTGATCACGACCGTACGGATGTGAATGCAGGTGTCGAGGTCGCCGGAGTAGCCGATGTAGCCGACCGCGCCGCCATAGCCACCGCGCTTGACCGGCTCGAGCTCGTCGATGATCTCCATCGCCCGCACCTTCGGAGCGCCGGACAGCGTTCCGGCCGGCAGGATCGCGCGCAGCGCGTCGAGCGGGTGCATGCCTTCGCGGAGCTCGCCGGAGACCGACGAGACGAGGTGCATCACGGTCGAGTACTGCTCGACGACCATCAGCTCGTCGACGCCGACGGTGTCGTACTCGCAGACGCGGCCGAGGTCGTTGCGGGCGAGGTCGACGAGCATGATGTGCTCGGCCCGCTCCTTCTCGTCCTCGAGCATCTCCTGCGGGTCGGCGCCGCGGGGCCTGGTCCCGGCGATCGGACGCATCGACGCGTGCCGTCCGGTCACCGTCAGCAGCGGCTCCGGTGAGGCGCCGACGATCTCGAAGTCCTCGAAATCGAGGAAGTACATGTACGGCGACGGGTTGACGGCGCGCAGGCCGCGGTAGACCGAGAACGCGTCGAGGTCGCCGAGCTCCGCCGACCAGCGCTGCGATGGCACGACCTGGAACGCGTCGCCGGCATGCACGTACTCGATGATCCGGGAGACCATCGCCTCGAACTGCTCGCGCGACATGTTCGAGCTGAACTCTGGTTCCGGGCGGTGCCTGCGCCCCGCCTGAGGTCGCGGCAGCGGGCCGTCGAGGATCGCGCGGATCTCGGCGATCGTCACGCACGCGTCGGCGTACGAGCTGTCGACGTTCTCGGCGTGCGCGTTCGCGAGGATCGTGACCGTGTGGCGCAGGTGGTCGAAGACGACGAGCACGTCGGAGACCATCAGCGCGAGGTCGGGCAGGCCGAGCACGTCGGGGTTCGGGTCGCCGAGCGTCGTCTCGACCGTCCTGACGAGGTCGTAGGCGAAGAACCCGACTGCGCCGCCGGTGAACGGCGGAGCGCCGTCGAACGGCGCCTGGGTCGCCGCGGCCGCCTCGCGAGCAAGCTCGTACGGGTCGCCGTCGTCGCCGAGCGACCAGCGGACTACCTCCCGCGGCCGGACTCCGATGAACGAGTAGCGGCCGACCTGCTGTCCCTGGGCGGCCGATTCGAGCAGGAAGGACGCGCCGATCCCGCTCGCGGCGCGGAGTTTCAAGAAGGCCGAGACCGGCGTCTCACAGTCGTCGATCATCGTGTGCCGGATCGGCACGAGGTCGTGGTCGGCCGCGAGCCGCCGGACCTCGTCGAGCGCCGGCTCGCAGTTCGGGTTGGTGGGCACCCTATTCATGCCGCTCGCGGAGGATCGCCTCGACGTCAGCGAGGCCGCGGCCACGGCCCCGGATCAGGACGAGCAGGTGATACAGCAGGTCGGCGGCCTCGTTGTCGACGCGCTCGTCCGACTCCTCGCGTACCGCACGCACGACCTCCTCGGCCTCCTCGAGCACCTTCTCGCCGGCGAGCGCCGCGTCATCGAGCAGCGTGACCGTGTAGGAGCCCTCGGGCCGATCGGTGGCCCGCTCGGCCAGCGTGCGGTCGAGGTCCGGCAGCGCCTCGTGCAGCGCGCGGCGGTCGGTGTCGCCCTCGAAGAAGCAGGACCGCGCGCCGGTGTGGCAGGCTGGGCCGGCCGGCTCCACGAGCGCCAGCAGCGCGTCGCCGTCGCAGTCGAGCCGCAGCGCGTGCACCTTCTGGGTGTTGCCGGAGGTCGCGCCCTTGTGCCAGAGCTCGTCGCGCGATCGCGACCACAGATGCAGCTCGCCGGTCTCGCGCGTCTTGGCGATCGCCTCCGCGTTCGCGTAGGCAAGCGTCAGCACCTCCCCCGTCGCCCAGTCCTGGATGACGACCGGCACCAGTCCCTGGGCGTCGAAGTTCACTTCCACAGGGGCGGCAGTCTAGGCGGGCGCGAACGCGAGCAGCTCTTCGATCTGGTCGCTCGGCATCGGCCGTCCGAGCAGGAAGCCCTGCGCGAGCGGACAGCCCTGCTCGACGAGGAACCGCCGCTGCTCCTCGGTCTCAACACCCTCGGCCACCGCCTGCAGGCCGAGCGCGGCGGCCAGCTCGATCACCGCGCAGACGATCGCCGACGCCTGCGGGTCGTGCGGCACGCCCTCGAGGAACGACCGATCGATCTTGAGCACCTGCACCGGCAGCCGGCGCAGGCGGGCGAGCGACGAGTAGCCGAGGCCGAAGTCGTCGACGGCGACACCGATCCCGATCTTCGAGAGGTCGGTCAGTACGGCTTCCGTCCGGTCGCCCTGGGCCATCGCGACCGATTCGGTGATCTCGACGATCAAGAGCTCGGCGAGCCCCGAGCTGCCGATCGCGCGGCGAAGGCGATCGAGGAAGTCGGGCCGGCGAAGCTGGCGCGGCGAGATGTTGATCGTCACCGGCGGAACCTCGAGCCCCTCGGACTGCCAACGCGAGACCTGGTCACAGGCCGCCGAGACGACCCAATCGCCGATCCTGTCGACGAACCCGGTCTCTTCGGCGAACTCGATGAACTCACCGGGCAGGACGAGGCCTCGCAGCGGATCCTGCCAGCGAACGAGGACCTCGAGCTTCTGCAGCGACCCGTTCTGCGGTTCGACGATCGGCTGCCAATGCAGGACGAACTCGCCGCGAGTGATCGCCTTGCGGAGCCGGCTCGTCATCGACAGCCGCTCGAGCGGCTCGTGCGGGTCTTCGCGGTAGACGCAGACGGTGTTGCGGCCGTCGGCCTTGGCTTGGTACATCGCAGCGTCCGCGTGGCGTTGCAGCTCGCCAGGCTCGGTCGCGTCCTTCGGGTACAGCGCGACACCGACCGACGCCCCGATGTGGAACTCGGCGCCATGAACGACGAACGGGCGCGTCAGCGATCTGAGCAGGCCGTCGGCGACGCGCACCGCGGTCTGCTCGGCACCGAGACGGTCGAGGTCGGTCAGCAGCAGCAGGAACTCGTCGCCGCCCTGCCGGGCAAGTAGGTCGGAGTCGCGTCGTCGCTCGCTGAGGCGTGCGGTCACATCACAGAGCAGCTCGTCGCCGGCGGCATGCCCGAGCGAGTCGTTGACGAGCTTGAAGCCGTCGAGGTCGAGGTAGAGCAGCGCGATCGCGGTTCCCTGGCGCTTCGAGCGGGCGAGTGCGAGGTCGAGGTGCTCCTCGAGCAGTGCGCGGTTCGGGAGACCGGTGAGCGGGTCGTGGTAGGCGAGGTGGGCCACCTGGTCCTCGGCCCGGCGGCGATCGGTCAGGTCAACGCCGGAGCAGACGGTCGCGAGCACCTGCGAGTCCTCGTCACGGATCGCTGTGAAACGCCAGCCGACGGTCCGCATCTCGCCGCTGCTCGTGACCACGCCGGTCTCGATCAGCTCGACGTCGACGACACCGCTGCGCGCACCCGCGATCGCCCCGGCGACGGTGTCGTGATCCTCGGCCGGGAGGACGCTGTGCGCGAAGCCGTGGCCGAGGATCTCGGCCTCGTGTCGACCGATCAGCTCGAGCGCGGCCCTGTTCACGAGCGTGACCCTGCCGCTGCCGTCGAGCACGACGATGATCGCTCCAGAGACGTCGAGGTAGAGCTGCGCGCGGCTGCGCTCGTCCTGCAGCGCGGTCTCGGCGGCCCGGGCCAACTCGCGATAGCGCTGCTCAGCGTCGGCGAGATCTCTCGCGAGCGCTGCCTCGAGCGGTGTTGCCTGCGGATCGTTCATCGGTGGGTTTCCCGGCGGAACCAACACGCCGCGCGGCCGATCGATTCTACGGTGGCCACTTCCCTGCGGTCGAACACGCGTCTAGCCCACGTCAACCAATACGCCACCTCAGCCGATTCACTGACCACAACAGGCGAACATGACCCACGGACGGGTCGGCTCACCGCCTGGCGTCGCTTCTGGAGGGAGCGCGGCGTCATCCATTTCAGGTGAGACCGCCAAGGACCGCAGAGTCGAGTCTTCGCCACCTATACGCCTCCATCCGGAGGGGACATCCACGGCAAAGGCCTCGCTCGAGTTTTCTTGTGCGGGGCCTTTGTTGTTCCGGCGTCGTGGTTGAGTCCGCTGCGCCCGGGGGTCGCGCACCGCACGGCTCCATCCCGTCGCCGTGCGGAGTGTGCGCTTCCCCCGGTCTCCGCGGCCTCGCCAGCGTCCGCGGTGCTCCAACGGGGCCCGACAAGCCTTCTCTCGCTCGGGGCTAGGGTGGGTTCGTGGAGTCTGCGATCTCTTTGCGGGGGGTGGTGAAGCGGTTCGGGTCGGTTACTGCGGTCGATGGGCTCGACCTGGAGTTGCCCGTTGGGACCTGCGTCGGGCTGCTTGGTCCGAATGGGGCCGGGAAGTCGACGACGATGCGGATGTTGACGGCGCAGGCGATCGCCGACGAGGGCGAGATCACGGTGCTCGGCCACGTGCTGCCGCGGGATTCGAAGGCGGCGCGGGCGCAGATGGGAGTCGTGCCGCAGCTCGACAACCTCGACACGACGCTGACCGTCTCCCAGCAGCTGCTGGTGTTCAGCCACCTCTACCGCGTGCCGCGCGCCGAACGGGCTGCAGCGATCGATCGGGCGCTCGGGATCGCAAAGCTGGCCGACCGGCGCAACACGCGGATCGACGAGCTCTCGGGCGGGATGCGCCGCCGGCTCTTGATCAGCCGCGCGCTGCTGCACCACCCCCAGCTGCTCCTGCTCGACGAGCCGACGGTTGGCCTCGATCCGCAGGTGCGCCAGGAGCTGTGGGCGCTGATCGACCTGCTGCGCAGCGAGGGAACATCGATCCTGATGTCGACGCATTACATCGAGGAGGCCCACCGGCTGTCGGACACCGTCGTCGTGATGGCCGAGGGCCGCGCGGTCGCGCGCGGCCTGCCGGGTGACCTGATCGCCGAACATGCCGGCAGTGAAGCGCTTGAGGTCTACGGGCCGCCCGACCATCTGCGCAGCGTCGAGGAGGATGCGCGCGGCCGTGGCTGGCCGACGCGGCGGACCGGCACCTCGGTGACGATCCTGCGCGCCGAGACGCTCGATGGCGATGCGCCGGAGGGTGAGCGACGACCGGCCTCGCTTGAGGACGTGTTCGTGCTGCTGACCGGAGAGGACGTCGCGTGATCGGCTCCGCCGATCACGTCGGCGACTCGTCCTCCGGACGACTCGCCACGGTGGGGCGGCTCGAGCGTTCCGCGATCGGCGGCGTGCTCGTCCGCGAGATCATCAACTTCAGCTCGTTCTGGCGGTCGAGCGTCTTCTCCTCGACGGTTGACCCGCTGATCTACCTGCTCGCGTTCGGGTTCGGCTTCGGGTCGCTCGTGTCCAAGGTCGGCGGGCTCGACTACGTCCAGTTCGTCGGCACCGGCATCGTCGCGACAGCGGTGTTGTTCTCGTCGGTCTTCCCGTCGATGTTCGGCTCGTTCGTCAAGCGCGAGTTCCAGCGCACGTACGACGCGATCCTCGCCGCGCCGGTCGACGCCGAGGAGCTCGTCACCGCCGAAGCGCTGTGGATCGCGCTGCGCGCGAGCGTGTTCGGCTCGTTTCCGATCGTCGTCGCGATGATCTTCGGGCTCGAGCCGGCCTGGGGGATGCTCCTGGTGCCGCCGATCGCGTTCATCTCCGGGTTCGGCTGGTCGGCCTTCGGCCTGTTGATCGCTGCGATCTTCAACTCGATCGACTCGTTCAGCTACGTGCAGTCGACCGTGATCACACCGCTGTTCCTCGTCGCCGGCACGTTCTTCCCGATCGACGGCCTGCCTCACTGGGCGCAGGTGGCGGCCAACGCCAACCCTCTCTATCACTGCGTAGAGCTCGTACGCAACGCAGCGGCCTTCGGTCTGTCAGCGGTCGACCTCTGGCACCTCGGCTTCCTGCTCGCCTTCGCGATCGTCATGTGGCGCCTCGCGATCTGGCGTTCCGAGAAGCGCCTGATCCAGTAACCCCCCAGCCGGTCAGTTGTCGAAGCCGAGGCGGTCGAGGAGGGATTCGTCGGCGCGCCAGCCGCGGCGGACACGGACGGTGAGGTCGAGGTGGACCTTGGTCCCGAGCTCGCGTTCGAGCTCCTTGCGGGCAGCGGTGCCGATCTGGCGGATCATCTGCCCGCCCTTGCCGACGAGGATGCCCTTCTGGGAGTCCGATTCGGCCCAGATCTTCGCGCCGACGACGGTCAGGTCGTCGCGATCGTCGTCGATCTCGTCGACGACCACCTCGACCGCGTGCGGCACCTCCTGACGGGTCCGCTTGAGTACCTGCTCGCGGATCAGCTCGGCGAGGTGGACCTGGAACGCGAGGTCCGAGACGTCGCCCTCCGCGTACATCAGCGGCCCCTCGGGCAGCAGCGAGAAGAGATGGTCGGCGAGCGCGTCGACCCCGGTGCCCTTGCGCGCCGAGATCGGGAAGATGTCATCGCCGACGCCGAGGTCGGCAACCTCCTGGAGCATCGTGACGGTGGCCGGCCGGTCGAGCCGGTCGATCTTGTTGACGGCCACAACGACGGGGCACTGCGCGGCCGCAAGCGCCTTCGCGATCCAGCGGTCGCCCGGCCCTACGCCCTGGGCCGCGTTGAGCACGAACAGGGCGATGTCGGTCTCCCCCAGCTCGCGCTCGACGCGCGCCTGCATCCGCGCGGTCAGCCCATCGAGCGGCTTCTGCACGCCCGGCAGGTCGACCAGCACGAGCTGTTCGCGGCCGCCGCGGGTCGCGACGCCGCGGATCGCGCGGCGTGTCGTCTGCGGCTTGTCGGAGACGATCGCGACCTTCTGGCCGACGATCGCGTTGATCAGCGTCGACTTGCCGACGTTCGGCCGCCCGGCGAGCGCGACGAAGCCTGAGCGGGTGGTCACGCCAGGCGCTCCATCAGCTCGTCCTGAAGTGCCAGCATCTCGCCGGCGTCGGTCTCGTGGTCCATCCCGGCGAGATGGAGCGCGCCGTGCACGATCGCCTCGTCGAGATCGGTGGTGTGGTCGGGGCAGATCACGATGTCGCCGACTTCTCGCGGTCCAGGCGTGGCACCGTTGCCGTCCACCGGGAACGACAGGACATCCGTCGGGCCGTCCTTCCCGCGATGCTCGACGTTGAGCTCAGCGATCTCCTCCGCCTCGACGAAGGACACCGCTACGTGCCCGTCGGTGATCCCGCGAGCGGCCAGCGCCTCGGTCACGAGCACGGCGACGCGCGCCGCGCCGACGGCGTCGCCGAAGACCTCGACGTCCGGCCCCTGCCTCACTCGCTCTGCTCGGCGTCGTGAAGCTCGTACGCCTCGACGATCCGCTGCACCAGGCGGTGCCGCACCACGTCGGCGCCACCGAACCGGATGAACGACACGCCCTCGACCCCGGCGAGGATCTGCTCGGCGACGATCAGCCCGGACTTCTCGTGCTTGGGGAGATCGACCTGCGTGATGTCGCCCGTGATGACCATCCTCGACCCGAACCCGAGCCGCGTCAGGAACATCTTCATCTGCTCGGGCGTCGTGTTCTGCGCCTCGTCGAGGATCACGAACGAGTCGTTGAGCGTGCGGCCCCGCATGAACGCGAGCGGCGCCACTTCGATCACGCCGCGCTCGAGATGGCCGGTCACCTTGTCGGGGTCCATCATGTCCTTGAGCGCGTCGAACAGCGGCCGCAGGTACGGGTCGATCTTCGCCATCAGATCGCCCGGAAGGAACCCGAGCCGCTCGCCGGCTTCGACGGCGGGCCTTGTCAGGATGACCCGGCTGACCTCCTTGCGATGGAGCGCGGCAGCCGCCATTGCAACTGCGAGGAAGGTCTTGCCGGTGCCTGCCGGGCCGATCCCGAACGCGACGGTGTGCTTGCGGATCGCGTCGACATAGGCCTTCTGGTTGACCGACTTCGGCGCGACCGTCGTGCTGCGGTGCCGCCAGACGACGTCGCCGAGCATCGCCGCCGGCGAGGTCTCGCGGTCGACGGCGTCGGCGACGGCGCCGACGGTGCCGGGCAGCAGCTCGTGTCCGGAGTCGACCAGCGCAGCGAGCTCCTCGACCTTCGTCGCGGCCTCGCTGACGGCGGCCTCGTCACCGTCGAGCGTCACGAGGTTGCCGCGCACGTGAACGCCTGCAGCGACGTGCCGTTCGAGCTCGGCCAGCATCGCGCCGTGCTGGTCGTTGAGCGCGGCAGCGGCCTCGTTGCTGAGCTCGATCTGCCGCTTCATCAGGAGAGCCGCTCGCGCACGAGCCCGGAGATCCGCTTGCCGTCGGCGCGGCCGGCGGCGCGCTCGACGGCGAGCTTCATCACGGCACCCATGTCCTTGACCGACTCGGCGCCGGAGTCGGCCACCGCCTGGTCGACGATCGCGCGCAGCTCGTCATCGCCCATCTCGGCGGGCAGGTACTCCGAGACGAGCTCGGCCTCCGCCTCCTCGGCGGTGGCAAGGTCCTCGCGGCCGCCAGCGCGGAACGCCTCGGCCGCCTCGATCCGGCGCTTCTTTTCGCGCCGCAACACAGCCTGCTCATCGCCCGGGCCCTCCTTGGCGTCCTTCTGGAGCTCGGAGACGAGCCCGCGCAGGATCAGCACCCGACCCTTCTCGCCGGCCTTGAGCGCGGTCTTGACGTCGTCCTGGATCTGCGCGGTGAGGGACATCTCGCGTCCAGTCTAGGTCGCGTCCGGGTCGTCGCCGAGCGGGACGGTGCGGCCGAGCGCGCCCAGCTCGGAGACATCGCGACCGAACAGGAGCTGCACGTTCCAGTCGACCAGCAGCCGCCAGCGGCGCTTGATCCCCGGCATCAGATACAGGTGATAGGTGCGCGCAAGCCACCAGGCAGGAATGCCCCGGAGCTGGACGCCCATCGCATTGGCGACCGCCCTGCCCTGCCCCATGTCGACGAACACGCCGCGGGTCTTGTAGGTGAACGGCGTCGCTTCGCCACCGGCGATAACGGCCGCGAGGTTGTCGGCCGCCCGGAACGCTTGACGCATCGCGTGCTGGGCGGTCGGCGGGCACGGATGGCCCGGTCGTGCGGGGTCCGGAACCGCGGCCACGTCGCCGATCGCCCAGATCCGGTCGTGGCCGCTCACGCGAAGGTCGGCGGTCACATCGAGCCGGCCACCGGCAGCGAGCGGCAGGCCGAGGTCGGCGGTCACCGCGACCGGCTTGACCCCGGCGGTCCACACGAGCGTGCGGGCGGGCACGACCTCGCCGCCCGACAGCGTCACCGTCGTCTCGGTGACCGCTTCGAGCATCGTGCCGGTCCGGATCTCGATCCCGCGCCGCGTCAGCTCCCGGGCGGCGAAGCCGGCGAGCTTCGGCCCGATCTCCGGCATCACCGAGGGCTGCGCCTCGACGAGCAGCCAGCGCGTACCGGTGGCGCGGCTCCGGGGGTAGTGCTCGAGCACGTCAGCGGCAAAGTCCTGCAGCTCGGCGAGCCCTTCGAGGCCGGCGTACCCGGCGCCGACGAACACGTACGTGAGCCACGCCGAGCGCTCGACGTCGTCGTCGATCGTCTCCGCGATCTCCAGCGTCTGAAGCAGCCGGTTGCGCAACGCGATCGCGTCGGGCAGCGTCTTGAAGCCGACTCCGTGCTCGGCCAGCCCCGGGATCGGGAGGGTGCGGGAAACAGAGCCGAGCGCGACGACGAGGTGATCGAACGGGATCTCGATGTCGCGGCCGTCGAGGGTGCGAACGGCGACCGTGCGAGCGCCGTGGTCGAGCCCGGTCACCGAACCGGAGATGAGGTTCGTGCGTCGCAGCGACTCGCGGAGCGACACGACGACGTGCCTGGGCTCGAGGGTTCCGGCCGCTGCACCGGGCAGCAGCGGGGTGAAGAGCATGAAGTTCGCGTCGCTGACGAGCGTGACCTCAACGTCCGCCTGCCGGCGCAGGCGCCGCTCGAGGCGCTTTGCGGCATACAGCCCGCCGAACCCGCCCCCGAGGATCACGATCTGCTGCGCCATCGATGGTCGAGGCTACCCGGGCGTCATCGGCTCAAACGCAGCGCCGCCCAGCCTTGGTCGACGAGACGCTCGTCCTCGGCCAGACCGTGCGCCGCGAACGCAGCGGCAATCTCGTCCGCTTCGTGCTCGAGCAGGCCGCTCGCGATCAGCGTCTGCGGCACCGGCCCGTCGAAGCCGACCCGCGCCACGCACAGGAGCAGCGGGCGCAACAGGTTGGCGAGCATGAGCGGCGCACTCGGCGCCCGCCCGTCTCGCAGCAGGTCGAACCGGTCGGCGGCGACCAGTCCGCCGACGCCGTTCACCTCCGCGTTCTCGATCGTTGCCCGCACCGACTCGACCTCGTGGTCGAGCCCGAGCACCGGCCCGAGCCCGAGCTTGGCGGCGGCAACGGCCAGCACGCCCGACCCACAGCCAACGTCAACCGCCCCAACCGCTGCCGAACAGGCCAAATGTGCTGCCCTGGCAGCACATTGGGCCTGTTCGGCCAGCAGTTCGAGGCACAACCGGGTGGTGGGATGGGCGCCGGTGCCGAACGCTTGGCCGGGGTCGATCACGAGATCGAGCAGGCCGGGGCGCGGCTCCTCCCAAGGTGGACGGACGAACAACGTGCCGCCAACCTCGATCGGCCGGTGGAACGCGCGCCAGCGGTCGGCCCAGTCGTCGGCGACCTCGGTCGTCGTGACCGAGACGAGCGTGCCGCCGGCCGCCGCCTCGAGATCGGGCAGCTCTGGCAGCTCGCCGGGTGTGCCGTAGACCGCGTATTCGACGACGTCGCCGTCGCCGGACTCCTCGACCCCCGCCGGCGCCAGCTCGAGCAGCTCGGCGAGGACGAGCTCGGCACGCTCGCGCGGAACGCGGATCGCGAGCCGCAGCATCAGCGATGGAAGAGGCGCCGGAGCTTCGCGCCGATCGACTCGCCGGAGCGCAGCTGCTCGTCGGTGATCGACTCGGCGAGCTCCTCGAACAGCCGCTCCTGCTCGCCGGTCAGACGCCGTGGAACAACGACGTTGACGACGATCCGGAGGTCACCGGACCGGCCCGGTCGGGAGAGGCTCGGCATCCCGCGGCCGGACTCGGCGATCACGGTCGCCGGCTGCGTACCCGCCGGGATCTCAACGGTCACGAGGTCGCCGGACGGATGCGCGATCGCGACCGTCGTCCCGAGGGCGGCCGCAGTCGCGGCGACGTCCGCGACCGCCACGAGGTCGTCACCGTCGCGCAGCAGGTCCTCCTGCGGCGCGACCGAGACGAGGACGTACAGGTCACCCGGCGGTCCGCCGCGCTCTCCGGCGTGGCCGCGGCCGGCGAGTCGGAGGCGCTGGCCGTCGTCGATGCCGGCCGGCACGTCGACGGCGAGCGTGTGGTCGGTCGCGACGACCCCTCGCCCGTTGCACTGCTCGCACGGGCTCTGCGGGATCCGGCCGTCGCCACCGCAGGCATCGCACTCGACCTGACGCATCGCCTGGCCGAACGGCGTTCGGACGACCGACTGGAGCACACCGTGCCCACCGCAGCGCTCACACTCGTCGAGCGGCGTGCCCGGCTCGGCCGCGTTGCCGTGGCAGCGCCCGCAGCGCTCAACCACCTGAACCTCGACGTCGCGTGTCACGCCGGCGTACGCCTCGGCGAGCGTCAGCTCGAGCTGGACGCCGAGGTCCTGGCCCTGCCGCGGGCCGCCCGCGCGGCCGCCGGCCCCGCCGCCGAACACGTCCCCGAAGATCGCGCCGAGAATGTCGCTGAGCGAGCCGAAGTCCTCGGGGTGCGGCCGGAAGCCGCCGGCCTTGAGCCCGTCGTGGCCGTAGCGGTCGAAGGTCGCGCGCCGCTCGGCGTCGCTGAGGATCTCGTAGGCCTCGGCGACCTCCTTGAAGCGCTCCTCGGCGTCGGGGTCGTCCGGGTTCGTGTCCGGATGGAGCTCGCGCGCGAGGCGGCGGAACGCCTTCTTGATCTCCCCCTCATCGGCGCTTCGTCCGACGCCAAGCACGTCGTACGGGTCTCGGGGCTGGGTCTGGCTCACGCGGAGTAGAGGTCGTCGATGAAGCGCGACAGTTCGGAGGCGGCGTCCCGGACCGAGCCGATCGCCCGTCCGTAGTCCATCCGCACCGGGCCGATCACCGAGACCATCCCGAGGTCGCGCCGCGGCAGACCGTAGCGGGCGGCCACGAGCGCCAGCGACTGCAGCTCCGGCAGCGCGTTCTCCGAGCCGATCCTCACCGTCAGCTCCTGATCGCCGACCGCGGAGCGGAGCGCGGCGAGCAGCGCAGCGCGATGCTCGAGCATCCGCAGGATGTCACCGAGCTGCACGAGATCCTCGACGCGCTGCTCGCCGACGAGCCGAGCGGCGCCCTCGACGTACAGCGTGTCGTCGGCGCCCGTCTCGAGGTCGGTGAAGACGATCGCGAGCTGATCGATGAAGTCCTGCTCGACCGGCGACAGCGCCGGGTCGTGAAGGCGCGTGGTCAGCGTGCGGGCGCCAAGCGAGGCACCGGTCAACCGCTCGCCGAGGAAGGCGGCCGCCCACTGCACGAGTCCAGCGTCGAGCGGCCGGTCGAACGTGATCACCCGCTTCGTCACGCCGCCGGTCGACGTGATCACGACGACCATCAGAACCTGCGGTTGGAGCAGCAGCACCTCGATGTGGCGGACCGTCGCCGTCGTCAACGGCGGCGCCGAGACGATCGCGAGCATGTTCGTCACCTGCGAGAGCGTCTCGCTCGTGACCCGCATCGCCTCGTCGATTTCGCGGCGGACGAGCTGCAGCCCGAGCGAGTGCTCACGGAGCGCCAGCAGCCCGCTCGAGCGCAGGTGGTCGACGTACCAGCGATGCCCTGAGTCGGTCGGCACGCGCCCGGCGGACGTGTGCGGGTGCGCGAGCAGCCCGTGCTCCTCGAGAACCGCGAGCTCGTTGCGGATCGTCGACGGCGAGAACTCGAGCTCCGGGTCCGCGGCCAGCGTCTTCGAGCCCACGGGCTCGCCGGTCGCGGCATGCGCCTCGACGACCTTGCGCAAGATCAGCTCCTGGCGCGGGGTCAGCATCGCTTCAGAGTGTATTTCCCCATCAGGCGTTCCATTTTCTGATAGTCGGTGCAACAATGCCGCGCCCATGAACCGCGCGACGTTGACCTCTGCCGTTGTCTCTGCCTGCATCGGAGCGGCGGCGCTGCCGGCGGCAGCGTCCGCAGCGATCAATGTGACCGTGTCCGGGGCGAACCTGACCGCCAGCGGCACCGCCGCCGGCGACCTCACCGTCGCGACGATCTCCGGCACCGACGTCTTCGTCGTCGGCGACACGCCGGTCACGAGCTCCAGCGCTACCTGCTCGGCGACGACGCACGGCGGCCAAGCCGGCATCGTCTGCACGCGCAGCGTCTCCGGCACGGTCTTCAGCGCGATCACCGTCGACCTGTCGGGCTCGACCCAGCCGATCGACGCAGTCGTCTCCTACCCGCTCAACAAGGGCCCGATCCAGTTGACGCTTGGATCGGGCGACGACAGCTTCCTCGTCGAGGGCTCTCACGACCCCGCGGCGCTCATCACCGTGCTCGGCGGAGATGGCGACGACGACTTGACCGGCAGCAGCATCGGGGACACGCTCGACGGGCAGGGCGGCGACGATCTCCTACAGGGCGGCAACGGGAACGACACACTGCGCGGAGGCGCCGGCAACGACGCGTTCTCCGCCGAGAGCTCCGTCGACGGCGCCGACTCGTTCGACGGCGGAACCGACGTGGCGGCCACCGACGAGTACGGGCGTTCGGGCGACTCGATCAGCTACGAGAACCGCACGACCGCGACGACCGTCTCGTTGCCCGCAGACGCCGTCTCGACCCCGGCCGGGAACAACGGCGCTACCGGCGAGAACGACAAGATCGCGCGGATCGAGAACGTCTACGGTTCCCGCGGCAACAACACGATCACAGGAAACGAGCGCGCAAACCAGATCGGCGGCGGCTACGGAGTCGATCTCATCGACGGCAAGGGCGGCGATGACACCGTCTGGGGGTCCGAGGGGAACGACACCGTCGGCGGCGGCGAAGGCGACGACGCGCTCTACGGCGACGAAGGCGCCGACCGCCTCGACGGCGCCGGCGGAGCCGACTACGTGTTCGCCCGCGACGACGAGCGCGACACCCTGATCGACTGCGGCACGGGCTCCGCCGACTACGTGATGCGCGATTACAACGACCCCTCGGCTTCGGGCTGCGAGAAGGAGGCACCGGGCTTCACGCGCGACCCCGAGGTGACCGGCTCGCTCGTCGTCGGGCAGACGGTCGCGATCAGCACCGCAGAGATCTTCGGCACGGTGACCGCCACCGATATCGCCTGGTACAGCTACGACGAGAGAACCGATGACTTCGAGGTCCTCGGCAGCGGCCCGACGCTCGTCCTCACCGACAGGCTGGTGGGCAAGTACGTGGTCGCCGACGTCTCGGTGACCGACGGCATCAGCGACGCGAACGGCTTCGCCGTGTCGAACGGGGTGGTCGCCGCCGGTGGCACGGGCGGAGCCGGTGGCAACCCGACCCCGTCGCCACCTCAGCTGCCGCCGACTCCTCCGGGGCTGCTCGAGCTCGCCACCGCGGCACTCGGAACAGGCACGGCCGGAGTTCCGCTCGCGAACGTGACAACGCAGGTGTCGCTGTTCCGCAGCCTCGCGACCGCGGGCAGCACGATCCGCTACCGGCGCGGCTCGACGATCGCGCTCTACGGCATCGGCTGCCAGGCCACGTGCACGACCCGCAGCCGCCTGCGTCTGACGATCAAGCCGACGGGCAGGCGCAAGAAGGCGGTGAAGGTGACGCTGCCGTTCACCAAGACCGTGCCGGCCCAGGGCACGATCGCGGTCACGAGCCTCAGGCTGAGCTCGAAGCAGGCGGCGCTCGTCAAGCGCTCGAGGAGCACGACTTTGACGATCGAGCTCGTCGTGATCGGCCTGCCCGACAGCCACGGCGTGCCGCTGACGATCAAGCGGGTCCACAGGCTGAAGATCGCCTGACGCAGCGCCGGGAGCTCGCCCCGCGGCGCTGCATCCGACGTCGGTCCATTTTCCCAGGACGCCGCGTTTACGATGTCGGGTCGATGAAGCGCTCACACCTGCTTTCGGCCGTCCTTGCGTGCACGTGGGCGCTGATGGCTGCGAGCGGCGCCCAGGCCGCCGGCACGATCGACGTCAAGCGGATCGGAACGACCGTTGTCGCCACCGGCACCGTCACCGGCGGCGAGCAGTCCCTGACCGTCGACCGTGGCTACAACAGCTTCGAGCTCACCGACAACAGCGGCGGGGTGACGCTCACGAGCAGCAACGCCACATGCACAGTGGCGTCCAACACCGTCACGTGCGGCAACAACAGCTACAGCATCACCTACACGACGGCATCGCTCGACCTGCACGCTTCGACTGCGGACCTGGACATCCTCGACAGCGACGCCCCCAACGGCATCCCGGCGATCACGATCACGAGCGGGAGCGGCGACGACGAGCTGCGCAGCATCAACAACGACGGCGCCGTGCTCAACGCCGGCGCCGGCGCGGACACGCTCGAGTGCAGCACCCCGTACAGCGGCGCCACTCCAACCTGCACGGCCAACGGCGACGCCGACGACGACACGTTCACCACCGACTCGGGCGGCAACACGCTCAACGGCGGCTCCGGCGACGACCTCTTCATCCAGGACGGCTACGGCGCGACGAACGCCGACAGAATCGACGGCGGCGGCGACTCGGGGTCGCCGGGCGCTGACCTCATCTCCTACAGCAAGCGCTCCAATGCGGTGGTGGTGACGCTGCCACCGGAGTCGCAGCCGACGCCGACGGGCTCGAACGGCGAGGCCGGTGAGTTCGACTGGCTCGCGCACATGGAGGGTGTGATCGGCGGCGAGGGCGGCGACACCCTGAACGGCAACGAGCGCCGGAACCTGATCGACGGCCGCGACGGGTCCGACATCCTCCGTGGTGAGGGCGGCGACGACATCGTCGAGGCGCGCGCCTGGGAGACCAGCTCGGATGTCGACCGGACGATCGACTGCGGCGGCGGGAGCGACCGGCTCAAGCGCGACCGCTCCGACGCCACGCCCGTGAGCTGCGAGTCGATCGCTCCGGGATTCACCACGATCCCTGCGATCACCGGCACCGCGGAGGTCGGCCAGACGCTGACGCTCGGCGGCTACACGACCTTCGGCGACCCGGGAACCGTGACGGTCGAGTGGTACTCCGAGTTGAGCGGCGACGAGCCGATCGCGACCGGCCCCTCCCTGCTTCTGACCCCGAACCTCGATGACGACTTCGTGTGGGCCCGGTTGACGATCACCGACGGCAGCGACACGGCGCGAGTGGTCACCGACGACCGTTACGTCGGCAGCGTCAGCTCACCGTGGCCGGTCGTCAGGACCCCGGCGCCAACGACGACGACGCCTGTCGCGCCGGTCGCGCCCGATCCGCTCCAGCTGGCGATCACGTCGCTCGGCGCCGGCACGACCGCGTTCGCAGCGCCGAACGTCCCGCCGGTGGTCTCGGTGTATAGGAGCCAGGCAGCGGCCGGGAAGACGATCACCTACAAGCGTGGGTCCTCGCTCAATCTGTACGGGGTCTATTGCCAGGTCGCCTGCACCACCCGCAGCAGGCTCAAGCTGTCGATCAAGCCGAAGGGCAAGCGGAAGAAGACGCGGCTGGTGACGCTTCCGTACACGCGGACCGTCCCGGCGCAAGGAGTGGTCGCCGTTACCCCGCTCAAGCTGGGATCGAAGGACGTGGCTGCGGTCAAGCGGTCGAAGACCACGACACTGACGATCGAGCTCGTCGTGATCGGTCTGCCGGACCGCCGCGGCGTCCCGGTCACGATCAAACGCGTGCACACGCTCAAGATCGCCTGACGTTGGCGCGCATCGCCGTCGTCGCCCCTTCGCTGACGGACGCCGTCCAGTCGGCTGGCGGGACGATCGCGCGGCACGCGGCAGACGGCCACGACGTCACGCTCGTGACCGTCTTCGAGCCGGTCGCGAGGGACGCGCCGACCGCACGCATCACCGAGCTGCTCGGGATCGGCGGCCTCGTCGGCGTCGGCCTCCCGGGCGCGGCCGATCGCGGCTACGCCGGCGACGAGCATGCGGGCTCCCGCGACGACGACGAGGCGATCGCTGCCGCCGGCGCCGCGCTGGCCCTGGCGATCGGCCGCCTCGAACCGGATCTCGTGCTCGCTCCGCTGGGCCTGACCGGGCACGTCGATGCGGCGATCATCGACCGGGCACTGTCGGCGCTCGCGGTTCCTGCGCTGCGCTGGCTCGACCTGCCCTACGGGCTCGCCCGCACGCCGGGCGCCCCGCTCGGTGCAGGCGAGGTCGTCGCCGTACCGATCGGTGAACAGCTCGCGGCGAAGCTCGCCGCGAGCGAGCTGCTGCCGGACGCCGACCCCGTACGGCTCGGCGCCCACGCCACCGCCGAGGGTGAGCGACTCGGGGCCGGCGGACCGGTCGAGCTGCTGCTGCGCCGCTAGACGATCGTCTGCACCGAGCCGCCGTCGACCGACCACGCCGCGCCGGCGACGTTGGCTGCGCGCGCCGAGCAGAGGAAGACGATCACGTCGGCGATCTCCGCGGGCGTGGCGAGGCGGCCGAGCGGGATCTTCGCTGCGGCCGCGTCGACGGCCTGCTCACGCGTCCCGCCGGAGCGCGCAGCGAGCTGGTCGGCGAGGCCGCCGTCGCCGAGCCACAGCTCACCGGCGACCGGCCCGGGCGCGACCGCATTGATCAGCACGCCGCGCGACGCGTACGCGTCGGCGTATGCGCGCGAGAGCGCGAGCTGGGCGGTCTTGGCGACGGCGTAGGCCACGTTCGCCGTCGAGGGCCGCTTGCCCGAGGACGAGCTGACGTTCACGACCCTCCCCCATCCGCGCTCGGCCATCGCCGGAGCGAGTGTGCGCATCAGACGCATCGCGGCCATGACGTGCACGTCCCACTGCGCCTGCCATTCGGCGTCGGTGAGGTCGTCCAGCGCGATCGCGCTCGTCGAGCCGGCGGCGTTGACGAGGACGTCGCAGACACCGGTCGCCAGAACCGCCTCGGCGGCGTCGGGGGCGGTCACGTCGAGCGCGAGAACGTCGCAGCCGAGCCGGACTCCGGCCGCGTCGAGGCGCTCGGCGTCCCGTGCGACGAGCAGCACCCAAGCGCCCTCCTCGACCAGCCGCTCGGCGACGGCCAGGCCGATCCCCCGGCTGCCGCCGGTGACGACACATCGCTTGTCGGTCAGGCCGAGATCCATGCCGCGCAGCCTACGCGCCGATACGCTCGGACGATGGACCTCTACACCTGCATGTTCAAGACCTCCGGACCGGCATCGCTACACGCCTGCGCCAAGGCCGGCAAGGCGCTGGACGAGGCGGGCCACAGCTACGAGCTGAAGCCGGTCAAGGGTGGCCGCTCGATGCCGTGGACGCTGAAGAAGCACCGTGGCGAGGTCGAGAAGCTGAGCGGGCAGAAGCTCGTCCCGATCCTCGTCCTCGACGACGGTGAGGTGATCGTCAGCTCTCAGAAGATCGCCGACTGGGCGCGAGAGAACCCCGCCAGCTGAGCGAGGGAGCGCTAGCGGACCCTCGCCAGGACGCAGGGAGCGACGCCTACCAGCGGTAGGCGAGCGACCGAGGACGCCGCGAGGGGTCCGTTAGCGCCCCGAGCCGTCGGAGCCGAGCTCGAGTACCGCGAGGAACGCCTCCTGGGGCACCTCGACGCGGCCGACCTGCTTCATCCGCTTCTTGCCCTCCTTCTGGCGCTCGAGCAGCTTGCGCTTTCGGGAGATGTCGCCGCCGTAGCACTTGGCGGTCACGTCCTTGCGGTATGCCTTGACGGTCTCGCGGGCGATGATGTGCGACCCGATCGCGGCCTGGATCGGCACGTCGAACATCTGGCGCGGGATCTTCTGGCGCAGCTTCTCGGCCAGGTTGCGGCCGATCTCGTAGGCCTTGTCGCGGTGCACGACCATCGAGAGCGCGTCCACCACGTCCCCGGCGAGCAGCACGTCGAGCTTCGCGACGTTCGAGGCGCGCAGACCGATCAGCTCGTAGTCGAGCGACGCGTAGCCCTTGGTCCGCGACTTCAGCTGGTCGAAGAAGTCGAGCACGATCTCCGCCAGCGGCAACTCGTAGTGCAGGTTGACGCGCTCTGAGGAGAGGTACTCCATGCCGGCGGCCTCGCCGCGCTTGTCCTGACACAGCTCCATGACCGTGCCCACGTATTCCTTGGGCAGGAGGATCGACGCCTTCACGTAGGGCTCGCGGATCTCGGCGATCTTCGCCGGGTCGGGCATGTCGGACGGGTTGTGGACCTCGACCTCGTCGCCGTTGGTCATCGTGACCTCGAAGCTGACCGACGGCATCGTCGCCATCAGCTCGAGGTCGTACTCGCGCTCGAGGCGCTCACGCACGATGTCCATGTGCAGCAGGCCGAGGAAGCCGCAGCGGAAGCCGAAGCCGAGCGCGTCGGAGGTCTCGGGCTCCCACTGCAGCGCGGCGTCGTTGAGTGTCAGCTTCTCCAGCGCCTCACGCAGGTCCGGGTAGTCGTCGTTTGAAATCGGGAAGAGCCCGCAGAAGACCATCGGCTTGACGTCGCGGTAGCCGGGCAGCGCCTCCTCGGCCCCGCCGCGCTTCAGCGTCATCGTGTCGCCGACGCGCAGCTTGGTGACGTCCTTGATGCCGGTAATCAGGTAGCCGACCTCGCCCGGGCCGAGCTCGTTCGCGGCGGTCATCGCCGGCGTGAAGAACCCGATCTCGTCGATGTCGGCCTCGGTGCCGGCCGCCATCGCGCGGATCTGGTCGCCCTTCTTGAATGTCCCGTCGACGACGCGGATGTATGCGACGACGCCGCGGTACTGATCGAACTCCGAGTCGAAGATCAGGGCGCGCGGTGGCGCGTCGGGATCACCGGATGGCGGCGGCACGCGCTCGACGAGCTGTTCGAGCACCTCGTTCACGCCGTCCCCTGTCTTGCCGGAGATGATCAGGATCTCGTCAGGGTCCTCGCCGATCAGCTCGGAGACCTCGCCGGCGACGCGCTCGGGCTCGGCGCCAGGCAGGTCGATCTTGTTGAGGCACGGGATCAGCTCGAGCCCGGCGTCGATCGCGAGGTAGGTGTTGGCGACGGTCTGCGCCTCGACGCCCTGCGATGCGTCGACGACGAGCAGCGCGCCCTCGCACGCGGCGAGCGAGCGGCTGACCTCGTAGGTGAAGTCGACGTGGCCGGGCGTGTCGATGAGGTGGAACTGGTACGTGTTGCCGTCGCGGCTCGGGAACGCGACGCGGACCGCGGCCGACTTGATCGTGATCCCACGCTCGCGCTCGAGCTCCATCGAATCGAGCAGCTGCTCGCGCATCTGGCGCTTGTCGACCGTCTGGGTCATCTCGAGGATGCGGTCGGCCAGCGTCGACTTGCCGTGATCGATGTGAGCGACGATCGAGAAGTTGCGGATGAGGGATTGCGGTGTGGACAAGCGGCGCCCGAGTCTACGAACCGGCTCTCAGGCGAACGGGTCCTCGGCCAGACCTGCGGAGCAACGAGACCGGTCTACGCCGACTCTGCGGCGATCAGCGAGCCAAACGCGTACGGACGCGGCGCTCGAGATCCTCGGCCTCCGGCATGCCGATCCGCAGCACGACGAGACCGTAAGCCGCCGTGCCTGCTCCGAGCGCGCCGAGCACGCTTACGGCCTGGCCCGGGAAGCTGCGGCCGAGCACCCAGTCGAGACCGTGGTACACGGCGAACGCCGTGATGCCGAACCAGATGGTGCCGACCACGAGCGTCACAAGCGCGTTGCGCATCTGCCCGAGTTGCATCTGACCACCAAGTGCTCGCCGCAGCAGGATGATCTGCCCAACCGCCATCGCGCCGTCAGCAATCGCGGTGCCGAGCACGAGGCCACCGACCCCGCCTCCGAAGTGCACGATCAGCGCCGACGCGACGAGGTTGATGACGAGGTTCGCGAGCGACAGCCACGTCACCGCCCATGGCAGCTGCAGGCTGAAGAAGCTGCGCGAGAGCAGCAGGTTCATGCCACTGAACACCAGGCTGAAGCCGTAGAACAGCAGCGCGGTGCCGACGAGCTGGGTGTCCTCGGCCGAGAACTCACCGCCTTGGTAGACCAGCCGCGTGATCGCGTCCGGCATGACGATCATCGCCGCTGTCGCCGGCAGCAGCAGCAGCAGGATCAGGCGCATGCCGGTGCCGATCGCCTGCTGCATCCCCTCGTAGTCCTTGCGCGCGGCGAGCCGTGCCAGCTGCGGAAAAAGCACGGTCGCGATCGCGACGCTGAACATCCCCTGCGGCAACATGTAGAGCCGGAACGCCTTGTCGACGCCGGCGACCGCGGCGTCCGAGATGTGGGCTGCGAGGAACGTGTTGATCAGCGCGTTGAAGTTGATCAGCCCGAGCCCGAGCGCCACCGGGATGATCAGCCGCACGACCTGCCGGATCCGCGGATCGCGGAAGTCGAGCTGCCAGGCGAAGTGGAAGCCGACACGTCGCAGCATCGGTAGCGACATTCCGAGCTGCACGATCGTGCCGACGAGCACGCCGATCGCGTAGCCGTAGATCGCACCCGTGCTGGTCTCGGCGAGCGGCTGCGCCGCGACCATGAAGACCATGATCACGACGTTCCAGACGACCGGGCTGAGCGCCGGGATCGTGAAGTGGTCGTACGCCTGGAGGATCCCGACGACGAGCCCGTTGACGCCGAGGATCAGGACGATCGGGAAGAGCACCCGGCTCAGCGGCACCGCGAGGTCGATCATCTCGTCGGTCGCGTGGCTGCCCTGGAAGAGCGGGATGATGACCGGCGCGATCAGCAGGAAGAGCACGACGACCGCGCTGAGCACGAGTGCCACGAGAGCGAGCAACGTGGTCGCGAGCCGGAACGACTCCTGCTTCTTCCCCTGCTCCTGCAGGTCGGTGAAGACGGGTACGAACGCGGCGCTGAGCGCCGCGTCTGCGAACAGCGCCCTGACGACGTTTGGGATCTGGAACGCCAGCGTGAACGCCGAGGCGGCCGTGCCGAGTCCGAAGAGGCGGGCCGCGAGCACCTCGCGGGCGAGCCCGGCGACGCGTGACGCAGCGGTGAGGATCGAGAAGATCGCCGTGTTACGGGCGAACGAGGTCCGCTTGGGGCTGTCGGCCACGGCGTCTGACACGAAACGCGCACTCTACGGCCGCGGGTCCTCGCTATCCTCTCCGGCGCTGATGGCCAACATTCACTCCCAGAAGAAGCGCAACAACCGCACCGAGCGCGAGCGGATCGAGAACCGCCGCTACACGTCGACGATCAAGACGTACTTCAAGCGGCTCGAGAGCGCAGTGGCCTCAGGCGACAACGAGGCGGCCGATCGCGACCACAAGCACCTGGTCAAGACGATCGACAAGGCGATCAAGCGCGGCGCACTGCACAAGAACACCGGTGCGCGGAAGAAGTCCCGCGCCGCCCGCGTGCGTACCGGCGCTTCGTCCTAAACGGCCGTGAGGCGCCCGAGGGCGCGAATCGCGGCAGTGTCCTCTGAGCTGTCCGCGTAGCCGCGGGTTTGCAGTTCGAGTTCCGCGAGCGTCTCGAGCGCGCGGGCGAGCGAGCCCGAGTCGGTGCGGCGCGCTTCTGCGATGCGGTGGCCGATCGCGTAGGGGTTGCCGCCGATCTCGTCCTTGATCTGCTGCGGGCCGTCGCCGCGCTCTAGGCGCAGCGCGATCTGATGGACGTCGCGGACGCGTTTGGCGAGCAGCGGGATCAGTCGGGCGACGGCCTCGCCCTGATCGCGCAACTCGAACCAGACGCGGAACACCGCCCGCCGGTCGCGGGCGATCAGCGCGTCGACGAGCGCCCAAACCTCGCGCTCGGAGGACCGCGCCGAGGCCTCGGCCTCCTCGATCCCGATCTGGGCGCCGCGACCGTATTCGAGCGCAAGTCGCTCGAGCTCCCTGAGGATCCGCTGTTGGCGGTCGCCGATGTGCTGGACGAGCACCTGCGCGGCGGCGCCGTCGAGCGTGATCCCGAGACGCTGCGCCTCGCCGATCGCCCAGCGCGGCAGGTCCTTCGCCTTGAGCAGCTCGTGCTCGACCACCTCGCCACCGGCGGCAATTACCGCCTTGTGCAGCGCCGCGGGCGCATTGTTGCGACCCTCCTCACGCGCGACGAACGCAACCGTCGTCTCCTCGGCGAGCGTCTCCAGCGCCGGCGCGATCGTGGCGTGGACGTCGTCGGCCTTCCAGCGCTCGGCGCCTTCGACGATCACGAACCGGCGGCCGAACCCGAGCGTCATCGCGGCCAGTTCGAGTGCGACCTGCTCCGGGGCCGCGGCTTCACCTTCGAGCACCTCCACCGACGAGACGCCCGACTCGGCCTCCGCACGCGAGCGGAGGCCGGCGCGGCGCTCGGCGATCCGGCCGTGGTCCTCTCCGCAGATCAGGTATGCGGGCTTCCAGGCCACGACGGCGAGTGTACGGGCGGACTCGGAGGCCCCGCCTCGCGCCAAGCTCGGAAGCATTACCCGGCGTGTGCGTCGGGTAATGCCTCAGAGCTCGCCGGGTCACCGTTCCCGCTCGATCGAGCCATCCGCCGCAAGGTCGAGGGCGACCGTGCCGTCCTCG
This sequence comes from Baekduia sp., assembly GCA_037045385.1. Classification (GTDB taxonomy): domain Bacteria; phylum Actinomycetota; class Thermoleophilia; order Solirubrobacterales; family Solirubrobacteraceae; genus Baekduia. The sequence goes on along the minus strand of JBAOHN010000011.1, from coordinate 178,329 downwards.
TCGGTCCGCCACGTCCGCACGCCAGCCGCCGCCAACGCGCGCACCGTCGCCGGTACTGGGTGGCCGTACGTGTTCCTCTCCCCCACCTCGATCAGCGCGGCCGCTGGATGGAGCCGATCGAGCAGCGCCGGCAGGCCGCTGTCAGCGCTTCCGTGATGACTGACCTTGAGCACGTCAACCGGCGGCGGCGCGAGCGGGGCGAGGATGTTGCTCTCCGCGTCCGCAGTCAGGAGTACCCGGCGGCCGTATGCCTCAGCCAGCAGCACGATCGCGCGGTCGTTCGGATCGGTTCCCGGTGGCGGATCACCGGCGGGCGGCCAGAGAACTCGCAGATGCAGCGGCCCCGTCGTCAACTGCTGTCCCTGGGCGACCTCGACGATGCGCGTACCGCCGGCGGCTGAGCCGATCGATCGCGACAGCGGCGAGCGATCACCGGCGCGCCCGTCGAGGACGGTCGCGACCGGCAGCGTGCGCAGCAGCGCGGGCGCCGCACCGATGTGATCGAGCTGCGGGTGGGTGAGGACGAGCAGGTCGAGCCGGTTGGCACCGGCGTCCCGCAGCTCACGCAGGACCATCGGGCCGGGTGGCCCCGTATCGACGAGGATCCGCGACCCTCCAGCCTCGAGCAGCGTCGCATCGCCCTGACCGATGTCGAGCGCGGTGATCCGGAGCACGCCGTCGTCCGGCGGGGCTGCCGGACCGTTCACCCCCGGCGACCACTGCGCGAGCGCGCGTGCCAGCTCGGCGAGGTACGCGGCCGGGACGGCGGCCACGCGTGCCGGAGGACCCGCGAGGGCCGGGGCGACCTGACCGGCGGTTGCCGAGATGACGCCCATCCCCATCACGAGCGGCACTGCCGGGGCGGCGAGCAAATTGGCGGGGATCGAGAGCGGCGCGAAGCTGCCAACCCGCAGCGCCAGGATCGGCGCGGTCGCGACGGTCGCCGCACACGTCACCGCCGTCACCTCGGCCAGCACGCGCGGAACCAGCAGGCGCGCGAGCCGCTCCGCTAGCGGGCGCGCCGCCAGCCCGATCGCCGCGACCGCCGCAAACGAGAGCTGCCAGCCGAGGTCGCCTGCTGCGCGTGGATCGATCGCGAGCGTGATCAGTGCGGCGGCAAGCAACGCGTCGAGGCGCGATCCCGGCCGCCCGGCCCACGCGGCCGCAATCGTCGCGGCGCCCATGATCCCCGCGCGGACGATCGACGGCCCGCCACCCGCGAGCGGGACGTAGAGCGCAATGAGCCCGAGCGTCAGCAACCAGCGCGTCCGCAACCCCGCGCCGAGCGCGATCCCGGCGAACGCAGCGATCGCCGCGAGCAGGGCGACGTTCTGACCGCTCGCAGCCGTCAGGTGCGTCAGCGACAAGGCACGGAAGTCGTCCTCGAGATCTGGCGGCAGCGCCGCGTCCTGACCGAGCACCATTCCGCTGAGCAGCGCCGCCTCGCGTGGTGGCAGCCCCGTCGACAGCGACCGCTCGGCCCGCTCGCGGATCCCGTCGACGAAACCGGCGAAGCCTCCCCGCCGGCCGGTCACAATCACCGAGTCGGCGGCGAGCGTGGCGTTGGCGCGAAGCGCACGAGCTGCCCGGTCGGGCGGTGAGAGACGACCGCTGACGCGGCTGACCGAGCCGGTTCGCAGGCCGCGGACCGGCTCGCGCAAACGGAGCAGGACCGGCTCGTTGCGCATCCGCGCGAGCGCGCGGTATCCGGGTCCGGCGCGGTTCGCTCGCGGCGCAGACTCCATCGTCACGCCCGCGACGACGTGCTGTCCGGCCGGAGCGAGCGCGCTGTGATCGAGAACCGAGCGGCGCTGCTCGGCCACCGCTCCCGCGCAGACCATGCTGACGGAGATCAGCAGCGGCACACGACCCGTCCACGACACGCCGTGGCGCAGACCGATCAGCAGGACGACGGCGCCAGCGGCTGCCAGCGGCGCGGACGCGAGCCCGCCGAGCAGCAGCCCCGCGACGAGCGCCGACGCCAGGACGCGACGCCACTCCCGCCGCAACGCCTCGCTCACGGCTGGAGCTGCCCTGACAACGTCTCGAGCCGCTTCGGTCCGATTCCGGGGACGTCGCCGAGCTCGTCGATCGACCGGAAGCCGCCGTGCGCGCTCCGGTACTCGATGATCTTGCGGGCGGTCTCCGGGCCGACGCCGTCGAGCTGGTCGAGCTGCTCGGCGGTTGCAGTCGAGAGGCTGACCGGCTGCTCTGGTTCGGCGCCTCCAGTGCCAGGGTCGGCACCGGGCGCTGCCATCGACGGGACGACGACCTGCTGTGCGTCGGCGACCTTCGCGGCGAGGTTCAGCGCTTCGAGATCGGCGCCGGCCGCCGGACCTCCGGCCCGCGCGACCGCATCGCGGACCCGCTTGCCTTCCCGCAACGAGTAGACGCCCGGCCGCCGGACGGCTCCGACGACGTGGACGACGACCCGCGCGACCGGGCGCTCGACACGGACCCCACGCGTGGTGACACCGGGCCGCGCGTCGCCCGCCGGCGCCACTTCGCGCTGCTCGTCACGGAGCCCGCGCCAGCCGATCCAGCCGATCGCGACGAGCGCCGCGGCGTACAGCACGATCTCGCTGGCCGTCGGGCGCCGCACCGCCCCGACGCTAGGTGCTCAACTGCGGAGCAGGTGGCGCTGAGTGCGGCGCAGCAGCGACGGATCAGCGGCGATCAGCGCGCGACGATGTTGACCAGCTTGCCGGGCACGACGATCTCCTTGACAACCGTCTTGCCCTCGAGGTGGACCTGCACGTTGGGCAGCGTCAGAGCGAGCGCGAGCAGCTCATCGTCGTGCGCACCGGCCGGCGCCTGGACGCGGTCTCGCACCTTGCCCGAGACCTGGACGACAAGCTCGAAGGTGTCTGCCTCGAGGAACTGCGGATCCGGAGCCGGCCACGGCTCCTCCCAGACCCGGCGACCGGTCAGCCGCTCGTAGGCGTCGGCGCTGGCGTGCGGCGCGAACGGCGACAGCAGCGACGCCGCGGTCTGAAGCGCGAACCGGACCGAGCCGGGGTCGGCGTCACCGCGTTTCTCAGCCGTGCACTCGTTGAGCAGCTCCATCACGGCGGCGATCGCCGTGTTGAACGCGAAGCGTTGATCGAGATCGGCGGTGACCTTCTCGATCGCCCAGTGCGCCTTGCGCATCACGCGCAGGCCGTCGGCCGACAGGCCCTCCGGCGACTCCGGCGCGTGCGCCTCCGGCAGTTCGGCGGCTGCGGCCGCGCAGGTGCGCCAGAGGCGCCCGAGGAAGCGGAACATCCCCTCGACGCCGGTGTCGGCCCAGTCGGCGTCCTGGTCGGGCGGGCCGAGGAAGAGCGTGTAGCAGCGGGCCGTGTCGGCGCCGTAACGCTCGACGATCTCGGACGGAGCCACGACGTTGCCCTTGGACTTGGACATCTTGGCGCCATCCTTGGTGATCATCCCCTGCGTGAAGAGCGCCGCGAACGGCTCCTGAACATCCAAGTGGCCGAGGTCCGACAGCGCCTTGCAGAAGAAGCGCGCGTAGAGCAGGTGGAGGATCGCGTGCTCGACGCCTCCGATGTACTGGTCGACCGGCATCCACGCGCCGGCGATCTCCGGGTCGAACGCCTGGTCGTTGTTCTGCGCGTCGGTGTAGCGCAGGAAGTACCAGGAGGAGTCGACGAAGGTGTCCATCGTGTCGGTCTCGCGGCGGGCGTCACCGCCACAGGTCGGGCAGCTCGTCGCGACCCAGTCCTCGGCGGCCGCGAGCGGCGACTTGCCCTTCGGCTGGTAGTCCTCGATGTCCGGCAAGACGACCGGCAGGTCCTCCTCCGGCACCGGCACGAGCCCGCACTGCTCGCAGCGGACGATCGGGATCGGGCAGCCCCAGTAGCGCTGGCGGCTGACGAGCCAGTCGCGCAGCCGGTAATTGACCGAGCGGTGGCCCTTGCCCTCGCGGTCGAGCCAATCGACGATCTGCTCGAGCGCGTCGCGGTTCGGAAGGCCGTCGAAGTCGGGGTGGGAGTTCGTCAGCGCGCCATCGCCGGAGTACGGGAGGGCGTCGCCGTCCTCGCCGCCACGCGTTGGCGCAATGACCTGGCGGATCGGCAGGTCGAAGGCCTCGGCAAACGCGAAGTCGCGCTCGTCGTGCGCGGGCACGGCCATGATCGCGCCGGTGCCGTACTCCAGCAGCACGTAGTCGGCGACATAGACCGGCAGCTGCTCGCCGTTGACGGGGTTGACGACGTGCCGCCCGGTAAAGACGCCGGTCTTGGTCTTGTCGGCGTCGCCGCGCTCCTCGTGGCTCTCGGTGGCGACGTGGTTGATGTAGTCGCGGACGGCGTCCTCCTGCCCTGTCCCCTCGGCGAGCTTGAGCGCGTCCGGGTGCTCGGGCGCCATCACGAAGAAGGTGGCGCCGAAGAGCGTGTCGGGCCGGGTCGTGAAGACCGGGTAGTCGATCGACAGCTCCTCGCAGCGGAACGTGACCTCGGCGCCCTCAGAGCGGCCGATCCAGTTGCGCTGCATCGTCTTGACGTGCTCGGGCCAGGCGATCTCGTCGAGGCCGGCGAGCAGGCGGTCGGCGTAGTCGGTCGTACGGAAGAACCACTGCTCGAGCTGGCGCGCCTCGACCTCTGAGCCGCAGCGCTCGCAGCGTCCGTCGACGACCTGCTCGTTGGCGAGCACGGTCGCGTCCTGGGGGCACCAGTTGACCGCCGCCTCCTTGCGGTAGGCGAGCCCGGCCTTGAAGAGCTCGAGGAAGATCCACTGTGTCCAGCGGTAGTAGGACGGCTCATGCGTGCCGAACTCGCGTGTCCAGTCGATCGAGATCCCCCAGCGACGGAACTGGCGCTGGAACGAGGCGATCGCGGCGTCGGTCGACTCGCGCGGATGCTGACCGGTCTTGATCGCGTGGTTCTCAGCCGGCAGGCCGAACGCGTCGTAGCCCATCGGATGCAGAACCTCGCGGCCGGTACGGCGGTGGAAGTGCGCGACCGCGTCACCGACCGAATAGACCTTGAGATGGCCGATGTGAGGCTCGCCGCTCGGGTAGGGCAGCATCTCGAGCACGTACGAGGATGGGCGTCCACGCTCGGGCCGGCCCACCTGCCAGGTCCCCTCGCTCTCCCACACCTCTTGCCAGCGGGGCTCGATCTCGTGCGGGTCGTACCGCTGGTCTTCGGACACAGCTGCGCAGGCTACAAACGCCGTGACCTCACGCGTGGTCAGGGCCGGACGCGGAAATCACGCCGGTTGCCGAGCGCCGGCGAGAACGTCGTCTGGGTGCTGCCGTCGAGGCCGATCGTCCGTACGTACATCCGGTACGTGCCCGGCTTGAGCTTGCGGCGCATCGTGAAGGTCCACTCGGTCGTTCCGCTCGCCTTCATCCATGCCGGGGGGCGTTTGCACGAGCTGCGTTTCGTGGTTCCCGATCGGTTGGTGATCCACCGGCACTTGCGCGCCGACCGCGCGCTCGCCCACGCCCCGATCCGTTCGAGGGCGACCTGGACCTCCTTGACGGTCACGCCGTTGACGACGCCCGAAAGCGGGCCGGACGGCGCCACCTGCGGGACGTGCGCGGTCTCGACGAGCGCGGGGCTGCCCCTGAGGCCGACCAGCAAGGCGGCGTCCGTCCCGCGCGCATCGACGCGGCGGCTGGCGGAGATCACGAGCCGGCCGCCGGGTTGACGTGCGATGGCGACCGGGGACATCGGGCCGAAGTCGTAGCGGACCGCACCACCGCTCCCGAAGAGGCCATCCGGGGTGCCCGCACGTGTCAGCTGCACGACCGCGAAGCCATTGCCGGCTTCCGTTCCGGTGAGCACGGCGATCCGGCCGTCGGGCAGCACGACGGCTCCGGTCGCCCACCGGTGATCCGCCGCGGTGCCGAGCCGCGTCGTGCCGCCGTTGCCGAACGAGGGGTCGAGGCGTCCGTTCGTGTCGAGCGCGGTGAGGACCGAGCCCGTGCGCTCGGCGGCCGGCGGCGCAACGTCTGCTCCGCGGTTGTCCTGCGACAGCACGGTGATGCGTCCGTCCGGGCTGAGGGTGAGGTCGACGCCGAGCAGCCCTGCCGGCACGCCCGCCACGGTGACGACGCCGCCGATCCCGAAGCTGATGTCGATCGGTCCACTGGGCAGAAAGCGGACGACCTGCACGAGGCCATCGTCCGAGTTGCCGCGGTTCGGCGCCGGGACGTTCGCCAGCGCGAGCAGTTTGCCGTCCGGCTGCAGCACGAGCCGGACGATCCGCGTGTTGCCCTGTCGCGCGCCCCAGCAGGCTAGACCGCCGAGGCCGAAGCTCGCATCGATCGTGCCGTTCTGCCCGAGCCGCCAGAGGCATTGGGTGTAGTCCTGGTTTGTGCCGGCGACGATCGTCTTGCCATCCGGGAGCGGCACGATCTCCGCGACGCTGATCGCGGGGATATCGACCGGGCCCCACTCGGACCGGCCTGTCGCACTCAGGCGATGCATCGCCGTCCGATAGCTCGAGATATCGAGCGGATTGGGCGTCAGCCTGGTGGCGACGATCGTCTTGTCACCTGCGGCTGCGACGTCGTAGACGGCGGTCGGGAACGCCGCCTGACTGATCCCGGTGAAACTCTGGTCCGGGGACCCAGCCTCGTTGTACCGCCTCACGCGACCGGTCAGCCCTTCCTCGACCGTCGCGGACTGCAGGATCCGACCGTCGGCCATGATCGCCAGATCCTCGGGGCGGACCGAAGGTGCGTATACCGGGCCCTGCCACAGCTCTGTCGCCTGGTCGGCGAAGTTCGCATCGAGCGTGCCGGGCGCCGACCCTACGGCGTCGGCAGATGCCGGCAGAGCGGCAACCCCAGCGAGCACCGCAACGAATCGGAACGTCAGGGCCCGGAAGCGCACCGCAAAAGTGTGACACAGGCCGATCCCGAGATCAGCGGCCGTTGCTAGGATCGGATTCCTCCTGGGGCTATAGCTCAGCTGGGAGAGCGCCTGCATGGCATGCAGGAGGTCGTCGGTTCGAGCCCGACTAGCTCCATCCGAAACCCCGCGCCTGCGGGGTTTCGTCATTCAACCGCAGTTCTCACCGAGGCAGTCGCCGGTAGACCAGAGAGTGATCAGTGCGACGAGCCACACCAGACCGCTGGCGAGCATGCCTGCGGCCATCCAGCCGAGACGGTGAGCGCGGGCGGTTTGCGAGCCGCACAGCATGTAGAGGAGCGCAGATCCGGCGACGAGACCGACCGCGAGACAGAAAAGGATCGCGACGAGGAGGACACCGTTGGAGAACAGGGCCAACGAAACCAACATCGCCAGCAGCACCGCTGCCGGATTCACGAGCACCGCGACAAACCAGAACGACCAGCCCGGCGCACCGGTCTGGCGGTCGGTTGGCTCTGACGGCGACATTGACAGTGATACCGGTGATGCGCTCGCTCGTTACACGGCTCAGCGAGACTTGGCGGACGACAGCAGACGCGTCGGTCACTGCCTCGCCGAGCTGTTTGGTGACGTTGTGCGGCGGTAGCCCGAAGAACGTCACCGAACTCAGGCTGAGCTGCGGCGCGCGACGGACCATCCGCCAGCAACAACATGGGAAACTGAACCGATGCCAGAGGACACCTCGACCGCCGTCGCGGGCAGTGTCACCACGATCGCCAGCGCGGCGGTCGCCGGCAGTGCCGTGACGATCGCGAGCACCGCGGTCGCCGGCAGCGCAGCCACGGTCGGCAGCGCCGCGGTCGCGGGCAGCGCCGCGACCGTCGGCAGCGCCGCCGTCGTCGGCAGTGCTTTGACGGCCTTCGGTGCCCTGATCCGGACCTGCGTGCTCACGATCGGCTGCCTGCGCTGCACGCGCTGCGTCGCGTGCGTCGGCTGTTACGACTGCGTCGGTTGCATCGGCTGCGTCGGGTGCAGCGGACTCCGCGGCGCAGTCGGCCAGGTCGGCGTCAGCGCCTGACCGGTTCGTTCACGTTCGGCCGCTGGGGGGAGAAGAACGTGAACGAAACGCTCAGTCCGCCGCGGGTGCGGGCGGATTGATCGCCGGGACATCGCCCCAGAGCTGCTCGAGCCGGTAGAACTCGCGCGTCTCAGGCACGAACAGGTGGACGACCACGTCGACGTAGTCCATCAGCACCCAGCGCGCCTCGGGCAGCCCTTCCACCCGGCGAGGCAGCAGCCGCAGCTCGTCCTTCAGCGTCGCGTGGATCGCGTCGTGGATCGCCTTGACCTGGCGGTCGGTGTTGCCGGTCGCGACGAGGAAGTAGTCGGTGAACGCCGACACACCGCGCAGGTCGAGCAGGCGCATGTCGATCGCCTTCTTGTCGATCGCGGCCTTCGCGGCGAGATCGACGATCTCGCGGCCGGTCAGCGAGTCGGGCAGGTCCGCGCTCGGCGGCGTCTGATGTGCGGGGGCGCTAGTCATCGTTCGGGCTCGTTCACGATAGGCGGTAGAGCTGTCGCGATTCGATCAGCGCGGCGACCGCCTCTGGAACCAGGTAGCGCAACGATGCGCCCGCCCCCGCCCGGGTACGCACGAGCGTCGACGAGATGTCGCAACGGATCATCGAGAAGTAGTCGACCTGCGCTCCGCCGAGACCGCTGAGCGCGCGGCGGATCGTGTCGTCGTCGATCTCCTCGCGCTCGACGACGCCGAGCCGGGCGAGCTTGACGATCGACTCCGGCTCCCGCCATGTGTGGAACGAGAGCGCCATGTCGCCGCCGATGATCAGCGTCAGCTCACGGTCCGGATCCTCGGCGCGCAGATCGCGCAGCGTGTCGACGGTGTAGGACGGCCCGTCGCGCAGCAACTCCAGGCGCGAGACCGCGAACCGCGCGTCACCGGCGACCGCCGCCTCAACGAGCGTTGCGCGCACCTCGGCTCCGGGATCGTCGGCGATCTCCTTGTGCGGCGGCGCCGCCGTCGGCACGAACAGCAGGCGATCGAGTCCGATCTGCTCGACAGCCGCCTGGGCGCACAGCATGTGCCCGAGGTGGGGCGGGTTGAAGGTGCCGCCGAACACACCGATACGGGAAGGCGTCAAGCGCGGACCTGTCCGTCGCCCCGCACCACGTACTTGAACGAGCACAGCTCGCGCAGCCCGATCGGGCCACGCGCGTGCAGCTTCTGCGTCGCGTTGCCGATCTCCGCGCCGAAGCCGAACTCGCCGCCGTCGGTGAACCGCGTCGACGCGTTGACGTAGACGCACGCGGCGTCGACGCCGAGTTCGAATGCCCGGGCAGCGCCGTAGGAACCGGTGATGATCGCCTCGGAGTGCCCGGAGCCGTAACGATCAATGTGCTCGATCGCTGCCTCGGCGTCATCGACGACCTCGACCGCGAGAACGAGCGCCAGGAACTCGGTCGCGAAGTCATCTGCGGTCGCCTCCGCGATCTCGGGGACGATCTCGCGGGCGGCGGCCGAGCCGCGCAGCTCCACGCCCTCGGCGCGCAGCCGCTCGGCCGCGCGTGGCAGCCAGGAGTCCGCGATCGCGCGGTGCACGAGCAGCGTCTCCGCCGCGTTGCAGACGCCCGGCCGCTGGCACTTCGCGTTGACGATGATGTCGAGCGCCATCTCCGGATCGGCGTGCTCATCGACATAGACGTGGCAGTTGCCGGACGCGGCGAAGATCATCGGAACCGTCGCGACAGCGGTCAGCGCCTGCTTCAGCCCCTCGCCACCGCGCGGGATCAGCAGGTCGACGAGGCCGTCGGCGGTCGCGAGCTCGCTCAGCTCCTCACGGCCGCCGCCGGCGATCAGCTGGATCGCCCCCTCGGGGGCGTGCTCGGCGGCGATCGCTGCGAGCACCGCGTTCGAATGGGCTGCGGACGACGAGCCCCGCAGCACACAGGCGTTGCCGGACTTCAGGCAGAGCGCCGCAGCATCGATCGTCACGTTCGGCCGCGCCTCGTAGACGATCGCGACCACGCCCAGCGGAGTCCGGACCTTGGTGATGTCGAGGCCGTTCGGGCGGCGGCCGCCTTCGAGTACCTCGCCGACCGGGTCGCTGAGCGCAGCGATGTCCCTCACCTGTGCTGCGATCGCTGCGATCCGCTGCTCGTCGAGCAGCAGCCGGTCGATCAGCGCAGGCGACAGGCCGGCCTCGCGTCCGGCGTCGAGGTCGAGCGCGTTGGCTTCGATGATCTCGCCGGTTCTGCGGTCGAGCGCGTCCGCGATCGCATCGAGGGCGGCGTCCTTCTCCGCAGTCCCGAGCCGGGCGAGCCGGCGCGAGCCGGTCCGTGCCGCTCGCAGGCGGTCGAGCACAGGTGAAGCCGTCGTGGACGTGGCCATCGCGGCCACAGACTACCTGCGGGGATCAGCCGTTCTAGGCGACGGCGGCGTCTTCGCCCGGCGCCGGAGGCGCCTCGCCGGAGCCGCTCTCGGGCGACGTGACGGCGCGGCCGCGACCGGCCCGCTTCGCCTCGTAGAGCGCGGCGTCGGTGATCGCGAACAGCTCGTCGAGCGTCGTCGTTCCGGCCGGGGTCCCGGCGATCCCGATCGAAAGCCCGACCTCGGGGAGGTCTCCGATCCGCTTGATCGACGGCGCGACGGTCAGCAACAGCCGCTTGGCGATCGTCTCGGCCTCTCGGACCGGACCGTTGACCCAGACGGCGAACTCGTCGCCGCCGATCCGTCCGGCGTAACCCGACTCGTTGAGCAGGTGCGCGACCTCGCCGAGCACGAGATCGCCGGCCTGGTGCCCGTACTCGTCGTTGATCTGCTTGAAGTGATCGATGTCGACGAGGATCAGCGTGCCGTGAAGGCCCTCGTCGAGCTTGCCGCGGACGACGTGGTTCCAGCGACGGCGGTTGGCGATCCCGGTCAGGTCGTCCTTCTGCGCGAGGCGTTCGAGATGCGCGATCCGCTGCGCGGTGCCCGAATCGGTCAGCAGCGCCGACGCCGCAGCCGCCTGGGTCGCGAGCTCGTCGAGCGATTCGGTCTGCAGGCCGCAGTTCTCGAGCGAGTCGCGGAGAAGGGTCTGGTCGGCGGCGCCGCTCGAGAGCATCGCCGCGATCACGTTGGCCAACTGCACACACGCGACCTCCGGCGACGGGCAGTAGCCGCCGTCGAGGCCTCCGTGGTGCCAGGCGATCGCGTCGACGATCGTGTCGGCCATCCCCCAACGCTCGGCGAGCATCGCACCGGCCTGGGCGTGGTCGATACCGAGCTGCTCGTGCTCGAGTTCGATCCGCTTGAGGCCCGCCGGAGCCCGCGTCACGATGTCGTCGAGTTCGGCGGCGCCGTACGCGGCCGGGAGCACGAGCTTGCCGACGTCGTGGAGCAGACCTGAGAGGTGGGCGATCTCCGCCTCGTTGCCGCCCTTCTCGGCGGCACTGGCGGCGGCGAGCGCGACGGCGAGCGAGTGCAGGTGCATCTGCCCCGCGGCAGCCTGGCCGTTGCCACGAAGACGCTCGAGGAAGCGGAAGGTCGCGGTCTCGAGCGTCAGGCGCCGGAGCGCGTCGCGGCCGACGAACATCACGGCCTGGCGGATCGAGCGGGCGCGGATCGGGTGCGATCGCCCGGCGGAGTTCGCGAACCGCAGCAGGTTCGCCGCGAATGTCGCGTCGCTCTCCATCGAGGCGATCAGCTGCTCGTTGGAGGCCTCGGTGTCCTCGACGACCTTGAGGATCTTCTGGACCGTGCCGTCGAAGACCGGCAGCTGCCCGATCTCATCGATCGCCGACTCGCAGCGCTGGGCCGCTGCGGCGTCGATCTCCTCGCGCCAGTCGCGCGACACAGGTTCTTGGACGTCGTCCATCCTGTCCGATCAATCGTCCAGCGGCGCGGACACTTGAGCTGAGGGTGCGTCAGACGGCGACGAAGTAGTCGCGATGGATCGCCTCCTCGGCGCCCCACGGCAGCAGTTCGCGCGCTGCCGCGGACTGAAGGCCGGCGATCGTCCGCAGGTCGGCGGCGTCGTAGGTGACGATGCCCTTGCCGAGCAGGTCTCCGCGGGCAGAGACAACCTCGACCGCGTCACCGGAACGGAACGCCCCGTCGACGGCCGTGATACCGACCGGCAGCAGGGACGTGCCGTCGTGGCGGAGCGCCCGGGCCGCGCCGTCGTCGACGGTCACCGTGCCGGCGGCCGCCTTCGCGTACCGGAGCCACAGCTTGAACGAGGAATGGCCGAGCGCACGTGCAGGGAAGCGCGTGCCCTCGCCCGGCCTTCCTGCGAGCAACGCGGCGAGCGCGCCGGGCCGCAGCCCGTTGCCGATCACGACGGGGATCCCGGCTGCGGTCGCCATCTCGGCCGCGACGACCTTCGACCGCATGCCGCCCGACCCGAGCGACGAAGTCGAGCTCGTCACATCGGCCTCGCTGTCGAGCCGCTCGAAGTCGGTCACCTCGGCGATCACGGTCGCGGCCGGGTCGCGGCGCGGGTCGGCGGTCATCACGCCGTCGACGCCGGTCAGCAGCACGAGCTGGTCGGCCTCGACGAGCGTGGCGACCTGTGCGGCGAGGAAGTCGTTGTCGCCGAAGGTCAGCTCGTCGGTGGCGGTCGTGTCGTTCTCGTTGATGACCGGGACGACCCGCCAGTCGAGCAGGCGGCGGAGCGTCTGACGTGCGTTCAGGTAGTTGCCGCGCTCGGAGAGGTCGAAGAACGTCAGCAGAACCTGCGCGCTCTGCACGTCGTGTCCGGCGAGCAGCTCGTCGTACACCCGGTAGAGCCTGCCCTGCCCGACTGCGCTTGCGGCCTGGAGGTCGGCGGTCGCGGACGGCCGCCCGGAGAGCCCCATCAGCGCTGCACCCCGGGCGATCGCGCCGCTCGTCACGACGACGACGTCGTCGCCCGACGCGTGCCGCTCCGCAACGGTCTCGCAGATCGCGGCCAGCACACCGGCGCGGAGCGCCCCGTCGGGGGCGGCGACGATGCCGGAGCCGAGCTTGACTACGTGGCGGGCCATGCGGCGCAGAAGGCTACGCGCTACCGCGGCTCTCGCGGTGCTCGCTGCAGACCGACAGCCAGCGGTCGCAGACCGGCTCCCACAGCGAACGCAGCCCAGGCTCGGCTGCGCGGATGTCGGCGACGAGCTGTTCGGGCTCGATCCCCGCCGCCGCGAGATCGGCCGTGCCGCTCCGCACCCACTCCTCGACGATGCCGGGCAGCGCCTCGAGGTGGAATTGCACGCCCCACGCCGTGCGGCCGATCCGGAATGCCTGGTTCTGGCAGCGCTCGCCGCCGCAGAGCCTGCGTGCGCCCGGTGGCAGCGCCGTGATCTCGAGCTCGTGCCACTGAACCGCCTGCAGCGGCCCGTCGAGCCCGCTGACCAATGGGTCGCCGAAGGCGTCGTCGGTGAGCCAGAGCGGCAGGACGCCGATCTCGGGCGACCCGGAGAGCGGCGCCACCTCGCCGCCGGCCACGTACGCGAGCAGCTGCGCGCCGAGACAGACCCCGAGCAGCGGGACGGCCTCGGCCAGCGACGAGGCGATCAGCGTGCGGGCTTGAGCCAGCCAGGGTGCGCGGTCGTCGTCGGCCGGCCCCGGGCTGCCACCGAGCACGACGACCCCGTCATATCCGGAGGCGCTCGCGGGAATCGGGGCGGCGCCCTCGACCGCCTCCGGTCCGCAGAGAGCCACCGACGCACCGGACTCGCGCAGCCGCTCACCGAGCAGACCTGCACCAGCGTCGGCCTCGTGCTGAATCACGAGGATCTCGAGCGGTCCGTGCTTCATCGTCAATCAGGATCCAGATCGAACAGGACGCCACCGATCTCGACGTCGTCGCCGTGCTGGAATCCGGCCTCGTCGAGAGCACGAATCACCCCGAGCTTGCGGAGGCGGTGCTCGACGTGGGTCAGCGCATCTTCGTTCTCGAGGTCGTGGCGGGCGATCAGCCGGTCGGCGGCCGCACTGTGGACGACCCAGACGCCTTCCTCGTCGCGATCGACGGTCACCTGTCGCTCGGCGCGAGCCTGAGCCCCGGGCCTGAAGACGTGGTGCTCGGCGAGTTCGCCGGCGCCCGAAGCGCCGACGGCCTCGGGGTCGAGCGGTGGCACCGCCCGCAGGATCGCGACCCGCAGCTCGTCGAGGCCGGCGCCGGTCGCCGAGGACGTGACGATGACCGCGGTGCGCTCCGGCTGCGGCTCCCAGTCCTCACGCGGCCGGGCGTCGCCGTCGAGCCTTCGCTCCCAGTCGAGCCGGGCGGCATCCGCGTCTGCCGCCGAGACCAGGTCGGATTTTGAGAGCACGAGGATCCGCGGCAGGGTCGCGAGCCGGGGGTCGTAGGCGGCCAGCTCGTGCTCGATCGTGCGGTGGTTGTCGACCGGATCGGAGCCGTCGACCGGAGCCAGGTCGAGGACATGGACGAGCAGCCGGGTGCGCTCGACGTGCGCGAGGAAGTCGTGGCCGAGGCCATGGCCCTCGGCGGCGCCCTCGATCAGGCCCGGAATGTCTGCGAGGACGAGCTGCCGGTCCTCTCCGTCGAGCGTGCCGAGCACCGGCTCGAGCGTCGTGAACGGATAGTCGGCGACCTTCGGGGCGGCACGGGTCAGGCGTGAGATCAGCGACGACTTGCCGGCGTTCGGCAGTCCGATCAGGCCGACATCGGCGAGCAGCTTGAGGCGCAGCTCGAGCCAGTCCTCGGTCCCCGGCAGCCCCTTCTCGGCGAAGCGCGGGGCCTGACGGGTGGACCCGGCGAAGCGCTTGTTGCCGCGGCCGCCGGCGCCGCCGGTCGCGACGACCGCTCGCTGCCCGGGCCGGACGAGATCGTGCGTGGCGCCAGACTCGGCCGTGACCTCGGTTCCCGGCGGGACGCGGACGATCAAGGGCTCACCGTCGGCCCCGTGGCGCTGAGAGCCCTCTCCGTGGCGCCCGCGCCCGGCCTCGTAACGGGCACGCCTGCGAAAGGACTGGAGATCGCGGAGCGAGTCGTCGCAGAGCAGGACGACGTCACCGCCGTGGCCGCCGTCGCCACCGTCGGGGCCGCCCTTGGGCACGTGTGCCTCGCGGCGGAAGCTCATGCAGCCGTTGCCGCCGGCGCCAGCGGCAACGAAGATGCGTGCTTTGTCGGAGAGCACGGGGTCACCGTAGCCGCGTCGGGGCCGCCGGCGATCCGTGCCGACACGGATTACCCGCCGCGTCGGTGGGCGATCCGTGTCGACACGGATCGCGAAGCGTCTACAAGCCCGGGATCGGGACGTTCTTCTCGTCGAACTCGATACCGCTCTTCTTCGCGAGCTCCCGCAGGCCGGTGAACCCGGCAAGCAGCGCGGCGAAGTCCGGGAGCTTGCCGGCCTTCAGCTCGGCGACCGCGTCGTCGAGCTTCGTCAGCAGCCCGTCGATCGGATTCAGCAGCTTGCGCCTGAGCGTGTCCGAGGACTCGGCGGCACGGCGGGCGCGCTTGAGCTCCGAGTAGGTGAAAACGGCGGCGATCGCGGCCTTTGCGATCGTGCGCTTGCGCTTCTCCGCACCCTGCTTGAAGTCGCCGCGCTGATAGGGGTTCTTGATGTAGCGGCTGAACGCGCCGTAGGCGAGGCCCATGTGGACGACGAACTGGGTCTTGGCGAACTTCACGTCCGCCACCGTCTTGACGGTCGTCTGTCCGTTCTTGCCGGTGTCCGTGACGACCTTCGTGTCGTCGCCGCAGGCGGCGAGCGAGAGGCACGCGGAGAGGCCGAGAACGGCGATCAACAGGACGAGAACGGCGCGGCGCATGGCGCGCAAGCCTATTGACGGAGCGCGGACGGTGCGCGCCGGTGCGATGATCGCCCGATGAGCGACGAGCGCGTCCTGATCATCACCGGAGCCTCGAGTGGTATCGGCGAGGCGACCGCCCGCGCTGCCGCCGGCGTGGGCTACCGCCTGGTACTGGCGGCGCGCAGCGCCGACGCGCTCGAGCGGCTCGCCGCCGATCTCGGTGGCCCGAACCGCGCGATCGGCGTCCGTTGCGACGTGACCGAGTGGGACGACAACGTCGCGCTGGCCGCGGACGCGACCGACGCCTTCGGACAGATCGACGCGGTCTTCTGCAACGCGGGCTTCGGCGCTGCCCGCGGCTGGCTCAACGAGACGCCCGAGCACTGGCGCAGCATGGTCCTCACGAACGTGCTCGGCGCCGCGTACACGGCGCGCGCCGTGATCCCGGCCCTGACCGAGTCGCGCGGGCACCTGTTGCTCACGGGCTCCGTGGCCGGCCGCCGTGCCCTTCCCGGCAGCCTGTATTCCGCGACCAAGCACGCCGTCCACGCGATGGGCGAGGCGATCCGGGCCGACGTCGCCGGCACCGGCATCCGGACGACGATCATCGCCCCGGGCATGACCGACACCCCATTCTTCGACAACAAGCCAACCGGCGCGCTCGAGCCCGACGACATCGCCCGTGCCGTCCTCTACGCGCTCGGCCAGCCTGAGCACGTGAACGTCAACGAGATCCTCGTGCGCCCGACGGCGCAGTCGACCTGAGCGCTTCGAGGGTCGAGTGTCGCGTTACCGGTGCCAGGGCACGGGTAACGCGACACTCGACCTGCGCGACGGTCGGTCCGCCGGCACCATCAGCGGCGCGAAGGGCGCAGCCCTTCGCGCGACAGTCATTCCGCGTCCGCAGGCGGGGAATGACCGCGACGACGCGCCCGCGCCGGCCTTCGCTGAAGTCGACGATGCCCGCCGCCTTGGCGAACAGCGTGTCGTCCTTGCCCATGCCGACGCCCTCGCCGGCCTTGAAGCGCGAGCCGCGCTGGCGGACGATGATCTCGCCGCCGGTGACGACCTGGCCGGCGAACACCTTCACGCCGAGGCGCTGGGCGTTCGAATCGCGACCGTTCTTGGAGGAGCCGAGGCCCTTCTTGTGTGCCATGAGCCGATCTTCTCCTAGGCGCTGATCTTC
Organism: Baekduia sp.; assembly: GCA_037045385.1. Taxonomy (GTDB): domain Bacteria; phylum Actinomycetota; class Thermoleophilia; order Solirubrobacterales; family Solirubrobacteraceae; genus Baekduia. The sequence goes on along the minus strand of JBAOHN010000011.1, from coordinate 161,564 downwards.
GTCACGCGGATCCGCGTGAGCTGCTGGCGGTGGCCGGCACGACGGCGGTAGCCGCGCTTCGGCTTGAACTTGTTGACGCGGAGCTTCGGGCCCTTGACCTGCTCGACGATCTCGGCGGCGACCTTGATCTTCGAGGCATCGGCGCCGAAGACGACGTTCTTGCCACCGGCCATCAGCGGCTCGAGCTCGACGGCGGCGCCGGCGTCACCCTCGACCTTCTCGACGAGCAGGGTCTGCCCCTCTTCGACGCGGTACTGCTTACCGCCGGTTTTCACGATCGCGTAGGACATGTCTCGTTCAATCTTTCAGGGCGCTACTCGGAGGACGCTGCGTCGTCCGAGGACGCTGCCGCAGCAGCACTACGGCGCCTGCCGCCTCGTCGGCCGCGGCGCCGCGGAGCGCCGGAGGATAGCGAGTCCTCGGCAGCCTCGGGATTGACCAGGACGGCCGTCGCGGCCGTCCTTCCCGGCTCCTCGATCCGCACGAGCTGCTTGGAACCGACGAACCTGCCGCCGCCGGTCACCGAGATGATGTAGCCGTCGATCTTCGCAACCGCGTCGTCGACCTCGTACATGTGCGGCTCGACGATCTCGACGAGCACCTCGTCACCCTCGTCGAACGGGATCGCCCGCTCCTGGATCTCCTCGGCCGCACCCTCCTGAACGACCGTGAAGTGATCGAGTGGCAGCCCCTCGGAGCCCTGGAAATGGAACTGCTTGCCGGTCTCCCCCTCGATCTGGTGGAGGACTCGCGCACCGTCACCGGTGAACTTGGAGCTCACACGCGGATTCATCTGCACGAGGAACGCCTCGGTCTTCGCCGGCGCACGGGAAGCCAGCTCACGCAGCTCGCGCTCGACCTCGATCGCGATCGTCTCCTCGGACTTGATCACGCCGTCGCCGTGGCAGGTCGGGCACTCGCGGCTCATGATCTCGCGGACGCCCTCGGTCACGTTCTGGCGCGTCATCTCGACGAGCCCGAGCTTCGAGATCTCGGCGGTGAACGTCTTCGTCCGGTCCTCGTCGAGCGCCTTTCGCAGCGTCTTCAGCACGGCGTCGCGGTTCTTCGCGCGCGCCATGTCGATGAAGTCGATGACGATGATGCCGCCGATGTCCCGCAGCCGCAGCTGGCGGACGACCTCCTCGGCCGCCTCCAGGTTCGTCCGCGTGATCGTGTCCTCGAGCCGCGCCTGCTTGCCGCGGCCGACGAACGAGCCCGAGTTGACGTCGATGACCGTCAGCGCCTCGGCGTAGTCGATCAGCAGGTAGCCGCCCGAGGGCAAGTCGACACGCTTGCTCATCAGGCCGTCGATGACCTCGTCGACCTCGAACGCGGCGAGCAGCGGCTTCGACTCCTGCCACAACTCCACGCGGTCGACCAGCTCCGGCGCCGTGCGGGTAAAGAACGAGACGAGCCGGTGGTGCTGCTGCTCGTCGTCGACGATCGCCTTCTCGAAGTCGGCGCTGAAGATGTCGCGCACGACGCGGACCGACAGGTCGGCCTCCTGGAACACCGTCGCCGGAGCGGTCAGCTCCTTGCCGCGACGCTCGAGCACCTCGTTGAGCTTGAACAGGTACTGCAGCTCGCGCTCGAAGTCCGCGCGCCCCGCGCCGTGGGCCGCGGTCCGCACGATCGCACCGCCACCGTCGAGCTCGAGCCCCTTGACCTCCTTGCGCAGCCGTGCGCGCTCCTTGTCGTCGAGCCGCTTGGAGACGCCGACGCCCTCGCCGGTCGGCGTGTAGACGAGGTAGCGACCGGCGATCGTCAGGTCCATCGAGAGCCGTGCGCCCTTGGACTTCAACGGGTCCTTGACGACCTGGACGATCACCTCCTGTCCCGGCTTGAGCACCTCGCCGATCGTCTTGCCCTTCGAGCCGGGCCGGCCACGTCGCGCGACCTCGACCCCGGGAATCACGATCTCGTCGACGTGCAGAAAGCCGTTCTTGTCGAGCCCGATGTCGACGAACGCCGCCTCGAGTCCCGGCAACACGTTGTCGACGCGTCCCTTGTAGATGTTGCCGACGATCGAGCGGTTGCCGCGGCGTTCGAGATACAGCTCGGCGACGCGCCAGCCTTCCTTCTTCGACGTCGAGCGCGCAGCCGCGCCTTTGGTCGGCTTGCCTTCGGCTTCCATCAGCGCGACACGGGTCTCCCCACGGTCGACGCTCACGAGTACTTGCTTCTTCACTGAACTACCTCCACGAAGTGGTCAAAGGCCGCTCGAGATGCGCGTCCTGCCGAGCGACGCATGCCCGCGGGCATGGATCGATTGCAGGAGGCCGAGGGCCAGAAGGGTGGAGATCACCGAGGATCCGCCGTAGCTGAAGAGCGGCAGCGGAATCCCCGTGATCGGCATGATCCCGATGTTCATCCCGACGTTCTCGAAGACCTGGAGGAGCAGGATCGCGACCACACCGGCGGCGATCAGCGCTCCGAACAGGTCAGGCGCCACGGAGAGGATCCGCAGCGCACGCCAGATGAGCAGGGCGTACAGACAGAGCACGAGGCCGGCACCTGTGAAGCCGTAGCGCTCGCCGAAGGTGGCGAACGCGAAGTCGGTGCGGGGCTCGGGCAAGAACTGCAGGTTGGTCTGGGTCGCGGCGTCGCCGCGCCCGGTCTTCCCGCCCGAACCGATCGCGGTCTGCGACTGGTTCTGCTGGTACCCGGCATCGGCCGGGTCGCTTGACGGGTGAAGGAAGGATGTGAGTCTCTCTACCTGGTACTCCTTGAGCACCTCGACTCCTGCTGCCGGGGCGAGAACCCCGACGACGAGCACGAGGCCGGCGCCGGCCGCGGCCAATGCGCCGAGATGACGGCCGGGCGAGCCGCCGACGAACAGGATCGCCATCAGGACCGCCACGTAGACGAGCCCCGAGCCGAGGTCCTGAAGGACGACGAGCCCGGCGGGAAGCAGGCCGACTCCGGCGACGACTCCCGTCGTTCTCCACGAGCTCATCTCGCGGGCCCGGTCACAGACGAGCCCGGCGATCACCACGCAGAGCAGCACCTTGCCGAGCTCGGATGCCTGCACATCGAACAACGGCGTCTTGATCGAGAGCTTCGAGCCTCGTGTCGTCTGACCGAACAGCGAGACCGCGACGATCAGCCCGATCAGGACGCCCCAGAGCCGCCAGTAGTGGCGGCGCAGGACCGTGTAGTCGAACCGCGCGAGCGCGATTGCGAGCACGGTGCCGACGACGAAGAAGATCGCCTGCCGGGTGACGAACGACGACGACCCGGACCCGTCCGGGCCCTTGACGGCGGCGAGCATCATCAGCGAGCAGATGCCGAGCCCGATCGTCCCCGCAACGATCCAGAGGTCGATCGGGACGCGCATGCCGCGCGCCGTCTCGACCCGCGCCTGCGGGTTGGGCGGCGCGCCGTCGACCGGCCGCAGCGGGGTCCGGGCGGTCGTGCTCATCGGTCGCGCGAGCTCCCGGCGACGACCTCGGCGGTGACGCCGAAGTACTGGGAGAGGATCAGCCTGACGATCGGCGCGGCACGCTCGGCGCCGAAGCCGCCGCGCTCGACGGTCGCGACGACGACGATCGGGTCACGGTCCGGCGCTCCCCTGTACGAATAGGCGACGTACCAGGACTGGTCGCCCTGGGGCGTCTCGGCGGTTCCGGTCTTGCCGAAGATCGGGTAGCGGTCGTCAGGCCACGGCTTGCTGCCGCCCTTCCAGACCGGGGTCGAAGTGCCGCCCTCGCTCGCCGCCGCCTGCCGGATCCCGCTCATGATCGCCTCGCGATCGGCGGGATCGATCTCGACCCGCCGCGGTGCCGGCGTCTGGATCTTCTGCACCAGGCCGCGGCTGTCGTCGATCTGGCGGCCGAGGTGCGGAACCGGCACGGTGCCGCCGTTCGCCAGCGTCGAGTACGCGATCGCGAGCTGCAGCGGCGAGACGACGAGCCCGCCCTGCCCGACCGACAGGTTCACGAGGTCGCCGCCACGATACGTCGAGTCTCCGGATCCGATCCCGCACGAGGGCTTGCCGGTGCGCTTGCGGCACGCGAGCTCGGCCTTGGTGATCTTCTTGTTGGTCTCGGGGCTCGGGACGCTGCCCTCCGCCGCCTCCGGGAGGTCGATCCGCGGGAAGCGGCCGAAGCCGAGCTTCTTAGCCCACTCCTGCAACGCCCAGCTGCCGCGCTTGAAGAACCCGAGCCCCAGCCGGAAGAAGTAGGTGTCCGACGAGACGGCAAGCGCGCGCTCGAGGTTGACCGGACCGTTGACCTTCTTGCCGGCATTGCAGGCGACATCGGCTTCGCGCGTGCCGGTCTTGAAGCAGCCGGTGTCGTTCCAGATCTCCTCGGGCGTGGTCAGGCCTTCGTCGAGGGCGGCCAGAGCGGTCACGATCTTGAACGTCGAGGCAGCGGGATACAGGCCCGCGACGGCACGGTTGACGAGCGGCTTGCCCTCGTTCTCGAACTGGGCCTTGTAGGCGTCCTGGCTCTCGAACGGGCCCTGGAGGTCACGCGGGTTGTAGGTAGGAGCCGACCCCATCGCGTAGATCGCTCCTGTCCGCGGGTTGAGCGCCACGAACGCCCCCGGGAGTCCGCCGCCGACGGATGCGAGCGCGCGTTGGCCGGCCTTCTGAAGCTTCAGGTCGAGCGTCAGCTGGAGGTCGCGTCCGGGCCGCGGCTGGGTCGACCGGGCGGTCCCCCGTCGCTCGCCGAGCGCGTTGACCTCGAGCCGGCTCTCGCCGTCGACGCCGCGCAGGAACTCGTCGTACTGCCACTCGAGCCCGCCCTTGCCGACGACAGTCCCTTGCTCGACGTCCTCGAAGCGCTTCTCCTCGAGCTGCGACGGGCTGACCTCGCCGACCGTCCCGAGCAGGTGCGCTGCCGCGTCGCCCTGCGGGAAGTCGCGCACGTAGACCTGCTCGACCGAGACGCCCGGGAACTGCTCCTGACGCTCACCGACGTACGTGCGCTGGGCGCGATCGACGCCCGTCTTGATCGCCACATCCGCCCACGGCACCTGGACGAGCGACGCGACGACCGTCCGGTTGATGCGCTCCGGCGAGCGGTCGAGCACCCGCCCGAGGTGCTCGTAGAGGCGAAGAAGATCGCCCTCTGCCTCAGGCATCGCCGGTGGCGAGCCGATCTTCTTCTCCGCGCGAGCGCGCCAGGCATCCTGCCGGGCCTCGTCGCGCGGCGTGCGCCCTGCGGCGCGCTCGGCTCGCGCCGACCAGCGCCCGTATGCCTGTCCCCAGGCCGCGATCCGGTCGCGGAACTCCTTCGGGACGGCGCGCGGATCGAGCGACAGCGTCGTCGACCTGCGGTTCGCGACGATCGCGGTGCCGCTCGCGTCACGGATCACACCGCGAGGCGCCTGGATCCGCTCGATCCGGTCCCGGTTTTCGCGAGCCTCGGCCAGGTACCGGCCGCCGTCCAGCACCTGCAGGTACCAGAGCCGGAAGAACGCGATCCCGAACAGGACGAACGCGATCGCGCTCAGCATCGCGACCCGCAGCGCCATCTGCTGGGCCGGCATCCGCGGGCTGTCGAGCTTGGTCGCCATCAGGCCCGCCTCAGCGGCGAGAGCCCTCCGGTCGTGTACGAACGACGCCTGCGCCGGCGCGGCCCCTCCGGCAGAACCGGCTGCAGCACACGACGGACCAGGCCGAAGACCGGCAGCGCGACGAGCGCGTTGAGGACGATCGTCGAGGCCATCTCGCGAATCAGCGGACCGCTCACCGGCAGCCCCATGCCGAGCAGGAACCGCATCACGCCGGTCGCTACGATCACGGCCGCCGTCGCCGCCGCCCCGGCGACCATCGGAGTCGCCGGCGCCTGCGGGTCGCGCAGCTCGCGCACCCGTCCCGAGACGAACCCGACCGCGATCAGCGCGAGGCTCGTGATCCCGAGCGTCTCGTACGACGCCGTGTCGCTCGCAAGGCCGAGCCCGAACCCGAAGGCAGCGCCCGGGAGCGAGCCGAGCAGCAGGCCGACCGCAGCGCAGACCAGCGGCAGCAGGTCGGCGGTAGCGCGGAAGATCTCGATCTGGGAGACCGCCGTCACCTGCACGAGCACGGTCACGAGCCCGAGCAGCAGCAGCCGTGTCACGAGACGCCGGGTGTCGGGGTCGACGCCCATCAGCCGCGCTCCGCCGTCACCGGGCCGGTCAGGACCTGCACGTACTCGATCTCGCGCATCCGAACGAACGGACGGACGTGGGCGAGCTCGGTCTCGGAGCTCGGATCATCGATCCGCGAGATCGTGCCGATCGGGATGTCGGACGGGTACAGCGATGCGAGGTCCTGGCGGCGCGAGACGGTCCCGGCGGTGACAATCACGTCACCCACACGCGTGCTCGCCGCCAGGCGCGCCGACTGCAGCACGAGGTCCTGAGGATCGCCGCTGCTAGGAGTGAGGTCACCGGTGCTGCGGCCGTCGATCGTCTTCGACCCGACGGTCATGTCGTTGTTGGTCAGCAGCATCACAACCGAGGACGAGCCGGTGACCTCGGCGATCTTGCCGACGAGCCCAGCGCCGTTGCCGGTGTCCGCCGCGACGACCGGCATGTCCTTGCGGATCCCGTCCGACGAGCCGAGGTTGATCGTGATCTGGCTGTTCCAAAGCGATGTCGAGCGCCCGATCACGCGCCCGGTCTTGGGATCGAACGCCTCGATCTCCGTCGGCGTGTCCTGGAGACCCATCAGCTCCTGAAGCGAACGCAGGCGCCGCCGGTCGGCCTGCGCGGCGATCGCCGCCGCCTGCCAGCGGTCGCGGTCCTTGCGGGCCTGCTCGAGTTCGCCGGTCGCATCGACGGTGTCTCCGACCCAGCCGAAGAGGTCGCGGATCGGGCTCAGCGCGCGACTTGCGCCGTCCTGGATCGGCGACAGGATGCTGCCGATGCCCCGCTGCAGCGACGACGCGGGGCCCGAGCCGCCGAACGAGGCGGTTATCAGGATCAGCGACGCGAAGACGAGGAGCGCAAGCACCGCTCGTCTTCTGCGAATCGTCCGGTCGTACATGGGTTACCAGTCAGTCTTGTCGTAGGCAGCATCGGGCTATCGCCGGCGCCTTCCCCTGGATCCGCCGCGATTGCTGCGGTGGATCACTTCAAACTCTTCGAGCGAGCGCCCGGAGCCGACCGCAACGCACGTCAGCGGCGATTCGGCGATGTGGGCCGGCATCTGCGTCTCCTCGCGGAGGCGCTCGTCGAGGCCCTGCAGCAGCGACCCGCCGCCGGCGAGCATGATGCCGCGGTCCATGATGTCCGAGGACAGCTCGGGCGGCGTGTTGTCGAGCGTCTCGCGGACAGCGGCGATGATCTGGCTCAGCGGCTCCTCGAGCGCCTCGCGGATCTCCTCGCTCGTCAGCACGACGGTCTTCGGCAAGCCGGAGACCATGTCGCGGCCGCGGATCTCGGCCTGCACCTCCTGAGCCATCGGGTAGGCCGATCCGATCTCGAGCTTGACCTCCTCGGCGGTCTGCTGCCCGATCAGGAGCTTGTACTCGCGCTTGGCGTAGTTGATGATCGCCTCGTCGAGCTCATCGCCGCCGACCCGCTGTGAGCGCGAGACGACGATCCCGCCGAGCGAGATCACGGCGACCTCGGACGTGCCGCCGCCGATGTCGACGATCATCGAGCCGGTCGGCTCGCCAACCGGTAGGCCGGCGCCGATCGCGGCAGCCATCGGCTCCTCGATCAGGTACGCGGTGCGGGCTCCGGCCGAGAGGCATGCCTCCTCGACCGCCCGCTTCTCGACGCCGGTCACGCCAGAGGGAACACAGACGACGACGCGCGGATGCGCAAAACGGTTCTGATGGACCTTCTGGATGAAGTGCCGGAGCATCTCCTCGGTGACGTCGAAGTCGGCGATGACGCCGTCCTTGAGCGGTCTGATCGCCTGGATCGTCGCCGGGGTCCGGCCGAGCATCCGCTTGGCCTCGATGCCGACGGCATGGACCTCGCCGGTCCCGGCATCGATCGCGACGACGGACGGTTCCGACAGCACGATCCCGCGCCCGCGCACGTACACGAGCGTGTTGGCGGTTCCGAGGTCGACGGCCATATCACGGCCGCCGAAACCGCTGAAGTAATCGAGGAAACCCATGCCAGAAGGCGGTCAGCCGGGCCCGGCCGAACGCGGCCGTGAGTGTAACGTCACCCGGCGATCAGCCCGGGAACGAGACGCAAAAGCGCCTGCACCGGGAGGCCGATCACGTTCAGCAGGTCGCCCTCGATCCGCTCGACCAGCACGGCTCCTGAGCCCTGGATCGCGTAGCCGCCCGCTCTCCCCCGCCACTCGCCCTTGGCCACGTGTTTGTGACGTTCTGGCCCCTCCAGGGTCCGAAACGTCACAAAGGTGGTCTCGACGGCGGTCGACAGTGCGCCGTCCCGGCGCACCGCGAGGCCCGAGACGACGCGATGGGTGCGGCCCGACAGGTGCTCCAGGGTGCGCAGCGCGTCTTCCTCATCGCGGGGTTTCCCCCAGAGGCCCGCCTCGGTGGCGACGACCGTGTCGCAGCCGACGACGAAATCGCCGCTGACCGCGCGCACCTTCGCCACCGCGTTGGCGACCGCCACCTCCTCCGGGTCGCCGGCTTCGCGCTCCGGCACGTCGGGAACCATCACCTCGAAGTCGAGCCCCAGATCCTCGAGGATCCGCCGCCGCTGCGGCGACCCGCTCGCCAGAACTACCGGACTCAACCGAACCAGATCGAGATCTCGCGCGCGGCCGACTCGTCTGAGTCGGAGCCGTGGACGAGGTTCTCGCCGATCTGGGTCGCGAAGTCACCGCGGATCGAGCCGGTGGCGGCCTCGATCGGGTTCGTGGCGCCGATCAGCTGGCGCGAGGCCTTGACGGCCTCGTCGCCTTCGAGCACGAGCGCGACCAGCGGCGCCGAGGTGATGAAGTCGACGAGCTCGCCGAAGAACGGGCGCTCGGCGTGCTCGGCGTAGTGCTGCTCGGCAACCTCGCGGCTCGCCGTCATCAGCTTCATCTCGGCGATCCGCAGGCCCTTGCGCTCGAACCGTGCGAGCACCTCGCCGGTGAGACCACGGGCGAAGGCGTCGGGCTTGACGAGGATCAGGGTGCGCGAACTCATCGCGGCCACCCTACCGCGGTCAGGGCTCGCGCCTACGCGCGGCCTGCTCCAGCAGGTCGGCGTCGTCGGAGAGGCGCTGGCGCCGGCGCGGCTCGGCGGACTGACGACGCGCCACCTCGGTCTCGCAGTACGGGCAGATGCGCCAGTCCGGGTCGAGCGGCTTCGAGCAGCCGGTGCACGCGTCACGGAGCTTCGTAGTGCAGGCCGGGCAGCGCAGGTAGTCGTCGCGGACCTCGCCGTCGCACTTCGGGCAGTACGCGAGACCGGCCGTGAAGAGCCGTGCCTCGGCCGCCTGGATCTCGAGCTCGCGCTCGCGCGCGTCCTCGAGGTACTCGGGCGGCCGCACGATCATGTAGACGATCGTCCCCGCAAATGGGAACAAACTGGCCGCGGTGGCGCACCAGACGAGGATCGGATCGCTGATCCGCCTGCGCGCATCGGCGTAGGTGAACCAGATCAGCGCGACCCAGAGGACGATGAGGAACAGCAGGACCAGGTTCACGACCAGGCTGAAGAGGTCCGATTCGATCCCGAAGACGGCGGTCATTGGCCGCTGATCCTAGAGCCTCGCCCTACAGGAACAGCCTGCCGAGCAGGTAGCCGATGCCGAAGAACACGAGAATGATCACCGCGACGCCGAACGCGACCGCCGCAATCATCGCTTTCACGCTCGGCCCGCCCGGGTCCGGAGTCTCGTCCATCAGAGCACGCTCCTGACCGCGCGGTCGGGAGCCAGCAGGTCGGCGACGAGGTAGATCGAACCGGTTGCCAGGACCGCGCCGCCGGAGCCGGCGAGCTCCCGTGCCCGTGCGAGCGCGTCCCGGGGCCTCGCGATCGCCTCGGCCCGCCCGGAGAACCCGAGTTGGGCCGCCAGCGAGACGAGCGTCGCCGGCGGCAGCGAGCGCTGGTCGCCGGCTCGGGTCGCGACGAGCGCCACGGCATGCGGAAGCAGCACCCGCAGCATCTCCGCAGCGTCCTTGTCGTCGCGGACGCCGGCGCAGAGCGTCAACGGACGGTCGCCGATGATCTCCGGCAGCGACGCCGCGAGCGCTGCGGCGCCGGCCGGGTTGTGCGCACCGTCGACGTAGGTCGGCGGCCGGCCGCTCAGCTGCTCCAGCCGTCCGGGCACGACGGTGCCTGCCGCCGCACGCGAGACCGCCGCGGCGTCCAGTGGGCCGATCAGAGCCTCGACTGCGGCAGTCGCGAGCGCGAAGTTCAGCCTTTGGAACGCCCCCTTGGCTGCGAGCTCGACCGATGCGTCCGTGCCGGCCGGCGCCTCGACGAGCGTCGCCCTGCGCCCCGCGCAGACCGCGTCAGCCACTGCGCGGGCCTCGTGGTCGAGCCCGGCCCCGACCACGAGCTTCGCGCCGGGCCGGACGACGTCGAGCTTCTCGGTGGCGATGTCGGTGATCGTCGGGCCGAGCCAGCGCGTGTGCTCGAGGCCGACGTTTGTCAGCACGGCGACCTCGGCGTCGAGCACGTTCGTCGCGTCGTAGCGGCCTCCGAGGCCTGCCTCGACGACGCAGACCTCGACGCCGGCCTCCGCGAAGCAGTCGAGCGCGGTGGCCGTCAGCAGCTCGAACTGCGTGACGACGTCCCCCTCGGGCAGGGTCCGGTCGACCTTCTGCGCCGCCGCAGCAGCCCTGCCGACAGCGGCGCCGAAACGCGCCCCGCTGACGTCCTCGCCGTCGATCCGCACTCGCTCGGCGAACGACGCGAGATGAGGCGAGAGGTAGGCGCCGGTCCGTTGGCCGTGCTCGTGAAGGATCGCCGCGGCCATCCGAACGGTCGACGACTTGCCGTTCGTACCGACGACCTCGATCACCCGCATCCGGCTGTGCGGCGAGCCGAGCGCCGTCAGCAGACGGCGGATCCGGTCGAGCCCGAAGCGCATCCCGAACACCTCACGCGAGAGCAGTAGCCGCTCGGCCTCTTCGAGCGTCACGCGGCCGCCTCCCCGAGCGCCACGAGCTCTGCCGCGTAGCGCTCCCGCTTGTCGCGTTCGGCCGCTACGACGGCCTCGGGCGCCTTCGCGACGAAGCCCTCGTTGGCGAGCTTCTTGTCGATCCGCGCGATCTCAGCGGAGAGCCGGTCGCGCTCGGCGGCGACGCGGGCCGCAACCTCGGCTGGATCGACGCCAGTCAGCAGTGCGATCGAACCGCCGGGCACCGGCACGGTCGCGACCGGCTCGCGACCGCCTGGGTCGGCGACCGTCAGGCGCCCGAGACGGGCGATCAGCTCGCCACGGGCCGGATCGAGTCCGTCGAACGCTGCTTCGAGCCGCTGCCCGGGCGCCACCGACGCGCCGTCGCGCCACGAGCGCAGTGCCTGGATCGCTGCGATCACCTCGTCGACCTCGCGGTCTGCGTCCGCGTCGGCGAGGGCCGGATCGGCCGCGCTCTGCCGTGCGCCTGCGAGCAGCTCGTGATCCTTGGCCTGGGGTGGCAGGTGCAACCACAGCTCCTCGGTGACGAACGGGATCAGCGGGTGGCAGAGCAGCAGCGTCTCGCGCAGCACCCAGACGAGGTGACCGGCGAGCTCCGGCGACGGCGACTCGGCGAGCCTCGGCTTGACCAGCTCGAGGTACCAGTCACAGAGCTCGCCGAAGACGTGGTCGTAGAGGCCGAGCGCCGCCTTCGAGAAGTCGAAGCGGCCGAGGCGCTCGGCGAGGTCGGTCTTGGCGGCCTGAATGCGGCTCACGATCCAGCGGTCCTCGAGCGCCTCGGTCAGCGGCGCGACCGGAGCACCGGCGGCGTCCCCGGCCGCTCCGAGCAGGAAACGCGATGCGTTGAACAGCTTTGTCACCAGCGCGGAGCCTTGGGCGACCTTCTCCTCGCTGAAGCGCACGTCCTGAGTCGAGGACATCGCGAGCAGGCCGAAACGGAGCGCGTCGGCGCCATAGGCCGGGAACTCGCCGCCCTGCGAATACACCGGCGGGCGCTCGCCGCCGTCGATCAGCGCGAGCGGGTCGATGCCGGTGCCGAGCGACTTGCTCATCCGGCGGCCGTCCGGCGCCTGGATCACCGAGTGGTTGTAGACGTCGGTGAACGGGATCTCGCCGGTGAATTCGAGCCCCATCATCACCATCCGGGCGACCCAGAGGAAGAGGATGTCGCGCGCCGTCGAGAGCACGTCGGTCGGGTAGAACGCGGCCAGCTCCGGAGTCTGCTCGGGCCAGCCGAGCGTCGCGAATGGCCAGAGCGCCGAGCTGAACCACGTGTCGAGCACGTCCGGGTCCTGGGTCCAGCCGTCGCCCTCGGGCGGCTCGATCCCGCAGTAGACCTGCTCGTCGCGGTACCAGACGGGGATCTGGTGGCCCCACCAGAGCTGCCGGCTGACGCACCAGGGCCGGATGTTCTCCAGCCAGTCGATGTAGCGGCGCTCCTGCGACTCGGGGTGGATGCGCACGCGCCCGTCACGAACGACTTCGATCGCCGGCTTCGCGAGCTCGTCCATCCGCATGAACCACTGCAGGCTGATCAGCGGCTCGACGCGACGGCCCGAACGGTGCGAGTACGGCACCTCGTGCGTGTACGGCTCCTGGCCGCACAGCGCACCGCGTCCGTCCAGCTCCGCGACGATCTGCTCCCGCGCCTCGAGCACGTCGAGTCCGGCCCACACGCCGGCGTGCTCGCCGGTCATGCGGCCGTCCTCGCCGATCACGCTCAGCTCGGGCAGCCCGTGCTTGCGCCCGATCTCGAAGTCGTTGGGGTCGTGACCGGGGGTGATCTTCAGGCAGCCGGTGCCGAAGTCGGTCTTCACGTACTCGTCGGCGATCACCGGCAGCGTGCGGTCGGTCAGCGGAAGCCGGACCTCCTGTCCGACGAAGCCGGCGTAGCGCTCATCGTCGGGGTGCACGGCGACAGCGACGTCGGCGAGCATCGTCTCCGGCCGCACCGTCGCGACGACCAGTTCGCCGTCGCCCGCAGCCAACGGGTAGGCGATCTCGTAGAGCGTGTCGGTCTCCTCGCGCTGCTCGACCTCGAGGTCTGAGATCGCGGAGTTCAGGCCCGGGTCCCAGTTGACGAGGTAGTGGTCGCGGTAGATCCAACCCTTGTCGTAGAGGGCGACGAAGACCTTCAGAACGGCGTCGTGGTAGCTGTCGTCGAGCGTGAAGCGCTCGTGCTCGTAGTCGCAGGAGCAGCCGAGCCTCTTGAACTGCTCGATGATCGTGCCGCCGAACTCCTCGCGCCACTCCCACGTGCGGCGCGTGAACTCCTCGCGACCGACCTCGACGCGGCTCGTGCCCTCGGAGGCGAGCCGCTTCTCGACCTGCGTCTGGGTCGCGATGCCGGCGTGATCGGTGCCGAGCGTCCAGCGGGTCGGGACCCCCTGCGCGCGGTGGAAGCGGATCAGCGCGTCCTGGATCGAGCCGTTGAGCGCATGGCCCATGTGCAGCGCGCCGGTCACGTTCGGCGGCGGAATGGCGATTGCGTACGAGGCTTTCGCCTCGTACGTCGGGAGTTCGGCATCCGCCGAACTCCCAGCCGCGCGGTCCCCGTCCACGACAGGCGGCTCGGGCGAGAACAGGCCCGAGGCCAGCCAGCGCTCGGTGATTCGCGGCTCGGCCGCGGCGGGATCGAAGCGCTTCTGCTCCTGCAGGCTCATCGGTGCGCGGCAGTCTACGTGCGTCCCGCCCTCCGCTCCTGGCAAGATCGCACCATGACCAAGAACGTTGGCACCACCGACCGCAACATCCGCTTCGCTGTCGCCGTAGTTGCGCTGGTCCTCTCGATCATCGTCGGGATCGGGTCGGCGCTCGGGATCGTCCTGCTCGTCGTCGCCGTGATCGCCGCGGTGACCGGCGCAGTCGGCGTCTGCGGGCTCTACAAGCTGCTCGGAATCAACACCTGCGAGACCGGCGCAACGCCGCCCGCGGCGGAGTAGCTACAGCTAGCGCTTGCGCAGCTTGCGACTGCCGAGCGCGACCTTGCGCCCGACGGTCAGCGGCCGCATCCGCCTGGCGATCCGGACCAGCTCGTCGCGCTCGTGCGCGGCGAGCCTCGCCGGGTTACCGCGCGACTTCGACAGCAGCTCCCTGACCGTCTTCTGCTCGAGCTCGGTCAGCTCGTGCCAGTGCTCGCGCAGGATCGTCAGCACCTGGAGCGCGACGAGCCAGGGCGAGAGCTTGAAGAGGGCCGGCGGCATCGCCCACGACGATACCGGGCGCCTCCGCCGCCGCCTCGGGTGGCTGGTACCCGATTGCACCTCATATGGCGGCAATCCGGTACCAGCGTCAGCGCCCAGCCCGGCTGGTACCGGATCGCTGCCCATATGGCGGTTAGCCGGTACCAACGTGCCCGAGGCCGAAGTCCGTCGTCGCGGTGGCCGTAAGCGTCGAGACAGGTCAGGCGGCGTCGCTGCCCGGCTCGGGCTCGTCGGCCACGGCCCGCGTCACGAGCGTCGGCGGAAGCGCCTTGTCGATCGTCTCGCGGGTGACGACGCACTTCGTGACGTCGCGCCGTGAAGGCAACTCGAACTGCACGTCGAGCAGCGCCTCCTCGATGATCGAGCGCAGGCCGCGGGCGCCGGTCTCGCGCTCGAGCGCCTTGTCGGCGATCGCGTTGAGCGCGTCGTCGGCGAAGACCAGCTCGATGTCGTCGAAGGCGAAGAACTTCGAGAACTGCTTGACGAGCGCGTTGCGCGGCTCGGTCAGGATCGTGATCAGGTCGTCGCGGCCGAGCTGGTGGACGGCGGTGACGACCGGCAGACGGCCGATGAACTCCGGGATCAGGCCGTACTCGACGAGGTCCTCGGGCAGGACGTCCTGGAACTGCTCGCCCTTGTCGTAGTGCTTCTTGGCGCCGAGGTCGGCGCCGAAGCCGATGCCGGCATGGCCCGTGCGACGCTCGATCACGTTGTCGAGGTGCGCGAACGCGCCGCCGCAGATGAAGAGGATGTTCGTCGTATCGATCGACAGGAACTCCTGGTGCGGGTGCTTGCGGCCGCCCTGTGGCGGCACCGCGGCGGTCGTGCCCTCGAGGATCTTCAGCAGCGCCTGCTGGACGCCCTCGCCGGAGACGTCGCGCGTGATCGACGGGTTGTCGGCCTTGCGCGCGATCTTGTCGACCTCGTCGATGTAGATGATCCCGGTCTCTGCCTTCTTGACGTCGTAGTCGGCCGCCTGAATCAGCTTCAGGAGGATGTTCTCGACGTCCTCGCCGACGTAGCCGGCCTCGGTCAGCGCCGTCGCGTCGGCGATCGCGAACGGCACGTTGAGGATCCGGGCGAGCGTCTGCGCGAGCAGCGTCTTCCCGCAGCCGGTTGGGCCGAGCAGCAGGATGTTCGACTTCTGCAGCTCGACGTCCGACGCGCCACCGGTCATCAGCTGAACGCGCTTGTAGTGGTTGTAGACGGCGACCGAGAGTGTGCGCTTGGCCTCCTCCTGACCGATCACGTACTCGTCGAGGACGTTCTTGATCTCGACCGGCTTCGGCAGGTTCGACAGGTCGAACGTGGCGGGAGCGGTCAGTTCCTCATCGATGATCTCGTTGCAGAGATCGATGCACTCGTCGCAGATGTAGACGCCCGGCCCAGCGATCAGCTTCTTGACCTGCCGCTGCGACTTGCCGCAGAAGCTGCACAGGAGCTGCTCGCCTGAGTCGGTCGGCTTGGCCATGGTGAAAGGGTACGAACTCTACAGTCTAGTTTCTAGTGCTTCTCGATTACGCGGTCGACGACGCCGTACTCAACGGCCTCGGCAGCGCTCATGAAGTAGTCGCGCTCGGTGTCGGTCGAGACCTTCTCGAGCTTCTGACCGGTGTGGTCGGCAAGGATCTGGTCGAGCCGCTGGCGGACGTCGATGATCTCCTTGGCGTGGATCTCGATGTCGGTCGCCTGACCCTGAAAGCCGGAGGAGACCTGGTGGATCATCACCTTCGCGTTCGGCAGCGCCATCCGCTTGCCCTTCGCGCCGCCGGCGAGCAGGACCGCGCCCATCGACATCGCGATGCCGACGCAGATCGTCTGCACATCCGGCTTGATGAACTGCATCGTGTCGTAGATCGCGAGGCCGGCGTAGACGCTGCCGCCCGGCGAGTTGATGTAGATCGAGATGTCCTTCTCGGTGTCTTCTGACTCGAGATGGAGAAGCTGGGCGACGACGAGGTTCGCGATCTGGTCGTCCACCTGCGTGCCGAGGAAGATGATCCGCTGGCTGAGCAGGCGGCTGTAGATGTCGAAAGCGCGCTCCCCGCGGGAGGACTGCTCGACGACCATCGGGACAAGGGGACTCATGGAACCTCGTGTTCTGGCTGAGGTGCGGTGTTTCCTCCCCGGGCAGCCGCCCCGGGGCCGACTCGACTTCGCAGGCTACCGCGCCGCTTCGGTCGGTCTGCACGGTCGTCGGCATGGGGTGTGGCTGCTTGAGCGGTGGTGGACTACTTAGGGGAGCTCGTGGTCGGCGGGCGGCGGGTGGCGCCTCGGCTGGCGCGGACGCATCTCGGCGCGTCCTGCCCCGCAACGCGACGGTTCACGCCGAGATAGGTGCGGCTCAGCGGGATACGATCGCTCGGTGACCGAAACGCCTGGATCGCTCGGAGGCAACAGGCGTTCGACCGTGCCCTTGGCGCTCGTCGCTGTGGTGTCGTGCTTGGTGAGTCCGGTATCGGCCGAAGCCACGTCCAAGGGATTTCGCACGACGAAGGGTGCCGCGTTCTGCAGTGTCGACCAGGCGTACTCCGGCGACCTGACGTGTTGGACTCCCAACGACGGCTTCACCGTGTGGATGTCGACCGAGGGAAAGCCCCGGAAGAAGTACGTGCGAGAAAATCGTGGCTTCTACCCGAAGGGCGATGCCACGAACACCATTCGTGGGCTCGGATTCGGGCAAACCTTCGAGTACGGCGGGTATCGCTGCGTGAGTCGTAGGAAGGGGCTTACATGCCGGAACCACGCCGACCGCGGCTGGTGGCTGGGTCGTTACGTCGGTTACGAGCTGTACTGAGCCGCGCTAGCGGCTCGTCCGCGACTACTTCCCGCCGGCCCGCTCGACGAGCAGTTCGACCGCCCGCCTCTGAGCCAGGTCCTCGACCAGCTCATCCAACCGACCGTTCTTCTCCAGCCGCTTCCGCAGCTTCTCCGGCTTGACGTTCTGTTGGGCCGCCGGGCCCTGGAGGGCGTCGAGGATGTCGCCGTCGGACGGCTCGATCTTCTCCTGCTCGACGAAGGCGGCGAGGACGGCCTCGCGGCGGAGCGACTTCTCGGCGTCGGGGGTCGCCTGGGCGAGCAGCTCTTCCTCGGTCTGGCCGGACATCTGGAGGTACGCGTCCTTGGTCAGGCCGCGGTGCGAGAGCTGGTGGAGCATGTTCTCCCAGAGCTCGCGGGCGCGGGCCTCGGCGAGCGACTGCGGGATCTCGACGGTCGCCTGCTCGACGACGGCGTCGAGCACGGCCTCCTCGAACTCCTGCTGCACGCGAACTTCGTCCTGGGCCAGGACGCTCTTCTCGAGGTCCTCGCGCAGCTCAGCGAGCGTGTCGAAGCCACCGGCCTCCGAGGCGAAGTCGTCATCCAGCTCGGGCAGCTGACGGGCCTTGACCTCGTGAACGACGACCTCGAACTCGGCCGGCTGGGCCTCGAGGTGCGGCGCGGCCGGGTAGCTGTCGGGGAAGCTGACGGCGACGGTCTTCTCGTCGCCTGCCGAGACGCCGGCGAGCTGCTCCTCGAAGCCGGGGATGAAGCGGCCGCCGCCGAGCTCGAGCAGGTGATCGCGACCTTCTCCCCCGTCGAACGCCTCGCGGGCGTCGCCCTCGCCGGTGTAGCCGGTGAAGTCGATCACGACGAAGTCGCCGTCCTCGGCGGCACGCTCAACGGTCTCGAGCCGGCCGAGCTGCGAGCGCATCCGCTCGAGCTGCTCGTCGACGAGCTCGGCGTCGGCCTTCGGCTCGCGCCGTTCAACCGCAACCTTCGAGAGGTCGCCGAGCGTCGCTTCGGGGCGCACGCCGATCGTGAACGTGAAGGTCAGCGGCTCGCCCTGCGCCGGCAGCTCGCCGAGCTCCAACTCGGGCTCGCCGATCGGGTGCAGAGCCGCCTCGGTGAGTGCGTCGGCGTACCAGCCGCCGATCGATCCGCGGACGGCCTCGTCGAGCACCGCCTCGTGCCCATAGTTCTTGATGACCATCGCAGCCGGCACCTTGCCGGGGCGGAAGCCCGGTGCGCGCATCGTGCGCCCTAGCCGGCCTGCGGCGTCGTCGATCCGCGCCTTGACCTCGGCCGCGGAAACCTCGCAGGCTACCTTGACCCGACTTTCGGGCAGGGTCTCCTTGGAGACGGAGATCGGCGAGCTTGAGGACTTCGTCGCGGCGGCCATGAGCCGCCTGACTGTAGCGTCAGACCAGCGATGAGCAGCGCCCGCCAGACCCCATCGAGCCGCCTCGCCGGACGGCTCCTGACCGGCACCCCCGGTCACCTCGTCGGCGGCCTCCTGGACTGGGTCCAGTTCACCAGCCTGGCCGCGTGGCAGCAGGCTAGGCGGCGCGCGCGTCGCCGCCGCCGTGCGCGGCGCGCACGGTGAGCGCGGCGTCGACGGCAGCGACCACCGCCGGCAGCTCGTCGGGGTTCGTCGGTCGCGCGTAGAACCAGCCCTGGCCGAGGTCGCAGCCGAGCTGCGTGGTGATCTCCGCTTCGTCCTCGGTCTCGATCCCCTCCGCGACGACCTGGAGGTCGAGCGTCTTGGCGATCTGCGAGACGGCCGACATGATCGCGACGCGCTGCGGCGACCCGCTGACGTCGTGGACGAGGCTGCGGTCGAGCTTGAGCACGTCGAGCGGCAGCTCGGTGAGGCTCGCCAGCGAGGACTGGCCGACGCCGAAGTCGTCGAGCGCGATCTGCACACCCGCCGCCGACAGCGCGCGAACGGTGTCGAGCGCGGCCTGGCTGTCGCCGGCGAGCGCCGACTCGGTCACCTCGATCATCAGGCTCGAGGGCGGCAGGCCGCGATCGCGGAGCGCGCCCAGGATCTCGTCGACGAGTCCGGGGTCGTCGAGCTGGGCACGCGAGATGTTGACCCCCATCGAGCGATTGCCGAGCGTGTCGCCGGCCTGACGCCAGCGCAGCAGCTGGTCGAGGGCCTCGGTCAGGACGTAGGAGCCGAGGCGGCCGATCAGGCCGTGCGTCTCGGCCAGCGGCACGAACCGGCCCGGGCCGATCTCGCCGCGCTGGGGGTGAGTCCAACGCACGAGCGCCTCGAACTTGGTCACCCGCGACTCGCCGCGGCTGACGACCGGCTGATACGCGAGGTGCAGCGAGCGCGTATCGATCGCGCGGCGGAGCTCGGCGACGAGCGAGACGCGCTCGACCGTCTCGGCGCGCATCTCCTCATCGAAGACGGCGACCTCGATGCCTTCGGAAACGGCACGGTACATCGCGGCGCTCGCGTCGCGCAGCAGATCCTCGGGGCGGGCGCCGGGGTCGATCTCCGGAACGACGACTCCGGCGACGAGGTTCGGCGGCAGCTCGAAGCCCTCGATCGAGACCGGACCGGCAACGCGCGTCAGCAGGTCACGAACGCGTTCGGCGGCGGCCTCGGGCGTGTCGAGCTCGGGGCTGATGATCACGAACTCGTCGCCGTCGGAGCGGGCGAGCGTCTCGTCGAGCTTCAGCAGCATCGCGATCCGCTGGCCGATCTCCGACAGGAACGCGTCGCCGGCGTCGTGGCCGAGGCTCTCGTGGATCGCACGTCGATTGACGAGGCCGAGCGAGATGATCGCCAGCCGCCGCCTGCCGTTCCCGGCAGCCTTGAGCAGCTCGGCCAGTGCGGCGAGCAGGAAGCGGCGGTTGGGAACGTCGGTCACGGTGTCGTAGAGCGACTGGCGCAGCAGCTCGTCCTCGGACTGAAGCCGCGCCGCCGCTCCGTTGAGCACCGCAACCATCGCCTCGAGGAACTCGAGTTCGTCCTGGGCGAACGGCCCGGCGGCGCGCCGGTAGACGCAGAGAACGCCGGGGTCGCCGTCTGCGCACAGCATCGGCAGGGCGACGCCGGAGCGGAGGCCACGGCCGACGAGGCGGTCAACGTTGAAGCGCTGTTCTGCGTCGCGGTCCTCGATCGTGATCGGGGTGCCCTCGTCGAGTGCGAAGCGCGCATGGCTCGGGTCCGGGCCGGGCGGCTCCGCGTGAACCTCGGCGATC
This sequence comes from Baekduia sp., assembly GCA_037045385.1. Classification (GTDB taxonomy): domain Bacteria; phylum Actinomycetota; class Thermoleophilia; order Solirubrobacterales; family Solirubrobacteraceae; genus Baekduia. Next base: position 141,381 of record JBAOHN010000011.1, on the reverse strand, counting down.
CGCTGGTGCCCGGCGACGACGAGGAACTTGCCGCTGCGCTCGTCTTCACGCGCCACCGCGGCGACGTCGACGCCGAGCACCTCGACGATCGCGTCGACGGCCTGATGCGCGAGCTCGTCGGCACGCAGTGCCGTCAGCGCTAGCCGCCCGAGCGCGGCGACCTCGCTCTGCTGGGCGGATCGGCGCATCGCGCGCTCCTGCGCGGTGCGCCGGTCGGTGACGTCGATCAAGTGCAGGACGACGTGTCCGGCCGTACCGCCGAGTCCGTGGGTGACGGTCATCGAGATCTGCGCCCAGACGCTCGATCCGTCCGAGCAGATCAGCAGCCGGTCGGCGTCCGGTGGCGGCGTCTCCCCCGCGGCGACCGCTGCGAGCGCGTCCTCGTGCTCGCGATGGTGCTGCGGGGCGAGCACCAGCAGCAACCCGGGGCCCGCGAGCAGCTGCGACTCGGTGTAACCGGTCATCCGGCAGAGCCCGGGGTTGACCTCGACGAGACTGCCGTCGAGCGCCATCACGGCGATGCCGATCGACGCGCCGTTGAACGCGCTGCGGTACTCCTCACCGGGGTCGTGCGGCGAACCGAGGGCCATACAAGCCCGGTAGTCGGCGTTGCGCCCCGGAAATGAAGGGCCAAACGCAGTGTCGGCCGGTGTAGCGTTGGCCGCGTGCTCCGCGACCTCGCTCGCACGTTCGGCCCAGTGCTCGGCCTGATCGCGTTGCTCGCAGGAGCGCTGCTCCTCGCGGCGTTCGTCTCGCCGGTCGCCGGCCTGATCGCAGCGGTGCTGCTGTTCGCGATCGTCGCGGCACTCTGGCTGCTCGCCGGCGTCGGGTGAACGTCGTCAGAGGTCTCGGAGCACCAAGGCGCTCCCGACGAACTCGTGGACGTATCCGCAGCTGGTGCAGACAAGGCCAGTCGCTGACTCGTTGGCCCAAGCGAGGTCCAGAAGCTCGAAACCGGAGGTATTGAGCTTGACCTCACGCGACACGAACTCGCCCCCTCCGCAAACGAGGCAGGCAAGGCCGCGGCCGCCGATCTCTGCCGCAACGGCTTTCCTCTCGCCCCACATGTCGCGATCGTATCGACCGCGTAGGGAGGCCAGCGGCATCGCGCCGGTTGCGTATTCGTCGTGGCTCGTCGGCGCAGGCCCTACGACGCAGCCACGAGGACGCTGGCGCGCTCAGTGTGAATCCCGCCGACGAGCTTGTCTGTGAGCGCGTGCTTCGTGACGAGCCGTGGCTTGTGATTCGCCGGCGTCACGTTGATGGTTAGCTCGATGCCGAGCCCTGCCGCGACCCGAACGAGCGTGTCCATGCTCGGATTCACGTCGCCTCTTTCCAGCCGCGCGACCTGGGGCTGAGACATGCCGAGCACGGTTGCCAGTCCGCGTTGCGAGAGCCCGCGGTCCGTGCGAAACCGCACGACCGCGAGCGCGATCGCGCGGGCAAGCGCAGTGCGCTCCCACTCAGCGCGAAACTCGGGGTCGGCGCAAAGCTGCTCCGCGAGCAGCTCGTCACTGGTCTTGAGGTCGGCGAGCTTCATGGTTCGAGAGCCACAACGATAGCACTTGTGTTATCGGTCGAACCTGTTCGCTTCTCAACCGAGTTCGATCCGCGCGAATCGCCTGACTGCTCGCGCGACCGCCCTGTCGAAACCCGGCCGGTCGATCTGCGCCTCCGGTGCGACCGCCCCTGAACAGCGCTTGAGTGCGGGTGCATGAGCCGCGACCCCACCGCCTCGAGTTTGTCGACCGCGTGCTGCATCGCCACCTTCTCTCTTGGCGGCCAAGCGGTGCCGCGCTCGCTGGCGGCTTCCGGGTGCCAGCGAACGATGTACGGCGGCCCGGATTCGTCGGACTTGACGGCCTGAAGCTTGCGCGCCGGACGCTTGCCAGCGGCCTTCTTGGTGCGCTTGCGCTTGTCCGGCGACACCGGTCACTCCTACCGCCCTTGCCGGACCCGCCGCCGCCGCGAAGGGTGAGCGACGGGACTTGAACCCGCGACCGCCTGGACCACAACCAGGAGCTCTACCAACTGAGCTACGCCCACCGCGCGGCGGTCAGTCTACGCGCTCGAACTGCGCCCGAGCGTTCGTGCTCGGGCTGCGCCCCGGGAAACCGCCGCTCATCGCTGCACGCGGTTCCACTCGACCCAGCCGTCGCCGCGGCGCCCGTCGCCGGTCGTGACGCGGCAGAGCGCGCGCGGGAAGTAGGACAGCCGACCGTCCGGCGCGTCGAGTCGGACGGCGCCGAACGCGAGCGGCTCGATCTCGATCTCGAGCGGGTCGGGGCCGAGCTCGAGCCGCGACGACGCGATCAGCTCGTCGGGCCGGACCTCGGTCGTCACCGTCGCTTGGGTGATCTCGCGCAGGTCGTCGCCGCGCTGGACGTAGCCGACGCCGTAGCCCGGCATCTGCGGGATCGCGACCGCGTGGATCCGCGTGCCGTCTTCGAGCCGCAGCGCGCTCCAGAGCCAGTCGACCGACCACCAATCACGTGACCCCCACGAATGGTCGCGCTGCCCGTGGCCGCTGAACGTGTGTTCCTCGCCGCCGATCGTCACCGTGCCTTCGACGAGGCACGGGATCTCGTACCGGGTCGCCTGCCGCCACCGATACGGGATCCCGTCCGTCCGCCAGACGAGGTCGAGCGCTATCTCGACGGGCTCGCCCGCCTCGGCCCGCAGCGGGGCTGACGGGTCGTCGTGCGACTCGGCGGTCCCGGCCAGCACGATCTCGAACCGCTCAAGCGGTTCGAGCACGGTGTGGGTGGCGTGCAGACCTTCGCCTGAAGCGGTCTGAGCCGAGTCGGCGGGATCGGGTAGCGGCACCCCGCCGCGCAGCAGCATCAACGGCGGCTCCCCGACCCGGCAGACCGAGGCGACGTACAGCGCCTGCTCCTGGTTCGGAAGCCGGCCGAGGCGAACGTAGAGCCCGAGCGCCCCGTCCTTGGACACGGCATCGAAGTACCAGCTCTCGTTCCAGAGCTCCTCCGGGCCCGGTTCGTGCAGCCCCTCGTCGGCCGGGTCGGGCCTCAGCGGCGCGGGACGCGCCGAACCGGCATCAGGAAGCAGCGACAGCGCGTCGAGGTCGAGCACCTGCTGGCACATCCGCTCGGTCGACGCCATGAACATCTCGTCGCCGCGCTCGGTCCGCTCGACGACCATCGCCGGCGCGATGTTCATCACGAGGCCGTGGAAGCACTGCCGCCGGTACTCGTTCCAGCAATGCTCCCAGCCCAGCTCGTCGGCGCCCAACCGAACGAGCTCGTCGTAGTAGGCGCGGACCAGTTCGCGCTCGTGGGCGCGGCGATCGGCCACGGTCAGCCCGCCACCGAGGAAGTAGGAGACGTCGCGGACGGCCGGCCCCCAGGAGACCGTCTGCCAGTCGACGACGACGCAGTCGTCCGTGGTGAACAGCAGGTTGTCGAGCCGGTAGTCGCCGTGGCTGAGCGAGAGCGGCTGGCGGACGTCGGCCGCCCATGCGTCGGCGCTCGCCACGAACCGCCGCAGCACGTCCTTGTGCTCAGGCGCGATCCGCTCGCCGTAGCGCTCGAGGAACCCGGGCAGCAGGCCCTCGAGCAGCGCCTGGTCGAGCGGATTGGGGAGGTTGAGCCAATCCGAGGCCGCGAGGATCAGGTCCCCGAGCACCGGCGCCTGGAGCCGCGCCAGCGCGAGCATCGCGATCCGTGCCTGCTCCGGTGTGCAGCCGGCGATCTGGTCGCCCTGCGTGCCCGCACCGATGTCTTCGAGCAGGAGCGTGAAGAACCCCGACGCGTCCTGGATCGCGAGATGGCAGCCGGCGAGCGGCCGGCCGAGCCGCGCGGACAACTGCTCGTAGAAGGAGACCTCGCGGCGGTAGGCGCCGAGCCCGAACCCAGCCGCACGGCTGTTCTCGTCGCGCGAGGCGAGCTTGATGACGATGCTGCCGTCACCGTCGGGGCCGCTGAAGCGGACCCGGTGGCTCTCGCTCATCTGGCCGGTCCCGATCGGCTCCGACCCGCTGATCGAGAGTCCAGGCCTCGCCAGCGCCTCGGCGAGCCAGCCCGCATCGAGGTCATCGATCTTCCGCAGCACCGCAGGTACGCGAGTCATGCGGCAATCCTGCCGCGTTGCGCGTCCTCGTGTGGCGACTCGTGTCAGGCGGCTGCGCTTGCAGGCCTGTCGATCTCGGAGAGCGACACGGCGGTGTCGTTGAGCGCCACGCAGAGCCGGCGTCCCTCGGCCGAGGCGTTGACGCCGATCTGCTCGCGGAGTGCCTGGAAACCGCGCAGCTGCGCGACCGCCTCTGCGACCTCGCGGCCGACCTCGCCGAACAGCGTCGAAACTTGGGCGTCGCCGAGCCGCGCCCCCTCGACTCGGCCGTTGATCTCGAGCGCCTGGACGATCGAGAGCAGCCGGGCGACGGTCTCCGCCCCGGTCTCGATCGACTCGAGCGCGCCGTAGAAGCGGTCCATCGCCTCGCCCAGGCGCGCGCTCGAATCGGCGAGCGCGTCACCGAGATCGACAAGATCCGAGAGCTCGGCGGCGCCTGCGTCGTGCTCGCCGTCGGGAAGACTGTGGAAGACCTGATCTGTGATCAGCTTGCTCGCGGCGATCCGGAACTGCATCACGCCGAGCGACTCGACGGAGTTGTCGACGAGGTCATGGAGCGCACGGATCTCGGGCTCGGCCTTGCGCGACTGAGCGCCGAGGACCTGAGCGACAGTGCCGAGCGCGGCGGCGCGGGCGCCGATCCGGGCGCTGGTCACGACCGCGTTGAGCGCGAACAGGCGGATGTCACCGGCAAGCCCGATCAGGAACTGCGAGCGGCGCGAGAGGTCGGCGGCGACATCGCCGTAACGGCGGAGGTCCTGCACCAGTGCGCCGAGCTGGGCCGACGCATCACCGAGCACGACCCGTGTCTGCGCCTCGCCGATGCTCTCGGTACCCATGTGCAGGTCGGTCATGCCCGACGCCACCTCGGAGACGAGCGCCGCCCGCATGAACGACCGGTAGTCAGGGAAGCCGGCTTCGGCGAGCAGCTCGAGCATTCGAGCCGCACCGGCCTCGATCGCCTGCTTGCGCCTCGAGACGTCGCCGTCCTCGACCTCGCGCTCGACCGCGAGCGCATCGGCGTAGACGGAGCGCGCCGCGTCGAACAGCGGCCCGGAAGGCTTCATCCTGACCGAGAGGTAGCCGCCGGAGATCGGGACCGCGAGCGCGAGCACCCAGTAATAGGAGCCGTCGGCCGCCATGTTCTTGACGTACGCGGCCACACCGGTGCCCTCACCGAGGTGGTCCCAGAAGATCTCGAAGACGCCACGCGGCATGTCGGGGTGGCGGATGATGTTGTGCGCCTGTCCGACCAGCCGCTCGCGTTCGTAGCCGCTGACGCGCACGAAGACGTCGTTGCCGCTGCGGATCACGCCCTTGGCGTCGGTCGTCGAGAAGAACAGCTCGTCAACGGCGAACGGACGCTCGCGGTCGATCGCGACTACTGCCTTGTCGGGACGTGAGGAGGCCACGTCTTCGCGATCGGCGGCGCCGCTCCGGCCTTTAGCGCGCCATCACCCCATCTGGTGAGCGTTTCGCCGGCTCCGGCGGACGGGTACCGGCGGTCTGGACCGTGAAAACCGACCAAGGGAGCAGGACGATGGCCGAGCTGACGACGATCGAGGAGAAGCTGGCGGAGGTTCTGGGCCTGGCCCAGGCCGCCCAGGGCGCGACCGAGAAGGTCGAGGGTCTGCTCAGCGACGAGGAGCTGGCCTCCACCCTGCAGACGATGCGGGAAGAGGCCGAGGAGACGGAGCGACGCTGCACCGAGCTGGCCGACCAGCGCGACGGCAAGAAGACGGCGATCCTCGACAAGGCACGCGAGACCAAGGCGGAAGCGACCGAGATGATGCGGACCTACCTCGGAGAGGACGCCGACGGGCTCGACGGGTTTGAGTTCCTGACGATGGCCGAGGCGGGCGAGGTCGGCCACTGGGCCGTGCTCGGCAAGCTCAACGAGAAGGCCGCCGAGCCAGGGCTCGCCGAGCTGGTCGAGTGGGCACGGCCGATCCAGGAACGGCACCTCGAGCAGGTGCGCGGCGGGTCGGTGAAGCTGGCGGGCGACGAGGACCCGTACTCAGAGGCGTGACACCGGGGCTGCTCGCACCGATCAAGGCGATCGCCCACGTCGCGGCGCTGCCGGTCAGAGCGCTCGGATCGGTCCGCACCCCCGCCGTCGCCGACCCCGAGCGCCTGCATCCCGGCGACCGGCCGGATGTGGGCGACCGGCTGCTGGTCCTCTACGACGGCGGCTGCGGTATCTGCCTGCACGCGCGCGACGTGTTCGCGTGGTGGGACCGCGGCCGCACGCTCGCCGACGATCGGATCGCACGCCATTCCGGGTACCTGCTCGGGGATCTCGACCGTGAGGAGACGTACAGCAGCTTCCACGTCGTCCACCCCGACGGCCGGGTCGAGTCCGCCGGCCCCGGGCTGGCGGCCCTGTTCGAGGCTCTTCCCGGCCTCGGCTTCGTCGGGTCATCGATGCGGAGGTTGCCAGGCCCGACCGAGCGGTTCTACGAGTGGTTCGCGGAGAACCGGCCATGGATCAGCCAGGGGACCGGGCTGATCAACCACCCGCAGCGGGACCCTGCGGAGCAGCCCGCGCTGGCAGCGGCCGGTGGCGCCTGATCGGGTTCGGCCGGCAGGAGCGCGGGTAGGGAGAGGTCGTGTTCCCTTTCAACAGCGATGACCCCGACGACCTCCTTGCCACCTATCTGCAGGACCATCTCTCGGCCGCGACGCTCGGACTCGAGCTGGCGGAACGCCTGACCGGCTCCAACCGGGACGACCCACGGTTCGGGCCCGTGCTGGCACAGGTCCGGGACGAGATCCGCAGCGAGCGGGATCTGCTCAAAGGGCTGATCGACGACCTCGGCGTATCCCAGGACCCGGTCAAGGTGACGGCCGCTTGGGTCGCAGAGAAGGCGGCGCGGCTCAAGCTCAACGGCCGCACAACCGGATACTCGCCGCTCTCGCGCATGATCGAACTCGAAGGGCTCTCGACGGGGATCGCAGGCAAGTGCCGGATGTGGCGCGTCTTCGAGCAGCAGCTCGGGCGGCAGATCGGTGACGTCGACTTCAGGGAGCTGGCCGAGCTCGCCGACAGCCAGCGCGAACGAATCGACGCACTCCACGTGCTGGCCGGGTCGTGGCTCGCCGGGACCGAGGCCGCGGACGCGGCGCGGACGACCGAGCCCGTTGGCGCGTGAGCACACGCCCGCTCGCCGTGGTGACGGGCGCATCGAGCGGGATCGGGTTCGAGCTTGCGCAGGTCTTCGCGGAGAACGGCTGGGATCTGCTGATCACGGCCGAGGACCGGCGGGTCCACGAAGCCGCGAAGAGCATCGAACGCCGGGGCGCCGATGTGCTTGCCGTCCGGGCCGACCTCGCAAACCCGTCCGAGGTCGACGACCTCGCCGCGGCGATCGGCCGCGCGGGTCACCCGGTCGAGGCTCTGGCGATCAACGCCGGGATCGGTGCCGGCGGGCGCTTCGTTGCGGAGACCGACCTCGGCCGCGAGCTACGGATGATCGACATCAACGTGCGCTCGTCGGTGCAGCTCGCGAAGCTCGTACTGCCCGCGATGGCCGAACGAGGCGGCGGCCGGGTGATGTTCACCTCCTCGGTCGCGGCGACCGTCCCGGGCACCTATCAGGCGGTCTACGACGCGAGCAAGTCGTTCATCCAGTCGTTCGCGACGGCGCTGCGCGCCGAGCTGGCCGGCGCCGGCGTCACGGTGACCGTGCTGATGCCTGGCCCCACGGCGACGGCCTTCTGGTCCCGTGCCGGAATGGATGACACCCTGCTCTCCTCAGGACCGATGGACGACCCGGCGCGCGTCGCCGAGCAGGCGTACGCGGCGCTCGTTGCAGGTGACGAGCGCGTCGTGACGGCCAACGGTGCTGTCCGGCTCCAGGTGCTCGCGAGCCGGTTCCTGCCCGATTCCGTCAAGGCAGCCGTGCTCGGGGTGCTCGCGCGACCTGGAAGCGGCAGACAGCAGCGCCCCCGGCTGGATTCGAACCAGCGACCGTCGGATTAGAAGTCCGATGCTCTATCCAGCTGAGCTACGGGGGCTTTGGGCAGCGAGCCGTTCAGATAGTCGCACGCCCGGCCGCTGCCTTTGAGACGATCGGCCGGTGACCGGCGATGCGACCCCCGATCTGGCGCTGCTGGAGCAGCGCTTTGCCGGCATCCGGCAGTGGGGCGACCCGGTTCTCCGAGCCGCGGCGCGGGCGGTGGAGCGGTTCGACCACGCGCTTGCCGCCCAGGCTGCGGAGATGGCGGCGATCATGGATCGCGCCCACGGTGCGGGCCTCGCTGCTCCTCAGGTCGGAATCGCCCAACGGCTGTTCGTCTACCGCCCTGTCGCCGAGGCCACGGTCAGCGTCGTCGTCAACCCTGTGATCGTCAGCTCCTCGGACGCCACCGAGCTGGGGCTCGAAGGCTGCCTCTCGATCGGCCGCTCGCGGATCGCGGTCGAGGTGCCGCGAGCGACGGAGGTCGTCGTCGAAGCCCAGGATCTGAACGGCGAGCAGCTCACGATCACGGCGACCGACGTGCATGCCCGTGTGCTGCAACACGAGATCGACCACCTCGACGGCGTGCTGATGCTCGACCGCGCCGCCCCCGACCAACGCCGCGAGGCGCTGCGCGCGCTCCGCGAGGGCCGAGCATGGGCGCCCGAAGCGCCACCCGATCTCAGCTGAAGACCCAGCGACGGCCGACGAGGTACGTCGCGACCGGGGGCACCGGCATCAACACCAGCTGCGCGATCAGTGGGCCAGCTCCGAACGCGTCGACGAGCACGACCAGGAGCAGCATGTTGAGCGCGATGCCGCCCGCCTGCGCGCCGACCCACGCGAGCCACGCGCGGACCGTCGGCGCCGCGCCCTTGAACGTCCAGTGCTCGTGGAGCCAATAGCCGATCGTCGCGGAGATCGCGAAGGCGACCGTCGCCGCGACGAGATACGGGACACCCGCAAGCACGCCCGCGGCGAAGATGCCGAAGTACGTGCCGGCGTTGAAAGCGCCGACGAGGCCGAAGCGGGCGATCTCGCCGAGCCGTTCCACCGGCGACGGTGTACCGCATCGCCGCCGGCCACCATGTTCTAGGGTCGGCCCGTGGCAACCGTCAAGCGCCCGACGCAGCTCCCGCGCGCGGCCGTGCTCGACGCGTTCCGGCGGGTGCCCCGGCGGTTCGCGGCGCTCGGGCTGACCGACATCGCCGCCGCGCTGACCTACTACGCGGTCTTCTCGATCTTCCCGGCGCTGCTCGCGCTCGTATCGGTGCTGTCGTTCGCCGGTGACGGCGCAACTCAGCCGCTGCTAGACAGCCTCGAAGAGTCGCCGGGCACGACCGGTGACCTGTTGAAGGGAGTGGTCGAGACGGCAGCCGGTCACGGCGGCGGCCTCACGTTCGCGATCGGCCTCGGGGCGGCGATCTGGGCTGCTTCCGGCTATGTCGGCGCCTTCGGCCGGGCGTCGAACACGATCTTCGGCGTTGAGGAGGGCCGCCCGTTCTGGAAGTTGCGCCCGGTCCTGCTCGCCCTCACGACGGCGTTGCTGTTGCTCGCCGCGCTGGCTTCGATCGCGTCGGTCCTCAGCGGCCCGATCGCCCGCGAGCTCGGCGATGTCGCCGGCGTCGGCGAGGAGGCGGTGCGCACATGGGACAGGCTCAAGCTGCCCGGCATCCTGCTCGTCGTCTGGGTGCTGATCACGCTGCTGATGGCTGTCACGCCGAACGTCCGGCTGCCGGGGATCTCGTGGCTGCTTCCGGGCGCGCTCGTCGCCCTGCTGACGTTGATCGCGACGTCGACCGGGCTTGCGTTCTATTTCGCGAACTTCGCCTCCTACGACAAGACCTACGGGACGCTGGCCGGAGTGATCGCGTTCCTGTTCTGGCTTTGGGTCTCGAACATCGCGCTGCTCGCCGGCCAGCTCGTCAACGCGGAACTCGAGTACGAGCGTGAGCGGGCGACCGCCACGACCGGCCGCGACGGCGCGATGGCGGCGACGCCGAAGCAGGCCAAGAGCGTCTAGAGGTCGCGCCGGCGCAGCAGCCAGGCGGCCGCTGCCAGCACGATCGCGACGTGGACCACGGCCCATGGGAGCAACAGCGGCCCGCCGTCGTGCGAGCTGCCGAGCGGCCCGAGCCGAAGCAGCGCACCGGCCGGTCCGCCGACCTCGGTGACGAGCTGCTGGAGCCCGTCGCGGTACAGACCTTGGAACGGCAGTGCCCAGGAGGCTACGTCGGCGATCCGCTCGAGCCGCGACGACCCGACCGACTCGCCGATCGCGCCCATCAGGCCGGCGACGAGACCGGCGCCGTAGAGCATCAGCACGAAGATGCCGTTCGCGGTGGCACCGAGCCGGACCGATCCGAGCACGGCGAGCGCCGCGATCGATGCGATCGCGACGGCGAGCCGCAGCGCGACGCCGAATGGCTCGCTTGGCCACCAGTCGCCCGCGACACCGACGATCACGACCGCGCCGAGATAGACAACGAGCACGTAAACGACGCCCGTGGCCGCAGCCGCCAGGTAGCGCCCGAGCAGGTACTGGACACGTGAGACCGGCCGGACCAGCAACGGCTGGAGGAGCCCGCTCTCGGCGTCGCCCTGAACGGCGCCGGCGGTCAGGAACGTGACGAGGACGGCGCCGAGAAACAGAGCGCCGAAGAGCGCGAGGCCGACCATCGTCGCGCCGGTGAGCGTTCGCGTGTCGAGCAGCTCGCCGGTGATTGCCGGCTGCTCGTCGACGGTCTCGAAGAGCTCGGCGGCACCCCATGCGAAGAGCACGCCGAACACGATCGTCAGCACCGCGACGACCGTCAGTACGCGCCGGCGGCGCGCCTCTCGCAGCGCGTGCGCGGCGATCAGGAGCACGGCGTTCATCGCGCGTCCCGCACGGTCTGGAGGTAGACGTCCTCGAGTGTCGAGGAGCCGGCACGGACGCCGTAGATCTGCTCACCGGCGGCGACCAGCTCGGCGACGATCGCCGGTATCTGGTCACGCGTCGCCTCAGGGAAGCTGCGGGTTCCGGTCGCGAGTTCGACCTCGACCCCTCCCCCGCCTTCGAGCGCGGCCGGCGTGCCCGAGGCGACGATCCGGCCGCGGTCGACTATCACGACGCGATCGCAGACGTGCTCGACCTCGCCGAGCAGGTGCGTGTTGAGAAGAACGGCGGTGCCGCGGGACCGGAGCTCAGTCAGCAGGTCGCGGACGGTGCGGCGACCGCCGGGATCGAGCGCGCTCGTCGGCTCGTCGAGCAGCAGCAGACCGGGCCGGCCGATCATCGCCTGAGCGATCCCGAGCCGCTGCTGCATGCCCTTCGACATGTCGCCGACGCGAGTGCCGCCGTCGTCCTCGAGCCGAACCAGCTCGAGCAGCTCGGCGCGTTCGCCCGCGCCGCCCGGCGAGCCGGCAAGCCGCTGATGGAACTCGAGCAGCTCGTCGGCGGTGGCCCAGGCCGGGAACCGGAACAGCTCGGCCAGGTACCCGAACGGGCGCGTGACCACCACCTCCCCCGCCGTCGGATGCATCAGCCCACAAGCGATCTTCGTCAGCGTCGACTTCCCCGCCCCGTTCGGCCCGAGCAGCCCCACGACCTCCCCCGCCCCCAGCTCAAGATCAACCCCGTCGACCGCAACGTGCGCCCCAAAGCGCTTGACCACCGAGCTGAGCGTCAGCACCGCCACGGCCGGCAGTCTCGCAGCCCGCGCCCCCGCCAACGCCCTGAGCGGCCTGTCCGCAAAGCAGGTCGTGCTCGGGCTACGCCCGAGCATTGGACGAAGGCTTCGCCTTCGTCCGGCGCCAAAGGGCCGAAGGCCCGTGGCGCGTCGTGCTCGGGCTACGCCCGAGCATTGGACGAAGGCTTCGCCTTCGTCCGGCACCAAAGGGCCGAAGGCCCATGGCGCGTCGTGCTCGGGCTACGCCCGAGCATTGGACGAAGGCTTCGCCTTCGTCCGGCACCAAAGGGCCGAAGGCCCGTGGCGCGTCGTGCTCGGGCTACGCCCGAGCATTGGACGAAGGCTTCGCCTTCGTCCGGCGCCAAAGGGCCGAAGGCCCGTGGCGCAGCGACCTAACGGGTCGTGACCGAAGCGCCGAGCGCAGCGGCGTCGCGAGATGCGCAGCGGACAGGCCGCTCAGTCGGGGCGGGCGGATTCGAACCGCCGACCCCCTGCTCCCAAAGCAGGTGCGCTACCAGGCTGCGCCACGCCCCGATCGCGGCGAGTCTACGACCGCGCGATCGAGAGCGGCTCGGCAAGCGGACGCATCGCCATCCACCACTGCTGCCGCGGGCGCTCGTTGTCGCGGTCGAGCATCGCGAGCGCCTCGTCGAGCGGCCGGGTGAAGACCACGCCGCCGGACGCCGCCGCCAGAACCGGCTCCGCACCGTCGGCGGCACCCGAGACGTGTTCGATTACGGCTCCGGCGAGGAGCGTCGCGAGCAGCCGGTCGAACGGCGAGGGGTCGCAGCCCTGCTGCATGTGCCCGACGACCGTGGTCCGCACGTCGTAGAGACCCTGGGACTCTGCGGCGAACAGGTCGGCGAGGACGTCGGTCGTGTAGCGGTCGTCGGCGTGCTCTCCGCGCAGCGCGAGGAACAGGCGCCGTCCGCCGCGGAATGCCGCGCGCATCCGCTCGACGTCGTGCTCGACATCCTCGAGCGAGAGCCCGTCCTCGTGCAGGTAGACACGCTCTGCGCCGGTCGCGATCGCGGTCATCAGGGTCAGGTATCCGCAACGGCGACCCATCGTCTCGGCGACGAAGCATCGCGTGCTCGCCGAGGCCGACTGCTTGACCCGGTCGAGCACGAAGACGGCGCCGCCTAGAGCCGAGTCCGCCCCGACCGAGAACTCGGAGCCGGGCACGTTGTTGTCGAGCGTTGCGGGAAGGCACGCGATCGGGAACGTCGCTCCCGCGGCACGCAGGCGCTCGGCGGCGAGCAGCCCGTTCAGGCCGCCCACGACGACGAGCGCGTCGAGCCCCCGCTCGGCGACCGTCGCGACGAGCTCGGTCGCCTCCTTTTCGTCTGGGACGTACCGGCTCGTGCCGAGCACGGCGCCGCCTTCGGCTACGAGCCCGTCGACCTCCTGCCAGCCGAGATCCTTGACCTCCGCCCGCAGGCCCGCGAGGCCGCCCCGGACCCCGGCGACGCGCATCCCACGGGCGAGCCCGAGCCGCACCAGCGCGCGGAGCGCGACGTTCATCCCGGGCGCGAGCCCACCGACGTGGACGACTCCGACCCTTCTCGCCCCGGGCGCGGGCACCGGCGCCGGCATCGCGGTGGCGCGCAGATGACCGAGCAGGCTCGCGGCGGTCGACCCTGTGGCGGCGGGCTCGAGCGCGCTCTCCAGCCCATGCTCGACGACTCGGTTGTTCTCGACGCCGATGAAGAGCGCCCGCGGCCGCTCACCGTCCTCGATCAGGGCTCGTGCCGCCCGCGCGCCGAGCACTGTCCCGAGACAACGATCGAACGGGCTCGCCGTACCGCCGCGCTGCACGTGCCCGAGGATCGTCACGCGCGCCTCGTCGGCGAGCCCGTCCTCGACCGCCTCGGCCACTCGGGCGGCGGTGATGGTCGCTCCGCGGCTGTCGGTCGCGCCCTCGGCGACGACGATCATCGAGTCGCGCCTGCCGGCCGCGCGGGCGGCACGCAGCGTCGCGACGAGCTCGTCCCGCCAGCGCGGCCCGGCCGGCTCTTCGGGGACAAAGACGACGTCGCAGCCACCCGCGACGGCCGCCGTGACCGCGAGGTACCCGGACCTCCTCCCCATGACCTCGACGACGAAACAGCGGTGGTGGCTCGCGGCGGTGCTCGCAAGCGCGTCGATCGCGGACACGATCCGGTGCAGCGCCGAGTCGGCTCCGAGCGTCGTGTCGGTCCCCGCGACGTCGTTGTCGATCGTCCCGGGCAGGCCGCAGACGCGAAGGTCCGGGTGCTCACGATGAAGTGCCAGGGCGCCGGCCAGGCTGCCGTCGCCTCCGATCACGACAAGCCGGTCGATCCCCTCGGCCGCGAGCACAGCTGCCGCGTGGCGCCTCCCTGCGACATCACGGAAGCCGTCGCAGCGCGCCGTCCCGATGACCGTGCCGCCGCGGTGCTGGATCGAGCTGACGCTGTCCCAACGCATCGGCTCGAGCCGCGGCGGCGAGACGAGCAGCCCGCTGAAGCCGTCGAGCACCGCAACCGGTTCGCCGCCGAGCGCGATCGTTGTTCGCACGACCGCGCGCAGGGCCGCGTTCATGCCCGGCGCGTCGCCGCCGCTTGTCACCACGCCGAGCCGCACTGCTGTCGAACCGTCGGGTCCCATCGCGAGAATCATCGCCGGAATCGGCTTCCCGGGGTCCGCGACCGGGAAATCCGCCCACTTCCCGGTCGTTCGCGGACGGACCGGTTCGTCGACTTCTCTCAGGTAATCGCCAGGACTTGCCGATCTCCTGCTGGAAACCCCTGGTAACGACAGGTATGAGAAGCCCTCACACGCAACACGGCCGGCGCCGGCCCGCGGTCGCGCTGATCGCAGCTCTGGCAGTCGCCGTCACCGCCACGCCCGCACTAGCTGCGGACTGCCCCGGGGCGAACAGCGAGCCCGGCGAACTCGGCACCACCGAGGCAACGCGTGTCACGCTCTGCCTCGTCAACGCCGAGCGGACACAGAGAGGGCTCGGGAAGCTACGTGCGAACCGGAAGCTCGCCAAGGCCGCCCGCCGCTACGCGCATTCGATGGTTGACCGCGGCTTCTTCGCGCACGTCTCGCCGAACGGCTCGACGCCGCTCGCACGGATCAAGGCGACCGGCTACCTGCGGGGCGCCAGCGGCTGGTCGATCGGCGAGAACCTGGCCTGGGGAACCGGCGACCTCGCGACCCCCGTCTCGATCGTCAGGTCGTGGATGGATTCGCCGGGCCACCGCGAGAACATCCTCAACAAGGGCTTTCGGGAGTTCGGCATGGGCGTCGCGCTCGGAGCCCCGGACGACTCCTACGACGGCGACATCGGCGCCACCTACGTCAACGCGTTCGGCTCGCGCGGCCACAGCTGAAGCACCGAGAACCCTGCGGGCGCGTTCCGCGAAGCGCAGCGACGGTATCTTCGGTCGCATGAGAGCGACCGCTCAGCGAACCGGCAAGTACGAGCACGCCGTCCGCATCGGTGAGCACGTCGTGACCGTCGACGAGCCGGCCGAACACGGCGGCGAGGACGCCGGCCCGAGCCCCCAGGAGCTGCTTGCGGCGAGCCTCGCCTCGTGCACGGCGATCACGATGGGCATGTACGCCCAGCGCAAGGGCTGGGACATCGGCGCGACCGAGGTCGCGTGCGAGTACCAGCCGGCCGAGCGTGGGGCCCCGACCCGGTTCACGCTCGTGCTCCGGTTCCCCGCCGAGCTAGACGACGAGATGGTCACACGACTCGAGGTGATCGCCGCCAAGTGCCCGGTTCACCGGACGCTCGAGGGCGAAGTCATGTTCACGGAGCGCGTTGAGCGTCACGCCGCAGCCGGCTGACCTGCTCGGCCGGCTCGAGCAGGTGCTGCTCGATCCGGTCGAGACGAGCGGAAGGCGCGTCCGTGGGAAGGCGGCCGCCGTGCTCGTCGCGATGACCGACCTCGGCGGCGACGACGCACAGGTCGTCCTCACGCGCCGCCGCGACGACCTCCGGCGACACGCAGGTGAGATCTCGTTCCCCGGTGGCCGCCGCGACCCCGGCGACGAGACCCTGCTCGCGACGGCGCTGCGCGAGGCCAACGAGGAGACGGGGCTCGAGCCGGCAGCTGTTCGCGTCGCAGGGGCGCTCGAGCCGATGTCAACGATCGCGACCGGCTACGCGGTCTACCCGTTCGTCGGGGTTATCGAGCCCGGGCTGCCGCTGTCCCCGCACGAAGCCGAGGTTGCCGAGATCGTCGAACTGCCGCTGTCGCGCCTCGCGGAGGTCTACGAGCACCGCTCGATGAGACGCCGCGGGATCAGCTTCAAGACTCACGCGTTCCCAGTGACTGACGAGATCTTCGTCTGGGGCTTGACGGGCCGGATCCTGCACGACCTGCTCGGCCGCCTCGGTCTCCGCTAGCCGCGTTGACCGGCGAGGACGGTTTCGATCGCTCGAAGGAGGCCGGCGGTGAAACGCTCGGGGTCCTCGCGCGACGAGTCGACGATCGAGAACGGAATCTCGTTGTAGGTCGCCATCCTGCGGACGGTCTCGGCGCCCTCCGGATGGTCCGGATGCGCCTCGTATACGAATCCGCGAACCGTCGTGTCGATCGTCTTCTCGAGCATCATCGTCAGGCGCGAGCCGTGGAGCTCGGGTGCAGAGGCCGTGCCGAGCAGCCAGAGCAGGACGGTGACGTTGTCGAGCGCGTAACGAAGCGTGCCGATCCGGTCGGGGTCGGCGATCCACGCCTCCGCTCCGGTGGCCTCGATCGCGGCCGCGGAGGACTGATCTCGGGTCACGTAGCGGACGGCGTGCCCGTCTGCCGTCAGCGCCTCTGCGAGACCGAGGCCGGCACGGCCACCGCCGACGACGAGCGCCCTCACCGGGGCGCCGCGCTTCCGATCAAGCCTGCTGTGGGCGCGGAGGCGCCGGCGTGCCCTGCGACTTCGGCGGAGCCGGCTCGTCGGCGGACTTCGGCGCAGGCGCAGCCACCGGCGTGACCGTGGGGTACTGGAATGTGTGCTGCGCGGTGACCATCTGCTCCTTGATACACCGGTGATCGCCCGAGGTTCCGCGGTTTGTCGTTAAGCAATGTTGCTTGCGCCGGTTCCGTACCCGGTGGTAGCCACTCCATCCGCGGGAAGTTCTGCTTCAGCAGAACTTCCGACGCGATTCAGC
Source organism: Baekduia sp. (assembly GCA_037045385.1). Classification (GTDB taxonomy): domain Bacteria; phylum Actinomycetota; class Thermoleophilia; order Solirubrobacterales; family Solirubrobacteraceae; genus Baekduia. The sequence goes on along the minus strand of JBAOHN010000011.1, from coordinate 124,519 downwards.
GGAGCTGAATCGCGCAGGTACCACTCGGCGTCGAGCGCCGCCTGACAGCCGCTGCCGGCCGCGGTGATCGCCTGCCGGTAGGTGTGGTCAACGAGGTCGCCGGCGGCGAAAACACCGGGCCGGTTGGTCCGCGTGGAACGACCCTCGGCCTTCACGTAGCCCTCGTCGTCGATCTCGACCTGGCCGGCGACGATCGCCGACTGCGGCTCGTGCCCGACGGCGATGAAGACGCCGCCGACGGCGAGCTCCTCGGTCGCGCCGGTCTCCGCGTTCCGCAGGTGGGCGACCCTGTTGAACGGTCCCTCCCCGGCGGCGATCTCGTCGAGCACGAACGGCGTCTTCAGCTCGAGGTTCTCGATCGCCCGTGCGCGCTCGACCATGATCTTCGACGCTCGAAACTCGTCGCGGCGATGGACGAGGACGACCCGCGAGCCGAACTTCGCCAGGAACATCGCCTCCTCGAAGGCGCTGTCGCCGCCGCCGACTACGACGATCACCTGGTCCTTGAAGAAGGCGGCGTCGCAGGTCGCGCAGTAGCTGACGCCAGCGCCCGAGAGCTCGGCCTCGCCGGGGATCCCGAGCTTCTTGTGCTCGGCGCCCATCGCGAGGATCACGGTGCGCGTGCGGATGATCTCGCCGTCGATGTCGACCTCGTGGATGCCGCCCGGTGCGTCCGAGAGCGTTACCGCGGTCGCCTCGTCGGTGATGAAGCGCGTGCCGAAGTCGCCGGCCTGGTCGCGCATCTTCTGCATCAGTTCCGGCCCCTCGATGCCGCCCGCCGGCCAGCCGGGGAAGTTCTCGACCTCGGTCGTCTGCTGCAGCAGGCCGCCCCACGCGAACCCCTCGACGCAGACCGGGTTCAGGTTGGCGCGCGACGTGTACAACGCAGCCGTGTAACCGGCCGGGCCGCTGCCGACGATGACGACGTTCTCGATAGCGCCTGACTCCTGAGCGGCCATGGCCAGACCGTAGCGTCACGCCGCCCCCGAGGCGGCCCTTCGATCGCCGCTCGGCTCGGTAGCGTTCCCCGCCTTGGCGCCGTTCGATGACACCGAGGTCCCGCCCGGGACCGTGGTCGGCGGCTGCCGCATCCTCGCCGTGGCCGGACGCGGCGGGATGGGCGTCGTCTACCGCGCGCAGCAGATCGACCTCGACCGGCCGGTCGCGCTCAAGCTGATCGCCTCCCGGCTCGCCGACGACGCCGCCTTCCGCGAGCGGTTCGTGCGCGAGAGCAGGGCGACCGCCGCGATCGACCATCCGAACGTGATCCCGGTCTATGCGGCGGGCGAGGACGGCGGCAGGCTCTATCTCGCGATGCGGTTCGTCGACGGCGAGGACCTGCGCGCGCGGGTCAGGGCACGCGGGCCACTCGCTCCCGCGGACGCCGCGAAGCTGGCCGCCCATGTCGGCAGCGCGCTGGACGTCGCGCACGAGCGCGGCCTCGTCCATCGCGACGTCAAGCCGGCGAACGTCCTGCTCGACGGCGATCACCCCTATCTGACCGACTTCGGACTGACCAAGCGCGTCGACGGCGAGACGACGATGACCGGCAGCGGCCGTTGGGTCGGAACGCTCGGGTACATCGCGCCGGAGCAGATCAGAAGCCTGCCGGTCGATGCCCGGACCGACGTCTACGCGCTCGGCTGCCTGCTGCACTTCATGCTCACCGGCGACTCCCCCTACCGCCGCGACAGCGACGAGGCGACGCTCTACGCGCACCTCAACGACCCGCCGCCCGACGTCACGACCCGGCGCCACGAGGTGCCGCCGGCTCTTGGCGCCGTCATCACGCGAGCGCTCGCGAAGGACCCGGCCGACCGTTATCCGTCGGCGGGAGACCTCGGCGCCGCGGCGCTGGCCGCCGTCGGCGCCGCCAGCGCGCGGCCGGAGCGTGTCGTAGCGCGCGGGGCTGCGGCACCGGCAGGCGCGGTCGAAGGCCAGACGCTCGTGGCGGGCCCCACGCCGGAGCCTCCTGCTGCTGAGACCGTGACGCCGGACGCGCCGACCCGCCAGGCTCCGCCGGGCGGCGCTCCGAGCGGGCCGCGCGGGCCGCGCCGATGGAGCCGCCGCCTGACAACCGCCGTGATCGCCACGATCGTCGTCGTCGCCGGTGTCGCGATCGCCCTGCTCAAGCTGGCCGGGGACGACCGCCCGGGAGAGTCTGCGGTCGCCGCCGGACCGCCGCGGATCGTCGCCGGCAAGGCGATCAAGGTCGACTCGAGGCCGAACGCCGTCACCTTCGCGTTCGGGCGGGTCTGGGTCACGAGCGCTCGTTCACGCCGTCTCACCGGCATCGATCCCGATGGTGAGCGCGGCAAGCGGATCCTCGCGACCGGCCGGCGGCTGACGAGCGTCGCCGGCGGCTTCGGTGCGCTCTGGCTGACCAGCGGCGTCGACCACCAGCTGCTTCGCGTCGATCCCGGCTCACTGAGGATCACCAAGACGATCGACCTCCCGCGCAGCGAAGCTGCGGCCGTCGCCACCGACGCGCGGTGGGTCTGGGTGGCCCTCCGGCCACCGGGTGAGATCGTCTCCTCGATCGTCCGCGTCGATCCGCGCACCGGTGCGACCGAGCGCGCGGAGTTCGGCGAGGAGGGCATCTCCGGCCTCGACGCCGGCGGTGGCCGAGTCTGGATCCCGAACCGGCGACGCGACCGACTGAGCACACTCCGGCCCGGCTCGCTCGAGCGCAAGTCCTCGGCGACGGTCGGAAGCGGCCCGCGCGGCGTCGCCTGGGGCAAGGGCTACGCCTGGGTCACGAGCGACTCCGAGGACGTCGTCTCCCGTGTGCCGCGCTCGCTGTTCAACGTCCGGCGGATACCGGTCTGCCGCTCGCCGATCGGCGTCGCGGTCGGCGATCCCGGCGTCTGGGTCGCCTGCAACCTCTCCGACGAGGTCTGGCTGCTGCGCCCCGACGGCACGGAGATGAGGACCGAGCTGAAGGCCCGCGTCGGAGCCAACCCGTTCGCGATCGCCGCCGAAGGCAACCGCGCCTGGGTCACGAACGTCAGCGACGGCACGATCACGCCGCTGCGCGCTGTCAACGCCTCCGGTTAGAGCTCTTTGATCGAGATCAGGCCGCGCTCGAACGCCTCGGCCACGAGGCGCTGGCGCTTCTGCTGCTGGGGCAGTTCGTCGATCCCGGCACGCGCGTAGAGCGCGCGCAGCTGCGCCTTGACCGCGTCGACGCTCAGGTGCAGCTCGCCGGCGATCTCCTGGTTCGTCGCCGGTGTCGCGAAACCCCCGTGCTTGTAGGGCCGGGCGAGCGCGCAGAGCAGCTGCCGCTGGGCCGGCGTCAGCTCGATCACCGTCGCCGCGTCACCGATCTGCGTGTGGTCGCGGGTCTCCTCCGCGCCGGGCACACAGAACGCGATCGACGTGCGGCCGACGCGGATCACGTCACCGTCTCGCAGCCGCGTGCGGCCGCCGATCCGCGCCCCGGCGACGAAGGTCCCGTTACGAGAGAGGCCGTCGTCGGTCACGGTCCACTCGCCGCCGATCCGCTCGAGCTCGGCGTGCAGGCGGCTGACCTCGGGGTCGCCGGTCAGGGCGATGTCGTTCGCATCCGAGCGCCCGATGCTGAGTCGGTCACCGCTCAGCGTCAGGACGACCTGGCCATCGTCGGGGTGCCGCCAGAGGACGAACGGCTCGCCGGCCCGCTCGGCGCGGATGCGCTCCTGGAGCTCGGCCGGTGTGGCGCTGTGCCCCGCCAGTGGTGAGCCGTCGCCCGACACGGAGGCGACGATACCCCTGGGTGTGGATACCCGACACCGCGGTGGTGGCCCGCTACCCCGGCGGGTGCCCGCAGACGGGTCCGGCCGGGCGACGATCTGCCCATGAACGAGATCAAGCAGACGACTCCCCGCCGCCCCCGTGCAGGCAGCGCCACCGACGAGCAGCTCGTCGCCGCGATCCGGCAGGGCTGCGACAACGCGGTCGCCGCGCTCGTCGAGCGCTACGAGGGGCCGCTCCAGGCGTTCGCCCGGACGACGCTCGGCGGCGGCCGCCACCACGATGCCGAGGAGGTCGTCCAGGATGCGATCCTGAACGCCGTCTCGGCGATGCGCCGCCGGCCCGACGCTGAAATCGCACTGCGCCCGTGGCTTCACACGATCGTTCGCAACCGCTGTTACGACACGCTGCGCCGGCCGAACCGGACGACCGAGCTCGAGCCGCTCGAGTTCGTGCTTCAGGACCGCGGGCCGGGGCCGGTCTCCCAGATCGCTTCCCGTGAGAAGGTGGAGAAGCTCTTTCGCGGCATCGACGCCCTGCCCGAGCGCCAGCGCAAGGCGCTCGTGATGCACGAGCTCGAGCAGGAATCGCACTCGGCGATCGGGCGTGCGCTCGGCGTGACCCGCGGGGCGAGCAAGGCGCTCGTCTGCCGTGCGCGGCGCGGCGTCGCCGAGGTCGCAGATCTCAGCCTGGCCTAGCGCACGCCTGCACGAAGCCGCCGATCAGCCCGCTGCCGGGGTCGGCCTCGGGATGCCACTGAACTCCGACGACGAAGGTGCAACCCGGCATCTCGATCGCCTCCGGCACAGGGTCGTAGGAGGACGTCCCGCTGACGACGAAACCGTCGCCGAGCGCGGCGACCCCCTGATGGTGGTGGCTGTAGGTGCGGTGCGTCGTCTCGCCGGCCGCTGCGGCTGCCGTCGACCCTGGGATCAGGTCGACGTCGTGCTCGGCGCCGGTGAACGAGCCGAGAACCCGCCGGTGCTCACCGTGGCCGTGCAGCTCGGGGATGTCCTGATGCAGCGTGCCGCCGCGGGCGACGTTGAGGATCTGCATCCCACGGCAGATCCCGAGCAGAGGCAGGTCACGACCGATCGCCGCCGCCGCGAGCGCGATCTCGAAGTGGTCGCGCTCCGGGCACGGAGCGTCGGTCGTGGCGTGCGGCTGTTCGCCGTAGGTGGCGGGGTCGACATCGACACCGCCGGCGAGGATCAAACCGTCGAGCAGATCGAGCAGCTGCTCGGGGTCGGCGGTACTGGCGGGGTCCGGCGGCAGCATCAGCGGCAGCCCACCGGCTCGCGCGACGGCGTCCGAGTAGTCGCGCGGAAGCAGGTGTGCGGGGAGATCCCACGCAGCCCAGCGCGCCTGTTCGAGGGCCGTTGCCAGTCCGATCACGGGGCGAGGGGTCATGGCCTGAGTCTTGCGCGTGCGTAGGATGCCCGCCATGAGTGAGCTTGAGACCGTCGAGATCCGCCGCGACGGCGGCGCCATGACCATCGCCCTCAACCGGCCGGACACGCTCAACGCGTGGAACGCACAGCTCGGCGTCGACCTGATGGCCGCGGTTCGCGAGGCGGCGGAGGACGACGATGTACGCGCGCTCTGCCTGACCGGCAACGGACGGGCGTTCTCCTCCGGAGCCGACCTCCGCGACACGACCACGGCAACGATGCGCGACAACGGCCGGCCCGATCTGAGCGCGGTGCTGCGCGACCGCTACAACCCGATCATCACCGCGATCCGGGAGCTCGAGAAGCCGGTCGTCGCCGCCGTCAACGGCCCGGCCGTGGGCATCGGGCTCTCGCTCGCCCTCTCGGCCGACCTCGTCGTAGCCCGTGAGTCGGCCTACTTCCTGCTCGCGTTCGTCAACATCGGGCTGGCTCCCGACGGCGGCGCCTCGGCGACCGTCGCCGCTCGCATCGGCCTCACGCGTGCCTCGGAGATGGCGATGCTCGGGGAGAAGATCCCGGCCCGCCAGGCCGCCGAGTGGGGGCTCATCAACAGCGCCCACGCCGACGACGAGTTCGACGCCCACGTCGAGAGCCTGCTCGCTCGGCTGGCCGCAGGCCCGACGCGCGCACACGCCGCGATCAAACGGCAGCTCAACGCCTGGATGCTGCGTGGATTCGCCGACCAGCTCGAGCTCGAGGCGATCGTCCAGAACGAGATGGCGGACAGCGACGACTTCGTTGCGGGCGCCATGGGCTTCGTGTCCGGCAAGCCCGCGACGTTCGCCGGGCGCTGAGGGCCGGGCACTCCGCATCCGCCCCCGTTCATGCATAGAATCCGAGGCGCTTTGCCTCTCTCTCGCGTCCGTCCCTGCCCACGCCCGATGAGCCTCGCCGCGTTTGCGGCCGCCGTCTCCGCGATCGCGTTGCTCGTCGTGGCTCCGACCGCCTCGGCTGATCTGTTCAGCCCGGAGTCGGGCGGCTCGCCGAACGCCGACAAGATCGACTCGCTCTACTGGGCGACGATGGCGATCGCGATCGTGATCGGGGTCGGCGTCGAGGCACTGCTGATCTACACCCTGTTCAAGTTCCGCGCCAGCAAGGGCGCGGTCGCACGACAGGTGCGCGGCAACAACCGGCTCGAGGTCACGTGGACGGTCGGCGCTGCCGTGATCGTGCTCTTCCTCGCGGGCTACACGTTCTTCCAGCTCGATGAGATCACGACCCCGGCCGAGTCGAAGGCGAGCGGCGTGATCCCGGCGGCGGCTCCGCTGACCGACAAGGGCGAGCTCAACATCTGCGTCGACGGCTTCCAGTTCGGCTGGCGCTACATCTACCAAGCCGAGTGCACCGAGAAGCACCGCAACAACAACGCGCGCAACCCCGGCAAGGACGTAAAGCTCTACGCATTCGAGGAGCTCGTCGTGCCGGCCGGCGTCACGGTGACACTCCAGATCAGCTCGCTCGACGTCAACCACGCGTGGTGGATCCCGAAGCTCGGCGGCAAGTTCGACGCGACCCGCGGCTACCTGCTCGACACGTGGTTCCGGACGCCGGTCGAGGCCGGCGAGAAGCCCGAAGGCACGATCTACTACGGCCAGTGCGCCGAGCTCTGCGGCCGCAACCACGCCGAACATGACCGCCCGCGTGAAGGCCGTCTCGGTACCGGAGTTCAACCGCTGGGCGATCCAGCAGCGAGCCAACATCGCCGCCGGCGACGCGTCGCTGCCGGGCCTCGCGAAAAAGCTGAACGTAACTCGATAGGCCGACCCGCCCCTACGACCCAACCCAGGACCGACTAAAACACATGGCCGCCACCGTTGAAGCACCGACCAGTGGGCTCAAGCCGATCCCGCAGGTGACCACCGACCGGGTCGACCGGCCGCAGACCGGCTGGGTCTCCTGGGTCACCACGACCGACCACAAGCGGATCGGGATCATGTACCTGGTCCTCGCGTTCGGCTTCATGGTCCTGGGCGGGACCGAGGCGCTCCTGATCCGGCTCCAGCTCTCGGTCCCGAGCAACGATCTGCTGACGCCACAGACGTTCAACGCGCTTTTCACGATGCACGGGATGACGATGGTCTTCCTGTTCGTGATGCCGGTGATGGCCGGCTTCGGCAACTACATGGTGCCGCTCATGATCGGCGCGAAGGACATGGCCTACCCGAAGCTGAACGCGCTGTCGTTCTGGCTGCTGGCCGCCGGCGGGCTCGTCTTCTACGCATCGGTCTTCTTCAGCCCGCCCGAGTGCGGTTGGACCTGCTACCCGCCGCTCGCCGATGACAGCTACCTGTCCTCGGGCGGCGTCGACGCCTGGATCTACCTCGTCCACCTCTCCGGCATCGGCTCGCTCGTCGGCGCGGTCAACTTCTACGTCACGATCGCCAACATGCGCGCCCCCGGCCTCGGCTGGGGCCGGCTGCCGCTGTTCTGCTGGTCGATCCTGGTGATGGCGATCCTGCTGATCCTCTCGCTGCCGGTGATCGCCGGCGCCGCGACGATGCTGCTGACCGACCGCCACTTCGGCACCAGCTTCTTCGACCCCGCCGGCGACGGCACACCGATCCTTTACCAGCACCTGTTCTGGTTCTTCGGCCACCCCGAGGTCTACATCATGGTGCTGCCGGGCTTCGGGATCATCTCCGAGGTCCTGCCGGTGTTCGCGCGCAAGCCGATCTTCGGCTACAAGGCGATCGCGGCCGCGACCGGCGTGATCGCCTTCCTCGGCTTCATCGTCTGGGCGCACCACATGTTCACGACGCCGACACCGGAGATCGCGCTGATCTACTTCATGGTCGGGTCGTTCCTGATCGCCGTGCCGACCGGCGTCAAGATCTTCAACTGGATCTTCACCCTCTGGCAGGGCTCGATCCACTTCACGACGGCACTGCTCTTCAGCGTCGGGTTCGTCGGGACCTTCCTGCTCGGCGGCATCACCGGCATCTTCGTCGCGCTGTTCCCCGTCGACTGGCAGCTCCACGACACGTACTACGTCGTCGCCCACTTCCACTACACGCTGATGGGCGGCGCGGTCTTCGGCATCTTCTCGGGCCTCTACTACTGGTTCCCGAAGATCAGCGGGCGAATGCTGTCGGAGACGCTCGGCAAGTGGAGCTTCGCGCTGATGCTGATCGGCTTCCACGCCACGTTCCTGATCCAGCACGCAGCCGGACTCGAGGGGATGCCGCGCCGGATCTACGAGTACCCGGACATCAAGCACCTCGCGTTCATCAACATGTTCTCGACGGTCGGCTCGTTCATCCTCGGCACCGGCATCTTCCTGACGCTGGTCAACGTGCTGCGTTCCGTCAAGCACGGCGCGAAGGCCGGGCCCGACCCGTGGAAGGCGAACACGCTCGAGTGGTTCACGACCTCGCCGCCGCCCGTCAACAACTTCGACGCGCTCCCGCGGGTTCGCTCGGTCGAGCCGATGAAGGACATCCGTCGTCAGGTCGCCGTGCAGAGCGGCGTCCCGGTCTCCGAGCTCGAGCCGGCCGGCGGTTCCGGGACGCACTAGCGAGATCGTGGCGAGAGGCACAACATCCGAAGCGACGATCGCCGCTCCGGCGATCGAAGCCAGGCCGCGATCGGCCCGTGCGCAGCTCGCCGCCGACCTGCTGACGCTGACCAAGCCCAAGGTCCAGTCGCTGCTGCTGCTGACGACTGCGACGACGATGCTCGTCGCGGGCAGCCCGTCGCTCTGGCTGATCGTCGCGACCTGCGTCGGCGGCTACCTGTCGGCCGGCGGCGCCGGCGCCGTCAACCATTGGTACGACCGCGACATCGACGCGCAGATGGCGCGGACCGCGACGCGGCCGGTTCCCTCGGGAAGGATCGCCCCGGAGTTCGCGCTCTGGTTCGGCCTCGGCCTAGGCGCCGCCTCGGTGGCGTGGCTGCTGATCTTCACGAACCCGCTCGCCGCCGCCCTTTCGTTCTCAGGCTTCCTCGGCTACACGCTGATGTACACCGTCTGGCTGAAGCGTCGCACTTGGCAGAACATCGTCTGGGGCGGTGCTGCGGGCGCCGTCCCGCCACTGGTCGGCTGGGCTGCCGTCACCGGCGAGATCAGCGGCCTCTCGATCTACCTCTTCGCGATCGTCTTCTTCTGGACGCCACCGCACTTCTGGGCGCTGTCCCTGCTGATGAAGGACGAGTACGCCAAGGTCGGCGTGCCGATGCTGCCGGTCGTACGCGGCGAGCAGGAGACGCGTCGTCAGATCGTGCTCTACAGCGTGCTGCTCTACGCGGTCACGCAGCTCCCCTACTGCGCCGGCGGCCTCGGAGCGATCTACCTCGTCGCCAGCCTCGGGCTCGGCGTCGCGTTCATCGCGCTTGCCGTCTACCTCGCTCGCAATCCTTCGCGCAAGGCGGCGTTGCAGCTCTACCTCTTCTCCCTGCTCTACTTGGCGCTGCTGTTCTGCTCGATGGTGGCAGACGTCAAGCTCTAACCGACTCTGGAAGACTCAGGAACGATGGATCAGAAACTCGCCAAGAAGAACATCCGGGACGGACTGATCGCCACGGTGATCATCGTCATCATGGCCGTCCTGACGCTCGTCGCCTCCCTCATCTACATCGCATGAGCAACGAACCGCAGAGCAACGTCCCGCCGGTCGGCGAGGAGATCCACCTTCCCCCGGGCTCGCTGCAGCCGCTCGCGCTCACGTTCGGCCTGACCGTCTTCCTCGTCGCGCTGACGCACTGGCTGTGGGTGTCGGCGATCGGCCTGATCATCGTCATCGCCGCGATCGCATTGTGGATCCGCGACGCCCGCGACGAGTACCGCCACCTGCCGGCCGATCACGGCCACGCCCACGAGCCCGTTCCCGGCGAGAACGAGCCGAACGAGCACGCGGAAGTCGTCGGCGCAGAAGACCTCTGAGCGGCGTCTGCGCTTCGCATCTCGCGACGACGCTCCCCTCGCCGCTTCAGTCACGACCGAGAGGTCGCTCCTTCGCGACTCGTCGGCGTCCCCGCGACCTGCTTTGCGCAAACGCCGCTCAGGGCGCTAGCGACTACTCAGTGAGCTCGCAAGTAGCGCCGTCTGCGGTCCAACACCGCACGACGTCGCGCACCGACAGGATGCCGACGACATCAGCGCCATCGACCACGATGAGATGGCGGAAGCCGCCGTCGACCATCGTTAGCGCAGCGCGGTCGAGCGACCAGTCCGGCGCCGCGTAGACGGCATCCATCGTCAGGTGATCGGCGACGAGCTCGGTGTCCGGGTCCTCGCCGCCCCCGACCGATCGCAGGATGTCGCGCTCGGTGATGATGCCCGGGCCCGCCGCGTCGGGGTCGGCGACGACGGCGGCGCCTACACGCCGGTCCATCATCTGGCCTGCCACGGCTCGCAGCGTGTGCTGCGGACCGACGGTCAGGACGTTCGGGCTCATTCCATCTCGGACGTTCATGGTCTCCTGCGACTTTGAGGCAAATGTCTCAAGCGGAACCCTAGCACGAAGCTCCTGCTTTCGGACCGGGTAGCGCTCAGGCAGATGGGCCCGGCTGCATGCGCCGGTCATCGTCGGTGCTGACCTGTACGTGGGTCGTCTCCCCCGTCGCGAGCACTCGACCGTCCATATCGGTCACCTCCGCTCGGACGTGGCCGATCCGGCTTCCCGAACGCCCGACAAGCGCCTCGCATCGCAGGGCCACCCCTTCGAGTCCGACTCGCAGGAACGAGTAGGACGCCGACACGGGTGGCGCGGTTCGGCCGGCCGCCAACATCGTGTGCAGCGCGTAACTGGTGGCGCAGTCGATCATCGTCGACAAATAGCCGCCGTGGACGACGCCGCCGAGGTTGAGGTGGAGCTCTTCTGGCTGACCACCGAGGACGACACGGCCCTCCTGCACTTCGATCACGCGGAACCCGAGCGCCTCCATCAGCGGCTCAGCCGGAAGCTCGCGGTCGCGGACCTTGCGAACGTAGCTCAGCCCGTCGAGCGCGCTGGTCAGCGCGGCCGCCTCCTGTGGCCGGTGCCACGAGACTGTCGCCGATCGGCGTTCTCCATCCATCGCCACGGATTCTCGCACGACGGGACGGAGATCGTGACCGATCCCGCCCGGATCGCAACTCCGCCCAGCCGACCGGTACGCTTGACGCTGTGAGCTTGAACCAGCAATACCGCATGAGGAACCCGCGCACCGGCCGCGAGGTCATCGTCGAAGCCGAGCACGGCAGGGTCTACCGCGACCGCGAGACCGGCGACGAGCTCGAAGTCGTCGGCAAGCTGGTTCCGCTTGCTCCGTCGCCTTCGAGGCTGCCGTTCGCCGTCGAGAACCTCCGCTTCTGCAACTGGTGCGAGCAGCTCGCCCAGCGCGACCTCAACGACTGCCCCACCTGCGGCCGCCGGATGGAGCCGCTGGAGTCGGCATGAGGACGCTCGCGCTGGCAGCGGCGCTGACCGCGACGGTTGCCGTCGGCGGCTGCGGCGACGACGAGACGAGCACCGACGTGGTGCCGAAGACCGTTCCGACCGTCACCGCCCCCGAGCAGTCTGGGATCCCCGCGCAGACGACCGGCACCGGCACAACGACCACGGCGACGACCGCCACGGGCACGAACCAGAACGGGACGGCCGGCGGCGCGACTCCGACCACGGAGACGCCGGCGACCGGCGGAGCGACGCCGACGACCTCGACCCCGGCAACCGGCGGCACCGGCGGAACGCAGACGACCGCGACCACCCCAAGCGGGACCGGTGGCGCGAATGTCAGTGACTTCTGCGAGCAGAACCCGGGCGCCTGCTGAGCGGCCCGTCGGCTGCGCATCTCGCGACGACGCTCTCCTCGCCGCCACAGTCACGACCATCAAGGTCGCTCCTTCGCGACTCGTCGGCGTCCCCGCGACCTGCTTTGCCGACGAACCGCTCAGGGCCAGGTGATTACGGAGTTGAGATCACGCGGGCGCTGTAAGTCACTTGAGCGGTGCGATAGAGGCAGAAGAACTGCGGCACCGAGTTCACTTCGAAGGCGGTCTGGGTCTGGGTGTCGTCGCAACCACCCTTCTTGCGGCTGGCGCGCCACGAGGTGTCTCCACCGAGGTTGACGGCGAGCGCCGGGGCCCAGGTCGGCACGGAGAGCGCGATCACGTAGCCCTTCTCGACCGGGATCGACTGCTCGAGCGGGAACTCGACGGTCTTGCCGAAGTACTTGGTCAGCTTGACCGGGGGCGAGACCGCGACGACGCGAGCCCGGAGCTTCTTGCCCGTTCGCAGGACGGCGATCGCTGCCTGCGATTCACCGCCGAGCTTGTCCTCGAAGAACTTGATCTGCTTCGTGCCCGGCTTGCCGAGCTTGATCGTCCACGACACGATGCGGCCCTGTCGCGGCGCCGTCATCAGCCCGCGCTTCGTTCCAACCTTCGCCTGGTAGCCGATCGTGCGGCTCACCGCGAGGCACGGGTTGTCCGGGCAGCTCGCAGCCGGCAGCGCCGACGTGTCCGCCGGGACCGTCTCCATCAGCGCCCAGGCCGAGGCCGGGACGATCACCGCCGCAGCGATCGCCGCGGAAAATGCCATGCGAACTCGAGACATCGAGAGCATTGAACACCAACCGGGCAGGAAGTTGCGGTCTCGCGCTTGCAAGATCATGCTCAGCCGGTCGGTCCTGCCGGCGCTACTTCCCTGCAAACGTCGCGTTTCCGGGCCCATCCTCCAGGAAAGAGCGCACGCCCCCGCGCAGGTCGTCCGACTCGAACAGAGCGGCGCTCAGCTGCGGCGTCCTGCGGTCGGCCTCGGTGACGCCATCCCGCACGGCGGCGACTATCGCCTTCGTTGCGCCGTGCGCGAGCGTCGGCCCCGCCGCAAGCCGTCGCGTGAACTCGAGCGACTCGCCGGCGAACGTGTCGTCCGCGAGCACCCGGTTGACCACGTTCCAGCTGTGCAGCGTCCCGGCGCCGTAGAGCTCACCGGTCATGATCAGCTCCTTCGCGCGGGCCGGGCCGGCGCGCTCGGCGAGCCGCTGCGGCCCGCCCATCGAAGGCGTCAGGCCGACGACGATCTCGACCAGCCCGAAGCGTGCCGACTCGGCGGCGAGCAGCAGATCGCAGGCGAGTGCGATCTCGAACGCAGCGGTAAGACAAAGCGCGTGGGCCGCGAAGACGGTCGGCACAGGCAGAGACTCGAGCCTCCCGATCACCCCGAGCCAGTGCTCCCAGAGACGCTCAGCGTCACCGGCCCCGAGGCCGTCGAACACGGCGCCGACATCGACGCCACCGCTGACGACCCGCCCGTCGGCGCGGAGCAGCACCGCCCGACCCGGATCGGCCTCGAGCTCGCCGACCACATGCTCGAGCGCCTCCATCATCCCGGCGTCGAACAGGTTCAGCGGAGGCGCGTCGAAGGTCACGACCGCGACGTCACCGTCACGTTCGAGCCTGACCGGCGCGTTCACCGGCCCGCCACCAAGCGCTCGCCGGTCGCGCGGATCGCGTCCGGGTCACCCGGCGCCGGATCCCAGAACAGCCGCAGCGGGTCTCCGGCCGAGCGCGGAATAACATGGAAGTGCGTGTGGAAGACGGTCTGTCCGGCTTCGGCGCCGGCACAGTTGTGAACGTTCACACCGCCCGCTCCGAGCACGTCCTTCACGCGGGCCGCGACCTCGCGGACCATCCGCGAGGCGGCCGCGAGATCGTCGTCCCCGATCTCGAGTACGTCGCGGCTGTGTGCCTTCGGGATCACGAGGACGTGCCCGTCGACCGCGGGGTTGATGTCCATGAACGCGAGCGTCACCTCGTCCTCGGCAATGATCGTCGCCGGTAGCTCGCGCGCGACGATCCTGCAGAACAGACAGTCGGGATCTCGTTCCATGGCCGGAGCCTAGTCCGTGTCCGGCTCGTACGCCCGGGCGTACTCGATCGCCTGCGCGGCGGTCTCGATCTCGCCCGTGTACCGGGCCTCGGCGATCGCCTCGAGCAGCTCACCGAGCCGCGGCCCGGGCGCGATGCCCAGAGCGGCGGCGAGGCTGTCGCCGCGCACGAGCGGCGCAAGCGCCGCCTGCTCCGGCCATGCGACCGCCGCCGGCAACACCTGCCGGGCTACGTCCAGATGCCTTGCGATCGACTCGCCGGCCTTGTGGCCCCGCGTCGCCAGCCGATCGGCGACCGACAGGAGGCTCACGTCGAGGGCAGCGTCACCGGTCGCCCGCAGATAGCGATAGATCGCGCGCTTGTCGAGCGGATGAACGTGAACGAGGAAGCCGAGTCCGAGGTGGTGCCGCGTCAGGACCCCGAGGTGGGAGCGCAGGCGCTCGCTGGTCCGAAGGCGCCCGCAGATCTCGCCGACGACGGCGACGCCCTCCTGGGCGTGGTTCGGGAAGCCGAGCACCGTGCCGTCGTCCGCCACCGCCTGGGTCTGGGGCTTGGCGATGTCGTGGAGCAACGCGCCGATCCGGAGGGCGGTAGCGCGAGACACGCCGTCGGCGATCGGCTGCCGCAGATGAGCCGCCACCGCGCGCGCGTCCGGCGCGTCGAGTCCGGGCAGCATGCCGGCCGGGTCCTGCTCGATCTCAACCGCACGCTCGAGCACCGACACGGTGTGCTCGAAGGCGTCGAGGTGGTGATAGCGGTTCTGCTCGACCGCCTTGAGCCGTGCGAGCTCGGGAATCACGGCATCCAACAGCGCGAGCCGGTCGAGCATCCGAACCCCGCGCACCGCGTCGCCCGAGGCGAGAATCCGGACGATCTCGGTGAAGACGCGCTCACCTGCCGATCGCGAGATCCGCCCCGCGCCCGCCGTCACCGCACGCTCCGTCTCCGCGTCGATCGTGAACCCGAGCTCGCTGGCGAGACGCGGCACCCGCAACATCCGCAGCGGATCGTCCTCGAACGCCGCCGGCGAGACCATCCGCAGCAGCCTCGACTGGAGGTCCGCGAGACCTCCGAACGGATCGACGATCGCCCCGCCGCCCAACGGCCGGGCGATCGCGTTGACCGTGAGGTCGCGACGGGCGAGGTCGTCCTCGATCGTCTCTCCCTGGAGGACGGAGACGTCCGCGTGCCAGTCGCCACCGCCCGCTCTCCAGGTCCCGAAGTCGGCCGACAGCTCGAAGACCGGCACGCCGAAGGCCCGTCCGATCGCCCGAGCTGCTGCCATCGGGTCACCGCCGACGGCGAGATCGACATCGAGCAGCGGGCGATCGAGCAGCTCGTCGCGGACCGCGCCTCCGACGAGCCAAGCCGGAGTCCGGCCGATCGCGGCCTGGAGCTCACTCAGGCTGGGAACCGGAGCCGGCCCGGTCACTCCGGTATCCCATCACGGTGGTGCACCCGTGACGGCCGGGCGCCGATGCCGCACGTGACCTCGTAGTTGATCGTCCCGGCGACGCTCGCAAGCTCCTCGGCTCGCGGGCCGCCTTCGCCGAGCACCCACGCCTCGTCCCCCGGCTGAACGTCGCTCGCACCGGGACCGAGGTCGACGGTGATGTTGTCCATCGAGATCGTTCCGCTGACCGGCCGTCGCGAGCCGCCGATCGCAACCCACACACCCTCGTAGCCACGGCGATAGCCGTCGCCGTAGCCGATCGGAATCGTCGCGATCGTCGTGTCCGATGCGGCGATGAACCTGCGCCCGTAGCCCGCGCTCTCGCCGGCCGCACAGGGCTTGACAGCGCCGACCGTCGCACGCACCGACATCGCCGGCTCGAGCCCGTGATCGCCCGGATCGCCGCCGAAAGGGTCGAGTCCGTACGCGGCCACCCCGCAGCGGACGAGATCGAAGTGCGCGCTCGCGTCCCGCAGCATTGCTGCACTGTTGGCGGCGTGGAGCATCACGCCGGGGTGTCGCTCGCGCAAAGACCGCCCCCATCTGCCGAACCGCTCGAGCTGAACGCCGAAGAACTCATCTCCACGGTCGTCGGCAGTCGCGAAATGGGTCCAGCCGGCGACGAGCTCGGTCGTCTGGCCTGCGGCCGCCAGGCCGGCCACGGCGTCGGCCTCGGCCGGATCGCGCGTGCCGAGCCGCCCGAGACCGGTGTCGAGCTTGACGTGGAGCCTCGCTCTGACGCCCTGACGTGCGGCCTCGGCCGCAGCGGCTTCGGCGAACCCCGTCGTCCAGGCGCCGATGTCGAGCCCTGCGCCGACTGCCACCGGAAGCTCGTCTGCGGTCAGCACACCGAGCAGCAGGATCGGGACGTCGGGCCCGACCCCGGCCCGCAGCGCGGCGCCCTCATGCGCCGTCGCGACTGCCAGCCAGCCTGCGCCGCCCGCGAGCGCCGCCCTTGCCGCCGGCAGCATCCCGTGGCCATAGCCGTCGGCTTTGACGACCACGCAGAGCGCCGCCGTGGGCGCGGCGGACACGAGACTCGCCGTGTTGCGCTCGATCGCCGCGAGGTTGACTCGGACCTCGCAGCGCCCGGTCACGCCGTCCCCCGGAACCGGGCGAGAGCGACCGGCAGCGCCGCGGCTACATCTCCGGCCACCACGCCTTCGGCGCAGCCGACCTGTTCGGCGGCCGCCCGGCCGGCCTCCGCGTGAAGCACGACGGCCGCTGCGGCGGCGGCGCGCGGTTCGACGCCCTTTGCGAGCGCGGCTCCGATCACACCCGCGAGGACATCTCCCGTGCCGGCCGTCGCGAGCGCGGGCGAGCCGCCGCGTGACACCAGAACCGGCGCCTGCGGTGCCGCGATCAGCGTGTCGTCGCCCTTGAGCACGACGACACAGCGCGCGGCCTCAGCGGCAGACACGACCGACGCGAGCCGACGCGCCTCGATCTCCTCGGACGTCTTTCCGAGCAGACGAGCTAGCTCACCGGCATGGGGCGTTAGGACGGTGGCAGCGGTGCGCCCGGCGACCTGCTCGAGGTCGTCCCCGAGCGCGGCAAGCCCGTCGGCATCGATCACAAGCGGCGCATCCGCACCGAGCAGGCCGGCCATGAACGCCACTGCCCCGGCGCCTCTGCCGAGGCCGGGGCCGGCGACGAGCGCGCCCCCGCGTCTCCCGAGCAGCTCGATCACCGGCGCCACGTCGGCGCCGTCGTGCTCGACGGCCGGTCCGGGCATCGGCAACGTCATCGCCTCGGCGAGATGGCCGTCGACGACCGCGGCGACCGCGGCGGGCGCGGCCACTGTGACGTACCCGGCCCCGGCGCGCATCGCCCCTGTCGCCGCGAGCACCGGCGCACCCGAAAGGCCGGTCGAGCCACCGGCGACGACGACATGGCCGCTCGTGAACTTCGTGCTCTCGGCCGTGCGCGCGGGCAGCACGCCGACCGCCTCGTCGCCAAGCAGGTATCCGGCAGGAGCGACCGGCCACGGCTGCGGGTAGGGCAGTTCGGCGACCCGGACCGCGCCCGCGTGACGCTTGCCGGGCGCGACGTCGAGGCCGATCTTCCGCGCCGCGAAGGTCACCGTGGCCGCGGCCACGATCGCGTCACCGGCCACCACGCCACTCGCCGCATCGACACCGGTCGGCACGTCGGCGGCGATCACGGGCAGTCGGGTCGAGATGATCGCCGCGACCGCCTCGGCGACGGCGCCCCGCGGCGCGCCGCCCGAGCCCGTGCCGAGGATCGCGTCGACGACCACGGCGCTGCCGTCGAGGCCCGCAGCGACGAACGGCACAGGTGGATCGCCCTCGAGCCGTTCGAATGCGGTCGCGGCGTCGCCGCTCAGGTCGTCGGGGTCGGAGACGGCGAGCACGACCACTTCGCGCCCATGCTCCCGCAGAATCCGGGCGGCGACATAGCCGTCCCCGCCGTTGTTGCCAGGCCCACAGACGACCGCCACCGTCCCCTGAGGCCATCCCGACATGACGACGTCCGCCAGCGCCGCGCCCGCGTCCTCCATCAGCAGCATCCCGTCGACGCCGCGCTCGCCGATCGCCCAGGCGTCGAGCGCCCTCATCGCCTCGGCGTCGAAGAGCGGCTCACTGCCCGACAAACGCCACCGCTCCCGCCATCGTGTCGCTGTGGGTCAGCGACACCAAGACCGTTCCGTCGTGCCCGGCGAGCGAACCGGCGAGCCGCACGCGGGGCGCTCCGGCATCGTCGTTGACAACCTCGATCTCCTGCCATGGCACGCAGTCGAGGCGCAGCGCCTTGACGACGGCCTCTTTGGCGCAGAAGCGCGCGGCAAGGTGACGGCCCGGCCTGGCCCGCACGGACGCGTGGTCGAGCTCGGCGTCGGTGAACAGCCGCTTCGCCAGGCCCGGACGGCGCTCGAGCGCCCGCTCGAGCCGCGCGATCTCCAGCAGATCGATACCGACTCCGGCCATTGCCGACAGCGTACCCGGGGAGCCTCGGGGATCAGGTCAGGCGCCGTGCGCCGAGGCGATGACCGCGGCGATCCTGTCGCACGCGGCCCTCGCGGTCTCGTCGGTCTCGGCCTCGGCCATCACGCGGATCAGCTGCTCGGTCCCCGATGCGCGAACCAGAACGCGCCCGTCACCGGCGAGCGCCAGCTCCTGATCGTTGATCGCGGCCTGGACGGCCGGATCTTCGATCGCGGCCTCACGATCGGACACGGGCACGCCGACCAGGACCTGCGGAAGACGCCGCATCGGCCGGGCGTCGGCGAGGGCCGTGCCGCCGAGCGCCTCGAGCACGAGCAGAGCGCTCGCGATGCCGTCACCCGTCGGAACGAAGTCCATGTCGATGATGTGCCCCGACTGCTCGCCACCGAGCCGCCAGCCCCGCCTGATCAGCTCGGCAAGGACGTGGCGATCGCCCACCGGCGTGACGGCAACCGCGATGCCGGCGTCCTCAAGCGCACGATGGAGCCCGAGGTTCGACATCACCGTGACCGCGACGCCGGCCCCGGTCAGCTCGCCGCGCTCGCTGAGGCTCCGCGCCATCAGCACGATCAGGGCGTCGCCGTCGACGACGCGCCCCGCGGAGTCGGCGGCGATCAACCGGTCGCCGTCGCCGTCGAAGGCGAAGCCGGCGTCGAACTCACCGCCCGCGAGCAGCCGCTGAAGCGCCTCGGGGTGGGTCGACCCGACGCCGGCGTTGATGTTGCGGCCGTCGGGCGCGTCACCGGTCACGACCACCTCGGCGCCAAGCGCCCGGAAGACCGCCGGGGCGACCTCGAACGTCGCTCCGTGGGCGCCGTCGAGAGCGACCCTCGTCCCGGACAGGTCGAGCGCCCCGAAGCGTTCCAGTAACGCTGTGATGTAGACGTCACCGAGGTCGTACGCCCGCTCGATCGAGCCGGCCGCAGATCGGTCTTCCGCCGCGGCCTGCGACCCGAGATGGCGCTCGATCGCGTCCTCCTGCTCGTCGGTCAGCTTCAGACCGGCAGCTCCGAAGATCTTGATCCCGTTGTCCTCGAAGGGATTGTGCGAGGCCGAAACGACAGCTGCGAGGTCGAACCGCCCCGCTCTGATCAGAAGCGGCGCGGCCGGGGTCGGCAGCACGCCGCCGAGCGTGACGGAGGCGCCGGCGGAGGCAGCGCCCGCCGCGAACGCATCGGCCAGCCAGGGGCCGGACTCGCGGGTGTCCGTCACCACGAGCACGCGCGAGCGGGTCGTGGCGCAATGCAGGACCGCCGCGCGTCCGAGCGAGGAAGCCAGTTCTGAAGTCAGCAGCTCGCCGGCGCGACCGCGAACGCCGTCGGTGCCGAACAGCCTGCGCGCCATGCTCGCGGCTAGCGCTTGCTGAACTGCGGGCGCTTGCGCGCCTTCTTGAGGCCGGCCTTCTTGCGCTCCTTGGCGCGCGCGTCACGCGTCAGGAAGCCGCGCCGCTTGAGGTCGGTGCGCAGGTTCGGGTCGGCCTCGAGCAGTGCGCGCGAGATGCCGTGGCGGAGCGCGCCGGCCTGCGCCGAGACACCGCCGCCGTGCATACGGGCGATCACGTCGACCTTGTCCTCGTAGCCGACCGTCTCGAGCGGCTGGCGGATCGTCCGCTGCAGCGTCTCGCGCGGGAAGAACTCGTCGAGCGTGCGGCCGTTGACGGTGTAGACACCGGTGCCGGGCTTGAGCGTCACGCGGGCGATCGCTGTCTTGCGCTTGCCGGTCGCGCGGTAGCGGGCGTCGGCGCTGAGCTGGATCGTCGCTGCGATCGGCTCCTGGAGGAGGTCCTCCTCCTCGGCCTGGTCGCCGCCGGCAGAGGGCTCGTCGCCATCCTCTGCCCAGGGGTCGCGCTCCTCCTCGCCCTCGAGGACGAGATCGACATCGAGGTCCATGCCCGGGATCGCCGGCTTTTCGCGCGGAGCAGCAGGCTCCTCGACCTCGTCGTCGGCCTCGGGGGCCTCCTCAGCCTCGGCCTGCTCGGCGACCGGCTCGGCCACCGGGGCTTCCTCGGCGGGCTCCTCAGGTGGTGAAACGGCGTCAGCCGTTTCACCGGCGGTAAGCGACTCCTCCGGAGTCGTGTCCGCGTTCTCGTCAGGGGTCTCGTCGGCCATCAGGCGGAAATCTCCATCGGGGTGGGCTGCTGCGCCTCGTGCGGGTGGTCGGGGCCGGCGTACACCTTGAGCTTGGTGAGCTGCTTCCGCGCCAGGCGGTTGCGCGGCATCATCCCTTTGACGGCAAGGCGGATGACCTCTTCGGGCCGCCGGTCGAGCATCTCCTCGAGCGTGCGCGACTTGATCCCGCCCGGGTACCCGGAGTGCCGGTAGTAGCGCTTCTCCTGGCGCTTGTTGCCGGTCACGGAGATCTTCTCGGCGTTGACCACGACGACGAAGTCGCCGGTGTCTACGTGCGGGGTGTACTCCGGCTTGCGCTTGCCGCGCAGGGCCTCGGAGATCTGAGTTGCGAGCCGCCCGAGCGTCTGCCCGGTGGCGTCGACGACGAGCCAGTTGCGCTCGCGGTCTTGGGAGGATGCGACGTACGTCTTCACGAGAAAAATGGGCGCAGCGCGGCAGGGCGCGCGGCGCGTCGGCGGACAATCATAGCGAGAGCGGATGGTCCCTGAAGAATCGGCCTCGGCCGTTTCTTCGACGGTAAGGGGCTCCGCAAGAGCCCCGTCCGCGGCATCGCACATCCGTCCATGCCCATTGCCCGCTGGACAAGCCCGCCGACCATCCAGCATAGTGTCCACGGTGCAGCCCACCCCGATCCCGGACCCCGCCGGCTCGGGCACGGTGCCTCCTGCTGAGGCGCCGTCCGCGCCTGCCCCGGAAGCGATCCCCGTCCAGGAGCTGCCGGGGCTGATCGCGCCGCGCACGCGCGGACGCTCCAACAAGCTGATCGGCGAGCTCTGCGTCGAGCTCGGGTTCGCCGACCGCGACTCGGTCGAGAGCGCCGTCGAGCTTGCGCGGTCGTCCGGCCGCCTGACCGGCCGCGTCCTGATCGAGGAGGGCGTCCTCACCGCCCAGCAGCTCGCTCGCGTGCTCGCCGAACGGTTCGGGATCGACCGTGCCGACCTGAGCGAGTTCGAGATCGACATGGAGCTCGCGCGGAAGGTCGACACCGCGTTCGTCC
This sequence comes from Baekduia sp., assembly GCA_037045385.1. Lineage (GTDB taxonomy): Bacteria > Actinomycetota > Thermoleophilia > Solirubrobacterales > Solirubrobacteraceae > Baekduia. The sequence continues at coordinate 102,979 of JBAOHN010000011.1, read as the reverse complement.
GCCGCTACGACGCGGTGCCGATCGGCAAGGACGCGAACGACAACCTCCTGCTCGCGATGGCGGACGCGTCGAACATGCTCGCGCTCGACGACGCGACGATGATCACCGGGATGACCGTGCGGCCGGTCATCGCCGCCTACGACGACATCCACCGGCTCGGCCAGAAGGTCGGTGTCGATCTCCAGGAGATCTCGACCCAGGTCGACGAGGAGGCCGACGACCTCGACTTCAGTCAGATCCCCGACGCGGAGGTCACCGACCTCAACCAGGGCGCCGACGCGCCTGTCATCAAGCTGATCAACGAGATCCTCTCGCGGGCGATCCGGCGCGGGGCCTCGGACATCCACTTCGACCCCTACCAGGACGAGATGCGTGTGGTCTTCCGGATCGACGGGATGCTCGACCACGCCGTCTCCGCCCCCTCACGTTTGATGGCCGGCCTCGTCTCCCGGATGAAGGTGATGGCGTCGCTCGACATCGCCGAGCGGCGGATGCCGCAGGACGGACGCGTCTCACTGCTGATCGACGGCCACGAGATCGACCTGCGGATCGTGACGCTGCCGACCGTTTACGGCGAGGCCGTCGTCGCGCGAATTCTCGACTCGACCTCCGCGCCGGTCGGCCTCGAACAGATCGGGATGCTCGAGCGCGACCGCCAGAAGGTCGTGTCGACGATGGCGCGGCCGTACGGCGGCCTGCTCGTCACCGGTCCGACCGGCTCGGGCAAGTCGACGACGCTCTATTCCTGCCTGGCGCACGTCAACAACGGCACCCGCACGATCGTCACGGTCGAGGACCCGGTCGAGTACCGGATGGAGGGCGTCAAGCAGATGGCGATCCAGTCCAAGAGCGGCAAGATGACGTTCGCCAAGGGGCTCAAGGCGATCATGCGCGCAGACCCCGACGTGATCATGGTCGGTGAGATCCGCGACGGCGAAACCGCGCACATCGCGATCGAGGCCGCGCTGACCGGCCACCTCGTCCTCTCGACGCTGCACACCCGCGACGCGCCGAACGCCGTCTCGCGCCTGCTCGACATGGGCGTCGAACCGTTCCTGCTGTCGTCGGCGATCGACACCGTCGTGGCGCAGCGACTCGCGCGCAAGCTTTGCGAGAACTGCAAGACCGCAGTCGTCGTGCCGGTTGATCAGATGCGCGCCAACCACTTCGACGTCCACGAGGACATGCCGGTCTGCAAGCCGGTCGGCTGCGACCGCTGCAACAACACCGGCTACCGCGGCCGACTCGGGATCTTCGAGATCCTGCAGATGACCGAGGCGATCCGCGAGCTCGTGCTGCGCCGCGAGTCGGCCGACGAGATCGCGGCGGTGGCGGTGGCGAACGGGATGAAGCGACTGCGCGAGGACGGCCTCGACAAGATTCGCTACGGCCTGACCTCTCCCGAAGAGGTCCTACGCGTGACCGCCTCTGGCTGACGCCAGTGCAGCCTCGGCGTCGCGGCGCCTGCAGACGACTTCGAGACGGACCGGCACGCCGTTCAGGTTCGCCATCCCGGCGAGCGGCTCGAGATCCTCGGGCGCCGCGCTCATCAGCAGGTTGACGTTGACGCCACCGGCGTCGTTGGCCGTGCGCCATCCACCTCGATGGCCCCAGCCGTGCGGCAGCGCCACGACCCCCGACATCATCTCGTCGGTCACGCGGACCGGCACCTCGACCGAAGCGACCTTCGAGACGAGCCGCACGATGTCGCCGTCGCCGACCGCCAGCCGCTCCGCGTCAACGGGCGCGACCCGCAGCGGCTGCTCGCGGCCTCCGCGCATCAGCAGCGGTGCGTTGTGCATCCACGAGTTGTGCGAGCGAAGCTCACGCATCCCGATCAGGAGCAGCGGATACTCGCGGCTCGCCGGGGGTTCGCCTTCCAGCCGGCGCGCCGCGTCCAGGACCCGCGGGTCGGCGAGCCGGACTCGCCGGTCCCGGTGGCGGATGCGCTTCCCGAGCACGCCGGTCGGCACGTGCTTCTCCAGGACGACGCCGCTCGGACGGCGACGGAGCGCGCCGAGCGAAAGCCCGCGGCGACGGAGCCCGAACCAGTCGCCGTACGGCCCGGTCCGCAGGAGCAGGTCGATCATCGTGCGTGGGCTCAGCTTGATCTTCAAGCGCGCAGCCAGGCGTGCGGCGGCGTGGCCGTACGGCTGGATCCCGATCCGGCGCGCGAGGTCGTCGATGATCTGCCATTCCTCGCGCGCCTCGCCGCGCGGCGGGACGACCGGGTCCGAGTACTGGACGAACGGAACCGCGTAGAAGCTGAGCAGCGCCACCGGCAAGTCGTCGCGTTCGAGCCAGGTCGTCGCCGGAAGGATGAAGTCGGCGTGTCGGTTGGTCTCGGTGACGTAGAGGTCGAGCGAGACGTGGAGGTCGAGCGTTTCGAGCGCCGCCTCGAGCTTCGGTCCGTCTGGGCAGCTCAGGACGGGGTTGCCGGCACTGGTGAACAGGCTTCGGATCTGCCCCTTGCCCGGCGTCGTCATCTCGTCTGCCATCAGCGACGCGGGCAGCGCCCCGAGCACGTCGGGGAAGTCACCGATGCGCGACCGGACCTTCCCGTAGGTGTCGAGTCCGGCTCGTGAGGCCATCTCCTCGAGCGCGATAGCCGGATGGCCGAAGACCGCGCCGCCCGGGCGGTCGAGGTTGCCGGTGACGACGTTGACCGCGTCGATCAGGTGCGCGACCAGCGTGCCGTGACGACCGAGGCAGGAGCCGGTCCGGCCGTAGACGGCGGCCCCGGGCGCGGCCGCCAGGTCCCGGGCCAGCTGCCTGACCGTCTCCGCCGGGATCGATGTCCGCGCCTCGGTCTCCTCGGGCGGGTGCCGGAGCGCGACCTCGCGCAGCTCCGGCCATCCGAGCGACTGCCCGGCGATCCGCGCGTCATCACAGAGCCCCTCCTCGGCGAGCACGCAGAGCAGCGACAGCAGCATCCACGCGTCGCTGTCGGGCCGGATCGGCAGGTGCTCGAAGTGGCGCGCGGTCTCGGTCCGCCGCGGGTCGACGCAGACGACGCGGCCGCCGCGCTCGACGATCGCGTGGAGATGCGTCTTGATCCTGGGCGCGGCGATCAGCGAACCGTGCGAGACGAACGGGTTGGCGCCGATCATCAGCAGCAAGCTCGTCCGCGTCAGGTCCGGGATCGGGATCACCGCCGGTGAGCCGTAGAGCATCGCGCTCGCGGCGAACCTGTTCGAGACGTCCTGCGATGACGCCGTGTAGTAGTGCGGCGAGCCGACGCCGTCGAGAAAGCCCTTCGCCCAGATCGCGTGCGAGTAGCTGAACGCGCCCGGATTGCCGAAGTACCACGCGACGCTGTCCTTGCCGCCAGCGGCGATCGACTCCTCCAGCCGCGACGCGATCTCGGTCAGCGCCGACTCCCACGACACGCGGGTGAACTCGCCACTCGCGCGGTCCCGCCGCAGCGGGTGGATCACGCGGTCCGGATCGTTCTGGATCTCGGTCATCGCGATCCCCTTCGGGCAGGCCTCGCCCTGGGACAACGGGTGATCCTTGTCGGGGCGGATCGACACTACCTCGTCCCGGTCGACGGTCACCACGAGCCCGCAGTGAGCCTCGCAGATACGGCAGTACGTGATGCGTTGATGGGCCACGGCCCGATTCTCTCCGATCCTCGGGCCGGCTGCACGAGATCGCTGCGGCAGTAATGATGGAGCCATGAGCGAACTGCGCAACGTCGTGCTCGTCGGTCACAGCGGGTCGGGCAAGACGACCCTGATCGAGGCGCTGCTCCACCGGGCCGGAGCGACCACGCGCATCGGCCGGGTCGAGGACGGCAACACGGTCTCCGACCACGACGAGATCGAGCAGCGGATCGGGCACAGCGTCGCGCTGAGCGCCTGCCGGGTCGTACTCGACGACGCCGGCCTATGCGGGCCGGGCGGGGTGGGCGGGCCGGTTGTCATCACGCTGCTCGACACGCCCGGGCACGCCGACTTCGTCGGCGACCTGCGTGCCGGCCTCCGCGGAGCCGATGCGGCGATCTTCGTCGTCTCCGCCGTCGACGGCGTCCACGGGTCGACGCGGATGCTGTGGCAGGAGTGCGAGGCCGTCGGGATGCCGCGCGCGATCGCGATCAGCCACATCGACCAGGCGCGCGGGGACTTCGACGAGACGCTCCAGGCGTGCAAGGACGCCTTCGGCGACGGGGTCCACCCGCTCTACCTCCCGCTCGGCGGCGGCGACGGCGACCCCGAGGCCGTGCTCGATGTAGTCCGCCGCGCGAGCGTCTCGGGCGACGGCTCGGCCGCTGCCGACGGGTCCGCGCTCGACGCGATCGACACGGAGCGCGGCGACCTGATCGAAGGCGTGATCACCGAGTCCGAGGACGACGGCCTGCTCGAGCGGTACCTCGCCGGTGAGGAGGTCGACTTCGACGCGCTCGCCGGCGACCTCGAGAAGGCTGTCGCAAAGGCGCACTTCCATCCCGTGATTCCGGTTGTCGCGTCGACCGGATTCGGCGCGGACCAGTTGCTCGAGGTGATCTGCCGCGGGTTCCCCGCACCACACGAGCACGTCCTGCCGCCGGTCACGACGCCGGACGGCGGCGAACGCACCCCGATCTCCGGCACGGCCGATGAACCGCTCGTCGCCGAGGTCATCAAGACGACGACCGACTCCTACGTCGGCCGCGTCTCCCTCGTCCGCGTCTTCGCCGGGACGCTGCGGCACGACACCGAGGTCCACGTCAGCGGCCACTTCGCCCGCTTCAGCGGCCACCCGCAGGACACCGAGTGGCACGCCGACCACGACGTCGACGAGAAGGCCGGCGCGATCTCGCTGCCGTTCGGCGAGACGCTCACGCCGGTCGGCGAGGCGACCGCGGGCCAGATCGTCGCGGTCGCTCGGCTCGCCCACGCCGAGACCGGTGACACGATCTCGAGCCCCGACGCCCCGGCGCTGATGGAGCCGTGGACGATGCCGGAGCCGCTGCTGCCGACCGCGATCTCGGTCGCCTCGTCGGCGGACGAGGCCAAACTTGTGGACGGGCTCGCGCGGGTTCAGGCCGAAGACCCGACGGTCCGCGTCGTCGTCGACCCCGCGACCCACCAGATGGTGCTGTGGACGATGGGCGACCAGCACCGCGAGGTCGTGCTCGAGCGGCTCTGCGCACGCGCGGGCATCACCGTCGAGTCGGCACCGGTCGAGGTTGCGCTCCGGTCGCACCGTGCGCGGCCGAGCGCTGCGGCGCAGGGCCGCCACGTCAAGCAGTCCGGCGGCCACGGCCAGTACGCGGTCTGCGAGGTCGAGATCGAACCGCTGCCGCAGGGCGGCGGGTTCGAGTTCAAGGACAAGGTCGTCGGCGGCGCCGTGCCGAAGCAGTTCATCGGCTCGGTCGAGAAGGGCGTCGCGCAGCAGATGGAGCGCGGCGTCGGCGGCCATCCGATGACCGACATCCGCGTGACGCTGGTCGGTGGCAAGGCGCACTCGGTCGACTCGTCCGACGCTGCCTTCCAGACGGCGGGCGCGCTGGCACTCCAGAGCGCGGCTGCCGCCGCCGGCATCCAGCTGCTCGAACCGGTCGACGAGGTCGCGGTCACCTGCGACGACGAGCACGTCGGCGCGGTCCTCAGCGACCTCGCCGTCAAGCGTGGCCGGGTCCGCTCGACCGAGCCGGCCGGCGATGGGCGGTCGGTCGTCGTCGCCGAGGTCCCCGCGATCGAGCTGACGAGCTACGCGCCGCACCTACGCGCGATCGCGCACGGGACCGGCGTGTTTCACCGCGAGTACCTCTCGCACCAGCCGGCGCCGGAGCAGCTCGCCGAGAAGCTCGCCGGCGCCGGCGCCGCCTGAAACTCCCCCACGCAGTCGAGTGTCGCGTTACCCGTGCCAGGGCACGGGTAACGCGACACTCGACCTCAGGAGACGGTCACTGTTGCCGCGGCGGCGCGGGCCTTCGCCCGCGCCGCGTCCGCTGTCTCCGCGGTCGCCAACGTGACGGCCATGCGGCGACCGGGGCGGGCGTCGGGCTTGGCGAAGATGCGGAGCTGGACTCCCGGGGACGGGGCGAGCGCGTCGGCAACCCCGCCGACCCGTGGCTGGCTGAGATCCGAATCGGCCAGGACCACGGCGCTGGCGCCGGGCGCAATCAGCGGTACGAAGCCCTGCTCGTCGGCGGGGACCGGCAGGCCGAGGATCGCGCGGACGTGGAGGGCGAACTCGGAGAGCTGCTGCGTTGCCATCGTCACCATGCCGGTGTCGTGCGGGCGCGGCGAGACTTCGCTGAAGATCACCTCGCCGGACGCGGTGACGAACAGCTCGACGCCGAAGATGCCGCTACCGCCGAGCCCCGTCGTCACGGTCGCGGCGACGGCCTTGGCTCGTTCGAGAACGGCGTCGTCCATCGTTTGTGGCTGCCAGCTCTCGCGGTAGTCGCCGCCTTCCTGCGTGTGGCCGATCGGCCGGCAGAACGTCGTCGCACCATCGCCGCCACGGATCGTCAGCAGCGTGATCTCGTACTCGAACTCGACGAAGCCCTCGACGATCACCCGGCCGGCGCCCGTCCGGCCCGAGGACTGTGCGTACTCCCACGTGCGAGCGGTGTCCGCGATGCTCGCGACAACCGACTGCCCCTTTCCCGACGAGGACATGACCGGCTTCATCACGCACGGAGCCCCGAGCCTCTCGACGGCCGTCTCGGCCTCGGCGAGCGTGTCACAGAACCGGTAGGGCGAGGTCGGCAGTCCGAGCTCCTCGGCGGCGAGCCTGCGGATGCCCTCGCGGTCCATCGTCAACCGGGCCGCGCGGGCGGTCGGCACGACCTCGAGCCCGGCCGATGCTTCGAGCTCGACAAGCACCTCGGTCGCGATCGCCTCGAGCTCGGGAACGACGAGCAGGCGGTAGGCCGGGCGCGCCAGCTCCTGTTCGAGGACCGCCCGCAGCGCATCGGCGTCGGTCATCGTCACGACGTGGCGACGGTGGGCGACCTGCATCGCCGGCGCGTCGTCGTAGCGATCGACGGCGACCACCTCGCAGCCGAGCCGGGCCGCCTCGATCGCGACCTCGCGACCGAGTTCCCCCGAGCCGAGCAGGACGAGGCGGACGGCGGAATCTGAGAGCGGCGGACCGAACGGCATCCGGCCGGACGCTATATGCGATCGGCGGTAGCGTGCCGCCATGGCACGAGCGACCGGCAACGAAGGCCCAATCGACGGCAACACGGTGGCCGTACAGCGCTGGGACGCCGGCGAGATCGGCGCGGCCCGGCGACGACTCGGCGCTGCGGCCGGTGCGCACAGGCTCGGCGTCGCGATCGTCGGGATCGACCCGGGCAAGCGGTCGACGCCGCCACACGTCCATGCAGACGAGGACGAGATCTTCTACGTCCTCGCCGGAGGCGGCTTCAGCTGGCAGTCCTCCGGCAGTCGCGATGCGCGCACCTACGCGATCTCCGAGGGCGACGTGCTCGTTCACGAGTCGGGCGGTGACGCCCACACCCTGATCGCAGGCGAACACGGGCTCACGGTGATCGTGCTCGCCGAGGGGTCGCGGACGGGGATCACGTATCTGCCCCGCACGAAGGGCTTCTGGCTCGGGTCCCGGTGGAGTCCTGCGGACGCGCCGCCACCGTTCGCCGCCGACGCGGAGCTCGGCCCGCTCGAGGTTCCCGAGACGGTGTCCCCGCGGCCCGGATCGATCCTCGCCGCAGCCGATTGCCCCGTCGATTCGGAGCGGGAGGGCCGGTTCGGCATGTCCTACCGGAACCTCGGGCACCACGCCGGGGCCGATCGCCTGGTGATGTCGATCGACGAACTCGACCCGGGAGCGCGGAGCTGCCCGATGCACTGGCACACCGTTCGCGAGGAGTGTTTCTACATCCTCGGTGGTTCGGGGTCCGTGACGATCGGCGCCGATCGGCACGAGCTGTTCCCCGGCGCGTTCGTGCTGCGCCCGCCGTGGACGCACGTGCCTCATGCGTTCGACGCCGGTCCCGATGGGCTGCGCTACCTGACGATGGGCGACCTGCTCCCCGGCGACGCGTGCGTGTATCCCGACAGCAACAAGCTCTCGTTCGGCAGAACGGCGACGTTCCGGATCGAGCCGCTGGAGTACTACGACGGCGAGCGTACGTGATAACGTACAATCGTATGAGCGAACGGGCGATCGAGACCTTCTCCGCCTTCGCGGACGATTACGAGGCGAGCAGGCGGCTGATGATCGAGCCGTACGACCTCTTCTACGAGACGACGACCGCGGCGATCTCGCTGGCGCAGCGCCCGGTCAGGCGCGTGCTCGAGCTCGGCGCCGGCACCGGCGTGCTGACGCGGATGGTCCGCGCCGCACACCCCGACGCCGAGCTCCTGATCACGGACGGCTCCGAGGAGATGCTGGCGAAGAACCGCGGCACGGTCCCGGGGCCGGTCGAGTACGCCGTGCTCGACTTCCGCTCCCCTCTGCCGGCCGGGCCGTTCGACGCCGTCGTCAGCGCGATGGCGATCCACCACCTGCCGCACGCCGATCAGCGCGTTCTCTATGAGCGTGTTCACGCCTCGCTCGCAGCGGGCGGCGTCTTCGTCAACGGCGAGGTCGTCGCCGGCGGTGGACCGGTGACCGTCGACGCCTATCAGCACTGGCACGAGCGCAGTGTCCGCGACCGCGGCGGGTGCGACCACGACTGGCACGCGTACCTGGGTCGTCAGGCAGCCGACGTCTGTGCGCCGGTCGCAGACCATCTGCGCTGGCTCGGCGAGGCCGGCTTCGGCGAGGTCGACTGCCTCTTCAAGCAGTACCTCTACGCCGTGCTCGTCGCTATGAGCTGACTGTCGGTCATCGGACACTCCTGCAACTGCCGCCCGTGGGCGACACGGAACCGGGACAACCCCTCCCCAGACAGGAGTTTCCGATGTTCAGCACCCGTATCGCGGCCATCCTGGCCGTCCCCGTCATCGCCCTCGGCGTGGTTGCCTGCGGCGACGACAAAGAGACCGCGAGCAATACGTCGACCACGACGGAGACCCAGATGGCGCCGGCGGCGAAGGACATCGTCGCCACCGCTCAGGCGACCCCGGACCTCAGCACGCTCGTGACCGCGGTCAAGGCCGCCGGCCTCGTCGAGACGCTGCAGGGCGCCGGCCCGTACACCGTCTTCGCGCCGACGAACGAGGCATTCGACGCGCTCGGCGCCGACACACTGAAGACGCTGACGACGACGAAGACCGACGACCTCAAGAAGGTTCTGCTCAACCACACGGTCGCAGGCTCGGTCATGGCGGCCGACCTCTCCGATGGCCAGAAGATCGAGACCGTCGGCGGCAAGACGCTGACCGTCAAGATCGACGGTGACAAGGTGACCGTCGGCGGCGCGACCGTGACTCAGCCCGACGTCGAGACGTCGAACGGCGTCGTGCACGTCATCGACACCGTGATCCAGTAGCCAGCGGCCGTTCCGCTTCGCATCTCGCGACGATGTTTTCGGGCTATGCCCGAACATTGGCCGAAGGCTTCGCCTTCGGCCGGCGGTGGGGGACTTCGGTCCCCCACCGCGACCTGCTTTGCGGAACGACCGCTGCGCGGCCTACGCGCGGACGACGTGGGACTTGACCAGCATGTCGTGGAGCGCGCGGTTCGACTCGTCCCAGAGCGGCCAGAGGTAGTTGAGCAGCCACGGGATCAGGAAGCTGCCGCCGATCGAGCCGAACAAGAGCCCCTTGACGACGATCTCGCGGAGCGCGGCCCAGCCGAGGGTGATCTCGCCGCCATCATCACGCACAACCCGTATGCCGACGATCTTCTTGCCCGGGGTCTGCCCTGACCCCCGCATCGTGTACGGGTAGTAGCCGAAAGCGATGATGATCGCGGCCGCGATCGCGAAGATCCCGACGACCACGGCGACCGCCTCGCTGCCGGTGATCGCGGAGAGGACGCCCCAGATGATCAACGGCACAAGCATCAGGATGAGCACGAAGACCGAGTCGATCAACAGCGCGCCGAACCGCGACCCCCAACCTGCGAGCACGCCGGGGTTCCACTGCGTCGCCGGGGCTGCGCCCGCCCACTGACCGGGCGGAGCCGGCGGTGGAGGCGCCTGTCCCCACGCGGGGGCCGGAGGGGCGGGCGGCGGAGCCGGCGGCACCGGGCCCGCGGCCATCGAAGACGTGTCGCCGAGCCCGGCGGGCGGAACCGGCGGAGCCGGAGGTGGCGTGGAAGCCGGCGGAGGCGGAGGTGGAGGCGGTGGAGGCGAAGCGGCCCCGCCCGCGAGCGGATCACCCGAAGTCAGCGACGACTCGTTCCACCCCGTCTCCGCAGGCGGCGACGGCGGCGCATCGGGCGCGTCAGGCGCGTTCGACTGCTTCTCGGGGTCAGACCCCGCTGGCGGTTCCCATCCGGACATGGGGCGACCCTATACCCCACCCCGGCGCACCAAATCACCGTCCCGCCGCCGGCACCCTGGGTTGGTACCCGTTTGTCGCCCATATGGCGGCAAACGGGTACCAGCCGGGCGCAGCACGAAACGCAGACACGCCGACCCGCCACCAGCGCACGTGAGGGAGCGTGCGCGGCTGGTGGCCAGGACGCAGGGAGCGACTCCTACCCCGGGTAGGCGAGCGACCGAGGACGCCGCCACCGGCCGCGCACGCCCCGAACTACTCCCACTCGATGGTGCCGGGCGGCTTCGACGTGATGTCAAGAACAACCCGGTTGACGTCGCGCAGCTCGTTGATCATCCGGTTCATGATCTGCTCGAGCAGGTCGTACGGGAGCCGCGCCCAGTCGGCCGTCATCGCGTCGTCGCTCGTGACGGCGCGGATCACGACGATCGACCCGTAGGTCCGCTCGTCACCCTGGACACCGACGGTGCGGATGTCCGGCAGAACGCAGAACGACTGCCAGAGTTCGCGGTAGAGACCGGCCTTGCGGATCTCGTCCTGGAGGATCGCGTCGGCGTCGCGGAGGATGTCGAGCCGCTCCTTCGTCGCCTCGCCCCCGACGATGCGGATCGCGAGGCCGGGGCCGGGGAACGGCTGGCGCCAGACAAGGCGCTCCGGCAGACCGAGCTCGGCGCCGACGGCCCGGACCTCGTCCTTGAACAACGCGCGCAGCGGTTCGACGAGCTCGAACTCGATGTCCTCGGGTAGCCCGCCGACGTTGTGGTGCGACTTGATCGTCGCTGTGCCGGTGCCGCCCCCGGACTCGATCACGTCTGAGTACAGCGTGCCCTGAACGAGGAACTTGGCGTCACCGATCTTCGCGGCCTCCTCCTCGAAGACGCGGATGAACTCCTCGCCGATGATCTTGCGCTTCGTCTCGGGGTCGGTCTGCCCGGCGAGCTTCGCCAGGAACCGATCCTCCGCATCGACGGCGACGAGCGGGATCCCGTACTGCTCGCGGAACGACGTGATGACCTGTGCGCCCTCGTCCTTCCGCATCAGGCCGTGGTCGACGAAGATGCATGTGAGCTGGTCGCCGATCGCGCGGTGCACGAGCACCGCCGCCACCGACGAGTCGACGCCGCCCGAGAGCCCGCAGATGACCTTGGCGTCACCGACCTGGGCACGGATTCGCTCGATCTGCTCTTCGACGATCGAGGCCGCCGACCAGGTCAGGTCGGCGCCGCAGATGTCACCGAGGAACGTCTTCAGGACCTCTTGTCCGTACGGCGTGTGCACCACCTCGGGGTGGAACTGGATCCCGTAGATCTGCCGCTCTGAGGATTCGAACGCGGCGACCGGCGATGCGGTCGACGACGCCAGCGCGGTGAAGCCGGGCGGAGCCTCGAAGACCGTGTCGCGGTGGGACATCCAGCACGGCTGCTCCTTCGGGAGCCCGGCCAGCAGTCGCCCTGGCTCGACGACGGCCAGCTGAGACCGCCCGAACTCACCGACCTCGGCACCCTCGACCTTGCCGCCGAGGTTCGTCGCCAGCAGCTGCATGCCGTAGCAGATGCCGAGGATCGGGATCCCGAGCTCGAGCAGCTCGGGGTCGAGCTTCGGCGCCCCGTCGGCGTACACCGACGCGGGTCCTCCCGAGAGGATCAGGCCCTTCGGCTTGCGCCGGCGGATCTCCTCGACGCCGACGTGATGCGGCAGCAGCTCGCTGAACACGCCGCATTCGCGGACGCGCCTGGCGATCAGCTGCGAGTACTGCCCGCCGTAGTCGAAGACGACGACTTCGTCGGTCTGGGTCGGGCGGTCGACGGCCGCCGATTCGTCTGCGAACTCGACGGCCGCCGTGCCGGCGTCGACCGGATGATCGGGATGGAGGGTCAACCGGCCAGCACCGGCTCGGGTGCGGCGTCCGGCACCGCCGAGGACGGCGTGTGCGCCTCGGCCGCCGCGCCGCGCGAGCCCATCCCGACGCCCTGCGAGGACTGCAGCAGCTTGCCCTCGGTCTGGAGCGCCGGCGCGATCATCAGCTCGGCGCGGTTGAACTCCGCGATGTCCTGGTAGCCGCAGGTCGCCATCGAGGTCCGCAGGCCGCCCATCAGGTTGAACGTGCCGTCGTTCTCGTGGGCGGGGCCGGAGATGATCTCCTCGAGCGTGCCGTTCTGCACGGTCTGCACGCGGGCGCCACGGGGCAGCGTCGGGTGGAACGTCGCCATCCCCCAGTGGTAGCCGCGGCCGGGCGCCTCGTGCGCGCGGGCAAGCGGTGAGCCGATCATCACGGCGTCGGCGCCACAGGCGATCGCCTTGCTCACGTCGCCGCCGGTGCGCATGCCGCCGTCGGCGATCACGCGGACGTACTCGCCGGTCTCGAGCATGTGCTGCGAGCGGGCGCCGGCGACGTCGGCGATCGCCGTCGCCTGCGGGACGCCGACGCCGAGCACGCCGCGGGTCGTGCAGGCAGCGCCCGGCCCGACGCCGACGAGGACGCCCGCGGCGCCGGTGCGCATCAGGTGCAGGCCGGTGTGGTAGCTGGCGCAGCCGCCGACGATCACCGGGACCGGCAGGTCCGCGATGAACTCCTTGAGGTTGAGCGGCTCGGAGTGCTGGGAGACGTGCTCGGCCGAGACGACGGTGCCCTGGATGATCAGGATGTCGAGGCCGGCCTCGAGGACCGCCTCGTAGTACTCCATGACGCGCTGCGGGGTCAGCGAGGCTGCCGTCACGACGCCCTGCTCCTTGATCTCGCGCACGCGCTGGACCATCAGGTCCTTGTCGACCGGCGACTGGTAGATCGCCTGCATCTCGCGGGTCGCGATCTCCTTCGGCAGCTGCGCGATCCGCGCGAGCTGCTCGTCGGCGTCCTCGTAGCGGCTGAAGATCCCCTCGAGGTTGAGCACGCCGAGCCCGCCGAGCTTGCCGAGCAGCCCAGCGGTCCGGGGCGACACGACGCCGTCCATCGCCGACGCCATCAGCGGCAGGTCGAACCGGTAGTTACCGATCTTCCAGGAGATGTCGACGTCGTCGGGGTCGCGAGTGCGCCTAGAGGGCACGATCGCGATGTCGTCAAATCCGTAAGCGCGGCGAGCCTTCTTGCCGCGGCCGATCTCGATCTCCATGGTGCGCCATCCTAGGTTCGGGGCCGGACGAACGAGAGTAGCAACGGCCCTGCGGGGTACAGCGCTCCCGCCGGCAGTCAGCGGGACGCGACGTCGGCGTCTCGCTCGAGCGGCGCCGAGACATCGCTGACGACGACCTCGAGCGCCAGCCGTTCGACCTCACGGCGGTCGACGATCCCGGCACCGGGATGATCGGTCGACTCCGCGCCACAGGCGACGGCATAGGCGAGACATGCCTCCGGGTCACGTCCGATGTAACGCGCGGCGACGTAGCCGCCGACGAACGCGTCGCCCGCGCCGACGCTCGCGACGGCCTCGCGCGGCTCGATCGCCCCTCGCAGCAGGCGCCGCTCGCCGTCGGCGTCGAGCGAGGCGATGCAGCCATCAGAGGTCGTGATGATCGCCTGCCGCGGCCCGTGCGCCGTCAGCTCTGCGGCGGCACGAACCCGATCCTCGTCGCCGGAGAACTCATGGCCGACGAGCTCCTCGGCCTCGACCTGGTTGGGGCAGATCAGGTCCGGCTCGGCGCGCGCTCCGATCTCGAGCGCCTCACCGTCGGTGTCGAGGACGACCTCGACGTCGAGCTTGCGCAGGTCACGTATCAGCCGCGCGTAGGTGTCGGACGGGACGCCGGGCGGCAACGAGCCGGAGATCACGACGATCGCGGCCCCGCGCGCGAGGTACAGCAGCTTGTCGCGGAACAGTTCGAGCTCGTGATCGCTGACCTCCGGGCCGCGCTCGTTGAGCTCGGTTTGGACCCCGTTCGTCGGGTCGAGCACGACCATGTTCGTCCGCGACTCCTCGCGGATCCGCACGAAGTCGCTGAGGATCGCCTCCTGCGTCAGGTGGTCGACGATCCGGGTACCGGTCGGCCCTCCGGCGAATCCGGTCGCGATCACCGGCTGGCCGAGCGCCTTGAGCACCCGCGCGACGTTGACGCCCTTGCCGCCGGCGACCGAGCGCTGGTCGACCGTGCGGTGGCGGCGGCCGAGACGGACGTTCGGCACCGACAGGGACTTGTCGATCGCGGCGTTGAGCGTGACGGTGATGATCATGGCTTTCCTGGTCCCGCCCGGTGCGCCTCGGCACGGCGGGCGGCTCCGCGACGGACGCGAAGGACGTACACGCTACTGCCGAGGAACACGGCCAGCAGCAGGAGCGTCAGCGGCTTGGCCAGCCAGGTCCTCAGCCGGTCGATGAAGCTAGCCGCATCGACGGCGCGAGCGGTTACGAGCGGCGTCTGCGAGACGACCCGCCCACCGTCGGTGACGACGACCGTGCCGACACGGGCGCCTCGTCGCAGCGGCCCGTCGATCTCTGTCGGAACGCCGGTGACCCCGACCAAGAGGCTCTCAGGATCGGCAACGGTCCGCCTGACCGTCCCCGACGCGACCGCATCGACGGCGTCGCCGCCGCGAAACGCCAGCGAGATCGACGTCAGGCGATCGCCGGCGCGGACCGCCGTGACCGACCTGAACCTCCCGACTCCGTAGCGGAGCAGAGCGAGGCTGTCGCGGTCCCGCGCGGCCTCGCTCGGCTCGCCCATGACGACGCTGACCACGGTCACGCCGCGGCGTGTCGCCGAGCCCACGAGCAGATAGCCCGCTTGCCTGGTGTGACCGGTCTTGACCCCGTTGACCATCGGCGCCTCGAGCACGAGCCGGTTCCGGTTGACGAACGTCCGCGGCCGGCTGCCGGAGGTCAGCCGGACCGAGGGCCGGTTGACCAGTCCGCGCAGGAAGCTGTTCTTGCGCAACTCGATCGCGAGCCGCGCGAGATCGGATGCGGTCGAGTAGTTGCGCTCGTCGTCGAGCCCGACCGGGTTCGCGAACGACGTGTCATCGAGCCGCAGGGCCCGCGCGCGCCGGTTCATCAGGTCGACGAAGGCCGCCTCGCTGCCGGCCGTCCTGACCGCGAGCGTCTTGGCCGCATCATTGGCCGAGGTGATCATCAGAGCGGAGAGCAGGTCGCGGACGGTGACCCTCTCGCCGGCGCGAAAGCCGGCCACCGACTCCGCCGGCATGCCGGCATACGGAACGGTGATCATCACGTCATCCAGGGACGCGCGTTCGGTCGCCACGAGCGCCGTCATCATCTTCGTCGTCGACGCGATCTGCCGGCGTGTTCCGGCCGCCTTGGCATAGGCGACGGTGCCGGTCGACGCCTCGAGGACGATCGCGGACGGCGCCGAGACCTTGGGCGGTGCGGCCGCCGCGGGCGCCGCGGCGGCCAGAGCGGCGGCCGCGGCGACGATCGTCGCGCGAAGGCTCATCGGCGCAGGCGGATGCGCGTTCCGGGACGGAGTGTTCGTGCGTCGATCTCGGGGTTGAGCTCTTCGAGGGTGCTCACGGGGACATCGAACTTCTCGGCAATCACCGACAGGACATCACCGCCACGGACCACGTAGAAGCGCCGTGAAGGCTGCTTGGCCGCCTTGGGCGTACCGGCCTTCGTCGTGGCGGCCGGCGAGGCATCCGATCCGCCTCCGAGGGTAGAGGCCGTTACATAGCCGACGAGCAGCCCGGCGACCAGCAGCGCGACGACTGCGAGCCAGCGAGCGGGTGAGGGGCGAGCAGGTCGGGCCATGGCGTGCCTCCGCGGAGGCGGTCCACCAGGATATGGCGGAATCGTCGCCACGAACCTTCGCCGCTGCGGTTGTTTCCCCTCCGCCGGTCAACCGTGCGGAAGCGACCACGCCTGCTCGCGCAGCTCCTCGGCCGCGCGGCGGGCACCATCCGGACCGCTGCCGACGATCGATCGCGACGCCGTGACGAGCCCGCCGGCACGGCCCGGCACGAAGGCCGGGGCCAGGTCGGCGACCGCTCCACCCTGGGCGCCGACCCCGGGCAGCAGGAACGGCGTCCGCGGCAGCAGCTCACGCGCACGCTGGAGCTGAGCAGGCGCGGTCGCACCGACGACGGCGCCGACATCCGCCAGTCCGCCTGCTCCGGGTGGGCCCGATATTTCCGCGACCATCGCCGCAACCGCCTCCCAGACCGGCCGGCCGTCGGCGAGCGTCGCATCCTCGATCACGGCGGCTCCGGGGTTCGAGGTGCGGACGAGGACGAAGACGCCGGCGCCGGCCACAGTCCCCGCTTCGACGAACGGCGCGATCGTGTCCGGCCCCATGTACGGCGCCACCGTCATCGCGTCGACGCCGAGGCCGGCCACCTCGCCCTCGGGCGTCGGCACCGATCCGGCGAGCGCCTGTGCGTAGGCGACAGCGGACACATCGATGTCCGCTCGCTTGCCATCCGCGATCACGAGCAGCCCAGCCTCCTGGGCCGCGACCGTGGCCGCAGTGAGCGCGTCCCAGCCGCCGGCTCCGAGTCGCTCGAAGCAGGCGAGCTGCAACTTGACCGCCACGGCGGCGGGGCCGGCCTCCGCGATCACGGACCGGCAATGCGCGCTGACGGCGGCGGCGGCCTTCGCCGCCGGCCCGCCGGAATCGATTCCCTCCCATGAACCGGGCCAGAGGGCCGCGGGGTCGGGATCGAGCCCGATGACAACCTGGCTCTCACGGGCTGCGACGAGGCCGGACAGGCGCGCGCCGAAGGGCTCCATCGTCACGCGCTGCCGGCCGCGGCCTGCCGGGTCAGCCCTTGATCGCGTTCTTGAGGCCGCTGCCGGCCGTGAACTTGGGCACGCGGGCCGCGGCGATCTCGATCGCCTCGCCGGTCCGCGGGTTCACACCCTGGCGTGCGGCGCGATCGGCGACGTGGAACTTGCCGAAGCCCGAGATGCTCACCTCGCCGCCGCGCGCGAGCGTCTCCTCGATCACGGCGAGGACGGCATCGACCGTTGCCGCTGCCTGGGCGCGATCCGCGCCCGTCCGATGCGCTACGTGCTCGACGAACTCGGTCTTGTTCACGACGGCTGTCGCCTCCCTGACGCTGGACACCGGCGCGACGCTACCAGCGGCGCTCGCCCGCCGCGTCCCGCCGGGCGAGCGGGCAGACTGGGACCGTGACCTTCGAGCGGATCTGGTGGGCGATCACGGTCGCCGTCTTCCTCGGTGGCGCGATCGCCGGGCTGATCGCGGGCTACCAGGGCTACGCGGGTGTCGCGCTTGCCGTCTCGCTCGCGGCCGCGATCAACCTCCGCTGACCTCGCGGCCCGCGGAGGGCTCGGTGTGGACCACGACGTCCGCGACTTCGGGAACTGCGTCGCGGATCTCGTGCTCGATCCTTGTCGCGACGTCATGCGCCGACGTCAACGGCTGGTCGCCGGGGAGCGAGACCGTCAACAGCACGACCACGCCACCCGGGGTCTCGCGCAGCGACAACTGCTCTGGCTCGGCACCTGCGATCCGGCGGACCTGCGCGGCGACGCCGCGTTCGATCCGTTCGGCGACCGGACCCTGCGGGCGCTCGATCGCCTCAGGCGCCGCGAGCGGCTCGACGTGGGTGTGCACCGCGGACAGGCCCGGGATCGCGGCGCCGATCGCCTCCTCGACCGCCGTGGCGACGTCGTGCGCATCGGCGAGCGGCAGCTCGGAGGGCAGCTTGAGGTGCAGTGAGATCTCGGGCGTACCGTCGACAGCTGTGACGCGGACGTTGTGAACCTCGTGCACGCCGCGCACGGTCAGCGCGGCGGCGCTGGCCCGGGCGCGCAGGTCGTGGTCGGGAGCTGCGGGCTCGACGTGCACGATCACGTCGGCGTCGGCGATCTCGCGTTCGACCGCCTCCTCGATCGCGTCGGCGACCGCGTGGCTCTCGCCCAGACCGGCGTCGGCCCGGTAGCCGACGACGATCTCGACGAAGTAGTGGGAGGCCGCCGTCCGGACCCTGATCCGCTGGATCGCGGCGTCCGGTTCGGCGATCCGCACGATCGATCGCACGCGTTCCTCGACGCCGGTCGGAGCACGATCCATCAGCACGTGCGCGTTCTCGCGCACCAGCCGTCCGGCCGCGTAGACGACGAGCGTCGCGACGACGAGCGCAGCGATCGCGTCCGCCTCCGGCCACCCGGCGGCCGCGAGCGCGATTCCGGCCACGACCGCGAGCGTTCCGACGAGGTCCGAAGCGAAGTGCACGGCCGAGGCCGACAGCGCGGCGCTGCGATGGTCGCGTGCGGCTCGCCGGAGTGCCACGACGCGGCCGGCGTCGATCGCGATCACGAGCGCCAGCACGGGGGCCAGCCACCACGACGGATCGAGCTCGTGTCCGCCGCCGGTGAGACGGGCGATTGCCTGGACCGCGACGGCGGCCGACATCAACGCGAGGAAGGCGCCTTCCGCGAGCGCGGCGAGGTGCTCGGCCTTGCCGTGGCCGTACTGGTGTTCCTCGTCAGGTGGCCGAAGCGCGACCCGAAGTACGGCGAAGGTCAGGATCGCCGCGACGAGATCGGTGCCCGAGTGCGCCGCCTCGGCGACGAGACCGAGCGAGCCAGAGGCGAGGCCCGCGGTGAGCTTGACCGCGATCAGCAGCAGCGCGGCGGCGATCGACAGCCGCGCGACGCCGAGCGCGCCGGAACGGCCCGCGTCCGGCGTGCTCATCGGGCGAGCCGTTCGCCGAGGAGGCGCGCGGCCCGGCCGCGATGGCTGATCGCCGCCTTCTCGGCGGAGCTCAGCTCGGCCATCGTGCGGCCGTCCGGATCGTCGTCGCAGACGAAGACGGGGTCGTATCCGAAGCCGCCGTCGCCCCTCGGCTCGGTCGCCATCGTGCCGGTGCAGCGGGCCTCGACGACGAACTCCTCGTCCGGACCGCAGAACGCGATCGCGCAGTGGTAGGCGAGCGGGCTGCCGGGCGGGACACGGGCCCGGAGGAGCGCGAGGTTCTCCTCGTCGGTCGCGTTCTCACCCGCGAATCGCGCCGACCGCACCCCGGGCGCGCCGCCGAGCGCTCCGGCAGCGATCCCCGAGTCGTCGGCGATCGCCGGGCGGCCGGTCGCGGACGCCGCCGTTTGCGCCTTGACGAGTGCGTTCTCCGCGAACGTGTTCCCCGTCTCCGGCGGCAGCTCCACGCCGGCCGGAAGCGGCAGGACGCTGGCGCCCGTGATCAGCCCCTCGAACTCCAGCGCCTTGTGTGCGTTGCGCGACGCGAGGACGAGCTCCACGTCAGCTCCGGCCGGCCTCGTCGATCACCGCGCTCTGGAGCGTTCGCAGCTCTTCGATCCCCCCGGCGGCCAGCGCCAGCAGCTCGTCGAGGTGGGCGCGACCGAGCGGGGTCCGCTCAGCCGTGGCCTGCACCTCGATCAACCCGCCCTCGCCGGTCATGACCACGTTCGCGTCGACCTCCGCGGTCGAGTCCTCGGGGTAGTCGAGGTCGAGCACGGGGATGCCGCCGACGATCCCGCAGGAGACGGCAGCGACGGAGCCGATCAGCGGATCGCTCTCGATCAGGCCCGAACGCCGTAGCTCGGCGCAGGCCAGCGCGAGCGCCACGTAGGCGCCGGTTACCGCCGCGGTGCGCGTTCCGCCATCGGCCTGGAGCACGTCGCAGTCGAGGTAGATCGATGTCTCACCGAGCGCCGCGAAGTCGACGACGCCCCTGAGCGAGCGTCCGATCAGCCGCTGGATCTCGACGGTGCGACCGTCGGGACGCCCCTTGGAGACATCACGGGGTTTCCGCCGTCCGGTCGACGCAGGCAGCATCCCGTACTCGGCCGTCACCCAGCCGAGCCCGCTGCCCGCGCGCCAGCCGGGGACGCGGTCCTCCGCCGAGGCTGTGCAGATCACTCGCGTCTCGCCGATCGAGATCAGCGCCGAACCGGTCGCCGTGCGGACGAATCCCGGCTCGATCGTGACCGGCCGCATCTGGTCGACGGCGCGCCCGTCGTGACGATCGCTCATCGCGTCTCCACGGGCAGCGGCGGCGCAACCTGCTCGACCTGCCCGATCGGCATCTGGAGGAAGCGCGTTCCTGCCGCGGTGAATGCGCGTGCATCGCCGGTCGCGAGGAAGCGGTAGCGGCCTTCGCCCCGTCGCTGCGTCGCAAGGTCACGCGAGCCGAGCGCGTGCTCGGCCTGCCGTGCCAGTGCCTGCCCTGACGTCACGAGCGTGACCGACCGCCCGAGCGCACGCTGCAGCATCGAGCGGACGAGCGGATAGTGGGTGCAGCCGAGGATCAC
Organism: Baekduia sp.; assembly: GCA_037045385.1. Taxonomy (GTDB): domain Bacteria; phylum Actinomycetota; class Thermoleophilia; order Solirubrobacterales; family Solirubrobacteraceae; genus Baekduia. The sequence goes on along the minus strand of JBAOHN010000011.1, from coordinate 82,449 downwards.
CGTGTCGACGCCGGTCTGGACCAGCGGCGCACAGCACTCACGAACCTGCCGTTCGAGCTCGGGCGTGAACAGCTCTCCTCCGGGCGGCTCCTGGATCAGCGACGCGAGCTCCGGGCACGGCACGGCGACGAGGTCGACGTGTGGGTCGACGGCCGCCAGCGCGCGGGCGTAGGCACCGCTGGCCACGGTCGCCTCGGTTGCGAGCAGGCCGATGCGGCCGCTGCGGGTGGCAGCAACCGCCTGTGCCGCCTCGGGCGCGACGACGCCGATCACGTCGACGCCGAGCGTCGTCTCCTGCATCCGGCTGCGCAGCACCGGCAGCGCCGCTGCGGTCATCGAGTTGCAGGCGACGATCAGGAGCTTGACCTGATGTTCGACGAGCAGCTCGACGATCCCGAGTCCGATCTCCTGCAGATCCTCCGGCGTCCGGTGCCCGTAGGGGAACCGTGCGCTGTCGCCCAGATAGAGGAAGTCCTCGGACGGCAGCGAGACGAGCAGCTCGTGCAGCACGGTCAGCCCTCCGACACCGGAGTCGAAGACGCCGATCGGCCGGTCGCGTGGATCGCTCGCCGCGGTCACGCGCCAATCGTACGGCGCGTGACCGCGGAGCAGCGACTCACTTCACGGAATCGATCGAACCCTTGATCGCGTTGATCACCTTGCCGCCGATCGACGTTCCGCCTCCCGCCTTCGTCAGGGCCGCCGCGACGGCGGCCAGCAGCAGCACGAGGCCGATGTACTCGACCGTCCCCTGCCCGCGTTCGTCGGTGCGCGCCTCCGCGGCGCTTTCCAGCCAGCGGCTCGCAGTCGCGTGGCCGAGACCCATCGCGCCGTAGGTCTTGTCGGCGATTGCATTCATGTCATTCCCCCTCTGTCGTTTGGCGGTTCGAGAGGCGCTCGCCTCCCGCATCCGATCCTGGGCCTCCGAGTGCGGCCTCTCCAGACAGGGATGCGCCGATCCCGCGGCAGAACGGCGACGCTTCTGCGGCGGCGGGCGCGCTCGGGCCCACTGGTATCGTGAGATTCCGGCGTCCTGGGGGCGCCGTCTCGCATGAAGGCTCCGTTCCGCCGCAACAGAAACGACGAGCAGTCCGACGCGCTCGACCCTCCGCCGCCTGCCGCCGGGGAGCAGACGGCGCCGTCGCCGTCCGGCAGTCGCGGCGCGCTTCGGCGCCGGCTCCGCTACCTGCACCGTGCGCACGAGCTGGGCCTTCGCGACCTCGGTGGCCTCGTCTTCGATCTCCACCGCTTCGGACGGCGCAACGACCAACTGGTGGCCGCGAAGCTCCAGGCTCTCGACACGGTCGACGGCGAGATGCGCGCGATCGAACGCGCGCTGGGCCGTCCTCGCGGCGTGACCGAGCTGCACGAGCCGGGGATCACGGCATGCGTCCGCTGCGGGGCGCTGCACGGCAGCGACGCGCGCTTCTGCCCGAGCTGCGGCACCCAGGTCTCGGGCCCGGTCGCAGTCGGCGGCCCGGGCGTCACGCCGCATCCCGTCGCACAGCCGGATCCGGCGCCGGCCGTGCCCGGTGCCCTCACCCCGGCCGCACCCGAGGCGGTCATGGCGCAACACACCGCGACGCCATCCCCGCCGATCCCGGCATCCGGGCCCGCACCTGTGGCACCGCCGCTCTGGTCGGTCCCGCAGCCACCTGCCGAGGACGCCGGGCAGGCTCAGCCTCCTGCCGACGATCCCTCGTGAGCGACCCGTCCGCGAACGACATCACGCCGTGCCCGCGCTGCGGCGCCCGGCTCGAGCCCGGGCAGGACTGGTGCCTGGACTGCGGTAGCGCCGCCCGGACGCGGATCGCGACGACGCCCGCATGGCGACGCCCGCTGGCCGTCGCCGGCGCCATCGCCGCGCTCGCTCTCGGCGCGCTCGGGTTCGCGTTCGCCGACCTGACCGCCGACAACGGACGGATCTCGGACACGCCGACGACCGTGACGCTGCCTCCGCCCGGAGTCACGACCGCCCCGGCCGTCACCACCGCTCAGCCCGACGCAGCGCAGCCCACGGCGACCTCTCCTGCGACGACGCCGACCGAGACGACACCGCCCGCGACGGCCACGACCGCCCCTGACTCCGGCGGCGCCGGGGCGCTTCCGACCGTCCCCGAAGTCCCCTAGTCGCGTATCGCGACCGGGCCTGGCTCGGCCAGCGCCTCCAATGTCGCGATGGTGCTGCTCGCCAGGGCGTCGAGGTCGTAGCCACCTTCGAGCACGAGGCCGACCGGGATCCCGTGCTCGTCGGCGAGGCCGCGGAGCGATCGCGCCATCGTCGCGTAGCCCGTCTCTGTTACCTCACAGCCTGCGAGCGGGTCGCGTGCGTGGGCGTCGAACCCCGCCGAGATAAGGATCAGCCCCGGCCTGTAGCCGCGCGCAACGGGAACGATCGCGTCGTCGACCAGGCTGGTGAAGACCTCGTCGCCGCTGCCCGCACGAACCGGCAGGTTGAGCGTGTATCCATGACCGGCCCCATCTCCGCGCTCGGCCGGTGAGCCGGTGCCCGGATACAGCGGCGCCTCGTGGATCGACGCGAACAGCACCTCGTCGGTCGAGTAGAAGATCTCCTGCGTCCCGTTGCCGTGGTGGACGTCCCAGTCGACGATCAGGACCCGCCCGCACCCGTATGCGTCCCGCGCGTGCCGGGCAGCCACCGCGACCGAGTTGAACAGGCAGAAGCCCATCGCGCGGTTGGTCTCGGCGTGGTGACCGGGCGGCCGGTGCAGGGCGGCCCCGACGGCGTACTCGTGATCGAGCAGAGCATCGACGAGCGCACAGGCACCCCCGGCAGCGTGCAGCGCCGCATCGTAGGAGTGCTCGCAGAGTGCCGTATCGGCATCGATCGCGCCGCCGCCCGACAGGGCGATGCGCTCGATCAGGTCGACGTGCGCGGCCGGGTGGACGGCCTCGAGCTGCTCGCGCGACGCCGGCGGCGACTCGTGGGACTCGTAGCCGAGCCCGCCCGCGGCGGCCAGCGCCCGGTCGATCGCCTCGATTCGGGCAGGCTGCTCAGGATGGGGTCCGACGTCGTGGAGCAGCGAAGACCCGTGGCGGAAGAGCGCGGATCGCAGCACCGCTGAACCGTAGCGACCGCCCGCGGGTAGGCTCGGCCGCATGCCGGACGCCGCACAGCCGATCGAGGGCGACCTCGTCGTCGTCGGCGCCGGTGGTGCGGGGCTGTTCACGGCGCTGACCGCGGCGCACACCGGCGCCCGCGTGATCCTGATCTCGGCGTCGCCGCTCGCGCAGACCGCTTCGTACTGGGCGCAGGGCGGACTCGCGGCGGCGCTCGGCCCCGACGACACCCCGGACCTGCACCGCGAGGACACCGAGATCGCCGGCCGCGGGCTGGTCCGCGTGAGCGCGGCTGTTCAGCTCTGCCGCGAGGCGCCCGGGATCGTCCATGAGCTCGAGGCTCTCGGAGTCCGCTTCGACAGCGACCAGCACGGCGAGCTTGCGCTCGGCCTCGAAGGCGGGCACTCGCGACGGCGAGTCGTGCACGCGGGCGGCTCGGCGACCGGCCGGCGCGTCGTGCGTACGCTCAGCGCGCTCGTCGTCGAGCAGCCTCGCGTGACCGTGATCGAGCAGGCCAGGGCCAGTGTGCTCTGGACCGACGGCGGCCGAGTGATCGGCGTCGTCTGCAGCGACGGACGCGCCGTCAAGGCGCGCGCGACGGTGCTCGCAACGGGCGGGATGGCGGCGCTCTGGTCGAGGACCACGAACCCTCCGGGCTCACAGGGCCAGGGCCTCTTGCTCGCCCGCCACGCCGGCGCCGACCTCGCGGACCTCGAGTTCATGCAGTTCCACCCGACGGCCGTCACCGGGGTGCCCGGGCGCGAGGGCTTCCTCGTCACCGAGGCGATCCGCGGCGAGGGCGCGACCTTGCACGACCTGTCAGGAGAGCGGTTCGTCGACGAGCTGCTGCCCCGCGACGAGGTCTCGGCCGCGATCTGGTCGGTGATGCAGAGGACCGGATCGAGCCACGTCCTGCTCGACATGCGCTCGATCGACCACAGCGTGTTCCCGAACGTCGTCGGGGCACTGCGTGACTCGGGCCTCGACCCGGCGACGACGATGGTCCCGGTCGCCCCCGCCGCCCACTACGGCATGGGCGGCGTCAAGGCGGACCTCGACGGCGCGTCGACCGTGCCCGGGCTCTACGTCGTCGGGGAGACCGCGTGCACTGGCCTCCACGGCGCCAACCGGCTCGCGTCCAACTCGCTGAGCGAGTGCTTCGTCCAGGGCCGGCGCGCGGCGCTCGCCGGCCTCGGGGAACCGCCGCCGTCCGTTGGCTCGACGCCCCCGAACCCGACGGCGCTGCCCGAGCCGACTCGTGAGACGAGAGCGGCGGTCTGGCGCGATGCCGGCCTGATCCGCGACGCCGGCGGCCTCAGCCGACTCGAGGCCGATCCACACCCACTGGCGCGTGCCGTCGCCCGCGCAGCCCTTGTCAGGGCCGAGAGCCGCGGCTCCCACCGGCGGTTAGAGTTCCCTGAGACAGACCACAGTTTCGACGCCATGCACGCTGTCATGTCAGGTGACGCAGCCCCGCACTTCGAACAGTGGTTCTGACACGAAGCCGACCCGGAACTCCCGGCCGGATCCCGTGTTTCAGCGGGTGACTGCGAGGGAAACTGTTCAGGAGCGCGTCGTGTACCACTTCAGCCGAGAGCTCTACCGTGACCTCCGCCGCTTGGCGTACCCGGAGCTCCGCAGCGAAGAGGCGCGGGTGATCCTCGAAGCGTGCGAGACCACGCTCGAGCGGGTCGCAACGGACCGCAACTACTTCGCGCGCCCGGCGCGGTCGCTGTTTCTCGAAGTGCGCCGCTTCATCCCGATGCGCGCCCAGGCCCACGCGTTCCGGCTGATCGCCTCCCGGATCGCCCAGGCGGAGATCTGGATCGAACGCCAACCGGCGCGCGGTCTCGACCATCACGGCCGGCCGCTCCAGTGCCGGGCGACGACCCGCCGCGGCACCGCGTGCCAGCGGACGCCGCTGCCGGTGAACGGATACTGCCCGAGCCATCAGCACCTCGCCGACACCGAGCATCGCCCGGTCCGGTCGAGCGTCGCGGCGTAGTCGGCAATTTGCAGGATCATTATGCGATTCGGAGGACCCGTGCCACAATCTGGGAGCAGTCGCGGGCCGCTGGCAGACGCCGCCCCGCAATCTCTCTCTCCCGTCTCTCCCTCTCGATCTGATCTATGCCGATTGCGCTCAAGGAATGGGCTGTCACCGTCAGAGCCCTCGCCGAAGGCGAGCAGCTCGTGACGCTACGAACCGCGGCCGAGGCCGGCAAGCTCGGTGACGAGCCGTTCTTCCTCTACCCGACCTTCGAACAGCAGCGGATGGACCTGATCCGCGGCTCCCACCAGCCGGAGCTGCGCCGTGCGCTCGAAGAGGGCGTCTGGCCCGACGGCGACCCACCGCTGCATGCACTCGGTCGCCCCGGCGCCGTCGCTCAGCCGGATCGCGTGAGGATCCGCGCCTGGGCCGAGGTCGCCGCGACCTGGACGATCACCGACCCGCGCATGGTGCTCGAGCTCTCTCCCTTCCACGTGTGGACGCCGGACTACGCTGTCAAGCGCCTCGCCTGGCGCCGGCGCCAGCCACTGTCGGTCGTGCTGCTACGCACGCATCGGATCCCGCGGCCGGTGACGGTGCGCGTCAAGGACGACTTCGGCGGCTCTTCGCCGTTCGTCGAGATCGCTCGTGAGCTGCCCTTCGAGGGCACCGCGGTCCTCGCCCCGAGCGAGTTCGACCGCGCGCACGAAGAGATCACGCGGATCGTCGAAGCCGGCGTTCCGGCGATGGCCTGAGATCGGTCAGGGTCACAGGAGGACCGAGAGCAGGACCCACGTCGCCGCGACGACGGCGATCAGGATCACGAGCAGCCTGACCGGGTCGACCGGCTTCGGTCGGCGGCCGAGGTCGGCCTTGCCGGTCGGCAGCAGCAGTTCTCGGGCGCGCTCCTCGTCAGCGCGCCGGACCACGACGTCACGTGGGCCCGACGCGAGGTACTCGGGAACGTCGAATCCCGGTGAGCGCCGGAGGAACGAGTGGATGCCCTCGGCCTCGAGGATCTGCTGCAGCATCTCGGCTTCGGCCTGATGCCACGCAATCGCCACACGGACGGAGACTTCAGGCTCGCTCGACGGCGTGCTCACGGACAGCCCCGTCCTCGATCTCGAACCAGCGCAGCTGCGGGTCGCCGTTCATCGGCCCGGCGATCAGCCACGGCACGCCCGGCCAGCCGGCCGCGAACGTCAGGTCGGTCTGCGACGGGCTCGGCTCCGAGGCGACGTGCGAGTGGTAGATCACCGGTACCAGCCCGCGCTCCTCGATCCGCGGTATCTCGAGCAGATCGGGTGAGGCGAACGCGAACCGCATCGGGCTCGGCTCGGCGTTGACGAGCTGCCGTGCGGCGACGACGGTGCCTGCGGCCGGGTCGTACTCCGCCAGCCCGCAGCACTCGTTGGGCAGCTCGCTCCGTGCGTGCTCGATCAGGCGGTCGTAGATGTCCGCCGGGATCGAGATCGTCATCGGGCGCTGCTCAGGGAGCCTCGTCGCCGAACGCGCGCTCGGCCGACCGCTTGGTATCGGTCGCGGTCAGGTTCTCGAGCTCGGGGCGCGGGTCTGCGCCGCTCATCGACTCCTTGAACTCGCGCATTCCCTTGCCGAGCGCCCGTCCTGCCTCGGGCAGCCGTTTCGGCCCGAGCACCAGCAGGGCAATCACGAGGATCAGGATCAGTTCACCGGGGCCGACGCCAGGCATCGCCACATTGTGGCAGGTCAGCGCCCCGACTTGGACAGATGATGCTCAGATGGCGATCAAGCCGACCGAAGGTCGGCGTGTGCACCGCCCGCCATCGCCGGCAGGATCAGCAGCGTGTCGGCGCCGCCGATCGCGGTGTCGAGGCCGTCGAGAGCACGAACGTCCTCGTCGTTGACGTAGACGTTCACGAACCGGTTCAGCCCGCCTGACGGCGCGTAGATCTGACCGCGGGTGCCCGGATGCGCCTCGACGAGCGCATCGAGCGCTTCGCCGACCGTCGCGCCACCTGCCTCGACCTCGCGTTCACCACCGACCTCCGGTCGCAGTACCGGAGGGATCCTGATCGTCGCCATTCGCTTGCTCCTTGCCGGTCAGCCCGCTGCCGCGCAGAAGGCTTCGTAGTCGGGGAAGACGCCGATCTCCTCGTCGGTGATCGAGTCCGGGTCGCGGCTGCAGATCGCGCACTCGGGGTCGCGCCTGATCTTGAGCTCGGTCGTCGTGGCGGCCAGCGCGTCGTAGATCAGCAGCCGGCCGACGAGCGGATCGCCGGCGCCGATGATGAGCTTGATGACCTCTGTCGCCTGCAGCAGGCCCATCGTCCCGGGCAGGACGCCGAGGACGCCGTTCGCGCCGCACGACGGAGCCAACTCGGCAGGCGGCGGCTCCGGGAAGAGGCAGCGGTAGCAGGGACCAGCGTACGGCGCGAATACCGAGAGCTGCCCCTCGAAGCCGAGGATCGCAGCGCTGATGACCGGGATCTTCAAACGGACCGACGCGTCGTTGAGCAGGTAGCGGGTCGGGAAGTTGTCGACCCCGTCGACGATCAGGTCGTAGCCCGAGATGATCTCGACGATGTTCGAGGCGTCGAGCCGGACCGGGTGGCCGATGACCTCCACGTCAGGGTTGAGCGCGGCGATCGCCGCTTTCGCCGAGTCGACTTTCGCAACGCCGACACGGTCAGTCGTGTGGATGATCTGGCGCTGCAGGTTGGAGACGTCGACGGTGTCGTCGTCGACGATCCCGATCGTGCCGACGCCGGCTGCCGCGAGGTAGAGCGCGGTCGGCGATCCGAGGCCGCCGGCGCCGAGCAGCAGGACCTTTGCGTCGAGCAGCCGCTGCTGCCCCTCCGGTCCGACCTCGGGCAGCAGGAAGTGGCGGCTGTATCGCTGCTTCTGCTCGGCGCTGAACGCGCGCGGCACCTCGACCTCGTAGCCGCGGTCCTTCCACAGGGTGTAGCCGCCGGTCATCGAGGAGACGCGCTCGTAGCCGAGGTCGTCGCGCAGGGTCCGGGCCGCGAGCGCGCTGCGGTTGCCCGACGCGCAATACAGGATCACGTGCGCCGAGCGGTCCGGTGCCGCACCCTCGATCCGCGACTCGAGGTGCCCGCGGGTGACGAACTGCGCCCCCGGGATGTGCCCGGCCTCCCATTCGTCGGCCTCGCGGACGTCGATGATCCGGGCGCCCTCGAAGCGGTCGGCTCCTCCGGAGCCGATCAGCTCGGAGACGACCGACGGGTCGACCTCCTCGATCTCGCTCTTGACCTGCTTGATGAACTCTGGCCCGGACGGCGTCATCGACAATTCTCCTGAAACCCGGTCGGGATTGGAAGGAAGATCAGTCTAGCGAGGCCTCACGCTACCGGGAATGCGAAAGGCCGCCGGTCTCCCGGCGGCCTCTCTGTCGACCCCCGGCGTGGCCGGCGGTCAAGTCTGATGAATCGGGCGTGCTGCGTCAGAAGTATCGTCGCAAAGGCCCTCGGCCGATATGGGGTGCAGACCCCAAAACGATGCGTAAGCAAACACTCGTCACCCAGATCCTCGCGGTCAACGCCGTTCTCATCCTCGGGACGACGCTGGCCGGCATCACCGCCGCCCATCTCTCGATCGGCGACGCGGTCGAGCAGCAGCAGGCCCTGATCATCGTCACGGGGATCTTCGCCGCCGTCCTCGTGAACGGGCTCGTCCTGAGGCGGCGGTTCCGCGGTCTCGAGCGCCTGACCCGGATGATGGAGGACGTCGACCTGAGCCGGCCCGGCCTGCGGGCCGACGTCACCGACGCCGACACCTCGGACGTCGCACGCCTCTGCATCGCCTTCAACCGGATGCTCGCCAGGGTCGAGGACGAGCGGGCACGCACCGGCTCGGCGGTCCTCGCCGGCCAGGAGCAGGAGCGCGGGCGGCTCGCGCGCGACCTGCACGACGAGTGCAACCAGTCGCTGACAGGCATCCTGCTGCGGCTCGAGGCGCTCGGCCAGCGCGTCGACGACTCGACACGCGCGGAGATCGAGACGCTGAAGGCGCTGACGACGCAGGCGATGGAAGAGCTGCTCGGCCTCGCGCGCGAGCTGCGGCCGACGGCGCTCGACGACCATGGCCTGCGGGTCGCGCTGCAGGCGCAGATCGAGCGGACCGCGACCAACAGCGGCTGCGTGATCCAGCTCAAGCTCGCCGACGGCGCCGCCGCCGCGCTGTCGGCGCTGTCCGAGCAGCAGCAGATCGTTGTCTACCGGATCGTCCAGGAGTCGCTGTCGAACGCGGTCCAGCACGCCGGCCCGCAGGCGATCGACGTGCTTGTCGATGTCGACCGCGCCGGGCTGCCGGTGATCGAGATCCGCGACGACGGAAGCGGCTTCCCGCCGCGGCCGTCCGAGGGCCTCGGGCTCGTCGGGATGCGCGAGCGCGCACGGCTCGCCGGCGGACGCGTCACGTTCGGGCCGGCGCAGCCGCGCGGCACCGTGGTCACGCTCAAGCTCGACGGCACCGAAGCGAGGAGCGCCGCATGAGACTGCTGATCGCCGACGACCACGGGATCGTCCGCGGAGGCCTGAAGGTCCTGCTCGAGCAGCAGCCGGACATGACCGTGGTGGCCGAGGCCGAGGACGGCCAGCAGGCGCTCGAGATGGCCCTCGCCCACCGGCCCGACCTCTGCGTACTCGACGTCTCGATGCCGAAGTTGACCGGCCTGCAGGTCGCCAGGGAGATCCGGGCGCACCTGCCCGACGTCGCCGTACTGATGCTGTCGATGCACGACGACGACAGCTACCTGTTCGAGGCGCTCAAGGCAGGCGCCGGCGGCTACGTGCTCAAACGCGAGGCCGATCAGTTCCTCGTCGACGCGATCAGAGCGGTCGCCGAAGGCAGCTCATTCCTGACGAACGCGGCCCAGAGCGCGCTCGTCAGGACCTGGCTCGCCGACCCCGCGGCAACCCCCGAGGAGCCGCTCTCGCCGCGGGAGCAGGAGGTGCTGAAGCTGATCGCCGAAGCGCACACGAACCGGCAGATCGGCGAGATCCTCCACCTCTCGGAGAAGACGGTCGAATCTCACCGCGGCAACATCCTGCGGAAGCTCGGAATGCGCGACCGGGTCGAGCTCGTCCGCTACGCGATCAGGCGCGGGCTCGTCGAGCCCTGACGCGCTCCCGCCACCGGATCGGGCATGCTGTGAGCGTGAGCGACGAACCCGGCGCAGAGGACCAGCCGCAGATCGGGCCGCGGATCATCGGCGTCGCCGAGGAGCGCACGCTCCCGATCGTCAAGCAGAAGCTGCAGGAGAAGCCCAAGCGCGAGCCGCTCCCGTGGCCGGAGCTGCGCGCATACGTCGCGGCGATCTCCACGGACGTCACGACCGCCGAACTCAAGGACCTGTTCCGCTCGTTCCCGCCGAAGCTGCGCGACGAGGTGACAGAAAACGTCCGCGGCTTCCAGAAGGGCGCACGCCGGCCGGTCTCGCAGCACGCCGCCAAGCAGCTCGCCCGGGCGTCGCACACCGCCCGGCGCCAGAAGAAGAGCGCCGGGCCGAGCACCGAGATCGCTGACGCTCTGGCCCAGGCGATGGCTGCGGAGCTGATCGCATCGCTCGATCCGGAACGAGCGGCTGAGGCGATCCTCCCGAAGCGCGACCTGCTCGACCGCGAGGCGCGGGCGGCACGGCGCAAGCAGAAGATCGAGGAGGAGCGCCGCCGCGACGACGAGCGGCGCCGTCGCCGCGAGGATCAACGCGGCGCCAAGCAGCAGACATCGTTCGGTGAGATGTCGGGCACGCGGATCAAGGGCCTCGACGAGATCGCCGCCCAGTTGTTCGCCAACTCTGCCCCGGCTGATCCGGAGCCGCCCGAACCCACGGAAGATTGAGTCCCTCGTTGGCGCCGCGGGTCCGTTTGACGCTGATGGCGGCGGCGACGCTCGCGCTGCTGACCGCGGCGGTGATGCTCGTCGCAGGGCCCGGGGCGAGCGAGAACCGGGACAGAGGGTTCCGCGGCGCGCTCTCCCCCGCAGGCCAGCCGCCTGCGTCGTTCGTCCTCCGCGACCAGGACGGCAGGACCGTGTCGGCGGCATCCTTCCGGGGTCGGCCGGTCGTGCTGACCTTCCTGTACACGACCTGCCAGGACACATGCCCGACCACGGCCCAGCAGATCCGGGGAGCCCTGGACCGCCTCGACTCGCCCGTGCCGGCGCTTGCCGTCGCCGTCGACCCGCCCAACGACACGCCGCTCAGAGCGCGACGCTTCCTCGCTCGTCAGGGGCTGACCGGCCGAATGTCGTTCCTGCTCGGCAGCCGACAGGAGCTCGCTCCGGTTTGGCGCAGCTTCGGGGTGCAGCCGCAGGAGGACGGGCTCGAGCACTCCGCTCGCGTCGTGCTGCTCGACGCAGCTGGTAGGCCGGCGGTCGCCTGGCCGACCGACCAGCTCACGCCGGAGGGTCTGGCTCACGACCTGAGCCTGCTGAGCCGCGCCGCTCACGCACGCGCTGCCTGACCAGTGCCAGGACGAGCACGATCGCAGGCAGCGCGTAGAGCGTGTTGGCGAGCCAGTGGCCGGCGTGTGCGATCGGAGTCATCATCGTCCCGCCGAAAGGAGCCACAAGCCGATGCTCGTGAAGGAGACCATGACCGCGAGCATCCAGTACTGCGAGCGGGCGGCGACCTTCGCGTCGGAGAAGCGGAAGATCGCGCGATCGTGGGCGAGCACGAGCCCGGCCACGTGCCCGACGACCAGCGCAGTGACCTGCACGTACCAGATCGCCGTGCTGCCGAGCCACGAGTAGTCGATCGCGCGGCCCGCCGTGCCGAAGATGTCATCGCCGCGACCGAGCGGGTCGGAAGCGAGATACCAGAGCGCCTGCCCCTGGAAGACGAGCAGCGAGACGTAGTGGGCCGCAAGGTATGCGGCGGCGATCGGGATCAGCGCGTGGGCGAACGTGCGCGCCGCCTCCCCCGTCGTGACCTCGCCGGCAGCTGTTCGGACGCCGTCGGCCCCGAGGCGGTAGAGGCCGGCGACCAGCCCGCAGACCGTCGCCAGGCCCAGCAGTCCGGCGGCTTGGAGCGACGCCGACGACGACAGCCCAAGAGCTTCGAATGCCCGTTGCAGGTCCGGCAGTAGGTCGAGCCAGAGGCTGCTCTGGCTGAGGCCGTCGTAGCTCGTGACGCCGATCAACACGCACAGGAGCGCGACCGCCCCCGGCACGGCGGCCATCGTCGTCGCGCCGCTCAAGGGTTTGCGGACGTGCAGCTCGCGATCACGCCAGTCGAGCGGCGAAAGCCGGCCGCAGAGTGCGAAGAATCCGCCGAAGGCGTCGGCGTTCGCCGTCCACGCCTGCTCCCCGTAGAGACTCGAGCCGATCAGCTGGACGGCCGCGTAAACGAGCGCCAGGGTCGCGAGAAACGACGGGTCGCCACGGTCCGGGGAGATCAGCTCGAGCCAGCCGAAGCAGAGGATGCCTGCGACCGCCGGCCACCGGCCGAGCCGTTCTGGGTAAGCCAGCGGCGCGGGCAGCGAATCACCGCCGAGCTTGCGCGCCGCCCATCCGGTCGCGCGAGCGACTGCGCGCCAAGGGCTCACGTACCGGAAGAGGTCGCCGAGAGCCACGCTGCTGAGGGGCACGAGCACCCAGAACAGGACGAAGATCGTCGTCGGCGCGAGGTTCGCGGTGTCGACCTGCGAGCCCGCGAAGCCGGCGTAGACGACGACCGCGAACAGCGCGACGCCGCAGGCGCCGGCGAGCAACTCGAAGGCGAGCGGGACGCCCAGGACACGACCCGATGAGGCGCCCTCGAGCTTCGGCTTCGTCCAGAGGACGGCGAGGCCCGCGAACGAGACGATCAGCACGATGCTGGCGGCCCAGGCGAAGAGCCAGGGCGGGAGCGGGAGATCTTCACGGCCGACGAGGCCGTGGGCCGCGGCGGGATCGGGAACCGCGAGCGTCGCCAGCGCGACGGCCGGCGGCGTGAGGAATGCGATCGGCCGACGCATGCGCACCGCCGCAAGGGTGCCAGAACAGCAGCCGGCGGGTCGCGTTGCCGCGACCCGCCGGGGTGCCGTTCGTCACATCGGTCCGGAGCGAACCTCTGGTGCTAGCACGCCACCGTCTTCTTGACGGTCGTCTTCTGGCCGGTGCGCGTGGTGAAGGTGACGGCCACGTCGCGCTTCTTGTCCGAGCAACCGATCGACTGAGTCGCGGACGTCTTCTTGCCCTTGATCTTCGCGTACTTCGGGCTCAGCGTGAAGTTCGCCTGAGTCACCGACGCGTAGAGCGAGGGCGGCACGACGAGCTGCAGGTTCTCGGGCGTCGTGAAGCTGGTGACGACGGTGCGGCCCTTCTGCGTGGTCGTCTGCTTGATCCACTGCGTGACGGCGGTCGGGCAGACCTTGGTCGTCGCGCGGATGAAGAGGGCGATGTCCTTGCCGGTGTTGTAGATGTTGAACGGAAGCGTGCAGAAGAAGCTCGGCTTCTGGATCAGAGCGCCAGGGGTGCCGACCGCGGCCGACAGCTGGCCCTTGCCGACGATCGAGCTCTTCGGACACTGCGCGTCGTCCTGATCCGCGCCCTCGGCGGAAACCTTGCACTTCGACAGCTTCGCGAGCACTCGCTTGTCGAGCTTGCCGCCCTCGATCGCGAACGAGTAGGTCGAGATGACCTCGGGGATCAGGGCGCCGGCCGAGTCGTTGTCGGTCGCGACGGTGAACTCGGCGGACAGCTTTGCGGCCTTCGGCTTCGACGGAGTACCGCCGCGGGTTCCCGAACCGTCAACTTCGTAGACGTTGGCGGCGATCGCGGGAACCGCGAGCGAGAGGGCGAATGTCGCCGCCGTGATTCCGGCGGCTGCGGTCTTGGGCAGAGAGAGCATGCGATAGCTCTACCCGCTCACCGCCGATGCAAACCGTCGGGCCCAGAACAGCACCGGGCGGGTCGCGATGCCGCGACCCGCCCGGTAGCCCGTCACATCGGTCGATGCGATCGAGGTGCTGTTAGCAGGGGAGCGTCTTCTTGACGGTCGTGTTCTGCCCGCTGCGCGTCTTGAAGTTGACGGAGACGTCACGCTTCTTGTCGGCGCAACCGATCGACTGCGTCGCGGAGACCTTCTTGCCCTTGACCGTCGCGTAGAACGGGTTGAGCGAGAAGTTCGCCTGCGTCACCGACGCGTAGAGCGACGGCGGCACGACGAGCTGCAGGCTCTCCGGCGTCGTGAAGCTGGTCACGACCGTGCGGCCCTTCTGCTTGGTGTTCTGCTTGACCCACTGCGTGACGGCGGTCGGGCAGACCTTGGTCGTCGCACGGATGAACAGAGCGATGTCGGTGCCGGTGTTGTAGATGTTGAACGGAAGCGTGCAGAAGAAGCTCGGCTTCTGAATCAGGCCACCGGGCGCGCCGACGGCGGCCGACAGCTGGCCCTTGCCGACGATTGAGCCCTTCGGGCACTGCGAATCGTCCTGATCCGCGCCCTCGGCGGAAACCTTGCACTTCGGCGCCTTCGCAAGCACCGTCTTGTCGAGCTTGCCACCCTCGATCGAGATCGTGTACGTCGAGACGACGTCCGGAATCAGGGCGCCGGCCGAGTCGTTGTCGGTCGCGATCGTGAACGAGGCGTTCAGCTTCGCGGCCTTCGGCTTCGACGGCGTGCCGCCGGTGGTCCCGCCGCCATCGACGGTGTAGACGTTTGCAGCCATGGCCGGAGTGGCCATGAGGATGACGCCGGCCGCCGCGCTGGCGGCGATGGCGGAGAACTTGGACAGCATTGAGTCGTTGCTCCTTGTTGATTACGACACGTGTGACGGTGATCACCCCGAAGGGCGGACCGGGGCGCATCCTCCCACATCGGACACGAACGGGTTCGGTCGATCGGGGCTGCGTTCCGGTCTGTGTACACGAACACCGGCTCCGCGTCCGAGTTTCGCCCAGCGCGTGAGAGCGCCATGAGAGCGCGCCGACCGCTAGCGTCGGGAGCGTGAGACCACCGGCCGGAGCCGACATCGCCGCACCGATGATCCCGACCGCGTTGCCGTGGGTGAACGTCGCGGGCCTGCGGATGGACCAACAGAAGGGCCGCCCGGTGTTGATCGAGTTCAACGACCTGCTGCGGCCGTCCTCACTGCGGACGAGCGCGTACCTGAGTCGTTGGCACGAGCGTTACGGCGGCGACGACCGGCTCCGCGTCATAACCGTGTTCTCGCCATGGCTGCCGTTCAGCGCCGGCGAGGAGGTCGCCCGCGATCTTGTCGCGCGCGCCGGAATCGAGCACCCGGTCTTGCTCGACCTCGAGCACCGGCTCTGGCGGATCTACGAGAACGAGGGCTGGCCCTCGCGGTACCTGTTCGGGCGCGACCTCAAGCTGATCGACTTCCATCGCGGCGAGGGCGGATACGAGCAGACCGAGCTCGCGATCCAGGACGCGCTCGGTGAGGCTGGACTTCCGCTGACCGACGCGCTCCACAGGATCGATGCCCCGGAAGCCCGGATCGTCGTCCCTTCCGAGGATCGGGATGGCCTCTGGTCGGGTCCTTACGAGGCCGGTGAGGTCTGGGCCGTCCTCTCCGGAGCTGGCACGCTCGAGGTCAACGGCGAGCCTCGGGAGATCTCATCGCCTGGGCCTGAGCTGCTGCTCGCCCACGAGACCCACACGCACGGCGTCATCGAGCTGTCGGCCGGACCAGGGCTGACCTGTCACGCCGTCTGCTTCAGCCCCGGGGTCGCGCCGGCGCCGACCGAGCTGCCTGCGGAAGCCTGACCCCGTCGAGCAGACGCGTCAGCCGCGGCGGACGACCGTCTTCGATCACAAGCGCCCCACCGGGCCAGTAGGGATGCTTGCCGCTGGTCGCAGCGGTGAACGCCGGCTCGTGAACCCACGAACCGGTGTTGTGCAGCCAGGCCCCGCCCGGCGTCCTCCACCGCAGCAGGTCGTCGTTGCGCAACGGGCCGGTCCTGTGGCTGTGACCGAAGACGACGTGCTCGGCGCCGATGCCGAGCCGGTCGACCGCCTCGGCGACAGCATCGAGCGACCCGTTCAGCAGTCCGGCGGCGCTGAGGTCGCTGCTCAGCTGACCAAGGCCGACCATCGACAGGCCGCGGACGCCGAACGGCAGGGCGGCAAGCAGGACACGCATCCGCATCGGCCGGTGTCCGTCGCCGTGAAGCGCCTCGTACGCCTTGCCGGCGCTGCCGGCTCCCGCTCCGAGGCGACCCGGACGAGCGCGCTGGGCAGCAGCGTGGATCCAGGCGTACATCGGCGCGAGGATCCGCTCGTAGGCATCCGGGTCCGCCTCGCCGTCGGGCAGGCCGCCCATGATCTTCGTCATCACGCCCGCGGCGAGCCGTTCGAAGGTCGGCACGCGCGTGTGGACGTCGAGGTAGTGGCCGTGGAACGCGTACACGTCCTCGCGGAGCCAGATCCCGGGATAGGAGATCCTGACGTCCGCTCCCGGGAAGAACGCCGCGACCCGGCGCGCGAGCGGCGACGCCGTCGCCGGCTTGATCCGGTGCTCGAGCCCGAGCGGTGCGGCACGCGCATCGAGCCAGGGGCGGATCAGGTCGTGGTCGTGGTTGCCCGGCACGATCACCACCTCTGCGCCCGGCGGCAGCGCTGCGCCGAGACGCTCGATCACAGGCTGCGCTGCGACCAGCGCGGCGGAGACCGGACCGTGACGCAGTTCGAGCAGGTCACCGAGGAACACGACGCGGTCGGTGACCGCGAGCGCGCGCTCGAGGCGGGCGCTGACGCGCCCGTCGGTCAGGACGTCGGCCCCGGTGCTCGAGC
Organism: Baekduia sp.; assembly: GCA_037045385.1. Lineage (GTDB taxonomy): Bacteria > Actinomycetota > Thermoleophilia > Solirubrobacterales > Solirubrobacteraceae > Baekduia. Next base: position 65,641 of record JBAOHN010000011.1, on the reverse strand, counting down.
CGAGGTGCAGATCCGACAGGACGAGCGTCCGCATCGCCCGCCGAGAGTAGTGATGCGTCAGGCCACTCGGGCGACCTGATCGGTCCTGCGCCTGTGCGGCATGCGGGGATCGGCGGCGTAGCGCTCGTCCTTGATCCTGCGCAGCGCGGCGTCGGCCTGCTCGAGCAGGTCGTCGGCGGTCATCCCGTCGCGCGGGTACACGGCGACGCCGATCGACGCGCGGACCGGGCGGTCCTCGACGTCCTTGATCCGGGCGAGCGCCGCCTCGATCCGCTCGGCGAGCAGGTCCGCGCCCTGCTCGTCGGCGTCGTTGGCGAGCACGGCGAACTCGTCGCCGCCCTGCCGGGCGATGACGTCGTCGCCGCGGACGCTGTCGGCGAGCACGCGGCCGATCTCCTGCAACAGCCTGTCGCCTTCGAGATGACCGTGGACGTCGTTGATCTGCTTGAAGGAGTCGACGTCCATGGTCAGGAGCGCGAAGCGAGCCGGATCGGCGGCGACGGTCTGCTGGAGCCGCTCGTGGAGCGCGCGGTAATTGCCGATCCCCGTCAGCGGATCACGGCGGGCCTGGCTCTCCCACATGTCGGCGTCGAGCTCGGCGATCCGGGCACGGACCAGCATCAGGCTGCACGACAGCGCGAGCAGGCTCGAGCACAACACCCAACCGGCCGCCAGTGGCCCGGCGACGAACGCCGCGCACATCAGCATCGGCACAGCGATGCGCAAAGCCGGTTCCCGGAGGGACATCTCCCCCGGTGTGATCGGCCGCGATCTCTTCTGCTTTAGGCCGAGGCGGCGGTCTGAGCCGCCCTGATGGCCTTTGGCAACATGAAGCGCACGTCCTCCTGAACGACCTGGAACTCCTCGACCTCGGTCGTCCCGCGCTCACGGAAGTAGGAGACGAGCCGCTGCACGAGCTCCTCGGGCGCGCTCGCGCCGGACGAGATCCCCACCGTCCGCCGTCCTTCGAGCCAGGACTCGTCGATTTCGGAGAGATCGTCGATCAGGTACGCGTCGGTCCCGAGCTCACGGGTGACCTGGACGAGCCGGTTCGAGTTCGACGAGTTGCGCGAGCCGATCACCAGCAGCAGGTCGACGTGGTCGGCCATCGCCTTCACGGCTGCCTGCCGGTTGGTCGTCGCGTAACAGATGTCATCGGTCCGCGGCCCGGTGATCTGCGGGAAGCGATCGCGAAGGCGCGCGATGATCGCCCGCGTCTCGTCGACCGAAAGCGTCGTCTGCGAGATGTAGGCGACCTTCTCGGGGTCCTCGAGCTCGAGCGCGTCGACGTCGGCCTCGGTCTCGACGAGAACGATGTGGTCGGGGGCCTCGCCCATCGTCCCCTCGACCTCCTCGTGGCCCGCATGGCCGATCAAGACGATCGTGTAGCCGTCGCCGGCGAACTTGACCGCCTCGCGGTGGACCTTGGTTACCAGTGGGCAGGTCGCGTCGATCGTCCGCAGGCCACGGCGCTCGGCCTCGGCGTGAACCATCGGCGAGACACCGTGCGCGCTGAAGACGGTGATCGCTCCCGCCGGGATCGAGTCGTCGAGCTCGTCGACGAAGACCGCGCCGCGGGCGCGCAGCTGCGCCACGACGTGCTTGTTGTGCACGATCTCTTTGCGGACGTAGACCGGCGGGCCGTAGAGCTCGAGCGCGTGCTCGACGGTCTGCACGGCGCGGTCGACGCCGGCGCAGTAGCCGCGCGGTGCCGCAAGCAGCAGCTTCTCGACGGTGACAGCCATCACCGGCGAGTGTAGGGCCGTCTACGGGATCGTCTGCCGGCCGGCGGCGGCGGCACGGTCACGGTCGACGATGAGCTGGGCGACCGTCTCGCCGACCGCGTCGACGCTGGCCGGCGACAGCTTGTCGTAGGTGTCGCTCAGCTTGTGACGATGGGGGTCGTTCCAGTCGATGAAGTTCGCGGTGGCGATCCCGGCCTGCTGGAACGGCGTCGTGTCGTCGAGCACCGACTCGCCGACCTCGTCGGGGAAGACCGAGCCGACACCGGCCGCCGCGGCGGCGCTTCGCACCTGCTTCCAGAGCCCGGGGTCGGACGTGCCCTCCCGCGGAAGGCGGAGGTTGCGGTTGCCGATGTAATCGAGCAGGACGAGCGCCTCGACCTCCTCGGCGTGGGCGCGAACGTATGCCTTCGATCCGCGCAGGCCGAGCTCGTAAAAGCGCGAGCTGTCACGCGAGGTCTGCTGCTCGCCGTCGAACAGCACGAACCGGATCCCCCGCGCCGCCTCGGGGCGATCGGCAGAGCGCGCGAACCGCGCGAGCTCGATCACCGCGCCGACGGCCGCGGCCGCGTTGTTGCCGCCGAGATGCCCCTTGGGGTAGGTCAGCGTGTCGTAGTGCGAGGCGACGACGAGGACCGGGCCGCTGCCCGCGACGGAGCCGACGATGTTGCGCAGGCCCGGATGGCCGGGGACGGCCTCGAAGCGCCCGGCCGGGAGCATCTTCCGCAGCCGCTCGCCGACCTTCCTCGCGACGGCTGAGCCGGCCGGCCTCGGTCCGGCCTCGGTCTGCATCCGCGCCGTCGCCATCGCACGGCTGACGTCGAACCGCTTGGTGCCTGCCTTCGGCTCGGCGGCCGCGGCCCGAGGGCGCTCGCTGGCCTCGCCGGCGAACGGCCAGAGCCCGAGCGCCGCGAGAGCGCCAAGCAGCAAGACGACGGTCAGCGGCGCGACGAGCAGCATCGCGGCGCGGCGCCAGCGCGAGTGCTCGGGCGCCGCGGCAGCGTCGCGTTGGGCGCTCCACAACACCGGTCGAGCGTAGCGCCGCACATCATGTGGCCGTTAGGGTCTTGGCTGTGCCGCAGCAACATCTCGACCGGCTGACCGCGCTCGACGCGTCCTTCATCGCGCAGGAGAGCGCCGAGACGCACATGCACATCGGCGGCCTCGTGATCTGCGAGGGCCCACCGCCCGAGCACGAGCGGTTCCTAGACCACGTTCGCTCCCGGCTCCACCTCGTGCCGCGGTACCGGCAGCGGATCGTGCAGCCGCCGATGGAGAGCGGGCGTTGGCTCTGGGCCGACGACCCGTCGTTCAACCTCGACTACCACGTCCGCCGCACCGCGCTCCCCTCGCCAGGCGACGAACAGGCGCTGCTCGCACTCGCCGGCCGGATCGCATCACAGCAACTCGACCGCCAGAAGCCGCTCTGGGAGATGTGGGTCATCGAGGGGCTCGAGGACGACCGCTTCGCGCTGATCTCGAAGACCCACCACGCGCTGATCGACGGGATCGCGGGCGTCGACCTCGCGACCGTGATGTTCGACATCGACCCGGTCCCTGCGAACTACGACCATCCGGGCAAGCCGTGGCGCGCACAGCCCGAGCCGACCAGCTCCGACCTGCTCGCCGGAAGCGCGATCAGCGCCGCGAAGGCCGCGGCCGGGATCGCCGGCAACCTGCTCGGCGCCGCGACCCGGCCGAGCGCCGCCTGGAGCGCGGCGTCCGAGACCGCTGCCGGCGTCGGCGAGATGGTCGCCGCGGCCCTCAACCCGGCGCCTGCGACGCCGCTCAACCAGCCGATCGGCCCGCACCGGCGGTTCGCCGTCGTCCGCGCCGACCTCGAAGAGGTCAAGTTCGTCAAGAACACGTTCGGCGGGACGGTCAACGACGTAGTTCTCGCGCTGGTCACCTCCAGCCTGCGCCACTGGCTCCACCGTCGCGGCGTCCAGACCGAGGGGCTGGAGCTGCGTGCGCTCGTGCCGGTCTCGACCCGGCCACAGGACAAGCGCGGCCAGGTCGGCAACGCCGTCGTAGCGATGCGCGGTCCGGTGCCGGTCTACATCGAGGACCCGGTCCACCGCCTTCGGCACGTGCACGAGGCGATGGATCACCTCAAGGCGTCCAAGCAGGCGGTCGGCGCCGAGGTGCTCGTCAACGTGCAGGGCTTCACGCCGCCGACCGTGCTCGCACAGGCGTCGCGGCTCAACTTCTCGACGCGCCTGTTCAACCTGATCGTCACAAACGTGCCGGGTCCGCAGGTGCCGCTGTACGTCGTCGGCCGCCAGATGCAGGACGTCTTCCCGATCGCCTTCCTGCCGCGCAACCACGGGCTCGCGGTCGGGATCATGTCCTACAACGGGCAGATGAACTTCGGGCTGCTCGCCGACTATGACGTCGTAGCGGACGTCGACGAGATCGCGTTCGGCATCCGCGAGGCGCTCGACGAGCTGGTCGGCCTCGCGCGCGAGCGGCAGGCCGAGCCGCTCCCGGCCTAACCAGGCCGTCGAGTGGTCGGTTGGTCCCAAACGGTTGGGACCAACCGACCACTCGACGGCGGGTGAGGCCGCCCTACTATGGCCTCATGCTGACCGTCGACGATGCCCGCGCAGCGATCGCCAACGTCATCGACCCGGAGCTCGGGCTCGATTTCGTCGAGCTCGGACTGATCTATGACATCGAGATCTCCCCCGATGGCGCCGTCCACGTCACGTTCTCGTTGACGAGCCCGGGATGCCCGATCGGGCCGCAGGTCGCCGACCAGATCGACGAGTTCGTCTCCGAGCTCGACGGCGTGACCGGAGTGACGACCGAGCTGACGTTCACGCCGCCATGGACGCCCGACCGGATGTCGGAGGACGCCAAGTTCGCGTTGGGGTTCTGACGAGCGCCCGGACTGCCGCCTGATGTGGGTCCTCTTCCTGCTCCTGCTGATCGTCCCGATCGCGGAGCTGTACGTGATCATCCAGGTCGGCCAGGCGATCGGGGCGCTGCCGACGATCGCGATCCTGATCCTCGACTCGATGATCGGTGCGTGGCTGCTCCGGCGTGAGGGCCGGGCGGCCTGGGAGCGCTTCAGGGCGACGGTCGACCGGGGCGCTGTCCCGGCGAACGAGGCGATCGATGGTGTGCTCGTGATCATCGGCGGCGCTCTGCTGCTGACGCCCGGGTTCCTGTCGGACCTGTTCGGCATCACGCTGCTGCTGCCGCCGACCCGGGCGCTCGTCCGGACGATCGCAGTCCGTCGTGCGAGCTGGGGGATCGCGAAGCGGACGCCGATGGGCCGGAGCGCCTACGCCGCCGAAGCAGTTCGCCGCAGCGCCACGAGGCGCCGTCCCGCCGACATCGACACGACCGCGACCGAGGTCGACCCGCGGTGACCGGGCCGGACGCCGACGCGCCGCGCCCGCTCGGGGCCGGCGAGGGAGAGGCGGTGACTGTCGCCTTCTCCGACCACCAGGCCGACGTCTGTGGAATCGCTCGAGTCGGCCTGGCGATGACCGACGCTGGCTTGCGCACGAGCGGCCTCGGGCTGCTGTTCGCCGGCGGCGAGCCGGTGGCGGTGCGCGCCGGCAGCGGTGAGCCCGACGACAGCTCCGGCGCCTGGGCCGGTGCGACGGCCGCCGGCGTCGAGACCGAGGTGATCGAACCGTTCCGAACATGGTCGGTGCTGTTCGGCTCCGAGGATGGCCGCCACGGCTTCGACCTCGAGCTGACGGCCCTCTCCCCCGTCGCCGTGCTCCCCGAGGACTCGGCGGCAGGCAGGCTCGGTGGGATGACCGGCTACGACCAGCTCGTCGCGGCCCGCGGCACGGTCACGGTCGATGGCCGCGACCGCGACTTCTCGGGCACCGGCCAACGTGGCCACAGCCGAGGCCGGCCCGACTGGTCGAAGCTCTCACGTGCGCGCACGGTCGGAGTTTGGTGGGGCGACGGGTCCGGCGTGACGGCGACTGCGATCCGGCCGCGCGGATCGACCGGACTCAAGGACGAAGCCGTCCACGCTGTCGTACTCGCCGGCGCAGATCACGAGCCGGTCGCCGTTCGCGATCCACGCCTCTCGACGACCTACGACTCCGGCGGGCGGCAGAAGAACGCGGGGATCGAGCTGTGGATGACCGGCGATGACGACGAGCAACCGACCCGCCTCTCAGGCGAGGTCGCCTGCGGCACCACGCTCGACCTCGGCCAGCTCCGGCTCGACTGCGCGTTCTTCACCTGGAGCGACGGCATCCGCCACGGCGTCGGCCGCTACGACCTGATGGTTTCTTCCTGACCGTCCCGCCGCCCACACCCTGAGCGGCGTTTGCGCAAAGCAGCTGGCGAGGCTGCGCGAGCGGTCGTGACCGAAGCGCGACGAGCCGCAGCGTCGTCAGCTGCGAAGCGCAACGCCGCTCAGTTGTCTGAGCCGAGGCGGTCCCACAGGTAGAGATCGAGGCACTCGTCGACGAGCGCGCGGGCGCGATCCTCGGAGAGCACCGGCAGCACGACCTTCATCGCCTGCTCCTCGGCGACGCCGGCCTCGAACGCCTCGTCTCCGCGGAACCCTGCGGCGATCTTGAGCGCCTCGCGGCGGTTCTCGCCGAGCCGCGGAAAGACGGTCACGAGGAAGTCGCGGTTGGCGATCGGCTGGCCGACCTCGAGCGACGCGTGCCATGCGGCGAGCATCGAGAGGTCGTGCTCGTCGAGGTCGGCGATCGTCTTGGCGTAGTGGGACTCGAGTTCGGACTCGGGCAGCTCGTCGACCCAGGCGCGGACGACCTCGCTGAGCAGCTGGCGGCGCGCCTCGCGGCCGACGGACTCGGCGATCACACGGATCGCGTCGGTGGGTTCGATGAAACACAGGGCCATCTCGCGCGGAACGTACGCCCGCGTGCGGACGGCAACGCCCTGTTGAACGGCGCCGTTCAGCAATGACCCCGCTATCTCCGCGAAAGCGATCAGCGCGGGCCCGTGCGCCGCACCGCCGACCGCGCCGGAACGAACGGGTAGTCGACCTGGCCGGGCGTCACGACGGCGCGGAACGCGTAGCGGAAGCCGCGACCTCGAGACGAGAACCGGTACGTGTACCGGAAGCGCCCCGTGCGGTCGGTGCGCAGGTTCGCGACCGGTCGCCAGCGCGTCCCGTCCTTCCACTGGAGCTGGACCGAGACGCCACGCGGCGGCACGTGACCTCCGGTGACGCGACCGCGGAAGCGCGCGATCGTTCCGCGCTGCCGGACCGACAGGGTCAGTGAGTTGCGCACGGCGAGCCGGACGACGAGGCTCGCGCGCGGGATCGGGTCGTTGTCGCGGAGGCGGTAAGTGAACGACACGGTTCGGGACGCGGTCGCCGGTAGCGAGAGCGTCGCGACGCCGTCGCTGCCGGTCTCGACGAGGCTGCCGACCGGCTCCTCGGCGCCTGCGCGGCGCAACGTCACCCTCAGCGAAGCCGCCCGGACCGGGCGGCCGTCGGCCGCGCAAACGAGCTCGGCCCGAACCGTCGCGCGGTGCTTGTCGCTGCGGCGGACCCGCACGACTTCGTTCTCGGTGCCGAGCGCGCGCAGCACGTACGCGTCGTCGCGGCAGGCACCGCCCACCAGCCGGCCGTTCGTGTCATCCGACGCCGCCTGCAGACCGCCGCCGACGACGCCGGTGATGGCGCTGTAGCGGGTCAGCGCGACGACGTTGCGGGCGGTCACCGCGAAGCGAAGCCGGCGGCCGCCGTCGGCAGTCGTAGGCGTGTACGACGCGTGGGTCGCGTCGGCGATATCGACGCACTGCGTGCCGTCGGCGGCGCAGCGCTGCCAACGCTGCTCGATCTGGAGGTCGGGCCCGCCCCAGCTGCCGGGCTCGCCGACCAGCGCGACGCCGACCTCCGGTGCCGACGCACGGTCGGCCGGCAGGATCGAGGGCGGAACGTGGTTGACCGGCGGGTGGTTGGCGACGACCAGCGAGAACCGCGAGATCTGGGTGACGTTGCCGGCCGCGTCGACCACTTCGAACGACGCCGCATGGCTGCCGTCAGCAAGCTGATTCGTGTCGAAGGCTTCGTCGAACGACAGCGACCCCGGGCACGGAGTCGGCGAGGAGAACGCAAGCGTCTCCCCCTCTGCGGCGAGCGGCACACACGTACCCTGGTCGACCGGCTTGCGCCAGACCGCGGCCCCGTCGGCGCGTAGACGGACCTCGCGGATACCAGCGCCTTCGTCGGCGGCAGTGCCCGCGATCCGAATGCTTCCGCCGACGGAACCGGCCGGCACCGACTGGTCATCGAGCGCTCCGGTCGGTGGCCTGCTGTCGCGAAGCGTCATCCGAGCGTCCTTGATCTCGAACCACCCGAGCGGCCAGCCGGCCTGACAACCGGTGGCGCAGACCGCGTCGACCTTGACGTCCCTGGGATCGTTGGTCGGGCGCACGTCGACCCCCTGCGTGAACACGCCTGGACTCGACCAGTTGTGAAGCTCGATGCCACCGACGTCAAGGCGAGCGCTCCCGACCTGGCCGGAGAGCGTGTCGACCCAGCCGTAGATCGAGAACCGCACGCGAGCGATCGAACTCTCGGCGGGAGCGTCGTAACGCCATCCGGCGCCAAGCGTGGGCGGAATGCTGATCGTGTACTCCGGAACCACATCCGCCCGCAGCACGCCACCCTGGGCACAGCCGTTGCTCGTCGTCGTCCGTGGAGCGTTGGCCGGCGCTGTCTTGAACGCCGTCCAGCGCTCGGTCCCGCGTGCCTCGGCCGAGCAGGAGACGTGGATGTACTCGCCCGCAGCAGCCGGCGAGGCGATCGTCAGCGATGCAGCGATCGCGATCAGCAGTTGACGTCGGAAATGGATCATGGGGTGAACTCGTCCTGTTGGGGTGTGCGTGGTGGAAGCGATGGCTGGGACTGCCGCGGCGGGATGAACTCGGCGGCACGTCTCGCCGCTGCGCGATCGGCTGCGGTGACGCCACCGGGTGAGATCGGGTCACCGGCAACCGATGCAGCCGCGGGCCGCACCGTTCGGCGCGTCGTCGTGACCGGCCGCGTGACCGACCGGACCACCGGCGGGTCGTGGGTGATCTGGCGCGTCGCCGCCGCGTCAGGCGCAGCGACCCGGGCCGCCTGCGCAGACCGATCCTCACCGCCCGCGACCGTCATCGACGTCACGGCAACCGCGATTACCGCTGCCGCTTTCGTGATCGCGGCTGTCGCCGAGCCGATGCCGCCGGCCGCGAGCGCAACGTCGGCGCCACCAGCCGCCGGGAGCAGCCGTTCGGCGAATGAGACGGCCCGCCCGGTGAGCACGAGCGCACCGGCAGGCAGGACGATCCGGAACGCCGCGTCGCTCTGCGACAGCTCCTTCAGCGTCGCACGGCAGGACGGGCAGTTGCGAATGTGCGGCCTGACCGCGAGGAGATCGGCGCTCGACGCCTCGCCATCGACGATCGCCGAGAGGACCGGCGCCCAGCGCGCGCACTCGGCGCCCGACTCGATACCGGAGTAGCGATCGAGCAGCGACGTCCGGCCCTCGCTGAGGCAGCGGTTGACCTTGGTTCGCGACCAGCCGGTCTGGGCGCAGATCTCCTCATAGCTCAGACCGAGCGCCCGCAGCCAGATCGCCCGCATCTGATCTGGCTTGAGACGCTTGAGCGCCTCGGCTGCGCGATCGGCTCGATCGGTGCTGAGCAGGCGGTCCTCAGGGGTGTCGACGGGCGCCGGCGGCGCGGCGGCATCGAGCTCGTCCGAGCCACCGCCGAGTGCGCTGAGCCGCGAGCGGCGAACCGCGCGAGCCTCGTTGCGGACGACCGAGCGAAGCCACTGGTTCGCTCCGAGCCGGTCGATCCGGGTTGCGTTGCGCAGGAAGACCTCGAGCGCCCTCTGGTACGCGTCGTGGGCATCGTCGAGACAGAGGCTCTCGCTGCGAGCGAGACGCAGCAGCGAATCGGCGTGAGCGGCCAGCACGTCGAGCACGAGCTGCTCGGCGGCCGCATCCAGCATCGGTCGCCGCCGTGGAGCGGCGTCGGCGTCCCTGCCTGGTGTCGTGACCTGATCCCCCTGCACCTACGAGAGATAGGTCCGGCGCCACGGATATTCGCCCCCCCTGGCGTCGCCTGATGTCCGTTGTCAGACGAGAAGCGTGCGACCTAGCTCACTCTGAAAACTAGCAGTTTGCTGCTTTGTCGCAACTGTCTAGGTTTCGGTGCGCGCAAGCGCCAGCGCTGCGACGATTCCATCGCCGGGCGTGACGTCGGGCGCTTGACCGGCCTGCCACTCGCGCAAGGCCGCCTCGGCCGATGCCACGGGGACCTCGCACGCGTCACACAACGCTCGCAGCCTGCGCCCCAGCAGCAGCGCGTCGCCGGTGCCGAAGATCCGTTTGGCGGCGAGCAGCACCGGGTCACCTGACGCCGCGTCCCCGAGGCGCAGCGTCCAGGGCTCGACCCCGGGCAGCGCTCCGTGCGCCCAGGCGGTGATCAGAACCTCAATGCGTTCGGCCCTGCCCATCCCCGGGCGGGCGAGCCGCTCGTAGGCGCGATCGAATCGTGCCTCCGGCGTGCCGGCGCCGGCGGTCAGCGTGCCGGCGTCGAGCGCGCCGGCGGTCGGCGCCAGCTCGGCCGCAGTCTCCTCCAGCGTGCGCTGCCGGGTGCGCCGGTCGTCGAGGTCACGCACCGATGCCGTCAGGCAGCGCGCGAGCCGCTCGGCGTCCGCCGTCGCGCGCAGCCCGGGCACGAGCTCGTTGTCGTAACCGTCGTCCTCGGCGCGCGCCATCCGGCGCACTGTCACGTCGGTCTGCTTCGGTGTCCGCCGACTCGACGCCGGGCGCCGCTCACGCCTAGGCTCGGTGTTCGCGGGAGGGCGGGCGCCCGTCGCGCTCAGGTCGACGCGCGCCTTCTTCGAGCAGATCGAGCAGTTCTCGGCGATCCGGTTGTGGCGGCAGAACGTCGGCACGAAGGGGCTACGGCCGGCACTTGGCCGTCTGGCGCTTCTGCACGACCCGGTACCCGGCCCGCTTCTTCTTGAGCGTCGAATCGACAAGACCGGCGTCGAACTCCTCGGTCTTGAGCGCACCGTGGAACTGGTAGATGTAGAGCCGTTTGATCTGCGGGAAGAGCTTCGGCATCGAGAACATGCACTTCAGCGCCTTCGCTGCCTCCGCCTCGCCGAAGACGTTGCCGCGCAGCTTGATCTGGCCGCCGGTCTCCGTCAGCCAGATCTCGGCCTTGCGGTCCGCGATCGCAGCGATCAGCGCCTTCGTCCTGCTGGTCGAGCCGCGGTTGGTGTCCGAGTAGTTGTGGATGCCCCAGTACTTGGGCTTCGGCTTGGCGACCTTGCGGAACGCCTTGACGTAGGCGAGCGCCGGCTTGACGTCCTTGGCGTCGAGCACGTCGAGCGCGACGATCTTCTTGCCGGTGAAGACCTTGCGGGCGACCCTGTAGTAACCGGCGACGATCTTCGGTCCGGTCGTCGACCTGCAGATCCGTGGCGGCTGCCCTTCTGTGCGGCCGTTCTTCTGGCAGACGTTGACCTCGTTCCAGGGCGAGATCGCTTCGACGCGCGTGCCGTAGACCGCCTTGAACTTCTTCATCTCCCGCTGGAACTCCGCGTTGCTCGGTACACGCGACTCGCGCCCTGGGACCCGCGAGTGTTCGAACGAGACCAGGATGTCCTGCCCGGCGGCAAACGCGCTGTCGACCCACGCATCGAGACGACCGCGCTGGACCGCGTCACCCATCACGTCGTACGGGGCGATGTACCGGGCGACGGTCAGGTTGAGCGGCGCGTAGAGCGGGCTGTCGAAGCTCGCCGCCTGCTGGTCGGAGATGCCGACGGTCACGGCGGCGTCGGCACCGTCAGGCGCGATCGCCTGGCCGATGACGGTGCCAGGGGCGATCGCGCCGGCGGCGAGGCAGGCGCCGAGGACGAACGCAGTGCGGAGGAAGCGCGGCATTGCCATGTCGAACACCGTAGCCAAGCCGGCGTTGCGCTCAGCGCGGGTCGACGTCTGTCAACGGTCGACGGCGAGCGCGCCGGTCGCGCTCTGCGGCGGACCGGCATCCGGACCTTCGCCGGCCGGGGTGACGTTGCCGCTCATCACCGGCTCACGCGCCTCGCGATCGAGTCCCGCCAGGTACCGGTCGGCCATCCGTGCTGCCTGCCGGCCCTCGTTGATCGCCCAGACGATCAGCGACTGACCGCGACGCGCGTCGCCGGCCGCGAAGACGCCGGGGACAGACGTCGCGTAGGTCGACGCCTTGATGTTGCCGCGTCGGTCGAGGTCGACGTGAAGCTGATCGACGATGCCCTTGTGCTCAGGATGGAGAAAGCCCATCGCCAGCAGCACGAGGTCGGCCTGCATCTCGCCGCCGGTGCCATCGACCGGGGCGAACGGTGGCGCCGCGCCGGCCTCTGCGTAGTGGAGACGCCTCACCTGTCCGTTCTCGCCCTCGAACCGCGTCGTCACGATCGAGTAGTCCTGCTCGCCCTTTCCGGCGGCCTGAGCCTCCTCCATCGCGTAGGAGAGGCGGAACTTCGCCGGCCACAGCGGCCACGGTGTGCGGTCGTCAGGACGCGAGCTCGGAGGCTCGGGCAGCAGTTCGAGCTGCGTGATCGAGGCGGCGCCCTCGCGCAGCGAGTGGCCGACGCAGTCGGCGCCGGTGTCGCCGCCACCGATGACGATCACGTGCTTACCCGCCGCCGTGATCGTGTTCACGGGCGGTGCATCGACGGTCGGCAGCGGAGCGTGCGGCTCGTTGGGGTCCTGCGCGATCGCACGCGTGCGCGAGTAGAGGAAGTCCATCGCGAAGTGGATGCCGCCCAGCTCGCGACCCGGCACGGGCAGGTCGCGCGGGACCCGCGAGCCGATCGTCAGCACGATCGCGTCGAACTCGGCCCGTAGCTGGTCGGCGCTGATGTCGGTGCCGACCTCGACGCCGCACTCGATCCGCACCCCCTCGGCGCGGAGCTGGTCGAGGCGGCGCTCGACGATCCGCTTCTCGATCTTGAAGTCCGGAACGCCGAAGCGGATCAGCCCGCCCGCGGCCTCGTCACGCTCGTAGAGGACGACCGTGTGGCCCGCGCGACGGAGCTGCTGGGCCGCGGCCATCCCGGCCGGGCCGGCGCCGACGACGGCGACGCGGCGGCCGGTCTCGCGCTCCGGCGGCTCGGGCACGATCCAGCCCTCGTCCCAGGCGCGCTCGGAGATCGCGTCCTCGATCTGCTTGATCGTGACCGACTCGCCCTCGTTGATCTCGAGCACGCACGACGCCTCGCAGGGCGCCGGGCAGACCCGCCCGGTGAAATCGGGGAAGTTGTTGGTCGCGTGGAGCTGGCCGATCGCGTCCTGCCAGCGATCGCGGTAGACGAGGTCGTTCCAGTCCGGGATCAGGTTGCCTAGCGGACAGCCGTTGTGGCAGAACGGGACGCCGCACTCCATGCAGCGCGCGCCCTGCTCGGCGACCTCCTCGGCCGGGCGGCGGACGAGGAACTCGTCGTAGCGCACGGCGCGCTCCGTCGGGTCCTCGTACTGGATGCCGTGACGCGAGATCTTCAGAAAACCGCCCAGTTCACCCATTAGGCCGGGACCTCCTCAGGCGTGACGGCGGCTCTTTCGGCCAGAACCCTCTTGTAATCGGCCGGGAAGACCTTGACGAACTCGCTACGCGTGTTCGACCAGCCGTCGATCACGGTCTGGCCGACCGTCGAACCGGTGCGTGCGACGTGCTCGGCGACGAGGTCGTGCAGCAGCGCAGCGTCGCTGTCGTCGAGCTCCTCGAGCTGGTCGAGCATCGTCGGGTTGACGCGGCTGCGGAAGCGGCCCTCGGGATCGTGGACGAACGCCAGGCCACCGCTCATGCCGGCGGCGAAGTTGCGGCCGGTCGGGCCGAGCACGACGACGACACCGCCGGTCATGTACTCGCAACCATGGTCACCGACGCCCTCGATCACGGCCTGGGCTCCGGAGTTGCGAACGGCGAAGCGCTCGCCGGCCTGACCGCGGAAGAAGGCCTTGCCGCTGGTCGCCCCGTAGAGGCAGGTGTTGCCAATGATGACGTTGTCCTCGGGCGTGAACGTCACGCCCTCGGGCGGCATCACGGCAACGGTGCCGCCCGAGAGGCCCTTGCAGGTGTAGTCGTTGGCGTCGCCGTGGAGCGTGAAGGTCACACCCGGCATCAGCCAGCCGCCGAAGGACTGGCCGGCCGAGCCGCGCAGGTGGACGTCGATAGCGCCGTCAGGCAGGCCGCCTGCCCCGTGGAGCTCGGCGATCCGGCTCGAGAGCATGCCGCCGACGCAGCGGTTCGTGTTGCGGACAGGGGTCTCGATCCGGACGCCGGTCTGCCCGCCCTCGATCGCCGGTCTCGCCTGCGCGATCAGCTCGTGGTCGAGCGCGTCGTCGAGCACCGCGGGCGGGCCCTGCAGGCGGCGCCGCGGGCCCTCGGGATCGACGTCCTCGGGGAACGCGAGCAGGTGCCCGAGGTCGATGCCACGCTCGCGGTAGTGGGCGACCGCGGTGTCGGCACGGAGCAGGTCGACGCGGCCGATCAGCTCATCGAAGCTGCGGACGCCGAGCTGGGCCATGATCTTCCGCGCCTCCTCGGCGACGAAGAAGAAGAAGTTGACGACATTCTCGGGCGTGCCCTTGAAGCGCTTGCGCAGCTCGGGATCCTGGGTCGCGATCCCGACCGGGCATGTGTTGAGGTGGCAGGCGCGCATCATGATGCAGCCGGTCGCGATCAGCGGGGCGGTCGAGAAGCCCATCTCGTCGGCGCCGAGCAGCGCCGCGATCACGACGTCGCGACCGGTCTTCAGCTGGCCGTCGGTCTGGACGACGATTCGCGTGCGCAGATCGTTCTTGAGCAGCGTCTGCTGGGTCTCGGCGAGGCCGATCTCCCAGGGCACGCCGGCCGAGACGATCGAGGAGAGCGGCGAGGCGCCCGTGCCGCCGTCGTGGCCGGCGATCACGACGTGGTCGGCGTTCGCCTTCGCGACGCCTGCCGCGACCGTACCGACGCCAACTTCGGCGACGAGCTTGACCGATACCTGCGCCTTCGGGTTCGCGCAGCGCAGGTCGTAGATCAGCTGCTTGAGGTCCTCGATCGAGTAGATGTCGTGGTGCGGCGGCGGCGAGATCAGGCCGACGCCCGGCGTCGTGTGGCGAACCGAGCCGATGTAGTCGTCGACCTTGTGGCCGGGCAGCTGGCCGCCCTCGCCGGGCTTGGCGCCCTGCGCCATCTTGATCTGGAGCTGGTCGGCGTTGACGAGGTAGTGGGCGGTCACGCCGAAGCGGCCCGAGGCGACCTGCTTGATCGCCGAGCGCCGCAGGTCGCCGTTCTCGTCGCGCGTGAACCGACGCGGGTCCTCTCCGCCCTCGCCGGTGTTCGACCGGCCACCGAGGCGGTTCATCGCGATCGCGAGGTTCTCGTGCGCCTCGGTCGAGATCGACCCGAGCGACATCGCACCGGTCGCGAAGCGCTTGACGATCTCCTTCGCCGGCTCGACCTCGTCGAGGTCGATTGGCGTCACACCATCGGTGGCGAACGTCAACAGCCCACGCAGCGTCGCGCGCCGCGTCGCGTCGTTGTTGGCCAGTTCGGCGTAACGGTCGTACTGCTCCTGGGCCGAGCCCGGGTTCTCGTCGCGCACCGCGTGCTGGAGCACCGAGATCGTCTCGGGGTTCCACATGTGATGCTCGCCGTCGCGGCGCCACGCGTAGAGCCCGCCGACCGGCAGCAGCTCGCCGCGGTCGCCGACCTGCTCGTAGCGGAAGCCGCGCTCGTGACGGTCGATCGCCTGCCCGGCGAGCGCGTCGAGCGTCGCGCCGCCGATCCGTGACGCCGTGCCGGTGAAGTGGCGGTCGATCACGCTCCTGTCGAGCCCGACCGCCTCGAAGATCTGAGCGCCGCAGTAGGACTGGATCGTCGAGATACCCATCTTCGAGATCGTCTTCAAGAGCCCCTTGCCGATCGCCTGGACGACGTTCGCTTGGGCGGCGTCCTGCGCGGCTACGAGCGCGCCTGCGTCCTGAGGCGCCTCACCGACGCGCCCGTCGGCGACGAGCTTGTCGACCGACTCGAACATCACGTACGGGTTGATCGCGCTGGCGCCGTAGCCGATCAGCGTCGCGAAGTGGTGGACCTCGCGAGGCTCGCCCGACTCGAGCACGAGCCCGGCACGCAGCCGCGTGCCGGCCCGGACGAGGTGGTGGTGGACGGCGGCGACCGCCAGCAGCGACGGGATCGGCACGCGCCGCGGGCCGACGGAGCGGTCGGAGAGGATCAGGATGTTGGCGCCGGCCTGAATGCCGTCGAACGCCTCGTCGCAGAGGTTGGCGAGGCGGGCACGGAGACCGGCGATGCCGTCCTGCCGCGCCCAGGTGATGTCGAGCGTGTGCGAGCGGAAGTGCGGATGGTCGACCGACCGCAGCGTCTCGAGCTCGGAGTTGCGCAGGATCGGCTGACGCATCACGAGCTGTCGCGCGTGCTCGGGCGACTCCTCGAGCAGGTTGCGCTCGGCACCGACGCCGGCGCCGACCGACATCACGATCGACTCGCGGATCGGGTCGATCGGCGGGTTCGTGACCTGGGCGAAGAGCTGCTTGAAGTACGAGAACAGCGGCGGCTGGCGCTCGGAGAGCACCGCGAGCGCCGCGTCGTTGCCCATCGAGCCGATCGGCTCCTCGCCGCGCTCGGCCATCGGCGCGAGCAGAACCCGGAGGTCCTCTTGCGAGTAGCCAAAGGCACGCTGCAGGTCGCGCAGCGGATGCGCGAGCGTCTTCGGCTCACACTCGGGCAGATCCTCGAAACGGAGGACGTTCTCCTCGAACCAGCGTCCGTACGGCTGCTGGCCGGCGACCTCTGCCTTGACCTCGCCGTCCTCGACGATCCGGCCCTGCTCGAGGTCGACCAGGAACAGCTTGCCGGGCGCGAGCCGGCCGAGCGCGACGACCTCCTCGGGCTCGATCGGCAGCATCCCCGTCTCCGAGCCGAGCGCGACGTAGCCGTCGGTCGTCTGGACCCAGCGGCCGGGACGCAGACCGTTGCGGTCGAGCGTCGCGCCGACTACGCGGCCGTTGGTGAAGCAGACCGACGCCGGGCCGTCCCACGGCTCCATCAGGCAGGAGTGGAAGGCGTAGAAGCCCTTCAGCTCGTCGGAGAGATCGTCGCGGCCGGCATAGGCCTCGGGGATCATCATCATCGCCGCGTGCGGCAGCGAGCGGCCGGCGAGCATCAGCAGCTCGAGCACGTTGTCGAACGTCGCCGAGTCCGATCCGCCGGGGCGGATGATCGGCAGGATCTTCTGGAGGTCGAGGCCGAACAGCTCGGATGCGAGCTGCGACTCACGCGCCTGCATCCAGTTCGCGTTGCCGCGCATCGTGTTGATCTCGCCGTTGTGGGCGATCACGCGGAACGGATGCGCGAGGTCCCAGCTCGGGAAGGTGTTGGTGGAGAAGCGGCTGTGGACCAGAGCCAGTGCCGACGCGTAGCGCTCGTCCTTGAGATCGGGGTAGAAGCGCCCGAGCTGCGGGCTGATCAGCATCCCCTTGTAGACGATCGTGCGCGAGCTGAAGCTCGGCGAGTAGAAGTCCGGGCCCGCGGCGAGCTCGATGATCCGCCGGATCACGTAGAGCTTGCGCTCGAACGCATCGTTGTCGCCGCCGTGCTCGGAGCCTGCGCCGACGAACACCTGCTTCATGTACGGGCGCGTGCGGTTCGCGGTGCTGCCGACGTGATCCTCGTCGACCGGCACATCGCGCCAGCCGAGCAGCTCCTGGCCCTCGATCCGCACGTTGAGCTCGATCAGCTCCTCGAGCTTCCGACGCGCGTCGGGGTCCTGCGGCAGGAAGCACATTCCGACGCCGTAGTCACCGGCAGCCGGCAGCTCGAAGTCGCAGACCGCGCGGAAGAACGCGTCGGGGACCTGGGTCAGGATCCCGGCGCCGTCACCTGTGTGGATGTCGGCGCCCTCGGCGCCGCGGTGCTCGAGGTTGTCGAGCGCCGTCAGCGCCCGGACGACGACCTCGTGTTCGGGACGATTGTCCAAGCGCGCGACCATCGCGACGCCGCAGGCGTCGTGTTCGTTCGTTGGGTCGTACAGGCCGTCCGCCTGCGGCAGCGCGCGAATCGTCAATTCGGTGTCCCGTTCCTTCCGCCCTGGGGCACGTGAGAGGAGCGCGGAGGGTACCAGTCGCGGGCCTTGCAGCCCTGGCTCGTCCGACTTGACAGCCCGGCGATACACCGCATACCGAGCGATCGTTTTCGAGGATCAGAAGGATCCATGAACCGCTCGACCTGCACCGCCGGCGCAACCTTCGTGACCACGGCGCTGGCGCTCTTCGGCACCGCAGCAGGGGCAAGCGCCTACGGCGCCTACATGCCGTCGAACTGGGACTCAGGCTCACGTGCCGGCACCAGCACGTACGCCTCCGCCTGCCAGGTGTTCTACGCGCACGGGCGCACGAGCGCCGGCTACCTCTGGACAAGGGGACTGGTCGGTAACCCGGCCTGCAACGTGTCGGTCGGCCTGTTCGGCGGCGGGCCCTTCTCGGTGTCGAGCGGAGGGTCGATCATCTCGGGCAGCGCACCGCTCGGGGTGAAATGGAGCGCCAACGGGGTCCGGTCGTGGAACGCGACGATCGGTTGGCCGTTCAACTACGGCCACGGTCAGATGGTCAAGATCACGACCTCGATCCCCGGGTTCGGCGTGAGCTCAGGCGAGGTTCACGACGTCAACAACCGCTAGGCGCCGACCAGCGCCTCGAGCGGGTCGTACGCGTCACGGCCCTGGTCGGCGGCGACCGGGGCGTGCGTGACTTTGCCGCCGCAGACGTTGAGCCCTTCGAGGAACCCCGGGTCCGAGCCGAGCGCCGCGCGGGCACCGTGGTCTGCGAGCTTGACGACGTACGGCATCGTCGCGTTGGTCAGCGCGTAGGTCGACGTGATCGGGACTGCGCCGGGCATGTTCGCCACGCAGTAGTGCGTGACGCCGTCGACCTCATAGGTCGGGTCGCTGTGCGTAGTCGCCTTCGAGGTCTCGAAGCAGCCGCCCTGATCGATCGCGACGTCGACGAGGACGGCGCCGGGCTTCATCAGCGAGAGCTGCTCGCGCGTGATCACGTGGGGCGCTTTGGCGCCGTGGACGAGCACCGCCCCGATCACGAGGTCGACCTCGGGCAGCAGTTGCTCGATGTTGAGCGTCGTCGAGAAGACGGTCGAGCAGCGGTTGTTGAGCAGGAAGTCGAGTTCCCGGAGGCGGTCGATCGAGCGGTCGAAGACGTAGGTCTCGGCGCCCATCCCGATCGCGACCTCGGCGGCGGTCAGGCCGACGACGCCGCCGCCGATCACCATCACCTTCCCGGCGGCGACGCCGGGCACACCGCCGAGCAGCATCCCGCGCCCGCCGAGCGGCTTCTCGAGCATGAACGCACCGGCCTGGGTCGCGATCTTCCCGGCGACCTCGCTCATCGGAGCCAGCAGCGGGAGACGGCCGGAGGCGTCGGTGACCGTCTCGTACGCGATGCAGGTCGCGCCGCTGTCGATCAGCCCCTGCGTGAGATCGGGGTCGGGCGCGAGGTGCAGGTAGGTGAAGAGGAGGTGCCGGGGCTCGAGCATCGCGACCTCGGGCGGCTGCGGCTCCTTGACTTTCACGATCATCTCCGCGGCCGAGAAGACCGTGGCCGCGTCGCCGACGATTGCGGCCCCCTGCTCGGCGTACATCTCGTCGCTGATCGCCGACCCGACACCGGCGCCCGACTGGATCAGCACCTCGTGGCCGTGGTCGGAGAGCTCGCGAACGCCGGCCGGCGTCAACGCGACGCGGTACTCGTCGGTCTTGATCTCGGTGGGGACGCCGACTCGCATCGGGCGATCCTCTCCGGTCGGGCGGCGTGCGCGCAAGAACTCAAGCGATGACATATCGCTTCCGATATACTCGCTAGCGATGACGAGCGCCGAGATGATCCGAACGTCGCGCCGGGCCGCAGGCCTCAGTCAGGCAGCGTTGGCCGCACGCGCGAGCACGTCACAACCTGCACTGTCGATGTACGAGTCGGGCACGCGGCAACCCAACGCAGACACGCTCCGCAAGATCGTTCGCGCCGCGGGCGCGGACCTGGAGCTGGTTCTGCGCGATGACCCCGTCGTTGACCCGTCCCCCGCCGAACTCGAACGCCGAGGCCAGATACTCGAGACGCTTCTCCGCGCCGTGACGGCCTTCCCACTTTCTGATCCCGGGGAAATGCGCGCGCCACGTCTCAAGGACCTCGTCCGCGGTGAGACCACGTGACCGCGCTCGCCGACGATCTCGTCACCAAGATCCTCTCGCTCAACACCGCGCTCTCGGCGGCCGGGCTGCCGTTCGCGTTCGGGGGCGCGATCGCTCTCGGCTATGCCACGAGCGAGCCGCGAATGACGCGAGACATCGGCCTCAACGTGTTCGTCGATCACCACGATGCGCAGACGGTGCTCGACGCGCTCCCGGCATGCCTCGACATCGAGCCGGGCTTCGTCGACGTCCTCATCCGGGACGGACAGGGGCGGATCGCCGACGGACTGCTGCCGATCGACCTCTTCCTGACCAACATGGAGTTCCACGTCGAAGCCCGCGAACGCGTCCGGGTCGTGAGCTTCGCCGGCACGTCGATTCCCGTGCTGGCGGCGCTGGACATCCTCGTCTTCAAAGCGATGTTCGACCGCCCGAAGGACTGGGTCGACATCGGCGAGATCTTCGCCGCCGAGTCGGTCTCCCTCGCCGACGCCACCGGCGCGGTTACGCGACTGGTTGGCCCCGACGACCACCGGCTCGTCCGCCTTAGCGAGGTCGCGAACGACGCCCGGCGAGCCTGATCTCGTCCCCCAATAAGCTCCATTGGCCGTAGTGCATTTCTCCGACGAGATCCCCAGGCACGTCGTGTCGCTCAGCGATGCGCTCACAGCCGCGGAGCTGCCGTTCGCGTTTGGTGCCGCGGTTGCGCTCGGGCAGGCGGCGATCAACGATCCGCGCGAGCCACCGGACATCGACGTCCACGTATTCATCGACAGAAGCGATGCCGCGATGGTGCTCGCCGCGCTTCCGGACGACCTGCCTCGGACCGCCGACTTCGCCGACTCACTCCTGTTCTCCGGGTATGGAGTGCTTGCTGGCTCACCACCTCTTATCGAAGTGATCCTGCGCGGGGCCTCCGCAGACGCAAGGGATCGAGTCGAGCTGCGTCACCTCGCAGCAGGAACATCGGTCCCCGTTCTCGCCCTCCAGGACGTGCGAGCCTGGAGGTCGCGAGGGGCCCCGGAGCAAACGGGCCCGGGCGAGTAGCGCGACCCGTCACCGCTCCAGCGCACAGCCCGCCAGTGCTCGATCGTCTGGAGATCGTGGTGCTCCACGTTCTTGGAGAACGACGACCGCATGGGCCACGGATGGCACCCGACGGGTCCGGCCGCCGAGCGGTGTGGAAGGACCACACCGGATGGCCCGTCCCGGCAGGAGATCTGCCTGACGAGGTGTCGAACGGCCCGTTAGTCTGCGAGCGATGACGACGATCACCGCCCCCTCCCCCATCGGCGACCTGACGGACGAGCAGCGCGACTTCGTCGCCGCGATCCGCGACTTCTGCGCGCGCGAGGCCGGCACCCGCGAGCAGCGCGACGCGCTGACCGAGAACGGCCGCAAGCCGCACAACGTCGAGCTCTCGAAGCGCGTCGGCGAGCTGGGCTGGTTCGGCATCGGCTTCCCCGAGGAGTACGGCGGGATCCCCGGCGGCATCGTCGACATGTGCCTGCTGCTCGAAGAGACCGCGCGCGGCCAGCTCCCGGTCGGCGGCTATGGCGTCTCGCGGATCATCGCCGCGGCGACGATGAAGTTCGGCACCGACGAGCAGAAGCAGAAGATCCTCGGCAACATCGCCGCCGGCGGCCAGGAGGCGATCGCGATGTCCGAGCCGGGATCGGGTTCCGACGTCGCCTCGCTGCAGTGCCGCGCGGTGCGGGACGGCGACGACTACGTGATCAACGGCCAGAAGACCTGGATCTCGGAGGCGCATTACGCCGAGAACGTGCTGCTCGTCTGCCGCACCGACGACTCGGGCTCGAAGCACGAAGGCCTCTCGATGATCTTCGTGCCGAAGGACACCCCCGGCATGGAGCTGCGGCTGATCGACACGATGGGCGGCGACATCGTCAACGACGTCTTCTTCACCGACTGCCGCGTGCCGGTCGAGAACCTGCTCGGGACCGAGAACCAGGGCTGGCTCCAGCTGACCGCCGGCCTCAACATCGAGCGCCTGATCCTCGCCGCGATGATGCTCGGCGTCGCCCAGCGCGCGTTCGACGAGACGCTCTCCTACATCAAGGAGCGCGAGCAGTTCGGGCGGCCGATCGGCAGCTTCCAGGCGATCCGGCACCGCGTCGCCGACCTCGCGACCGAGCTCGAGTGCTGCCGCCTGCTGACCTACGACGTCGCCCGCCGCGTCGACCAGGACCCGGACGCGATGTTCCCGCGCGAGGCGTCGATGGCGAAGCTCAAGGTCACCGAGACCGCGAAGAAGATCGCGCTCGAGGGCATGCAGATGATGGGCGGCTACGGCTACGCGACCGAGTACGACATGGAGCGTCACGTCCGCACCACGCTCGTCTCGACGATCTACGGCGGGACGTCAGAGGTGCAGCGCGAGATCATCGGCAAGACGCTGGGGCTGTAGCGGGCCCCGATACGGACCGTCGTCAAGCTGGCCGTCGCATCGGCTGGATTGACGAACGGTCCATTGCCGAAGAAGATCGCCAGATGACGGAACAGGGGCCGCCACCGCCAGTCCGCGACGGCGGGTCGATCGGACCTCCGGGCAGCCTGGCCACCGCCGGATCACCGCTCGCGACCGCGAGCGAGCCGAAGTTCTACGGCGTCGACCTGCCGATGAGCGAGGCGGAGCAGAGCGGACGCCAACTGGCTCCGGGCGCGCGCCGCCGAGCGGTAATCGCAGGGGCCCCGACCGTGCTCGGGCTGACCGGCGTACTGCTGTTCGTGATCGGGTTCTTCGGGCCGATCGCCACGGTCTCGGCCTGGGTCGACAACGGCCCCAGATACACGGAATCGGTGCATTCGCTGACCCTCACCGGGGTCGTGGCCGCGGCGATCGCCGGCTACAACCTCTGGAACGGGCGCCCGCGCGCTGTGATCGTCGCCGGTACTGCCGGGCTCGTCCTGCTGCTGATCAACTGGGCGCGGCTCCGGTACAGCACCCAGGACGAGATCACCGCGCAGTTCCTCGGCCAGACCTTCCACGCCTCGGCGACGCTGGCATGGGGTGTGTGGATGAAGCTGCTCGGCATGGCCACGATCACCGTTGCCGGCGTTGTGATCCTGCGGTCCAAGGCCTACCGCGGCTGAGCGAGCCGTCACAGGAGACGGGCGCGATTGGGGAGCGGTTGCGACCAATATGGTCGCCCGATGCGGATTCTCATCTCGCTGGCGATCGCGATCGCCGTCCTGTTCTTCGTCTTCATGGCGTGGGCGGCGTCAGCGGAGAACGATGTGTCGTGGAACTGGCTGCCCGTGGCGACTGGGGCGGGCTTCATCGCCTGGGTTCTGTACTGGCGCGGCCGCGGCCGCGGCCCGCGGGAATAGCCGCCCCAGGCGTGCATCGGTGGTCATCAGAACGCGCATATCGCGCGTTCTGATGACCACCGATGACCAGAGTCAGCTGAAAACCGCGATCGTCTGGCGGCTCAGCGCGCGCAGCGTCCCGTGCTCGTCCCAGATCCGTGCGTGGGTGTGCGCGTAGCCGGCCGAGCAGCGGTCGGTCAGCACCTCGTACTGCCACTGCGCGCGCGGGTCGTCACCGCCGGGCGGCGACGGGGCGACCGGCTCGAACGTCCACGACAGCGTGCTCGCCGCGCCGGGCCCGCTGAGCATCGAGAGCACCGACGGCGGCCAGCAGTCGGTCAGCGTCAGCAGGTGCGCGGTCGTGAACTCGGCCGGCGGCTCGGTGAACCGCATCCAGCCGGCGAGGTCCGGGGTCTGCGCGCCCGCGAACGGGTGCGTGCCTTCTGCGATCCGCATCTCGACGTGACCGAAGAACCCGGGCGTGACGCCCGAGACGTACGGCAGCGGATCGATCGCTGAGGCCGCGGTGAGCGACGGCGCCGCCGCATCCGGCGACTCCCAGTCGAGCACGCTGCTGCGCTCGAGCCCGAAGCTCGCGAGCATCGCGCCGGCGACCGCGCCCTGCTGTCGCAGCGTCGCATGGATCTGAGTCACTCCCTTGCCGGCCCGGAGCACCTCGGCGCCGACCTCGACCTCGCCGGGATCGACCGGCGCGACGAAGCTGACCATCGCCGAGCGGAGCTCGCGGGCAGGGTCACCGGCCACGGACTCCGCGCGCGCCAGCAAGATCCCTCCGACCACGCCGCCGAACGTTGCACGACCCTGGTCCCAACCGTCGTCGACGACTACGTTCTCGCCGTCGCGGGCCTCCTGAAGCATCCGGTCGAGCGACATGGCGCGGCAGTCTAGGAACGCCGGCCGCCGGCGGGCTGTCCTCCGCCCACACCGCCCTGTAGCGTCGCGGCGGGATGACAGACCCGAACGACCCCTGGCAGGGCCGGCCGCAGCCGCCCCAGCCGCCGCCACCGCCACAGCCGCCGGCTCAGGATGCCTGGGGCCGTCCCGCGCAGGGTGCCTACGACCCACAGCAGCACGCGACCCAGCAGCAGCCGGCCTGGGGCCACGGCCAGCAGTACCAGCAGCATCCGCCCCCGATGCCGCGCGACAGCGGCAAGGCGACCGCCTCGCTCGTGCTGGGCGTCTGCGGACTCGCCGGGCTGCTCGCCTGCTGTCCGCTGATCATGCCGATCCTCGCCGTCGTCCTCGGCGGTCAGGCGCAGCGGGAGATCCGCGAGTCGAATGGGTGGGTTCGCGGCGAGGGCCAGGCGAAGGCGGGCGTGATCCTCGGATGGATCGGCATCGCGCTGAGCGTGCTGTTGATCGTCGGGATCATTCTGGCGATCGCACTCGGCGGCATCGACGATTCGAGCTACTACGAAGACGACCCGATCTTCAGCGTGCTCCTGCCTCTGGCCTGGCTCTGAGGGCGATCGGGTCCGTGGCCCGGGTTAGGGTCGCCTCGATGACCGATCCGAACGCGCCCTGGGTCCAGCCCGGCTCCCCGCAACCTCCCGGTCAGCCGGGCTGGACCAGCGGACCGCCACCACAGGTACCCCGCCAGAGCGGTGCCGCGACCGCCTCGCTCATTCTCGGAATCTGCGCGTTCCTTGTCTGCCCGCTGGTCTGCTCGGTGCTCGCGATCGTCTACGGCAACAAGGCGCGTGCCGAGATCCGCGCATCGAACGGTTGGGTAACCGGCGAAGGCCAGGCGAAGGCCGGCCTGATCCTCGGATGGGTCAGCCTGGCCTTGACGGCACTGCTGATCCTGGCGATCGCGCTGCCCGCGGCCTTCAGCTCGTAGGGCTGAGCAGCTCGACCAGCTGCGCCCGCACCGCCGGCCACTGGCGCTCGTTGCGCCGGCCGGCGGGGTTGAGCGTGTCGAGCAGCGACATCCCGCGGACGGTCGCGAGCACGAGCTCGATCCGCTCGCGGTCGTCGCCGAGGATCGAGTGGACGAGCTCGGCGGTGCCGCGGTCGAACTTCCGCTCGACGTCGAGCAGCTGCTCGCGCAGCTCCGGCTCGGTCCGGCCTGCCGTCCAGAGCGCGAGCGCGGCCTGGAACAGCGGGCTCGCGTAGCCGGCCCAGATCAGGTCGAGGCCGGCCTCGAGCCGCTCGCGGCCGCCTTCCGGAAGCAGCGCGATCGCCTCGCGGAATTCCTGATCGCGGCGCTCGGTCAGCTCGTCGACGGCCGCCGCGACGAGCGCCTGGCGGGTACCGAAGTGGTGCAGGTGCGCGCCGCGCGTGACGCCCGCCAGCTCGGCGACGCGCGAGGTGGTCACCGAGGCGTACCCTTCCTCGACGAGGCACGTCACGGCAGCGTCCAGCAGCGCCGCGCGAGTAGTCGCGCTGCGCTCGGCCTGGGTCCGCTTGCCGGATGTCGCCTCGGTGGCCACGGCGCCGGACTCTAACTTACGTTCACCACTGAACGTAAGCTGGTAGCCTCCGCGGCCGCACCCAAGCAGTTCCTCAGTCCATTCTCGAAAGGCGCATTTCGATGGCAACCGAAGCGTTGATCTACGACGCGATTCGCACCCCGCGTGGCAAGGGCAAGTCGAACGGCTCGCTGCACGCAACCAAGCCGGTCGACCTCGTCGTCGGCCTGATGCACGAGACGCTCGTACGCAACGAGTCGCTCGACCCCAACGGCTTCGATGACGTCGTCCTCGGCGTCGTCTCCCCCGTCGGCGACCAGGGCGCTGACATCGCCAAGACCGCTGCGCTCAAGGCCGGGCTGCCGGACACCGTCGCCGGCGTCCAGCTCAACCGCTTCTGCGCCTCCGGCCTCGAGGCCGTCAACATCGGCGCCCAGAAGGTCGCCTCCGGTTGGGAGGACCTCGTCTTCGCCGGTGGCGTCGAGTCGATGTCGCGCGTGCCGATGGGCTCGGACGGCGGCGCCTGGGCGATGGACCCGGAGACCAACTACGACACGTACTTCATCCCGCAGGGTGTCGGCGCCGACCTGATCGCCACGGTCGAGGGCTTCACCCGTGATGACGTCGACGCGTATGCCGCCCGCTCACAGGAGCGCGCGTCCAAGGCGCAGGCCGAGGGCCGCTTCGCGGGCTCGGTGATCCCCGTCAAGGACATCAACGGCCAGGTCGTGCTCGACAACGACGAGTTCATCCGCGCCGGCACGACCGTTGAGGCGCTCGGAAACCTCAACCCGTCGTTCGCCGCGATGGGCGAGATGGGCGGCTTCGACGCCGTCGCGCTCCAGAAGTACCACTGGGTCGAGAAGATCGATCACGTCCACACGCCGGGCAACAGCTCGGGCATCGTCGACGGCGCGGCGCTCGTGATGATCGGCAACGAGGCAGCCGGCCAGAAGCACGGCCTCACGCCGCGCGCCCGCATCGTCGCGACCGCGCTCTCGGGCGACGACCCGACGATCATGCTGACCGGCCCCGCACCCGCCGCCAAGAAGGCGCTCGCGAAGGCCGGCCTGACGGTCGATGACCTCGATCTCGTCGAGATCAACGAGGCGTTCGCCGCCGTCGTCCTGCGGTTCGTCAAGGACATGGGCCTCGACATGGACAAGGTCAACGTCAACGGCGGCGCGATCGCGATGGGCCACCCGCTCGGCGCGACCGGCGCGATGATCATCGGCACGGTCGTCGACGAGCTGCACCGCACCGGCGGCAAGTACGGCATGTGCACGCTCTGTGTGGGCGGCGGCATGGGCATCGCAACGATCGTGGAGGCGATCTAGACATGAGCGATTTCACGAACACGATCGAGTGGGAGCAGGGCGATGACGGCATCGTCATCCTGACCCTCAACGACCCCAACCAGTCCGCGAACACGATGAACACCGACTACGGGCACTCGATGCACGCAGCGGTCGAGCGCCTCGAGGCCGAGAAGGACTCGGTCAAGGGCGTCATCATCCGTTCGGCGAAGAAGACCTTCTTCGCAGGCGGCGACCTCAACGACCTGAAGGCCGTCACCCCGGCGCAGGCCGCTGAGTTCACCGCGGGCCTCGACCAGATCAACGGCGACCTCCGCAAGCTGGAGACGCTCGGCATCCCGGTCGTCGCGTGCATCAACGGCGCCGCCCTCGGCGGTGGCCTGGAGATCACACTTGCCTGCCACCGCCGCGTCGCGGTCGACTCGCCGTCGGTGAAGCTCGGCTTCCCCGAGGTCAAGCTCGGCCTGCTGCCCGGTGGCGGCGGCGTCGCGCGCTCGGTCCGCATGTTCGGCATCGCCGATGCGCTGATGAGCCTGCTGCTGCAGGGTCAGGAGCTGCGTCCGGCCAAGGCGCTCGAGAAGGGCCTGATCGACGAGATCGTCCCGACCGTCGACGACCTCGTCCCGGCCGCGAAGAAGTGGATCGGCGAGCAGCCCGAGGAGTTCGCAGGTCAGGTCTGGGATCAGAAGGGCTACAAGATCCCGGGCGGCACCCCGTCGAACCCGAAGCTCGCGATGACGCTGCCGGCGTTCCCGTCCAACCTGCGCAAGCAGATCAAGGGCGCCAACTACCCGGCACCGCACCACATCATGTCCGCCGCAGTCGAGGGCGCTCAGGTCGACTTCGACTCGGCGCGCAAGATCGAGGGCCGCTACTTCGTCGACCTGGCCACGTCGCCTGTCGCGAAGAACATGATCGAGGCGTTCTTCTTCAACCTGCAGGAGGTCGGTGGCCTCCGCGGGCGAGACAAGGATGCCGAGACCTGGCAGGCCAAGAAGGTCGCCGTGCTCGGCGCCGGCATGATGGGCGCCGGCATCGCCTACCAGTGCGCGAAGAACGGCATCGAGGTCGTCCTCAAGGACGTCTCGGTCGAGAACGCCGAGCGCGGCAAGGGCTACTCGAAGGGCCTCGTCGACAAGGCCGTCTCCCGTGGGCGCATGTCACAGGAGGACGCGGACGCGCTGCTCGCCCGCATCACGCCGACCGACAACGCCGCTGACGCCGCCGGCGCCGACCTCGTGATCGAGGCCGTCTTCGAGGCGCCGGAGGTCAAGGAGTCGGCCTGGAAGGAGATCGAGCCGGTCGTCGAGGGTGACGCGCTGCTCGGCTCCAACACCTCGACGATGCCGATCACCGGTCTCGCCGAGTACGTCGATCGCCAGGAGGACTTCATCGGCCTCCACTTCTTCAGCCCGGTCGACAAGATGCCGCTGCTGGAGATCATCCGCGGCGAGCGCACCAGCGACGAGGCCCTCTCGAAGGCTCTCGACCTCGCCAAGCAGATCAAGAAGACGCCGATCGTCGTCAACGACTCCCGCGGCTTCTTCACCTCGCGTGTGATCGGCACGTTCGTCAACGAGGGCATCGCGATGCTCCTCGAAGGCATCCCCGCGCCGACGATCGAGCAGGCCTCTTCGCAGGCCGGTTACCCCGCCCCCGTGCTCCAGCTCACCGACGAGCTGAACATGAAGCTCATGGGCAAGATCCGGAACGCCACCAAAGAGGCGTTCGAGGCCGAGGGTCAGACGTGGGTCGGCCATCCGGCCGAGAAGGTCATCGACCGGATGCTCGAGCTCGAGCGCCCGGGCCGGCTCGAGGGCAAGGGGTTCTACGAGTACGGCGAGGACGGCAAGCGCACCGGCCTGTGGTCAGGCGTCGAGGAGTTCGCGGCCGGCACGGACGTCAACCCGAAGGACATCAACCTCGAGGACCTCAAGGAGCGGATGATGTTCGCTGAGGCAATCGAGACGGTGAAGTGCCGCGACGAGGGTGTCATCGAGTCGACGGCCGACGCCAACATCGGGTCGATCTTCGGGATCGGCTTCCCGGCCTGGACCGGCGGTGTTCTGCAGTACATCGACAACTACGTCGATCCGCAGAACGAGTCGCGTCGCGGAGCCTCCGGCTTCGTCGAGCGCGCCCGGGAGCTCGCCGCCAAGTACGGCGAGCGCTTCGAGCCGCCGGCCTCGCTCGTCGAGCAGGCCGAGCGCGGCGGGCTGTACGCCGAGAGCGGCGCGCCGCAGACGGCATAAGCGCCCGAGCCGGGCGACACGTACCCACGCGGTTCTCTGACGACGCCCGCCCCGGGAATCCGGGGCGGGCGTTCGTCGTCTCGGCGACCACGTCGTTGCGATCCCTGAGTTGGCATCCGGCGATGGACCTCTCGTACGTCTTCACCGAGCAACCTCGCATCACCACACCGCCGGCCGGCGTCCGCGCATAGGATCGGCCGATGGGACTGCTGCAGGTTGCGCAGAAGGTGACCGACCTCGAGCGTGCGGCCGCCTGGTACGGCGATCTGCTGGGTGCCGAGCCGGTCGCGGAGTTCGATCCGCCGGGGCTGATCTTCTTCGACCTTGACGGCGTGCGGCTGCTGCTGGACCGCAACGGAGACGGCAGCCGCCTGTACCTCGAGGTCGACGACGTTGAGATGACGGTCGGCCGCCTCCGCTCGAACGGGAGCCGCGTCGTCTCGGGGCCCCACATGACCTTCCGCCACGAGGACGGCGTGCTCGGGCCTGCCGGGCACGAGGAGTGGCAGGCCTTCGTCGAGGACTCCGAAGGCAACGCCGTCGGCCTCGTCGAGCATCGCGTGATGCCGCCCGGCTGACCGGCGAAGCGGTTCTCAGCGCGACCTGCTCACGTCCCCGTCGAGGTCGATCGGCGGCCCGAGGAAGCGCGGCTCTGCACCGGCAACGACGTCCATGACGGCCTTTGTCCGGGCAACGATCTCGCGCACCTGCGAGATGCGGCCCTGACGGCCGTACCCCGACCGGTCGGCGATGAGACCGGTCGCCTCGATTCCCTGCCGGCGCGCCAGCCACACGGCCCGGGGAACATGGAAGCGCTGCGTGACCACGACCGCGCTCTCGACACCGAACACCTTCTTGGCCCGGATCATCGAGTCGAGCGTGTCGAACCCGGCGTGGTCGGTGAAGATCACTCGGTCCGGCACGCCCCGCTCCACGAGGCCGCGACGCATCGCGTCGACCTCGTCGTAGCCGACGGTCCCGTGGTCACCGCTCACGATCAGGCGCCGCACCCTGCCAGCGCGATAGAGCTCAGCGCCGGCGGCGATCCGGTCGGCGAGCATCGACGAAGGCGACCCGTCGGCGTCGAGACCGGCACCGAGGATGATCGCGACCTGCGCGCGCGGCGCCTCGCCTGCGTCCTCGACCGAGCCACCGCCGCCGCGCAGGACGATCACGTTGGCCACGACGACAGCGGCGGCGCCGGCGAGCGCGAGCACGAACACGAGACGGAGAAGTCGGAGCATCGCTGGGGAGCGTGCCACGACGATCGACGGCGCGACGTACTATCCCGCCCATGTCCCGCTCCTACCGCGATTGCGTCTGCGTCATTACCGGATCCGGCTCTGGGATCGGCCGCTCACTCGCCCTCCAGCTCGGCGCGCAGGGCGCGATCGTCGAGCTCTCCGACGTCGACGCCGCACGGGCCGACGCGGTCGCGGCGGAGATCACGGCCGCCGGTGGCACCGCGACGGCGACCCAGCTCGACGTGACCGACGCCGACGCCGTCGGTGCGTACGCCGAGCGCGTCTTCGCTGACCACGGGCGCGTCGACCTGCTCTGCAACAACGCCGGCGTCGGCCATGCCGGCGGCGTCGTCGAGACGCCGCTCGAGGACTGGCATCGCGTTATCGACGTGAACCTCTACGGCGTGATCCACGGCCTCCACCACTTCGTCCCGAAGATGATCGAGACCGGACGACCCGGGACGATCATCAACACGGCGTCGCTGGCGGGGCTGGTGGCCGCCCAGGACATGGCGCCCTATTCGGCGACGAAGTTCGCCGTCGTCGGGATCAGCGAGTCGCTCGACCTCGAGCTCAAGGAGCACGGGATCCGGGTCAGCGCCCTCTGCCCCGGGTTCATCGACACCGACATCGTCCGCACTTCCACCGTCCGCGGCGAGATGGCCGAGCGCCACGAGGGCCTGACCCGCTTCTACGCAACGCGCGGCACTTCACCGGACGTCGTCGCCCGCCAGGCGCTCGCGGCTGCCGGGCGCAAGCGGATAATCCCCTCGCCACGCCACCAGGTCGCGACCGCCTGGCTCGCCCAGCGCTACGCACCGGCGCTCGGCCGCGCGATCACGAGCGCGTTCACCAAGCGCGTCGGCCGCTAACGGCAGTCGAGTGTCGCGTTACTGGTGCCCTGGCACCAGTAACGCGACACTCGACTAGCTGGCCGGCTTCTTCGCGGGCGCGCGCTTCTTCGCGGGCGCCGGCTTCTTCGCGGGCGCGCGCTTCTTCGTAGGCGCCTCGGCCGACCGCTCCTGCACGGCGGCGATCGACGCCTTCAGCGCCGCCATCAGGTCGGACGGACTCTCGGGCTCCTCGTCTGCCACCGGCGCTTCGGTGATCTGCTCACCGGCGGCCTTGCGCTCGATCATCGCCATCACCGCGTCGCGGTAGCTGTCGCGGTACTTCGACGCGTCGAACGGCGCCGCCAGCGACTCGATCAGCTGCTCGGCGATCTTCAGCTCGCGGTCGGTGCCCTCGATCTCGGCGACGCCGACCAAGTCCTCGATCGTCGACGGGTCTACGACCTCGTCGGCGAACAGCATCGTCGAGAGCCCGAGCACGTCACCCATCGGCCTCAGTGCGACCAAGCTCTCCTTCTGCCGGAGAACGAGGCGGGCGATCGCGACCTTGCCGGTCTTCGTCATCGCCTGGTGCAGCAACCGGTACGGCTTCGCGCCACCAGCCGCCGGGGCCAGGTAATAGGGCTGGACGTAGAAGATCGGGTCGATCTCATCGAGCTCGACGAAATCCTCGATGTCGATCGTCTTCGTCTTCTGCGGCTGCACGGCCTCGAGCTCGCCCGGATCGATCGTGACGTAGCGGCCGCTCGCGATCTCGAACCCCTTGACGATCTCGGCGTACTCGACCTCCTCACCGGTTGAGGAGTCGACGCGCTTCTGCGCGATCCGGGCGCCGGTCCCGCGGTTGAGCTGGTTGAAGCGCACCGTCTTCGAGGCGGTGGCGCTGTAGAGCCTCACGGGGACGGTCACCAGCCCGAAGCTGATGGCGCCTGTCCAGATCGAACGCGGCATGCCTGGCAATGATCGCCAATCCGGGGCCGGAGCGAAACCCCGGCACGACGTCTTGCGGTCTACTGCAGCGGGCTGAGCTGGTGTCCGGACCCGTCGAAGTTGGCGGGATCGAGCCAGCGCTCGAACATGGCGCGGCGTTCGGGCCACTCGCCGTCGATGACCGAGAACCACGCCGTGTCGCGGTTCTCACCCTTGACGAGCATGTGGTTGCGGAACGTGCCCTCGTAGGTAAACCCGAACCGCTCGGCGGCACGCATCGATCGCTCGTTGCGCGCGTTGCACTTCCACTCGAGCCGCCGGTAGCCGAGGTCGTCGAAGACATGCCGCGCGACGAGGAAGATCGCCTCGGTCGCGGCCCGCGTCCGCTGGAGCGACGGGCCAAACCAGATGTGGCCGACCTCGACGACGCGGTGCTCGGGCTCCCAGCGCATCAGCGCGAGCTGGCCGGCAGGCCCACCGTCCTCGCCGGTGACGGCCCAGAACTGCGGATCGTCGCTCGCACGGCAGTCCGCCTGCCACGCCGCGAACGCCGGACGATCAGCGAACGGACCGTACGGAAGGAACCGCCATTGCTCCGGCTCAGCAGCGGCCGCCCAGAGGGCCGATTCGTCCTCGGGCGCGAGCCGCGCCAGCGTGACGTACCGACCCTTCACGCGGAGGTGATCTCCTCGTCGTGGATGCAGAGCCCGCTGCGCGCCGGGCAGCCGCGGCAGAGGTAGCGGCCCGGACGATCGGAAGGTGGCCGCAGGCCGCTGAGCAACGGCGCGCACGCCGCGGCGAGCCGGGCGCGAAGCTGCTCGATGTCGTCCTCGACGTAGCGAGCGATTGCCGGGGCCTCCGGAAGCTCGAGGTACAGGTGAACGACGTCGACGTGCGGCGCCCCGATCGAGAGCGCGGCGAGCGCGTACAGCTCCCGCTGGATCAGGTACCGCTCGGCCACGAGCTGCTCGAGGTCGGCTCCGGCCGCGACCGTGTCGGTCTTGTAGTCGACGACGAGCGCACCGCCATCGGCCTCGATGGCGAGCACGTCGATGAAGCCGTTGACGAGCGGCGCCACATCGCCAGCGATGTCGAGCAGGAACCCGTGCTCGCGACGGACGACGTTCGCCGCCGAGACCCGCGCCATGACCGCGGAGCCGTGAGCGGCGGCGCACAGGCGCTCGATGTCGGCCGCGCGCTCGTCGTCGAGGTCGCCTGCGTCCTCGGCCGCCGCGACGGCGACTATCTCAGCACGGGACGGAGTCGCGTCGGTGTAGAGCTCCAGCAGCCGGTGGACGAGCGACCCACGCACCGCGGCGTCGAGCCCGCCCGCCGGACGCGCCAGCTCGACGGCCTGCCACAGCGGGTCGTTTCGATCCTCACGAAGACCGACCTCACGTTCGAGGTGGTAGCGGTACGCGCAGCGCCGGAAGGCGCTGAGCGAGGAGTAGCTGACCGTCGCCGGCACCGGCGGCGGGTCAGGCGGCGCAGGCGTCTGCGTGAAAAGCGCCCCTGACGGCTGCTGCACGCCGGCGCTCGCGACCGCGGCCCGCGGCGGCGGCGAGATCGGTGTGCGCCTTACGGTCACGCGGACAGGCGGTCCGGTGCCGGCTGCGGGCGTTGCGAATACGAGGTCCTCCCCCACCGTCTGCTCGTCCGTGAGGCGGTTGACCAGATCCGGCAGCAGCCGCGGGAGGATCCATCCGGCCGGCGTCCCCGCCGGCGGCTTGACGGTCACCGGGCCGGACAGGATCAGGCGGTTCTCGGCACGCGTCATCGCCACGTGCAGAATCCGCCGCTCTTCGGCTTCGGCCTCGGCAGTCGCCAGCTCGGCGAGCTCACGGTGACGCGACGACTGGTGCGAATCTCCGGCGATCGTCCTGATCCGCAGGCCGGCGCTGCCGGCGTCGGCCAGCAGCGGTTCGCTGACCGCTCGTCGCTGCCGGCCGAGGTCGGCGACCGCGACGACCGGGAACTCGAGCCCCTTCGACGCATGGATCGTCATCAGCCGGACGGCGCTGCCGTCGGTGTCCTCGACCGGCGCGTCGACCTCGCGCTCCTCGAGCGCGATCTCCTCGGCGACCCGGTCGACGAACCCGCGCAGGTCGCGGCCGTGGCGCGACTCGAACGACGCCGCGAGGCGGCCGAGCTTGCGAACGTTGGCGAGGCGGCGAGCGCCGCCGGGCAGCGAGAGGACGTGGAGGTCGTAGCCGGTCCGATCGACCACACGATCGAGCAGCTCGGGCGTTGCGCGACCTGCAGCCGACCGCCGCTCGGCCGCCACCCAGGGGACGAGCGCCGCAAGGCGGTCGCGGTCTTCGCCGGAGAGGGCGTCGAAGCCGCTGACCGGGTCACCACCGGCGAACGCATCGACGAGTGCGGTCCAGCGCCGGCCGCGCTGCGCCGCGGCGGCGACGATCGAGAGCCCATCGCTCGTGAGGCCGCACAACGGCGATCCGAGCAGCCCGAACAGGGCGGGCTCGTCCTGCGGATTGGCAAGCGTCGTCAGGTAGCAGTGCAGGTCGAGCACCTGCGTCCGGCTCCAGAAGCCGCGCCCGGCGCCGGCAATCGCCGAGAGTCCGTGCTCCTCGAGCGCCTGTGCGAACAGCGGCATGTCGCCGACGGCACGCATCAGGATCACGACGTCGCCGGGCTCCGTCTCCGTCTCCGTCTCCGTGACCAGTTCGGCGATCCGAGCGGCGAGCAGGCGGGCCTCGGCGCGCCGCCACGCCGTCCCTTCGAGCAGCTCGTCGGGCTCGTCGGGCCAGTCCTCGACGGCCTTGCGGTCGACGAGCAGCGCCTCGACGAGTGGCCGATCGCCGGCGACCGGCTCGCGCTTGGCCGAGAACCGCACGTGGTCGGCGCCGTGCTCGACGGCGAAGGCAGCGTCGAGAACTTCGAGAATCTCGGGGTCGGTGCGGTAGTTGTCGGGCAGGTCGACCGCCGCGTCCTGCGCGGCCAGCCGCTCGCGGGCGGCGCGGAAGATGCTCACGTCGGCATGCCGGAACCCGTAGATCGACTGGAGCGCGTCGCCGACGACGAAGCGGTGCTCGCCGAGCAGGTCGAGCAACTGGAGCTGCAGATCGTTGGTGTCCTGGAATTCGTCGACGAGGACCGCCCGGAACCTGCTCCGGTAGCGAGCGGCGATCGCCGGATATTCGGCAAGCAGATCGCGGGCCTCGATCTGAAGGTCCTCGAAGTCGAGCCCGCTCTGCTCGCGCTTGCGCCGCTCGAAGGCTGCGCCGAACGCAGCGAGCAGGCGATCGACGAACTCCAGCCCCGGCCGCTCGGCCGCGTCGATCGCCGACTGCAGGTACCGCTCGTACGTGGACAGCGCCTCCACCACCACGTCCGTCTTGAGCGCGTTCGCGTTGCCCGGTTTGACGACCAACGATGCGAGAGCCGCCAGCGGCGGCGAGCTGGGACCGTCGAGCAGTGCGAGCTGTGCGGTCATCCGGTCGATCGCCTTGTCGACGGTCGCGTTGGTTCCCGGCGTGAGCGTCAGCAGCGCAGCACGGACCGCCGCGGCGGCCTCGTCCGCTGAAGGCGCCGGCGGCGGCTCCGCGGCGAGCCCGGGCACGCACGGCGCGCGCTCCCCACGCGCCCGGCAGCGGTCGTAGAGGCCAAGCACGATCTCGCGCAGCGTCTCGACGGAGTAGGCGGCGGCGAGCTCGACGTCGGCGCTGTCACCCTCGGCGAAGAGTGCGGCGAGCGCCTCGTCGAACGCCTCGCCGCGGATCGCACGTGCATCGCCCTCGTCGAGCACGACGAACTCCGGATCGAGGCCAATGCGAACTGCGTGCGCGCGCAGGATGCGCCCGCAGACGCCGTGGAAGGTCGAGATCCACGCCGTGTCGAGCGAGCGCACGTGCTCACGCCCGCCGGTCTCGATCAGCCGGCTGCGGATCCGCCGGCGCAGCTCACCTGCGGCCTTGTCGGTGAAGCTGATCGCGAGGATCTCACCGGCTGCCAGCCCGTCGTAGCGGAGAAGGTGCAGGTAGCGCTCGGCGAGCACCATCGTCTTGCCGGACCCGGCATTCGCCGAGACCAGCAGCGAGCCCTCGCGCTGCAGCACTGCCAGCGCCTGCCCGCCCGTGAGCGTGCCGAACGGGCCGACCGGGCGCTGCTGGTCGTCGAGCAGCTCGATCATCCGAGAACCGCCGGGGCGCGGCAGATCGACGGGTGCGCACAACCGCCTCCATAGGCGCACGTGCCCGGCCGCGGGGCCAGGGCGCCGGACCGAATCTCGGCGACCGCGCGTTCGGCGAGCGCGGCGGCCTGCTCGAGCAGATCCTCGAGCTGGGCTGCGTCGACGCGATCGTTGTCCTTGACCCAGTCGCCGAGGTCGACGTCGTCGCGCACCACCCCGCGCGCGACGTGGCCGGCGGCGTTGAGCGGCTGGTAGAAGCCGCCGGCCACATCGACCCCGAGCAGAGCGCGCACGGCCAGCATGTAGAGCAGCACCTGGATGCGGCCGTCGTCGATCCAGCTCTTCGGCGCCTTCTGCTCGCCGCGCCCTTTGTAGTCGAAGATCACCGCCTGCCGGCCGTCGGCGCTCAGGTCGACGCGATCGACGGTGCCGCGGAGCCGGACACCGGCTGCGATCTCGGGCGCGGCCAACTCGTCGTTCTCGCGACCGAACGAGAGCTCGAACTCGGCCGGGCGCAGCTTGCTGTTGCCCGCGGCGGCCTGCCCCAAGTAGCCGATCAGGTCGGCCTCGAGCCGCTTGACGCCGGCCTGGAGCTGCTCGGGGTTGATCGACATGCGGTGCGACGGCGACAGCTCGCCGAGCACCTCGGCGACGAGCGCAGCGCGCGCCTCCGGCAAGGCGACTTCGATTCCGCCGCCGGCCTCGAGCTGCGGCACGATCCGCTCGAGCACCGCGTGAGCGAGCGTCCCGCGACGGAGCGGCTCGGCGTCCGGGTCGAGCGCGTCGAGCCCGAGGTGCCGGTCGACGAACCACTTCACCGGGCAGGCAATCCACGTCTCGATCGCCGACGGCGACCAGGCCGGGCGCTCGGCCAGCGCCGTCAGCACCGCCTCGGAGGTCAGCGGCGCGATCACCGGTGGGCCGGCCGACGGCGCGAGCGCGGCCGCACGCTGGGCTGCGCTGCGCTCATTCGGCGCCTCGCCTTCGGGGAAACCGATCCCGCCCAGCGGCCGGGTCCGCGCCTCCTTCAGCCACCCGTCCGGCATCACGGCGGCGATGTCATCGACGAACAGCGAGCGCACGACCGGATCACCGTCCTCGGTGCTCGTGTGCCAGCCGATGACGAGTTCATCCTCCGGCCGCGAGACCGCTTGGTAGCAGTAGAGCCGCTCGACGTCGGCGACGTCCTCGGTCAGCCGCAGGCCGATGCCGGTGAGCGCGTCGATCGCCTTGCGATCCTCGTCACCGAGGAACGGCTCGGGGCGGGCCGGCCTCGGAAACACACCGTCGACCAGGCCGAGCAGGTAGAGGCGCCGGACCCGCCGGGCGCGCAGGTCCTGCGGTTCGGCGACGGTCACCCGTCCGGGTCCGGGGCCGTGGCCGACGTCGACCGTCAGGTCGGCGAGCACACGCGGCAGCTCCCGGACGTCGGGGTGCAGCGCAGGCGGTCGTGAGGCGAGCCGCTCGAGCTCTCGGGCGATCACGATCGCCGCCTGCGCGTCGCCGCCGGCCGGGCCGGTTAGCAGCGGCGCGGTGCGGCCCCCAGATGCTGCGAGCAGGCGCCTCGAATGGTTGCGCAGCAGCGCCGCGACGTCCGCGAATCCTGACGCGAGCGCGTTGCGCATCTCGTCGAGCACCGGAACCGGCCCGCCGCTCTCCCGTTCCCATCGCGACAGCGCGGGTGCCAGTGCCGTCACGCCTTCGCGACGCAGCATCCGCTCGAAACGGTCGACCTCGGCACGACCCGCGACGCCGTCGGTCTTGAGCCAGGAGAGCACGTCACGCGCCCGGCCGCTTCCGTTCGCGCAGGCGATCAGCGCCAGCAGACCAGCGCCGAGCGCGGTCTGCGCGACCGGCATCGAGCGGCGCAGCGCGATCGCTATCCCGAGCTCACCGAAGACGCTCGCGATCTGTCCGGCGCGCTGATCGAGGCCGCGTTGCACGACCGCGATCTGCTCGGCCGGCACGCCGTCTGCGATCGCGGCCGCGATCTCGACGGCCGCGAGCTCCAGCTCAGCTCGCTCTCCCCCGCCTTCGATCGCGCGCACGCCGGTCGCGACGGTCGCGCGCGGCGCGTCCGGGACAAACAGCCAGCGCTCGAGGTGACTCAGCGCGGCGCGCGCCTCCGGCCGGTAGTACCGGTCTTCGCGATCGAGCGCGCGCTCGCTTGCGCCGAGTCCGTACAGCTCCCGCCAGAGCGGCACACGGGCCGCGAAGACGTCGCGGTCGTGCTCGTAGGTGAGCGCAAGCGTCACGCCGGCGCCGGCCGGTCCCGCGAGCGCGCGGACGAGATCGAGCTCGAGTCGCGTCAGGTCATCGAAGCCGTAGAGCAGCACCGGCGTCTGCCCCCACGTGTCGGGGCGCTCTTCGAGTGCCCCGATCACGGTGCGCTCCCAGCGCGGACGACTCCGGAGCCCGAGCGTGGCGAGCGTGTCTTCGTCGGCGCCGATCAGCGCGGCGACCTCGGCGGCGTACGCGGCGGTGCCTGTCTCGTCCCCGGCCCATTCGGCGAGCGCGTCGGCGAACACCGAATGGTCGATGCCTAGGCCGGCGAGCTCGTCGGAGAGCCGCGCGACCGCTGCCGGGAACCCGTCGGTCTCCGCCGCCCGCGACAGCACGCCGAGCCGGAGCGATCGAACCGCCGCAGACGCCGCACGCTCGCGGGTCAAGCGGTCGACCGGGCTCCCGCTGCAGCCGGCGCGCCGGGCGACCTCACCGACCAGCCCGCCGAACACGACGACGCGGACCCCGAAGACTCCCCCGCGCTCGACCAGCTCACGCCGGTAGCGGTCAGCGTCGGCGCCGGTCGGGACGACGAGGAACGGCTCCTGGTCCGCGACCTCGTGCACCGCATCCAGCACGAGCTTAGCCTTGGCGGCGTTCGCGGGACCGGTGATCAGGTGCAGCGGCACGGACCGGTGAGGGTCGCAGGCCAGGCCGACATCTGACCGGTGCGTCTACGCCGCAGTACCACTGCCTGGCAGTTCTGCGCCAGCAGAACTGCCGACGGCTTCGGCGCCAGCCGAAGCCGCAGCCGCCACTTCCGCGTCGTCCGTCTCCGGCGCCTTATACCCGTCCTGCGCCCACGGCTCGTCGAACTCGACCCGCATCCGGCCCTCTTCGTTCTGCACGAGCGCAAGCCGGGCGCGGAAGTTCCGCCCGGCGCGGCTCTTGAAACCGGTCACGGCCTTCTCGGTGCGGCCGGTCTTGATCAGCTCCCTGGCAATCGCCGCGGTCAGCGTCTTGCCGGCCTTCGACTTCCAGATCACGAAGCCGCAGCCGGGATCTTCGCGGCCCCAGCAGGAGAAGCCCTTGCGGTTCTCGATGATGTCGCGCCCGCAGATCGGGCACGGCCCGAGGTTTGCGCGCGGGATCTTGACGTCCTTGAGCTTGACATCGAGCTCACCAACGGTCTCCCCCGCGAACTTCGCGATGTCGGCCATGAACTTCTTGCGTTCGGTCTTGCCGTTCTCGATCTCGGCGAGCCGCTTCTCCCAGTCGCCGGTCAGCGAGGGTTGCGTCAGCGGGTGCTCGCCGAGCAGCCTGATCACGTTCATGCCCTTCTCGGTCGGGACGAGCGCCCGGGCGTCGCGCTCGACGTAGCCGACGTCGATCAGCCGTTCGATGATCGCCGCGCGAGTGGCCGGCGTACCGATCCCGGACTCGGACATCGCCTCGCGCATCGCCTCGTCGTCGACGAGCTTGCCCGCCGTCTCCATCGCGCCGAGCAGCGAGGCGTCGGAGTAGCGGCCCGGAGGCTTCGTCTCCTTGGCCAGCACCTCGACAGTGCGAACCGCCGACTGCTCGCCCTCTTCGAGCCGCGGCAGCGTCTGGTCCTTGCCCTCGTCCTCGTCATCCTTTGCGTCGTCGGCGAGCTCCCCCCAGACGCCGCGCCAGCCCGGGACGACGAGGATCTTGCCGCGGGTCCTGAAGACATGTTCGGCAACCGTCGTCTCGACGTTCGTGTTGTCGAACTCGGCCTCGGGATGGAAGATCGCGAGGAAACGGCGTGTGACGAGGTCATAGATGCGGCGATCGTCGTCGCCGAGCTTCTCGATCGCGTGTTCGGCGTTCGTCGGGATGATCGCGTGGTGGTCGCCGACCTTCTCGTCGTTGACGACGCGGCTGAGCGGCAGCACGTCGAGCCCGGTGACGTACGCAGCGGCAGCGGCGTACTCGCGGTGATGGCCGACGTGCGCGGCGATCTCCTTGAGTTCCGGGACCATGTCGCTGGTCAGGTACTTCGAGCTCGTTCGCGGGTAGGTCAGGACCTTGTGCTCGTCGTAGCAGCGCTGGGCGGCCGCGAGCGTGCGTCGCGCCGAGAAGCCGAACTTGCTGTTCGCCTCGCGCTGGAGCGAGGTCAGGTCGAACAGCAGCGGCGCCTGGGTCTTGCGCCGCGTCGTCTTGACCTTCGTGATCGTTCCGGTGCCGTCGCGGACGGCGTCGGCGATCGCGACCGCCTCGGCCTCGGTCGCGACGCGCGGCTTGGCTCCGGCGTGAAAGCGGCCTTCGTAACGGCGCTCCTCCGAGGCGGCGAAGCCGGCGTCGACGAGCCAGTACGGCTCGGGCACGAACGCGCGGATCTCCTCCTCGCGCCGCGTCAGGATCGCGAGCGTCGGCGTCTGCACGCGGCCGAGCGAGACGGCGCCGTCGAACGAGGACCGCAGACGGATGGTGGCGGCGCGCGTCGCGTTCATGCCGACGATCCAGTCGGCCTCGGAGCGGGAGCGCGCGGCCGCCTCGAGGCTCGCCATCTCGTCGCCCTCGCGCAGCTGACCGAACGCGTCCTTGATCGCCTGCGTCGTCATCGACGACAGCCAGAGCCGCTTGACCGGCTTCTTCGCACGGGCCTTCTCGAACAGGTAGGCGAAGATCAGCTCGCCCTCGCGGCCGGCGTCGCAGGCGTTGATGACGAGATCGATGTCTTCGCGGCCGAGCTGCTTGGTGACGACGCTCATCTGCTTCTTCGAGCGCTCGTCGCGGACGATCAGCTTGAACTTCGGCGGCACGATCGGAAGATCGGCCATTCGCCACTTCTTGAACTTCTCGTCGTACTCGTCCGGCTCGGCGAGCTGCACGAGGTGGCCGACCGCCCAGGTGATGACGTGCTCGGGACCTTCGAGCCAACGGGCGGTGCGCTCGCCGGTGCCGGTGTGCTTCTCGAACGGACCAGGGAGCACGCGAGCCAGGTCGGTTCCGACCGACGGCTTCTCCGCGATGACGAGCGTCTTGCCCATGAGCGCGGACGAGCGTACCGGACGCCCGGACACCGGCCGTGTGGAGGAACTCCTGCGGGAGTTACGAATCGCTCCCGCTGGCATTACGATTGCGCTGCAGATGCGCCCCCAGAGCAGAGACGACCGCCGGGCCACCGCCCGCGGCCGTCAAGTCG
Source organism: Baekduia sp. (assembly GCA_037045385.1). GTDB lineage: Bacteria > Actinomycetota > Thermoleophilia > Solirubrobacterales > Solirubrobacteraceae > Baekduia. The sequence continues at coordinate 23,782 of JBAOHN010000011.1, read as the reverse complement.
CCGCCGGGGCAATCACCCTCGTTCTGCTTCTGATCGCCGTGATGATCTGGTCCGCGACCCGCGGCCCGGACATGGAGGCGACCGCTCGCTCGTACGCCGCGGCCTGGCAGCGCGGCGACTACGCGGCGATGCACGGCCTCACGAGCCGGTCCGCGGGCGAGCCTGCCGAGAGCACCGACGCGTTCGCCTCCGCCCACCAGGCTGCCGCGGAGACGGCCACCGCGAAGAACTGGAAGATCGGCGAGCCCCGGGAAGCCGGAGACGGCGACTGGGAGCTGCCGGTGACTGTCCGCACAAGTGTGTTCGGGCTCGTCAAGGGCACCGTGCCGCTGCGGATCGTCGACGAAGACGGGAAGGCCGTGGTCGTCTGGCGCCCGTCAACGGTCTTCCCCGGGCTTCGGCCCGGCGAGCCGCTGACACGGCAGACCCGGATGCCCGAGCGAGCGACGCTCCAGGCGCGAGACGGCACGGTGCTTGCGACGGGCACGGCACGGACCGGCGAGGCCGGCCCGTCGGCGGCCGACATCGTCGGCGCGGTCGGTCCGATCCCCGAGGAGGACGCCGCGCGCGCCCGGACGCTCGGGTACCCCGACGACGCGCAGGTCGGCGTCAGCGGGCTCGAGCGGATCCTCGACCAGCAGCTCGCCGGCACTCCCGGCGGCGAACTGCTCGCAGGCCGAAGAGTCCTCGCCCGCAGCGAGCCGAAGCAGGCAGGCGCCGTTCGCAGCTCGATCGACAAGACCGTGCAGGAGGCCGCCGTCTCCGCTCTCGCCGGGCGCCTCGGCGGGGTGACCGTCCTCGACCCCCGGTCCGGCGAGGTGCTCGGGGTGGCCGGGATCGCGTTCAGCGGGCTGCAGCCGCCTGGATCGACGTTCAAGATCGTGACGGTCGCCGGGGCGCTCGAGGCCGGCACCGTGAAGATGACCGACCGGTTCCCGGTCGAGACCGCGGCCACGCTCGAAGGCGTCCGGCTCGAGAACTCGTTCGGCGAGGCTTGCGGCGGGTCGCTGGTCGTGTCGTTCGCGAAGTCCTGCAACTCGGTGTTCGCGCCGATCGGCGCGAAGCTCGGGGCCGAGCGACTCGTGAAGACCGCGGAGGCGTTCGGTTTCAACCAGCCCACCGGGATCGCCGGAGCGGTCAGCGGCTCGATCCCACCGGCCTCGGAGCTCGGCGACGACCTCGGCGTCGGGTCGACGGCGATCGGGCAGGGCCGTGTGCAGGCCACGTCGCTGACGATGTCGCTGGTCAGCGCCGCGGTGGCGAACGACGGCCTTCGCCCGGCGCCGACGCTGCTGGCCGCCCCACGCCGCGCCAGGCCGAAGACGACCCGCGCGACCAACGTGGCGACGGCAAAGCGCGTGCGGCGACTGATGGTCGCGGTGACCAAGCCGGGCGGCACAGGCACGCAAGCTGCGATCGAGGGCGTTCCCGTGGCGGGCAAGACCGGTACGGCCGAGCTCAGGGACGCCTGCGAGCCGGACCCCGCGAACCCCGAGGCATGCCCGGTCGACGGCGACCCGCAGAACACGACCGCATGGTTCACCGCGTTCGCCCCCGCAGGCACGAAGACGCCACGCGCCGTTGTCACGGTGATGCTCGTCGGCTCAGGTCACGGCGGCGACACCGCCGCTCCGGCTGCGAAGCCGGTGCTAGTGGCGGCGCTCAAGGCGACCGCCAACCGCTGAGCGCTCGCGCCCTCCGCGCGCTGGTACCGGATCGCCGCCACTATGGCGGCAAACGGGTACCAACGTGGCGGCACCAGCAACGCCCTGAGCGGCGTCGGCGCGACCTTGGTTGGCCGTGACTAGACGTCCAGAGTGACTTCCGCACCCTCACCGCCGGACGGCGGCTCGATGTGGAACGTCAGCGGGCGCGAGTCGTAGGCGGCGACCGGGACCTTGAAGAGGATCAGGGCACCCTGGGTCGTGTTCTCGCGCCCGAGTGAGCCGGGGAGGGGGAGCTGGTCGCTCGGGTTCAGCATCCCAGGACGGAATGCGACGCGGTTGATGCGCGTGTCGAGGACGATCGGCTTGTAGCGGGCGCCGGTGGTGTCGGTCATGTAGAAGCCACGTGCGGCACGTGCCGGCTCGTCCTCGCGGTTGAACACCCGCAGGAAGATCGCGAAGTACTGCTCGCCCTTGGCGAGGCGCGTCCCTGCCGGGAGGCCGACGAGGTAGTCGCGGTCCTCGAAGTCGCTCGGATTGAGCTGCCGGGAGATCTGGACCTGGTACTCGAGGCCACCGGTCTCGACGTAGGCACCCTCGTTGTGCCCAACGTTCTTGGGCGGGTGCTCACCGCACGCGGAGAGGCCGCCGCCGAGGACGGCGACCGAGAGAACGGCCGGAACCAGACGAGAGAACGACATGACGGCGGCGGACTCTACCGGTTGCGCAGGCCGAAGGCCGCTCAGGCGGCGCTGCCCGGATAGCGGTACGCGGACGCAGGCTTGCGTGGGCCTCCGGAGACGGTGATCCTGCCTGCGGGATCGTTCGCCGCGGCAACCGCCGGGCCGAGGCGGCGGAGTGCCTTCGCGACGTTGCGGCGAACCCACCAGGCTCCGCCCAGCGACTCCTGCAAACGGTCGGAGAGCAGCTTCGGCTGCGTCTCGAAGGTGAAGCGCACACGGGTCCGGCCTGCGGCCTCAGGGATCAGCTCCCAGACGCCGCGGGTGAGGACGCGGTTGTATTTGCCGCCGCGGCCGCGCTCGACGATCAGCCCCGGCTCGTCGAGCTCGACAAGTGTGGTGTCGGCCCAGGCGAACCGCTGCAGCGGAGCCGCAACCCGGTAACGCGCTCCCGCTCCGCGACCGAATGAGTCCTCACGGGTCAGCCGCCAGTCGGTCAGGAAGTGGTCGCAGAACCGCTCGCGGTTCGCGACATCGGCGAGGAAGGCGAACACCTCCTCGCGCGGACGATCGACGGTGGCACTCGACGTGAACGGCTCCACGCGGCGGATGCTAACCGGCGGCGACGTCGGGCCAGAGCTCCGGCACCGGGCCCGCCGCCTGCACGGTCAGGCGTCCACCGGCGTTGCGGACCTGCTCGATCGCGGCTGGCGGCGCGTCGCGCCGGGCCATCCGGCAGGACTCGCAGTCGGCCGTCCCGTCTGCAAGGCGGTAGACGTACTCGCCGACGAGCGGCGTCCGCCCGCAGCACGAGCACCGCTGCCGGCCGACGTCGACGGCCGCAATGCTCTCCAGCAGGACCGCGTGTTCGAGGTCGTACTCGTCCTCGTAGCGCCCCTCGGCAGGACGCGACGGCGAAGCCGTCGTGATCTCGTTCCTGGTCATGTGACCTGATTCGCCTGGCGCGGCTCACCTCCTCCGTACACTTCGGCCATGGCCATCAAGATCGCGGTGCTCTCGCAGAAGGGCGGGACCGGCAAGACGACCGCGGTCCGGCACCTGGCCGAGTGCTTCTCACGAGCGGGCCTGTCGGTCCTCGCCGTCGACCTCGACCCGCAGGGCAACCTCTCCGACTACTTCGACGTCGATCCGAACGCCCATCCGACGATCCGCGATGTCCTCGTCGGTGAGGCCAAGGCCCGCGACGCGATCCACCCGTCGGTCGGCGACGTCCGGGTGATCCCGGCCAATCTCAGCCTCGCCGAGGCCGAGGTGGCGCTCGCCGGCAAGATGGGCCGCGAGCTGACGCTGCGCAAGGCGCTGCGTCAGGTCGACGAGCTCGCAGACGTGATCTTCCTCGACTGCCCGCCGAACCTCGGGCTGCTGACCGTCAACGCGCTCGTCGCGGCCGACCACGCGCTACTGACCAGCGAGGCCCAGTACTTCGCGCTCCAAGGCGTCCAGCAGGCGCTCGAGGTGATCGACCTCGCCCGTGACGGGCTCAACCCCGAGCTGGGCTGGCTCGGCGTCGTCCTGACGATCGCCGACCTGCGCACCGTCCACTCGCGCGAGGCGCAGGCCTCGCTCGCCGAGCACTTCGGCGACCGGCTGCTGCCGACGGCGATCCGCCAGTCGATCGCATACGCCGAGTCGGCGGAGCGTGCTGTACCGATGCTCGACTACCGGCCCGACCTCGGCGCCGATTACATCGAGCTGGCCTCCGAGCTACTGGACCGACTCGGCCGCCAGGACGCGCGCCAGCGGCTCGACCAGCTGACGGGCGCGACGGCTTAGAGCTCGGTCACATCGGCACCGCTCTCCGCGAACGGCAAGCGCAGCACCTGCGCCCAACCGCCGGTCTCGGAGCGCAGCCGCTCAACGACGAGGCCGGTGTCCTGGGCCTCGGTCCAGAACAGGACGGTCGGCCCGGCACCGGAGATCGTGGCGCCGATTGCGCCCAGCTCCGCGGCGCGGCCGAGCAGCTCATGGGACCGCGGGAACAGGTGCGCGCGCCGGTCCTGGTGGAGCCGGTCGTCGAGCCCGCGGGCGATCAGCTCGCGGTCACCGGACATCAGCCCGGCGACGAGCAGGCCGGCGTGCGCGGCGTTGAAGACCGCATCGGCAAGCGGAACCTCGGCCGGCAGCGCAGCGCGCGCCTCGGCGGTGCGGACCGGTTCGCCCGGGGCGATGATGACGGCCTCGAGGTAGCCCGGCAGCGGCAGACGATCGGCCCGGCCGTCGGCACAGACGACGGCGCCGCCCAGCAGCGCCGCGGCGACGTTGTCGGGATGTCCCTCGACCGCGGTCGCGACTGCGAGCAGGTCGGCGTCGAGCTCGAAGAGGTGGTCGGCCGCGGTCACGCCCGCGACGACGGCGGCGGCGCTCGACCCGAGTCCGCCGCAGAGCGGGATCTGCGACCGGATCGTGAACTCGAAGCCCGACGGGTCGGCCAGTTCGGAGAACGCGCGCACGACGAGGTTGTCACGCCCCCGCTCGACGTCGAGGTCAGTGACGACCGCGAACGATCCGGTCTCGCGTACCTCCAGCTCGAGCGTGAGATCGAGTGCGGCTGCGAAGCAGTCGAACCCCGGGCCGAGGTTCGCCGACGACGCCGGCACGGTGACCCTCCGATGCCGGTGCAGCCCCATCGGCTACCCGAGCACCGCGTCGCGAACCGCGTCCAGCTCGGCCGCGCACGGGATCACCGACCCCGAGGCACCGAGCGCCGTCTGCGGATCCTTGAGCCCGTGCCCGGTGAGGACGCACGCAACCCGCTCGACCCCGTCCGGCACGCCGTACTTGAGCAGCCCGGCGATCGGCGCGGCGCTGGCCGGCTCGCAGAAGACGCCCTCGTTCGCGGCGACGAAGCGATAGGCGCCCAAGATCTCATCGTCGCTGACCGCCCGCACGATCCCGCCTGAGTTCGTCATCGCCGCCATCGCCTCCTCCCAGCGCGCCGGCTTGCCGATTCGGATCGCGCTCGCGATCGTCTCCGGATGCTCGACCGGGTGGCCGAGCACGAGTGGCGCGGCGCCCTCGGCCTGGAAGCCGAGCATCCGCGGCGAGAGACCGAGCTCATGGAAACCCTTCCAGTAGGCGGTGATGTTGCCGGCGTTGCCGACCGGGATCGCGAGCGCGTCGAGCGGCCGGTCTGGGCCGAGCTGTTCGGCGATCTCGAACGAGGCGGTCTTCTGGCCCTCGATCCGCAGCGGGTTGACGCTGTTGACGAGCGCGATCGGCTCGCGGTCGCAGAGCTCGCGGACGAGGTCGAGCGCGACGTCGAAGTTCGCCTGGATCGCGATCACGCGCGCCCCGTGCATGAGCGCCTGCGCGAGCTTGCCGGTCGCGATCTTGCCCTCGGGCACGAGCACGGCGCCGCGGATCCCGGCGCGTGCTGCGTACGCGGCGAGCGACGCCGCCGTGTTGCCGGTCGAAGCGCAGAGCACCGCCTCGGCGCCCTCGCGGACCGCTCCGGTTACGGCGGCCGTCATTCCGCGGTCCTTGAACGAGCCGGTCGGGTTGAGGCCTTCGAGCTTGAGCCAGACCTCGGCGCCGACGCGCTCGGAAAGCGCCGGCGCCGCGACGAGCGGCGTCGAGCCTTCGTCGAGCGTGATCACCGGCCCGCCCGCTGCGAACGGGAGCCTGTCGGCATACAGCTCGAGCAGCCCCGCCACTAGAACTGCTCCTCGATCACGCGGATCGCGCGCGGGCGCGATCGGACCGGCTCGAGGCCGTCGATCAGCTCGATCGCAGCGGTCAGGCGCGACTCGAGCACGGGGTGCAGAACCATCGAGAGCTGCGCCTGCGAGCCCTGCCCCTCCTGGACGAACGACTTGACCGAGATCGCCTGCAGGCCGAGCACTTGGGCGAGCTCGGCGAGCACGCCGGGGCGGTCGTCGACCTCGACGTGCAGGTAGTAGGCGGCGGTCACGTCGGCGACGATCGGGAGCCGCTGCGACGGCTCGGGCGTAGGCCGGCGCGGCTGCATCGCGGCGACGACGTCACCGAGCACGGCGCTGGCGGTCTGTGACCCGCCGGCGCCGGGACCGGAGATCGTTATCTCGGTGATCGCCGGCGACTCGATCGTGACGGCGTTGAACGAGCCGCCACACGACGCCAGCGGGTGGCCGCCGTACAGGAACGCGGGATGAACCCGGACGCTGATCCCCTCGCCACCATCGGGATGGGGGACCCGCTCGGCGGTCCCGATCAGCTTCAGCGACAGCCCGAGGCTCGCCGCGTACGCGAGATCGTCGGCGGTGACCTGCTCGATCCCCTCGTACCCCACCTCGTCGAACGAGACCGGGGTGTCGAACGCCAAGCGGGCGAGGATCGCCATCTTCGCTGCGGCGTCTGCACCGGAGACGTCATCGGTCGGGTCTGCCTCGGCGAAACCGAGCCGCTGAGCCTCGGCGAGCGCGTCGGCGTACGGCGCGCCGGTCTCGGCCATCCGCGTGAGGATGAAGTTGGTCGTCCCGTTGACGATCCCGTGGACGCGCTCGACGTGCGCGCCGGCGAGCGACTCCGACAGGACGCGGATCACGGGGACGACGCCGCCGACGGCCGCCTCGAACCGGAGCTGGGCGCCTGACTCGCGCGCCGCGGCCCAGAGCTCGTCGCCGTGTCGGCTGAGCAGCTGCTTGTTGGCGGTGACGACGTGCTTGCCGGCACTGAGCGCCGACAGGACGAGCTCGCGCGCCGGTTCGGTTCCGCCCAGCACCTCGACGATCAGGTCGCTGCCCTCGATGATCTCGGCGGCGTCGCCGCGCGAGCGCGTCAGCACCCCGCCGACCTCCGGCCGGCGCCCCGTCAGCGCTTCAATCGCGCCGGCGCGGTCTTCGAGCAGTCGGGCGAACGCCGATCCAACCGTCCCGTGGCCAAGGACCCCGATTCGGAACGAGTCAGACATCACGCGCTCTCAACGTAACGCCCCTGGCAGGACAGACCGGCGGAGCCGGTCTGATGACTCACCGCACATCGCGGGCCCTCAAGTCGTCGTAGCTCTCGCGCCGGACCACCTCGCGCGCCTCACCGTCCGAGACGAAGACGATCGGAGGTCGCGGCTGCGCGTTGTAGGTGTTGGCCATCGAATGACCATAGGCGCCGGTCATCGGCACGGCGACGAGGTCGCCGCGCACGGGCGCGGGCAGCGGCACGTCGTGGATCAGCACGTCACCGGACTCGCAGTGCTTGCCGGCGAGATGACAGATCTCGACGTCGTCGTCGAACGGCCCGGGATGGGCGGGATCGTACGGGCGGCCGACGACCATCGCCTCGTAGCGGGCGTCGTAGAGCATCGGCCGCAGGTTGTCGGACATGCCGCCGTCGACGGCGACCCAACGGGCGACGTTCTGCTTGACGGTCTGCACGGTGTAAAGCGTCACCGTCGAGCGTGCGACGAGCGCACGACCCGGCTCGTCTGCGATTCGCACGTCCGTACCGAACAGCTCGCGCACGATCTCGACCTTGCGTGCCACGTACTCCTCGACCGACGGCGCCGACTGCTCGTGGAGATAGGCGACGCCGAGTCCGCCGCCGAGGTTGATCGTCCGGAACTCGCCGAGCGAGGCGAGCACCTCGACCGCCGCGTGGAAGGGCTCGAGATCGAGGATCTGAGAGCCGACGTGGATGTGCAGGCCGTCGAGCTCGACGCGGTCCGACGCCCGGGCGCGCTCGATCGCGACACGCGCATCCGAGGGTTTGAGCCCGAACTTCGTGTTCGGACCGCCGGTCGAGATCTTCGGATGGGTGTCGGGGCTGACACCCGGTGCAACGCGCAGGAGGATCCGCTGGCGACGGCCGGCGGGCACGAGCGCGATCAGCGCATCGAGCTCGTCGAGGTTGTCAACGACGATGTCACCGACGCCCGCGTCGAGCGCCTCGCGCAGCTCATGCTCGGACTTCGCGTTGCCGTGCAGATGGATCCGGTCCGGCGAGAAGCCGGCGCCGAGCGCGAGCGACAGCTCGCCACCGGTCGCTACGTCGCACGCGAGCCCCTCTTCGGCCATCACCCGCAGCACGGCGGTCGCAGGGAACGACTTCGATGCGAAATGGACTTCGTGGTTCTCGCCTGCGTGCTCGGCGAACGCGGCCCGGAACGCGCGGGCCTGGTCGCGAAGGTCCTGCTCGGAGACGACGTAGACCGGCGTCCCGAACCTCGCCGCCAGCTCACGCGCGTCGCATCCGGCGAGCAGCAGAGCGCAGTCCTCACCGAGCGCGGCGTGACGAGGCCAGACGTGGGAGAGAGCGGGCACCATCGCGGGCGCCATGATGCCACGCCGTCCCGCGGCTCAGCCGCTGAGGTCGCGACGACGCAGCGCCAGGAGCCCGGCGCCGGTCAGCACGAGAAGCACCGCCACCGTCATGCCGATCACACCGGCGTCGGCCGCCTCGTAGGGGATCGATGCGAGGTGGTGCAGCGGCGAGAGATCGCGCAGCCAATCCGGGAGGCCGAGCACCTGCCCGAGCATCATCTCGACGCTGCAGAACGCGAGGAACGCCCAGGCGAGCGGCGCCAGCGACGACCTGATCCCGCCGAGCAGGAGAACCGACGCGCCGACGATCGCCACCGCGGGCACGTACGCGAGTGCCGCGGCGGCGAGCCGCGGCGCCTGCCCGGCGTCCCCGATCGAGAGCCCGTAGCCGAGCCCGAGACCGGCGCCGCAGGCGACCAGGACCGCTACCACGCCGAACAACGTCACGCCGGCCTCGGCGACGGCCCAGCGGGTCCGGCTGAGCGGGCCGGAGAGCACGAGCTCGGCACGGTGGGCCAGCTCCTCGGCGCGGAGCCGCAGCAGCGCCTGGATCGCGAACCCCCCGGCCGCCAGCGCCAGGTACGCGAGCAGCGTCGCGAGGAAGACCTCGGCGAGGCTCGCGCCGCCGAGCTGGCTGAGGTACTGCTTGAACGCGTCGTTGTCGCCGACGAGGTCGTCGGCGTCGTCGGCGACCGTGCCCATCAGCACCGCGGTCGCGAAGCCTCCCACGACCCACCAGAGGATCGAGGCGCGATGGAGCCGCCACGCGAGTCCGAAAGGCCCGTTGAGGCGCGGCGACGCGCCACTCGGGCCCGGTCGCGGCGCCACCAGTCCGGCGCCGTGATCGCGGCGCCGCTCGAGCGCGATCGCCACGCCTGCGATCGCCGCCGACGCGCCGACCGCGATCAACAGCGGCCAGATCCGGTCGCCGGCGAAGGGCCGGGCCGCCTGCCCCCAACCGAACGGCGACGCCCAGGAGAGCCCTCCGGCCGACGTGTCGCCGACCGCGCGCAGCAGGTAGGTCAGCGCGATCACCATCCCGGCGAGTGAGGACGCGGTGCGCGCATGCGCCGTGAACTGGCCGGCGAGCAGCGAGATCGACCCGAACGTGAGCCCGACCGACGCGAACGCGAGGCCGAGGACGAGCGACCCGCCGGCGTCGAGCCCGGCGATCACGAGCCCGAGCGCGAGCAGCACGGCCAGCAGCAGCATCGAGAGCGCGTTCGCGATCAGCGCCGCCGTGCTGTGCGCGTGCCGGCCGACGGCCGTCGCCCGCACAAGCTCTGCCCGCCCGAGCTCCTCCTCCGCGCGCGCCGAGCGCGACACGGCGAACACGGCCATCAGGGCGACGGCGATCCCGTACTGCCAGATCTCGAACGCGACACGCCCGCCGTAGGTGTCGAGTCTCGCCGGCGGCGCGCTGAGCGCGATCACGGCCGTGTTCCCGGAGATCGTGCGCGCGTAGACGGCGAGCGCCTCGCGGTTCGGATAGAGGTCGATGACCGCTGCGGCCGCCCAGGTTGTGATCCCCGCGAGCGACAGCGTCCAGATCGCGAGCCTGACCCGGTCGCGCCGGAGGTTCAGGCGAACCAATGCCCATGTTCCGCTGAGGGCGCTCACGCGTCCTCGCGCACAGCGCTGTAGTGGCGCAGGAAGAGCTCCTCGAGCGTCGGCGGGTGGCTGGAGATCCGGACGAGGCCGAGCGCGGCGAGCGCTGCCATCACCTCACCGATCGCGTCGGCGTCCACTGCGGCACTGAAGGACGCGCCTTCCACGTGCGCGTCGTGGACGCCCGCGAGCGTCGCGACCGCCTCGGCGGAGCGCTCGGTCTCGCAGCGGATCGTCGTCCGCGTCAGGTGGCGGAGCTCGTCGAGCGTTCCCTCCTCGATCGTGCGGCCTTCGCTGATGATCGTGACGCGATCGCAGAGCGCCTCGACCTCCGCGAGGATGTGGCTCGAGAGCAGCACAGTCCGGCCCTCCGCGGCGATCTCCCTGATCCGCTCCTGGAACGCCGCCTCCATCAGCGGATCGAGTCCCGAGGTCGGCTCGTCGAGGATCAGCAGCTCGGCGTCCGACGCCAGCGCCGCCACCAGGCCGACTTTTTGGCGGTTGCCCTTCGAGTACTCCCGGGCGCGCTTCGACGGGTCGAGGCGGAAGCGCTCGATCATCCGGTCACGCATCGCCGGGTCGAGTCCGCCACGCATCCGGCCGAGCAGGTCGATGATCTCGCCGCCGGTGAGCGCCGGCCAGAGCTCGACCTCGCCGGGCACGTAGGCGAGCCGGCGGTGCAGCGACACGGCGTCCCGCCAGGGATCACCGCCGAGCAGCCTGGTGGTGCCTCCGTCGGCTCGCAGCAACCCCAGCAGCACGCGGATCGTCGTCGACTTGCCTGACCCGTTCGGGCCGAGGAAACCGTGGACCTCGCCACGGTGGACGTTCAGGTCGAGCCGATCGAGGGCTCTGAGCGACCCGAATCGCTTGACGAGCGCCTCGACGCGGATCGGGTCGTCCGTCGCGGCTGTCACCGGCCGCAGTCTATGGGCGCCCGGCGACTAGCGTCCCGGGACGATGTTGCCGGTCTTCACACCCGAGCACGTCGGTGGGTCGGGTCCGCCGCTGCTGTTGATCCACGGCTTCACCGACACGTGGCACACGTGGAAGCTCGTGCTGGGGAGGCTCGAGCGCGAGTTCACGGTGATCGCGCCGACCTTGCCTGGCCACGCCGGCGGGCCGCCGCTCGTGGACGGCCGGCCGGCTCTCGACCAGGCGCTCGAGCTGTTGACCGCACGGATCGAGGCGGACGGCGGCGGCCCGATCGCCGTTTGCGGCAACTCGCTCGGCGGCTATCTCGCGCTCAAGCTCGCCGAGCTCGGCTTGGCGTCGTCGGTGGTCGCGCTCGCTCCCGGTGCCGGCTGGGCGCCGGGCGACGACGAGCTGCGCGACGAGACGCTCGAGCAGTTCGAGACGATGGATCCGCTCGTTCGACAGGCGGCTCCGTACGCCGTCCAGATCGCCGCCACGGCACAGGGACGCCGGGCGACGACGGCGCTGCTCTGCGGCCGGACCGAGGACTTGCCTTCCGAGGTGGTGGTCAGTGCGATCCTCGGCGCCGCCGGTTGCTCCGGCTGCCTGCAGATGGTCGCCGAGGCACGGAGCGGCGGCTGGCCGCTCGACCCGGGCCGGCTCGCCTGCCCGATCCGCATTGTCTGGGGATCGGCCGACGCGATCCTGCCGTGGCCGCGAGCCGCCGCGGGATTCCGCGCGACGATGCCGCAGGCCGACTGGGTCGTCCTCGACGGGGTCGGGCACGCGCCCCAGCTCGACGTGCCACTCGAGACGGCCGAGCTGATCGCCGGCTTCGCCCGCTAGATGAGTAGTTCCACGGTGCGTGGTTCGCGAGTCGGGTTGCAGGGGGCATCGACAGTCAGGTCGAAGTCGGCGGTGCTTGATGTCACCGCCGACTCCAAGGAGGAGCCTCGATGCTCGCCGACCTCGACCTGCTGTTGATTGCTGTTTATTGCACCGCTGACGATCTCCTGCTTAAGAAGCCAGCAAATGCCAGGCGGATCGTGAGCGACGCGGAAATCGTCACGCTCTGTGTCGCACAGGCGATGATGGGTATTCCGTCCGACGCGCGGTTCATTGCTGTCGCTCGTAAGCGCCTGGGCCACCTGTTCACCAAGCTGCCTGACCGTGAAGGCTTCTACAAGCGCCGCGAAGCGCTGGCGGACACGATCGAGGCGCTGATCGCCGAGTTCGCGTCGCACTGCCCCGGCTCGACCGATGACGTGCTGCTCGTCGACAGCACCCCGGTCGAGTGCGCGCGCTCGCGCGAGACGGTCAAGCGCGGCGGGCACTCCAGTCTCGATGACGCGCTCAGCAATGCCGCCGACTACGGTTTCTGCGCCAGCCATAGCCGCTACTTCTACGGTTTTAGGTTGCACACGCTGTTTGCGATCGACGGCACCCCCAGGGCGCTGGCATTGACCTCGCCGAAGGTCGATGAGAAGGAGGTCTGCCTGCAACTGGTCGCGCGTTGCAAGCGCCAGCCCGGCCAGTTCTTGACGCTGATCGGCGACAAGAACTTCCGCGGCAAAAAGTTCGAGGCCGACCTCGCAGCGCTCGACGCCTCGATCCACCGGCCGCGACGCAAAGACGAGCCCGGCAAGGGGCCGCACCTCGCGCCGATCCGCCAGCGAATCGAGTCGATCTACTGGACTGCCAAAGACATCCTGACGCTCGAACGCCACGGTGCCCGCACCCTGCACGGCCTGCGCACCCGCCTGGCCTGCCGCTTCCTCGCACTCGCCGCCGCGGTCGCGCTCAACCACCGCCTCGGCCTACCCACCCGCTCCCTCGCCCAATACATCGCCTAAACCCGTGGAACTACTCATCTAGAGGCGATCGCCAATGCGTCAATCCGCACCAACTCACACTACGATTGCCGGACACGATGGCTCCCGCAAATACCGCTAGTTCACGTCGGGCGCTGCGCCGGCGTCGCCAGGTCGCTGTCGGTGCCGTCATCGGTGTAATGCTGGTCGTCAGCGGACTCGTATGTGCGGCAACCCGCGGACCGGATCGCGAGGCCGCCGTGAACGCCTATGCGGCAGCGTGGAGAAAGAGCGACTACAACTCGATGTACGCGCTCACCGGTGCCGGTACTCGAACGGCTGCGGCCGACGCACAAGCGTTCGCAGACCAATTCAACGAGGCCGCGACGGTCGCCACAGCCAGCCGGATCGTCATTGGCAAGCCCAAGAGCAGCGGCAACGACGAATGGAATATTCCCGTGACGGTGCAGACGCGCGCATTCGGGCTCGTGCGCGGCAACGTCACGGTCACCGTCACCGACGAGGAGGGCAAAGCCCGAATCGGCTGGACGCCGGCCGACGTGTTCCCCGGTCTGCGCGAGGGTGAAACGTTGACCCGCGATACTCGCATGCCCCCGCGTGCGGACATCCTTGCCCGCAACGGCACGAAACTTGCTGCTGGCCCCGAGCGCACCAGCGAGGCGGGTCCAGCAGCAGCCGACATCGTTGGCAGCCTCGGCCCGATCCAGGCCGCCGACATCGGTCGTACCTATGCCCTCGGCTACCCGTCAGATGCCCAGGTCGGGCAGACGGGCCTTGAACGGATTCTTGATCAGCAGCTCGCGGGCAGTCCCGGCGGCGCCCTGAAAGCCGGGAGTCGTGTACTCGCTATGACCGAACCGAAGCAGGCCAAGCCGGTACGCAGCACAATCGACATGACGGTCCAGGAGGCGGCGGTTACGGCGCTTGCCGGCAGGCTCGGCGGCGTGACCGCGATCGATCCCCGCACTGGAGAGATCCTCGCAGCGGCCGGTGTGGCGTTCAGCGCCCTGCAGCCTCCCGGTTCGACCTTCAAGATAATCACGGTTGCGGGGGCGCTTGAAAACAGGACCACCACGCCGACCGCACAGTTCCCTGTGGAGACCGCTGCGACGCTGAGCGGCGTAAAGCTGGAGAACTCGTTCGGCTCGGCCTGCGGCGGTTCGCTGACCGTGTCGTTCGCAAAGTCGTGCAACTCGGTTTTTGCGCCGCTGGGTGCCAAGCTGGGTGCGGAGAAGCTCGTCAAGACGGCCGAGGCGTTCGGCTTCAACCAGTCGCCGGGCGTTCCTGGTGCCGCCATGTCGCAGATTCCGGCAGCATCGGAACTCGGCGACGACCTGGACGTCGGCTCGACCGCGATCGGTCAGGGCAAGGTTCAGGCAACCACGCTGGAAATGGCTGTTGTCGCCGCGACGATCGGGTCGGCTGGCATCAGGCCTGCACTCACGATGCAGGCTGGCAAGTGGCAGCACGCGCCAGGGACGAGGGCAGTCTCAAGGCTTACGGCAAGGCGCGTCCAGCGGCTGATGGAGGCCGTCGTCAAACCTGGCGGCACCGGCACCGCTGCAGCCGTCAGCGGTGTGCGCGTGGCCGGCAAGACCGGCACCGCTGAACTGCGCGACACCGTCGCCTGCCAACCCGACGAGACCAATCCTGACGCCGAGCCGTGCCCAACCGAGGGCGACCCGTCAAACACGACAGCATGGTTCACCGCGTTTGCGCCAGCTGGTGCGAAGACGCCGCGGGTAGCAGTCGCCGTGATGCTGATCGGTGCCGGGCACGGCGGCGACACCGCCGCACCCGTAGCCAAGCCAGTGCTTGTGGCGGGGCTAAAAGCCACGGGCTAGACATCAAACATTTGTTTAGCCCTCGGCTCCGGGCTTCTCTCAGTGCCGATAGCACGGTCCATGAGTACCGTCCGGAGCTTCCTGACTTCCCCTGCGCGCGTGATACGCGTCGCGCTGCCCTTGCTGGTCCTGCTAGCCGCGGGCGCGCTCGCGCCAGCGGCCGCCCAGGCCGAGGGCGGTATGGGCCGCACGTGTGTCGTCAAGACCGATCACACCGTCTGGTGCTGGGGCAGCAATGACTCAGGCATGCTCGGTAGTGCGCTGCTGGCATCGGCCGTTCCGGTGCAAATCAGTTCCATCGACGACGCTGTCGCAGTCACCGGTAGCGGTTCGTTCAGTTGCATTCTGCGCACCGATTCGACCGTTGAGTGTTGGGGGGATAACTCGAGCGGGCAACTCGGTGACGGCACAACCGACAGCTCCAACACGCCTGTCACAGTGCAGGGTCTCGATGATGTAGAGCAGCTCGCGAGCGGATTCTCATCCTCTTGCGCAGTAAGCGCGACTGGGACAGTCGCCTGCTGGGGGCAAAACTACAACGGCCAACTTGGCAACGGTAGTACCACGAGTTCACCGGTACCCGTCGATGTAGCGGGCATCACAACCGCCGTCAGTGTCTCAATCAAGGACAGCCACGCCTGCGCGCTGCTGGCTGACACGACCGTCAAGTGCTGGGGCCGTAACGGCGAAGGACAGTTGGGGGACGGGACCACCACGGACTCCCCTACTCCAGTGGCCGTCAGCGACCTTTCGGGCGTTGCGTCGCTCGCCGCGGGCTTCGAGGGAACCTGCGCGATTCTCAGCGACGGCACCGTGCGCTGCTGGGGTTCGAACCAGTTCGCCTTCCTCGGCGGTGGCAGCACTGACCCCTATTCGACCGTGCCGGTCACAGTGCCGGGCATAGGAACGGCCGTTGAGGTCAGCAGCGGCTACCAGATCTGTGTTCGGCTCGCCAACCACAGCGTCATCTGCTGGGGCATCATCGACGCTGACGCCTACTCTGCTGCTGCTACAACCGAAGGAGGCGGCGGCTCTGCACCCGCGCTCGTTCCTGGTATTACCGACGCCGCTGCTCTAACAGAAGGCATGTTCTCCCAATGCGCGGTGCGACTCAACCACAAGGTCGCTTGCTGGGGCCTGGCGATGATGGGCGGGCTCGGTAACGGCCACTCGCCGATCCTCACAAGCCCCGACCTACCCGCACAGGGGCTCACGGACGCCACCGCAGTCGCGTCGGGCTCGCTCTTCTCCTGCGCGCTGCGGGCGACCAAGGCTGTGATGTGCTGGGGCGTCGGCCCGTTTGGCGACGGTGCGACCAGCCAATACAAGGCCTCGTTCGTGCCCTCCTCCGTGCCGGGCGCAACGGACATCACCGCGTTCGACGTTGGCTCCGAGCACGGCTGCGCCGTCATTACCGGCGGCGCCGTCAAGTGCCTTGGTCGCAACGACTATGGGCAGTTGGGTGACGGCAGCACCGACGACTCCTACCTGGCCATGCTGAACGTCTCCGGTATCAGTGACGCATCGAGCGTCGCCACCGGCCGCTCCCACAGCTGTGCCCTACGCGCCGGCGGCACCGTTGCCTGCTGGGGGCACAACGGGGACCGCCAGCTCGGCGACGGCACGACCGACAACTCGGCCAACCCGGTCACCGTCGACGGCGTCAGCAACGCCACGCAGATCGCCGCGGGCCGGGACTCAACCTGCGCCCGCATCGCCGACGGCACCGTCTTCTGCTGGGGTTATGGCTTGTCCGGCCCAAGCGAAGTCACCGGCATCAGCACCGCTACGCAGGTCACGGTAGGCCGCGACTTTGCGTGTGCGCTGCTTGCAGACCACACCGTCGACTGCTGGGGTGGTAACGGTGACCATCAACTCGGTGACGGGACAACCAACGACTCCAGTACTCCGGTTGTTGTTGGCGGCCTGAGCGACGCGACTGCGGTCGACGCTGGTGACGGCTGGGCCTGCGCATTGGTCGACGGCGGGTCCGTGCGCTGCTGGGGCGGCTTCATGGAAATGATACGACCGAGCGGCAGCACCGACCCTACGCTCCCAGTCGCCGGGATCACGGGCGCAACAGACATCACCGTGGGTGAGGTCAACGCATGCGTGGCGCTCACAGATGGCACCGCCAGCTGCTGGGGCTACGAATGGTACGGCTCGGGTGCGTTCGGTGACGGCGAAGGCCCCGTCGGTCACGGTCAGCAGAAGGTCGCCAGCGACGTTGTCGGCCTCGACGGCGTCTGGACGGGCCTACCCGACCCGCCCACGGACGAACCGCCCACAGACGACCCGCCAGCCGACGACCCACCGGCCGACGACCCGCCGGTCGACGAGCCGCCTGTCGTCGTCAACCCAACGCCGAACCCCGGCCCAAAGCCGCCAACCCCCCGCGTGCTGCCGCCCACTCTGAAACCTGCGGCAACGGTACGCCTCGTCGGC
The DNA here is from genome assembly GCA_037045385.1 of Baekduia sp. Classification (GTDB taxonomy): domain Bacteria; phylum Actinomycetota; class Thermoleophilia; order Solirubrobacterales; family Solirubrobacteraceae; genus Baekduia. The sequence continues at coordinate 6,540 of JBAOHN010000011.1, read as the reverse complement.
AACAAACTGACGTTCTCGAACTACATCATGGCCTCACGCATCAAAGCCTGCCCACGACGCGTGACAATCACCGTGCGGGCCGGCAGCCGCAGCGCGCGCCTGCACTCACCGAAGGTCAAACGCATCGGCAAGACGTGCCGGCTGAACGGCTCGGTGGCTGTGCCGCGCGCGTTCACAAAGTCACGCAAGATCAAGGTCAGCGTCTCAGGCAACCACCTCAGGCAACGGACAGCGATCGTGCCACGAACGCTCTCCTAGACCAAGCCACCAAGTCGCCGAGCCGGTCAGAACTACGCGTCAAACATCTGTCTAACCGGTCTGCGTCCGGCCATCATGCGGTCGATGAAACGGTCCATGAGCACCGTCCGGAGCTTCCTGACTTCCCCTGCGCGCGTGATACGCGTTGCGCTGCCCGTACTGGCCGTCCTGACCTTCGGCGCGCTCACGCCGTCGGCGGCGCAGGCCGAAAGCGGGCTGGGACACAGTTGTGTGGTCAAGACCGATCACACCGTCTGGTGCTGGGGCAGCAATGACTCAGGCATGCTCGGTAGTGCGCTGCTGGCATCGGCCGTTCCGGTGCAAATCAGTTCCATCGACGACGCTGTCGCAGTCACCGGTAGCGGTTCGTTCAGTTGCATTCTGCGCACCGATTCGACCGTTGAGTGTTGGGGGGATAACTCGAGCGGGCAACTCGGTGACGGTACGACCGACAGCTCCAACACGCCGGTCCCCGTGCAAGGGCTCGGCAACGTGTCGCAGCTCGCGAGCGGATTCTCATCCTCGTGCGCCGTGCGCACAACCGGCACGGTCGCCTGCTGGGGACGGAACAGCGCGGGCCAGCTGGGTAACGGCACCACCGACGACTCCAACACACCCGTCGAGGTAGCCGGTATCACAACCGCCACAAGTGTCTCAATCCAGGACCGTCACGCGTGTGCCCTACTGTCCGACACGACCGTCAAGTGCTGGGGTACCAACACCGAGGGGGAGTTGGGCGACGGAACCACCACGGACTCCTCGACTCCAGTGGCCGTCAGCGGCCTTTCGGGCGTTACTTCGCTTGACGCAGGTTTCGTTTGGACGTGCGCGACCATTGATGACGGCAGCTTGAAGTGCTGGGGCTCCAACATGTTCAACTTGCTGGGCGGCGCCACGACGGAGCCATACTCGCCTGTTCCCGTTGCAATCCCTGGCATCCAAACTGCTGTTGAGGTCGCCAGCGGCTACCAGATCTGTGCCAGGCTGGCCAATCACAGCGTCATGTGTTGGGGCATCGTGGACGCCGAGTCCTACGCGATTCTTGCGACGGGTGAGGGAAGCATGGCCGCACCCGCGCTCGTTCCCGGCATCACCGATGCCGCAGCCCTCGCGCCGGGCATGTTCTCTCAGTGCGCCGTACGGGCAAACCACAAGGTCGCATGCTGGGGCATGCCGCTGATGGGTGGACTCGGCAACGGCCACTCTCCGATCCTCACAAGCCCCGACCAGCCCGTGTCCGGGCTCACGGACGCGACAGCGATCGCTTCCGGCTCGATCTTCTCCTGCGCGCTACGGGCGACCAAGGCTGTGATGTGCTGGGGTGCTGGCCCATTTGGTAGCGGTGCGACGAGCATGATCAAGGCATCGTTCGTGCCATCTTCCGTTCCTGGCGCTACAGACATCACAGCATTCGACGTCGGCTCAGGCCACGGTTGCGCCGTGATCAGTGGCGGCACAGTCAAGTGCCTCGGTGGCAACAACAACGGGCAATTGGGTGACGGCAGCACCGATGATTCCTACCTCGCCGCCGTGGCCGTGACAGGTATCAGCGACGCGTCAGCCGTCGCCACCGGCCGGGGGCACAGCTGCGCGCTGCGTGCCGGTGGCACGGTGGCCTGCTGGGGTCGCAACTCGAACGGGCAGCTTGGCGACGGAACGACCGACAGCTCGCCGACGCCCGTAATCACAGACGGCGTCAGCGACGCCACACAGATCGCTGCAGGCGGGGACTCGACGTGTGCGCGCATCACCGGCGGCACCATCTCCTGCTGGGGCTATACGGCCTCCACCTCACCGGCTGTCGTCGCTGACATCAGCACCGCCACCCAAGTGACCGTGGGCGACGACTTCGCGTGTGCGCTGCTGGCAGACCGCACCGTCAGGTGCTGGGGCCGCAACTACAGCCACCAGCTCGGCGACGGTACAACCGACGACTCGACAACACCTGTTGTCGTGAGCGGTCTAAGCGAGGCCGCCAGCATCGACGCGGGTAGTACGTCAGCCTGTGCGGTTCTCACCAACGGATCGGTGCGCTGTTGGGGCTCGTTGGTGGAAGACTTTCGGCCCAGCGGAAACACCGACCCGACGATCGCAGTCCAAGGACTCGCCAACGCCGTCGACGTGAGCGTTGGGGGTTCGACCGCTTGCGCGATGCCGGCAGACGGAACTGCCACCTGCTGGGGCATTGACGAGTACGGCGCGGGTGCGTTCGGTGACGGCGAAGGCCCCGTCGGTCACGGTCAGCAAACAACTGCAAGCGACGTCGTCGGCCTCGACGGGGTCTGGACCGGCCTGCCCGACCCGCCCACGGACGACCCACCAACCGACGACCCACCCGTTGACGAGTCTTCAGCCGACGACCCACCCGTCGTCAGCAACCCAACGCCGAACCCCGGCCCAAAGCCGCCAACCCCCCGCGTGCTGCCGCCCACTCTGAAACCTGCGGCAACGGTACGCCTCGTCGGCAACAAACTGACGTTCTCGAACTACATCATGGCCTCACGCATCAAAGCCTGCCCACGACGCGTGACAATCACCGTGCGGGCCGGCAGCCGCAGCGCGCGCCTGCACTCACCGAAGGTCAAACGCATCGGCAAGACGTGCCGGCTGAACGGCTCGGTGGCTGTGCCGCGCGCGTTCACAAAGTCACGCAAGATCAAGGTCAGCGTCTCAGGCAACCACCTCAGGCAACGGACAGCGATCGTGCCACGAACGCTCTCCTAGGCGTCAGCCACGCCGGGGACAGCCGGGTCAGCGCTAGACGTCAATGGCGACGATTGCACCCTCGCCGCCATCCGGCGGCTCGATGTGCAACGTCAAGGGACGTGAGTCATACGCCGTCACCGGTAAGCGGAACAGCACAAGGCCACCCTGCGTCGTGTTTTCACGGGCGAGCGATCCCGGTAGCGGCAGCTGATCATTCGGCTTCAGCACAGCTGGCTTGAAGGCGACGCGATTGATGTTCGTGTCGAGCGGGATCGGGTCAAAGCGCTTCCCGGTCGTATCGGTCAGGTAGTAACCGGAGGCAGCCCGAGCCGCCGTGTCGGAGCGGTTGAACGCTCGCATGAATATGCCGAAGTACTGCTCGCCTCGGCGCAACTCCGAGCCCTTCGGCATGCCGATCAGGTAGTCACGATCCTCGGTGTCGTACGGATTCAGCTGACGGGAGATCTGGACCTGATACTGCAGGCCGCCGGTTGTGACGTAGTCACCTTCGGTCTTACCGATGTTCGGCTCCCCATGCTCACCGCAGGCAGACAGGCCGACGACAAGCGAGAACATGATGGCAACGGTGGGAACCAGACGAGAAACCTGCATAGCGGCCGCGGACTCTATCGCTTAGCGTCGCCGGAGAACGTGTAGGCCGTCGCCGGTTTACGCGGCCCACCCGAGATTGTTGGCCTTGCGCCTCGTCCGCGGCCATCTTCGAGAATGCTGCGCAGGCGCTCCAGACCCCGTGCCATCTTTCGGCGTAACCACCAGTTTCCGCCAAAGGCCTCCTGCAAACGGTCTGAGACGAACTTTGGTTTGGTCTCGAACGTGAACCGCACTCGTGTGCGGTTGTTGCCGTCTGCGTGCAGCTCATACACGCCGCGAGTGAGTACGCGATTGAACTTTCCACTGCGACCCCGCTCAACGATCAGGTGCGGCTCTTGCAGCTCGACGAGGGTGGCATCGGCGTGGGCGAACCTGGCAAACGGCGCCTTCACGCGGAAACGCGCGCCCGCTCCGTAGCCAACGGAATCCTCACGGGTCAGTCGCCAGTCGACCAGATAGTGGTCCGAAAACTCCGAGTGATTGGCCATGTCAGCGAGGTAGGCAAAAACCTCCTCACGTGGCCGATCAATAGTGACGCTGGTCGTGACAGGATCCACCCCCGTAATGCTACCCGTGCGCGAGGTCGACCCGCACTGCTGGCCGCATGACCTCACGCCGTTCTACTGCGGCCTGCACCGTCAAGTGGCCACCAGCGTGACGAACCTGCTCGACAACGGCGGGGGGAGCGTCCAGCCTCACAGCCCGGCACAGCTCGCAGTCAACCTGCGCATCCCGCGAACGGAAGATGAACTCGCCGACAAGGGGCATCCGTTTACAGCAAGTGCATCGCTGGCGACCAACATCGATCGCCGCGATGCTCTCGCGAAGTACAGCGAGCTCCAGGTCGTACTCGTCACCTTCCAACTCGATCTTCACGCTCATAAGAGATTGTTCGCGCCCGCTTGGAGACCTCCTGCCCACCCGTCAGCACCACATCGACATCGCATCTACACTGCACTCATGGCCACGAAGATCGCCGTGCTGTCCCAGAAGGGCGGTACAGGAAAGACGACCGCAGTCCGCCATCTAGATGAGTAGTTCCACGGTGCGTGGTTCGCGAGTCGGGTTGCAGGGGGCATCGACAGTCAGGTCGAAGTCGGCGGTACTCAATGTCACCGACTACCCGAAGGGGGCCTCGATGCTCGCCGACCTCGACCTGCTGTTGATTGCTGTTTATTGCACCGCTGACGATCTCCTGCCTAAACCGGACAAGAATGCCAAGCGAAAGGTGACCGATGCTGAGGTCGTCACGCTCTGTGTCGCACAGGCGATGATGGGTATTCCGTCCGACGCGCGGTTCATTGCTGTCGCTCGTAAGCGCCTGGGCCACCTGTTCACCAAGCTGCCTGACCGTGAAGGCTTCTACAAGCGCCGCGAAGCGCTGGCGGACACGATCGAGGCGCTGATCGCCGAGTTCGCGTCGCACTGCCCCGGCTCGACCGATGACGTGCTGCTCGTCGACAGCACCCCGGTCGAGTGCGCGCGCTCGCGCGAGACGGTCAAGCGCGGCGGGCACTCCAGTCTCGATGACGCGCTCAGCAATGCCGCCGACTACGGTTTCTGCGCCAGCCATAGCCGCTACTTCTACGGTTTTAGGTTGCACACGCTGTTTGCGATCGACGGCACCCCCAGGGCGCTGGCATTGACCTCGCCGAAGGTCGATGAGAAGGAGGTCTGCCTGCAACTGGTCGCGCGTTGCAAGCGCCAGCCCGGCCAGTTCTTGACGCTGATCGGCGACAAGAACTTCCGCGGCAAAAAGTTCGAGGCCGACCTCGCAGCGCTCGACGCCACGATCCACCGACCGCGACGCAAAGACGAGCCCGGCAAGGGGCCGCACCTCGCGCCGATCCGCCAGCGAATCGAGTCGATCTACTGGACTGCCAAAGACATCCTGACGCTCGAACGCCACGGCGCCCGCACCCTGCACGGCCTGCGCACCCGCCTGGCCTGCCGCTTCCTCGCACTCGCCGCCGCGGTCGCGCTCAACCACCGCCTCGGCCTACCCACCCGCTCCCTCGCCCAATACATCGCCTAAACCCGTGGAACTACTCATCTAGATCGGTCAGCCTGCCAGCGGATCGCCGCTCGTCATTCCTGAGCCCGAGGACGGCGGCTCCTTCGGCGCGGGCGGATGCCCGGCCTCGTCGGCAAGCGGATCACCGGCGGGCGGAGTCGCGCTCTCGGCTTCGGCCACCGGCTCTGGCTGAGCGGCGGCCGGAGCCGGGTCCGGGTCGGCCATCGGCTGAGGCGCAGCGGCGCCCTGAACGGGGCGGCCCTGCTGGTCGTACTCGACCGGAGCACCGGCTCCCGCTCCAGCCTGGCCGCCACCCTGCTGGCCGGCATTGAACTGACCCTGCACGTCGTCGAGCTTCTGCTGTGCTTGGTCGGCCATCTGCTTGGCCCGCTCCTTGAGCGTCCCGTCCTTGGCCTCCTGCTGCACCTGCTGCGCCATCTGCTTTGCCTTGTCCATGAACCCCATAGGCGTGATTCTAGTCCCTGAGCGCGTCGGTGAAGCGCCTCGGCACGCGTGGCTCTGCAGGCCCGCCGGTTCGTTCCCAGAGCGTGATCACCACCAGCTCGCTGCCTGCCTGCCGGCAGACGTAGACGAGCCCACGGTCGGTTCTGTCGCTGACGTAGAGGCTTCCTCGCGTCCCAGACGCGCCGGGGGGTGCCGTCTCGCTCGTGCGGCCTGCCTGGACCGCCTCGCCGACACGGCGAGCGATCTCGAGCTTCGGATCGAGCGTCCCTCCGATCCGCTGGCGGTACCGCTCCGCGGCGTGGTCGGTGACGGCGACGAGCATCAGAGGACGCGATCCAGTCGCATCACCGGTGCCGAGCCGCAGCGCGCTGGGATCTCTCGCGCCTCCGCCTCGGTCCAGCCGCGCGCCGCGTAGAACGCCCGGGCCTGCTCGTTGGCCTCGAAGACGAAGAGGTGGCAGCGCCCGGTCCCGTCGCTGCGGAGGC
>JBAOHN010000010.1:0-179839 GCA_037045385.1 Baekduia sp. | reverse complement strand
TTATGTCATACCTTCAACGAGTACGTATTGCTGTACTTTCATATTTTACGTCCTTTTATGATTAACCTTCTCTGATTTTTCTTACAGGTAGGCGTATTTCGAGAGAGGGGATCGCCTTCTTGATCGTTCGAAAAGAGGAGTTGCCTCAAAGGTGGAGTAATTGAGTTTATTATTGGATGAAGATGTGGCAGGAACCGTAATTTTTTGGTTGCTTTTTGATAGCTTATGTGCAGAAGAAGTCTGCAGCAAATGAGGATAAATGTACTTGAAGGGATATGGATGAGAAGGAGTATGGTCGATGTGTCTGTTGTGGACATAAGTGTCATTTGGACTGCGCCATTCCCTCTCTTTCTTCTTTTCACTTTTAGATATGGAACGGGAGTATCCTAAACTTTTTCTTCTGAGAGCCTCAAGGACATTTTCCCTCACTTATTCAATAGCATAAACACTAAACTCTTCTCTTTTAGGTTCAATATTAGCTGTTGTTCTGGTCATCTGCATCTCTTTTGGGTTTTCGAGTAACTGCTGAGCCAGATATGTGGTGCTAATCCCACTAAAGAGCTGTTAAACAGCCTGAAAGATGAATTTAACTCTGTAAAAGTAATCGAGGTTGAAATTTTTGTTATGGAAATCTAATGATTGCTTGTAGTATTGGTGGATGAGAGAAAGACATTATACTGGACGTTGCTGAGGCATTTTAGGGTATTCGCAGACAATATCCCCAATAGTTTCTTCCAAATTTCCACTGTTGTTGTCTTTTCGACATATTTCGAATGAGTTGGATATGTGATTAAAATGTCCCAGAGTCTTTACTGTTAGAGGACGTCCACCAGTTATCTTACACACAATTGAGCTGCCTTTGAAGCCAAACCCCAACTCCTCCTTTGATTCAGTAACCACTAAGACTCCCTCCTCTTTGTCTTAACCTTTTGCAAAGTGTTCTACAATGAAAGTTCTATAACTCGTGTTCTGCTCTCTCACTTCTCTTCGGAAGTAATTTTACAAAAGATCTATCTTACTACCTTCAGAGAAGTACTTCTTCTGATCAGCCATAAATACCCCCTGTCCTTACTCTTTACGATATATCAGTCAGCAATCGATTTTCGTCTGTCTCTCTCATCAAGATCTGAAAAACAGCTCTGTTGATCTTCACAAAATGAATAGATGAGTCTTGAATGGAGTTGATAGCTACCAGAATATCGCCTTCTCTGGAGAAGATAGCGTATATTACAAGACCAGTCTTCGTGAGAAGATGTGCACAGTCCTTCTGGAAGAGAGTCTTGAAGCTGACCCTGAAAGAGAGTCCCATCTGGATATAGAACAGTTGTGGCCCCACGGGCTTTTGTGTATTCCCTAGCGAGAGATGGCAAGCATGTAGTCGATGAGAATCGAGGAGTAGTCCCAAGCCACGCGGTTCTTGTTGTTCTACGTTTCCATGATATTTAGCGTTGTGATAATCGAGAGAGGCCCTTTTCAGAGGTCTGTGAAGTTCTGTTACCAAAGGGGTCGAACATCCAAATAATTTTATTTTCTTTTATTCGGAAGAAAAAAAAAACTTCAAACTTTTTCTCTGGATCGAATATCTTGGTTAGTGAGGATTAAGGATCAAAATAGAAAATATATCATAGATATTGATAGATATTGCTCTTTCTTCAATTATCTAGGGCGATTTCTGGACTGTGGTTCCTCATATCGATGCTCTTGCCTGTCATCTTGGAGGATAATTTGATTTTTGGCAGGTAAACGCTACGCTGGGAAAGAATGCCTTTGGTTAATTTCTGGTTCTAGTAGTCGATTTCCTCCTGTCTTCTCTTACGGTATTGATAGTGCAGAGAATAGTGCTTTTTCTCCTTACCGTGTCCAGGACTGCTCCCTGTCCGCTGTACTTCCGGCTCCTCCTTCCCCTCGTGCGGTTTCCACCCTCGACCCTTCCGGCTCCTGCTCGCCCTGAGGGGCCATGTGCTTGAAATGCAGGTAGGGCCTAATTTATTTGATCTTTTTTGTGATTTTCTAATTGCTTTGATTGATTTCTTCATGTACTATCTTATGCTGCCAATCGAAAGCTTGCATTTTCCTTTTGTGATGGAGTTCATTAATGCTGCGGTAATTTTTGAGGTCTTTGTTAACTTTTTAGGGATAACGATTGCTGATCTTCTAGACCTCCCGCAAATGCCTCAGATACATTTAGTCACGCATCTTGGAAAGGATTATGTCGGTTGATGTCCAACTCACCATCGGGGTTTTCATTGGTTAAAATTATTTGACAAATTTAGCAATCAATATAGAGAAAAAGGGGAGCCGGTGGAGGGAAAGGAGGGAAAATGTGATACATGGCGGCTAAGCTATGAAATCTGTGATTTTGAGTTATCTCAATATCATAATTTAGATTGAATGGACGAGACCTACGACGTGGTGGTCTGCGGAACTGGACTGATCGAGTGCGTACTGTCCGGGCTCCTCTCCCAGGAAGGTACTGAAAGGGCTAGTCAGGCAAAAAGGTGTTGCACATCGACCGCAACGGTTTCTACGGAGGTGAGGGAGCCTCAGTCAACCTGACCAACCTTTGGAAACTCTTCAGAGACAAGGAAGAACCCAACAAGGACCTGGGACATAACAGAGACTGGAATATCGATCTCATTCCCAAGTACATCATGTACGGTGGAAAACTTGTCAAAATCCTTCTCAAGACTCGTGTCTCCAAGTACCTCGAGTGGAAACGTACCATTTTTTCTATGCAGCTATCGACGGCACTTATGTCCTTCAGTTCAAGGAAGGTGGCTTCTTCAGCAAGGGAGGCCTCAAGAATCTTCAAGGTCCCTGTCACTCCCAAGGAAGCTCTCAGCTCTGACCTCATGGGACTCTTCGAAAAGCGTCGCTGCCAGAAATTCCTTGAGGTGATTCAAAACTTCGAGGAAGCAAACCCTAAGACCTACGATGGAATTAAAATCGAACGTTCAGGTCGAGAAATGCTCAAGAAATACGACCTTGAAGAGAACACTGTGGATTTCATTGGTCACGCAGTCGCCCTCTACACTGACGACTCTTTCCTGAGCCGCCCTGCGATTGAACTTATCCGCAAGATCCAGCTCTATATGGACTCTATGGGCAAGAACCCTTCTCCCTTCATCTACCCTATCTTCGGTCTTGGAGGCATTCCAGAAGGTTTCAGCAGAATTAGTGCTGTCAACGGAGGAACCTTCATGCTCAATACTGATATCTACTAGATTCTCTTTGAAAACAACAAGGTCGTTGGAGTCAAAGGTCCCCAAGGCACTGCCAAGTGCAATACCGTTATCTGCGATCCCACCTACGCCCTTCGCTGTGGCCTCAAGGACAGGGTCAAGTTCGTGGAAAAGATCATTCGCTGCATCTGCATCCTGGATCATCCCATCCCTGGAACTGAGAACATCCCCTCGGTGCAGATCATTCTCCCCCAGAGACAGCTCAACCGCAAGAATGGTACTTCTTTTTTTAGATAGACATTTACATCATGATGGTGTCATCAGTTCATTGCATCAGCAAAAAGGACTACTATGTTGCCATTGTGAGCACAACTGTGCGAGACCAACAACCCCGAGGAAGAAATCAAGGGAGCCCTTCAACTGATAGGTAACATCAAGGAGAAGTTCATCACTATCTCTGAGCGATACGTCCCTACTACCAAATCCAGCGACGGTCTCTTCATCTCTGAAAGCTTTGATGCCACCTCCCACTTCGAAAATGAGACTGAAAACGTTCTCAAGCTCTATACTGAGATCACTGGAAAGGAGCTCGACCTTGAAAACCTCCCTGAAGATGTCGATGAATGATACCGCTGAATCATCCCAACTATATTTCATTCAATATAAATTAACTACTCTCTATCTTTCAATCGATCAATGCTGACATCACAAAAAATAAGTCGAAGAATGTTCGAGGACAAAATCATTTGATGAGGAGATGTAAAGAGAGGAGAAGTCGCTGAGGGACTTTTTTATTTGTAGCAAAGTTTATTTTGTATATACTTTTAAAATCAACAGCCACAATGATCAACTTCGCCTCTCTCTTCAATCAGTATCGGCAGCAGAGCAACTCTGGCCTCAATGAACTCCTCGACCAACCTGACCTCTCCATCGGTCGGGTCTTGGACGATGACTCCTTTATTGGGGAGTATAAGAGCAGCAATCCCAAAGTCACTCAATTGTACTCGAGTCTCTATTCAGCATGACTTATCTCCGCTTCAACGAACTTATCGACTTTGTGACTGTCATTCCAGGGCCTGAAGATAAAAAAAGAGCTTACAAGTACAAATTTCTCAAATTTCAGATATCCTCTGGCGGCCTGTGACCTGCTATCACTGGATGTCCCCAACGCCATAGACTTCTTTCTCCCAGAGAATCCTCTAACTATCGACGAGACTACCCAATAACTCTAAGAATTTTAGGTTGAAGTTTAAATTCTAAGAGCCGACCCCGTCTACATCTGAACAACCTCAAGAAGTCAGCACTGTAGAGCCAGAAGCATAGGTAGCAGTGACTTAAGGCGTTAAGCTTGAAGAAGAAGTGAAAAAACCTGAAGAAGAGAAAATCCAAGAGCGAGCTGTAGTTGATAAGGAGGACGACAATATTGAAATTTTGGGTGAAGAAGATAAAGAAAAGCCTGAAGTATTGGAAGGGGAGAAAAAAGAGTAAGCAAAGGAGGATTCTAAAGAGGATGCAGAATAGGAGAAGAAGGAGGAAGTCAAAGTGGTCAAAACAATAATCAAGAAAGAGATGAGGACAGTGTAGAAAGTGAACAAAAAGGAAGTTCCTCCCCTTATCATCAAACTGCTCAGTTACTTCAAAGGAGAAGTCAACTACACTCTGGCCGGATACGTCTGTAAGATTCTTTCCCAATTCTTCAACAAAAAACCTTCAGAGGTAGTTTTCACTTTATTCAGCTTTTCAAATATCTCTTCCAATAGCCCATGATAGAGAAGATTCTCAACCACGCCGAGTCCAGGTCTGTAGGAGACTTCCTTGTCAAAATTCTCACCTACTAATCTCCCCTTTGCATGGAGAAACGTGGTTAATTGTTCAAAGCAATGTTGACCAGACTGTCAGTGCCATCCGAAATAACAGTAACACTTGGATTATTTAGACAATGAGTAACATTTCGGCCTATGCTTGTGAAGTAATTGAAAAAGTGGCAGCTAACCTCAAATCGAACAACAAGATACCAGAGTTTAGCGCAGCCTATCTCTCTCTGGTGACTGTTACCACTCTCATCAACAGTGTTATGAGCCCTGAGGAGTCGGTCTCTGTCTACAATGCTCCAGTTTTGTTCACCTACTTGGCTACTGTGCCTTTTATCCTTCCAGAGGATCAGCAAGTCATCAATGATTTTACCTCCCTCCTCACTGACTTCGTGGACAAGAGTTGTGAGAAATTGACGGTGAAGAGCAGCAGTCAGCCTAAGTTAGGAGTGGGTAGAGTCAAAATAGTGTAAATTTTGAGGCACATCATAAAGGAAGACGTCCTGAAGGCCAGATAAATCGTGGCAGCAAAGTAAAACTTTTTCCCCACTCTCTATAACCTAATGCTAGAGTACGACCTCAACAATTTGCTCCACAACGAAATAATCAAGATCTTGGAAGTGGCCCTCTAAGAGGCCTAAGACTCTCCCCTCAATTCATCCGTCCTGAAAGACAATCAACTCCTGAACCTGATTGTTAATGAGGCCAAGGAAGACAGTAAAATTCGTCATGGGAGCTCGACCTACAAGCACAGAAAGGGATACATCGCCCACTTGATCAACCTCTGTTTGAAACTCAAAGAACTGAGCCCATCCAATTCCTTAATTCAGGATCTCACAGAAAGTACTAGATATTTTAGACAGATATCGAATTCACAAAAGTGTTTGAGGGTCTGATCGAAAAGGAAGTCTACAACACCAAACAGTCACTCGCAGGATACTCAATGAGGAAAGACCTGAAACATGAGATTCTTTTCCAAAAAGAAGTAAACATAAAGATACCCAGGACATCATTTCAGCCCATCTTACCTTCTTCCAGAAGTGCCCCTCCCCCGTCTTCGACCAAGAACCCGACCATCTTACAAACGACCACATCAACATCGAACACCCAGACCTCCTTCAGGAACTTGAAAAGCAGCTGGAAGAAAACGTATCTATTTAGAGCAGCGAAGAGAAGAAGAAACCTGAGGAGAAAAGCGAAGAGATCAAAAAAGAGAAGAAGGATAAGAGCAAATTGAAGAAGGCTGGATATGAGAATACTCCCAACTTTTGGGTGGTTCATCTGGACTACGATGTCGACAACCTGCTCATAGATCTCTGATAAATGGTTGTATATGCTCATTTCACTTTAAATTAGCTCAAATCAAGATCTCGCTTCGTGGCACCCGGCCATTCTCAGTTTTATTTCAACTTTTTGCAATTTCTTTCCTTTAGGGTCATCGGTTTCTTCTTGAGCTTGACCCCTGGAGAAAGAATCTCAGGTTGATTGAGCTCTATATTGGCGAGGAGTTGGGGATGTCCCAAGTTAGAGTGCTACTTACTCTAACTGCATTCAAAGTTGCTCTCAGGCACAGCAGACAACTAAACACACAAGCATATCTGTTTTTGACTCCTCTCTGCCTTTCTTTTTATTCATCACCAGCTGGGAGTACTTTACCTTTAACTTCTTCCTCTCCTCCTCGACATCAGCTAAAGAGTTTTTCAGCTTGAAAAATTATTAATTGAGAACGTTCTCCCTTTAGGACTCGATCACCAATATTTTAGTCGCTCGCTAAGCCAGCCCATCACGCTACATGAAATTTTCTTTTCCGAAAATAAAATCATCCGGCTTCTGTGGGTTGATTTTCTTCGAATTGGCTTTAATGGGGGATTTGCATGCTAGAAGTTTTGGCTTTTAAGGATACGAAGTTGTGAGAGTATGGCGGAGGGCCTCGACTTCAACAGTCAGCTTCTTGCGCTATTGGATGATTTTGGCGAGGATGTGTCGCTATGCGGAGTGAGTATTGAGGATCTTGAGGTTGTCTCTTCTGAGGACATCGTCTTGTTGGTTCCCACCCCAGACAGTGTATCTCAGCTTCCTTGCTTATCAGCATGCCTCTGAGGTCAAAAATCCGTTTTTCATAATTGCCAATCATTTCCTTCATTTCTTTTTCTCTCTCCACTTGAACCTGCCTCTTCAGGAGTTGTTCCGTAAAAACCCACCTGACTGAGGCCTGCTCCTCAATCAGGCTTTCCGTGACTGCAAGGAGCGGTTCTCTCCCCTCCTACTCCTGATGCTTTTGAAGTAGTTTCAGCTGAAGATCTAATATTTATTGGGCTTGTGCGAATGATTGTTCTAGTTATTGATGAAGGAGCTGCAGAGAATGGAGTCTTGAAGGAGAATCGAGAGAGTTTTGACTTAATGAGTTCATGAGTATCAATGGAAGCAATTAATTTCTAATATTCTAAACTGCCCATATTTGACAATCAAAATAGGGGTTGGGGTTGGGGTTGGGGTTGGGGTTGGGGTTGGGGTTGGGGTTGGGGTTGGGGTTGGGGTTGGGGTTGGGGTTGGGGTTGGGGTTGGGTTCGGCCTGTTCTTCGCATTGAACTTCGCCGCCTGGGGACTGCTGGCGGCCAAATGGCTGCGGGAGCTCGGCAAGCCGGTCGATCTCGCCTTCGAGCTCGTGATCGTCGCGTTGCTCGGCGGGCTCGTCGGCGCGCGCGCCTACTGGCTCGTCCAGCAGGGCGAGGCGCCCGGCCTCGGCGACGTCTTCGGCGGCTCCGGCCTGACCTGGTACGGCGGGCTGTTCGGCGGCACGCTCGCCGTGCTGGTCTGGGCCCGGCGCCGCGGGATTCTCGGCCTCGATCTGCTCGACTTCGCCGGCCCGGGCCTCGCGCTCGGCTACGCGGTCGGCCGGATCGGCTGCCAGATCTCAGGTGACGGCGACTACGGCCGGCCCTGGGACGGGCCGTGGGCGATGGGCTACTCGGACGGCGTCGTGCCGACGGAGCCGGGCGTGACCGTGCACCCCGCGCCGATCTACGAGTCGCTCGTCCTCGCCTCGCTCGCCTTGCTGCTCTGGTCGCTGCGTGACCGCGTACGCCCCGGCGTCTTGATGGCCGGGTACCTCGTCGGCGCAGGCGCCGAGCGACTGCTGGTCGAGTTCGTCCGCCGCAACGATGCGCTCGCGCTCGGCCTGACGGCCGCGCAGTGGGAATCGCTCGTGCTGCTGCTCGCCGGAGCGATCTGGCTCGCCGTGATCCGTCGCCGCAGCGGATCCTGGGCGCTGCCGGCGGCCGACCGTGACGCCGCGCTCGAAGCCCGCGCTCGCAACCTCGCCGCGGCGTGAGCGCCGGCGAGCCGATCGCCGTCCTCGGGCCGGGCGGCGAGCCGGTCACCGGGCCCGGCGGCGGGCCGCTCGTCAAACGCCGCGACGAGATCCATCGCGACGGCGACTGGCACGCGGCCTTCCACCTCTGGGTGCTGTGCGCCGACGGGATCGTCCTCCAGCGCCGCGGCGCCCACAAGCAGGCGTGGCCGGGGCGGCTCGACGCGAGCGCCGCCGGCCACCTGACCGCCGGTGAGCAGCCGCTCGACGGGCTGCGCGAGGCCGAGGAGGAGCTCGGCGTCCGCTACTCACCCGACCGGCTTAACGCGCTCGGTGTCTTCCGTGTCGACGAGCAACAGCCCGACGGCACGATCAACCGCGAGCACCAGCACGTCTACGCCGTCCGGGACCCACGGCCGGTCACCGCGTTCACGGCGATCGATCGCGGCGAACTCGACGGGCTCGTCGTCGTCACGGCGACGGCGTTCACCGCGCTCGCCGGCGGCGCGGACGCCGACGGAATCGCGTGGGACGGCGAACGCGCCGAGCCTGTCGTCGTCGGCGCGGCCGAACTGGTGCCCGCGCCGTACTTCATAGAGCTGAGCGGTGTTTGCGCAAAGCAGGTCGCGGGGAGCCGAGCGAGCGGCGAGGGAGCGTGCTGAGGCACGTGACCGATGCCGCGAGCGAAGGATCGTCGCGAGATGCGCAGCGCAAACGTCGCTCAGGCGTCGTCGAAGTAGCCGGGGTGCGCTGCGCGCAGTTCCGGTAGCCAGCCCAGCACGGTGCGCAGGTGCCGGCGCATCCGCTGCTCGGCGAGGTCAGGGTCGCCGGCGGCGATCGCGGCGACGAGTGCGCGGTGCTCGTCGACCATCGCCCCGAGATAGCCCGGCTCAGGCAGGCTGAGCCGCCGGACGCGGTCGAGATGACCGTTCGCCCGCCGGGCGAGCGCCCACGCGATCTCGTGGCCCGAGAGCTCGGCGATGCGATGGTGGAGCTCTTCGTCGAGCGCGTCGAACAGCTCGGCGTCACCGGCGGCCGTCGCGCGCTCCTGCGCGAGCAGGTTGGCCTGAAGGTCGGCGAGCCCGTCGACCGCTGCCCGCTGCGCAGCCAGCCGCGCCGCCGCGCACTCGAGCGCCTCGCGCACGAACGCCGCGTCCGCGACGCCCTCGTCGGAGATCAGCGTCACGAACGTGCCGAGCTGCGGCACGATCGCGACGAGGCGCTCGTCCCGCAGCCGCACCAGCGCCTCGCGGACCGGCGTCCGCGAGACACCGAGCCGCTCGGCGAGCTCGTTCTCCGACAGCTTGCGGCCAGGCTCGAGCTCGGCGGTGACGATCCCCCGGCGAAGCGCCGTGTAGACCTGGTCCCGCGCCGCCTCGCCGACCCCGCGGCCCGCGATCGCGAGGCTCATGCCTGGATCGTGACCGGCGTGCCGACGCTGACCTTGCGGAACAGCCGCAGGATGTTCTTGTTGCGCAGGCGGACGCAGCCGTGCGAGATCGCTCCCGGGATCAGCCCCGGCTGGTTGGTGCCGTGGAGGCCGATGAAGCCGCCGCCAGGCCAGTCGGTCAGCGTCTTCGAGTTGGCCGAGAGCCCCATCGCACGCGGGCCGTAGACCGGTGACTTGAAGCCGTTGAGCTTCGTCCGGATGTAGAACTCGCCTTCGGGCGTCGGGTACATCGACTGCCCGATCCCGATCGGGAATTCGTAGACGGTTTCACCGGCGCGCTCGAGCGTCAGCTCGCGCTCGCTCTTGTCGATCGTGATGTGCGTGCTGAGCGCCTGCGGCGCGCCGAGGCGTGAGCGCGGCACCCAGCCGGTCTTGCGGCCGGCAGCGCGCACCTTGTACCAGGCGGAGTTGGCGGTTCGGGACTCGATGTAGACGACCTCGTCGGTGCGCTCGGGCGTCTTGAGCCGGAGCCGGCCGCGCTTCGGCGCGAACTTGGAGGCGCGCGTGAAGATCGGCGTGCGGCGCTCGACGAAGGCCCAGTACGAGCGCACCCCGGGCTCGGACATCTGCACGACCTCGGCCGCCGCCGCCGGCGACGCGACGCCGAACAGACCACTGGCCGGGATCAGGACGATCCCGGCCAGCAGCGACACGGAGTATTTCCTGCGCAACTGTGCCTCAGCCGGTGAACGTCGGGGCGACGCCGCGGCTCTGGCTGCGCTTGGCCGACAGGACCTTGACGGCCTTGCCGCTCTTCTTGCAGCCGCTGACCGAGGCGCTGACCTTGATCGAACCGGCGCGCGACGGCTTGACGCGGAAGACGGCCGTGTTCTTCGAGCCGACCCGCTTCGAGGTGCTGACGCCCGCGCCCTTGAGCGTGACCTTCGGCTTCGTCGTCGACTTCGAGGTCACGCGGACCGAGATCGTGTTGCGCTGACCGGCACGCGGGCGGTAGCTCGAGACCTTGACGGTCGCGTTGTTGAACGCGGCGCAGGCGCTGACGATGGCCTTCGGCGTCGTGTTGCCGGCAGCAACAACCTGGGAGTCCGGGACCGGCGGCAGCACCGGCGGCTTGTACGGGTTCGGCGGAGTGTTCGGGTCGGGCTGGGGGTCCGGGGTCGGCGGGTTCTCCGGATCCGGGTTCGGCGTCGGCGGAGGCGAGAACGTGCACTTGTCCTTACCACCGAGGATCGCGGCAACCATCGGCGCGCTCTCGCTGAACTGCCCGGCTGTCGAGCTGGGGACGCCGATCGACTTCACGGCGGCATCCGGATCGCCGTTGACCACATCGAGCTGGTAGTAGCAGGACGGGACGTCGACGGTGAGGGTCTTCGGCTCACCGGCTTTGAGCGTTACCTGGTCGACGTCGTAGCCCTCCTGCGGGAAGGAGGTGAGGACGCGTAGATCGCCCTCGAACAGCTGCGGCTGGGTCTTGAAGCTCAGGAGCGTGACGGTGCCGGTGCCGGAGACCGTCACAGAGGCGGTCCCGCCCTGCATGTGGTCGTTCCAGGCCGGCGTGCACGAGTAGCTGAACGGAAGCGTGAACGCGAGTGGGTTCGGCGTACCGCAGCCCCCCGCGGCAGCGGCGCTCGACGCGATCGCGAGCGACCCGGCGACGGCGATACCTGCGGCCGCCAGCTTGTGCTTCCTGGACGTAGTGCTGAGCATGGTGGTTCCTGTAGCCCCTTGGTGGTGTTCGTCCGGGAGATCCGTTCCCAGACGTCTTGGATCTTGAAGCCCGTCGATCCGAAAGTCAAGTTCACGGGGCGTTGTGCAGGGTCCGCTATTCGTCCGCCCGTCGCCCACGGGCGTCGCTCCTGCCCGCTCAGCCGGTGAAGGTCGGGGCCTTGCCGGTCGTCTTGGTGCGCTTGGCAGACAGGACCTTGACCGAAGCGACCTTCGCGCAACCGCTCGCCGTCACGCGGATCGACCCGGCCCGGCTCGGCCTGACACGGAATACGGCGGTGTTCTTCGAACCGGCGCGCTTCGAGGTGCTGACGCCTGCGCCCTTGAGCGTGACCTTCGGCTTCGTCGACGACGTCGTCGTCACGCGCACGGTGATCGTGTTGCGCTGCTTCGCACGGACCCGGTAGCTCGTGGCCTTGACGGCGCTGCAGGCACGGACGACCGGCTGCGGCGTAGTCGCAGTGCCGGAGCCGGAGACCGAGCCGCCCTGGACCGGCGGGAGCACCGGCGGCGTGTAGGGGGTCTGCGGGTCGTTCGGGTCAGGCGTGGGGTTCGGAGTGGGCGGGTTCTCCGGATCGGGGTTCGGAGTCGGCGTCGGCTCGCAGCGCTTGCGGCCGCCGTTGGCGTAGTTGATGACGCGCGGACGGCTGTACATCGGGTTGTCGATCTCGTCCTGCGTCAGCCCCTCGGCGTCGATGAAATCGACCTGGTAGTAGCAACTGGGCACGTCGACCTTCAGCGTGACGGTTTCGCAGCCGTCGAGCGTGTGGCGTTGCAGCTGGTAGAGCGTCTGCGGGAAGGAGAAGAGGACGAAGTTGCTCTGTGCCTGGTAGCTCGCCAGCGCAAGCGGGACCTTGCCCTGCGTCTTGCCGGTGATCGTGACCGTGACGGTCTTGCCCTGCATCTCGTCGGTCCAGGGATCCGGCGTCACGCTCCAGTCGAACTTGTCGGTGATCCACATCGACGGGTCGTCCGGCAGACAGTTCGTCTCAGCAGCGCTCGCGCTCGAGGCGGCCCCGAGCGCCCCGACCAGGGCGATTGCAACGACCGCGAGCTTCTGCTTCACATCCATGTCAATGGTTGTACCAGGTACCGCGCGGTCAGGAGACGGTCAACGCACCGGCGTCGGAAAGCCTGGCCTGCTCGCCGGGCTCGACACCCCAGGCGCCGAGCACTGCAGCCCCGTCGGTGCCGCTGGCACGGGCTTCGCCCGGTGTCCGCGAGAAGCGCGGCGCCGCGGCCGGTTGGGTCAGGCCGTTCAGCTCGCAGAAGCTGCCCCGCGACTGCATGTGCGGGTGTTCTGCGGCCTCTGCGAGCCCCAGCACCGCCGTCGCACATGCCTCCTCGGGCTCGAGCAGCGCCGCCCATTGGTCACGTGTGCGGGTCGCGAACAGGGCCGCGAGCCGCTCCTTGAACTCCGGCCAGAGCGCGATCTCCCACTGCGGCATCTCCTCGGGCGCGATCTCGAGCAGCTCGAGCAGCCGCGCGTAGAACTGCGGCTCGATCGCGCCGACGGCGATGTGGCCGCCGTCGCTCGCCGTGTAGACCTCGTAGAAGTGGGCGCCTGAGTCGAGCAGGTTCGTGCCGGGCGTGTCGTTCCAGGCGCCGGCGGCGCGCATCCCGTGCATCAGCGAGGTAAGCAGCGCCGCGCCGTCGACCATCGCCGCGTCGATCACCTGGCCCTGGCCTGAACTGCGCGCCTCGAGGATCCCGCAGACGATCCCGAACGCCAGGAACATCGCACCGCCGCCGTAGTCACCGACGAGGTTGAGCGGGAACAGCGGCCGCTCCCCCTTGCGCGCGACCGGGCCGAGCGCGCCCGCCAGCGAGATGTAGTTGATGTCATGGCCGGCAACCGGTGCCATCGGCCCGTCCTGGCCGTACCCGGTCATCCGGCCGACGACGAGCCGCGGGTTGCGCGCGAGCAGCTCGTCGGGGCCGATCCCGAGGCGTTCGAGCACACCGGGCCGGAAGCCCTCGATCAGCGCGTCGGCGCTCTCGGCAAGCTTGAGCACCAGCTCGCGCCCCTGCTCGTGCTTGAGGTCGGCCGAGACCGTCGCGGCGCGGCTGCGCTGGGTCACGTCGAACTGCTTCGGGAACATGTCGGCGGCGCCGGCGCGGTTGACGCGCAGGACCTCGGCACCCATGTCTGCGAGCAGCATCGCGGCGAACGGGCCGGGACCGATGGAGCCGAGTTCGAGGACCTTCACGCCGTGGAGGGGGCCGGGCATCGGGCGCGAACCGTAACGGCCCGCCGGGTGCGGTGTCGGTGAGATACGTTCGGGCGCAATGGTCGAGCCCGACTTCACCCAGACGATCCGCGACGCTTATGCGGGCAAGGATCCGGCGGCGCCGGCGATCGAGCTCGGCGCCGGGGTGCATGACGGGGCCGTGGCGCCGGAGGCTGCGGTTCGGATCCCGCTGTCGATGATGAACCGCCATGGGCTCGTCGCCGGCGCGACCGGCACCGGCAAGACGAAGACGCTGCAGGGGATCGCCGAGCAGCTGTCGGCAAACGGCGTCAGCGTCGTCGTCGCGGACATGAAGGGCGACCTCTCCGGGCTAGCGGTCGCCGGCGAGGGTGGCGGGCCGGCCGAGAAGCGGATGGCAGACCTCGGACGGCCGTTCGCGCCGGCCGGGTTCCCGGTCGAGTACCTGTCGCTCGGCGGGATCGGACCGGGCGTCCCGGTGCGGATGACTCTGTCTGACTTCGG
Organism: Baekduia sp.; assembly: GCA_037045385.1. Classification (GTDB taxonomy): domain Bacteria; phylum Actinomycetota; class Thermoleophilia; order Solirubrobacterales; family Solirubrobacteraceae; genus Baekduia. Next base: position 165,686 of record JBAOHN010000010.1, on the reverse strand, counting down.
CCCGCAGCTCCTGGCGAAGGTGCTTGGCAGCAACGAGACCCAGGAGCAGTCGCTGACGCTGGTCTTCCACTACGCCGATCAGAAGGCGCTGCCGCTGCTCGACCTCTCCGACCTGCGCGCGCTGCTGACCTTCCTCGACTCCGACGCCGGCAAGGCCGAGCTCGAGGGGATCGGCGGCGTCTCGTCGGCGACCGTCGGCGTGCTGCTGCGCGGGCTCGTGATGCTCGAGACCGGCGGCGGGACCGAGCTGTTCGGCGAGCCGCAGCTCGACATCGCCGATCTGATTCGCACCGCGCCCGATGGCCGCGGCGTGATCAGCTGCGTCGAGCTGCCGGCCGTTCAGGACAAGCCGGCGCTGTTCTCGACGGCGCTGATGTGGATCGTCGCCGAGCTTTTCGAATCGCTGCCGGAAGCCGGCGACCTGCCGAAGCCGAAGCTCGTCTTCTTCTTCGACGAGGCCCACCTGCTCTTCAACGACGCGAGCAAGGCGTTCCTGGAGGCGATCGAGCAGACCGTGCGGCTGATCCGCTCGAAGGGCGTCGGTGTCTTCTTCGTCACCCAGACGCCGAAGGACGTGCCGGCCGACGTGCTCGCGCAGCTCGGCAACCGGGTTCAGCACGCGCTGCGCGCGTTCACCCCCGAGGACGCGAAGGCGCTCAAGGCGACGGTGTCGACCTTCCCGAAGTCGCCGTTCTACGACCTCGAGGAGCTGCTGCCGTCGCTCGGGATCGGCGAGGCCGCGGTCACGACGCTCGACGACAAGGGCGTGCCGACGCCGGTCGTCCACACGCGCATGGTCGCCCCGGCCTCGCGGATGGCGCCGGCCGATGACGTCGACGCCGCGGCGAAGGCGTCACCGCTGTACGCGAAGTACGGGACCCGCGTCGAGAGCGACTCGGCGCGCGAGCGGCTGGCAGCGCGGACCGAGGCGGTCGCGGTCGAAGCCTCGGTGGAGGCACCGTCCGGCGTTTCCGGCGAGGTTGCCCCGCCGCGAGCGCAGAAGGCCGCGAAGGCAGCGAAGGACGGCGGCGGCGCGATCGAGGACTTCCTCAAGTCGACCGAGGGCCGCGCGATCCGCCGCGAGGTGATGCGCGGCGTGTTCGGGATGCTGCGTAAGTCCCGCTGACGCGGGACTTACGTCGCGCGAACTCCGTTCGCGCAGGTCGATGGCGCAATGCTCGGAGGCGCCGCCGGAGGCGGTTCTGGGGTTGCGGCGTGCTGTGGTTCATCCTGCTGGTGGTGCTGGTCGGCGCGAGCGTGTTCGCGGCCAACCGGGCGCTGTGGAACTCGCGCGCTTTCGCTCACGTCTCCGAGGGGTTCGTGCCGCAGGCGCTCGTGTACGCGGCCGCCGTCGCGTTCGGGGCCGCTGTCTCGGGATTGATCACCGACATCCAGGCAGCTTGGGACCCAGGGCTCGGCGCTTCGAGCACCGGCCTGAAGTTCGAGGCGATCGCGCGGATCGCCGCCAATGGTCTGGCGGCTATGGCGTGGCAGACCGGTCTCTTGATCGCCGCGGCGTTCGTGACGGCCCGGGCATCGCGGACCCCCTCGTCAGCCTGACGGCCGTCGAGGACCAACGCCCCGGCGCGCTTCCGTTTGGTCCCACGGAGCGACACATTTCGTCGCTACGTGGGACCAACGGCTGGCGGGCTGGCACTTCGGCCTCGAGTCGCGAGCGGCTGTTCGACGTAGCGCCAGGTGAACTCGGCGAGTGCGAGGCCGGCGGTCAGCGCGATCGCGGTCGCCCAGAACTGGCCCGGCCAGCCAAGGTGCTCGGTGAGCAGGAAGAGCACCGGGTAGTGCCAGAGGTAGAGGCCGAACGAGCGGCCGCCGAGCCAGTCGGCCCAGGCGCCTGAGAGCACTCGCGGCCCGTGGGCGGCGGCGCCGGCGATGATCGCGGCGAAGCAGACGCCGGGGATCAGGTCGCGGTAGCCGAGGTCGTGCTGGAGGTGGCCGAGCGGACCGGCGAGGTAGGCGATGAAGCCGGCGAAGCCGCCCAGCTGGAGCGCGAGCGCCGGGCCGCGCGCGAGCGTGCGGCCGTGCATCAGCACCGCTGCGCCGATCCCGGCCGCGAACGCCGGCAGCATCAGCATCAGCGTGCGCGCCCACACCGTGCCGGGCTGCTCCGCCTCGAACCAGACGCAGTAGGCGACGCCACCGAACCAGAGCGCGGCGGCGACGGCGAACGCGCGCGTTCGCGTGCCGGCGCTCAGCAGCAGCCACCCGATCAGCGGCAGCGCGAGCGCGAACGAGAGCTCGATCGGCAGCGTCCACGACGGCGGGTTGAGCACGCCGGCGGCGCCCGCCGGAACCCAGTTGTGGAGCAGAGTGAAGTAGGCGATCGCCTCGCCCGCCGACGACGGCTCGGCGCCGCTGCCGGTGCCCGCGAGCACCGCCCAGGCCGCGAGGCCGGTGATCCAGAACAGCGGCACGATCCGGACGAAGCGCTTGGTGACCGCCGGCCACGCGGCGGGCGCGTCGGCGCCGTCGAGCGCCGCCCGCAGCCACGGGCGCGCTGCGAAGTAGGCGCTCAGGACGAAGAACAGCGGCACCGCCATCCGCAGCGGCCCCCAGACCGACGCTGGCAGGAGGTCGGTCGGCTTGCCGTCGACGATCCACGCGTGCAGCACGACGATGCCGACCGCCGCGAGGCCGCGGATCCCCTCGATCGCTTGCAGGCGTCCCCGCACCCCGTGATGTCTAGTGCGTCGAGTGGTCGGTTCCTCTCAACCGTCTGAGAGGAACCGACCACTCGACGACCGACCACCGCGCGGCGCCCGTCTAGGCTCAGGCGCCGATGGCGCGCCTGCGGCCCCTCATCCCCCCGCTCGCCGCGATCGCGGCGCTGACCGCGCTCGTCGCGCTCGCGTTCGGCGACGGGCGGCTACTGAACTACGACACCGCTTACTCGCTGCTGTGGGGCAGCGAACTGGCCGGCGGTCACGTGCCGAACACCGAGGTCGCGTTCGCACCGACGCAGCACCCGCTCGCGACCGCGTTCGGCGCGCTGCTGACACTGCCGGGCCTCGGCGACGCGCCGCACGGCGAGGCCGCGATGGCGATCTGGGAGGGGCTCGGGCTCGTCCTCCTCGGCACGCTCGGCTGGCTCGTCTACCGGCTCGGCAAGGAGTGGTTCGGCGTCGCCGCCGGGCTCGCCGCCGCCGCGATCGTGCTGACGCGTGAACCGGTCCTCAGCTTCGGGGTCCGTGCGTACGTCGACATCCCTTACCTGTGCTTCCTGCTCGGCGCGCTGCTCGTCGAGACGCGGCGGCCCCGCGCGGGCGCGCCGGTGCTCATCCTCCTCGCCCTCGCCGGCCTGCTGCGCCCGGAGGCCTGGCTGTTCTCGCTCGCCTACCTGGCTTGGCTCCGCCACCACGGCGAGCTGCGCATCTCCCACTTCGTCTGGGCGGCCTGCGGCCCGCTGATCTGGGCGCTGACCGACCTGGTCCAGACCGGCAACCCGATCCACTCGTTCACGGCGACCGAGAACGCGGCCGAGAAGCTCGGGCGCGTCACCGGGATCGAGAACGTGCCGGAGACGCTGCCACGCCGGCTCGGCGAGATCCTGCGTGAGCCGGGCCTGCTGGCCGCCGCGGGCGGCGGGCTGCTCAGCTGGTTCCTCCTTCGTGAACGAACACGGATGCTCGCCGGTGCCGGGCTGCTCGCGGTGTTCGGGTTCGTCGTGCTGGCGACGGCCGGTCTGCCGATCCTGACCCGCTACCTGCTGCTGCCGGCGGCGATCCTCGCGATCTTCGCCGGCGCCGGGCTGTTCGGCTGGCAGCGGCTCGAACGCGGCGACCCGTGGCGGGCGCGCTGGATCGCGTTCTCGGCGATCTGCGCGCTGGCGTTCGCATTCTTCGCGCCGAACCAGGCGCACCGGCTCGACCGCACCGCCGACGCGCTCCGTGACCAGCGCGCGATCCTCGGCGAGCTGCAGGCGCTGTCACCGGCCGTCACCGGTGGCTGTCGGCCATCGGTGCCGAACCGGCGGCCCGTCCCGCACCTCGCGCTGTGGACCGGCCGCTCGCCTGACGAGTTCCGCTCTGCTCAAGAGGACCGCCGCTACACCCTGCCGGCCTTCTCACCGGCGTCGAAGCGAGCAGCGAACCGCTTCATCCTCAACGCCCGCGACACCGTCACGTACCTGCCGCCGGAACCGGCAGGGAGGCCGAAGGTGCGCGGGCGGTGGTGGGTGCTTACCGGCCGCTGCTAGGGGCCTTCGTGAGCCCACCTCGGAGCCTCGCCACATGGCGAGGCTCCTCAGTGTGGCTCGAATCAGGTTGGGCCGCACGCGGCCCAACCTGTACTGGCAGGGGCCGTTACCTGATGACCTTGACGGTCAGCGGAGCAGTCATCGAGCCGGCACGGCCCGAGTCACCGGTCCAACCGGCGAGCACCGAGTAGGTGCCCTTCTTGCCGATGAAGTTGGCGGTGAACGAGCCGCCGCCGTTCGCGCCGACCGTCACGAGCTGCTGCGTCCACGCCCGCTTGCCAGCGACCCTGATCTGCACCAGCACCTGCTCGCCGCCGGTCGCGCCGGTGAGCTGGCCGCTGATCTGGATCTTGCCGCCGACGCGCTTCAGCTTCGTCTTCGTGCGCTTGATCGAGATCGACGACGCGTTGCCACGCGAGCCGCCGGTCGTCGTCTGGAAGATCGCCCCGTCGGAGTAAGCGAGCAGGAACGCCGTCTTCGCGCCGGACGTGACGAGCGTGCCCTGACCTGCGTTGGTGCTCGAACCGACGGCCTGCGGCTGCCAGGTCTTGCCGGCGTTGGTCGTGTGCAGCACGACCGAGCCCCAGGGCCCGTCGCTGATCGCGAAGTACTCGCTGGCCCCGGCGGCGGAGAAGCCGTTCTGATCGCCGACGAGCATCTCGGTCAGCGACTTGCCGCTGTCGGAGCCGCTGCGGAAGAGGCGGTCGCCGTAGACGTCGAGCACGAACCCGCCGGAGGGCAGCATCGTGACGCCGTTGATCGGCAAGGGAAGCGACTTCGGGATCGAGATCGACTTCCAGCGCTTGCCGCCGTCGCGCGAGACGAAGACGCGGGCCTTCTTTCGATTGCCCGTGTTGTTGGCCCAGATGACGCGCGTGCCAACGTGCGAGGCGCGGCCGAACCCGGACGGCCCCTCGACACGGCTGAAGCTGCCGCCCTCGGTCGCCCGGTAGACGCCGAACCCGCCGACGAGCAGCGTGGTGTTGTCGTCCGGCGTCAGGACCCGGGTCGGATCGCTCGGCGTGCCGGTATCGACGTTGCTCCAGGTCGCGCCGCCGGTCTTCGTCCGGTAGACGCTGCCGTCCGCGTGCAGGATGTAACCGTTCTGCGCGCTCGAGAAGTCGGCGTCGTAGACGCTCTGGCCACTGAGCGTCGAACGCACCTGCCACGCGCCGCCTGCCCGAACGGCGATGCTGCCCTTGCCGAGGCCGACCGGTCCGCCGGCGGTCTGGACGAAGCCGGACAGAGCCGGGGCGACCGGGTTGCTCGACGTCTTCGTGAAGGTGGCGCCCTTGTCGTCGGAGACGTACGTCACGCCGGCCTTGCCGACCGCGATGATCCGCGAGTCGGTGACCCAGGACGCGGCCACGATGTCGCTGTTGCCGACGGTCACGGTGCGCCCGGTGGCGCCGTTGTCGTCTGAGAGCACGAGCTTGCCGTCGAGCACGTACGCGATCAGGCCGGTCGTCGTCGCGTTGATCTGGGCCGGCGCGCCGGTCATCCCGGGCATGTCCTTCCAGGTCTCGCCAGCGTCGTCGCTGCGCAGGAAGTTGCCGCCGCCCCAGGCGATCAGGTGCGTGGAGTCGAGCGAGCGGATGTTGCGGTAGGTCGCGGCGTCCTTGACCAGCGTCCAGGTCGCGGCGCCGTCAACGGTCCGGTAGATGCCGCCGCGGCCGGTGGCGAAGCCGCGCGAGTCGGTGACGAACGCGAGCGAGGTGCCGGCATCGACCGTCGACGCGTTCGCGAGCGAGGCGCCGGCGTCGGTCGTCTTCAGAACGGCGCCGCCGTCACGCATGATGTAGCCGAGGTCGCCGGAGACGAAGTCGAAGTCGGAGATCGAGTCACCGGCGCAGGAGACCTCGCTCGAGCCGATCAGGATCCGGGTGAACGTCGCGCCGCCGTTCTTGCTGACGCGGATCGAGCAGCGGTTGTTCGCCTGCGTGTCGATCGCCAGGTTGTTGCCGTCGATCATGTCGACGCGCGAGATCCGAAGACCGGTCCCGGTGAAGAGGCCGGACCAGGTCGCGCCGCCGTCGGCGGTCTTGAGCACGGTGCCGCCGTCTCCGACGGCGAGCCCGCTCGCTCCCTGGAAGGCCGTGGCGTTGAGCGCGTAGCCCTGGGGCTGCGGATCGCTCCACTCCCACCCGGACGTGCTGAGCGCGACGCCGGCATTGGCGGGCGCAGCGGCTGCGGCGGTGAGTGCCGCGGCTGCGAGTCCTGCTCTCGCGGCGGAGCCGAGGTGACGGATCATCGGAGTTCCCTTCGTATCTGTTGAGCGCATTTCACGGATGCGGCTCTGGACCGCACGGGAACGTAACGCGGGCGCAGGACGAAGGTTGCGCGACTCGTTGCGCGTGTAATCAGCGGCGGTTTGTCAGCCGGTGAACGTCGGCGAGCTACCGGAGCTCTGGCTGCGCTTCGCGGACAGGACCTTGACCGAGGCGACCTTGCTGCAACCGCTGGCGGTCACCCGGATCGACCCGGCACGCCTCGGCTTGACGCGGAAGACGGCGGTGTTCTTCGAATTGGCGCGCTTGGAGACGCTGACGCCGGCGCCCTTGAGCGTGACCTTGGGCTTCGTCGCCGACGTCGTGGTGACACGGACCGTGATCGTGTTGCGCTGCTTCGCACGGACGCGGTAGCTCGTCGCCTTGACCGCGCTGCATGCCCGAGCGGTGGCCTTGGGCGTGTTCGTCGCCGTCGGGGTGCCGGCGCCGGAGACAACGCCGTTGCTGACCGGTGACAGGGACGGCGGCTTGTACGGGTTCTGCGGGTCGTTGGGGTCAGGCGTGACCGGCGGGGTCGGCGGGTACTCCGGGTCCGGGTTCGGATTCGACGGGTCGTAATCGCACTTCGCGTCACCACCGACGACGGCCTTGATCCAGCCGTGCGCGAACTGCGCGACGTCGATCTCGTGCTGGCTGAGGTCGGTCCCGTCGATGAAATCCACCTGGTAGAAGCAGTTGGGGATGTCGACCTGGAGGGTTCTCGACTCGCGCCCGTCGAGCACGACCCTGTCGATGTCGTTGAGCTTCTGCGGGCCGATGTGCATCGGCCCGATCGTCGGGCCGGTCGTCATGTAGCTCAGGAGCGCGAGCGGGACCCGACCATCGGTCTTCCCGGTGACCCTCACCGAGGCGGTCTTGCCCTGCATCGAGTCGGTCCACGGGTCCGGAGTGACCGTGTAGGAGATGAGGTCATCCATGCTTTGCGCCGCGCTCGCGCCGGGCACGGCGAGCAGCAGCCCGAGCATCAGCGCGGTGGACAACGACACCACTCCCGTGCGAGGAGTGATCCGGCCCCTGTACATGCCCCCTGTGCGCATGGCGCGAGCGTGACACCACCGATCGCGAAAGTCAAGTTTGTTGCTGTTCGGTGATCGTGGCTTGCGCAGCGTCACCGGGCCGGGCAGGATCTCAGGTGTGAGCGAGCCCGACGGGATCAAGATCGGGGCGGTGGCCCAGGCACTCGGGGTCAGCGTCGACACGCTGCGCCGGTGGGAGCGCGAAGGGCGGGTCACGTTCGCGCGGCGTGGGCGCGAACGGGTGATGGCCCCGGCGGACTTCGCGAGGCTGCTGCGCGAGCGGGCGCCGACCGATGGGCGGACGAGCGCCCGCAACCGGATGACCGGGGTTGTCGTCGCCGTCCAGCGTGACGGCGTGATGGCGCAGGTCGACCTCGCGTGCGGCCCGTTTCGGATCGTCTCGCTGATGTCCCGCGAGGCGGCAGACGAGCTCGGGCTCGAGCCGGGCGTCGTCGCGAGCGCGGTCGTCAAGGCGACGACGGTCGTCGTCGAGCGGGGCTAGGGCCGACGGCCCACCTAGTCATTGCCTAGATATGATTCCGGGGTGATCTCTAGGCGTCAGCTCCTGGTCGCAGGCGGCGCTCTCGCCGTGACCGCCGTCTCCACACCCGCGCGGGCCGCGCTCCCGGCCCCGCAACCGGCCGGCGACGACGAGGGCTATCTCCAGTTCGCCGCGGTCGCCACGCTCGTGACGCGCGTCTTCTACCGCGAGGCGGCGAAGGTCGCGGGCGTTGACGAAGGCGCACGCCGGCGTCTCGCGCGCCTGCGTGTCAAGGAGGCGGCTCTGCGAACGCGGCTGACCGCGCCGCTCGGCTCCGACCCGCCCACGCTCGCCGACTTCGCTGTCGTCCTACCCGCTACCGCAACGAAGACGCTCGCGAGCGCGGCGGCGTTCGGGATCGATCTGCACGAGCTTCGCGGCGCGGTGCTGCTGAGCGGCGCCGCCTACGCCGAGGACTCCTCGACGCGGCTGCTGCTCGCGCGCGTCGCCAGCCACGACGCGCAGGCGATCTCGGTCCTGCGCGCCCTCACCGGGCGGCCCGGCGACACCGGCCTGCTCGTCCCCGTCGACCTCGAGCAGGCCTCGGACCGGCTCGACGCACTGCTTCAGATCAAGGAGATCATCGGATGATCCGCCGCACCCTCACCCTGACCGCGCTCGCACTCGCCGCCGGCGCGGCGCCTGCCTCCGCGTTCGACGTCTACGCGGCGACGTCGCTGCGCGAGGCGCTGCCCGCGCTCGACAAGCGCCCGTCCTACAACTTCGCCGGCTCGAACACGCTCCAGCTCCAGATCGAGCGCGGCGCCCCGGCCGACCTGTTCCTCTCGGCGAGCCCGCAGGAGGCGCAGAGCCTTTACAAGGGCGGCCGCTGCACGAGGCCGGTGACGTTCGCGACCAACCGCATCGTCCTGATCGTGCCGAAGGGCAACCCGGCCGGCATCAAGTCGGTCTACCGGCTCCGCGGCGGCGGCTACCGGCTGTCGGTCGGCAACGCCGCGGTCCCGATCGGCGACTACACGCGCAAGCTGCTGCGCCGCATGGGCCTGCTGTCGGTCCTGTCGAAGAACACCGTCTCGCAGGAGTCGAACGTCGGCAACGTCGTCTCGAAGGTCGCGCTCGGCAGCGCCGACGCCGGCTTCGTCTACATCACCGACGCCAAGGCCGCCGCCGACCGCACCGACGTGCTGCCGCTGCCGCGCTGGGCGCAGCCGCCGGTCCGCTACCGGGGCTGTGTCGTGCGGCGCGACGGCGCCGACACCGCGGCCGCGCTGTCCTACCTGCGGCGGCTCCTGAGCGGCGAGGGGCGGAGCGTGCTGAAGCGGTTCGGCTTCGGTCTGCCACCGCGATGACGCGCGCCCGCGGCATCGCGGGGACGAGCCTGCTCGCCGCGGCGGCTGGGCTGCTCGCGGCCTGCCTGGCGATCCCGATCATCGCGCTGCTGGTCGAGGCGCCGCTCTCCGACCTGCCGTCGCTGCTCGGCACCGAGCAGGTCCAGGACGCGCTGCGCGTCACGGCGATCACGAACGTGCTCGCGAACGCGCTCGTGCTGACGCTCGGTACGCCGATGGCGTGGCTGCTCGCGACGCGCCGGTTCCGCGGGCGGGCGCTGGTCGTGACGCTGGTCGAGCTGCCGCTGGTGCTGCCGCCGGCGGTCGCCGGGATCGCGCTGCTGGCGGCGTTCGGCGCCGGCGGCCTCGTCGGCGACCCGCTCGCCGAGCGCGGGATCGTGCTGCCGTTCTCGCAGTGGGCGGTCGTCGTCGCGGTCGCGTTCGTCTCCTCGCCGTTCTACGTGCGGCAGGCGATCGCGGCGTTCGAGTCGGTCGACCCTGCGCTGCGCGACGTCGCCCGCACGCTCGGCGCCTCGCGCGCGCGGACGTGGTGGCGGGTCGTGCTGCCGCTCGCGCTGCCCGGGCTCGTCGCCGGCTGGGTGCTCGCGTTCGCGCGCGGGCTCGGCGAGTTCGGCGCGACGATCATCTTCGCCGGCAACGTCGCGGGCAGGACGCAGACGCTGACGCTTGCCGTATACGACCAGCTCGAAGCCGACTTCGACGTCGCGCTCGCGATCGGCGTGCTGCTGATCGTGACGAGCGCGATCGTGCTGCTCACGTACAAGGTGGTGCTCGCGTGGCGGCACGACTGACGCTCGAGCGGGTCGCCGTGCCGCGGCGCGACTTCTCTGTGCGCGTCGATCTCGCGTGCGCGGACGAGGTCGTCGCGGTGGTCGGTCCGTCTGGCAGCGGCAAGACGACGGTTCTGCGCGCGATCGCCGGGCTCGAACGGCCGGCAGCGGGACGGATCGCGTTGGGCGGCTCGGTCTGGTTCGACGGTGCCGCGCGCGTCGATGTTGCGCCCGAGCTGCGGACCGTCGGCTGGGTCCCGCAGGAGCACGCGCTGTTCCCACACATGACGGTGGCGGAGAACGTCGGCTTCGGCGGGCCGGCCGGCGATCTGCTCGGCCGGCTCGGGATCGCGGGGCTCGCCGATGAGCGGCCGGGGCGGCTGAGCGGCGGCGAGCGCCAGCGCGTCGCGCTTGCGCGGGCGCTCGCGCGCGGCCCGGAGCTGTTGCTGCTCGATGAGCCGCTCGCGTCTTTGGATGCGCACACACGAGTCGCGGTCCGCAACGAGCTGGCCGAGCGGCTGGCCGCGCTCGGCCTACCGACGTTGCTCGTCACCCACGACTTCCGTGACGCCGCCGCGCTCGCGTCGCGCGTCGTCGTGCTGCGCGAGGGCACCGTCGTGCAGGACGGGACGCCCGCGGAGCTGGTGGCCGCGCCGTCGGACGACTTCGTCGCCGCGCTGGTCGGGGCCTGAGCTCGGCCCGCCGGCGTCGGTGGTCATGAGATCGCGCGATATGCGCGATCTCATGACCACCGACGGATCACTACTAGGGTCGGCTCGGTGGACCCTCACGCTCCCGACCACGTCACTGCCGGCTCGACCGGCGAACGCTCTGGGCCGCGGCCGGCGGCCCAGACAGGGCGTACCACCGGCCGTGGCTCGCGCTGTGGGCCAACGAATAGAGCGAGCTCGCTCGCTCGGTGACGTCACCGAACTGCGCCCGCAAGCCGCCGAGCGGACTCGAACCGCTGACCCCTTCATTACGAGTGAAGTGCTCTACCAGCTGAGCTACGGCGGCGGGGCTGCCCCATCCTATCGGCTGGTCTGAGCCGTCCTTGACGGCCGGGCGCGCTAGCGTCACGCGCCGACGTGGACGTCTTCCAGGCGATCATCCTCGGCATCGTGCAGGCGCTGACCGAGTTCCTGCCGATCTCCTCCTCGGCCCACCAGCGGATCGTCGCCTCTGCCTTCGGCTGGGACGACCCGGGCGCCGCGTTCACCGCGATCACGCAGCTCGGGACCGAGGCGGCCGTGCTCATCTACTTCCGCCACGACCTCTGGCAGGCAGCGACGCACTGGCTGCGCTCGCTGACCAACCCGGAGCTGCGCAGCGACCCGGCCGCCAAGCTCGGCTGGTACATCATCATCGCGACGATCCCGATCGGCCTGCTCGGGTTCAAATTCCAGGACCAGATCGAGACCGGCGCCCGCAACCTGTACCTGATCGGCACGACCTTGATCGTGTTCGGCCTGATCCTCGGCTGGATCGACGCGCGCGCCTCGCAGCAGCATGAGATCGACGCGCTAGACACGCGCTCGGGCATCCTGATCGGCCTCGCGCAGTCGCTCGCGCTGATCCCGGGCGTCTCACGCTCGGGAGCGACGATGTCAGCCGGACTGTTCCTGGGCCTGACGCGCGAGGCCGCCGCGCGCTTCTCGTTCCTGCTGGCCGTCCCGGCGGTGCTCGCGAGCGGATTCTTCGAGGTGCTGAAGCTGGCCGGCGGCGAAGCGCCGGGTGACGCCTCGTGGTGGGCGATCGCGATCGCGACCGGCATCTCGTTCGTGCTCGGCTACGCAGTGATCGCGTGGCTGCTCCGTTACGTCACGACGCACTCGCTGCGCGCGTTCGTGATCTACCGCGTAGTGCTCGGCGCCGCTGTGATCACGCTCGCCGGTGCCGGCGTGCTCAGCTGACGCCGCTGAGCACCCGTCCCACCCGCAGCGCGAGCGCCTCGAGCAGCAGCTCTTCGCTCGGGTTGACGATCAACGTGGTCCGCGCGTCCTCGACGGCGAGGACGGCGTCCTGCAGACCGCCCGGCCGGACGATCCGCGCCGTGTCCTCGCGCAGCGCCGGGAGCCGGTCGCTGTTGCAGATCTGACGGTCACCGCCATCGGCGACGCATGCGAGGTCACGCAGCCAGAGCGAGGAGAGCCTCAGCGCGTCGTCGATTGCCCCCGTCGCCGCCCTGCGCTGCGCGCGCCGCGCCGCCTGCTCCCCCTCGCGGCGGATGCGTGCCGCGTCGGATCGCGGCAGCTGCTCGGCGCGCTCGCCGAACTGCTCCTCGGTCGCCCGCTTGGCGTCCTCCCCGGAGGCGCGGGCGAGCTTCAGCAGCTCGAGCCACGACCGCGAGGCAGCCTCGCCCGCGATCGCATCGCGGACGTAGCGCTCGGCCGAGGAGCGGAGCGCCCGGCCCTGCCCGGTGACGAGCCAGCGCGCGCGCCGCGCGTCACCACGCGCGAGGCGGGCGCTGCTGCGGGCCAGCTCGAGATCGCAGGCGTGCTCGTCGATCAGGTGGTCGGCGAGCTGGTCGGCGGTCAGCGCCTCGAACCTGACAGCGAGGCAACGCGAGCGAATCGTCGGAAGGGCGTCCCCGATCCGGCCCGTGAGCAGGATCATGTGGGCGAACGGCGGCGGCTCCTCGAGCGTCTTCAGCAGCCGGTTGGCGGCCTGGTCGGTGAGGGTGTCGGCGCGTTCGATCACGAAGACCCGCCGGCGCGACTCGAACGGCGTCCGCGTCGCCGCCATCACGACCGCCTCGTCGATGTCGCCGACGAGCATCTCGGCGGCACCGGTCGGCCGGACCCAGGTCATGTCCGGGTGGACTCCCGCGAGCGCGCGGCGGCGGGCGTCACCCGGGTCCGCGGCACCCTCGGCGATCAGCTCCGCCGCGAACGAGCGGGCGGCGTCCGCCTTGCCGGCCCCGGGCGGGCCGTGGAATAGGTACGCGTGAGACGGGCTCGCGGCCCCGGCGACGACCGGCGAGAGGACCGCACGCGCGTGCGGATGGTGTCTCGTCGCAACCTCGACGCTGTCCACGCTCACGGCGGCCACGTTACAGTCGCCGCGATGTCGCGGCGCGGAAGGCTGATCACGCTCGAAGGGATCGACGGCGCCGGTAAGTCGACGCTCGCCGGCGGTCTGCTGGCCGCCTTCCCCGGGCTTCAGCTCCTGCGCGAGCCGGGCGGCGTCGCCGCGTCGGAGCGGATCCGCGATCTCGTCAAGGATCCGCAGCTGCGGATCGACCCTCGCGCCGAGGCGCTGTTGTTCGCAGCAGCGCGTGCCCAGCTCGTCAGCGAGCGGCTCGAGCCGCTGCTGGCCTCGGGCGCCGACGTTCTGCTCGACCGCTTCACCGACTCCTCGCTCGCCTACCAGGGCGCGGGACGGGAGCTCGGCATCGACGCCGTCGCCGCGATCAACGCCTTCGCGACCGGCGGCCTCACGCCCGATCTGACCCTCTACGTGCGCGTCCCACCGGCGGTCGGCGCCGAGCGCCGCGCAGGCGACGATCGGCTCGAGCAGGCAGGCGCGGGCTTCTTCGAGACGATCACCGCGGCCTTCGACCGGCTGGCCGCCGAGCAGCCCGAGCGCTACCGGACGATCGACGGAACCGCGGCGCCGGAGCAGGTACTCGCAGACGGAGTGCGAATCCTGAAACTGGCGCTTTCCGGGGGATAGCGACCGCAGCGACCAATACGCTCGCGGCCTCCGGGGGGCAGACCCCGACCGACATGACGCCGCGCTTCCAGCTCGACAGCTTCGAGCAGCTCCCCGCTGGAGCCGATCAAGCGACCCTGAAGATCACCGGCCGCTGGCAGCTGATGGGAGCCGGCGACGCGCCGGCGGAGCCGTCGATGCTGATCGATGACGGTCGCCGGACCTACCGGCTCGCGGCCGACTCCTCGCAGCACGACATCGCGCCGATCCCCGGCGCCGCCGGCCCTGAGCTCGCCTGGCGCGGGACGTTCACAGCGCCGCGTGAGGTCGTCGAGGCCGAACGGGTCGCGTTCGCGCTCGAGAGCGGGCAGGCCGGCATCGTCGACCTGCCCCGCCCGGGCGGCGTGCTCGCCGACACCGCTCCGCCGGCCCCTCCCGCTCCTCCCGCTCCTCCCAAGCCTGCGGGTCCGGCGGATCCGGTTCCGGCCCCTGCGCCTGCCGCTGAGCCCGAGCCGTTCGTGCCGCCGCGGATCGAGGCGCCCGAGGTGGCCCCGCCGGTCGTGCCGGCGATCCCGATCCGGCCGACCGGTCCGCCGCCGGCGAGCGAGCCGGCTGCCCCGCCTCCGGCGGACGCGCCCGAGTCGCGGCTTCTCTCGAGCCTCGCCGACATCCAGGACGCCCTGTCACACGCCGAGCGCCAGACCAGCGAGATCCTCTCGCTGCGCGAGGCGCTCGCCCTCGCCCAGCGCGAGCGTGACCGGACGAGGACGATCGCCGACGAGGCGACCGGCCGCGCGACCCGCGCCGAGCAGGAGCTCGACGCGGCGCTCTCCCGGCTGGCGATCCAGGAGCGTGACCTCCAGCTCGCGCAGACGGCCGCCGAGCACGCCGAGCGGCTGTCGGAGACCCTGCGCGAGGAGCGCGCCGCTCGCCGCACGGCCGAGTCCGAGCTCGAACGGCGCCAGCGCGAGCACGCCGAGCGCCTGGCGCAGCTCCACGGCGAGCTGACCGGCGAGGTCAGCGCTCTGCGCCAGCGCTACGAGCACGAGCTCGCCGAACGCCGCGACGCCGAGACACGCGCCCACGCCGCCGAGGCCGAGCTGGCGGCACTGCGCGTCGCTGCCGAGGAGTCGAGCGCACGGGCCGAGCGGGCGGAGGCCGAGCTGGCGACGCTGACCGGCGCCCAGCAACGGCTCGCCGACACCGAGCGCAGGCTCGGCGAGATCCAGTCGCTCGCAGACCGCGCCGGCGTGCTCGAGGCCGAGGTGGCCGAGGAGCGGGCCGAGGTCTCGCTGCTGCGCGAGCGCCTCGCCGACGTCCAGACGGCGCGTGCCGCCGAAGTCCAGGCGCTGCGTGCCGCGCTCGCCGACGCCGAGCAGTCGGCCGCCGAGAACGAGGCCCAGCGCCGACGCGAGAGCGCCGACCTCGAGTCGCGGCTCGGTGAGGCGCAGGCGCTGGCGACCCGCGGCAGCGCCGAGGCCGAGCAGGCGCGCCGCGAGCTCGACGAGCTGACGTCGACGACCGAGCGCCGGCGCCGTGACCTCGAGTCCGAGGCCACGACGCTGCGCGCCTGGCTCGCGGCCGCTGACACGCGCGCGGCCGAGGAGTCCGGACATCTCAAGGGCGAGCTCGAAGCGGCCCGGCGCACGGTCGCGGAGCTGCGCAACGAGCTCGCGTCCGCCCATGCGGTCGCGACGCCCGGCGCCGCCGAGGAGACCGAGGCGCTGCGGCGCGACGCGGAGGCGCTGCGAGCAGAGCTCTCGGCGGCCGACGTGCGGCTCGCCGACCAGGCACGGCAGTTCCAGGACGACCTTCACCGCACCCGCGAGGAGGCCGAGCGCCAGGCCTCGGCGCTGCGCGCCCGGCTCGCCGATGCGGAGCTGCGGACGGCATCCGCGGAACCTCAGGACGAGCAGGCTGCCGCGCGCGCCGAGCAACTCGGCGCCGGCCTGCAGGCCGCCCAGTCAGCGCTCGCCGCCGCCGAGTCCGAGCGCGACACCCTCGCGGCCCGCCTCGCCGAGGTCGAGCAGCGGCTCGCTCTGCGCGAGGCCGACCGCGACTCCGAACGCGAGGTCGTCGGCGAGCTCGAATCCCGTCTCGCGGACGTCGAGGCCGAGTACCGCGACTCCGAACGCGAGCTCGCCGAGCTGCGCGCCGCTGCCGCGGAGGCGCCGCAAGCCGACCCGGCCGAGCTCGAGACGCTGCGGGCGCAGGCCGACGCCGGCGCCCGAGCGAGCGAGGAGCTCGAAGGCCTGCGGTCGATGTACCACGCCGTCAACGACGCCCACCAGCGCGTCAGCGAGCGCGAGCAGGAGCTGAGCGCGCAGCTCGGCGAGCTCGAAGACGTCCGCCAGGAACGCGACGCGGCGCACGCGCAGCTCGAAGCGCTGCGCGCCCAGCTCGAGGCTGCCGAGCAGGCTGCCAGCGGCGCCCCGGATGTCGCCGCGACCGACGTGCGCGACGAGCTCGACAGCCTGCGCGCGGAGCTCGACGCTGCCCGGATCCAGCTGGCCGCCTCACAGCGCGCGCGCGAAGAGGCGCCGGGCCCGCCCGCACTGACCGTGATCGAGGGAAGCGGCGACGTCGCGCCGCCCGAGGAGCCCGCCGCCCCGCCGGCGCTCGACAGCGAGGCGCATCGGAAGCTCGAGGAGATCCGCCGCGAGCGCCGGATCGTCACCGCCGTGATCGTGGTGACGCTGATCGTCACCGCGCTGATCATCGCCGGTGCCCTCGGCGTGCTCGGCACGGCCGGCTGACGGCTTCGGCGGGCAGTTAGCGGGCTACCCTGTGAGGCCGATGCGCGCCCGTCCTGCTCACCGGCACGTACGCCGAACGCTGGCGGGTTTCCTGCTGCTCGGAGCGGCGCTCGCCGGCGCCGCGACGAGCACGATCGCGGCGGGCACGCTGACGATCCCCGGCACGACCGTCACGATCCCGGCCTCGGGTGAAGGCGGGATCGACCTCTCGAAGCTGCTGCCGAAGGGCGTCACGCTGCCGCCCGGCGTGACGTTGCCGTCGGGCGTGACGCTGCCTTCGGGGGTGACGCTGCCCGGGACGACGACGGCGACCGCGACGACAGCGACGACCCCGGTGACGCCGACGGCGACCGCCCCGCAGACGGCGACGGCGACCCCGATCCCCGGCCTCCCGCAGCTCCAGACCCCGACGACCGCCACGACCGCAAAGGCCAAGGACGACGGAACGGCCGGCCGGGTCGCGACGCTGCTGCTGATCGTCGCCGGGTCGCTGCTGCTCGCAGGCGTCCTCGCCTGGGCGCTCGCGCGCCTGTTCGCTTGGGAGCCGGAGTGGTGGGCAGGGCGTCGCCACGAGGCTTCCGAGGCGGCCTGGCGAACCAGCAACGGGTGGGCCGACTTCCGTGACTGGCTCCGCGACCCGCGCTGAGATCGCGCGGCGCGCGGCCGAGATCCGGCCTTTCTGCGGAGCTTGCGGGAAGTCCGTGAACGATGCCTCCGAGGCGCCGCAAGGATGGCGCCGTTCTGTCCGACCGAGGCGCGACCCTCATCGACCCCGCAGGACGAGTTTTTGAGGAAGAGGAAGAGGAGAGAGCATGGCCATCGAGTTCGACCAGTCGCAGACCACCACCGAAGCGGCTGACATTCAGCCCGGCCGCGCTCTGAGCATCGAGCGGTACTTCACGACCGCCGGTGTCTCGCCGTACGACACCGTCGAGTGGGAGCTCCGCACCGCCGCCGTCGGAGGCTTCCGCCAGGACGACGTCGAGTTCCCGAAGTCTTGGTCGCAGAACGCGACCAACATCGTCGCCCAGAAGTACTTCCGCGGACAGCTCGACTCCCCCGCCCGCGAGCACTCGGTCAAGCAGATGATCGGCCGCGTCGCCGGCACGATCGCCGACTGGGGCCGCCAGCGCGGCTACTTCGCGAGCGCCGCCGACGGCGACGCCTTCGAGGACGAGCTCACCTACATCCTGCTCCACCAGATCGCGGCCTTCAACTCGCCGGTCTGGTTCAACGTCGGCTTCGAGGAGCAGCCGCAGTGCTCGGCCTGCTTCATCCTCTCGGTCGAGGACACGATGGAGTCGATCCTCGACTGGAACACGCGCGAGGGCAAGATCTTCCGCGGCGGCTCCGGCTCGGGCATCAACCTCTCGAACATCCGCGGCTCGATGGAGCCGCTGTCGAAGGGCGGCACCGCCTCGGGCCCGGTCTCGTTCATGCGCGGCGCGGACTCGTGGGCCGGCACGATCAAGTCCGGCGGCAAGACACGCCGCGCCGCGAAGATGGTCGTGCTCGACATCGACCATCCGGACATCGTCGACTTCATCGAGTGCAAGGCGCGCGAGGAGGACAAGGCCGAGGCCCTGCGCAACGCCGGCTTCGACATGTCGATCGACGGCGACGGCTTCACCTCGATCCAGTACCAGAACGCCAACAACTCGGTGCGCGTCACCGACGAGTTCATGCAGGCGCTGGAGTCAGGCGAGGAGTGGCGCACGATCGCCCGCGCGACCGGGGAGCCGATCGGCGACCCGATTCCGTCGCGTGAGCTGATGGAGAAGATCGCCAAGGCCGCGCACCGCTGTGCCGACCCGGGGATCCAGTTCGACACGATCATCAACGACTGGCACACCTGCCCGAACAGCGGCCGCATCAACGCGTCGAACCCGTGCTCTGAGTACATGCACGTCGACGACTCGGCCTGCAACCTCGCGTCGCTCAACCTGATGAAGTTCCGCCGGCCCGACGGCAGCTTCGAGGTCGAGAAGTTCTGCCGCGCGATCGACGTCGTCTTCCTCGCGCAGGAGATCATCGTCGGCCCGTCGAGCTACCCGACCGAGGAGATCGGCATCAACGCCCGCGCGTTCCGCCAGCTCGGCCTCGGCTACGCCAACCTCGGCGCGTTCCTGATGGCCAACGGGATGCCGTACGACTCCGACGAGGGCCGCGCGACCGCCGCCGCGATCACCGCCGTGATGACCGGCCGCGCGTACGCCGAGTCGGCGAAGGTCGCCGCGGCGATCGGCCCGTACGAGCGCTACGGCGAGAACCGCGACGCCCACAACAAGGTCATGCGGATGCACCGCGACGCGGTCGCCGACATCCCGGCCGACCACACGCACGACCACGAGCTGCTCGAGGCGGCGCAGATGGCCTGGGACCAGGCGGTCGAGCTCGGTGAGCGCCACGGCTACCGCAACGCGCAGGCGACGGTGCTCGCGCCTACCGGGACGATCTCGTTCCTGATGGACTGCGACACGACCGGCGTCGAGCCGGACTTCTCGCTCGTCAAGTTCAAGGACCTCGTCGGCGGCGGCCAGATGAAGATCGTCAACGGCACGGTGCCGCTGGCGCTGCAGACGCTCGGCTACACGCCAGAGCAGATCGACCAGATCGTCGCCTACATCGACGAGAACAACACGATCATCGGCGCGCCGGAGCTGGCCGACGAGCACCTGCCGGTCTTCGACGTCGCCGTCGGTGACCGCGCGATCAGCCACCTCGGCCACATCACGATGATGGGCGCCGTCCAGCCGTTCATCTCGGGCGCGATCTCGAAGACGGTCAACATGCCGCAGAGCTCGTCGGTCGAGGACATCGCCGACGCGTACATCCAGGCCTGGCGCAACGGCGTCAAGGCGCTCGCGATCTACCGCGACGGCTCGAAGACCGCACAGGCGCTCCGCACCGACGCGCAGGCCGGCGACGAAATCGCTGCTGCGGGCACGCCGGAGTTCGAGGAGGCCGTCCGTCAGGAGGTCGCCCGTCAGGTCGAGGAGCGGGGGCCGAAGCGCTTCCGGATGCCGCGTGAGCGCCAGTCGATCACGCACAAGTTCTCGATCGGCGGCCACGAGGGCTACATCACGGCCGGCATGTACGAGGACGGCACCGTCGGTGAGATCTTCATCACCGACGTCGGCAAGGAGGGCTCGACGCTGCGCGGCATGATGAACGCGTTCGCGACCTCGATCTCGATCGCGCTCCAGTACGGGGTGCCGCTCGAGACGCTGGTGCAGAAGTTCGCCTACATGCGCTTCGAGCCGGAAGGGATCACCCAGAACCCGGAGATCCCGTTCGCCAAATCGATGCCCGACTACATCATGCGCTGGCTGGCGTCGCGCTTCCTCGACGCCGACATGCAGGAGGACCTCGGCATCATGACCGCCGAGGTCAGGGCGCGGAAGGCGGCCGAGGACGCGATGACATCGCTGACGTCATCGGACACGGCAGGCCCCGCGGCCGTCGCCGGTGACGGCGCTCGCCCCGACCGCCGCGATGACCGACACCCCGCCGGTGCAGCCGGCGAAGATGGTCGGTCTGGAGCTCGGACCGGCCTGCGGCCAGTGCGGGTCGATGATGCAGCGGACCGGGGCTTGCTACACGTGCCCGAGTTGCGGCAACAACACCGGCTGCGGTTGATCTGGCTTCGTCAGATCAACCGTCGGACGAACCGCTTCGCGCTTCGTCCAGCTAGATGTGAGTCACGAGGCCCGCGAAAGCGGGCCTCTCTCGTTAGGGTCGAGCCGTGGCGACCGGACTGCTGAGACAGTTGATCACCAAGGGCGGC
This sequence comes from Baekduia sp., assembly GCA_037045385.1. Taxonomy (GTDB): domain Bacteria; phylum Actinomycetota; class Thermoleophilia; order Solirubrobacterales; family Solirubrobacteraceae; genus Baekduia. The sequence continues at coordinate 145,351 of JBAOHN010000010.1, read as the reverse complement.
TTCGGCCCCGAGCGGGTCGCCGACGGCGTCTGGCGTGTACAGGCCAACCCGGCGCGGATGAACGTCTACCTGATCGAGGACCGTGGCGAGCTCGTGATGTTCGACGCCGGCGGCCGCTGCATGCTCGACGAGCTGCGCGCCGCGATCGCGGAGATCGGCCTGCCGCTACGCGAGATCGTCCTCGGCCACGGACATACCGACCACCGCGGCTGCGCGCCGTTCCTCGACGTGCCGGTCCGCTGCCACGAGGACGAGGTCGCGGACGCGAGCGGCAGCGGCGGCTACCGCTACTGGCGCTTCGAGGAACTCCCCCACGGACAGCGCGAGCTCCATCGTGACGTGCTCCACCCGCGGTTCTGGGACGGCGGGCCCGTGCCGATCGACGGCACGATCGCCGAGGGCGACGAGGTCTGCGGCTTCGAGGTCGTCCACGTGCCCGGTCACGCGCCCGGTCTGATCACGCTCGTCCGCGCCGAGGACGGCGTCGCGCTGACGAGCGACCTCTTCTACACGATCGACGACCACGCACACGACGCCCCGGCGCGAACGCCGATGGCCGCCTACAACCTCGACACCGAGCAGGCGCGCGCGTCGCTGCGCAAGCTCGCGGGGCGCGACGACATCTCGGTCTGCTGGCCCGGCCACGGCGAGCCGCTGCGCGGCGACGTTCCGTCGGAGCTCGCGGCGGCCGCAGGGCGTTGATTCGTCCAAACTCGGCCTCCCGCCTCATCGGCCGATCGTCGAGCGCCGATGCCGTTCCGGTGAAGAGCATGCTGCTCACCGTGATCGCGATCGGGCTCGTCCTGTCGTCGAGCCTGCAGCCCGATCCCTTCCTTCAGCAGGCCGAGCTGGCGTTCGGCTTCGGCGCGTTCGCGCTCGCCTGGATGCTGCCGCAGCCGCCCGCTCCAGCGAAGGACAAGAAGAGCAAGAAGGACAAGGGCGAGTAGCCCACCAGCCGCGGCGCGGTGGTGGCGCGAAACCCCCTCGGTCATCCGCCGGCGCCGCGGACCCGAGTGGTACCCGTTTGCCGCCATATGGGTGGCAAACGGGTACCACTCGGCTCCGTGACCTTGGCTGGTACCGGTTTGCCGCCATATGGGCGGCAAACCGGTACCAGCCCGGCGGGGCGGGGGCGGGGGGCTCAAGTGGACGCAAGCGCCGGCGTCACCAGTGGCGTCCACGGGACGTTGTGCCGATGTAGAGGTTCGTGATGAACGCACGTCCGCACCCACTGTCCGACCCGCGCTGCCGCTAGCGTGGACCCGTGCTCAATCCCGAGCTACGCACGCTGCTCGCCGCCGACGGCACGCCCGTCTGCAACGTCAGCTTCGACCTGTCCGCCGCGCAGCTCGCCGCGTGCGCCCGCTGCGCCGACGCCGTGCGGGTCACGCACTTCCGCGGCGACGCGCTGAGCACCGACGAGGTGCTCGCGCTGCAGGAGCTGACCGGCGTCACCGACGAGCTGCACCGGCTCGCCGAGCACGAGGCCCACGGCACCGTCGTCCTGCCGCTCGCGCGCTTCGCAACGCTCCACGACGCGCTCGGGACCTGGGCGTCCGACCTCGACGCCCGCGGCTGGGCCCGCGAGGACGAGCAGGCCGACCGCCCGTTGATCGACGCGCTGCTCGCGCCGATGGCGGACCTACGCGAGCAGGCGGTGCGCTCCGTGCTCGTCGAAGGCGCTTCTCAACCGCGCTGAGCCAAGTCGCTCGCGGCCGCGAGCGTGACGTCGACCGCGTCGGCGACGGTCTCGTAGACGAGGTTCTCGGGCGTGTCGCTCATCTTGTGGTAGTTCGACAGCGACTTCGCGTAGTCGAACGAGACGAGCGTCGCGGTCGCATAGCCGGCGCGCGAGAACAGCACGGAGTCGGTCGACGAGGTCGCCCGCTGGCCGCGCCGCAGCGAGACGCCGATCCGGTCGGCGGCGTCGGCGATCATGTCGCGGAGCCCGGGCTCCGGGTAGTCCCTCATCACAACGCAGCCCTCGCCCTCGAGCAGGACGAGCCGCGGTGAGCCGACGGTGTCGAGATTGATCACCGTCGTCGCCTCCCGCGGGAGATCGTCGCGGTGGTCCTCGAGGAATCCGTAGACCCCGCCCTGACAGACCTCCTCGGCGCCGCAGCTCGCGAGCACCACGCGGAGCCCCTCGATCGGCTCGGCGGCTGGCCGCTCGGCGATCGCGACTAGCGCGGCGACACCGGAGAGGTTGTCGTTCGCGCCGGGAACCGGGCGGTCGCGGCCGAAGTCGGCGAGCGCGGCGGCGGCCAGCGTCGAGAGCACCGTGCCGATGCGGGTCAGCGGCCGCAGCCCGGTGATCGCCCCGGCCCCGACGAGCAGCGGCCCGCCGTAGACGAGCGCCCACATCGGCGGCGCCGTATCGGAGCGCTCAATGATGCCGGGGAATCGATCGGCGATCGCGTGCTGAATGTGGTCGTCGAAGATGACGCCGGCGTTCGCGGCGTCGTGGTGCGCGAGCACGACGAGCGTGTGCGGCGCGTCCTCGTCGCCGATCGTCGCGACGACGTTCTGCGTCGGCCGCTCGGGCCGGGTCATGCGGCGCAGGAAGCGCGGGCCGTTCGAGACGTCGTCGGCGACGAGCGCGGCGAGCGCCAGCCCACCGGCGGCCGCTAGCGGGCGTGCGCCGGGGCGGCGCATCGCTGCGAGGCCGAGCGCAGCGCCGGCAGCGGACGCGCCGGCAAGCATCGGAGCGAATCCGGGCCGACAGGTCGCCGCCTCGATCTCGACACGCTCGGCGCCGGCGTCACGCAGTCGCCCGGCGAGCCACGTCGCCGCCTCCGCCTCGCCGGCCGATGCGGCGGCGCGATCGATCGGCGCCAGCCGTTCGACGACCTCGCGCAAGGTTGTGAGCGAGCGACGTTCCCCGGCGACGGCAGACATTCCCGAAGAGCCTACCGGCCGCTCTAAAGAGCTAACAAGGTCGCTCGAACGAGCGAACAGGACTCAGGTCACACGTCGCGGAGCGCGACGACGCGCACCCCGCCCGCGATCGCGCGTTGCCACGGCCCGTCGCCCTCCAGCGTCTGCCCGCGGTCGAGCAGCAGCGCTGCGAGCAGCCGCGCGTCGGCGCGTGGCTGCGGCGGCGCCGAGTAGAAGCGGTCGTCGCGTCCGCTTAGCGCCTGGGTGAACCGTTCTTGGACCTCGACGATCGCGTCGGGCTCGAGCGGGAGCGTCATCTGGGGGTCACGCGGCTGGCTCACGCCGCAAGCGTCGCAGAATCAGCGACCGCAGACCGGCCAAGGCGCGGTGCCCTGAGCGCGGTAGAGCCTGAGCGCGCGGCGGTCCTGCTCGCTCTCCGGCGCCTGCGCCGGGTCGCCCTTGCCGCCCATCGCCTTCCAGGTCGAGCGGTGGAACTGGTACTTGCCGCGGTAGAGGCCGTTGGCCGAGACGGCCTTCGGGTCGCTGCCGGACTCGCACTCGGCGATTCGGTGCAGCACGGCCGGAAGCTTGACCTCGGACGCGCTGGCCTTCTTCGGCTCGCTGCGGTCGCTCTCTTCGGATGCGCGGTAGGCGACGCCGCCGGACGACGTGTCGTAGCTGTGGGCGGCGACGGCCGGCACGGCGGTGAAACCGCCGGCGAGCGTGATCATGGCTGTGCGCGCGAAGACGCGCTTGGAGATGCTGGGCACTGCGGACTCCTGGCTCTCGGTGCCTACGGGGTGAGCTGTCGGGCTCGCGCTAAGAGCTGCGCGCCGCCTGGATCACCAGGCGATTAGCCCCGAGGCTCGCTGTGCTGCGAGCCGATCCCTTCCGCGGCCGAGATTCGGCCGGGCCGGGTGGGTCCCCCGTTCCGCAGCTGTCTTGGACCACCGCGGACTCGGCTATGTCAGTCGGCTGACCGTAGCAAAGGGGCGAACAGGTGTACGCCCCTCAGGCGCCCCTGTGACGCCTCTCACACGCCGCGTTCTTCCCGCAAACCGACGTTATCTGCGCTGCGGCGACCGGCCGCGAGCCAGGCCCAGACGGCGGCGTTCCAGAGCAGCGTCGCAACCATCACGTGCGCCCAGACGAGCTCGGCCGGGTAGTCGAAGACGTGGTACTGGAGACGGCCGATCAGGCCCGCGACGGCCACGAGCACACAGATCGCGGTCAGCGGCGCGAGCAGCTCGCGCGCGCCGCGCCGTCGCGCGAGGAACCAGACGGCGACGGCCGCGACGCCGAAGACCGCGGCGATCCGGGCGTGGATCATGACCATCGTCGGGAACGTGTCGCCACCGAAGACCGAGAGCCGCCCGACGACATCCCCGGTGCCCGCTCCCCCGGCGTGCGGCCCGCTCGCGGTGACGAACGTCCCGAGCACGACGACGATGGCGGCGAAGACGGCCAGCGCCCGCGTCAGGCCGGCGGCCTGCTCGTCGGCGCGGGGCGCCGGCACGATCCCGCGGATGTCGTGCTCGACCCGCCTGACGAGCGAGACACAGACGTACAGCGAGGCGAGCGAGAGCACGTAGTGACCGCTGACCGCGGCCCAGTTGAGGTGGGTCCAGACGGCGATCGCCCCGAGCACGATCTGCGCTACGACGAGGCCGTTGAGCCAGACGCCGAGCCGAACGAGGTCACGACGGCGCGGGGCCTGGAGCAGGGCGAGGACGAGGCAGGCGATCGAGGCGATCGCGACCGGTGTCGTGATCAGCCGGTTGCCGAACTCGATGTAGGCGTGGCCGTCCTGCGGCGCGAGCGACTGGTCCGAGCAGTTCGGCCAGTTGCTGCAGCCGAGCCCCGACCCGGTCAGGCGGACTCCGGACCCCGTGATCACGATCAGCGTGAACAGCGCGAGCGCGGCCCAGGACGCCGTCCGCAACGGCTTGAGTCCGTACTGCCTGCGCTCTCTGGCGCGCTCGACGATCGCGGTCATCCGGTCAAAGGATGTCAGCCGCAACCGAGCCAGGCGCTGAAGGCTTCCCCGCCGATATCCGGAACGGCCCGCCTCGGGACCGCGAACCGGTCTGCGCTCTCGACACGGCCAGGCGCGTTGACGACCGCGAGCTCGTATCCGGCGGCAGCGGCAGCGCGCTGCGTCGCGGTGTCGACGTCGGTGCCGGGCACGCCGAACGGGTAGGCGAGCTGGGTCGGGCGGCGGCCAGTCATCTGCTCGAGGTCGGCGGCCGCTGCGGCGAGGTCATCGGCGCGGACCGCCTCGGGCACGAGCGCGAGGCTCAGGTGGTCGCGGCCGTGGGACTGGACGTCGAAGGGTCCCGCCGAGGCGAGCGTCCGCAGCTCCTCCACTGTCAGCGGCCGGTCGCGCTCTGGCGGCTCGGACGGCTGCCCTGACCAGCGCGCGATCTCCGCGATCGCGGCCCGGATCGCCGCAGCGTCTCGCGGCCGGAGCGCGGCGTGAATCTGACCGAGCAGCGCAGGCAGCGGAGTCCCCGGGCCGGGGCGCCAGCTGCGCTCGCCCTCGGCCAGCTCGACCGTCAGCGGCCCGGGCTGCCCGGTCGCGATCCCGGCGGCGAGCAGGCGCGCGACGGTGTCCCACCAGAACCCCTCTCCCCTGGCGATCTGCCCGCTCGCCGCGAACAGGGTTGCCGGAACCCCGGTGCGCTCGAGCACCGGCAGCGCGTGCTCGAGGTTGTCGCGGTAGCCGTCGTCGAACGTGACGGCCACCGAGGCGGGCGGCGCGACTCCTTCGGCGACCTCGGCGAGCGTCGCGACGCGGCCGGACCGGGCGAGCACCTCGATCTGCTCGGCGAAGCGCGCCGGCGCCACGTTGACGGCGAGCGGGTCTTCGCCGAGCTCGCAGACGCGGTGGTAGAGCAGGATCGTGCGGTCGCCCTGCCGAGCCCGAGGCCGGCGCCGCAGCCGCGCCCTGACCGGCCCCGGAAGCGGAGCCGCGACCGACGGGCGCCAGGGCGTGCTGGAGCAGTCCGGTTGGAGGCCGCTGTGCGCGACGAGCGGCCCGAGCGCGGCGCCGGCGCTCGCCGCCGCCCAGGCGAGCCGGTCGGCGGCGCCGGCACCGTCGGCGCGGGCGAGCCGCGTGGCCGCGGCGGCGGCGCCCCTCAGCGCTCCGGCCACCGGGCGCGCGGGGCTCGTCTCCGGTGCAAGCTCGGCACTGCGGGCGCCGGTCTGGAGGCGCCGGCCGAGCAGCTTCCCGAACCCAACGCCGGCGAGGTCACGGGTCGCCGCGAGCCGCTCGTCGCGGCGGACGACCCAGCCCGCAGCTGCGATCGCCTCAAGCGCGAGCTGCCAGTCGGCGAGACCGTCGACGGCCGCCCGGTGGCCGCGAGCCGGAGCGAAACCGCCGACCGCGCGCAGCGCCGCCGTCCTCAGGATCGCGTTGCCCGATGACAGCCCAGAGGAGCCGGTCAGGCCGAGCACCTGGGCGTGGCGGACGGCGTCGAGCCCGCCCGGCACCGGGCCCGCCGCGGTCACCGGCCCGCCCGCGGCGCCGAGCCGTTCGTCGCCGCAGAGATCGAGGCAGCCGGCCAGCCACCCGGGCCCGACGCTGACGGCCGCCTCGATCAGCGCCAGGAAGGCCGACCCCTGCGCCTGCGAGAGGGCCGCGTTGCGTGCGGTCGCCCAGGCGCCCGGGCGGTCGAGCTCGATCACGCTCGCGCCCGGTACTCCCGCCGCGGCGAGCGCCGCGAGCGCCGCCGCCGGGTCCTCGCCGGGCGCGGCGAGGACGAAGGCCCTCAGATCAGGCGCCGCCGGCCTCATCGACGATCTGCCGTGCGATCTCGTCCCAGTCCGACACCTGCTCGAGCCCCTCGCGCGAGCGCTCGGCCCGCAGTGCGAGGTCGTCGAGCAGTTCGCAGACGGCATCGGCGCCCTCGGCGGGCGTCGTCACCGGTGCCGCGGCCTCGCCGAGCGCGAGCGCGGCCGCATCGGTGCGCGGCACGACGACGGGCAGGCCGCACGCGAGCATCGCGGTCGCCACCGGTCGCCAGCCCCGCACCGCCGGCGCGACCCCGACGGTCGCGAGCGAGAACGCGTGCGCGACCGCGGCCGCGCCGCCGTCGATCGCCGTCGCCTCGAACGGCAGCGACGCCGGGAACGGCATGCCGCTGACGACGACCTCGACGCCGGGCCGGCGTTCTGCGACCTCGGCGGCGACGAGCAGCGAGAGCGGATCCTGGCCGTGGACGTGGACGATGTCCTCGCGGCGATGCGTCGGCAGCGGGCGGTACGCCTCGTCCCTGCCGGCAGGCAGCGAGCCACCCATCCAGCGCGGGCCGATCACGTCGATCCCCTCGGCCCAGCCGAGCTCCTCCAGCGGCGGCCCGTCAGGACCGGGCAGTACGCCGCGGTTCCGGCAGCTCTCGACGCGGAGCACTTCTGGCGCGGCGGCCCAGCCGCCGGCCAGGATCAGGTCGGCGTCGGCGGCGTCGGCCGCGTCTTCCCAGCCGACGAGCGTCACCTCACAGTGTGCGCGCTCGAGCGCGTCGAGCAGCTCCTCGGGGATACCGGCCTGGCCGGCTGTCTCCGCGCCCGGCTCGAGCACGATCACGATGTCGAGGTCGGCGCCACGCTGCGGCCTGACGCTGAGCTCGGCGGGGCCGTGCTCGATCAATCCGGTCAGCGCCCAGGGGATGCGCGGCTCGTACGGCTCCTGCTCGTCGCTCATCGCCGGGAGTCTGCCCGGTCCGGCCGCCCGGATGCTGCGGAGGCGGTGAACGCAGCGATCTGCCCGAGCGTCAGCGCGCGGGCCGCAGCGCCGCTTGCCAGGTCCCGGTACCAGGCGGCTGTCGCGGCGAGCCCCGCTTCGAGACCCCAGGCCGGCTCCCAGCCGAGCCGCTCGCGGGCACGCGTGGAGTCGAGCGCGAGCACGGCCGCCTCTTCGGGATGCGGCCCAGGATCGGCAGTGACGGCGACCTCGTCGCCCCAGTGGCCGATCAGGCGGGCGACGACATCCGAGACCGGGAGCACGTCGTCCTCGGCGGGCCCGAAGTTGTAGGCGGCGGCCTCGGCGCGCCGGTCCCAGAGCGCCTCGGCCAGGACGAGATAGCCCGACAGCGGGTTCAGCACGTGCTGCCAGGGCCGCGTCGCGGCCGGGTTGCGGATCGCGACCGGCGTGCCGGCGGCGGCCGCGCGCATGACGTCGGCGACGAGCCGGTCCTCGCCCCAGTCACCGCCGCCGATGACGTTCCCGGCCCGGGCGCTCGCGAGCGCCGGCCCGTCGTCGCCGGTGAAGTACGAGGACCGGTAGGCGGCGGTGACGAGCTCCGACGCGGCCTTCGAGGCCGAGTAAGGGTCGTGGCCGCCGAGCGGATCATCCTCGATGAAAGGGCGGCCCTCGCCGCGGTTGCGGTAGCACTTGTCGGTGGTGACGTTGACGACGACGCGGACATCCGCGGGGTCGCGGCGGACCGCGTCGAGCACGTTGACCGTTCCGATGACGTTCGTCTCGAACGTGCGGGCCGGCTCGGCGTACGAGCGCCGGACGAACGGCTGCGCCGCGAGGTGGAGGACGACCTCGGGGCGGGCGGCCGCGATCACGCCGGCGACAGCGGCCACGTCACGGATGTCGGCGCTGTGATGGACGACGTCGTCACCGAGGCCGGCGAGCTCGAACAGCGACGGGTTCGTCGGGACGCCGTCGGCGAGGCCGTGGACGTCGGCGCCGAGCTCGAGCAGCCAGAGCGCTAGCCAGGCTCCCTTGAAGCCGGTGTCGCCGGTGACGAGCACGCGGCGGCCGGACCAGAAGCCGAGGTCGGCTGTCACTCCCACGTGACCCACGGGGTCGTGCCGCTGTCCCACGCGTCCTGAAGCGCCTGCTTGTCGCGGAGCGTGTCCATCACCTGCCAGTGGCCGTGGTGGCGGTAGGCGGAGAGCTGACCGGCGCGCGCCAGCTCGCGCAGCGGCTCCTCCTCGAAGGTCGCGTCGTCGTCGAGGTGCGCGAGCACGCCCGGCTCGAGCAGGAAGAAGCCGCCGTTGGCCCAGATGCCGTCGCCGCGCGGCTTCTCGCGGAAGTGGGTGACCTGGTCGTCGTGGAGGTCGATCGCGCCCCAGCGGCCGGGCGGCTGGACGGCGGTGACGGTCGCGAGCGTGCCCCGCTGCTCGTGGAAGCTGCGGAGCGCGGTGACGTCGACGTCGGAGACGCCATCGCCGTAGGTCATCAGGGTGGTGCCCGCGTGGCCGGTGGCGCTCAGGTGCTCGAGCGCCTGCTTGAGCCGGCCACCGGTCGGGGTCGCGAGCCCGGTCTCTAGCAGCGTGACGCGCCACGGCTCGGTGCGGGATGCGTGGATCGTGGTCGCGCCGCTCGCGAGGTCGAGCGTGACGTCGCTCGTGTGCAGGCGGTAGGCGGCGAACCAGTCGCGGATCACGTCGCCGCGGTAGCCCAGGCAGATGACGAAGTCCTCGATCCCGTGGGTGGCGAGGTGCTTCATGATGTGCCAGAGGATCGGTCGCTCGCCGATCTCGACCATCGGCTTCGGGCGGACCGACGTCTCCTCGGAGAGGCGCGTGCCGAGGCCGCCGGCGAGGATCACCGCGTGCATCGCAGGAACCCTAGGCGCTCTGCGTGTGCGCGATCGCCGCGCGCAGGCCGGCCTCGACCTGCTCGGCGGCATGCGCCCACGTCCGCTCCTCGCGCAGACGCGCGCCGGCGGCGGCGTGACCAGCGCGCAGAGCAGGGTCGCTGAGCAGCCGTTCGAGCGCGTCCGCAACCCCACCCGGGTCGAGCGGCGCGAGCAGAGCGGCGCCGCCTGAGCCGAACGCGGCGACGACGCTCGGGCTGTCGAGCTCGACGCACGGCAGCCCGCAGGCGAGCATCTCCTGCGCGACGAGCGAGTAGTTGGTCATCGACAACACGACGCCGGCCGTCGCCTGTGCGTAAAGCGCGGGCAGCTCGGCGTCGGCGAGTACGCCGAGGTTGCGATGCGGGAAGTCGACGCCGAGGTCACCGCCCTGGCCGAAGGTCCACAGCTCGACGTCCGGGCGCCTGCGGTGGAGCTCAGCGAACGCGGCGAGCACGATCGGCACGGCGCGGCGCGGCGTCGACCAGCGCGCATAGGCGAGCACGACGTCCCCGCGGCGCGCGGTGCCCGGCAGCGGCCGGTAGCGCTCGCCGTTGATCCCGAGGTCGAAGCTCGTCGCGGGCAGGCCGTAGCGGTCGGCCATCACCGAGGCGAGCCACTCGCCGGCGGTGACCGGATAGAGCCCGAGCGAGTACGAGTGCTCGGCCGCGCTCCGCTGGGTGCTCGTCCCGAAAAACTCCGGCTCGTGGTCCTGGACGAGGTAGGCGCGGCCGGCGGCGGGCAGCGTCCGGACACGGGCGGCCGTCTGCCAGCCGGTCGCGATCACGACGTCGGCCTGCTGCGCGCCGGTCTGCAGCGCCTCGGTGCCGTCGGAAACCGGCCCGGCGAAGGGGCCGAACCATGCGATGAAGTCACTGACCGCGCTCGGACCGAGCCGGCGGCCAGGGTCGTCGATCCAGATCGAGCAGGCGTGGCCGCGGGCTTCGAGCGCACGGACGAGGTTGGCGATCGTGGTGTGGCCGCCGCTGCCCGCGGTGAACGAGGGCACGACGAAGGCGAGCCGCAGCGGCGCGCCGTCCACAGGCGGCGCGGAGACCGCGCCCGTTGGCACGGCGAGCAGCCCCGCGAGCTCTGCCTGCTCGTGGTAGTCGCTGTTGACGAACGGCCCGTCGAGGCGGCGCCGGATCGCGGTCTTGATGCCGAGGCCCATCGCGGCGGAGCGTAACCCGGTGTCCCGCCGCTCAGCGACCAGGGTCTACTTGAACGCGTGGTCGGCGCAACCCGAGGCCACGTCTTCGTTGCTGTTGACCTTGCGGATGTACCCGCAGATCTTGTAGGCGCCCGGCTCGACGACGAGCCGCGGGACGGTCACGGTCGCCTTGTTGTTGACGAAGTCGCGGTAGTCGTAGGCCCAGTCCGGCTCGATGCCGCCCGGTCGCCAGACGTGGATGAAGACGCCGCGGCCGATGCCCGACTTCGTGCAGCGGCCGTCAACCGACGGGTAGACCCAACCCTCCTTGAGCGTCAGCGCCACCGACCCGGTGCACGAGCCGCTGCCGAAGTTGCCGTAGAGGTTGCCCGCGCTCGCCGGCGCCGCCCCGATGCCGAGGCCCGCTGCCATCGTGGCCGCAGTGGAAAACGCTCGCTGGAAGCCCATCTTCGATCCCCCTTGCCGGATGCGGCACAAGCGATGCACCGCCAGCCGGAGTGTAATCGCGGCGTCTAATCCCCGGCGAGCCTGCGGCGCACGACCCGAAGCGGCCAGCGGTCCATCAGCCGCTCGACGCGCGCCATCCGCGCCTGCAGACGCGCGTGTTCGCGCTCGGCCGCACCCGCTGCGACGAGCGTCGCGCGGATCTCGCCGGCCATCGCCGCAGCCGCACGACCCGGGTCGGGATCGGGTGCCGCGGCGAGGTCCGCGAGCACGTTCGCCATCTCCGCAGTCGACGCCGCCGACGATGGCCACTGCGCCGCTGTCGCCAGCGCCCCCGCCTCGAGCCGGGCCAGCAGCTCCCGGTCGGTTGCGAGCAGATCGAGCAGCCGAGCGGTGCCGCGCTCGTCGTCCCAGCTCGTCACGAGTGCGTTCTCGCCGTCGACGATGTACTCGTCGTGACCGGTGACCGGCGTCGTCACGACGGTGGCGCCGCAGTGGAAGGCCTCGATCGGCGGACCGGCCATCCCCTCGACGCGCGAGAGCTTCAGCAGCACGTCGGACTCGCGATAGAGCTCGGCCATCCGCTCGGCGCTGAGCGGCCCGAGCACGCGATCGACGTGCGCAGCCTCGCGGTCGGCCGCTGCACGGTCGGCTGCGACCAGGGTCACGTGCGCAGGCTCGACCATCGCGCGAGCGGCCGCGATCGCCTCCGGCACGCCCTTGAGCGCTACCGCCGGACTGCCCTCGATCACGATCCGCAGCGGGCCGTCAGCAGCCACGCGCCCCTCGGCGGTGAACGTCTGCTTGTCGATGCCGTTGCGGACGATCGGCACGGCTCGCCGCACCCGGTCGTAACGCCGCGAGCTGTTCGGCAATCCAGCTCGCGATCGTGATCTGCGCGAGCGGCAGCGCGTGGGTCATCGCGGCGGCGCGCGCGAGCGGCTCGGTAGCGCCGTAGAAGCGATCCTCCATCGACTGGACGAAGTAGGCGTAACGGGCGGCCGGGAGCTGGTGCAGCGAGAGCGTCGTCTCCCACCAGGTCGCGATCGCGACGTCGAACGGCTCGCCCGCCGCGGCCTCATGCCAGCGTCCGGATCGGGAACCCGGCGAGTAGCGGGTCGCGGTGCTCGGGCGCCGAGCGATCGTCGCGGGCGACCACGATCTCGGCGTCGAAGCCGTGCTCGGAGCGCAGCCGCGCCGCGTGGCCGATCGCCACGCCGACACCGCCGGTCAGTTCCAGCCCGGGAACGAGGAACGCGACTCGCATCGGCCCCCTAGTGCGCATCCGCTCGTCGGATCACGGCCGCAGCGTACTCTGAGCGGATGCCGTGGCCCGTCCAAGGTCGCCCGCTGCGACTCGCCTTCGTGGGCCAGCAGACGTACTTCCGGGCCTGCGCGCTCGACGAGCGCTCAGACCGGATCGAGACCGCGTTCGTCGACTTCCGCGCCGGGCGTGACGCAGCGGCGATGCGGCGTGACCTGGACGACTTCGAGCCCGATGCCGTCGTCTTGTTCAGACCCGAGACCGTGCCGGCCGGCGTGCTCGCCGACCTGCCCGCGCCGGTCGTCGGGTTCCTGACCGAGCCGATCTCGCGCGACACGTCCGCCGGCGGCGCCGGCGCGCACTGGGATCTCGACGCGCGCCGCCGCGACATGGCCGGCCTCGACCGGGCGAACGTCGACCGGATCGTCTCGTTCGACCCGCTGATCGTGCCGACCGCCGACGAGTTCATGGAGGTCTGGCGCTCACTGCCGATCCCCGTCGCCGACCACCTCTACCGGCGACGTCGCGCCGATCACCGGGACGCCGAAGATGCTGTTCGTCGGCCGCTCGACCGTCCACCGCGAGCGCTACCTCGTCGACGTCAAGCACCGGTTCGACTGCCTGCACGTCGCGTTCGGGATCAAGGACGAGGAGCTGTCGGGGCTGCTCGACCGCCACCAGATCACGTTCAACATCCACAACGAGCCGTACCCGAGCTTCGAGAACCGCGTGCTGATCCACCTCGCCGCCGGCCACCTCGTGATCTCCGAGCCGCTCTCCCCCACGCACGGCCTCGAGCCCGGCTTCGACTACCTCGAGATCAGCCACCCGGAGGACCTGCTCGCCTACGCGACCGAGGCGCGCGCCTATCCGAACACGTTCCACCGCGTGCGTGCGCGCGGGCGCCAGAAGGCCGAGCTGGTGCGCGCGTCACGCGTGTGGCCGGCGCTGATCCGTGACCTGTTCTGGGACGTCGCGGCGCGCGGCACACACCGCCAGGCAATCAGCGCTTCAGCATCCGCCGCAGCTTGAGCGCGCCGCGGACGGCCTTCTGGCCTCGCAGGTCCTTGTAGACGTCCATCGCGCTCTCCGCGCGCCAGGACGCGAACTCGACGTCGTCGATCGCGGTCTGGATGTCGCTCGCGAGCCGCAGTCCAGCGCCGCGGCCGTCCGGAGGCGGGTCCGCCGCGATCGCCTGGAGCGTCTCAGCCATCCGGCCGGCCGCCTCGGGCCAGCCCGGCCACTCCGACGCCGTCTGCAGGGCACCGCGGCGCAGGTCGTCGAGCAGGTCGCGGTCGCGGGCGAGCAGGTCGAGCGCGCGCGCCGTCCCGTGGAGGTCGTCCCAGCCGGTGACGAGTCCGTTCTCGCGGTGGCGCACGTACTCGTCGTGGCCGGTGACGGGGGTCGTGACGACGGTGCAGCCGCGATGGAAACCTTCGAGCGGCGGCCCGTACATGCCCTCCGCGCGCGAGAGCTTGAGCAGCACGTGGGATTTCGAAAGCACGTCCGCGAACTCGCGGTGCGAGAGCGCGCAGTGCAGCTCGTCGACGCCATTCGGATGGCTCACGGGGTGCGGCGAGACCCAGGTGACGTGCGCGGGCTCGCTCATCATCGACGTCGCGCGCAGGGCATCCGCGACGCCCTTCTGGACGTACTCGCTGCTGCCTTCGACGACGATCCGCAGCGGGCCATCGAGCGGATCGGGCGAGGCCACGAGCGGGAACGCCTCCTTGTCGACCCCGTTGGGCACGTAGTGGACCGGCGCACCAGGTTGCAGGTCGGCGAGCAGCGCCGCGATCCAGCGTGCCTCGGTAATGAACGTGACCGGGAGCGCGGTCGTCATCGCGGCGCCCAGACGCTCGGGTGTGCCGGCCTCGTAGGTCGAGTCCTCCATCAGCTGGACGAAGGAGACGTGGCGGGCCGCATCGAGCCGGAAGAGCGAGAAGTTCGTCTCCCACCAGGACGAGACCGCGAGGTCCCAGGAACGCTGCGCGGCGTCTTCGACGCTGAGCAGCTCGAGCTCGTCGAGCCCGGGGTAGGCCCATGACTCGTCCTGCGAGGGCCGGGTGACGACGAGCGCAACCTCGACCCCGTGGTCGCGGCGGAGGTGGACGGCGTGTTGGACGACGACGCCGACGCCGCCCGACAGCTGGAGGTCCTGGAGCAGGAAGGCGACCCGCACGGGCCCGTATCGTACGCACCCGTGGACGCCGACCCGCTGCCGTACGACCTGCCGGAACCCGGCGCGCCGCTGCGAATCGCGTTCGCCGGCCAGCGGACGTACTTCGAGCCGTCGGTAATGCACGATCCGGCCGGCGACGTGATGCCCGCGTTCTTCGACTTCCGCGGCGGCGAAGAGATCGCCCCCCTGCTCGACGGCCTCGCCGCGTTCCAGCCCGATGCGATCGTCATCTTCCGGCCGCAGATACTGCCGAGCGGAGCGCTCGCCCAGTTGCGCGTGCCGGTGCTCGGGGTGATCACCGAGCCGCTCCCGCGACCGGAGTTCGAAGAGCACCCGGAGCTGAACTTCAACCTCGCCGAGCTGGCCAAGTGCGATCCGCAGAACGTCGACCGGGTATCGACGACCGACCCCGCCGGCTGGGAGCAGGCCGCGAACCCACTGCCGCTCTGGCGCGCGCATCCGCTGCCGGTCGACGATCGGCTCTACCGGGCGCCGTCAGCGAGCGCCGACCCACCGCGTGTGGTCTTCATTGGGCACTCGTCGACGCACCGCGAGAACACGCTGATCGGGCTCAAGCACGAGTTCGACATCCGCCACTACGCGCATGCGCTCGTGGGAGATGAGCTGACCGCCGTGCTCGACGACGCCGACGTCGGCATCCAGGTCCATTCGACCCAGTGGCTTGCCACGCACGAGCCGCGCCTGCTGACCCATCTGGCGGCAGGTCACCTCGTGCTGGCCGAGAACCAGGTGCCGCTGTACGGCCTCGAGCCCGGGATCGACTACCTGCAATACGGCGACAAGCACGCGCTCAGCCTGCTCGTCCACCAGCTCCACGCGAGGCCCGGCGCGTACGAGCGGGTGCGGATCCGCGGCCACCACAGCGTGCAGCAGTTCCGCGCGTCACGGATGTGGCCGCGGCTCGTGCGCGACCTGTTCGACGACCTGCGCGCGTTCGGCACGGGGCGCCGCTTCACCGCGGACGCCGCGCAGTCCGGCTAGCGTCCCGCCCGATGCGCTTCACCGAGGTCGACACCCATCTTGATGGTCCGCGCCTGCTCGAGCCGAAGGTCTGGCCCGACGAGCGCGGCTTCTTCGCCGAGACCTACCGCCGCAGCGACTTCATGGCGCTCGGGATTCAGGAGGAGATGGTTCAGCACAACCACTCGCGCTCGACGCGTGGCGTGGTGCGCGGGATCCACTTCACCGTCGGGCGAGGGGCGGGCAAGGTGGTGCGCTGCGGGCGCGGGGAGATCTGGGACGTGCTCGTCGACCTGCGCCGCGGCTCGCCGACGTACGGACAGTGGGAGGGCTACACGCTGTCGGAGGAGAACATGCGGCTGCTCTACTGCCCGCCGGGCTTCGGGCATGGGTTCTGCGTGGTCAGCGAGGTCGCCGACGTGATGTACCTGCTCGACGCGTATTACGACACGGCGACCGAGCGCGAGATCTCGCCGCTCGACCCGGCGGTCGGAATCGAGTGGCCGCTACCGGCCGAGGAGTTGCTCGTGTCGGAGCGCGATCGGGCGGCGCCGGCGCTCTCGGCGGTCGCCGCGGACCTCCCGTTCGTGCACCTGGGCTAGCGCGCCACGTCAGAACTGCAGGGCGACGCAGGCAACCGCGCGTGCCGCAGTCGCCCCGTCCTCACCGCTGAGCGGTCCGCTCAGCGCGTCGTGGTACTCGACGTGTGCGACCTCAGCGCGATCGCAGAACCGCCAGCCGTCGGCACCGAATCGCGCAATCCGTTCGTCCACGCGCTCCGGGCTGAGGGCGCCGACGAGCTCGTCGAGCTCATCTCCGTCGAACTGTCGTCCCCATCCGAAGCTCGATGACCGCCCGAACGGAACCGAAAGGAGCATGCGGCCGCCCGGGGCGAGTACGCGCTTCAGCTCGCGTGCAGCGCGGACGGCTTCACGCTGAGGGCCGGCACCGGTGTCCGCCGACAGGCCGTAGACCGACGTATCGCATCCGACGTGTTCGATCGTCGAGAGGCAGAAGACGACGTCGAACCGGTCATCGCGGAACGGCAAGTCCCGCAGGTCGGCGTAGACGTAGCTGACGCCGCGCTCCGGGAAGGAGGCCGGCTCCGGCGCCAGCGTCGCGATGGTCAGCTCATCGCACAGCGGAAGGACGCGGTCGAGGACCGGAGCGAAGTTCGCGATCGAGCCGGCGTCGAGGACCCGTCCCCGTAGTTGTTGTGAGATCAGCCAGGGGTATTCGACGACACGTTCGTCGAACCCGCCGCCGTAACCGTCAGGCAGTGGCGCCGACTCGCGCATCCCGGCGAGCAGGCGCTCGTCCGCCATCGCATCTGCGATCAGGTCCCAACGGGCGGCCTCGTAGTCGGCAGTCCAGGCTTCGACCGGCGGTGGATGGCGGTCGGCCCAGCCGCCGGAGCTAATCGGTCGCGACTTCGGGGCCGGCTCGGGCGCCTGCAGCCATGAGCCGGTGCGCGTGACGAACTCGGGGCTGCCGGCGATAGCCGTGAGCAGCTGCCGCCAGTCCTCGGCCTGGCCGTGAGCCTCGATGTCAGCTAGCGATGGCGCTCGCCCCAGCAGCAACTCGTAGACGAGCCGAACGTCGTCTTCGCCGGTCACGCGCGAACGGCTTCGATCGCGGCCTGTGCGTTCGTGACCACGTCCGGGGCCCGAGCGGCGAACCGCTCCGCACCTTCGCTGAGGACGATCGCGGGATCGACCTCGCTGACGTAGTCAGGATCCCAGCCGAACGGGATCCAGAGGAAGTGCACTTCCGCGAACGCCTGGGCGAGCCACCAGATCAGACCCTGGTAGTGCGGTGAGGCGGTCGCGTACGAATCGCCGAAAACGAGCACTCGCCGGTCGTCCCGAGCGCTCTCCGTCCGCAACACCTGGCGGATTCCGACGTGCCTGCCGCGCGCGAGGATCTCCGGGGCCGAGTTCTCGACCACCGTTGCGCGCCCCCAATCGCCTTTGACCGTTGCGAGCTCCACGACCGGGGGCGAGAAGCGGGCGCCGAGGTCACCGCATGCGACGTTCGTGCGGCCGTCGAGCCCGACGTCACGGGCGAGGTCGATGCCGAGCGCATCACCGACGCCCGCGGCCAGCGCGCGGTTGCCGGCCAGCGTCAGGTGGGTGTCGGTACGCAGGTAGGCGCCACCCTCGGCATCTTGCAGCCGGCCGACCGGAAAGACCATTGCCCGGTCCAGCGCCGCCAGTTCATCGGCCGGTGTCCGGACGCCGGCCGGGGGTGGTTCGGCCATACGCTCACCCAGCACCGTGACCTTGTCAGGAACCAAGACCATCCGGTAGGTCACCCCGAGCTCCGCCGCCTGGGCACGACGCGAAGCGATCACCTGCTGCCACTGCTCGCGCCACCCGGGCTCGAACCGGTATCCGGGCCGGTGCTGCGAGAGGATCTCGTTGGTCCCGCCGATCAGGAAGACAAACCCGTCGCTCCCGATCTCAGCCACCTCATCGGCGGACCGCCGGCCTGGCAAGTGCCCGTACTTGGCCAGGTCGGGGATGTGGATGTTGACCACCCGTTCCGGCGCCGGTGTCGCCGCCGGAACGAGCGCGGCGTACTCGTCACTGCGAACGATCGCCATCAGGACGTCCTGCCACGCCGCTGCCGCAGCCTGTTGGTGGGCGACCTCTTCCCGGCTCGGCTCGCGGTGGAGCAGCTCGCGGTAGAGCAGGACCACATCACCGGCCGCGACCCCAGGAGGCTCGTCCACGCCGCCGATCGTACGAGGTCGGACGAGACCACCTCTACCTGATCAGGTAGTCGACCGGCCGGCCGCACGCACGGCGGATCGGGACGATCCGCTCTGCCCGCTGCGGGACTGCGATCACCGTTGCATAGAAGGGCTCGGACAGGCGCGCGAATCCCCCGCCACCGACCGTCACAGAGACCGGCATATCACCGGTGCGACGGACGGTGAGTGCGCCAGCGCGGTAGCGCGTGCCGGGACGGTCGAGGTTGGCGGGGACGGTCGCGACCGAACGGCCGACCCGGATGACTGCCTCGTGCCCGCTCGTGTACTGAGCCGCGATCGCCCAGCGGCCGGGAGCAAGGCGCAGCTTCCCGTGCGCCGTCGTCCCAGGCAGGACGGCCGCGAACGTCACCGCCGACTGCGGTGCTCGCACCGACGCCCGAAGCTGCCGCCGCAACAGTCGCCGGCCCCGCGGCGAACGGCAGTCGAGAACCCCGTACGCATCCTGTCCCTCGATCAGCAGCACCCGCTCTGGGACCTTCCCGACCCGTCGGTAGAGCGCGAACGAGGGCGTGACCGCGACGCGCCGGTACTGCCGCGGGAGCCGGCTGGCGGCCGGGTCGCGCGGGCTGATCAGCCAGCGCGACTCGTTCAGCACCTCGGTCGGAATGCTGTCGATGTCGAACGCCTTGCCGTAGTCGACCGACTTCTCGGCGCGCGTGCCGATGTCCTGGAACGCGATGAACGGCGCTCGCGACCGGGCCTCAGGAATCGCCCAGCGCAAGAAGTCGGTGTTGCCGAGGAAGACGAGGCCGGTGTTGTCGGTGCGGTCCGCGAGAGCACGAAGTTGCCGGTAGGGCTCAAGCGGCCCGACCTTGGAGGACCGGAGCGCAAGCATCGAGGAACCGACGATCAGCCACGCGACGAAGACTCCTACGACGATGACCCCGCCGCGGTACCGGCCTCGGGTGAGCGCGATCCAACCCCCGGAGTCGACGAACGGGACGACGATCAACAGCGCCAGCGGCGGCGCGGCCATCGCCAGTCCTTTCGCGGCGAGATAGGGCGTCTGGAAGCGATCGAGATACCACCAGACGGCCAGGGCGCAGCCGGCCATGATCGGGAGGATCCAGTCGCCGCGCCGCGCGATCCAGACGGCACCGGCGATCGCGAGTACCGCGAGCACGCCGGCGCCCGCGCCGGAGGCGAGCACGTCAGCCGGAACGTAGCGGTAGTCCCCGGTGCGCCAGAACCCGAGCGACTCCCAGACCGGGAGCGCTGCTGCCAGGTTGCCGAGCGGGGAGCCCTCGATATTCGTACCGCCGCCGGTGTCGCGGAGGTACCCGATGACCCGCGGCGCCTGTGGTACCAGCAGGAACGCCCCGGCGGCCGCCGCCGTCCCGAGCGGCACGGCGTGGGCACGCGCGAGTTCGGGCAACCGTGCCCAGAGCCCTCCGGCCCGCTGGGCGCGGACGGCCTCGATGCCGAGCCACAAGCCGACGGCCGGCACGGTCCAGATCACACCGTTGTAGGAGTAAGTCGCGACCATCCCCGCGAGCAAGACGGCGAGGGGCAGCCAGCGCGCCCGGCCGCGGCGCTCGTCACCGCCAGACAGGAACAGCGCGCCCGCGGCGAGGATCAGCGCGACCATTGCCGTCTCTTTGAACGAGCCCTGCACGAAGTAGCCGACGACCAGGTAGGGCGCTCCGGCGACGCCGGCAACCACCACGCGCGCAATGACACGGTCCGAGCGGACGAAGGCGACCCCGGCGGTCGCGGCCATCACGAAGGTGGCAAGCGTGAACCCGGTGAACACCTCGCCGGTGCCGGCACCCATCACCGACCCGAGCGCGGCGACGAACGCATGCGGACCGACCGGGTAGGACTCGGCGAGCCCCTGGGCGTCAAACACCCCGGCGTAACGGAACGCATCGCTCATCTGAAGATGGGACGCGGTGTCGTTGTTGACGCTGACACCGAGGATCCCGGTACGGCCGTAGACGAGAAACGGGACGAGGCCGAGCACCAGCGGCGGCACCAGCACGACCAGCTCGCGCCAGCCGAGCCATGACGGTCTGCCGCGCGTGTGCCCGACGAGCACGGCGGCAACCGCCAGCGCCCCGAGACCAGCCAGACCGGTGGTGAAACTCCGGCCCGGGACGTGCAGGGCGATCGACATCCCGCAGATCCACGCCGCGAGCCCGACCGGCGCGGCGATCCAGAACGTGCCGTCCCAGCGAACGCTCGCAAGCACGACCCAGCCCGCGACGAGCGAGACGAGCAGGGTCAATGCGCAGGCGGCCAGCGTCGTCAGCACAGCGGAAGCATAGGCACGACCCGGTTCGGATCCGGCCGCCGATACGCTGACGGCCGTGACCGGCACGGGACAACCGCGCAGTCTCGTCGTGATCCCTGCCTACAACGAGGCCGGGCGCGTTGGCGCGGTCGTCGAGGACGTTCGCAACGAACTCCCCGGCGTGGACGTCCTCGTCGTAGACGACGGCTCCGCGGACACAACCGCGCGCGAAGCCCGCGCCGCCGGAGCGATGGTGGCCTCACTTCCGGTGAACTCGGGTTACGGGGCCGCGCTCCAGACCGGATACCGCTTCGCCGTTCGGCATCAGTACGACCGGGTCGGCCAGATCGACGCGGACGGCCAGCACCAAGCCCGCTACCTGCCCGAGATGTTCGACACCATGGATCGGGAGCGCGTCGACGTGGTGATCGGCTCACGGTTCCTGAGCGAGGACGGGCACTACACGCCATCGCGGGCCCGCGCGCTCGGGATCGCGCTGTTCGGACGGATCGCGAGCCGCGTCACCCGCCAACACGTCACCGACCCGACCTCCGGCTTTCAGGTTCTGCGACCGAGCGTCGCCCGATTCTTCTGCTCGGACGTGTACCCGTCGGACTATCCGGACGCCGACATCCTCATCCTCTTGCACCGATCCGGGTTCCGGATCACCGAGGTCCCGGTCCAGATGCGGCCGTCGACGAACGTCTCGATGCATTCCGGCCACAAGTCGCTCTACTACGTCTACAAGATGGTGCTGTCGATCTTCGTCACCCTGCTCCGTCCGAGAGAGGGCGACCGGCGTTGATCGATCTCAAGACGCGAGCCCTCGCGATCGCGGGCAGCCTCGCGCTGCTGATGATCGTGATCGACCTCGTCCGGCGGCGGAAGCTCAAGGAGGAGTACTCGTTCCTGTGGGTGCTGGCCTCGACGTCACTGCTGGTGCTCGCGGCCTGGTACCAGCTGCTGGAATGGATCACCCACGTGATCGGCGGCGTCGCGCTGTCAACCACGCTGTTCTTCTTCGCGCTCCTGTTCGTGTTCTTCATGCTGCTGCACTATTCGGTGCGGATCAGCGCGCTCGAACGCCGGCTCACCTCGCTCGTTCAGGAGGTCGGCCTTCTCGGGCCGGACGCGGAGGCCGGCGACCGGCCGCCGGAGCCCGAGCTCGGCGTTCCATCGATCTCGGTACTGATCCCGTGCTTCAACGACGGCGCGACGCTCGAGGCCGCCGTCCAGTCGGTGTCAGAGCCGGGCCCGGTCGAGATCGTGATCGTTGATGACGGCTCCGACGACGAGGAGACCGTCGCTGCCCTCGCCCGCTGCGCCGAGGCGCCCGGCGTGCGCCTCGTCCGGCAGGAGAACGGCGGACTGGGAGCGGCGCGCACCCGGGCCCTGCAGGAGGCCTCCGGCGAGTTCGTCTTCCCACTCGACGCCGACGATCTGCTCGAGCCGGAGGCGTTGACCATGATGGCCACAACGCTCCAGCGGTCCCCGGAGCTCGACTTCACCTGGGGCAACTACTCCCTCTTCGGCGCGGAGGACGGCCAGTACCGTGCGCCGGACCGGTGGCTGCCCTGGACGCTGACCTACGTGAACCCGTACCCGGTCTGCTCGATGTTCCGGCGCCAAGCCGTCCAATCGGCCGGCGGCTGGGTCGGGCGCGCGTACGAAGACTGGAACTTGTGGCTTCGGCTCGCCGGCCTCGGCATGCGTGGAGCAAAGACGCCAGCAGTCGTCTACCGGCGCCGGATCCACGGCGACGGCAGGCTACTCCCCCAGGCCAGGCGGCAGCACGCCGCGCTCTATGCCGCTATCCGCTCCCAGAACGCCGGCGTCTTCGCGGAACGGGATCGTCTGCGCGGCATCGAACGGCCTGCCCCGTGGAAGCGTGCGGTCTACCCGCTGCTGTTCGGTAGCCGGCGGTTCGTCCCTGAGCGCGTCGAGACAACGCTGAAGCGCCGGATGATGCGTCGGGGTACGGGCCTCCCGTGACCAACGAGCGCCTCGTCCATTGGCACGCAGGCAGACACGTCCACCCGGTCTACCGCGAACAACTGCATGCTGTCCCGCCGGGCTGGCGGTACGGCTGGTCCGACACGGCCTTCGGCGATGCGACCGCGCCAACGAAGAAGGTCACGCTCGACACGGCCGGCACCGCACGGGCGATCGAGTTCGGTGAGGCTGCCGCACTGCGGATGCTCTCCGCGGCAGGTTACGTCCACGTCACCCGTGCGAACCCACCGGCCGGGACGGCACTGCTCCACAGCGCCGAACGATTGATCTGGCGCTCCCCGTTGCCGTACGTGGTCGATCTCGAGCACGTCGACCTGTTCGTCATCTACCAGCGAGCCGCGTACCGGCGCCCGTGGACAGTTCCGCTGCTCGAGCGCCTCCTGATGGACGACCGGCTCCGCTTCCTGCTGCCCTGGAGCGAAGCGGCCAAGGACAGCCTGCTCGCCCTTGTGTCAGCTCGCGCCGCGGCCACGCTCGCCCCGAAGCTGCGCACGGTGTACCCCGCCGTGCGCCCTCGCACCGACCGCCCCCGCGAGCGCTCGGGCGGCCCGCTACGTCTGCTCTTCGTCGGTACCAAGTTCTACGAGAAGGGTGGCGTCGACGCGATCCTGGCAGTGCGGGCGGCACGCGCCGCCGGTGTCGACGCCGAGCTCGACATCGTGACCTACGCGCCGCCCGAGTGGGCAGCGCGGATCGACACCGAGCCGGGCGTCCGCCTGCGCCGCCCGGGCGGCCAGGACGTCGTGCGTGATCTGTACGCCGAGGCCGACGCGCTCCTGTTCCCGTCGCACATGGACACGTACGGCGTTGTCGTCGGCGAGGCGATGAGCTACGGAGTCCCCGTGCTCGCGCCTGACCACCTGGCATTACGCGAACTCGTCGAACACCGTGGCTCGGGCCTGCTCTTCGGTGCCGAGAACATGCTGTATGGCGAGGATACGCGCTGCGCGTTCGCTCATACGCTGCCACCGCCGCGGCGGTACCTCGAGGCGCTCAGGATGCCGACCCCGTCGTACGTTGAGGGGATCGCCGCGGCAATCGCCGAACTGGCAGCTGACCCCGAGCTGCTCGCGACTTGCGCGGAAGGGGCATTGCGGTCGGTCACGACCGGCCGCCTGTCGATCGGGCGGCGCCGGGACGCGCTGACCGAGATCTACGCCGCCGCGGCCTGACCGGCTGCCCACAGCGTGAGCCGCTCACCCGACTCGACCGGGTGGGGCTCGTCGCGCAGTTTCTGGAGCCGGCCGGCCCAGCCGAACGCCGCCAAGACCCGCCCGTCGTCGAGTACGACCGGCTCAGTGACGGTCGCCGGGTGGTAGTTGATCTGCAGCCGAAGCAGCCCGCCGGGACGCAAGACCCGACGTATCTCGGTGGCCACAGCCTCGAAGTCGTCCACGTGGTCGAGCGCGTTGACCGACACGACCGCGTCGAAGAACCCGTCGCCGAACGGCATCTGCTCGGCGCCCGACTGGTGGTACGTGAATCCGCGGCCGGACCAGGCATCGAGCGGATACCCGGCGTCGCGATACCGCTCCACGAGTGGGTCCAGGCCGTGCCGCTCGCAGTCGTCGAACGCGGTCAGGTTCGGGAATGGGCCGCAACCCACGTCCAGCACCCGAGCGCCTCGCAGCGCGTCGGGCGCGAGCTCCAGCGCGGAGAGGTAGCGCGGGATCTGGACCAGCTCGAGAAACGTGCTCGCGGCATCGTGCTCGACGGTGCCGCCGGTGACCCGCTGCCCGGCATCCGGGGCGGGCTGGCCGTGCAGCGGCTCACCGCCGCTGTACCAAGCGACGTACCGCCGCATCTCCGCCTTCCAGAAGAAGATCTCAGCGCGGCCCTTGACCCGCCGCGAGAGCGCGACCGGAACGAGATACGTGAAGCGCCGCAGGCCCTGCTGCACTGCGGGAAGGACGGAACTCGAGCGGACGGACACCGGCGGCAGTGTAAGACTTGCATCGCCGTGAGCTCCCCCGCAGTCCACACTCCGTCTGGCCGCGAGACCGCGCTGATCGCGGTCGGCCAGGCGGCGATCATGGTGTTCGGGGCCGCACTAGCGCTCCTCGTCGCCCAGCTTTTCGGCAAGTCCGCCGACACCGACGCCTTCCTCGCCGCCTACGGCGTCTACTCGCTCGGACTCACGTTCTCGCAGAGCTTCCGGCTCACGGCGATGTCGGCGCTGGTCGCCGACCCGGGCGACGCCACGATCACGCGACTCCTCGGCGCGAGCGTGCTGATCGCATTCGCGCTGGCGATCCCGATGGTGTTCGGCGCGCCGCTGGTCGCCGCAGCGCTCGTCGGCGATGACCCGACCGGCATCGCCACCGAGTCGTTGCGCGTACTCTGGGCCGCGATCACGGGGCAGCTCGTCGCCTCGATGGCCTCGGCCGTGCTGACCGTCCGCGGCTCGATGCGCGCGGTGGCGTTCGCGTCGATGGCCGTTGGAGCTGTGAGCATCGGCACGTTCGCTCTGCTCGAGTCCGGCAGCGGCATCCGGGCGGCACCGATCGGTCTCGCGATCGGCAGCCTCTGGTACGCCGCGACCCTGGTCTTGGTGCTGCTCCGGGGCGGCTGGCGCCCCCGGGGCGCCAGCCGCGCACTGATCCGCACGATCGCGAGCGAAGCCGGCCGGCTCGGGTTTGCCTCGGCGATGTTCCTGAGCACCACGCTGCTTTACGTGGTCTGCATGGGCTTCGCGACGCGCCGCGGCACCGGTGAGGCGACCCTGTTCGCGTACGCGTACGTCCTCATGGCGATCCTCTTGGGACTGACCGCGAACGTGGCCGGGATGGCTCAGTCGGCCGCGGTGATCGCACGCGACGACCGCCAGGACGAGACGGCGGCAGCGGCGCTGGCCACCACACGGCTGACACTCGTCCTTGCCGCGCCGGCGCTCGCCGCAGTCACATCATGCGGAGCGCCGGCGGTCAACTGGGTCCTGGGCAGCGGTTTCAGCGAGGCGGACGTCCGCGACTTGCTGCTGACGGCCGTCGGCCTCTCGGGTTGGCTGCTCGCGTCAGCCGTCGGCGTGTTCGCCGTCGTCGAGCTGCTCGCCCGGCACGCCCTCCGCCCCCTGGCCGCCGCGGCAATCGTCCAGGCGACCATGATCTTCCCTGCCGCTGCGGCCGGCTCGGCGACCGGCGGCATCCTTGGTATCGCGATCGGCCTCAGCGCCGTCTCGTTGGCCGCCAATGGCGTGTTGGTCCGGGTCGCGTTCGGCCCGGAGAGAGCGCGGGCAGTACTCCGCGGCACAGCGGCCGGCACGGGCCGAGAGCTCGCGCTCGTCCTCGTCGCGTTCTCGCTGCCGGTCGCCGCCGCGACGCTTGCCGGCGGTGGAGCGTGGTTGCTCGTAGCCGGAGCCGGGAGCCTTGCGCTGGCGGCCGCCGGAACACGCCTCGCCTGGCCGGCGGAGTGGCGGATCCTGCGGTCGGCGATCCGCTGACCGCTGGTAGGGTCCGGCCG
The DNA here is from genome assembly GCA_037045385.1 of Baekduia sp. Classification (GTDB taxonomy): domain Bacteria; phylum Actinomycetota; class Thermoleophilia; order Solirubrobacterales; family Solirubrobacteraceae; genus Baekduia. Next base: position 119,358 of record JBAOHN010000010.1, on the reverse strand, counting down.
ATGTCAGGGCCATCGATGCGCAGCCGTGTGCTCGCGAACCGGCGCGTGCTCGGTGCGGCGCAGGCGACACGTGACCTCGTCACGCGCATCACCACACCAACGCCGGAGCTACGCGAGTGGCGCCGGATCGAGGGCGACCGGCGGCTCCGGCTCGAGTACGACCTCGACGCGAACTCGGTGGTGTTCGACGTCGGCGGGTTCGAGGGTCAGTGGGCGAGCGACATCGTCGCCATGTACGGCTGCAGAGTCGAAGTCTTCGAACCGGTTCCTGCCTTCGCGGAAGACGTCCAGAAGCGGTTCGAGCGCAACCCGCTCGTCAACGTCCACATGGCGGGGCTCGCGGCGGAGGCGGGCGCAACCAGCCTCGAGCTGTCCGGAGACGCATCCTCCCACGTGCGGTCCGGCAGCGGCGAGGGCACGGTCGCTGTCGAACTCGTGGCCGTCGCAGACGCGATCGCCGCGACCCCGGCTCAGCAGGTCGACCTGATGAAGGTCAACATCGAGGGGGCCGAATACGACTTGGTCGAACACATGATCGAGACCGGGCTGATCTCCCAGGTACGCGACCTGCAGGTGCAGTTCCACCTCTTCATCCCGAACGCCCGCGCTCGGCTCGACGCGATCCGCGCCGGGTTGGCGCGGACGCACGTGCCGACCTACCAGTACGACTTCCTCTGGGAGAACTGGAGACGATCGTAGAGGCGCGGCCTCCGATCCCGCACGGCATGAACGTCTGCACGATCGTCGCCAAGAACTACGTGGCGTTCGCCCGCGTGCTCGCGACCTCGCTGCGCGAACAGCACCCGGACAGCACGCTGACCGTCCTCGTTCTTGACGACTACGACGGGTTCATCGACCCTGACGCAGAGCCGTTCGAGCTGATCACGCCGTTCGAGATCGGCTGTGAAGCGTTCCCGGAGATGGCCGACCGCTACTCCGTCCTCGAACTGTCGACCGCGGTCAAACCCTGGCTGCTCGAGACACTGCTCGATCGCGACGGATACGACCATGCGATCTACCTCGACCCGGACATCCAGGTCGTCGGTTCGCTCGACCCGATCGCCGAAGCCGCCGAGCGACACGGTGTCGCGCTGACGCCGCACACGCTGTCACCGATTCCCCGGGACGGGCGCTATCCGCAGGAGCAATCGCTGCTCGTTGCGGGTGCCTACAACCTGGGCTTCATCGCGCTCGGTGACCGGCCGGCTGCGCGCGAGCTGCTGGAGTGGTGGCAGCACCGGCTCGAGCGCGACTGTGTCGTCGACGTCGCCAACGGGCTGTTCGTCGACCAGAAGTGGATCGATCTCGTCCCAGGTCTGTGGCCGGGCACCCACCTCCTGACCGACCCCGGCTGCAACGTCGCGTATTGGAACTACCACGAGCGCGAGCTCGGGGTTAGCGAAGACGGCGGTGTCACGGTCAACGGGTCACCGGGTCGCTTCCTGCACTTCAGCGGCTACGACCCGCTCCGTCCGCGCCTTCTCTCGAAGTACCAGAACCGGATCGAGCTGCGCGACCGTCCCGACATCAAGCAGGCGGCCGACCGATACGGCAACGCACTGCTCGCGGCGGACTACGAGACCACGACCGCCTGGCCCTACGGCATCAGCCGTCTCGGTATCGGGTCGAGCGGCACCGACGTGCCTGGTGTCAACGTCGCCGGCTACCTCACCGCAGAACTCGGCGTCGGCGAGGTCGGCCGTCAGGTGATCAGATCGCTCGACGCAGCCGACGTGCCGGTTGTGCCGATCCCAGTCCTTTCCGGCACCAACCGCGAGCTAAGCCGGTTCGAACACTCGGGCTCGGGCGGCGACCTGCAGCCGGTCAACCTGCTCTGTGTGAACGCCGACATGCTCCCGGAGGTCGCCGAGCAGATCGGCCGCGACATCCTCGAGGAGCGGCGCACGATCGGATTCTGGTGGTGGGAGACCGAAACCTTCCCGCGTCGGTGGCGCCCGTCGCTTGACCTCGTCGACGAGGTCTGGGTCGGCAGCCGCTTCGTCGCCGACGCCGTCAGCCTCGTCACGACGAAGCCGGTCGTCCACATCCCGACTCCGGTAACCGTCCCGGCCGCCACGAAGCCCGACCGCGCCGGGCTCAAGCTTCCGGACGGCTTCCTGTTCCTGTTCGTCTTCGACTTCAACAGCGTCGCGAAGCGCAAGAACCCGATCGGGCTCGTGGAGGCGTTCAAGCGCGCATTCCCGGATGAGCGTGACGGTGTCACGCTCATCATCAAGGCGATCAACGGTGATCGCCATCCGCTCGACCAGGCTGCGCTGGCGGACGCGATCGGTGACCGCAGCGACGTCCTCCTGATCGACCACTACCTCAGCGCGGACGCGAGGGATGCGCTTGTCGCGAGCTGCGACTGCTACGTCTCTCTGCACCGGTCCGAGGGGTTCGGCCTGACGATCGCCGAGGCGATGCTGCTCGGCAAGCCGGTGATCGCGACCGACTACGGCGGGTCATGCGACATCGTGCACGAGGAGACGGCTTTCCCCGTGCGCTGGGAGCGGACCCAGGTTGGCGAAGGAGCCGCTCCTTACGCCCCCGACGAGTTCTGGGCCGAGCCCGACAGCGGCCATGCGGCCGAGCTGATGCGCCTGGTCGTCGACGACCCTGAGGTGGCCGCGATGCGCGCGGCACGCGGACGCGAGCACGTGCTGGCAGGCCATAGCCCCGAGGCGGCGGGCCTGGCGATGGCCGAGCGTCTACGCCACGTCGGTGCCAGCCGGAACGCCCGCACGGCGCGGGCGACGGCACCGGAGGCGGTCGAACTGCCCGACGCGGAGCTGGCGCGGGCCCAGACGCTCGACGTGATCCGCGCGTCGGGCGCCGCATCGCGGAGGCCGCGCGCTCTGGCGCGGCGGCTCACCCGCCTGTTGACGCGCGGCGAGGCGGCGACACGACGGGAGAGCGACGAAGCGCTGTGGTGGTCGATCGAGGCCTCGAGCGTCGTCGCGGCCGAGCGGCTCGACGAGGCGGTGCGGACGGTCCAACGTCAGGAGAAGGCGATCCTCGCGCTCGAGCGTCAGCTCGACCTCGTGCGGTCGGACGCCGACGAGCTCCGAGCCCACGTCGCCGAGCTCCGGATCGCCCGGCGTCGGAGCGTCCCGACCGAGAACCCCGACGACGCTCGCGCGACACCGTGACGAGACGCATCCTCATCACCGGCGGCGCCGGCTTCATCGGTTCATCGGCGGCGCTGAGCCTGGCCGAGCGTCACCCGGACTGGACCGTGCTTGCCTGCGACAACCTCTACCGGCGCGGCTCCGAGCTGAACCTCCCGCGCCTCAAGGCCGCAGGTGTCGAGTTCCACCACGCAGACGTTCGCAACCTCGCCGACCTAGAGGCGATCGGCGCGGTCGACGCAGTCGTCGAGTGCTCGGCCGAGCCGTCGGTGCTGGGCGCCGCGGATGTGATCGTCCCGGTCAACCTGTTCGGCGCCTACCACTGCTTCGAGTACGCACAGCGGCACGGCGCGCAGACGATCTTCCTGTCCACCTCCCGTGTCTATCCGGTGGCTCCGCAGGAGGCGCTCGAGGTCGACGAGACCGAGACCCGCTTCGAGCTCCGAGGCGAGCAGCCGGTGCCGGGGGCCTCCTCGCACGGGATCTCCGAGGCGTTCCCGCTCTCCGGAGCCCGGACGATGTACGGAACGAGCAAGCTCGCGGCCGAGTTGATGCTCGCCGAGTACGACCTGCCGTGGACGATCAACCGCTGCGGCGTCGTCGCCGGCCCGTGGCAGATGGGCAAGGTCGACCAGGGCGTCTTCACGCACTGGATGCTGTCGTTCCTGCGCGGGCAGCCGCTCAAGTACATCGGCTATGGCGGTGCCGGCAAGCAGGTCCGGGACCTGCTCCACGTCGCTGATCTCGTCGACCTGATCGAGCTCCAGCTCACGAACCCCGACGATTGGAACGGGCATACGTTCAACGTTGGCGGCGGCCGCGACATCAGCCTCTCGCTCGCCGAGACGACCGCGCTCTGCCGCGAGATCACTGGCGCCGACATCGAGGTCACCGCCGCCGGCGAAGACCGGCGCGGCGACGTCCGCGTCTATCTGTCGGACTGCCGCGCACTGTTCGCGCACACAGACTGGCGCCCCCGGCGGGACGCGCGGACGATTCTCGAGGACATCCACGGCTGGGCGGTTGCCAACGGTGAGCTGCTCGACGCGGCGGTCTCCTGAGCCGCTGCCGCCGATAGCCTCCCGCCAATGCCTCTCGCGGTGGTCACGGGGTCCGGCGGGCTGATCGGATCCGAAGCTGCCGAGCACTTCGTCAAACAGGGTTTCGACGTGCTCGGGATCGACAACGACATGCGCTCGTACTTCTTCGGGAGCGAGGCGTCGACGCGCTCGACCTCGGAGCGCCTCGCAGCCGAGCTCGGTGGCTCGTTCCGCCCGGTCGAACTCGACATCCGCGACACCGAGGGCATCGACCGGCTGTTCGCCGAGCACGGCACGTCGATCGAGCTGATCGTCCATACCGCCGCGCAGCCGTCGCACGACTGGGCCGCGCGCGAGCCGCACACCGACTTCACGGTCAACGCGAACGGAACGCTCAACCTGCTTCAGGCCGCGCGCGATCACTGCCCGGACGCGACGTTCGTCTTCACCTCGACGAACAAGGTCTACGGCGACCGGCCGAACTTCCTGCCGCTCGTCGAGCTCGAGACGCGCTGGGAGCTCGACGAGGTCGCACGAGTGGTACGGCGGGATCCCGACCGAGATGTCGATCGACCACTGCACCCACTCGATCTTCGGCGCATCGAAGGTCGCCGCCGACATCCTCGTCCAGGAGTACGGCCGCTACTTCGACATGCCGACCGTCTGCTTCCGCGGCGGCTGCCTGACCGGCCCTCAGCACGCCGGCGCCCAGCTGCACGGCTTCCTCGCCTACCTGATGAAGTGCACGGTCACCGGCACGCCGTACACGATCTTCGGCTACAAGGGCAAGCAGGTCCGCGACAACATCCACGCCTACGACGTCGTCCGGGCTTTCCAGGCGTTCCACGAGAACCCGAAGGCCGCGGCGGTCTACAACCTCGGCGGCGGCCGCTCCTCGAACGTGTCGATGCTCGAGGCGATCGCGCGCTGCGAGGAGATCTCCGGGCGGACGCTCAACTACACGCTGTCGGATGAAGCGCGGATCGGCGACCACCAGTGGTACGTCAGCGACATGTCGGACTTCGAGCGCGACTACCCGGGCTGGAAGCTCACCTACGGGATCGACGAAGTGCTCCGCGACATCCACCAGTTCAACCTCGAGAGCTGGACCGCGGCCGCATCTGCATGAAGTACTCGATCGTCATCCCGGCGCACAACGAGGAGGGGTCGATCGCCGAGACGGTGACGGCCGTCGCCGGCCGCCTGGGCGAAGAGCAGATCGACTACGAGATCGTCGTCGTCGACGATCACTGCAGCGACGGTACCGCCGCGATCGTCGACAGGCTCGCCGGCGAGAACCCGGCGATCCGGCGCGTCGTCAACGACGGGCCGGGAGGCTTCGGCTTCGCGGTCCGCACCGGCCTCGGGGCGTTCACCGGTGATGCGGTCGCGATCGTGATGGCCGACCTCTCCGACCACCCCGACGACGTCGTCGCCTACTACCGGCTGCTCGAGGCCGGCTACGACTGCGCCTTCGGCTCGCGCTTCATGACCGGCGGCCAGGTGATCGACTACCCGCGAACCAAGCTCGTGATGAACCGGCTCGTCAACTGGGGCATCCGCGTCCTTTTCGGCCACAGCTACGACGACACGACGAACGCGTTCAAGGCATACCGGCGCGAGGTGATCGACAGCGTCCAGCCGCTGCTCAGCCACCACTTCAACCTCACGGTCGAGATCCCGCTGAAGGCGGTCGTCCGCGGCCACAGCTACGCGATCACGCCGATCCGCTGGACCAACCGCCAGAGCGGCGAGTCGAAGCTGAAGCTGCAGGAGATGGGCAGCCGCTACGCGTTCATCGTGCTGATGATCTTCCTCGAGCACCACCTCAGCCGCGGCGACTACCGCAGCCCGGCCGCCTCGCCCAAAGACCGGCGCTGGCGCGCCGGAAGGCCCGCGGCGCGGGTCTACGAGCGCTCGGGCGACGAGCCGTCCTGATCGGCGCGCTCGGCGTCGCGTTCACGACGCAGCGCCCCGCGCAGCCCGCCGTAACGCGTGACCATCACGATCAAGCCGACGATCGTGATCGGGACGAACGCGACGAAGCGGAACAGCAGGACGCAGCTGACGGCGTCACCACCCGAGATCCCGACCTGGTGGAGCGCGAACAACGCCGCCGCGTCGTACGTGCCGACGTACCCGGGGCCCGCCGGGATCAGCGCACTGAGCGCGGAGATCACCGTGACGACGAGCCCGTCGAGCACGGTCACGTCGAGGTCGAGCGACCGCGCGCAGAGCGAGAAGACAACCGCCTCGCCCAACCAGATCGCGATCGTGACGGCGAGCAGGACGAGCCCACGAGCCGAGAGCAGCTGGCGCGAAGCGCGTGAGATCGGGCGGATCCGGTCGGCGAAGTGCTCGAAGCGTCCTGCCTGGCGTAGTCGCAGGTACCCGTACGCCCCGCCGACGACGAGCACGAGCACGGCCGCAGCAAGGATGCTGGTGATGCTGCCGCCGGGCGTGTCGGCGATGCCCGTCCAGGCAACGAAGACGAGCAAGAGCAAGAGGACCAGCGCGTCGAGCAACCGCTCGGTGATGATCGAGCCGAGCACCTCACGGCGCTTCGCGTGTGAGCGCTCGGCGAGCAGGAACACGCGCAGCAGCTCGCCGCCGCGGGCCGGCAGCACCGTGTTGCCCATGTAGCCGACGGTCACGAGCGCGTATGCGTCGGCTCGGGCGTGACGAACGTCGAGGAAGGCGAGGATGTGGTCCCAGCGCCAGCCGCGGACGATCGTCAGAAACGCGTAGACCGCGAGCGACCCGAGCAGCACTGCGTAGCCGACGGCGTCCGAGGGCAGCCGTGGGCGCTCCTGCTTCGATGCCCACCAGGCGCAGCCGGCGATCGCGATGATCGAGACGGCGAAGCCGGCGAGGGTCCGGCCGTCGAATCGGCGCGCGGACGTCACGCCTAGTCGCCCGCGTTGACCTCGTAGACGGTCATCGCGCGACCGCGCGCGATGGCACGATCGGCGAATCCCCGCACATCGATCCGCGGAGCCGGCGGCCGCACCGCGAACCGCTCGGCACCGAGCGAGATCGCCACATCCGCGCCGCACTCCTCGACGTAACCGGGGTCCCAGCCGAACGGCATCCAGACGAACCGCACCTCGGCGAACGTCTGTCCCAAGAACCACGTGAGCCCCTGGTAGTCCTCGGCGCTCCACGCGAACGAGTCGCCGAACACGACGGCGGTCCTGGAGTCCGCCGGCTCGTCGCAGGTGAACGTCCGGCGCGCCCCGAGGTGGCCGCCGACGGCCATCATCTGCTCGATGTTGTCATCGACCGCAAGCGTCCGGCCCCAATCGCCGAAGACGTCGGTGAGCTCGACGATCGGCGGCCGACAGCGGAGCCCCAGATCGCCTGAGTAGAGCATCTCCTTGAGCGGGTGCGCGGCCGAGCTCGCGAGCAGATCGACGCCGAGAGCCGTACCGATCGCGGCCGCGAGCGCACGGTTGCCGGCGAGCGAGAGGTGGGTGTCGGTCTTCATGTAGCCGCCGGCACCCGCCGCCTTCAGTTCGGCGAGCGGGTAGAGCAGCTGCGGGTGCGCGGCTGTCAGCCGGGCGAGCGGACGGCCAGAGCCGTCGCCGAGGCGCAGACCGGAGAGCTCGGGCACGACGGCGAGCTTGTCCGGCACCGCGACCGTGAGCAGCTCGACGCCGAGCGCGGCGGCGTCACGAGCCCGCTGATCGAGCGCAGCGGCCCACCGCTGTTCCCAGTCCTCCGGGTACGAGTACTGACCCCGGTACTGCGCGAGCATCGAGTTCGAGCCCTCGACCAGAAACACGATCCCCTGCTCACCGACGACCGCGATCCCGTCGTCGGTGACGGTGCCGGGCGCGTGGCAGTACTCGGCAAGCTCCGGCAGGTAGATGTTGATGCGCTGGTTCGAGTCCCCACCGCGATCGAGTTCGGTCTGCTGCTTTCCGTGGCGGCGTGCGAACTCTTCGCTGTTGACCACCATTCGCACGACCGCCTGCCAGTGCGGCTGCTCGCCGAGCAGCGAGTCGACATCGTGCGCGGACGGCGCGCGCCCCAGCAGCGTCGTGAAGATGAACTCGATCTGCTGGTGCGTGAGCGGCCCCAGGTCGGCCAGCATCGGGCGGATCTCCGGGTCCTCGCCGGCATCGACGGTCAGTACGGGCACGGGCGGCGGGGCCGGCTCGCTACCCGGATCGTCCGGAAGCGGGGCGCTGCGATCGTCGGACAGGCGGGCTGCGAACTCGTCGCTCTGCGCGATCACCCTGACGAGCTCGTCCCAGCTCGCGGCGTTGAGCTGGTGGGCGACTTCGTCGGGGCCGGGCTTGCGGCCGAGCATCGCGGCGTAGAGCAGCTCAACCGTGTAGGGGGTGACCGCCACGACCCGGCAGCCTAGCCGTCAGGAGCCTGTCGCTCTGCGCAGGAGCTCGGCCGCCTTGACGCCGCGCGGGCCGAGCGCAAGGCGGCGTTTCAGCAGCTCGGAGCCGCCCTCGCCGCGCAGATGCGAGACGAGCTGCTCTGCGAGCTCGTGGTCGACGAGCGGCCCGTCCGGATCGACCAGCTGCCAACCGAAACTGTCGACCGCGCCGCGAAGCTGCCCGTAGCGCGCCCAGATCGCGGCCGCATCGGCCAGCAGCCTGGCCGGGACGGGCACCGTAGCCCGGACCGCTTCGCGATAGACGGCGGCCAGCTGGGCACCTGTTTCCTGCCAGCTGCGCGCACCCGCGGCCTCACGCAGCGCGGCGACGTGCGCCGTCCTCCGTGGACCGTCTTCGAGCAGCGCGAGCGCTGCGGCGGCGCTCGCCTGCGCGTCCCACGGCACGAGCACGGCGCAGCCCTCGGGCAGTGTCTCCGCGATCGCGGAGACCGGCGCGGCGAGCACCGGGGTGTCCGCGGCGGCGGCCTCGAACGGGACCAGTCCGAAACCCTCGTAGGTGCTCGGGTAGAGAACCGCGGCCGCGTGCTCCAGCAGCCAGGACTTCTCGGCCTCGGTCACAGCGCCGAGTTCGTGCACATGCGGCTCGAGATCGGGCTCGGCGAGCAGCCATGCCGCGTCGGCCGCGGTCCCCGATCCGTGCAGCACCTCGGGCCCGGCGATCACGAGGTCGCCGTCCCACCCGGCCGATCGGAGCTCCGAGAGGAGCCGCAGAGAGAAGCCGGTGTTCTTGTGCTTGAACCGACGGCCGATCTGGACGAGATACGGGCGGTCGCCCGTATCGGATAGCCCCGGCGGCCGGGTCGGCTCCTGCGCCGCACTCACCGACGGCTCCATCCCGAGCCCGACCACGCACGCGCGCTCGGGCACGACGAGGTCGTCGGCGAGCGCATCGTCGAGGGCCGTCTGCGTAAAGAACACAACGCGCGAGGCGCAGCCGAGCGCGTCCCTGGTCAGGCTGCGGTGATCGAGCCAGTCCTGGGTCTCCCCGAATGCCGCCGGCGTGCGGTAGCCGATCAGATCCTGGTGGGTGACGACCGTGCGTTCCCCGAGCCTGTCGAGCAGCTCGACGTCGGCGAACGTCTCGACCTGCGTCGGCCTGTGGGCGACATGCGTCCGCGCAACCGGGTCGGGCAACTCGAGCCCGAGCCGTTCGACCCTCGCCTCCGGCGGCAGCATCCGCTGAACCTGCGGATCGAGCGCCGACGGCACCAGCGCCCGGACCTTGAGATCCGGCAGCGACGACAGTGCCCCGAGCAGCTCTGCGAGGTGGATGCTCGACCCACTGACCGGACCTGCGAGGCCGCGGGCGTCGACCGTGACCGAGAGCGGCTCCAGTGCGACCGAGACGCTGAGGAGCGCCCGCGAGAGCGCCGACCCGCGGTCCCATGCCGCGTCGCGGACGGCGTCTGCGAGCAGCGGATGGCGCTCGGCCGACGGGCCGCTCCAATCAGCGGGGTCCTCCCCGTCCTGGCCCCCGCGATGGCCGACGAAGATGTTGTCGGCACAGATGCAGACAAGGCCGGCGGCGATCGCCCGGACCGAGAAGTCGGCGAGCGCGTCACGCGCCCCGAGCTGCGCGTCGAACGAACCGATCAGGTCGAGCGCCGGGCGGCGCACAAGCGTCGCGTGCGGTAGCGCGACCGGAATCCGCGGATAGAGCGAGAGCGACGCCTCGGTCACCTGCCGGGCTGAGTCTGCGACGGTCGCGCCGCCGGCGGGGAGCGGCCACTGCGAGTTGCGATGCGGCACCGACAGGTACCCGGCTGCGTTGCTGAGCGCGGTGACGGCCGCCGCCTGGCCGACCGCCGCAGCGGCCGTCTCGAACGCTCCCAGAGCACCCTCACCGAGCTCGCTGCGCCCGTCTAGCAGCAACAGGTCGCCGGCGGTGAGCTCGGCCGCCGCGTTCCACAGGGCCCCGCCCTGTCCTCCGATCCAGCGCAGCTCGTGCCCGGCGGCGAGCTGCTCGAGCTCGGGGATCTCGGCGCCGCCGGCAAGCACGGCCGCGTCACGCGGGACCGTCCGCAGACAGCGCGCGGCCGACTCGGCGTCGTGTACTTCGAGGACGATCGTTGCCGCGCCCGCTGCCATCGCAGCCGACCCTACTGCGCGGCTACAGGTCTTCGGCGACGCGGGGCGACTGCTTGCGGAACATCAGCGCACCGACGACCAGCGAGAGCGCGATCAGCGACAGCGGGATCAGGATCAGCCAGGGCGAGCTCATCGCCTCCCACGGCGCCTCCCACGACGGGTCGACGAGCCAGTGCCGCACCGCCGCCAGAACCATCGCGAAGGGGCTGCAGAGCATCAGGTCGACGAACAACTGCCCGTGCTCGCGGTTGGCGATCGAATCGAACGTGAAGAACACGCCGGACGCGTAGAACATCACCTGGGTCGCGACCGACCAGATCGGCTCGACGTCGCGGTAGCGGACATAGCTGATGCTGAGGATCATCGACATCCCGAACGAGAACAGCACGAGCACGAACAGGCCGAACGGGACGAGCAACCAGCTGAGCCCCGGCCTCGCACCCGAAAGCACCAGGAAGAGCAGCACCGGCACCATGTTCAGCGCCAGGTTGAGGATCCCGAGCAGCACCCGCGACAACGGCACGGCGAGGCGAGGGAAGTCGACCTTGCGCACCAGGGTCTCGCGCTGCACGAGGCTCGAGACCGCGTTCGTGGTCGTCTCGGAGACGAACGAGAACAGCACGATGCCGAGCAGCAGTCCGACGGGGAAGTACTTGACGCCGGCGTCAAGGCTCAGCCCGAAGCTGAAGACGACGAACAGGACACCGAACAGCATCAGCGGGTTGACGAGCTGCCAGAGGTAGCCGAGAACCGAGCCGAAGAACTTCAGCTTGAAGTCGGTTGTGGCGAGCAGCGTCGCGAGCCGCCACATCCGGCGCGGATCGCTGCCGATCGCGCTCGGACCTTTGACGAGTTGCCCGACCTCCGCGACCGGCCCGAGATCCGGCAGGTCGGCCTTCTCCGTAGCGGCGGTGGTCACGCCGCTCCCTCCGCCTGCTGCGTTCCGGTCTCGACCGTCTCGTCGGCACGCGTCAGCCAGAACTCGGTGGGCAGGTCGACGACCGCACCGCTCGGCCGGGTCGCGCCGACGATCACCGAGCCGAAGCGGTCGCGGTAGTCGAGCCAGTCCTGGCCGGAGCCGGGTCGCGAGACCGCGGCGCTGACCTGGTAGCGCTCAGGTGCGAGAACGTTCGGAAAGGAGAAGGTGACGGTGACCTGCTCGCCGGCGGCAAACGAGATGTCCTCGAACTGCTCGTGGGTCGTTGCAGCCGCGATCAGCTGGCCGGCCCCGCTGGTCAGCTGAAACGCAAACGTGGCCCCGGTGATCGCCGTGTGGAACTTGACCGCGATGCAGAAGTGGTCCTTGGACCCCGCGTCGAGCGACGCAACCTCGTTTCCACGCTCGTCGGCAAACCAGCCGGCGAGTATCTCCGCGTCGCCGCTACCGGCGCGTACCTCACCCGGGTTCGTGGGACGGTCGCTGCCAAGCACGTGCTCGGCACTGGGCTCGGGCTCGGCTTCGTCCTCCGGTGCCTGGAGGGTGCGTGAGTGCTCGAAGTTCAGCTTCACGTACCGCGTCGACACGTCCCGCGCGGGGCCGATGTCGAGCACCTCGCCGCGCTCGATCAGCATCGCCCGGTCACAGAAACGCTCGACGGCGCCCATCTCGTGCGTGACGAGCACGACCGTCCGGCCTTCCCGCCGTAGCCGCGCGAATTCGTCGTAACACTTCTGCTGGAAGGCAGCGTCTCCGACGGCAAGCACCTCGTCGATCAGCAGCACGTCGGCGTCGACCTGGATCATCACGCTGAACGCCAGCCTCACGAGCATCCCGGAGGAGTAGTTCTTGAGCTTGAGGTCGACGAACTCCTCGAGTTCGGCGAACCTGAGGACCTCGTCGACGCGCTCGCGCGCCTGCCGCTGCGTAAGGCCCAGCATCGTGGCGTTGATGAGGATGTTGTCGCGTGCCGGCAGGTCCTGGTTGAAGCCGACGCCGAGCTCGATGAAGGTCGATACACGGCCGTCGACGCGGATCTGCCCGTCATCGGCCGCGTAGATGCCGGCGAGGCACTTCAGCAGCGTCGACTTGCCGGAACCGTTGCGTCCGACGATGCCGAAGAACTCGCCCTTCTGGATGTCGAACGAGACGTCCTTGAGCGCGTCGAAGCGGTCATAGCCGGTGCGACGGAACGGGTGGACCAACCGCTCCTTGAGCGTGTGAACCTGCTCACGCGGCAGCCGAAATGACTTGTCGACCCCGCGGACGGAGACGGCAATCGGAGCGGACTCGGTCACGAACTGCGAAGGGTAGTGCCCGGGGCTCTGGCCAAGGCGGCCGGTAGACTCGCCCGGCTCCATGGCCCGGGTCCGAAAGACGTTCAGCGCCGTGCCTCCTGCGCTGCGCGTTCTGCTCGCGGTGGCGTTCGTCCACGGGCTCGCCTGGTCGCTTGCGACCGCACCGTTGCAGGGTCCCGACGAGACGGCGCATGCGGCCTACGCCCAGTCGATCGCCGAGACCGGCGACGGCCCGCAGCGGATCAGCGGCAATTTCGGCACCTCGACCGAACTGGGCCTGGCAGCGCGCGACCTCAACCTCGCGCCGATCATCCACCACGGGGAAGGCAGGCCGTTCTGGAGCCGCGCCGACCAGGTCCTGAAGGATACGAGGAGCGCGCCCCGCGACAACGGGGACGGGCCGAACTCAGCCGCCGGTAACGGCCCGCTGTATTACGGGACGGTCGCTATCGCCTACCACGCGAGCCCGTTTCGCTCGATCCTGGGACGGCTCTGGGCGATGCGCTTCGTCGGCGTGCTCATGTTCGTGGTGGCTGTCGCGTTCTCGTGGCTCGTGGCCGCGGAGATCTTCAGCGACTCGCTGCGGCGAACGATCGCCACCGCCGTCGTCGCGCTGCAGCCGAAGCTCGGTGCGATGGCAGGAGTCATCAACCCCGACATCCTGCTGATAACGCTCTCGATCGCCGCGCTCTGGCTGGCGCTCAGAACCGCACGGGAGGGAGCGACGACGAAACGCGCGATCGGTCTCGGGCTGCTCGCGGCGGCGGCGGCATTGACGCAGCCACGCGGGTTCGCGATCGCCCCACCCGCGATCTTCGCGCTGCTGATCGGCTTGCGCACGAGCGGCGCCGCGCTCGGCAGCTGGCTGCGGATGCTCGGCCTGAGCGGTGGGCTCGCGCTGCTCGGCGTCTCGCTCACGTACCTCTACGGCGGGGCGCATGCCGGGACCGGCGGCTCGGCGCTCGCCGCATCGACCGGATCTGTCAACCCGCGCGAGTTCCTCTCGTACGTGTGGCAGTTCTACCTGCCCAAGCTGAGCGTGATGACCAGCCACCTGGGCCCCTATTACGGCTACCGGCAGGCGATGGTCGAATCGTTCTGGGGCTCGTATGGCTCGCTCGACACCGAGCTCCCGGGCTGGATTTACGACCTGCTCCAGATCGCCCAAGGCGCCCTCGGGATCTGGCTGATCGTCCTCGTCGCTCGGCGATGGCCGGTGATCCGGGTGCGCTGGCGCGAGGTCGCAGTGATGGTCGCGTTCGTCGCCTCACTGATGGTGCTCCTGCACTACGTCGCGTACGGGTCGGTGCGGGTCGCGACGCCGGGGACCGGAGACCCGGTGATCACCGGCCGGTACCTGCTGACCGTGCTTCCGGTGCTGGGTTGCACGGGCGCGTGGCTGCTCGGGTCGCTGCGCCCGCGGCTGATGCGCTTCGCCGCTGGCGCGTCCGTCACGGCGCTCGGGCTGATGAGCCTCTCCGGCCTGTTCCTGATGCTGACGAGGTCGTATGCGTAGGTGGACGCTCGCGGGAGCAGCGCTGACGCTGATCGTGCTCGGCGCGTTCAAGCTGATCCCTGCGATGAACCGCGACCGTGTGCCGACGGCGGCGACGCCGACCCTGACCGGTTTCAGCTGGCCGATCACGCCGACCGTCGCTCCCGGCAAGCGTGCCTGCATCAAGCCGGTTCCGCTCCTGCCTGAGGCCCGCACCGTCCAGGTGCTCGCGATCGCAAACGGCAAGCCCGAGCCGCTCGTCGCCGAGCTGTCCGGCCCTGGATACGAGGAGCAAGCGGCATTTGCGACCGAGTACCCGCTCGGTGGCCCGACGATGGTGGAGGCGCAGATCGCGCGCCCGCCGGCGCAGGCGATCGACGGGCAGGTCTGCATCCGCAACGCCGGCAAGCGGCCGGTCCAACTCGTCGGCACGGGCGAACCGATCTCGCTCACGAACGCGGTCAGCACCGTCGACGGCAAGGTCGTGCCGAGCGTCTTCGTGATGTTCCTGGGCAACCCCGAGAGCGGCTGGAACACGCTGCCATCGGCGATCGCGCACGCGACGGCGCTCGCGGACGGGCCGCCGCAATGGATTGTCTGGCTGGTCGCGATCGCCGCCGTGCCCGCGCTCGCGGGCGGTGGTGTGCTTGCGCTGTGGCTGGCCGAGCGGCCCACGCAGCGCAGATCAGACGGCTAGGCTCCTGCGCCGGATGTCCAAGTCAGCGCTGATCACCGGAATCACAGGCCAGGACGGCTCGTACCTCGCCGAGTTGCTGCTCGAGAAGGGTTATGAGGTTCACGGCATGGTCCGCCGAGCCTCAACCGAGAAGTTCGACCGGATCGAGCACCTGCGCGACCGGATCACCCTCCACCAGGGCGATCTGCTCGATCATCGCTCGCTCGTCGACACGCTCCGGGCTTCGGCACCTGACGAGATCTACAACCTCGCGGCGATGAGCTTCGTCCACGTCTCGTGGATCCAGCCGACGCTGACAGCCGAGTTCACCGGCGTCGGCGTGACGCGGCTGCTGGAGGCGATGCGCGAGGTCTGCCCCGAGGCCCGCTTCTACCAGGCGTCATCGTCGGAGATGTTCGGCAAGGTGCTCGAGGTCCCGCAGACCGAGGACACGCCGTTCTACCCGCGCTCCCCCTACGGCGTCGCGAAGGTCTACGGCCACTTCATCACGGTCAACTACCGCGAGTCCTACGACCTGCACGCGACGAGCGGCATCCTGTTTAACCACGAGTGCCTCGCATCGCAGACGCCGCTGCTGGTGCGCGAGAACGGGCTCGTGAAGATCAAGCTGGCCGAAGACCTGATGCCGCTCGTGCGCAAGGGGCGCAGCGTGCAGCAGCACATACCCGCCTCGCTGCTCGAGATCTGGGACGGAACCGACTGGACGGCGATCACCGGCATCACCGCGACGCGTCGCCGCGCGACCGACCCCGATCACCAGATGCTGTCCGTCGAGACGCGCGCGGGCGTCGTCACGACGACGGCGCACCACCGGATGCTCGACGCAGACCACGAGATCGTGCTCGCTCGAGAGGTCGAGGAGGGCGACCGGCTCGCGCTGGCCGAGGAGGCACCGGAGACGCCGGGCTGGAGCGCGATCACCACGCAGCTCGCCGAACTGCTCGGCCTCCTCGCGGCCGACGGCTACGTCTCACGCGACGGCACGCGCATCCGCTTCGTCAACACGGACGACATGCTGCGCGCACGCGTCAGCCGCCTCTGGAACCAGTGCTTCCTCGGGACAGCCTCCGAGCGATCCGGCGTCTCGGGCTTCAACAGCTCTCAGACCGTGGAGTACGTCGACCTGTGCGGCGCCGGACCCGGCGCGGGCGCCTGGCTGCGCGAGCAACTGTACGGCTCGCATGACTTCAAGCAGATCCCGCCGCTCGTCCTCAACGCCGGTCCAGACCAGCAGGATGCGTTCACCGACGGGTATTACGCGGGTGACGGCCTCAAGCGCGGCAATGGCCAGTCGGTGACCACGAACAGCCCGTTGTTGGCGCTGGGCCTCATCTGGCTCTATGCCTTGCGCGGCCAGCAGGCCAGCGTCTACACCGAACGGCGCGCCGAGAAGGTCTACTACCGCGTCAACCTCGGCTCACGCGTCCGCGTCGGAGCTAAGGGCCAACACCTGCGCAAAGACCCCGCCGAGGTGCGGCGCACCATCGAGGTCGACGTGCCGAACAACGACTTCGTGTTCGACCTCGCGACCGAGAGCGGCGTCTTCTGCGCAGGCGTTGGGCGCGTGATCGTCCATAACTCCCCCCGCCGCGGGCTGGAGTTCGTGACCCGCAAGATCACCCACACGGTCGCGCAGATCAAGCACGGGCTCGCCGAGCACCTCGCGCTCGGCAACCTCGACGCCGAGCGCGACTGGGGCTACGCCAAAGACTACGTCGAGGCGATGTGGCTGATGCTCCAGCAGGACACGGCCGAGGACTACGTCATCGCCACCGGCGAGACCAACACCGTCCGCCGCTGCGTCGAGATCGCGCTCGACGAGGCCGGCCTCGGCGCCGAGAATCTCGAGCAGTACGTGCGGATCGACCCGGCGTTCCTGCGGCCGGCCGAGGTCGACCTGCTGATCGGCTCGCCGGAGAAGGCCAACCGCGACCTCGGCTGGGAGCCGCGGACGAGCTTCGAGGAGCTGATCCGGCTGATGACGCGGGCCGATCTCGAGCTGCTGGCGCAGTGATGCGCATCCCGCGGCACCCGATCCGGACCGCGCTCAACCGCGCCGGTTACGAGCTCGTCCGGCTTCCGAGCCCGGACTTCCTCGCCGAGACACACCCCGATCTCGCGAACGAGGAGGAGTTCGTCTCCTTCGTTCGTCGCGTCTTCCCGTACACGATGACCACGGTCGAGCGGATGTGGGCGCTGTACGAGGCGACCCGCTACGTGCACGAACACGGCATCGAGGGCTCGATCGTCGAATGCGGGGTCTGGCGCGGCGGGAGCACGATGATCGCCGCCCTGACGCTGCAGTCGACGGGAGACGTCGACCGCGACATCTACCTCTACGACACCTTCGAGGGGATGAGCGAGCCGAGCGAGCACGACCGGAGCGCAAGACTCCCCGACCTCGCTGACACGTGGGACGACCATCGCGGCAACGTCGCCGATCCGGTGTTCGCCTATGCGGCGATCGAAGACGTTCGCGCGAATCTGGCCACGACCGAGTACCCCGCCGAGCGCCTGCACTTCGTTCAGGGCAAGGTCGAGGACACGATCCCCGAAACCCTCCCGGGCACCATCGCCCTGTTGCGGCTCGACACCGACTGGTACGAGTCGACCAGGCACGAACTCACGCACCTCTACCCGCTGCTCGCTCCCGGAGGCATCCTCATCATCGACGACTACGGCGACTGGGATGGGGCGCGCCGGGCCGTCGACGAGTGGCGGGACGCCACGGCACCGGCACCGCTAATGCAGCGAATCGACCAGACCGGTCGTCTCTTCATCAAGCCTGCCTAGGCGGACAACGCCAGCTCGTAGACCGCGAGCACACCCTCGGCGCACTTCTCCCACGTGAACCCGGCCGCCCGCTCGAGGCCCCGTTCGCGCAGCTGCTCGCGCAGCGCCTCGTCGGAGAGCAGCCGCTCGATCGCCGCCGCGATCGCGTGCGTGTCGAGCGGGTCGAACAGCAACGCCGCGTCGCCGGCGACCTCCGGCAGCGATGTCGCGTCCGCACAGGCAACGGGCAGCCCGCGCGCCATCGCCTCGAGCACCGGAATTCCGAATCCCTCCAGCAGCGACGGGTAGGCGCAGCAGGCCGCAAGCCGGTAGAGGCCCTCTAGGTCGGCGTCGGCGATCCAGCCGGTCTGGATCACGCGGCCGTCGAGGTCGCGATCGACCACCTGGGCCCGCAGCGCGTCGCCGTCGAGGCCGTGGTGGCCGACGAGCACGAGCCGGGCATCCGGGCGGCTGCCGGAGATCTCGGCGAACGCGTCAATCAAGCGCGGCAGGTTCTTGTGCCGCAGAGCCGCTGAGACACAGAGGACGACCGGCCCCTCGCCGAGCCCGAGACGTCCTCGAAGCTCGGCCTCGGGCGTGAATTCGTCCGAGCGCCGCATCCCGCCGATGTGCACCGGATGGACGCGATCCGGATCGAGCCGCAGGTGCTCGACGAGATCACGCTTGGCCGCCTCGGAGAGCGCGAGCACGCGATCGGCACGGCGGGCACCCGGACCGACCAGCAGCTTCAGCCCTAGCCGCGCGGCCGGCGGGAAGGTCTCCGGGTAGTGGAGGTAGATCAGATCGTGGACCGAGACGACGCTCGGGCACGGCGTCCGTAGCGGCGAGGTCGTGCCGAGCGAGTGCAGCAGGTCGACGCCGGCGCGCCGCGCCTCCCGCGGCAACTGGAAGAGCTCAGCGAGGATTCGGCGCGGCTTGTTTCGGCAGGCCACGTCCATGCGGTGAATCACAACATTCTCCGGCCAGCCCTCCCCGGCGAGCGACGGCGCCGCCTCGATCCCGCAGAAGACCGTGAAGCGCACGTCCGGCCGCGCACGCGCGAGCGCGTCGATCAGACGCCGTGCCAGGATCTCCGTGCCGCCGACCTCGCCCGGGACGAGGTAGAGCAGGTTGAGCCCGACGTGCTCCATCGCTCAGCCGGCGCAGCGGGCCGCGCCCGGAGCGCCCGTCACGCCTGCGATCCACGGGCGGCCGACGCTGTCGCGCTTGACGGTGACGACGAACAGGCCCGACGGGATCTGGGCGACCGCGTCCTTCGGGTACTCATCCGCGAAACGCTTGAGCCGCAGCTGGCCGCTTTGGCCGGACGGGATGCGGAGCACGATCTGCCCGCTAGATCCGGGGATGCTGATGTCACCGGCGACAGGCGAGCAGTCACGAGCCCGCCCACGGGCCGCGGCCACGCCGGCGAACTCGAGACTCCGGAGGGTCGCGTCGGCACCCGCCCGATCGACCTCGGGCGATGCGGCGATCTCCGCAGGCGAGAGGACGCGTGTCCCGAAATCGTCGACCGCCTCGAAGTACGCGGCGGCCGTGATCTGCGGGGAGCCGCTTGGCGCCGGCTGGAAGCCGGGCGGCACGTGCTCGCGTGCGATCGTCATCGCCGCAAGACCGATCTCGATGCCGCGGTGATGCGGCTCCCAGGTGTTGACGCCGCGGGTCATCGTCGCCGATCCGGCGACCCAGATGACGGCGAGCACGATCGCGCCGGTCACGAGAGCCTTGGGCGACGGGCGAGCGCCCGCGGGACGCACGGCGCTGACCAGCTCGATCCCGAGCAACACGATCAGCACCGCGCTCGGGTAGATGTACCGCGTCGACTGCGGCTCGCCCAAGGTGAGCCGAGAGGCGGCGATCAGAACCCAGAACGCCGCAACACCCACGAGCACGCCCAGAGTTCGCGGACTGACGGGGCGAAGGACGACCGCCGCGATCACCGCCGCGACTGCAGCGACGCTGAGCGGAGCCCCGAGCCCGGACGCCGTGAACCCGGTCAACCCTTGAAGCGCCGCCTGCAGCATCTGCAGTGCGTACTCGGCGAACTCCGGCGCCTGGCGCGCGTTCGCGCGCCCGATGTCGGGCGCGGGGAACGGCCCGCCCGAGCCCCAGCCGATCCGCCAGATGCCGTACAGCACGACGACCGGAGCGAGCACGCGGACGAGCCGCCGCCAGTGTCTGCCTGCGGCGAGCTCGACCCCGGCGACAATCACGAAGGGGATGGCGGGAGACGAACAGCACAGGGCGACGATCAGCCAAACGGTCGCGAGGAGATCGCCACGGCGTGTGTCGCGCTCGAGCGCGAGCAGGGCGGCTAGCGATGCCGCCACCGCGCCGACGAAACCGATCTGGAAAGGCCAGACGAGGTCGTCCCAAGCAGCGCCGAGCGCGAGCAGCAGCACGCCCGCCGCGAGACCCGCGGCGTCCCCGATACGGCGGCGCGCGAGCGTGAACAACAGCCACGCCGTCGTGACGTGCAGGAGTCCGAGGGCGAGCCGGTAGATCCAGTAGTGGTCGATCCCGACTACCTGGAGCAATGCCTTGTACACGAGCACCGGGATCAGCGACAGATGACCGTTGTGCCCGGCCAACAGCGTGTCGACGGTGAACCCCCGCCGGGTGAGGATGAAGTTCCACTCGTCGAAGTAGAACGTCAGGTTCCGGCCGGCGTAGAGGATCATCGCCAACGCGAGCACCGAAAGCACGGCGAACAGCGGCGTCGCCCAACGCGTGCGAGTCTCGCTCATCGCGCGAACCCTATCGGCAGGATGCGGCATGCTCTCCCGCGTGCTCGAAGCCAAAGGAGGCGGCCCCGTGACCGCCGACCCCCTTCGCGTCGCGGTCCTCGGCGGGGTGCCGCCGGTGCTCGGCGGCGGCGGGCTCGAGACCCAGGCCCGCAGGACCGCCGAAGCACTCAGCGCTCGTGGTCACGAGGTCTTCTTCGCCGCGCGGGAGCCTGAGCCGCGGCCGTTCGACCTGCTGCACTGCTTCGGCGCCGAGCCGGACACGTGGCAGTGGCTGTCGCACTGGCACAGGAACCCTGCGCCGCTCGTGGTCTCCCCTGTGCTCGTCGTGCCACCGGGGACCGCCGAGCAGATCCAACGGCTCGCCGCTCGCACCCCGCTCAAGTCGTGGGGCCCGCGGATGCGCGCCGACGTGCTGCGCCGTGCCGACCTCGTGGTCGCGCAGACCGGGCACGAGGCGCATCTGCTGCACGATCTGGGCGCGTCGACGATGGTCGAGATCGGCAACGGCGTCGACCGGGCCGAGATCGATGCGGCTGCGGACGCGCCACCACCCACCGGCACACCCGATCGGCCCTACGTCCTGCTGCTGGGCAACATCTCGGCGCGCAAGCGTCAGGCCGACACCGTCCGCGCGCTGTCAGGCGTTCCCGTCGTGCTCGCCGGTGGGTTCACAGGCTCCGATGCCGAACGGCAGGACTTCGAGGCCGCGCTCGCCGGCCACGGCGACGCCACCTGGCTCGGTGAGCTGACCGACCGGCCGGCGGTGCTCTCGCTCGTCCGCGGCGCCCGCGCACTGGTCCACCTCTCTGAGGCCGAGGGGCAGTCGCTCGCTCTGCTCGAAGCGCTCGCGCTCGGGACCCCGGTCGTCGTCTCACGGCTTCCCGCCAACGAGGAGCTCGCCGCGCGCCACCCCGGCCATGTGACCTTCGCCGAGAGCATCGGCGCGGTCCGCGCGGCGCTGCCCGAAGCGGACGACAGGCCCGCACCGGCACCGGTCCAGAGCTGGGACGACGTCGCAGCTCAGCTCGAGCCGCACTACCGCCGGCTCGTCGCCGAGGCGCCATGACGGCCTCCCAACCGCCCGAGCTGATCGAGCTGACGCCGACGACAGCGGCGGCGACAAAAACCGCGACCGCTCAACTCGTCGCGCGAGCGATCGCAGTCATCACGCAGGTCGCGAGCCTCGGCGTCGTCGCCCGGGCGACCGACGACGCCGACTGGGCGAGCTGGGGGACGGTCGCGATGCTCGTCGTGATCGCGTCGTTCCTCGTCGACCCCGGGCTGTCGCCGATCCTCGTCAGGCGGCTGACGACCGACCCGGCGGCGACGCCGCTCCCGCGCGCGGTGCTCGCCGTCCGTGGGGTGCTCGGCACGGTCGCCGTCCTCGTCGTGGTCGGCGTGACCGCGGCGCTGCGCGGCGCCGACGGCGCCGTGCTCGCACTTGCGTTCGGCGGCCAGCTGCTGCCGCGGGCGCTGCTCCTCAACGCAACGCCGTGGCTCCAGGTTGACCAGCGCCTACACCGCCAGACGGCGCTCGAGGCGGCCGCCGCACTGCTCGGACTCAGCGGCATCGTGATCGCGGCGGCGTCGGACGCCCCGGTCTGGATGCTCGGGCTCGTCGGCTTCACGCTGCCCACCTGCGCGCTCGCGCTGGTGATGAGGCGGGAGCTGCGGATCACCCCGTCGCGCCGGCTCGACGTGCCCGGGCCGCAGGCGCCGCGGCTGCGCTCGGTGCTGCATGAGCTCGGCCCATTCGCACTCGCGCTCGTGATCGTCGCGGCCTACACGCGGCTCTCGGCCGTCTTCCTCGACCTCGCCGATGTCAGCGACGTCGAGCAGGGCCGCTTCTTCTACGCGTTCCAGTTCATCGAGCAGCTGATCGTCGCCTGCGGGATTGTCGCCGCAGCCGTCCTGCCGCTGCTGGCCGCACGGACCCGCACGACCTCGCTGATCGGCGACGCGGTCACCGAGCGCCTGCTCGTGGCCGTCACCGCCGTCGGCGCGCTGCTCGCCGCGGTGACGATCGCGCTCGCGGGCCCGGTCACCGACGTGATCGCGGGATCCGGCAAGGAGGGCGCGGGCGCCGATCTCGTGCTGATGTCTCCGATGGCGGCTCTGGTCCCGGCGGCGATGATCCTCGGATACGTCTACGTCGCTATCGGCAGGGCGCCGCGGTACCTGCGGTTCGCGCTCGCCGGCCTCGTCGTGAACGTCGCGCTCAATGTCGCCTTCACGCTGCCGCACGGCGTCGCGGCGAGCGCCCGGATCACGTGGATCACCGAGGCGGTCGTGCTCGTCCTCCCGATCGCGCCGCTGGTCGCCGCGGGCCGCGGCGGACGGATCGCCGGCCTGACGATCGCGGCGCTGTTCGGCTCGACCGTCCTCGCCGCCGAGCTGGCCGGCGCTGTGCTCGCGCCGGCGCGTCGCCGGTGCGGCGCTCGCGCTGGTCGCGCTCGCGTTGGGCGCGCGCCATCTCCGCTGGCTCGCGTCGGCGGCGCTCGGCCGCAGCGCCTGACTCAGCGCCCGAGCCGCGACCGGACGCGCTCGACCAGCTCGCCGGCCTGTCCGTGACGGACCATCGAGACCGCCTGGCGGACCGGCACCGTCCGCATCCGGCTCCACTTCAGCACCGGCGCCTGGTCGGTCCAGAGGACGTCGGGGTCGGTCTCACGCAGCTTCGTGAAGCGCGCGGTCCGGCCGAGGTACTCGTCCTCGAAGCGCCAGTCCGGATCCTCGCGCAGGTAGTCGCGGAGCACGCGCCCCGACCAGATGTGGATGTCGTCGACGAGCATGTGGCCACCGGGGCGCAGGCGGTGTGCGGTGTAGAACCAGTCGATGAAGGTGTGCGGGAACGAGTGCGAGCCGTCGATCAGGACGAGGTCGAGCGGCTCGGGTTCGAGCCGCGGCAGCACGCGCTCGCTCGGCTCGAAGCAGAACGTGAGCCGCTCGGTCGAGATGCCGTTCTGCTCGCAGTAGGCGCGGATCCGCTCGCCCTCGAACGCGTTCGGGATCACCGACCTGTGGTCTGCGCCGGCGGCGGTGATCGTGATCGTGCTGAAGCCGGCACCGGTCTCGAGCGTGCGCATCTCCGGCGTCACCGTCGCTTCGAGGAAGCGGAGCGCCGGCGTCGAGAGCCCGTGCGTCAGCCGTTGCTGGCCGGCGTCTTCGTCACCGTGAATGGCGGGGTTGTCTTCGAGCAGCTGATCGACGAACGACATCGGCGGCAGTCTCACACGTCGCCGCGCGGCGCGTCCCCAGACCGGCTCCGTATCGTTCCGGGCCACATGGGGCGCCTCAGCCGATCAGCGTGGGTGCAGCGTTGGCTGCCGCCGCCGTCCTACGCGCTCAACCACATCGTCAACCGGATCCCGCTGATCGGGCCACGGATGCGCGCCTATGAGCTGCTCGGTGTTCGCTTCGACGACGTGCGCAGCACCACGATCATGCTCGGAGCCGAGGTCGAGCAGCCGCGGGACCTCCAGATCGGCGCGCGCTCGATCGTCGGCGGCGGCTGCCTGCTCGACGCCCGCGGCGGGATCACGATCGGCAGCGACGTGAACATCACCGGGCTCGGTCCAGATCATGACTGCCAAGCACGTCGTCGATGACCCTGATTTCATCGCCGACCACGAACCGGTCGTGATCGGCGACCGTGTCTGGATCGCGCTCGGGGCCAAGATCCTCGGCGGCGTGACGATCGGCGAGGGCGCCGTCGTGGCGGCCGGCGCGGTCGTCACAAAGGATGTCCCGGCCTGGTCGATCGCCGGCGGCGTCCCGGCCACCGTGATCGGTGAGCGGCCGCGGATGAGCTACCGGCTGGGCTACCGGCCGAACTGGAAATGAGGGTCGCCTGGCTCACCCCGGAGCTGCCGTACTGGCCCGGGGGGAGCGGTGGATCGACCCGCCAGCACATGCTGATCCGCGCGCTGCGCGAACGCGGCCACGAGGTCGACGTCGTCTCAACGGTTCATCCCGATCAGCGCGGCGGGGTCGCGTCGCTGGAGACGACCGGCGCGGCGCTGTTCGCCGCCCCGCGCCCGGCCTCGCGTGCCCGTGAGGTGATCGCCGCCGCAGGACGGCGGCCGGGGGTGGTGGCCGGGCCTCTGCGACTGCCGCTGCTCGCCTGGCAGGTCGATGTGTTCTGGTCGGCGATGCGCGACCAGCTGACGGCAGCGCTGGCCCGGTCTCCCGATCTCGTCCACGTCGAGCACGACTGGGCCGCGCACTGGGCCGCCGATCTGCCCGTTGGCGTCCCGCGGACGCTCGGGCTCGAGAACCTCACCTGGGAGTACTACGAGGCCCGTGCCGCGGCCGCCGGCGGCGGCGCCGGCGCGCTGATGCGGGCCGAGGCAGGCCGCTGGAAGCGCCACGACCGGCGCTGGCTGCCGCGCTACGACCACCTGCTGACGATGTCCGGCGAGGACTCGGCCGCGGTCGCGGGGATCACGACAGTTCCGGCGACGGTCGTCGCCAACGGCGTCGACACGACGTTGTTGACGCCGTCGCCGCTGCCGGGTACCCCGACCGCGCTCTTCACCGGCACGCTCGACTACCCACCCAACGCCGAAGCGCTGCGCTGGCTGCTCGAGCAGGTCTGGCCGCTCGTGCGGCGAGACCGGCCCGACGCGGATCTGCTGGTCGTCGGCCGTGGTGGCCCCGAGGACCTGATCGCGAAGCCGGGGAGATGGCGTGACGATCGCCGGCTTCGTCCCCGAGATGCAGCCGTGGTTCGACCGTGCGCAGGTCGTGCTCGTGCCGATCCTCTCCGGCGGCGGCACGCGGCTGAAGGTGCTCGACGGCCTTGCCTCCGGACGGCCGCTCGTCTCGACGACCGCCGGCGCCGCCGGTGTGACCGTGGTGGATGGCGAGACGATCGTGATCGCCGACGAGGCCGAGCGGTTCGCCGCCGAGACGGTGGCGCTGCTCTGCCGACCCGGCGCGCGCTCAAGCGATCGGCGCCGCCGGGCGGCAGCTCGCCGAGCGGCGCTACGACTGGCAGGCGATCGGCGACGTGCTCGAGCGGACGCTCAGCGACGTGGCCGCACGAGCGCCCAGAACCCGCTGAGCGCCGCCTCGACCCCAGGCACGCGGGCGGCGCCGCCGAGGTACGGCGAGTCGAGCCCGGTCGAAAGCGCCTCCGCGAACGCTGCCGGTGAGATTGCCGCCGTTGCCTGCACCGTCCGGCGGCGCCGAAGGATCGCCGGGAGGCTGCGCATGACCGCCAGTCTGCGCCCGCAGCTTCGGGCCGAGCCAGCCGCCGGCCGCGGCGACCGGCAGCAGCGCGAGATCGAAGAGCACGAGCAGCGGCAGCAGCGGCCACAGCACCCGCGCCGGGTACGTGGACAGGACGGTCCACCAGCGGTTGCGCTCGAGCAGCTCCCACTTGCCGGAGCCCTTGCCGAAGTCGTATCCGTGGTCGACCCGCGCGGCCGGCTCGATCCCGAGCTCCCAACCGGCGAGCCGAATCCGAAGCGACAGATCCTGGTCCTCGCAGTACATGAAGAAGCGCTCGTCGAATCCACCGAGCTGCTCCCAGACCTCGCGGCGGACGACCATCGCCGCGCCGGAGACCGTGGCGCAGCGCTCGCGCTCCTTGGGCGCGTCCGTGACCGGCTCGCCGCAGCGCCCGGCCCAGCCGAGCCCGAGCACGTGAGCGACGTTGCCCGCGGTGTTGATCCGCTCGCCGCCGTCCATCGTCACGAGCGCCTGCCAAGCGCCCCACTTGGGCTCGGCCGCGGCGACGGCTCGTAGCGCGTCGAACGCGCCGGGCGCCGGGACGGCGTCGGGGTTCAGCAGCAGGACCAGCGGTGCGTCGCCGGCCTGCACGCCGGCGTTGGTGCCGCCGGCGAAACCGGTGTTCGTCCCGGGGGCGAGCACACGGGCCTGCGGCGCGATCTCGCCGACAATCGCGGCGACGCCGTCGGCGCCGTGGTTGTCGACGATCGTGACGGTGTCGGCCGGCCTGAGCTGCGGCAGGAGGTGCTCGAACAGCGGCGGCAGGTCGTCGCCGGAGTCGTAGCTGACGACGACGACGTCGATCGCGGGAGCCGCGGTCACGACCCGGTGTGGTCGCGCTCTGCTTGCAGTTCGTCGACCCGCTGGTTGAGGGCACCGATCCGCTGCGCGAGCACCTTGTTCTGGTCGGCGAGTCGCGAGATCACAAGCGAGAAGTGCAGCAGCAGGACGATCACGAACCCGAGCGCGACCGCGAACAGCGCGTTCGACGGCGTCGCGATCCCGACCGCCGACGAGAACCGGGTCAGCGCGTCCTGCCAGATCGCGAGCGCGAGCAGGACGACCGCGGAGAACAGCCAGAGCAGCGCGTAGCGCTCCATCAGCCGGCGCTGGCGCACGAGTTCGAAGACGAGCAGGAAGAGCCCGAGCGTGAGCGCGATCGAGAGGATCTGCAGCCGCCCGCCGAGCTGTGCCGCCGCGAGCATCACAGCGCGTGCTCCGCGGTCACAGCGGGCGGCTCGCCCGCACGGACGACCGGCCGCTTGCGCAGCAGCCCGACGAACAGTGCCAGCAGCACCTTGATCATGTAGTAGACCGACGAGGTCGAGCTGATCGACGACTCGCCGCCTTGGCGCTCGCGCATCCGCGCCGGCACCTCGACCGCGTTCAGCTGGTGGTGGTGGACCATCAGCACCGCTTCGACCTCGGGATAGTCGTGGGGGTAGTCACGGGCGAACAGCTCGATCCCGGCGCGGTCGCACATCCGCAGGCCGGAGGTTGGGTCGGTCACCATCCGCCCGGTCGCGAGCGAGAGCACCCGCGCGAAGAGCTTGATCCCGATCCGGCGCGGCAGCGTCGAGCGGAAGCCCGACGCGTCCTCCTCGACGAAGCGCGAGCCGGTGACCATGTTGACCGTCGGAATCGGCCTGGAGCGCGGCGAGCATGCGGTCGAGCGTCGCGGCGTCGTGCTGGCCGTCGCCATCGACCTGAACCGCGACGTCGTACCCGTTCGCCAGCGCGTACTGGTAACCGGATTGGACGGCGCCGCCGATCCCGAGGTTGAACGGGTGCTGGACTACCGCAGCACCCTCGGCGCGCGCGAGCGCCGCGGTCGCTGTCGGTCGAGCCGTCGTCGATCACGACGACGTCGAACGCCGGCGCGCTCGCGCGCAGGTCGCGGACCGTGAAGGCGATGCAGTCCGCCTCGTTGTAGGCGGGGACGATGGCGAGCAGCTTCTGCACAGTTCTCAGGGCAGCAACGGCCGAGCGGCCCGAGTGGTTGCGCCGTGCCGCAGCGTACCGGCAGGGCGGGCTACGCTCGCAGCTCGGCGAGATCGGCGGCGACCATCTCGCCGACGAGACCTTCGAAGCTGCGCTCGGGCTGCCAACCGAGCAGCGACCGGGCCCGCGACGGGTCGCCGACCGGCGCAGTCGCCTCCGGCGGCCGCACGAACGCCGGGTCGACGACCACGCGTCGCCGCTCCTCCGGGACGCCGGCGGCGTCGAAGGCGGCGGTCACGAAGTCCCCGACGGTCCGGCCGACCCCACTCGCGAACACGTAGTCCCCGGGCTCGCCGGCGGCGAGCGCGAGCCGCGCACCACGCATCACGTCGGCGGCGTGCGACCAGTCGCGGACGGCGTCGAGCGAGCCGAGCACGAGCTCGTCGTCGAGCCCGAGCGCGATCCGTGCGGCGCCGCGCGTGACCTTGCGCGGCAGGAAGTGCTCGGGCCGGCGCGGCGACTCGTGGTTGAAGAGGATCCCGGAGACCGCGAAGAGCCCGTACTGGCGCCGGTAGGCGCCGACGAGACGGTGCGCAGCGAGCTTCGCGACCCCGTAGGGCGAGCGCGGCACCATCGCCGTCGCCTCGGACTGCGGCGAGACCCCGCAGTCACCGAAGACCTCGGCCGACGAGGCGACGAAGACCCGCGCTGACTCCGGCAGGTCGACCGCGGCGCGGAGCAGCGTCGCCGTCGCGCCGGCGATCTGGTCGAGCACCGGGCCGGGCTCGTCCCACGAGGTCGGGACGAAGCTCGGCGCCGCGAGGTGGTAGATCGCGTCCGGCGCGACTTCGGAGACCACCCGCCGGAGCTCCCCCGCGTCGGTCAGGTCAGCGATCAGCGACCGGCAGGACGCCGGCGGCTCGTCGCCGGGCCGAACCATGCCGACGACCTCGACGCCGTCGCCCGCGAGCTGCTCGGCGAGGTACGAGCCGTCCTGCCCGGTGATTCCTGTGATCAGTGCCCGGCCTGCCACGTCGCCGGGTACCGTACCCGTCGTGCCCGCGACCCAGCGCGTCCTCGGCGTCGACCTCGCGATCACCGACTACGAGCGGACGATGGACTGGGTCGATGCCACGGTCCACGAGCACGGTAAGGGCTACGTCTGCGTCGCCGCGACGCACACCGTCGTCGCCTGCGAGGACGACCCGGAACTGGCCGCGGCAGTCCGCGACGCATCGCTCGTCGTTCCCGACGGCCAACCGGTCGTCTGGGCGATGAACGCCTTCGGCGCCGGCCTGCGTGACCGCGTCTACGGGCCGGACCTAATGGCCAAGCACCTCGAGCGCAGCGCCCGGACCGGCGTCAGCCACTTCCTCTACGGCTGCCCGACCGACGCGCTGATGGCCGAGCTCCGCGGCCGGCTCGAGACGCGGTTCCCCGGCCTGCGCTTCGCCGGCACGCACTCGCCGCCCTATCGCGAGCTGACCGACGCCGAGCTCGACGAGATCGCCGGGATCATCAACGCCGCGAAGCCGGACGTCGTCTGGGTCGGCGTCGGCGTGCCGAAGCAGGAGAAGTGGATGGCGCACATGCGGCCGCTGCTCGACGCGCCGGTTCTGATCGGCGTCGGCGCCGCGTTCGACTTCCACGGCGGCCGCGTCAAGCAGGCGCCCGGCTGGATGCAGCGCTCCGGGCTCGAATGGCTCTACCGGCTGATCCAGGAGCCGCGCCGCCTCTGGCGCCGCTACGCGAACTACAACCCGCGCTTCGTGATCGGGTTCGTGCGGCAGTACCTCCGAGCCCGCCGTGCCATGTGACTTATGCCGCCGTCGGCGGCATAAGTCACATGGCACGGCTCAGGCGTGCGGCGGTGCCGACCGCAGGCGCCGGCGGAAGTCGCCCTGCCGCCGCACCTCGATCGCGATCAGCGCAAATGCCGCCGCGGTCACGATCGCGAGCAGCCACAGCGCATCGACCGCCCCGGCGAACGGGATCGCAGCCAGCAGCACCACTGCGAACGCGAGCCGCTCGCGGTTGAGCGCTGTCGCGGTCGGGTACTGCTCGCGGTCGATCACGCGCACGTTGCGCCAGCGGATCAGCAGATGGCCGCAGAGGTAGAGCGCGAACCCGCCGAGCAGCGCGAACGAGGGAACGATGTCGAGCGGCTCGTGGATGTGGCCGATCGTCTTCTTCAGCCCGAGTGCAACGAGCACGATCCCGGCGACCAGCAGCAGGTGGAGGTAGGAGAACGAGTCGCGCGCGAGCGTGTTCTGCGCGAGACCCGGCTCGGTCTCCGCGAGACGCCGCGTCGCGACGAGCGCGATCACGTCGAAGTAGAGCCACCAGAGCGCGAACGACAGCAGCGCGCCGAGCACGGCGGCCGCGACGACCCCGGTCGTCAGCGCCTCGCCGGACGCCCCGGCGCCGACGGCGACGATCGACTCGCCGAGCGCGATGATCACGATCAGCCCGTGGCGCTCGGCGAAGTGGTGCGGGCGCAGCTGCCAGCCCGCCGGGTCGGCGAGGATCGCGCCTGCGAAGTCGACGACCACAGCGAGACCCCAGATCGCGACCTGCAGTTCGCCGTCCGCGGCGCTGGCGGCGACGAGCAGCCCGGTCCCGACCACCGTGCTCGCGCCGAGCCGCAGCACCGACGCCCGCAACGCTGCGTCGTCGCGCGACGCGTGCACGAACAGCACGATCTGCCCGATCCGGACGACGCCGTAGGCCGCGGCGAACAGCAGGCCGTCGTCGCCGAAGACGCCCGGGATGCAGAGCGCGCAGACGAGCAGCGCCGCGATCGCGCCGGCGATCGCGAGCCGCACCGACGCCGGCTTCGGGGTCGACGACGCTCGTCAGCCACGAGTAGCCGACCCACGCCCACCACATCACGGCGAGCACGAGCAGGCCCTTGACGATCCCGCTCCAGGTCGGCTCGGCGGCCATCAGCGCCGTCGCCTGGGTGATCGCGAGGACGAAGACGAGGTCGAAGAACAGCTCGAGCGGCATCACCGTGTCCGACTCGCGCAGGGCCGCGCCGCTCGACAAGCGGTCCCGGGCACTCATCGTCAGGCGACCGCGTCGAGCGTGAGTCGCATGCCGTCGCTGCAGCGCCGGTCTGCGGCCCGCCAGCCGAGCAGGCCGGCCGCGAGCGCCACGTCGAGCGTCGAGTCCTGGATCTCGCCGAGCCGCTCGGGCTCGAAGACCGGCTCGAATCCGGCTGCGCGGTCCGGATCGAGCGCGCGCATCACCTCGACGAGATCGAGCACCGAGCTGCCGGCGCCGGTGCCGATGTTGATCTCGCCGGTGGCGTCCGATGACGCCGCCGCGAGCTGCGCGGAGACGACGTCGCCGACGTAGATGTAGTCGCGCGTCTGGGTGCCGTCGCCGAAGATCACCGGGCGCTCGCCGGCGGCGAGCTTGCCGCAGAAGATCGCGATCACGCCGGCCTCGCCGAGCGGGTCCTGGCGCGGGCCGTAGACGTTGCCGAGCCGCAGTGTCACGCAGCTCGTCCCGTAGAGACGCTCGTGCCAGCCGAGATAGCGCTCGGCACAGAACTTCGACTGGCCGTAGGCGGCCATCGGCCTCGGCTCCTCGTCCTCGGGCGTCGGGATCCGCGTCGCGTCTCCGTAGATCGCGCCACCGGTCGATGTGTTGACGACACGGCCGACGCCTGCGAGCCGCGCCGCCTCGAGCACGTTGATCGTCCCGGCGACGTTGACCTGGGCGTCGAATGCCGGGTCCTCGATCGAGCGGCGGACGTCGATCTGCGCCGCGAGATGGAAGATGACCTCCGGGCGGGCCTCCGCGACAACCGCCGCGAGCGTCGGCCCGTCGGTGATGTCGACCTCGTGCAGGCGCGCGCCACGGGCAAGCGCATCCTCGAGGTTCGAACGACGGCCGGTGATGAGCGTGTCGACGACGTCGACCTCGGCTCCCGTGTCGAGCAGGGCGTCGACGAGGTTCGACCCGATGAATCCGGCTCCGCCGGTGACCAGTGCGCGCATCGCGCGGATTCTATGGCCGGGGCCCGCCTCAGCCGTAGATCGCAGACAGCTGCTGCGCGAGCGTGCCCGGGTCGCAGCGCTCGCC
Organism: Baekduia sp.; assembly: GCA_037045385.1. Taxonomy (GTDB): domain Bacteria; phylum Actinomycetota; class Thermoleophilia; order Solirubrobacterales; family Solirubrobacteraceae; genus Baekduia. The sequence goes on along the minus strand of JBAOHN010000010.1, from coordinate 87,453 downwards.
CGCGGTCGTGCGGGCTAGCGCGCCGAGCTCGCCGGCCCGGTCCCATGCGTCGCGCAGCGCCGCCGCGAGCCCGGCGGTGTCTCCCCGGGGCGCGGTCAGCGTGCCGGGGCCGAGCTCGCGCAGGGCTCCGGCCGCGCTGGCGACGACCGGCAGGCCGGCCGCCATCGCCTCCCAGGCGGCGAAGCCGAACGTCTCCTCGGCGACCGACGTGACGAGCTGGACGCGTGCACGCGCACGCAGTTCGGTGATCCGCTCAGGCGAGGATTCGCTCACGAAGGTCACATCGGCTCCCGAAGCTGCCGCCCGCAGTGCCGTCTCCTCCGGTCCGGTGCCGCAGACGACGAGCGGCAGCCGGGCCTCGGCGCAGGCTGCGATCGCCGCGCCGATCGCCTTCTCCGGGGCGAGCCGCGCGGTCACGAGCACGCAGTCCCCGGCGGCGGGGTCGAGCGGCTCGGCCGTGAGCGGAACCGGATGAGCGACTACGACTGCGCGCTCTGCTCCGGGCGCGCCGAGTTCGATCAGCCGTGCGCGAGCCGCCTCGCTCGGGACGACGATCGCGTCGGCGGCCGCCGCGATCCGGCGCTGCCAGAGCGACAACCCGGCGCCGTACGCGACCCCTTCAGCGATCGCGCCACGGCAGCGCTTGCGCACGCCCGGGAGCGTGTCGCGGCCGTGGCAAGCAGTGCAGTCCTGCCCGGCGGGGTCGACGCAGGTGCCGACGGCGCAGACGAGCCGGTAGTTGTGGAGGTGGAGCACCGTCCGGGCGCCGGCGGCCTTCGCCGCAGCAAGCGCACGCCAGCCGTACGTCGGCTGGAGATTGTGGGCGTGGACGACGCGCGCACCGGTCGCCTGCACCGCCTGCGCGACCTCGCTGGGGTCGAGCCCACCGCTGAGCAGGCCACGCGCCGCGCTGGGCGGGGCCGATCTGATCGCTGGCACGCTCGATCAGCGTCGTAGCCTCCCCGAGCTGCTGTTCGACAACCTGCCGCCAGCGCGCGATCGCGTGCTCCTCCCCGCCGGGCACGCGGTAGCGGTGGTGGAGAAACGCGATCACCGAGCGCTGACGCTATCGACCATCCCCCCTGAGCTAGCGTCCACGCCTGCGTGGAGGCCCCTGCCGTCGTCATCGTCCCAACCGCCGACCGCCCCGGCCCGCTCGACGCCGCGCTGTCCTCGATCGCCCCGCAGGCCCGAGCCGCCGGCGCCGACCTGCTCGTAGTCGACGACGGCGAGGCGTCGGGAGACCGCCGCGATCGCCGCACGCCACGGCGCGCGTTGCGTGCCGAGTGAGGGTGGGCCGGGGCTGAACGCTGCGCGGAATACCGGCGTCGACAGCTCGACCGCTCCGTTGCTGTGCTTCGTCGACGACGATGTGGAGGTTCGGGATGGCTGGCTGGACGCGCTGATCGCCGCCGACCGCGACGAGCCCGATGACGTGCTCGTGCTGACCGGGCCGATCCTGGCGCGGTTCGACGGCGTCATGCGGCGCACCTGCGGCCGCGAGTTGCCGCCGATCACCCACCTCGATCTCGGCGCCGACGACACAGACACCCGCTACGCGTGGGGCGCGAACATGGCGATCCGGCGCAGCGCGATCGAGCGCGCCGGCCGCTTCGACGTCGCGATCGGCGGCGCCGGCGACGAGCAGGAGTGGCAGGACCGCGTCCACGCGGCCGGCGGCCGCGTTCGCTACATCGCTGCGGCCGGGCTCGACCACGTCCGCTCGGGCACCGACGCGACGCCGCGCGCGCTCCGGCGCGCCGCATACGCACGCGGACGCGCCGCGCGCCGCTTCGACCGCGGCCAGGGCCGGACGCCAGCGCTCGCCCAAGAACTGCGCGTGCTCGCCGGCAGCGCCGCCCACGGCCCGCGCTTCCGCTGCGCGAACGGCCCGGTGATGGCAGCCCACGCCGCCGGTCGCGTCCGTGAGGCGCTCGCCGAACGGTTCGGTGCGAGCGTGCCACCGGCGCGCGCCGGCATCGACGACTTCCTTTCAGGCCGTAGCGGCATCGCGACCGGCCGCACCGCCATCGCCCTCCGCGCCTACGACCGGCTGCTCGACCTGCGGGCGCTGCCGGCCCGGGGCCGTCGCGGGCGCGCCGCCGCCGCGCTCAAGCCGCTGCGGGTGCTCGCCGTGTCGATCGAGCAGCCGGACGGCGCGCCCCTGCTCGATGCCGCGATCGCCGAGCTGCGAGCGAGCCGCCACGACGTGACGATCGTGCGCGCGCCGGTGACTCCCGGGATCGGGAAGTTCGCGCGGCTCGACGACCTGCTCGCGACAAGCACCATCGACCACGACTGGCTGCTCGTCGTCGACGACGACGTCACGCTGCCGCGCGGCTTCCTCGACACCTTCCTCGCCGCCTGCGTCACCGGCGACCTGGCGCTGGCGCAGCCCGCGCACCGCCGCCACTCACACGCCGCCTGGCCGGTGACGCTGCGACAGCCCGGCTGCGACTGGCGCGAGACGACCTTCTGCGAGATCGGACCGGTGACGGCGTTCCGCGCCGACGCGGCCGCGCTGCTGCTGCCGTTCCCCGAGGACGCGGCGATGGGCTGGGGCCTCGATGTCCATTGGAGCACGATCTGCGCCGGACACGGCCTGCGGCTCGGCGTCGTCGACGCGACGCCGATCGAGCACAGCTCGCGGCTGACCGCCGGCGCCTACGACGGCGCTGCGGCGGCGCAAGCGGCGCGCGCGTTCCTCGAGCAGCGCCCCTACACGCCGCGCGACGAGGTGCGGACGCTCTCCTGCCACCGCTTCGGGGAGGCGCGCTGACGTGCGCGTTCTCGTGGTGGCGGAGTACTACCCGCGCGCCGCCGACCCGGTGCTCGGCATCTGGGCCCACCGCCAGGCGCTCGCCGCGCGCGACGCCGGCGCCGAGATCCGCGTGGTCGTCCTCCACCGGCCGATCGCCCCGGCGGCGCAGGCGCGGAGCCCGGCCGCCTGGCGCGCGGCGATCTCGCAGCCGCGCGTCGCCGAGCTCGACGGCCTCCCCGTCGAATACGTGCGCTACCTGTCGCCGCCGCGCGGCCGCAGCTACCAGCGCTGGGGCAGCTACGCAGCGCCGGCGCTGCGGCGCGCGCTGCGCCGGACACGGGCGGAGTTCCCCTTCGACCTCGTCCACGCGCACTACGCGGTCCCGGCTGGGGATGCGGTGCTCAGGGCCGGCGTGGCCACGCCGCTCGTCGTCAGCGAGCACGGCGGCGACATCTTCCACACCGCATCGCTTCCCGGAGGCGAGGCCCGCGTCCGCTCGGTCTTCGAGCGCGCGGCGCTCGTGCTGCCGAACTCGGCCGCCGTCGACGCCGCGGTACGGCGACTCGGTGCCCGCGCCACGCGGGTCGTGACGCTCGGGACCGACCTGCCGCAGGACGCACCGGTCCGCCACGAGCACCCGACGATCGTCACGGTCGCGCACCTCGTCGGCCGCAAGCGGCACGCAGACGTGCTCAAGGCGCTGTGGGTGCTGCGCGACAGGAAGCCGGAGCTCCGCTACCGGATCGTCGGCGACGGGCCCGGGCGGCCGGCGCTCGAGCGGCTCGCGAGCGACCTGGAGATCGCCGACCGCGTCACGTTCACGGGTCAGCTCCCGCACGAGGGCGCCGTCCGCGAGGCGCAGTCGGCGACGATCCTCGCGATGCCGTCGACCGACGAGGCGTTCGGCGTCGCCTACGTCGAGGCGATGGCGGCGGGTGTCCCGGCGATCGGCGCGCGTGGGGAGCCGGGGCCCGAGCACCTCGCGACCAGGACGATCGGCATGCGGCTCGTCCCCCCGGGCGAGCCGGAGGCGCTCGCCGCCGAGATCGAGGAGCTGCTCGAACCACGCTGGGGCGCACGGGTTCGCGCCGACGCCCGCCGCGCGATCGCCGCGGAGTTCACCTGGGAGGCATGCGGCCGCGCGACCGTGGCCGCGTACGAGGAGGCACTCGGCAGGTGAGCGACGAGCGCCCGGTGCTGTTCGTGACGAACCTCGTCGCTCCCGATCGCGTCGGCTGCTTCCAGGCGCTCCACGCCCTCGAGGGGATCGAGCTCGCGTTGTTCGGCGGGCGCAGCCACCACGCGACCGCCGGCGTCGACGATCCGGGCGTGCCGCACCGGCACGTGCGTCAGCGGCAGATCCGGCGGCTCGCGCGTTCGGGTCGCTATCGCGCGGTCGTCTGCGGCACCGCGGGCCGTGTCGCGCTGCCCGCGTCGTGGCGCGGCGCGCGCGGCGCAGGCGTCCCTTTCCTGCTTTGGAGCGCGCTCTGGGCGCACCCGCGGACCCCTGCCCACCGGCTGCTCGGGACTCCGCTGCTGCGCCGCGTGTACCGCGACGCCGACGCCGTCGTCACCTACGGCCCGCACGTGACCGACTTCGTGCTCGCCCAGGGCGCGAAGGCGATCGCCGAGGCCCCGCAGGCCGTCGACAACGCCTTCTGGGGGACGCCGGTCGAGGACGCCGAGCGGCTCGCCCCGTTCACGGCGCTGTTCGTCGGTCGCGCCGCTCGCTACAAGGGCGAGTCCGGAGCTGCTCGAAGCGTGGCGGCTGAGCGGCCTCGCCCCACCCGCGGCGGGACTCGGCCTGGTCGGGGAGCGGGCTGCGGACGCCGGCCGGCTTCCGCCCGGCGTGAAGGCCCTCGGCGGCGCCGGCCCCGAGCGGCTGCGGCGGCTCTACGCCGGCGCCGACCTGCTCGTGATGCCCGCGATCGAGACGCCCGAGTCGCGCGAGCCGTGGGGCCTCGTCGCGAACGAGGCGATGGCGGCCGGGCTCCCGGTGCTCGCGACCGACGCCGTCGGCGCCGCCGCCGGCGGGCTCGTCCGCGACGGCGACACCGGGTTGGTCGTGCCGGCCGGTGACAGTGCCGCGCTGGGCGCCGCACTGGCCGAGCTCGCCGCCGACGAGCGCCGCCGCAGGCAGCTCGGCGAGAATGCGCGCAACCATGTCTCGGCCTACACGTTCCAGTCCTGGGCGGCCGGGATGAGCCATGGACTTCGGCTCGCCGGCGCCAGCCGCTGCGGCGACGCCGGCCCGACGCCCCGATAACCTGCCGGGCTTCCGCTTCCGCCGGGACCCGACACCCACCCGGACCGACGGAGCCTCCCCATGCGTGCACGCCTCTTCCCCCTGATCGCGATCCTGCTGCTGACAGCGCTGCCTTCGAGCGCGGCCGCGAGCGGCGAGGACGTGATCGCCGACTGCGTCGCCGGCGACGGCCGGCTCTCGAAGACCTACAGCCAGGCCGACTACCGCGAGGCGCTTCGCAACCTCCCGGCCGACGCCGACCAGTACAGCCCGTGCCGCGATGCGATCCGCGCCGCGGCGCGCGGCAGCGGCATCTCGAGGACGAGCGGCGGCTCCGGCACCCCCTCGGGCGGCGGCAGCTGGGGCGGCAGCGCCGTGCCTGGAGTCCCCACCGGAGTCGACCCGCTCTCGACGAAGTCACCGGAGGAGGCCGCCGAGATCGCGAAGGCGGCAAAGCTCGGCAGCGCTCCGGTCACCCTCGACGGCCGCCCGGTCGACCCGTCCAAGCTCGGCGCAGCGACCGTGACGTCGGTGACCGACCTGCCGGCACCGCTGCTTGCACTGCTGATCCTCGTCTCGATAGCGACCGTCGCAGTCCTGACCCGAACGGCGATCAATGCCAGACAGCGTCGCGCCGCCCGCTGACGCACGGCCCGCCGCTCCGGCGGCCGCAACCGCCGCCGCCCCGCGTCGCCGGCTGCCGCGATGGGACCGCCTGCGCGCCGCCGAGGCCGGGTACGCCCTGTCGCTGACGCTGGCGCTGAGCGCGCTCAGCCTCTTCGGCCGTGGGGGTCTGTCGCTGACGCAGACGTCGATCGCGGAGATCGTGATCGTCGCGATCGCCGCGATAGTCGGCGCCACCGCGGTGCTCGCCGCCGGCCGCCGGCCGTGGTGGGGGACGGCCACCGTGCTCGTGTTCGCGGCGTTCGCAGCCCTCTCGGCGATCTCGATCACGTGGTCGGTCGAGCCGAGCGAGACCTGGATCGAGAGCAACCGGCTCGCTGCCTGGCTCGCTGTCCTGTGCTCGGGGATCGCGGTCTCGCGGCTTGCCGGGCGCTGGTGGACAGCGACGCTCGGCGCGATCGTCGCCGCCGCGGTGATCGTCTGCGGATGGGCGCTGCTGACCAAGGTCTTCCCGGAGGCGCTCGCCGCTGACGAGCTGTTCGCGCGCCTGCGTGAGCCTTACGAGTACTGGAACTCGATCGGCCTGACTGCGGTGATGGGGATCGTGGCCGCCACCTGGCTCGGTGCGCGGCGCGATGGCAACGGCACGATCTCGGCGCTTGCCGTGCCGGCGATCGGGCTGCTGATGACCGCGCTGCTGCTCGCCTACTCGCGCGGGGCGCTGCTCGCGCTGTTGATCGCGCTGACGTTCTGGTTCGTGCTCGTACCGCTGCGGCTCCGCAGCGCCGCGGTCGCGTTCACGGGGCTGGCCGGCGGGCTCCTCGTCGGTGTCTGGGCGTTCGCGCAGGACACACTGACGACCGACAAGGTCCCGGCGGCGGACCGCGCAGCGTCGGGACTGAACCTCGGGTTCGCGCTGCTCGTCGTCTGCTTGCTGCTGCTGCTCGCCGGCCTCTGGCTGCGGTTCCAGTTCTCCGGGCCTCCGCTCAGCACGACGAGGCGGCGGCGGTTCGGCGTCCTCGCGCTCGTGATCGTCGCGCTGATCCCACTCGGCGTCGCCGGCCGCCTCGCGATCTCCGACCGTGGCTTCAGCGGCTCGATCTCCGACGCGTGGAGCTCACTGACCGACCCGGAGGACACGTCGACGGTCACGAACGATCCGAGCCGCCTGACGAAGGTCGCTTCGGTCCGTGCCAAGTACTGGCAGGAGGCGTGGAGGATCTACGAGGCGCATACGACGGTCGGCGTCGGCGCCGGCGGCTACGCGGTCGCTCGCACCCGCTACCGGACCGGGACGCTGTCGGTCAGGCACGCGCACGGGTTCGTGGTCCAGACCGCGGCCGACCTCGGTACGGCCGGCCTCGCGCTGATCGGCCTGCTGACGCTTTGCTGGCTCGCGGCGGCGTCGCGGACGCTCGGCCTGTTCCGCCGCGCCCGGGCGCGGCTGGCGCGGCGGCGGGTGGTCGCAGAGCCGGAGCCGTGGACGCACGAGCGGGCCGGCATGGCCGCGATGACGGCGCTCGTTGTTGCGTTCGCGGTGCACTCGTTCGTCGATTGGACCTGGTACGTCCCCGGCAACGCAGCCGTCGCCCTGCTCTGCGCAGGCTGGGTCGCGGGACGTGGCCCGACCGCCGAGCCGGCGTCCGTCCCGGAGCTCGCGGCGGCGCGTGTCGCCGCCGGCGCCCGCGACCCCTGGAGGCTGCTCGCCGCGGTTCTCGTCGTCGCAACGGCGGCCGTGGCCGTCTGGTCGGTCTGGCGCCCGTTCGCGTCCGAGCGCGCGGTCGAGCGCGCACAGCTCGAAGCCTCGGCCGAGACGGTGGCGAACCGGCGCGCGCTCGACGACGCCGAACGGGGCGAGCGGCTCAACCCGCTCTCGGTCCAGCCGCTCTACGCACAGGCATACGTGCACGTGCTGGGGAACCGCAAGCCGCAGGCTCGTGAGGCGCTCGTCGACGCCGTCCTGCTCCAGCCCGGCAACGCCGACACCTGGCTCCAGCTCGCCGACTTCACCCTCAACCAGCTCAACCAGCCGCGGATCGCGCTGCGCCTGCTCGGACCGGCGCTGCACCTCGACCCGAACTCCCGTCAGGCGCAGACGATCTACCTCGCGGGCACCCGCATCCTCCAGCAGCGCGCCGACGAGGCTGCCGCGAAGCGCGCAGCCAAACGCAAGAGCCAAGCGGCCCGTAGCGGCACTAGCGCGGCCCCTGGGTCGCGCGGTCGACCCGGCGCCCAGCGTTGGTCCCACAAAACGACCGCACACGCGTCGCCAATCCGGGACCAACCGCGGCGCGCCCGCACTGCCGCTCAGAGCCCTGCTGGCAGGACGGTCTAGAACGCGCCGCGGCTGCTGACAGCACCGCCAGGCACCGTCCGCGCGATGATCGAGAGGTCGAGGAAGACCGACCAGCTCTCGAGGTAGAGGAAGTCGAGACGGACGAGGTCATCGAAGTCGAGGTCCGAGCGGCCCGAGACCTGCCAGAGGCCGGTCATCCCGGGAAGGACGAGGTAGCGCTTCTTGTGCCAGTCGGCGAGCTGATCGAAGTCGCGCTCGGGGAGCGGCCTCGGTCCGACCAGCGACATCTCACCCCGGAGCACGTTGAGCAGCTGCGGCAGCTCGTCGATCGAGTAGCGGCGGAGCAGCCGGCCGACGCGGGTCACGCGCGGGTCCTCACGCATCTTGAAGAGCGCGCCGTCGGCCTCGTTGCTGCCCTCGAGCTCGATCTGCATCCGGTCGGCGCCGTCGACCATCGTCCGGAACTTGAGGCAGGGGAACGGTGCGCCGCCCATCCCCGGCCGCATCGAGCGGTACAGCAGCGGCCCGCGCGAGGTCGTCTTGACCGCGATCGCGATCGCGATCAGGAGCGGGCTCAGCACGATCAGCAGCAGGAGCGAGACGACAACGTCGAAGATGCGCTTGACGAAGAAGTCGACGCCGTCGAAGGCCGGCGGCCGCAGCTCGAACAGCGGCACCGACTGGCCGGGGACGAACTCGGCGCGGTGGACGAGGATCTCCATCGTCGAGGGCGCGATCCGGACGGCAACGCCGCGCCGGTGGCAGACGTCGATCAGCTCGACCGCCCGCTGCTGGGGGAAGTCCGGGTCAGCGATCACGACCTCGTCGACGGCCTCGTCGAGCAGGATCTGCTCGAGGTCATCGAGCTTGCCGAGCGACCGGATCCCGTTGTCGGGGCGCGGTGTCAGCGAGATGAAGCCGACGACCGTCAGCTCGCTGTGGCCGCGGTCGAGCCGGTCGGCGACCTCGTCGATCTGCTGCCCGCTGCCGACGAGCACCGTCCGCCTGACATAGCCGGCGCTGCGGACCAGCGTCGCGGTGATCCGGTCGTAGAGCCAGCGGTAACCGGCGATGTACGCGATCGCGAAGATCAGCGTCCCGTAGAAGATGTAGTAGCTCGAGAAGTCGCCGTCGTAGGTGAACGCGTAGAGCAGCAGCACCAGCGTCGTGCCGAACAGCGCGGCGACGACGCGCGTCATCCCGGGCCGCACGGACCGTTGTGCGTAGAGGCCCTCGCGGGCGAACTGGAGCGAGGTGACGAGGAACGCGAGCGTCACCCAGTGCCGCGCCTGCGCCCACGACTCGCCGAGGTTGAGCTCACCGAACCACGCGGCCTTGAGCCCGAGCGCCGACGTGATCGCGAGCTGCAGCGCGAGCAGGTCGCATGCGAGTAGCACGAGCACGCGCGCGCCACGGCGGGCGGTGCTCCAGCGCAGCAGGAAGCTCAGGAACGGCGGCCGCTGCGCGCGAACGTCACGACCGGAATAGCCGATCGGCATCGGGACGCCGGGAGCCGGTTGTGCGCGCATCTCGCCCTCTTGAACGGGCGAGGGCCGAGGAGGTTGCGCGGGTTGCCGGTCGGATGCGGCCACTGGGTGGGGCGAAGACGCGGCGCCGGCACGGCGCCCTGTCGATCCGCTCCGAAAACGCTAGCGATCGCGCCCGATGAGTTGTTCGGCGCCGGCGTCGTCGATCGTCCGGCGCAGCCCGTCGCGCAGCTCCGTGGTCGGCTCCCAGCCGAGCAGATCCCTTGCCTTGGCGATGTCCGGGCGGCGGATCTGCGGGTCGTCGGTCGGCAGCGGCGCGAACACGATCTCCGACGAGGCGCCGGTCAGCTCGCGGACGATCTCGGCGAGCTCGAGCAGCGTGAACTCGTTCGGGTTGCCGATGTTGACCGGGTCGTGCTCGCCGGACTCCTGGAGCGCGATCATGCCGGCGACGAGGTCGTCGACGTAGGTGAACGAGCGGGTCTGGCTGCCGTCGCCGAAGACGGTGATCGGCTGGCCGGTGAGCGCCTGGCGCAGGAAGGTCGGGATCGCGCGGCCGTCCTGTGGCCGCATCCGGGCTCCGTAGGTGTTGAAGATCCGGATGATCGCGGTGTCGACGCCCTGCTGGCGGTGGTAGGCCATCGTCAGCGCCTCGGCGTAGCGCTTGGCCTCGTCGTAGACGCCGCGCGGGCCGATCGGGTTGACGTGGCCCCAGTAGCTCTCTGACTGCGGGTGCACCTGCGGGTCGCCGTAGACCTCGGAGGTCGAGGCGAGCAGGAAGCGCGCACGGTGCGCCTTCGCCAGCCCGAGCGTGTGGTGGGTGCCGTGCGATCCGACCTTGAGCGTGTGCAGCGGCAGCCGCAGGTAGTCGATCGGCGACGCCGGCGAGGCGAGGTGGTAGACGAAGTCGATCTGCTCGTCGACGAAGTACGGCTCGACGATGTCGAGCTGCAGGAACTGGAAGTCGTCACCGGTCGGGATGTGCTCGATGTTGGTCAGCGACCCGGTCTCGAGGTTGTCGACGCAGAGCACGCGATGGCCCTTGGCGAGCAGCGTGTCGCAGAGATGGGACCCGAGGAAACCGGCGCCGCCGGTGACAAGTGATGTCGGCATGTCGCGGGCAGACTACCGGCGGCATACTGCGCACATGAGCTTCCAACCGCCAGAGGGCGCCGGCCCGCCCACCCCGGGCCCGGAGCAGCCGACGGCCGGCGGATGGGGCGGCACCCCGCCGGCGCCGGGCCGGTCCCAGCCCGGCTGGGGTCCGCCACCGGGCGTCCCGGGGCAGCAGCCGCCGGCCGGACCACCGAGCACGCGGCCGCTGCGTTGGCTCGTCATCGGCGGGGTCGTGGTGCTGCTCTGCGCGATCGCCTCGATCGTCCGTGGCGCGACAACGATCGACACCTCGGACGTCCGTGACCTCGTCGAGGACCCGGCGTCGGTGCTCGAGTTCCAGACGGACCATCCCGGCTCCTGGTCCGGGAAGCTCGAGGAGGGCCGCTACTGGGTCTTCGCGATCGGGCCGAACCTGATCGCCGAGGACTTCGGCTCGACCCCGCGCGACGGTTTCTCGGCGCCCGAGCTGACCGTGCGCGGCAAAGACGGGACACGGATCACCGTCGACCGGCCGGGCGAGGAGGTGAACGTCGGCGGGCTCGACAACGACCTCGTCCTCGTCGGCGAGTTCCGCGTCCGCCGGACCGCCGAGTACCAGGTCGTCTCGAAGGGCGGATCGCCGGGGATCGAGCAGATCGGCGCCGGCGGCACCGGCGCTCTCTGGGACGCGACCAAGGCGATCATCGGCCCGGTCGGCTGGATCATCCTCGGCGTTGTGCTCGGCCTGCTGTCGCTTGCGCTCCTCGCTATCGCCCTGATCCTGTGGCTCGTCTGGCGCTCGCGCACGCCATAGGAGGGCGGCTTCCGTCTGCCGTCTGTCCTGCGGCGTAGCCTGCGCGGGATGCCTCGCCTCTGGGCGGCTTTCGGGGCGCTCGTCGTGCTCGCCCTTCCCGCTTCGGTTGCTCGTTCTGCGACCTGGACCGAGGTTCCCTCGGGCACTAACACGACGATCGCCGCGATCGACTACCGCGGCGGGTCGGCGCTCTGGTACGCGACGACGACCGGCCTGATTCTCAAGAACGGGGCGACCAAGGCGACGTTCTCGGCCGCGTTCAACGACCTGAAGATGAGCCCGGACGCTTCCTCCGGGCTTGCCGGCGGGGAGTTCGGCCGTCTCTACCGGTCGACCAACGGCGGCGAGAGTTGGTCGCAGGTGGCGCTCTCCTCGCCGGTCCAGAGCAGCTGCTCGGCTACGCCCGGCGCCGCGGCCCAGGTGACCGCTGCGATCACCGGGATCGCCTGGCTCAACAACACGACGGCCGTTGTCGTCACCTCGCCGCAGGCCGCTGGCGAGCCGAGCCACGTGCTCGTCAGCACACGACTCCGGTGCCACGTTCAGCGAGCGCAACCGCGTCGGCCCGCCCTGCGCGATCAACGCTCACCTGACCGATGTCGCGGCGGATCGCGGCGACCGGTCACGTTCTGCTCGTCAGCCAGGCGCTCGGGACCGTCTTCTCCACGAGCGACGCGCTGGCGACCGCTGCTTCCCAGCGTGGTGCATTCGCTCGGCTGCTCGGGGAGTCGTCCACGGATCTCGATCGATCCGAGCGCGGCCTCGCGGGTGGTGGCAGCAGACCGTTGCGGAGGCCTCACCTCGCTGCAGACATCATCGGACGGCGGCGTCAGCTGGGCGCCGGTGCAGCGCCCGGACGGCCAGCCCGGGGCACCTGCCCAGCAGGACGTCGAGGTCCGGGACGGGACGGCCGTGTGGGTCGGCGACAACGGGTCGGTGATGGTGTCGGTCGACCTGGCCCGCGCCTACAGCATCCCGGCCGCCGGCACCCTCTCCACGCATCCCGTGGCGGGCGGTCGGCCTCGCCTCGGCCAACGACGCCGTCGTCGGCGGCCTCAACGGCAAGATGATCCGGACCCAGAACGCAGGCGAGCTGCCGGACGTCGAGCCGCCGACGGCGGTGATCACGGCGTTCGGCTCGCCGCTGGCGCTCGTGCCGGTCGCGATCGGGGCCGTCTTCAGCGACGGCACCGGCTCCGGCGTCGACCTCTCGAGCGTCGTCTGGACCGCGACTAAGGACGGTGTGACGATCACCGGCACCGGCAACCCGGGAACGCTGACCTTCCCTGGCGAAGGCGTCTGGACCTTGACGCTCAGCTTCCGTGACAACGCGGGCAACGCGAGTTCGACGAGCATGACGGTGACGGTCGGGCCGGCGCCGAAGCAGCCGAAGATCATCACCAAGAAGGTCAAGGGCGGGAAGCTTCTGCTGAAGGTCCCGAAGACCTGTGTCGCCCCGGGGACGCGGTTCAAGGTCACGCTCGTCTGGCGCCGCGAGAAGCGCAAGGGCAACCTCGTGATCAAGGTCTACCGGTCGGACTTCTTCGTCGCCGCACGGCTGCGCAAGATCGACAAGACGATCCCGTTCGTCCAGCGGCTGACCGTCGCCGCCGGGACGGCGCCGGGCTCGAAGGTCGAGGTCCGGGCGCGGGCCTACATCAAGGTCAAGAAGGGCGACTCGCCGAAGAAGTCGGTGACGACGACGATCACGACCTGCACGTAGTGCTTCTCCTAATCTCTAGGGAATGGCAGGAACGCACGAGCAGCAGGGCGAGCGGCTGACGGTCGCGCCGATCGTCGGACCCGACGACGAGCGCCGGTTCACCGACTCCGGGATCGAGGTCAAGAACCTCTACACCGAGGACGACCTCCCCGGCGAGCTGCGGCTCGGCGAGCCCGGCGAGTACCCGTACACGCGCGGGCCGCACGAGGTCATGTACCGCAAGCAGCTCTGGACGATGCGCCAGTACGCGGGCTACGCGTCGGCGAAGGAGTCCAACGAGCGCTACCGCTACCTGCTCAGCAAGGGCGGCACCGGGCTCTCGATGGCGTTCGACCTGCCGACCCAGCTCGGGCTCGACTCCGACAACCCGCGCTGCCTGGGAGAGGTGGGCCGGACCGGCGTCGCGATCGACACGATCGACGACATGCGGACGGCGTTCGACCAGATCCCGCTCGACCAGGTCTCGACGTCGATGACGATCAACGCACCGGCCGCCGTGCTGATGCTCCTGTACGAACTCGTCGGCGAGGAGCAGGGCGTCCCCTCCCACGCAGCTCCGCGGCACGACGCAGAACGACGTGCTCAAGGAGTACATCGCCCGCGGCAACTACATCTACCCGCCCGGGCCGACGATGCGGCTCACGACCGACCTGTTCGCGTACTGCGCCGAGAACATCCCGAAGTGGAACACGGTCTCGATCTCCGGCTACCACTTCCGCGAGAAGGGCTGCTCGGCCGTTCAGGAGGTCGCGTTCACGCTCTGCTCGGGGATCGCCTACGTGCAGGCCGCAATCGACGCCGGGCTCGAGGTCGACCAGTTCGCTCCGCGGCTCGCGTTCTTCTTCAACGGCCACAACAACGTCTTCCAGGAGGTCGCGAAGTTCCGCGCCGCCCGGCGGATGTGGGCGACGATCATGCAGGAGCGCTTCGGCGCGAAGGACCCGAAGTCGCTGAAGCTGCGCTTCCACACGCAGACCGGCGGCGTCACGCTGACCGCCCAGCAGCCTGAGAACAACATCTCGCGCGTCGCGCTGCAGGGCTTCGCCGCCGTCTGCGGCGGAACGCAGTCGCTGCACACGAACGGCTTCGACGAGGCGCTCGCGCTGCCGACGGAGCGGGCCGCCAAGATCGCCGTGCGCACCCAGCAGGTGATCGCTTACGAGTCCGGCGCCGCCGACACGATCGACCCGTTCGCCGGCTCGTACTACGTCGAGTCGCTGACCGACGAGATCGAGTCACGTGCCTACGAACTGATCGAGAAGGTCGATCAGATGGGCGGGTCGGTCGGCGCGATCGAGTTCATCACCGGCGAGATCGACGAATCGGCCTGGGGCTACCAGGAGCGCTACCGGATCGGTCAGGACGTCGTCGTCGGCGTCAACAAGTTCGAGGAGGAGGAGCTCGAGGTCCCGGATCTGCTCCGCGTCGACCCAGAGTCCGAGCGCGAGCAGGTCGAACGGCTGGCCGCCTTCAAGGCGAACCGCGACGTCGGGCTCGTCGAGCGGCGGCTCGAGGACCTGCGCGGCGCCGCGCGCGGCTCGGGCAACCTGCTGCCGTTCATCAAGGACGCGCTGCGGGACCGGGCTTCGATGGGCGAGGTCTGCGGGGCGATGCAGGACGTCTTCGGGAAGTACGCGCCGACGTTCTGAGGCCTTGTGGTGCGGGGCGGGTCTGCATGCCCCCTTCACCGGGGGCCGAGCCCGAGTCCGGTTCAGGGGGCATACAGACCCGCCCCAGCCTCAGCGCCCGGGCGGCGCGCGACTCCCTTCGCTGGGACGCTTGGGTGGTGGTGCGGATGCTTAGGGGACGACGACCTTGGCGGGGAGCTTGGGGGCTGAGGCGAGGCGGGTGTCGAGGGTGACGAGGGTTGCGTCGATCTTGCCGGCCAGGGCGACGTAGAGCGCGTCGTAGAAGGAGAGGTTGTTGCGGAGCTGCCAGGCCTCGTCCATCAGGTGCATGTGCCCGGTGCGAACCAACCGCATCAACGCAAGCGCGTCGAGGGCTCGGCTCGCACGTCCGGGCGCCAGCGCCTTCCGCATCACCATCCCGCGCAACGCATGGCCGACCTCGGCATCCACCAGCGGGACCGTCCACGGAGGTTCACCGCTTTCAGCCAGTAGCCGCCCTACTGCCTTCCCTCGATCCCCACGCAGCAGATATGCGACGACAGCTGACGCGTCGAGAACAAGCGTCAACGCTACCGCCGACCCTCGTGGACATAGGCGACGATCTGTTCCGCAGTGAGTTCCACGGGCGGGTCGTTGCTCAGCATCTCGTCGAACTCCTCCCACGCGGGGCGTGACGCCTGCCGCACGATGTCCCGCTTGAGGTAGTCGGACATCGACATCCCCTCTTTCGCCGCGCGGCTCTTGATCGTCGCGTGGACGTCATCGGGGACGTTGCGGATCTGGATCATCTTGGCCATGTGCTGCACATTGTTGCATGTGCAGCACATGTGATCTAGGTCTTTCGTGCGCGGACGGTGAGCTTGCCGCTGTCGACCGACACCGTCGCGCCGCGGGCGCCGCGGAGCTGGACCCGGTAGCTGCCGCGGCGGATCGACCCGAGGTCGATCGAGCGGCGGCCGACGCCCTTGAACGTGCGGCTGACGCGACGAACGGTGCGGCTGCCCTGCAGCACCGTCACGCGAACCTCGGCGGGCCCGGAGACGAAGAAACGAAGGATCACGTGCGCTTGCTGGTAGACGACGACGTTGTCGCCGGGCAGCGAGACGAGCAGCGGGAACGGGTCGCCTGACTCGCCCTGCACGCCGGCCGCGCCGTTCGCGCCGTCGGTCCCAGCCAAGCCGTCGGCTCCCGCCGGTCCCGCCGGTCCCTGAGCGCCGTCCGCCCCGGCGGCGCCCTGCGCTCCGTCGGCCCCATCCGCGCCGTCCTGGCCGGTCACGCCGACCGCACCGGCGACGCCGGCCGCGCCCTGGGCACCGGCCTGCCCCTGCGGTCCGGTCGCACCCTGCGGCCCGGTCGCACCCTGCGGCCCGGCGGCCCCTTGCGGCCCGGCGGGGCCCTGCGCCCCGGCAGCGCCGTCCGGACCGGTCGCTCCGGCGACGCCCTGCGGCCCAGCCGGCCCCTGCGGCCCGGTCGCGCCGGTCGGCCCCTGCGGCCCGGCCGGGCCCGCCGGCCCCGCTGCACCCGTCGCGCCCGCGGATCCCTGCGCCCCAGCCGGACCCTGCGGCCCGGTCGCGCCCTGCGGCCCTGCCGCGCCCTTGGCGCCGGTCGGGCCGAGCGGGCCCTGCGGACCGGTCGGACCGGCCGCGCCCTGGGCACCCTGCGCGCCCTGAGCGCCCTGCGGCCCCGTCGCCCCGGTCGCGCCGGTCGCGCCGGTCGCCCCGGTCGCGCCTGTTCCGCCGGTAGGACCTGCGGGCCCCTGCGGCCCGGCCGGCCCGACGAGCGGGGGGTCGAGCGTGCGGACGCGAACCCGGCTCGTCGCGTCGGCGACGTAGATCGTCGTGTTGTCGGGAGCGAGGACGAGGTCCCAGGGCGCGTTGATCGTGGCGGTCTCGGCGGAGCCCCAATCGCCGCAGCGGTCGAGCCCGCTGCAGCCGTTGCCATTGCCGATGACGGTCGTGATGATCCCCGTCGAGGAGATCCGGCGGATCCGGTTGTCGCTCTGGTCACCGAAGTAGTACCCGCCTGCGCCATCGCTGATGACCCCGGTCGGGGTCCGGATCTGCGCCGCGGTGGCCGGGCCGTAGTCGCCGCAGAGCGCAGTGCCGGTGCTGCACGCGGTGCCGGTGCCGGCGAACGTCGTGATGTTCCCTGACGAGTCGACGCGCCGAAGCCGGTGGCCGGAGGAGTCCGACACCATCAGCGTCCCGGTGGTCGACGCGTCGCCGCTCACGGCGGTGGCGAGCACCGACACCGGCGCGTTGATCGTCGCCGACGTCGCCGCCGCGCCGTCGCCCGTCGAGGACGCTGTGCCGGTGCCGACGACCGTCGAGATCGTGCTCGCCCCGGTGATGACGCCGGCAGTCGCGGTGACCTTGCGGATCCTGTTGTTGCCCTGGTCGGCGATGTACAGGTCGCCGGTGACCTGATCGACCGACAGTCCGAACGGGCTCGTGACCTGCGCTGCGTTCGCGGCTCCGCCGTCGCCGCTGAAGCCAGCGATGCCGGTCCCGGCGACCGTGCTGACCGTTCCGACGCCAGACACAACCGCGACCTTGCGGACCCGGTTGCCGGTGAACTCGGAGACGTACAGGGTGTAGGTCGACGCCGTGCCCCCCGGGGCGAGCGCGATGTCGCGGGGGCCGTTGATCGTCGCGGCGGCCGGCGTTCCGCCGTCGCCGGTGGACGTGTTCGTCCCGATACCGAAGAAGGTGGAGACCGCGAGGTCGGAGGCGACGCGGCGTACCCGGTGGCCGCTGGCCTCGACGATCAGGAGCGAGCCGTCCGGCAGCCGCACCAGGCCGGTCGGGCCGTTGATCGTGGCCATCTGGATCAGCCCGCCGTCTCCAGTGGAACCGGCCGTGCCGTTGCCGATGAAGGGCGAGAGCGTGTAGCTGGCGGTCGCCGGCGTGGCGAGCGCCAGCGGAGCGCCTGCGACCGCGGCGGCCAGGAGCGCCCGGAGAACCGTGCCGCGGATCACCGCACCACCAGGATCGAGCGATCGGCCGAGGTGAACGTGTCGCGCACGCCGACGAGCACCACGCGGTAGCGGCCGCGCTTGAGGCGTCCTAGGCTGACCTGACGACGGCCGGCGCCTTTGTAGCTCCTGCGGATCGTCTTGACGGTGCGGTCGCGGCGCACAAGCCGCAGCGTCACGTTGGCGGGACCGCTGACGAAGAAGCGAAGCGTCGCCTTGCGAGCCTGCCGGACGCGCACCCGTGATGCCGGCAGCGTCACGAGCAGCGGCATCTCCGGACCGCGGGTGCCCTGAGCGCCGACCTGTCCTTCGCTGCCGTTCTGGCCGTTCTGGCCGTTGGCGCCGGCGGGGCCGGCAGGTCCGGTCGCGCCCTGCGCGCCCGCAGGCCCGTCCGGTCCGGCAAGGCCGCTGGCGCCGTCGGCGCCCGCAGCGCCCTGCGTCCCGGCAGCGCCCTGCGGCCCCGTCTGACCGGTCGCGCCCTGCGTCCCGGTCGCGCCCTGCGTCCCGGTTGAGCCCTGTGGTCCGGTCGCGCCCTGCGATCCGGCGGCGCCCTGTGGTCCGGTCGCACCCTGAGCACCTGCGGTTCCCGCGGCGCCCTGGTCACCGGCGACGCCCTGAGAGCCCGTGGTTCCCGCGGCACCCTGCGCGCCCGCCGAGCCCACCGGCCCCTGCGGTCCGGTCGCGCCGGTCGGGCCGGTCGGGCCGGCGGCGCCCTGGGCGCCGGTCGCACCCTGCGGTCCGGTCGCGCCGTCGGCGCCTGCAGCGCCGGCTGGGCCGACGGCCCCTTGGGCGCCCTGGGCACCGGTCGGCCCTGTCGGTCCGGTCGGCCCCTGCGCCCCGGTGGCACCGGTAGCGCCGGTCGCACCGGTCGCACCGGTCGCACCGGTGGCGCCGGTCGGTCCGGTGGCGCCGGCCGGTCCGGTCGAGCCCGAGGGCGGCGTGTCGACCACCCGCGCGCGCATCCGGTTGTTGGCGTCGACCTCGTAGATGGTCGTCCCGTCGGCTCCGAGCAGCACGTCGTAGGTCGTCGTGATCGCGGCGAACTCGGCCGGGCCACCGTCACCACAACGGTCGGTGCTCGTGCCACAGGTGGCCCCGGCACCGATCACCGGCGACACCCAGCCGGCCGCGTTGACGCGCCGGATCCGGTTCGCGCCGCTGTCGGCCCAGTAGATGCCGCCGGCGCCGTCACTGATGATGTTGATCGGGCTGCGGACCCCGGCGCCGACGCGCAGGCCGCCGTCGCCACAGCTCGCAGTTGCCGACGCGCACGCCGTGCCGGTGCCGATGTAGGTGGTGATCGTGCCGGCGGCGTCGACCTGCCGGATCCGCTGACCTGCGGTGTCGGCGATCAGGAAGGTGCCGGCGGTCGCCGCGTTGCCGACCGCTGCCGTTGCGAGCACACCCTGAGGGCCGTTGATCGCCGCGGCGATCGCCGTGCCGCCGTCACCGGAGGACCCTGCGGTCCCGTTGCCGGCGACGGTCGTGATCGTGCTCGAGCCGGTGATCACTCCGGCGGTCGCGGTGATCTTTCGGATCCGGTTGTTGGCGGTGTCGGCGATGTAAAGGTCACCGGTCACCGCATCGACCGAAAGGCCGGTCGGGTTCGAGAGCTGCGCTGAGCTCGCCGCGCCGCCGTCGCCGCTGAAGCCGGCGGTTCCGGTGCCGGCGATCGTGCTGACCGTGCCGGTGCCGGCGACAACAGAGACCTTTCGGATCCGTTGGCCGGTGAGCTCGGAGACGTAGTACGTGTAGGTGGAGCCGGTGCCGCCGGGCACGACGACGACGTCACGGGGACCGTTGACCGTCGCGGCGGCGGGTGTGCCGCCGTCACCGGTGCTCGTCGCCGTGCCGGTGCCCATCAGCGTCGAGGTCACACCGCCCGAGCTGATCGCCCGAATCCGGTTGCCGCCGAACTCGGCGATCAGGATCGTGCCGTCGCTCAGCATCGCGAGCCCGGTCGCCGCGTTGATCGTCGCTGTCGGCGACTGCTGGCCGTCGCCGGTGGAGCTGGCGACGCCGGTGCCTGCGAAGGTGACGACCGTGTTCGACGCCGTCGCCGAGGCCGGCAGCAGGGCGGTCGCAGCGATCACGGTCGCAGCCACGCGAGCTGAGCCTCGGGGCCTCATCGGACCACCAGGGTCGCGCTGTCGGTCGAGGATCCGTCGAGCCGCAGGACGGTCGCCCGAACGCGGTAGCGTCCGCCGCCGATCCGGCCGAGGTCAAAGCGCTTGCGTCCGACGCGCTTGAAGGTGCGCCGCCGCATCGCGATCACGTGACCGTCGGCGATCACGCGCAACTCGACGGTCGCGCCGCCGCTGACGTAGAGCCGGACGACCGCCCGACGCTTGGGCGAGCTGACCATCCGCGAGCTCGGCAGCACGACCATCAGCGGGTAGAAGGATCCGAAGCTCCCCTGCGCGCCGATCGAGCCTGGCTGTCCGTCGCTGCCGCTGGCGCCGTTCGCGCCGTCGGCGCCGCGTGGCCCACGCCCGCCCCGTGCCCCGGCCGTGCCGGCGGGCCCGGAGGCGCCGTTGCGGCCGTTGCTCCCGTCGGCGCCGGCCGGGCCTGCCGACCCCTGGGCACCCTGTGACCCGGTCGCGCCCTGCGGCCCGGTCGCACCTTGTGCGCCGGCGGCGCCCTGTGCGCCGGCGGCGCCGGTCGGGCCCTGCGGGCCGGTCGCGCCCTGCGGTCCGGTCGCGCCCTGGGCCCCGGTCGCGCCCTGCGATCCCGTCGGGCCCTTCGCGCCCTGGGCCCCGGTGACGCCGGTCGCTCCTGTCGCGCCGGTTGCCCCGGCGGGCCCCTGGGCGCCGGTGGCTCCCTGCGGGCCCTGGGGCCCCTGGGCGCCGGTCGGGCCGGCAGCGCCGGGATCACCGGTCGCGCCCTGGGCGCCGGTCGGCCCGGCGGGCCCCTGGGCGCCGGTCGGGCCGGTCGGACCGGTCGGGCCCTGCGGCCCGGTCGCGCCGGTCGCGCCGGTCGCGCCGGTCGCGCCGGTCGCCCCGGTCGCGCCGGTCGCCCCGGTCGCGCCCGTCGGCCCGGCTGGACCGGTCGGGCCGGTCGAGTAGACGTCGGGCGTGCGTTTGCGGATCCGGTAGCCGGCGTAATCGGCGACGTAGTAGGTGACGCCGTTGCTGTCGGACGTCGTGAACAGCCCCGCGGGTCCGTTGAGGTTCGCGATCTCGGCGCGGCCGCCGTCGCCGCAGAACGTGGTCGCGGTGCAATTGACCCCGCTTCCGACCGGCGAGAAGATGAGGCCGTTCGACGCGACCCGCCGCACCCGGCGCGTCGCGTAGTCGCTGATCAGGATCCCGCCCTGCTGATCGGAGGCAACGAAGAACGGGCCGTTGAGCGCGGCCGAGGTCGCCGGCCCGCCATCGCCACAGAGCCCGGTCGCGGTGGTGCACGTTGTCGCACTGCCGGCGACGGTGGTGATCGTCCCACCGTTGACCCGGCGGACCCGGTTGTTCGAGTAGTCGGCGACGTAGAACGACGTGTTGCTGTCGGCGTAGATGCCGCGCGGTGCGTTGAGCTGCGCGGAGGTCGCTGAGCCGCCGTCGCCCGAGAAGCCGTTCGTACCGGTCCCGGCGACGGTCGTGATCGTCTGGGAGCCGTCGATCGCGCCCGCCGTCGCAGCCACCTTCCGGATCCGCGAGTTGCTGGTGTCTCCGATATAGAGATCGCCGTTCGGCGCGCCGCCGAGGCCGTACGCCTGGTTGATGCGAGCGGCGTCGGCGCGGCCGCCGTCACCCTGGAAGCCGGCGGTGCCGGTCCCGATAACGGTCGAGATGTTGCCGCCAATCGTGAACTTGCGGACCTTGTACCCGTTGTACTCGAGCACGTAGAACGTGGTCTTGTCCGG
Source organism: Baekduia sp. (assembly GCA_037045385.1). Classification (GTDB taxonomy): domain Bacteria; phylum Actinomycetota; class Thermoleophilia; order Solirubrobacterales; family Solirubrobacteraceae; genus Baekduia. Next base: position 65,947 of record JBAOHN010000010.1, on the reverse strand, counting down.
CGCGAGCACCAGGTCGACCGGTGATCTGATGCCGGCTGCCGTCGCAAGGCCGCCGTCGCCGCTCGAGGTTCCCGAGCCCGTTCCGGCGATCGTCGAGACAGTCCCGTCGGCGGCGATCATCCGGATCCGGTTGTTGCCGAAGTCGCAGAAGACGAGTGATCCGTTGTCGAGCAGGATCAACGTCGTGACGGTGCTCATCGTCGCCTGCAGCGCCGGGCCGCCGTCACCCGAGAACGCCGCGGTCCCCGTCCCCGCGATCGAGGTGATCGTGTTGTTCGCCCACGCGCGAGCAGGCGTGAGCAACACGCCGAGCGCACACAGCACCGCGATCCGCCTGGCGGCGGGGGCATCCATACCCCTCGCGGTCGGCAGCCGCTCACCGAATTTGAGCGGTTGCGCAGGGAGCCCGCAAGCGATCTTGCACAACCCAGGCGTGCGTCAGCGCACGACGAGCGTGGCCCGGTCGGTCGACGTGCGCCCGCCGTCCGCGCCGGCGTTGACGACGATCCGGTAGCGACCGGCGTCGAGCCGGCCGAGGTCGAGCTGCTTGAGCCCGGCGCGCAGGAAGGTGCGACTGCGCGAGATCACGTAGCCGTCCTTGACGGCACTTGCGCCGATCGAGCTGCCGGTGCTGACGTAGAGCCGAAGGATGATCCGGCCCCCGCGCCGCACGATCCGGGATGCCGGCAGCGCGACGACGAGCGGCGTGCCGCCGATCAGCGCGAGCGGATCGCCGCTTTCCCCCTTCGGACCATCCGGTCCGGCCTCGCCCTGAGAACCGGCGGCGCCGGACGCGCCGTCGGAGCCGGTCGTGCCGTTGATGCCGTTGGCACCGTTCGCTCCCGCGCGCCCGGGACGACCGTCGGCGCCATCGGCGCCGTTCGGGCCGGGCGGGCCGTTGGGTCCCGCGGCCCCAGCGGCGCCGGCCTGACCGGCCGCTCCGGCAGCTCCGGTGGAACCGGCCGCGCCCACGGCGCCGTCGGCGCCCGCACCACCCGGGGCGCCGGTCAGGCCGGCCGGGCCGGCCGGGCCCTGCGGGCCGCCTGAGCCAGGCGCATAGACGCGTACTCGGATTCGATTGCCCTCGGCGATGTAGAGCCGCCCGGTCGGGCTGCCGGCCACGCCGAGCGGGCTTGCGATACCGGCGAGCTCGGCCGCGCCGTAGTCGCCGCAGAGGTCGGTCGTGGCACATGTGACGTTGTTGCCGGCGATCGTCGAGACGACCCCCGATGCGGTCACGCGCCGGATCCGGTGCCGGGCGCTCTCGGTGATCAGGACGCCGCCGGCGCCGTCGGAGATGAGCTGGCCTGTGGGAACGATCGCGGCGTTCGCGACCGGCCCACCGTCACCGGCGATGTTGGCCGCCGTGTACGTGCCGTTGAGGCTGTATGGCCTGACGATGCCGGCAGTGTCGACGTACCGGAGCCTGGTGTTGCCGGGGTCGGCGATCATCACGGTCCCGTCGGCCATCGGCAGGACGTCGCTCGGGACGGCGAGCGTGGCGAGGAGCGCCGGCCCGAGGTCGCCGGTGTTGTTCGCGGCGCCGCCGGTGCCGGCGAACGTCGTGATCACGTCGGCCCCATCGATCAGCTGGTTGGCGCCTGCGGTCACGAGCCGGATCTTGTTGCCGGGGATGATCGGCGGCCCGGCGACCCCGGTGTCGGCGATGTAGAGATCGCCGTTCGCTGCCACGCCGATGCCCTGGGGTCCGCTGAGGGTCGCCGCGTTGGCCGCGCCGAAGTCACCGGTCTGGCCCGCGGAGCCGGTGCCGACGACCGTCGTGATCGTCCCGTCGGCGGCGATCCTGCGGATCGTGTTACCGCCGGTCTCGGCGATGTACATCGTCTGGCCGTCGGGCGCGAACGCGATGTCGCGGGGGTTGAAGATCGCCGCGGCCGACGCGCTGCCACCGTCTCCGGTGTGGCTGGCCGAGCCGGTGCCGGCGAATGCCTGGATCGTTCCGCCGACATCGATCTTCCGGATCACGTTGCCGCCGAGCTCGGCGACGTACAGCGACCCGTCGGCGCCGAAGGCGAGCGCCGAGGGCTGGTTGAGCGTGGCGGAGACCGCCGGACCACCGTCGCCGGTCGTCGACGCGGCACCGGTCCCGGCGTATGTGTAGATCGTGTTCTCGGCGCCGGCCTCGGCGGCACCGAGCAGCACCACTACGGCGGCAGCAACGGCCGCACCGCCGCGCCTCATCGCACCACCAGGGTGGCGCGGTCGACCGATGTCTGCCCGCCGGACTGCGCGATCACGACGATCCGGTAGCTGCCGCGCGTCAGCCGCGCCAGGTCGAGGTTCTTGCGGCCGTACTTCTGGAAGGTCGCGGTCCGCATCCGTACGGCACGCGAGCCACGCGTGACCCGGACCGTGACGGTCGCCGAGTCGGTGATGAACAGCTTGAGGATCGTGTGGCTGCTGCCGCGCAGCGAGATCCGTGCCCCCGGCAGCGCGACGACGAGCGGCAGCGTGGTCGCGGTGTCGCCCTTCGGTCCGCGCGCGCCGGTGACGCCCTGGACGCCCTGCGGGCCGGTCGCTCCGTCGCGGCCAGAAAGACCGTTGAGGCCCGGGGCCCCCGGGGATCCATTGGCGCCGTCGGCACCGTCGATGCCGTCGGCGCCCGCGGCGCCCGCGGCGCCCGCGGCGCCGGCGGCACCGGTCGGCCCGGTTGCACCGGTCGCCCCGTTCGAGCCTGTCGCTCCGGTCGCACCGGTCGCGCCGTTGTTACCGGCCGGGCCGGAAGGCCCGGTCGGTCCGGTCGGTCCGGCCGGGCCGGCGGGCCCCGTGCCCCCGGCCTCGACGATCCGCAGACGGATCCGGTTGGTCCCGGAATCGCCGATGTAGAGGCGGCCGTCGGCGGCGATCAGGGCGCCTCTGGGCGCATTGAGCTGCGCCAGTTCGGCGGTGCCGCCATCGCCGCAGCGGTTGCTCGTCACGCAGGCCACGCCGCTGCCGGCGATCGTGTTGATCGTTCCGTCGGCCTTCACCTGACGCACGCGGTGCGTGCTCGAGTCGGAGATCAGATAGCCGCCGGCGCCGTCGCTGTTGATCGCGCCGGGCGCGCTCAGAGCGGCGAGCGACGCCTGTTGCCCGTCACCACAGAGCGATGTGATCGGGGTGCAGGCCGAGCCGGTGCCGACGACGCGGGTGACGGACCCGCCCGCCAGCGAGCGGATCGAGTTGTTGCCGCCGTCGGCGATCAAGAGGTTGCTGCCGCCGGTCCAGAGCACGTCCTGCGGTCCGTTCAGCTGGGCAGTGGCCGTCGCCGCGCCGTCCAGCGCCCCCGCGGTGCCGGTACCGGCGACCGTGGTGATGATGCTGCTCCCGGTGACCAGTCCGCTGGTCGCCGCCATCCTCCTGATCCGGTTGCCGCCGGTGTCGGCGATGTAGAGGTTGCCGGCGTTGTCGATCCCGAGGCCGGAGGGCCCGTTGACCGTCGCGAGGTTGCCGGCCGCGCCGTCACCGGTCGAGCTAGCGGTGCCGGTACCCGCGATCCGCGAGATCGTGCCGTCGGCGGCGACCGCACGGATCCGGTTCGTCGCGTTGTCGGCGATGTAGTAGGTGACGCCGTCCGGTGCGACGACGACATCACGCGGTCCGCTGAGCTGCGCCGCCGTGGCGAGCCCACCGTCGCCGAGCGACCCGGCCGTGCCGGTGCCCGCGACCGTCGTGATGACCCCGGCGGAGGTGATCTTGCGGATCCGGTTGTTGCCCGAGTCGCTGACGAGGATCGAGCCATCGGCGAGCTGCGCCAGCCCGCGCGGCGCCGAGAGGCCGGCATTGACCGCCGGGCCCGTGTCGCCGCTGAAGGTCGCGCTGCCGGTGCCCGCGAAGGTCGAGAGGACGTTGCCGGCGCGCGCGGCCGCGGGCAGCGCGAACGACACGCCGAAAGCGCAGAGCACAGCCGCTGATGCGAACCGAGGGGTCATCCACACCCGGTGCTCGGCGGGACTCACTTCCCCTTGAGCGGTTCGGTCTGCGACGAAACGCTGCTTGCAGGCGCAGGGATCGGACGGGGAACGGCCAATCCGTGCTCCGATGCCCGGTCTCACCGTGCGCCGCACGATCGTCAAGTCTCAGCCCGAGGTCTGGTCGGAGGTCAGCGACATCCAGTCGCTGGCCCGGCACCTCGGGGCGTTCGGGGAGATCTCGATCAGCCGCGTCACACCCGAGACCACCGTGGCCTGGGAGGGCGACCGCGCACGCGGCACGGTGACCCTGGAGCGTTCAGGGTGGGGCACCAAGGTGACCGTCACCGCCGAGGCCGTGGAGGACGTCGCGGCGTCCGAGGCCGTGGCGGAGGTCACCGCGGACGAGGCCCCGGAGCAATCCGTGTCGACACCGATCACCCCCGAATGCGGTGGGCAATCCGTGTCGACACCGATTCCTCACGTGCGCTGGTGGCAGCGGCTGTTCCGCCGTGAGCGTCCGGTCGCCGAGACGCCTGAGCCTGCGCCCCCGCCGCCCCCGCCCGCGCCCGAGCCACCCACGGAGCCCGATCCGATCCCCGAGCCCGTGTTCGAGGCCGAGGAGGCCGCCGAGGCCGAGGCGGTCATCGGCGCGATGCTGGACCACCTGAGCGCGGCGCATCACCGCCCGTTCAGCCGCGGCTGACGCCGAACGCTGCGCGCGGCGGCGCGCCGGTAACCTCCGCCGCCGCATGAGTCAGCGTCAGCAGCACCTGGAGACCTACGAAGAGCGCGCCGCGCATCTCGCCGAGCTGCGCGAGCAGGCGATGCATTCCTCGCCCGAGGCCGAGGAGAAGCAGCACGCCCGCGGCAAGATGACCGCGCGCGAGCGGATCGAGATGCTGCTCGACCCGGGCACGTTCCAGGAGCTCGACACGTTCGTCCGCCATCGCACGACCGACTTCGACATGCAGAAGAACCGGCCGTGGGGCGACGCGGTCGTCACCGGCCACGGCCTGATCGACGGCCGCCGCGTCTGCGTCTTCAGCCAGGATTTCACCGTCTTCGGCGGCTCGCTCGGCGAGGTCATGGCCGAGAAGATGTGCAAGATCATGGATCTCGCGGCCAAGATCGGCTGCCCCGTGATCGGCATCAACGACTCCGGCGGCGCGCGGATCCAGGAGGGCGTCGTCTCGCTCGGCGCCTACGGCGACGTCTTCGTCCGCAACGTCATGTGCTCGGGCGTCGTCCCGCAGATCAGCCTGATCATGGGGCCGTGCGCCGGCGGCGCCGTCTACTCGCCCGCGATCACCGACTTCATCTTCATGGTGAAGGAGACCTCACACATGTTCATCACCGGCCCCGAGGTCATCAAGACCGTCACCGGTGAGGAGGTCGAGTTCGAGGAGCTCGGCGGCGCAATGGCGCACAACTCGAAGTCGGGCGTCGCGCACCTCGCAGCTGACTCCGAGGAGCAGCTGCTCGAGGACACGCGCTACCTGATCGGCTTCCTGCCGCAGAACAACCTCGAGACGCCGCCGCGCGTCCCGACCGACGACCCCGTCGACCGCGCCGACGCCGAACTCGACTCGGTCGTGCCGGACAACCCGAACAAGCCGTACGACATGCGCAACGTGATCAAGCTCGTTGTCGACGACGGCGACTTCTTCGAGATCCACGAGCACTTCGCCAAGAACATCGTCTGCGGCTTCTCGCGCCTCGACGGCTACGCGGTCGGCGTCGTCGGCAACCAGCCGAACCACATGGCGGGCGTGCTCGACATCGACGCTTCGGCGAAGGCGGCGCGCTTCGTCCGCACCTGCGACGCCTACAACATCCCGATCCTCACCTTCTGCGACGTGCCCGGGTTCCTCCCGGGTACGAGCCAAGAGTGGGGCGGCATCATCCGGCACGGCGCGAAGCTGCTCTACGCGTACACGGAGGCGACCGTCCCGAAGATCACGGTCATCACGCGCAAGGCCTACGGCGGCGCGTACGACGTGATGGCCTCCAAGCACCTGCTCGCCGACTTCAACTACGCATGGCCCCAGGGCGAGGTCGCGGTGATGGGTCCCGAGGGCGCGGTCAACATCATCTACCGCCGCGATCTCGCCAGCTCCCCGACCCCGGACGAGCGGCGCGAGAAGCTGATCAGCGACTACAAGGCGCGGTTCGCGAACCCGTACACCGCGGCCGAGCGTGGCTACGTCGACGACGTGATCCTGCCCCACGAGACGCGCCCGCGCGTGATCGACTCGTTGCACACGTTGCTGACGAAGCGTCAGCCGGGGCCGAAGCGCAAGCACGGGAACATTCCCCTGTGAGCGTCGGTGGTAGCGCGATCGTCCCGTGATACGCCCGGTGCTTCGCGCGGCTTGGGGCTGCTAGCCGAACTGTCCGGCGCTTTCTTTCTCATCATTGCCAGGTTTCCGCGAACCGGTGTGTTGGGAATACAGCGCCCATGCGCGTGCGCCGGGGAGGCCTGTTCATTGCGATCTGCACGTTGCTGGCCTTGCCAGCGGCGGCGTCCGCGGACTTCGGAGTCACCGTCACCGGTGGCCCGAGCACCACGCAGGCGGGCGGGCATCCGACCCTGACTTTGAACGTCGCGTTCAGCGGCTCGGAGAAGGTCCGTGATTTCGACCTGAACCTCCCGCCCGGACTGGTCGGCGACCCGGGAGCGGTCACCGTGAAGTGCTCGGCCGCCCAGGCGAGCTCCGGCACCTGCCCCGCAGGTTCGATCGTCGGCAACGCGAGCGCGGACACCACCGCGGTCCTCCCGCCGCCGCTGTCTGTCACTCAGAATCTCACGGCGTCCGGTCCCATCTACGTGATGGACCCGATCGGCGACGAGCCGGCCCGGCTCGCGATGAAGCTACAAGCGAACCCGATCCCGCTCCCGATCACGCTGCCCCCGCCGCTCGACGGGCTGAGTTCGCTGATCATCCCGCCGATCAACGCCTCGTCGGCGATCAACCTGCGCAGCCCCGGCGACTTCGGCCTGACGACGCTCGTACGCGAGCTGCCCCAGTCGGCCGAGACGGCCATCGGCACCGCTCAGGCCCGCATCAACTCGCTCACGCTCACACTGAACGCCTCGGCGTCGAACCCGCTGCGGCCGTTCATGACGAACCCGACAAGCTGCGGCGCGAAGACCGTCTCGATCGACGCCACCTCGTACGGCAACACCAAGTCGTCCGACAACGCGCCGCCGTTCTCGATCACAGGCTGCAGCTCCGTTCCCTTCACCCCCGGCCTCACCGTCGAGCCGGCGACGCTGACCGCCGGCCAGCCCGCCCCGATCTCCGTCGGCGTCACCTTCCCGGCGCCCGGCAACGCCACCGCCCAGTCTCACGTCAAGAACACCGTCGTGACACTGCCCGCCGGCGCCGCGCTGTCTGCCGGCGTCGGCGCCGACGGCCTCGAGGGCTGCACCGGCGAGCAGTTCGCGATCGACTCCGGCGCCGCGCCGTCGTGCCCTGCGCTCTCTGAGACCGGCACGATCATCTTCGACTCGCCGCTCGTCGGGCCCGTCACCGGCACTGTCTACCTCGGCACGTCGACCGCCGATGCGAAGTTCCGCCTGTTCGCCTACGCCAAGCGCGGCCAGGTCGTGATCAAGCTCGCCGGCCGCGTCAACGCAGACCCGGACACAGGCCAGCTGACGACGATCTTCGACAACACGCCCGAGCAGCCGTTCACCGCCTTCCGGCTCTCGTTCAAGGGCGGCGACACGGCCGCGCTGAAAGCGCCGGACACCTGCGGAACCCACACGGCGACCTCGCAGATCACGCCCTGGTCGGGCGGCGCGGACGCGACGCCGCAGGCGACGTTCGAGGTCACGGGCTGCGCGCCGCCGTCCTTCGCCCCGGTCTTCGCAGCCGAGCTGAGCACGACTCAGGCCGGAGCCGACACCTCGCTGAAGACCATCATCTCCCGCAGCGACGCCGATGACCGCCTCAAGGGCGTGAGGGTCTCGATGCCGCCCGGCCTGCTCGGCCGGATCTCATCGGTGCCGCCGTGCTCACTCGCCGACGCGCGCAACGCCGCGTGCCCCGACTCGAGCCTGCTGGGATCGGTCGTCACCTCGGCCGGAACCGGCGGCAAGCCGGTCTCGCTGCCGGGCAAGGTCTTCCTGACCGAGGGCATCGACGGCTCGATCGCCGGGCTCGCGATCACCGCCCCGGCGAAGGTCGGGCCGATCGACCTCGGAACGGTCGTCGTGATCGGCAAGCTCAGCGTGCGGCCCGACGTCGGCATCGACCTCACGGTCGAGTCGATCCCGTCGATCGTCGGCGGTGTCCCGCTCTACATCAAGTCGATGGCGCTCACGCTCGATCGCAGCGGCTTCCTCTTCAACGCCTCGAGCTGCAGCGCGAAGACGGTCGACGCGGCCTTCACGAGCCTGTCGGGAATGACCGCGACCGCGAGCGCCCCGTACCAGGCGACCGGCTGCGAGCAGCTCGGCTTCGCGCCGAAGCTGACCGCGAAGGTCTCGGGCAACCCCAAGAGTCCGGCCTTCAGCACGCGCGTCAGCGGCACAGCCGGTGACGCCAACCTCGAGAGCCTCAAGCTGACGCTCCCGGCCGCGCTCGGAGCCAGCATCAAGGGCCTCCAGCGCACGTGCCCGGAAGCCGACTACCGCGCCGGCACCTGCAAGCCCGACGCCGTGATCGGATCGGCGACCGCGGTCTCGCCGCTGATCGCGCAGCCGCTGACCGGCCCGGTGACGCTGGTCAAGCTCGACGCTGAGACACTGCCCGCGCTCGGGCTTCAGCTCCGTGGCCCGATCAATCTCGACCTGCTCGTGAAGAACTCGATCGAGGACCGGCGGCTCGTCTCGTCGATCGCGGGCGTGCCCGACACGCCGATCAGCACGTTCGATCTGAACCTCTCGCAGAACGCGCTGCTCCAGAGCACCGCAGACCAGCTCTGCGCAGGGACGCAGACGGCCGATGGCGCGTTCACCGCCCACTCAGGCAAAGCCGTGACCGCCAAGACCAAGGTCGACGTGAGCGCGGTCTGCGGCGCTTCCTCGATTGCGGCGAAGGCGAAGCTCAAGGGCACGGCCAAGGGCCGCAAGCCCTCGCTCACGATCCGGCTCTCGGGCAGGAACGCGAAGCTCCGCTCGGCGAAGGTCACGCTCCCGAAGAGCTACCTGCGGATCGTGAAGTCCAAGGCGCGCACCGGCCTCCGCGGCGTCGCCGGTGGCAAGACGCGCAAGGCGACCCGCAGCGGCAAGGGCGGCCGAACGCTGACGGTCAGGTACCCGTCATCGAAGGGCACGAGCGCGATCGAGCTACGGCTCGGCAAGGGCGCCCTCGCGCGCGGCAAGAAGCTCAAGCCCGGCAAGCGCATCACGCTGAGCATCAGTTACACACAGGGCGCCTCCAAGAAGGTCCGCAAGATCCGCATCCGCGTCCGCGCCGCAAAATAACCCCCACGCCTCGGGTTCTTGGACGTTCGGACGAGCCGCGAGAGACCGGGTTCTAGACCGTTTGTTGGAAACGCAATCGTTTTTCTAAAAAGCGGTTGACGGCGGCATGAACAGCCCCGATAGTCCGGTTCATGACACGTCGTCTGGGGAGACTGCTGGCACTCACGCTCGTCCTGTTCGCCGGCCCTGCAGCAGTGGCGCACGCCGCCGTTTCGGCCGAGATCAGCGGCGGCCTCGTACAGCACGCCGGCCAGGTCACGAGCGACCCGCTCCAGGCCGGAGACCACCCGAGCATCTCGCTGAAGATCAAGACCAGCGGAGACGAGAACCTCAAGGACCTCGACCTCACGCTGCCGCCCGGTCTCGTCGGTGACCCCAACGCGGTGACGCTCTGCGCCGCCGACAAGCTGAAGCTCAACCAGTGCACGAGCGCGTCCCAGGTCGGAGAGACGCAGGTCAAGGCCGTCGCCTCGATCCCTGAGACCGACCTCGTCGGCGCCCTGCTCGCGGGCCTCGTCAAGGGCATCCTCGGCAAGAACGAGATCCCGATCAACGCCAACGGCAAGGTCTTCGCGCTCACGCCCAGAGGCGGCGAGCCGGCGCTGCTCGGCATCCGGATCGTCCCGATCCTCGACCTCTGCCAGATCCTCCACGACATCCCCGGCTCCGACATCCCGCTCGACTTCTGCCACGGCCTGATCCCGCCGCAGGACCTCGAGGACGCGGCGATCACGCTCGAGGCGAAGATCAAGGTCGACAGCCCCGGCGACTTCGCGCTGACGACAGCCCTGAGCGACATCCCGACGCAGGCCGATCTCGGCGGCTTCAAGCTGAACCAGAAGATCAACGAGATGACGTTCACGCTGCTCGGCACGCCGCCGGACGGCAACGGCAAGCCCTTCGTCACCGCGCCGACGAGCTGCGGCCCGAAGCGCGTCAAGCTCCGCGGCGAGACCTACACCGGCACCACCGTCACCGCCCAGGGCCCGGTCTTCACGATCCGCGGCTGCGAGAATCTGCCGTTCAACCCCGGCCTGACCGTCACCCCCGGCGAGATGGAGGCCGGCCAGCCGGTCGCCCAAGACGTCGTCTCCGGCATCACCTTCCCGGCGCCGGACAACGGCCTCGCCCAGGCGCACCTCAAGACCGCCGTCTTCACGATGCCGGTCGGCGCATCGATCTCGGCGTCGATGGCCGCCGACGGCCTCTCCGGCTGCACCGACGCGCAGTTCGCGGCGACGAGCGCGACCCCTGAGCGCTGTCCGGCGAACTCGAGCATCGGCAAGGTCGTCTTCACCTCGCCGCTCGTCGGTGACGTGACCGGCAGCCTCTACCTCGCGACGCCGACCGCCGACGTGCCGCTGCGCCTGTTCATCTACGCGACCGCCGGCGACGTGACGATCAAGCTCCGCGGCAAGACGCTGCTCGACGCGAAGACCGGCCAGATCACGCTCGTCTTCGACGAGAACCCGGAGACGCCGTTCACGCTCTTCGGCCTGACCTTCCGCGGCGGCCCGACCGGAATGCTGAAGGCGCCGGACGAGTGCCGTGACGACTACAAGATCGTCGGCACTGCGACGCCCTTCTCGGGCCAGGCCGGAAAGCAGCTCGAGGCCGGCTTCAAGGTCACCGGCTGCAAGGCGAAGACGTTCACGCCGACCTTCACGACCGGCCAGACCTCGACCCAGGCCGCCGGCAACACCGACCTGACGACGACGATCGCGCGCAAGGACTCAGACGAGCGGCTCGCGGGGATGAAGATCTCGATGCCGAGCGGCCTGCTCGCTCGCCTGCCCGGCGTCAAGCAGTGCCCGGTCGCCGACGCGCGCGTCGGCAACTGCGGGATCGAGAGCCAGATCGGCTCGGTCGTCGCGAAGGCCGGCACCGGGCCGAAGGCGCTCGAACTCGGCGGCCCGGTCTACATCACCGAGGGCACCGGCACCGACCTCGCCGGGATCGCGATCGTCGTGCCAGCCGCGGCCGGCCCGATCGACCTCGGCACCGTCGCGGTGATGGGCCGCTTCGTCGTCCGCCCCGATCTCGGCATCGACATCGTCGCCGACGAGGTGCCGGGGATCGTCGGCGGCATCCCGCTCTACCTGCGCGAGATGAAGCTCGACCTCAACAAGCCCGGGTTCACCTTCAACGCATCCTCGTGCGCGGCGCAGGAATGGAAGGCCGAGATGCGCGGCGAGGGCGGCGGCAGCTCGACGCTGACCTCGCCCTACCAGGCGACCGGCTGCGAGGCGACGGCGTTCAACCCGCAGATGACGGCGAAGATCACCGGCGACCCGAAGGCGCCGGCGTTCTCGACGACGATCACCGGCGCCGACGGCGAGGCGACGATGAAGTCGACGAAGCTGACGCTGCCCGAGGCGGTCGGCGTCAACCGGATCAACATCTCGAAAGCCTGCGCGCGCGCCGACTACACCGCCGGCACGTGCGCCCCGAGCGCGACCGTCGGCAGCGTCAAGGCGTACTCGTCGCTGCTGCCGCTGCCGGCTACCGGCAACGTGACGCTGGTCGCCGCTGAGGGCCTGCCGGTCCTGGCGATGCAGCTCCGCGGCCCGCTCAGCTTCGACCTCGAGGTGACGAACACGGTCGTGAACGGACGCCTGCAGTCGACGATCGACGGCGTGCCGGATGCCCCGATCAGCCGCTTCGAGCTCGAGCTCGCCGGCAACAGCCTGCTGCAGAGCTCGATCCCGGAGTTGTGCGCGGCCACCCCGACTGCCGACGGCGTCTTCACCTCCCACGCCGGTCAGGCGCGCACCGCGCAGGTGCCGGTCGAGACCGCCGCCGTCTGCGGCAGCTCGGTGACGCCGGCCGTCCGCGCGACGCTGACCGGGATCCGCAAGGGCAAGAAGCCGGTGCTGCGCGTCCGCATCAGCGCCAAGGACGGGACGCTGCGCAGCGCACGGGTGAGCCTGCCGTCGAAGCTTTCGGCGACGAAGCGCCGCGGCAAGATCTCGGCGCTCTCAGGCGCCGGCGACCGTAAGGCTTCGGTTGCCTCGCGCGCCGTCTCGTTCAGCGCGCCGAAGACCGGCTCGAAGCTGCTGACGCTGACGCTGAGCGGCGGCGCGCTCGAGACCAAGAACCTGAAGGCCGGCCAGCGCGTGCGGATCGCAGTCCGTACGACGCAGTTCGGTCAGAGCAAGGCCCGAACGATCAACGTCGTGGTCCGCGCCCGCCGCTAGTCAGACCGCCGACACCGCGAGTTCGCGAAGCGAACTCGCTTCAGCTCAGTGGCGGAGCCGCTGAGCTGAAGCGAACGTTCGCGCGTGAACAATTGGTCGCGCGATTTCCCGAGGTCTGGTACAACACGCGTCCAGCCGTGCGCAACTCTCGTCAAGAATTGTGTTGTGCAGGTTGCACGTATCGGGGAAAACCAAGGGAGCTGAAGTGCACGTCTTGAGGAGCATCACCGCGGTCCTGCTGGCCGCCATCGGCATCACCGTGTTCGCCGCGCAGGCGAACGCGAACGTTCAGGTTGAGCTCAGCGAGGGCCCGTCGTCCTCCGCACCGGCCACGCTCGTCGCGGGTGGCCACCCGGACCTCGCGCTGCGGATGTCCTTCCCTGACTTCAACTCCGAGAGCGTCCGCAACGTCGACGTCGACCTCCCCGCCGGCATGATCGGCAACCCGGCTGCGACACGTGTCTGCACCATCACCGAGGTCAACAGCGACGACGGCTGCCCGAAGGAGACGCAGATCGGCACCGTCGCCGTCAACGCGAAGGTCGTCCTCCCCGAGGACAAGCTCGGACTCCTCGCCACGATCGGCAACCTGATCCTCCCCGAGCAGGTGATCCAGGGCAAGCTCTTCAACATGGAGCCCGCGGAGCTGTTCGACAACAAAACGCCGAACGACCACTCCGACGACCGCTACATCAAGTCGCGGACCGGCCGCCCCGCCGCGATCGCCGCCCGCCTCGTCTCCGACCTCAACCAGCCGCCGCTGCTCGAGGTCGACCCGATCACGACCGTCGCCAACTGGAAGCTGCGCGCGCCGGGCGACTACGGCCTGACGAACGAGCTCCGCGACATGCCGAACTCGACGATCCTCGACGGCGCCCTGATCCGTCTGATCAACGGCGGCGAGGCGCTCAATGCAGGTGTGCGCCTGCGCTCGCTCAAGTACACCTTCTGGGGCCAGAACGACGGCTCGCCCGAGCGCTCGCACATGCAGGTGCCGTACACGATCAACCCGGTCGAGTGCACCGAGCAGAAGTTCAAGGCCCGCGCCGCCGGCTGGAACGGCGACGCCTTCGACTTCGGCGCCGACGGCGAGTTCCCCTTCACGCCGACCGGCTGCGAGAGCCTCCCGTTCGACGCCGAGCAGACGGTCAAGCCGTTCGGCCCCGGCGACGAGGAGTACCAGGCCGGCGACAGCACCGAGTTCCAGGCAGGCCAGCCGACCGGCGTCACCGTCGAGCTGACGATGCCCGGTCCGGACACGGGCCCGCAGCAGTCGATGGTCTCCAAGGCGACCGTGCTGATGCCCGAGGGCATCGCGCTGTCGGCCGGCGTCGGCTCCGGTGACGCGAACCTGTCGGACTGCACCGACGCGCAGTTCGGGTACCTGCCCGGGAAGAATCCGGCGTTCAGCGACAAGGCCCCGACCTGCCCGACCGGATCGAAGATCGGAACGGTCAGCTTCGACTCGCCGCTCGTCGGCAGGCTCGACGGCACCGTCTATCTCGGCACTCCCACCAAGGAGGCCAAGCTGCGCTCGCTGATCATCGTCAGCAAGCCGGAGAAGGGGCTCAACATCAAGCTCCTCGGCAAGACCGTGCCGGATCCGAAGACCGGTCAGCTGACGACGATCTTCGACGATCTCCCCCGCCAGCCGTTCACGAGCTTCAAGCTCAACTTCCGCAGCGGCCTGCGGTCGGTGCTGAAGGCTCCGGACGGCTGCACGGCCCCCGGCCAGGAGTTCAAGGCTCCCGGCTACCTCGAGTCCTTCAACGGCAAGAAGCTGACGCTTGAGTCGGGCATCACGGTCGGCGGCTGCAAGCCGCGGACGTTCGCTCCGACGCTCGCGATCAACGCGAACCCGATCGACGCCGGCGCTGACACGGTCTTCACGACCACGATCACGCGCAGTGACACCGACGACCGGCTCGACCGCCAGGAGGTTTCCCTCCCGGCCGGTCTGCTCGGCCGGATCGCCGGCGTCAAGGCATGCCCGATCGCCGACGCGCGCGCCGGCAACTGCGCCGACGAGTCGCAGATCGGTGACGTCCAGACCAAGGCCGGCACCGGTCCCGAGGCAGGGCTCGCCGAGCTCGCCGGCCCGGTCTACCTGACCGAGCCGTTCGACGGCGGGGTCGCCGGCCTCGCGATCATCGTCCCGGCGAAGGTCGGCCCGGTCGATCTCGGCAAGGTCGTCGTGATCGGCAAGATGGCGGCCCGGAAGGACGTCGGCATCGACCTGACGATCGAGTCGACGCCGTCGATCCAGGAGGGCGTGCCGCTCTACCTGCGGCAGCTGGCGCTGCGGCTCTACAAGCCGGGCTTCATGTTCAACGCATCCTCCTGCGCCGAGCAGCAGGTCGTCGCGAACCACACGAGCCTGAACGGCGCGAAGTACACCGTCACGGCCCCGTACCAGCCGACCAACTGCGACAAGCTGATCTTCGATCCGCAGATGACGGCGAAGGTCACCGGCAACAAGAAGAACCCCGGGTTCCTCACCGTCATCAGCGGCGAGACCAAGGGCCACTCGACCCTGCGTGACACGGAGTTGAAGCTTCCGGCCGCGCTCGGCGTCGGGATCAAGGCTCTGCAGCGGGCCTGCACGAAGGCCGACTACGACGCCGGCAACTGCAAGGCCGACTCGATTGTCGGCACGGCGAAGGCCGAGTCCGACCTGATCCCGCTGCCGCTGACCGGCAACATCAACCTGATCACGATCCCCGGCCAGCAGCTGCCCGCCCTGGCGGTGAAGCTGCAGGGGCTGATCAACCTCGACCTGCTGCTCCAGAACAACGTGTTCAACGACGGCAGCGGCAACCGCCTGTCGACGACGATCGCCGGTGTCCCCGACACCCCGATCAACCGGTTCGAGCTGAACCTGGTCCCGAACGCGATGCTCGAGGGCGCGGATGAGCTCTGCTCGGCGGCCCAGAAGGCCGACGGCAAGTTCACCGGCACCAACGGCGCCGTGTCCGAGAAGCAGGTCACGGTCGACACGAGCGAGGTCTGTGGTGTCCAGGACGTCGGCCCGGTCAGCGCCCGCGGGTCGCTGTCGGGTGCTGGCAAGGGCCGCACGGCGTCGCTCGTCGCCAGGGTGTCGGGCAAGAACCGGAAGTTCACGTCGCTCCGCGTCGGGTTCCCGAGCTCGAAGCTCAAGATCAACAGCAAGAAGCTGAAGGGCAACGCCCGTGGCGTCGTCGGCGGCAAGTTCACGTCGAAGAGCCGCAAGCTGGCGACGAGCAAGAGCGGCAGCAGCTCGTTCGTCACGGTCCGCTCGTCGAACGTCTCCGGCAAGTCCGGCGGCGCCAGCTCAATCGAGCTGCGGATCGGCAAGGGCGCGCTGCGCAAGGCCAAGATCAAGCCCGGCGACAAGGTGAAGCTGGCGCTCCGCTACACGGAGGCCGGCTCCAGCAAGACCAAGACGCTGAACATCACCGTCACGGCCAAGAAGTAGCCGGTGGCGGCGCCCACGCCGCCACCACTCGGAAGGGCCCCGGCTTCGCCGGGGCCCTTCTTCGTTCCAGCCCAAACTGAACAGCGAAAAGCGACCGGGTACCCGGTCACTTTTCGCTGTTCACCTCGGACGTTCGCGGAAATCCGCAACATTGGGACTGCCACGGCGGTTAGCGTCAGCACATGCTTCATTCCCGCCGCCAGTTCATCGGTCGCGCCTCAGGGATCGCGATCACCGTCACCGTCCCGCCTGCGCTGCTGGCCGCCGCGGCGCAGGGCGCCTCGCGCCAGTACGCCGGCCGCTTCCCCGACGGCGTCGTCGCCGGCGACCCGACGGTCAACGGGATCAACCTGTGGACTCGCGTCGACCCGTCGGACTCGGCGAAGTCCGGCTGGGTCACGCTCGAGATCGCGACCGACCGTGGATTCCGCAAGGTCGTCAAGCGCACCCGCATCACCACGAACGCGGCCAACAACCACGCGGTCAAGGCGCACGTCAGCGGCCTCAAGACCCGTGAGCAGTACTACTACCGCTTCGCCACACGGACGAGCTCGAGCACCGTCGGCCGCTTCCGCACGCTGCCGCCCGGCGACTCGAAGGAGACGATCGAGTTCGCCTTCTTCTCCTGCCAGGAGTACGCCCACGGCTGGTACAACGCCCACGACGTGATGGTCAAGGGCGACTACGACTTCGTCGTCTGTCTCGGTGACTACATCTACGCCGAGACCTACACGTCGAAGAAGGCCGGCAACGGCGTCCGCGAGGACACGATCGGCAAGGAGAACTCGGCCAACACGAGCATCGTCCGCGAGGCGATCTCGCTCGCCGACTACCGCGACAAGTACTCGCTGTACCGCTCGGACAAGTCACTGCAGAAGGTCCACGCGAAGTTCCCGATGGTCCTGCTCTGGGACGACCACGAGGTCCAAGACAACTGGGCCGGCGCGGCCCCCGGCGGCGGGCTCGACGCGGTCAAGAAGTTCACCGCAGCGCGCAAGGCGGCGGCGACGAAGGCTTTCTTCGAGTCGAACCCGTCGTTCGCCGGCTCGAGCCGCAAGCGGCTCTACCGTTCGATCCCGTTCGGCGGCACGGTTGAGCTGATCGCGATGGACCAGCGCTCCTACCGCCAGGACCAGCCCTGCGGCGACGCCGTCGTGCCGGAGTGTGCCGACTACAACCAGCCGCGCGCGCTGCTCGGGAACGCCCAGCTCGACTGGGTCAAGAGCCGGCTCAGTGCCTCGAAGGCGACCTGGAAGATCCTCGCCAACGAGGTGACGATCATGCCGACGCGCGTGCTCGGCGGCTCGAACTACACGTACGACACCTGGATCGGTTACCCGCAGGAGCGCGAGAGCCTGCTGACCCACATCCGCGACCGCGGCATCAAGGACGTTGTCTTCGTCACCGGCGACATCCACACGTTCATCGCCGGTGACGTGCGGACCGGCGACGGCTCGACCGGAGAAACGGTCGCGACCGAGTTCGTCGGCGGCTCGATCACCTCGCAGTCGCTCGGCGAGATCGACCTCGACGCCGGCGGCGGCACCGTGATCAAGGGCAACGATGCCGCGCCGAACACGCCGACCGCGATCATCGATGCGCTGCGCGGCATCAACCCGCAGGTCGACAACGCCGATTTCGACCACCACGGCTTCGGCGAGATCACCGCGAGCAGCGACGGGCTGACCTGCAAGATGGTCCGGATGGAGACGATCAAGCGCAAGACGACCAAGCAGCTCCCGGCGGAGTCATGGACCTACAAGGTCGGCCGCGGCGCCCCGTCGATCAAGGGGCAGCACGGACCGGCCGCCGCCTAGACTCCGCGGCGTGAAGATCGAGGTCCAAGGAACCGCGAGCCCCGCCGAGGCTGCCGCGATCGCGGCAGCGATCGCGCGCTTTCGCAACGATCACGCGCCGGTGATCGCGGCCGCCGCGCCGCGGATGTCGCCGTGGCTCCGCGCCGGCCTGCTCGAGGCCACCGGGCGCGAGCCTGACGGCTCGGCGCCATGGTAAAGCCCTAATCCCAATCGGGATTTCTCTGTTATTCTCGTCGGCTCTATGGAGCCGACCAAGACGCCCAGCGGCCGCAAGGGTTCCCTTGCCAATCCCGAGGTCTACGAGAACGTTCCGGGCCACATCATCCCGAGGATCGCCCGAGAGTTCGACGACTTCGACAACGAGGCCGCGAAGTTCCTAGACGGCAAGACGCCGGAGAACGAGTTCATCGGCTTCCGCCTCAAGCAGGGCGTCTACGGCCAGCGCCAGCCGGGCGTGCAGATGGTCCGCGTCAAGCTGCCGTGGGGCGGCGTCACGCCCGACCAGATGGACGCGTTCGCAAGCGTCATCGAGAAGTACGCGCCGCTGAACAAGGGCCACATCACGACGCGGCAGTGCATCCAGATGCACCACATCCCGCTCGACATCATGGCGAAGCTGATCCGCGAGATCTCGGACGCCAACCTGTCGAGCCGCGAGGGCTGCGGCAACACCGTCCGCAACGTGACCGGCGACCCGTGGGCCGGCCTGCTCTCAGGCGAGACGTTCGACACGACGCCGTACGCCGGCGCCTACGTCCGCTACTTCGTCCGCCACCCGACGACGCAGCTGATGCCGCGCAAAGTCAAGACGGCGTTCGAGGGCACTCCCGAGATCGACCGCTCGATCACCGGCATCCACGACATCGCCTTCCTCGCGAAGGTCCGCGAGGACGGGACCCGAGGCTTCGAGGTCCGCGTCGGCGGCGGCACGTCGATCATGCCGCGGATCGCACCGAGCCTCTACGACTTCGTCGAGGCCGACAACGGCGACTACCTCAAGATCGCCGAGGCGGTCTTCCGGATCTACGACCGCCAGGACTGGCTGCGACCGAACCGCGCCCGCGCCCGGCTGAAGGTCTTCGTCGACAAGTTCGGCATCGACGAGCTGCGCGCCCAGGTCGAGGAGGAGCTGAAGGGTGATTGGGTCGACGAGCGCGACTTCTCGATCGACGCGATCCGCTTCGACGTCGACGAGGAGGGCATCGTCGAGAGCGCGCCTGACGCGGGCACCACGTACGGCTCGCCGAACGGCGACCTCTCCGATTTCAACCGCTTCTGCGAGTCGAACGTCGCCGCCCAGAAGCAGGACGGCTTCAGCGCGGTCGAGATCAAGGTCTTCCGCGGAGACCTCACCCCCGAGCAGTTCCGCGGTCTCGGCCAGATCATGCGCGAGTACTCGCACGGGCTCGCGCGCACGACGATCGGGCAGAACCTCGTCCTGCGCTGGGTCCGCAACGAGGCGCTCTACGACGTCTGGCAGCGGCTCAAGGCGCTCGACCTCGGTGATGCCGGCGCCCGCGAGATCACCGACAACGTCTCGTGCCCCGGCACCGACAGCTGCAAGCTCGGGATCACCAGCTCGATGGGCCTCAACAAGGCAATCAACGAGAAGCTGCTCGAGATGGACATCACCGACCCGCTGACGCGCAAGGTGCACATCAAGAACTCCGGCTGCCCAAACGGCTGCGGCCAGCACCACATCGGCGATCTCGGCTTCTACGGCGCGTCGATCAAGGTCGGCGAGCACACGATCCCCGCCTACATCCCCCACGTCGGCGGCGTCTACGAAGGCGAGGGCGGGGCGGTTGCGTTCGGCGACCGGCTCAAGCTGCGGCTGCCGGCCAAGCGCGTGCCGGAGGCGATCGAGCGCTGGCTGCGGATGTACGAGGCCGAGCGCACCGAGGGCGAGACGTTCAAGCAGTACGCGACGCGCGTCGGCACCGTCCGTTTCGAGGAGGAGGTCAAGGGCGACCTCGCGCTCGCCGACGAGTTCAGCCTCGAAACGATGAACACCTTCATCGACTGGGATCGCGACGTGCCGTTCCAGGTCATCCGCGGTGAAGGGGAATGCGCCGTCTGATGCCGGTCGCCGGCCTGTCCGTCGAGGAGCAGCTCGACGCCGTGATCGAGCAGGCCGCCTCGCACGAGGCGCCGGTGCTGCTGTGCTCGTTCCAGAAGGAGGAGTCGGTGCTGCTCGACGCGCTGGCCCGGATCGAGGCGGCGGGCCGGATCCGCGTCGCGACGATCGACACCGGCGTCCTGTTCCCCGAGACGGTCGCGACCTGGCGCCGGTTCGAGGAGCGGTTCGGCGTCGAGATCGAGGCCTTCGACGCGCGCGGCGACTGGACCGGACCGGACCACTGCTGCGGCACGGCGAAGGTCGCGGCGCTCGAAGCCTCGCTGCGCGGCTCGGATGCCTGGATCACCGGCCTGCGCCGCGAGATGTCGAGCGACCGCGCCGGCACCGAGCTGGTCGAGCACGACGAGAAGCGCGGGATCGCCAAGTACAACCCGCTCGCGCACTGGACCGAGAAGGACCTCTGGCACACGATCAACGAGCGCGAGCTCCCCTACCACCCGCTCCACGACCAGGGCTACTCGTCGATCGGCTGCGCGCCGTGCACCCAGCCGGGCAGCGGCCGCGAGGGGCGCTGGGCTGGGACCGACAAGACCGAGTGCGGGCTGCACGTCGACTGACGGCGAGGACGTGATGGAGCTTCTCGGTATCGACCTGCAAATCGTCCTCTTCGGCCTCGGCGTCGGCGTGCTGATCGGCCTGACCGGGATCGGCGGCGGTTCGCTGATGACGCCGCTGCTGATCCTCTTCGGCGGCGTCCAGCCGACGATCGCGATCGGCACCGACCTCGCCTACGGCGCCGTCACGAAGACGCTCGGCGGCTGGCGCCACTGGAGCAAGGGCACCGTCGATCACGGCGTCTCGTTCTGGATGGCGCTCGGCTCGGTGCCCGGCTCGGTGCTCGGTGTGGTCCTGCTCGAAAAGGTCGTCAGCGCGAAGCCGAGCCTGCTGCTGGGGATCATCGCCGGCGTCTTGCTGCTGGTCGCGCTCTCGCTGCTCGCCCGCGCGGCGTTCGTCCGCGACGCCGCGGCACGCGAGCGACACGCCGTCCCGCTGACGGCAGCGACCAAGACCGCCGCCGCGACGATCGGACTCGTCCTCGGCGTCCTGCTCGGGCTGACCAGCGTCGGCTCCGGCGCGCTCGTCGGGTTCGTGCTGCTGCTCGTCTTCCGGCTGACCCCGCACCGCGTCGTCGGGACCGACGTCTTCCACGCCGCGCTGATGCTGTGGGCGGCGACCGCCGCGCACCTCGTCTTCGGCAATGTCGACTTCGCGCTGATGGGAACGATCCTGATCGGCTCGCTCCCCGGCGTCGTGATTGGCACCGCGCTGATCGACCGTGTCCCGTCCGAGGTGCTGCGGCCGGCGCTCGCCTGCGTGCTGCTCGCCGCCGGCATCGGCGTCGGTACGAAGGCCGGCATCGACCTGCCGCCGTGGACGGTGCTCGCGATCCCGGGCGCGTTCGGCCTGATCTTCGCCGTCATCTCCCTCGTCCGCCGCCCGCAGGAGGCGACCGCATGATCGGCCAGCGCTCCCTCACCCACCTCGAGGCGCTCGAGTCAGAGGCGATCCACGTGATGCGTGAGGTCGCCGCCGAGCGTGAGAACCCGGCGCTGCTGTTCAGCGGCGGCAAGGACTCGATCGTGCTCGTGCGGCTCGCCGAGAAGGCGTTCCGCCCCGGCCGGTTCCCGTTCCCGCTGCTCCACGTCGACACCGGCCACAACTTCTCCGAGGTGATCGACTTCCGCGACCGGCTCGCCGAGCGCCTTGGTGAGCGGCTCGTCGTCGCTTCGGTGCAAGAGTCGATCGACAGCGGCCGCGTCGCCGAGGAGACCGGTCCGCGCGCGTCGCGCAACCGGCTGCAAACGACGACGCTGCTCGACGCGATCACCGAACACCGCTTCGACGCGCTCTTCGGCGGCGCCCGCCGTGACGAGGAGCGCGCCCGCGCCAAGGAGCGCGTGCTCAGCTTCCGTGACGACTTCGGCGGCTGGGACCCGAAGAACCAGCGGCCCGAGGTCTGGAACCTCTACAACACGCGGATCCGCCGCGGTGAGAACGTGCGCGCGTTCCCGATCTCGAACTGGACCGAGCTCGATGTCTGGGAGTACATCCAGCGCGAGCAGCTCGAGATCCCGTCGATCTACCTCGCGCACGAGCGCGAGGTCTTCGAGCGTGACGGGATGCTCTACGCAGACAGCCCGTTCATCGAGCGCGACGGCCGTGACGGGGACCCGTTCACGACCTCGGTGCGCTACCGCACCGTCGGCGACCTCTCGTGCACCGGCGCCGTCCGCTCGACCGCCGCGACGCTCGAGGATGTCGTCGCCGAGATCGCCGCGACCCGCGTGACCGAGCGCGGCGAGACCCGTGCCGACGATCGCGTGACCGCGTCGGCGATGGAGGACCGCAAGGTTGCCGGGTACTTCTAGCCAGCTCGAAACTGCCCCGTTGCTGAGGCTCGCCACGGCCGGTTCGGTCGACGACGGCAAGTCGACCCTGATCGGCCGCCTGCTGCATGACGCCAAGGCGATCCTCGCCGACCAGTACGACGACCTCGAAGGCGACGACGGCGCGCTCGACCTCTCGCGCCTGACGGACGGGCTGCGCGCCGAGCGCGAGCAGGGCATCACGATCGACGTCGCCTACCGCTACTTCGCGACTCCGTCACGCAGGTTCATCCTCGCCGACACGCCCGGCCACGCGCAGTACACGCGCAACATGGTCACCGGCGCCTCGACGGCGGACGTCGCGATCATCCTCGTCGACGCTCGCCAGGGCGTGCTCGAGCAGACCCGCCGGCACGCGTTCATCGCCGCGTTGCTCGGCATCCCCCACCTCGTGCTCGCCGTCAACAAGATGGACCTCGTCGAGTGGGACGAGTCGGTCTTCGACGCGATCACGCTGACGTTCACCGAGATCGCCGCCGAGCTTCCGGGCTCGATCGACGTGACGCCGATCCCGATCAGCGCGCTGACCGGGGAGAACGTCGTCGACCGGGGCACCGAGATGCCTTGGTACGACGGACCGGCACTGCTCGAGCATCTCGAGACGGTCGAGCCCGGCGACGAGCAGAACCTCGCCGACCTGCGGTTCGGGGTGCAGCTCGTGATCCGCTCGGATGGCAACGACTACCGCGGCTACGCCGGCCAGCTCGCGTCCGGCGTCCTGCGGCCCGGCGACGCGGTCCGCGTGCTGCCGGCCGGGACCGAGTCGACGGTCGCCTCGATCGACACGCTCGACGGGCCACTCGACGAGGCGGTGCCGGGACAGTCGATCACCGTGCTGCTCGAAGACGACATCGACGCCTCGCGCGGTGACGTGATCGTCCACGCCCACGACGAGGTCGCGGTGCGGCGGGAGATCGACGCGGACGTCTGTTGGTTCAGCGAGCGCACGCTCCGCCCCGGCGCCCGCGTGCTGCTCAAGCACCTGACCCACACCGCCGAGGCCGTCGTCGACGAGCTGGTCGACGTCGTCGACGTGCACACGTTCGAACGGACGCCCGCCCCCGCCGAGCTGGCGCTCAACGACATCGCGCGGGTTCGGCTTCGGACCCGGCGTCCGCTGCTCGCCGATCCCTATCGCCAGAACCGCGCCACTGGCGCATTCATCCTGATCGACGAGACGACGAACGACACGCTCGCCGCCGGGATGGTCGTCTAGCGCTGCCGGCCGACCGCTCCTCACCCACGCCTACTTTTTGGTACGTTCGCGCGATGCTCAGGCGCTCACTCCGCCACGCCCTGTCTCTGGGGACCACGGCCCTGATCGCCCTCGGCGCCTCGGGTTGTGCCGTCGTTGATACCTACGGCGACTCGATCCTGGACGACAACTATTCGTCCGGAGCTGTCACCCGCGCCAACATCCAGGACGACACCGCGGGCATCGGCTACCGGTACTGGAAGGTCGAATCCGGCACAACCATGGCCGGGTCCCGCGCGCCACACTCCTACGCGAACCCTAGGGCGCTCGAGACCGGCGCGAATGCGATCGTCTTCTCGTTCGGCCGCAACGATGCGATCGACTGGGCTCGCGGGGTCAGCGGATCCTACGACTCGGGTGCCGGCGTGTACTGGGCGCTCAACTGGATGGACCGCGCCCGACGCGCGGGCGCGTCCTGTGTCGTTTGGGTTACACCGAACGCCGAGGCGTCGCCCGATGCGAACGTGTTCGAGAAGATGCGCGACTGGCAGCGGGACTTCAGCAACCGCCTGGCGAGCCTCGGGGGAACCGTCTATCCGGACGGCAACCTCGCGAACCCGATCAAGCTCCGGCTCGTCAGCTGGGGCACGATCGCGGCCCGCGGAGGGCGAGACCAGGGCTTCGGCGTTCACCCGAATGCGACCGGCGCGGCCGAGCTGGGCCAGGCGATCCGGGCTCAGGTCAAGACCTGCACCTGAGACGAGAGCGGCGGCGCGCCGGCCGCGGTGTTCGACCCATGGACGCGGTCTGGGGCACGTGCCGAACCGTTCGCCACGCGGAGCGCAGTTGCCATGGGTACCCTTCCCCGCCGTATGTTCACAAAGGTTCTGGTTGCCAACCGCGGTGAGATCGCGATCCGCGTCATGCGGACGCTCGAAGAGATGGGGATCGCCTCGGTCGCCGTCTATTCGGAGCTCGATCGCAACGCGCTGCATGTCAAGCGCGCCGACGAGGCGTACCTGATCGGCCCCGGGCCGGCAGCGGAGAGCTACCTCGTGATCGACAAGATCATCGAGGTTGCCAAAGACTCCGGCGCCGAGGCGATCCACCCGGGTTACGGCTTCCTCGCCGAGAACGCCGACTTCGCGCAGGCCTGTGAGGACAACGGCATCGTCTTCATCGGGCCGCCGCCGTCGGCGATCACCGCGATGGGCTCGAAGACCGCCGCCCGCGACACGATGCAGAAGGCCGGCGTGCCGATCGTGCCGGGCACGACCGAGCCGATCGACACCTACGAGGACGCGCTCAAGATCGCCAATGACGAGATCGGTTTCCCGGTCGCCGTCAAGGCGGTGTCCGGTGGCGGCGGCAAGGGTTTCCGCGTCGCGCTGACCGAGGACAAGCTCAAGGACGCGTTCGAGGGCGCATCGCGCGAGGGTGAGAAGTTCTTCTCCGACGGCAGGGTCTACCTCGAGCGGTACCTGCCGGCTCCGCGTCACGTCGAGGTGCAGATCATCGCCGACCGTCACGGCAACTGCATCCATCTCGGCGAGCGCGACTGCTCGATCCAGCGCCGTCACCAGAAGCTGATCGAGGAGTCGCCGGCTCCGGAGTGGGTCGTCGACGAGGCGCTGCGCGCGAAGATCGGCCAGATCGGCGTCGACGCGGCAAAGGCAGTCGACTACGTCGGCGCTGGCACGATCGAGGGCATGCTCCAGGACGGCGAGTACTTCTTCCTGGAGATGAACACCCGCGTGCAGGTCGAGCACTGCGTGACGGAGATGACGACCGGCATCGACATCGTGCGCGAGGGCATCCTCGCCGCCGCCGGTGAGCCGCTGTCCTACAAGCAGGAGGACATCGAGCTCAAGGGGCACGCGATCGAGTGCCGGATCAACGCCGAGAACGCGGCCAAGAACTTCGCTCCGGCGCCGGGCAAGATCGGCAACTACAAGGAGCCGAACGGCCCGGGCGTACGCGTCGACTCGGGCGTCGGCCCGTTCGGCGAGGTCACGCCGATGTACGACCCGATGGTCGCGAAGCTGATCGTCTGGGACGTCGATCGCGAGAAGGCGACGCGGCGGATGCTGCGCGCGCTGAACGAGTACGAGATCGAAGAGCTGACGACGCTGATCCCGTTCCACAAGGCGATCCTCGCGACGACGAACTGGGCCGAGGGCTCGACCTGCCACGAGCTGGTCGACGACAAGGCGTGGCTGAAGACGACGGCGCCGACTGAGCCTGTCGTCGCGACGTCGCAGGTCGACGCGCCGGACGACGAGGAGAAGGTCTCCCAGGACTACATGGTCGAGGTGTCGGGCAAGCGCTTCGACGTGAAGGTCGTCGGCCCGCCCCCCGTGGGCGGTGTCGTAGCGAACGGCGCCGGCCCCGCCAGGAAGAAGCCGGCGCGTGGTGAGCGCAAGAGCGGCGGTGGCGGCGGCGCCGACCAGCTCGACTCCCCCCTCCAGGGCAACATGTGGAAGGTCAAGGTCAATGAGGGAGACACCGTCAAGGAGGGCGATCTCATCTGCATCATCGAGGCGATGAAGATGGAGAACGAGATCACCGCCCACAAGGACGGCGTCATCAAGTCGCTGCCGATCACCGAGGGCGCGCCGATCAACTCCGGCGACCCGATCGCTGTGATCGTGGCCGCTGAGGCGTAGAGCGCTCGCGTGGCCCGTTCGGGAGCCAACCTGAAATAACAGCGGCCGCTATTTCAGGTTTCAGTTCGAGGTGACCGGCAAGCGCCCCAATCGAGTCTTCGTCTACACCGACTACTACGACACCCTCAACTCGGATCTCTGAGCGGCAATGCCAACCTGGATCGCAAAACCGCACGAGGCCTCGCACGTCATCCGGCTGCTGATCGCCTTCCGCAATCACAACGGCTACGACTGGCCGCCGGACGAGACGTTCGTGACGAACGTCGAGCGTCTGCTCGCCGACGAGCAGACCGAGTTCCTCCTCGCATCGGCGACCGACGGCGCCGAGCCCGCCGGCGTCGCTCAGCTCCGCTTTCGCTGGGGCGTCTGGCGCAACGGCGGCGACTGCCTGCTCGAGGACCTCTACGTCTCAGAGGAGGCCCGCGGCGCCGGCCTCGGCCGCGCACTCGTCGAGTCCGCGACCGAACGTGCCCTGGCGCGCGGCTGCACGCGGATGGAGCTCGACGCGAACGAGGAGAACGAGGCGGCGCTGGCGCTCTACCGCTCGTTCGGCTTCAGCGAACGCGCAGAGCCGGATGCGCCGCGCGACCTCTATATGCGGCGCCACCTCGACTGATCGAGGCAGTCTCCACTCTTACTTGTAGGTGTCGAGCACCATCCCGCGGCAGCTGTGGTGGATCTGCTTCCAGACCATGTCTGAGTTCATCTCGTAGACGGTGAGGCACGCCTGCCAGTCGTTGACCCGGTTGACCTTGCCGGCGACGCTCGTCTCGATCAGCCGGTTGATCGGCCAGGTGTCGGTGCGGGCGAACGGGCCCCCCTGGCCCATGCCGGGCAGCGCGGCGAAGTCGCAGTCCGGCATCGACGTAACGGTCAGGGTGTAGCGCCACTGAGACATCCCGGTGGGCGGACAGGCGAACTTGACGCGGCCGACGACGCCGAGCCCCTTCGGCGCCACGTCGTGCAACGTCACACACGCCGGGCGGTACGCGGCCTGGGCCGCAGGTGCGGACAGGCCTGTGGCGACAGCGGCACCGCTCGCCAGAGCGAGCGCCTTGCCGAGCGTGCGGCGACGCGGAACGACAACTGCTTTGGACATGACTCCCCCTGGATTCCCGGCGCGCATGGACCGGCGCCGATCGGCGCGGACACTACCGGAATCCGGAGTGGACCGTCAGCCGCTCAGAAGCTGATCCGCTCGAGGACGCGCTCGTCATCAGCGACCGCCAGCGCGCGGCACCGGTAGCGCTGAACCTTGCCGCTCGGCGTCTTCGGCAGGGCGCCACGCGCCACGAAGACGCACTCGCGAACGCGCACGCCGGCGTGCGCCAGGGTGATGTCGGAGATCGCCGCGGCGAGTTCCTCCCGGGCTCCCTCGAAGCCGGACTCGGTTTCGAGCAGGCACACGACGCGATCGTGATCGTCGGGCATGTCGACCAGCGCGACGCCACCGGGCCGCACGCCCGGCTCGCGCATGACCAGCTCCTCGAGCTCCCCGGCGTGGATGTTGCGCCCGGCGACGACGAACATGTCATCGATGCGCCCGAGGACATAGAGCTGATCGCCGTCCAGAAATCCGAGGTCGCCGGTCCGGAACTCGCCATCGCGGAACCGCTCCGCCGTCTTGTCGGGCCGCGCGTGGTACCCGCTGGCGAGACTCGGCGTGCGAATGCAGATCTCGCCGACCGCGCGGCCGAAGCCTGGGCTCGCGAGTTCCGCGTGCCGCTCGGCGTCGATCCGAACCTCGGTGTCGCGCAGCGGCGTGCCGCTCGCGACGATCCGCCTAGCATCGGGGTGGCCGGCCGGGACCTCGCTGAGCGTCCCGGCAAGCAGCGCCTTCGCGTCGACGACCATCGACGCCGGCTCCTCCGCGGGAGGGGCCATCGTCACCGCGAGCGTGGCCTCGGCCAGCCCGTAGGCCGGGGTCATCGCCGCCCTGGTGAGTCCGGACGGCCCGAGAGCCGCGTGGATCGCGTCGAGCGCCTCCACCTCGACGTGGTCGGACCCGACGATCCAGATCCGCAGCTTCAGGTCGCCTTCGGGCGGCGAGATCGCCGCGGCGCGTGCCGCGAGCTTGACCGCGAACGTCGGCCCGACCGTGATCGTCGCGCCGAAGTCGGCGCAGTCCTGGACCCAGGTCCGCGGCGAGGCGAGGAAGCGCTCGGGCGTGCCAAGAGCCAGGTTGCCGCCCCACACCCAGGCGATCATCAGCGCCCCGAAGAGCCCCATGTCGTGCGAGAGCGGCAGCCAGGCCACGCCCATGTCGCGGTCCGGGTCGGCCTCCATCTTCTCTCGCAGCAACACGAGGTGGCTGCCGATCGCGTCGGCGGTGAGGATGCAGCCGCGTGGCTCCTCGGTCGTACCCGAGGAGTACTGGATCAGCGCCGGGGCATCGAGCGCCGGGGGCGAC
This sequence comes from Baekduia sp., assembly GCA_037045385.1. Lineage (GTDB taxonomy): Bacteria > Actinomycetota > Thermoleophilia > Solirubrobacterales > Solirubrobacteraceae > Baekduia. Next base: position 37,333 of record JBAOHN010000010.1, on the reverse strand, counting down.
GCGGCGCCCGGATCGCCGTCGAGCCGCTCGTACACGGCTCCGGCGGGCCCGTCCTCGAGCAGTTCCAGCGCGGCCGCGAACCGCTCCTCGGTCAGCAGCAGTTGGGCGTCAACCTGCCGGCAGATGCGCCCGACCTGCGCCTTGTAGTCGTCGACCGCCATGCCCCGAGCTGGGACCGGAAGCGACACGACCGTGCCGCCCGCCATCCAGATGCCGAGGATCGAGGCGCACACGTCACGCGTGTTCGTGAGGACGCACGCGACGTTGCTCCCCGGGCCGACGCCGAGGGCGCGCAGCCCCGCCGCCTTGCGCTCGGCCAGCGCGGTGACCTCGCCCCATGTGGCGGCCTCGAACCGGTCGCCGGTCCACGTGTGGAGCACGTTGTCCGGCCGCGGCGGATGGAGCAGCTGATCCCACAGATTCATCGGCAGCTCCCCGGTTCACGGGCGGAAATCGGATCGGACATACTGGGCACCCTATGGCCAGCGCCCCCGAACCCGGTGCCGATCCCGGGCCAGCCGACGTCCAGCCGCTGCTCGCCGGCGGCACGGACAGCTCGGAGGTCGAGGCGTACCGCCTACGGGTCCGCGCGCTGATCGCGGAGTCTGTGTCGCCGCTGATGGACAGCGCCGAGGAGGAGCACCGGTTCCCGCGCGCTGCGGTCGCGGCGGTCGGCGCCTCCGGCATCCTCCGCGAGCGCTGGGCGGGCCCGCACGGTGATGTCGGGCGGGGCCTCGTGTACGCCGAGGAACTCGGGCGCGCGCTCACCGGCGGGATCGGCATCGGGCTGCTCGTGCAGTCCGAGAACGTGATCTCGATCCTGCGGCGGTTCGGCGACAGCGACGAGGCACGCGCGCTGCTCGATCAGGTGCTCGACGGTGCGGTGGTCGGCTGCATCGCCGCCTCCGAGCCGCAGGGCGGATCGGACCTCGCCGCGGTTCGCACCGTCGCGGAGCAGGACGGGGACGGGTGGCGCGTGCGCGGGGAGAAGGCGTACTCGAGCCCTGCCGGGGCCGCCGATTTCTGCATGGCGCTCTGCCGGCTGCCCGAGGGCAACGGGTTCTTCGAGCCGGCGCTGGCGATCGCCCTGGTCGACCGCGACGGGTTCGCCCCCCGGCCGCTGCAGACGGCCGGGCTGTGGAGCCTCGAGACCTGCCGGCTCACCGTCGACGCAGGGGTGCCCGCAGGACGGATGCTCGCTGCGCGCGGTCTCGGCCTGCACGCCCTCCAATGGGGGCTGACGTTCGAGCGGTTCGCGGGCGCGGTGTTCGCCATCGGCGGCGCCGACACAACCTTGCGACTGGCGATCACGCATCTGCACCGGCGAACGCAGTTCGGCGCGCCGCTCTTCGAGCACCAGGCACTGCGCCTGCGGATCGCGGAGCTCGCCGCCCAGGTCCGGCTGATGCGCGGCGGCCTGTACGAGCTGGCCTCGCGCTGGGAGCGTACGGACCAGCGCATGATCCGCGAGGCGGCGGCGACGAAGGTGACGGCCGCCCGACTCGGTGAGCGCGTGCTCAGCGAGTGCGCCCACGTCTTCGGCGGATCCGGCTACCTCGAGAACGAGACGCCGTTCCCGCGCATGCTGCGCGACTTCCGGCTGGCGCGGCTCGGCGGCGGGGCCGACGAGATGATGTTGGAGCTGTACGCGGGTGCGTTGGAGACCGACGACGATCTGTACGACCGGCTGACCTCGATCCAGTAGGTCGCCTAGGATTCGCGGACAGTGTCGGAGACCAGCACGATCCGTCTGGAGGAGGCCGTCGACGCGGTCCTGGAGATTCTCGGCCCGCGTCGCGCCCAGGCGATCGACGCGGACTCGCGCCTCGTCGAGCTCGGCCTCGACAGCCTCGACGCCGCCGAGCTCTTCCTCCTGCTCGAGGAGAAGGCGGGCTTCGCGCTCGACCCGGCCTCGGCGGGGCAGATCGAGCGCGTCGGCGACCTGACGCGGCTGCGCCCGGCCGCCGGGAGCTAGATGGCAGTCACGGTCAGGGCGGTGCGCTCCGACGAGGACCTCGAGCAGTTCCTCGCGTTCGCAAACCGGCTCCATCGCGACGAGCCCAACTGGATCCCTCCTCCTCCTGCGATGTACGCGGCGATGTTCGACCGCGAGAGCGTCCCCTACTTCGAGCACGCCGACGCGGAGTACTTCCTGGCCGAGCGCGACGGGGTGCCGGCAGGCCACATCGTCGCCCACATCGACCATGCCCTGAACGAGTTCAAGGACAATCGCTGGGGCCTGTTCGGCTTCTTCCGCGCCGAGGATGACCAGGAGGTCGCAGACGCGCTGTTAGCAGCGGCCGAGCACTGGCTGCGCGAGCGCGGCAGAGACCGGATCCTCGGGCCGCTGAACTTCTCGACCAAGGAGGACCCTGGCCTGCTGATCGAGGGCAACGACCTACGGCCGATCGTCTTCCAGTCGTGGCATCCCCCCTACTTCCGGGGGCTGCTGGAGGGCTACGGCCTGACCAAGGCCAAGGACGTGCTCTGGCGGGATCTCGACCTCGAGCTGATCCCGAACGCTCTGCGCGAGCGTCTCGCCCGCTGGGCCGAGCTGGTCGACTCGAGATTCGGCATAACCGTGCGACCACTGAGCCAGGAAGACCCCGCTGGCGACCTGGAGCGCGTGTACCGGTTCTTCCCGCCGCTCTTCGCCTCGCATTGGGGCTACGTGCCGCTGACCGAGAACGAGTTGCGCGGGGGCATGCACGTCGCCGTGCAGATGCTGGGGCCGGGAACGCTGATGGCCGAGCAGAACGGCGAGATCATCGGCGCGAGCATGGTCGTGCCCGATTACCTGCAGGCGCTCGGGCGCGGTGACGGCGGTGCTCCGGCGCCGATCGACCGGGCCCGCTTCTTGTTCATGGCCGTGAAGCCCGAGTTCGGCCACACCGGCGTGTCCGCGGCGATCTTCCACCACCACCTCCAGACGGCGGAGCGCGACGGCATCAAGAGCGCAGTCCTCGGCTGGAGCGTCGAGGACAACGAGCAGATGAACGCCGCTATCGGCCGGCTCGGCCTGCCCGTCACCCGGCGCCATCGGGTCTACGAGAAGCTCTTCAGCTGATGAGGCCCTCGAGCAAGAGGACCGCGTGGGCCGGTGGCGGCAGCGATTCGATCTCCGCCGCGAGCCGGCGCGCGGCCTCCTTGTAGCGCCGGTCGCCGAGCAGACCGGCGAGCGCGTCCGCGATCCGCGCCGGCACGACTGCGTCCGGATCGATCGCGCGCCAGCGCCCGTCGTCTCCCGTGGAGGCGAGGTTGATCCCCGCTCCGCAGGCGGCGTACACCGCGGCGTTGAGCGGTTGGTCGGCCGAGAGCGGAAGCAGGCAGACCGGCACGCCCGCCGCAGCTGCGGCCATCAGAGTTCCGAAGCCGCCGTGGGAGATCAGCGCGGCGCAGCGTGGGATCAGGTCCGCGTGAGAGACGAACCGCTCGACGGTCACGTTCGGCGGGGCGTCAATCGACTCCGGAGCTCCGTCTGCACCGACACCGAGAACCAGGTCGACGTCGAGCTCGCCGGCGGCGTCAGCGATCGCCTGGAGGAGAGCCGGGCGCCGGTTGAAGACCGTCCCCAAGGTCGCGTGGACGAGCGGCCTGCCCGTGCTTACGGCGAGCGCCGGTGTGCCGGGCTCGAGCGTCAACGGCCTGATCCGCGCGTGCGCCGGCGGACGCGCCATGCCCGGAGGATCGAGGCTCGGAGGGCAGCCGACCAGGTACAGATGCTGCTCGCTGCGTGCCAGGTCGGGATCGGCTGGAAGCCCGTGGGCGGCCAGCAGTCCGGTGAGCAGATCACCGGCGATCGCGGCGACGAGCTCGTGAGGGATGCCGACACCGATCGAGAGCACGGCGTGGGGGATCCGCAGCAGTTCGGCGGCGACCCATCCGCCCCACTCGAACGTCTCGCGAACGATCAGGTCCGGCCGCCACGCCGCGCCGATCTCGAGCAGGTCCTCGACCATCCCCCGCCCGGCAAGCGTGGCAAAAGCACGCACCTGCGTGAGGCCGTCTGCGTCTGTGAACCCGGGCACGACGAGATCGGCCTCGGCCTCGGTCCAGTCCGGTCCAGCGGCAAACGCCGCGAGGCCACGGGATTCGACCTCGGGCACGAAGAGCTCAGCGCACGCGACCGCCACCTCGTGATCTCGCTCGCGCAGCGCCGCGGCCAACCGCACGACCGGGTCGAGGTGCCCGGTGCCCGGCAGGATCGTGAACAGGACGCGCATCGCGGCGGTCAGCCGGCAGCGGGCGCTCGCAGGGCTGCGGCCACGGCCGGCTCGTATCGGCCCGGAGCGAGCACCCCGTCCGGGTCGAGCGCACGCTTCAGTGCAGCGACCACCGCCCAGTGCGAGGAACCGTGCGGGTCGAGCAGGTCCATCTCGTCGATGCCGGCGCGGTAGGGCGGGTAGCCCGCTTCGATCAGCTCCGCAGTCAGGGCCCGGTGGCAGTCGCGTGCGGCCTGTCGCTCCCCCTTGTGACGGCGATCGAACGCGATCAGCGTGGTCAGGAAGAGCGAGCGGTCGGTCGTCATCGCGATGCGGATCAGCGGTTCGAAGCCATCGCTCAGGACGCGATCCTCGATGATCCGCAGACAACGGTTGACGTCTGTCCCGTTGGCCGGGCAGACCGGGGCGACCCAGTAGAGGCCGCAGCCCTCCGCGGTCGGGTCGACGCAGATCCCCTTGACCGGGCTTCGCAGGCGCCAACGCGAGATCGCCAGTGCTTGATCGCTGGGTACGCCCTGGAAGATGCTGAGGCCGGACCGGGCGACGCTCGCCGTCGCAACCATCCGCCGTCCACGCTCGGACAGCTTCGGCACGCGCGACAGCATGCGGCCGCGCCGCTCGAAACGATCGATGTCCGAAGCGCTGGTGAACGTCAACTTGCCGGTGCTGTCGAGCGCCTCGGCAACGTCGCGCACGGCGGCCTCGACTCCTCGCTCGGTTCCCTGCAGGGCGCCGATCGCGTTGTAGCGCCCGCCCCTCCCGGGTTGCGCGCGACGGCGCACGAGCTTCTCGGCGAGCTCGCGTGACAACGGCGTGTCGCCGTTCGTCTCGTGCCAGGGGTAGCGGCCCATGTGCGCGAGGGTCCGGAAGACGTTGGCGATGTAGACAGGGCCGGTCAGCGTTCGCTGGAGTCGCAGCCTGCGGAGCTGATCGATCGCGCGCCCCAGATCGGCGTCGGACTCGAGCTCGAGGCTGAAGGTCGTCATCGCGGCCGGCTTCGGCATCAGCCAAACCCCGGCCTTCACGACGATCCCCAGGTTCGACTGCGAGAAGAGCCCGTCGAGTGACGGGCCCAGACCCCAGCGGTAGACATGCGCGGTGGCGCTGCCCTCGTACGCCGCCATGCCGGTCTTCACAAGCGTCCCGTCGGCGAGCACGACCTCGAGCCCACAGGCGTTCGCCGCGTGCTCGCCGTAAGGCGTCGGGCCGAAGCCGCGCTCGATCATGTTTCCGACCACGCTGGCGTCGGGGGCGCTGCCGGTGCACGCGGAGATCAGCCCACACCCCGTGTGCTCGAGGTGCGCGTGCAGCTGGCCCTGGGTGACGCCGGGTTCGATCACCGCATACGCGAGCTCGGGATCGACCTCGATGATGCGGTTCATGCCTGAGAGGTCGAGCACCGCCTGCCCGGGCCCGACCGGGCACGCGTCGCCATAGCCCCAATTGCGGCCCTGGCTGACCGGGTAGAGGGGCACCTCGTTCTCGCGGGCGACCTGCACGATGGCGACGACCTCGTCCGCCGTCACTGCCCGCACCACCGCGGCGGGCACCGCGGCCTGCGCCAGCGTCGATGACCCGAAGCGGCCGAACTCGTCCGGGGTGGTCGTGACCCGGTCGGCGCCGAGGGCCTGACGCCAGCCGGACGCCGCCGCATCGAGATTGCCACCAGGGACCATTCAGACCAGCCTAACGAGCGCTACGGTTGTGTGACATCCGTCGCCTTCTCTGGTAGGGTCTCACTCCAAGAAGGTGTGTATTCGCGCCTAGCCAACCAAAGGGGAAGTGTCTGTGTTTGACGAATCGACGCCGGAGGAGCTCGCGGAGCTGATGGAGCTGTCGGCCACCGAGCATGCGCCTGACGAGGCGCTTGGGGATCCGAACTGCACCCCCACCACCTGCCTCTGCTGCTACGACGGCTGCTACTAGCCTCGAGCAAATCTGAAGCAGACCGGCGCTGCCGGGAATCCCGCAAGTCGGGATCCCCGGCAGCGCCTTGCATTTCCCGGCGAGGAGGCGAGTAGGTGCAGGACACCGAGTCCGAAGCGGCGGCTGACCGCGATGCCGCACCGCTTCCCGAACTTCCCTATCTGGCCCCGTGGTATCGGGTCGCCCACGATGGCGACCGGCTGGTCCTCTCCTATGCGCACGGCGCCGTCGTCCTCGAAGGCAGGGCCGTCGAACTGCTCATGCCGGTCCTACTGCCGCTGCTCGATGGCACGCGGACGCTGACTCAGATCGAGCAGCAGGTCGGCCAGGCCGCCGCACCGGCCGTGAGGAACGCGCTGGGGACGCTCGCCTCCCACGGGGTGCTGAGCGAGGGCCCACCTCTTGAGGCAGGCACCGATGCGGCGGCGGTTTCGTCGGCGCGCCTGGTGGCCGCCGCGTCCGCGGGCGCGCTCTCGGAGACCGCATCGAGAGAGGCGCTGAGACAGGCTGCGGTCTCCGTGCTCGGCCAGGGCGAGACGGCGGCCGAGCTGCTCAGGCAGCTGAGGCGCAGCGGCGTGGACGCGGCAGGCGCCCTCGACTGGGACGCCGAACACGAGCTGCTCCAGGGCACCGAGCTCGTGATCGCAGCTCCCGAGCCGAGCGAACTCCCGAAGCTGACGGGCTGGAACGAGATGGCCCTCCGAACCGCGACGAACTGGCTTCAAGTCCTGCCGTTCGACGGCCGGATCGCGGCAGTCGGTCCGCTCTACATCCCCGGCCACAGCTGCTGCTACGAGTGCTATCAGCGGCGCCGGGCCGCGAACCTCAGCGTCAGCGAACGCGACTTCTGGGCTCTCGAGGAGACCCCCGCCGCATACCCGCAGGCGCCCGCCCTTCAAGCGGTCGCGGCCGGGATAGCAACAACGCTGGTACTGCGCTGGATCGGGGAGAGCGCCGGCGGCAGAACAGGGAGCTTCATCCCAGGCGCGATGCACGCGATCGAGTGGGACGCCGGTATCGAGGTCCAGCGCCACTTCGTGTTCCGGGTGCCGCGGTGTCATGCCTGCTTCGGCGAACGCGGGATGCCATCCCCATGGCACAGCTGATGCGCGCGACCTCGAATCTGGAAGGCCTCGAGCGTCTCAGCCGCATCGTCTCGCCGTACACCGGGATCGTGCACCGGCTGCACGAGGGGATGATCGAGCCCGACGACTCGCGCCACGTCAGGGCCGAGTGCGAGCTCGCCTCGACCGCGATGACCACCGGGGTCGAGAACCAGCCGCCGGCGGGAGGTCTGGGCGCCACCCGGGCCAGGGCGATCGGCGCGGCGCTCGGCGAGGCCGTGGAGCGGTACGCCGGCACCTGCCTGCCACCCGGGCGGGACACGATCCTCGCCACGGCTGCGGAGATCGGGCCAGCCGCGGTGCCTCCGGAGCGCTTCGCGCTCTTCTCGGAGTCGCAGTACGCACAGCCGGGCTTCCCGTTCGCCCCGTTCACCGAACACACGCGCATCCGCTGGGTCGAGGGGCGCTCGATCCCGGACGACGAGCCGGTCTACGTCCCGCTTCAGCTCGCCTACATCTGGCGTGGCTCCGAACTGGCGGCCGGCGAGGTGGCGATCGCACCCGGCACGAGCAATGGGATGGCAACGGCTCTCACGCAGGACGATGCGATCCTCGGTGGCCTGCTCGAGCTCGTCGAGCGCGACGCGGTGATGCTGACGTGGGCGAACCGCCTGTCCCACCCGCGCCTCGACGCCTCGTCCGTCCCGGAGATGGCAGCGACCGAGGCGACGTACTTCCGTCCCACCGGGATCTCCTACGAGGCCGCCGACCTGAGCGCGTTCTTCGAGATCCCGACAGTGCTGGCAATTATCCGCGGAGGCGCGCGCAGCTTCGGCGTCGGGGCGTCGAGCGCCGCCACGATCGGCGAGGCGTGGGACAAGGCGTTGCGCGAGTGCTTCCAGGTCCACACCACGCTGAAGCGCGACCTGCTCGATCGTCCCGACCCCTCGTTCGCGGGGCCCGAAGCGGTCGAGACCTTCCGCGACCATGCCCGGTTCTACGCGGACCCCGGGCGCCAGGACGAAACCCGGTTCCTGACCGCCTCTCACGAGGTCAGCGCAACAGAGAACTTCGCGCGCATCGATGGCGGGACGGCGGCCGAGCACCTGGCCACCGCTGCCCGGCGGCTCGCCGAACGCGGCGCGTCCGCGTACTGGGTGGACGTTGCACCCCCCGACATCAAGGGAGCGGGCCTGCACACGGTCTCGGTCATCAGCCCGGAGCTCCAGGCACTCGACGCCTCTTACCGGCACCGCTTCCTGGGCGGCCGCCGGCTCCTGCACGCGGCGTTCGAGCTCGGGCTCCGCGACACACCCCTGTCCGAGTCCGAACTCAACCCCCTGCCCCATCCTTTCGCCTGACCGTGGCCGACGAACAGCCCTACACGCAGACCGCGCGCCTGACCGGGTTCCTCGGCTGGCCCGATGGCCGGCGCCCACCGGACGACGATCCGGCGGAGAACTTCCACGAGGCATCGAAGAACGTCCCCGGTGTCCCATCACCCGTCGCGCCGGCCGCGGCCTCGCTGATCGCCGACCCAAGTCGCGGCGTTCCCGGAGCGACGGCAGCACGACCGGTGCGCAGGAACCTCGTTCTGCCCACGGTCGACCTGCCGGCGCCCGAACTCGGGCCGGCCGACCTCGGCGAGCAGATCCAGGCGCGCCGGTCACGGCGCTCTTTCGGGACCGACCCGGTCAGCCTCCAGGACCTCTCGACGATCCTCCACGCCGGCTACGGCGTGACCGCCCGGCCGGACGAGTCGGCACCGCACCCGAACAGGCGCAGCGTTCCCTCCGGCGGCGGTCTGTACCCGCTCGAGATCTTCATCGCCGCCCGCAACGTCGACGGGCTCGAGCAGGGCCTCTACCACTACGACCCGCATCGGGCGCAGCTCGAGGACATGCGCCACGAGGATGTCTCGCGGGCTCTGCGCGAGCTGCTGATCGAGCTGCCGCAGCTGCCCGACATGTCCGCCACCTGCGGAGCGATCGTGTTCATCGCCGGAGCGTTCTGGCGGACACGGTTCAAGTACGGCCTGCGCGGCTACCGATGGGCGCTGATCGAGGCCGGCCACGTCGGCCAGAACATGCTGCTCAGCTCGGGCGCGGTCGGGCTGAACGCGTTCCCGTTCGGCGGATTCTGGGACGGCAGGGTCGATCAGTACCTCGGCCTCGACGGCGTCAACGAGTCGATCGTCTACTCCGTGATCCTCGGGTCGCCCGGTGACTGACCGGGGCGGGCCTATGCTGCCCCGCGTGCCTGAACTGATGGTCGAGGCGAAGGGACTCGTCAAACGCTACGGCCCGCTCACCGCGGTCGGGGGCGTCGACATCAGCGTCCCGCGAGGAACCGTGACGGCGATCCTCGGACCCAACGGCGCCGGCAAGACGACGACCGTCCGGATGTTGACGACGCTGTCGAGCATCGACGAGGGCACCGCCACCGTCGCCGGCTGCGACGTTGCCACCCAGCCGCATGCTGTCCGGAAGCGGATCGGTCTCACGGCGCAGAACGCCACCGTCGACGGTCTCCTCACCGGCCGCGAGAACCTCGTGATGATCGGCGAGCTGCACCACCTCGGGCGCGAGCAAGCCCGGCGCCGCGCCGACGAACTGCTCGAGCAGTTCTCGCTGACCGAGGCGGGCAGGCGCGTAGACACCTACTCGGGCGGGATGCGCCGGCGGATCGATCTCGCTGCGACCCTGGTGTCGCGCCCGCCCGTGCTGTTCCTCGACGAGCCGACGGCGGGCCTCGACCCGCGGGCTCGCCGCGAGCTGTGGGACGTGCTCGATGACCTCGTCGAATCCGGGGTCACGATCCTGCTGACGACGCAGTACCTCGAGGAAGCGGAGCGACTCGCCGACGACATCGTCGTGATCGATTACGGCGAGGTGATCGCACGCGGCACCCCCAACGAGCTCAAGCGGATCCTCGGCGGCGACCAGATCCAGCTGGTCGTGCGCGACCCCGGGCGGCTCGCGCAGGCGACAGAGATTCTCGCCGGCGTCGCGGCCGACGGCAGCAAGCCACACCTCGACCGCGAGACCGGGGCCACCCTCGTGCAGACCGGTGGCGGCGTCGAGGCGCTGTCACGGGCTGCCGCCGCTCTGCACGCAGCCGGCGTCGAGGTCGATGACCTCGGCATCCGCCAGCCGACGCTCGACGAGGTGTTCCTACACCTAACTGGACACGGGCGGACCGAGGGGGGCACGGAATGAGCGCCCGCACCTTCGTCACCGACGCCTGGGTGATCACACGGCGCGGGTTGCTGCACATGCAGCGCGTGCCCGAGTCGCTGACCGACGCGACGATCCAGCCGATCATGTTCACGCTGCTGTTCGCGTTCGTGTTCGGCAACGCGATTCCCGTCGCCAACGGCACCTACCGCGAGTTCATGATCGCCGGCGTCTTCGCCCAGACGATCACGTTCGCCTCCTTCGGGGTGGCGATGTCGCTCGCCCACGACCGCAGCAACGGCGCCGTCGACAGGTTCCGCGCACTGCCGATGGCCAACGGCTCGTACCTCGCCGGCCACGCGACGGCGAACCTGATCCGCGGCGTCGTGCCGATCGTGCTGATGTCGCTGACCGGTCTCGTGATCGGCTGGCGGATCCGCAACGGCATCGGTGACGCTGTCGCCGCGTACGCGCTGATGGCCGGCTTCGGCTTCGCGATGATCTGGATCGGCGTGCTGATGGGCTCGGCGTTGTCTTCGCCGGAGGCCGTGCAAGGCGTCGGTTTCGTCGTGATCTTCCCGGTCACGTTCATCGCGTCGACGTTCGTGCCCGCCGGCACCTTGCCGGAGCCGCTGCGCACGATCGCACAGTGGAACCCGGTCACGACGCTGGCAGAGTCTCTGCGCGAGCTGTTCGGCAACCCGCAGACACCCGTGCTGGATGGATCGCCGTGGTCGCTGCAGCACCCGATTCTCTACACGGGGATCTGGATCGTGACGATCACCGTGATCATCGCGCCGCTGGCGACCCGCGTGTTCCAGCGATCGATCAGCGACTGATGCGGCTGACGTTCTCGTCGTGGATCGCCTCCATGGCAGCTCCGCGACGCGCCAGTGGCAGCGACGCGGAGGTGCCGCCGCCGGCGAGAGCCTCGACGTAGGCGCGGTCCTCGCGCAGGATCGCCAGCGCGCGGACGGCGTGGAGCGGCTCGCCGTGGCCCGGCACCACCCACGCCGCGCGCGCCACGTACTCCTCGAGCCGCGCGAGCGTCGCGAGGTAACCGTCAACCGACCCGCCCGCCGAGATCATTGGGATCTCGCGCGGCGACAGGTAATCACCGGCGCAGAGCACCGCGTGCTCCGGCGAGAAGATGAACATGCCGTCCTGCGTGTGGCCGTCCGCGGGCTGGAGCTCCAGCTCATGTGAGCCGAGGCCGAGCCGGCCGGGAACCGGCAACGGCTGGACCTGTCCGAGCGACAGCGGCCGCGGACGCTCGGCGTATGCCTCGTCGTCGAACTCGCGCAGCCGGCGCTGGGCTACGCCCGGCTCGGCACGTAGACGCGCGGCCGTCGTCTCGGCGACGCCGAGCGACGCGTCGGGGAAGGCGAGCCGGCCGAGCATGTGGTCCCAGTCACCGTGCGTGGCGAGCAGGCCGGAGACGCCCCAACCGGCCTGCTGGACAATCCCGGGCAGCGAGTCCAGCTCGTCGGGGTAGGGCGGCGAGTCGACGATGAAGGTCTCGTCGCCGGAGTGGAGGATCGTGCAGGTCGTCTGCCAGCGCGCCGAGCGGACGACGATCGCCCCCTCGTGCAGCGCGCGCGCCTGCATCTCTGACTACAGCCCGAGCAGCTTCGCCGCTTCGAGCAGCGACTTGACCTCGGCGGTGGGCTTCTTCGCACCCTCCGGCAGGGTCGCCTTCGTCCGGTTGACCCAGATCGTCGGCACCTTGAGCGTCGCGCACGGCGTGATGTCGGCGAGCGGGCCGGACGCGATGTGGACCCAGCCCTTCTTGCCGCCGATCCGCCGCGCGAACTCGTTGAAGTGCGCCGGGTCCGGCTTGTAGGAGCGGACCTGCTGAGCGGTGACGACGAGGTCGACGTCGGCCGGGACGTGGCGGCGCGTGTGGCCGAGCAGCTTGTCGTCGATGTTCGAGATGAGGCCCGTCTGATACTTCGACAGGAACTTCTTCATCTGCGTGTTCGTCTCCTTGAACGGCACCCAACGCGGCACCGAATCGGGCAGGAAACCTGAGCGCGACGGCTCGAGGTCCCAGCCGATCTCCTCGGCGATCCGGACGGCCGACTGCCGCAGCACCTCGGCGTAGAGCTCGTAGGAGCCGCTCTGGATGTCGGCGCTGACCTCGTGGAAGAGCTCGACGACGCGGGGCGCGTCGATCTCGAAGCCGTCCCGCTTGGCCTCACGGTTGAAAGCCGCTACGACGCCGGCCTCCCAATCGATCAGCGTCCCGTAGACGTCGAAGGTGACCCACTTGATGTTCTTGGGGAGCGCCATGTTCGGCGAGAGATTCTAGGACGGCCGGACCGGAAGCCGTACCCGCGTACGATTGGGCGATGCCCGACCCGGCGCGCCGCGATGCGCTGACGATCCCGTCGTACATCGTCCTGGGCCTCGTCAGGACGCTCGGCAAGGCAACGCCGTACGAGTTGAAGGCCGTCTCCGCGGCAGCGCTCTGCAACTTCTGGGAGGTGCGGCACGCGCAGTACTACTCCGAGCCCGACCGGATCGCCGCGCTCGGCTTCCTGACGATGGAGCAAGAGGCGACCGGGCGGCGGCGCAAGACCTACCGGATCACGCCGGCCGGCGACCAGGCGCTCGCGGAGTGGTTGGAGTCACCGGCCGCCAGCGCGATGGAGTTCCGCGACGAGGCGCTGCTCAAGATCTGGTTCGGCGCCGACCCCAAGACGGTCGCGCAGACCGAGGCCGACCGGCACGCCGCGCAGGCTGAAAGCGTGGAGCAGGGACTAGAGACGTTCGGGCCGATCCTCTCCGAAGGACAGCGGCGGGTGATGCAGATCGGCCTCGCGCTGCAGCGTGTCTGGGTCCACGAGTGGCAGGCGATCGCCGACGGCAAGCCGACCGGGTAGAAGGGTCCTTGCAATACCGTCCATTTTGGACTATGTTGCGCCCATGTTCCGCCGCTTCCTGCTCGCCACCGGTGCCGTGGTCCTGTTCGCAGCCCTTCTCGCGCCGTTTTCAGCGGCCGCAGTGCCGGTCACCGCGCGTCAGATCACGATCACCGACCCCCTGGCCGACAAGCTCACCTTCGACGCGCTGACCGCCGGGGACCCGGCGGCCGCCCGCCGCGGCAAGCTCGTGCTGCTGCTCCACGGCTTCCCGCAGAACGCCGAGACATGGCGGCCGATGCTGCCGGCGATCGCCGAAGCCGGGTACTACGCGGTCGCTCCGAGCCTGCGGGGGTACTCGCCCGGCGCCCGCCCGATGGCCGCCGGCTCCTACGACACGGCCAACAGCGTCCGCGACGTGCTTGCGATCGCCGATGCGCTCCGGGCCCCGCGCTTCCACGTCGTCGGCCACGACTGGGGCGGGATCGTGGCCTGGCGCACGGCTGCAGAGAACCCGACGCGCGTCCGAAGCCTGACCTCGGTTTCGACCACGAACCCGTCGGCGCTGTTCGAAGCCGCACTGGACTTGAGCACCGGCCAGCTGGGACGGCTCGTCTACTTCCTGTTCATGCAGGAACCGTCGATGCGCGACCTGATGTCGGCGTTCGACGGCTACTTCGCGGTGGCGACACTCAAGGAGATGGGCCTGACCGATCAGCAGGCTCGCGGGTACATGGGCCACCTGTTGAGAAACGGATCGCTCGAGAGCGCGCTCCGGTGGTATCGCGACAACCCGTTGACGTCGCAGCCGCAACTGCCCACGATCACGGTCCCGACCACGCTGGTCTGGGGCCGGAACGACTTCGCGTTCGGACCCGAATCGGCCGCGCTGAGCGCCAAGTACGTGAAGGCGGACTACCGGTTCGTGCCGGTCGACGCCGGGCACTTCGTCCCGGAAACGCACTTCGGCCTCGTGACCACCGAGATCCTCCGGCGGCTCGGGTCGACCGGCTCCTGATCGCCGCGACCACAGCGCGCGGGGCAGGCAGGCCGCGATAGCCTCCCCCGCCGCTATGGACCTCCTCGAATACCAGGGCAAGCAGCTCTTCGCCAAACACGGGATCCCGACCTCGTCGGGCAAGGCCGTGACCACCGTCGACGATGCGGTCGCCGCCGCGAACGAGGTCGGCTACCCGGTCGTCGTCAAGGCGCAGGTGCTGATCGGCGGGCGCGGCAAGGCCGGCGGCGTGAAGCTCGCCGCCAACGAAGCCGAGGCTCGCGAGCACGCGTCGAACATCCTCGGCCTCGACATCAAGGGCCACATCACGCGGACCGTCTGGATCGAGCACGCGTCCGACATCGAGACCGAGTACTACGCCTCGATCCTGCTCGACCGCTCGGCGAAGAAGCCGATGCTGATGTTCAGCGTCGAGGGCGGCATCGACATCGAGCAGGTCGCCGAGGAGACGCCCGAGAAGCTGGTGAAGCACCACATCGACCCGCTGGCCGGGCCGACGGTCGAAGAGATCGCGGGCGTCGTGCGCGGCGGCGGGGCTGACGAGGACGTGGTCGACCAGCTCGCCGAGCTGCTCGTGAAGCTCTACACCGTCTGGCTCGAGGAGGACGCGAGCCTCTGCGAGATCAACCCGCTGATCATCACGCCCGACCGCGAGGTCAAGGCGCTCGACGCGAAGGTCTCGCTCGACGACAACGCCGCCTTCCGCCACCCCGACCACGAGGGCCTCGGCGATACCGCCAACTCGGACCCGATCGAGCTGAAGGCCAAGGAGGAGGGCGTCACCTACGTCGCGCTCGACGGTGACATCGGCATCCTCGGCAACGGCGCCGGGCTCGTGATGTCGACGCTGGACGTCGTCGCGCAGGCCGGCGGTGAGCCGGCGAACTTCCTCGACGCCGGCGGCGGGTCGGACGCCGACACCGTCAAGCAGGCGGTCGAGCTGATCCTCTCGAACCCGAAGGTCAAGGCCGTCCTCTTCAACATCTTCGGCGGCATCACGCGCTGCGACGAGGTCGCCAAGGGCCTGATCGCCGCGTTCGGTGATCTGAAGCCGAGCGTTCCGTTCGTCGTCCGCCTCGACGGCACGAACGATGTCATCGGCCGGGAGCTGCTCCAGGAGGCCGCGCTGCCGAACGTCCACACCGCCACGACCATGAACGACGCGGCCGCCCAGGTCGTCGCACTCGCCAAGGGAGCCTGAGCGCCAATGTCCATCCTGATCGATCAGAACACGCGCCTCGCCGTCGCCGGCATCACCGGCCGCGAGGGCTCGTTCCACACGCTCAACAACCGTGCCTACGGCACCAACGTTGTCGGCGGCATCAACCCGAAGAAGGCCGGCGAGAACGTCGAGGGCATCCCCGTCTTCGCCGACTGGAAGACCACGGTCGCTGAGACCGGCGCCAACACGGCGATGATCTTCGTGCCGCCGCCGTTCGCCGCGCAGTCCGCGCTTGGAGGCCGCTGAGGCCGGCGTCGAGGTGGTCATCACGATCACCGAGGGCATCCCCGCTCACGACGAGCTGAAGCTCTACAACACCGTCAAGCGCGACCACCCGGGCACGACTCTGATCGGGCCGAACTGCCCCGGCATCCTCTCCCCCGGCAAGGCCAACGTCGGCATCATCCCGGCCGCCTTCTTCAAGGAGGGCAACGTCGGCGTCGTCTCGCGTTCGGGCACGCTGACCTACCAGATCGGCAACGAGCTGGCGCAGAAGGGCTTCGGCAACTCGACGATCGTCGGCATCGGCGGCGACCCGGTCCCCGGCAGCTCGTTCGTCGACATCGTCAAGCTGTTCGAGGCCGACGACCAGACCGAGCTGATCGTGCTGTCGGGCGAGATCGGCGGCTCCGCCGAGGAGGAGGCCGCCGAGTACATCAAGGCGAACATCTCCAAGCCTTGCGTCGCCTACATCGCCGGCTTCACCGCACCCGAAGGCAAGCAGATGGGCCACGCCGGCGCGATCGTCTCCGGCTCGGCCGGCACCGCCAAGGCGAAGGCCGAGGCGCTCGAGGCCTGCGGCGTCCGCGTCGGCCGCACGCCGACCGAGACGGCCGAGCTTGCGATGGCCGCCCTCGGCGGCTGAGCCAACCCCCGCGCGTGCCATGTGACTTGTGCCGCTCTGAGCGGCACAAGTCACATGGCACGCTGCTCGCTAGGCTCGAACGACGATGCCCGACACGATCTCGTTCGCCCGCGGTGCCCCGTCGCTCGACATCATCGACGTCGAAGGGCTGAAGGCTGCCGCGCAGCGCGCGTTCGAGAAGGATCCGGCCGGGACGACCGCCTACGGCACCGCCGTCGGCTACCAGCCGCTGCGGGCCTGGCTCGCCGACAAGCACGGCGTCGCGCCCGAGCGGGTGCTCGTCACGAACGGCTCGATGCAGGCCGACGCGTTCCTGTTCGAGACGCTCGTCCACCAGGGCGACGCCGTCGTCGTCGAGAAGCCGACCTACGACCGCACGCTGCTGAACCTCCGTGGCCGCGGCGCCGAGATCCACGCGATCGACCTCGAGCACGACGGCATCTCGACCGATCAGCTCGAGCGGCTGCTGCACTCCGGCGTCCGCCCGACGCTCGCGCACATCATCCCCAACTTCCAGAACCCGGCCGGGTACACGCTCAGTCAGCAGAAGCGTGACCGATTGCTGGAGCTGGCGGCCGAGTTCGGATTCGTCCTGTTCGAGGACGATCCCTACATCGAGATCCGCTTCAGCGGCGAACCGCTGCCGACGATGCTCGAGCGCGACGAGCACGAGCGCGTGATCTACGCCTCCTCGTTCTCGAAGACCGTCTGCCCCGGGATCCGCGTCGGCTACCTCGTCGGCCCGAAGGAGCGGATCGCCGAGATCCAGCGGCTCGCGACCAACACATACATCTCGCCGAACATGGTCGCCCAGTCGATCGTCTACGAGTTCTGCAGCTCCGGCGCGATGGAGGGCGCGGTCGAGACCGTCAAGACGGCGCTCGCGGCCCGCGTCGAGCGGCTGACCGCGGCGCTCGAGCGCGAGCTGCCGCAGGCCAAGTTCCAGAAGCCCGAGGGCGGTTACTTCATGTGGGTCGAGCTGCCGGAGGGCACCGAGATCGACAAGGTCTTCGCCGCGGCCAACGAGCGCGGCGTCGCGATCGTCAAGGGCACCGACTTCTTGCTGGAAGGCGGCGAGAACACGCTGCGGCTGGCGTACTCGGGCGTCACCGAGGACCAGATCGACGAGGGCGTCGCGCGCCTCGCCGCCGCCGTGAACGCAGCGGCCACCGCTTAGGCGGGCCGGCGGCTTCGCGGCGTCCGTTCGAGCTCGGCGGCGACCTCGTCGAGGCGCTCGCCGGTCAGCGTGATGAACGCGCGCGCCGCCGGCGAGAGCCGGGCGCCGCGCCGGCTGATGAACGCGAAACGGTCGTAGACCGGCTCGGCGAAAGGCGTCCAGCCGAGCCGCTTCGGCACGCGGCTGCCGAGCCCCATCAGCACCCCGCGGGTCGCGATCGTGTCGCCGATCCCGCGCGCTGCGAGGTCGACGGCGGTTTCGACGTCCTCGACGTCGATCTCCGGCTCGAGCGTCACCCCCGCCCGCTGCGCGAGCTCGGCGAACTGCCGCCGGGTCGAGTCCTCGATGCCATAGCTCGCCTCGCTGAGGATCAGCGTGGCGGCGGCGAGCCGCTCGATCGTCATCGGCTTCGCGAGCCGGGCGGCGTCGGTGCTGACGTAGACGATCTCGTCGGCCATCACCGGCCGCAGGTCGAGCCCGCGATCGTCGATCGGCAGGGCGACCATCCCGGCCTCGAGCGTCGCATCGCGAACCGCCGCCGCCGTCTCGACCGAGTTCTTGGAGACGAGCCGGATACGCACGTGCGGGTAGCGCTTGCGGAACGAGGCGACCAGCTCGGTCCCCGGATAGATGCGCGCGATGCCGTACGTGCCGAACGTCGCCGTGCCGCCCTCGAGCTCACGGTGTGCCGCGACCGCGTCGCGGCCGGCCGCGACCTCCGCGAGCACGGCTTCCGCGTGCGGCCGCAGCGTCTCGGCCGCCTCGGTCGGCGCGATCCCGCGGCCGACGCGAGTGAAGAGCGCGACGCCGAGCTCGGCCTCGAGCCGGCGGATCTGCTCGGACAACGACGGCTGGGCGAGCATCAGGCTCTCCGCCGCTCCGCTGAATGACCCGTGGCGGAGCGTCGCGAGGAAGTATTCGAGCTGCTGAAGATTCATAGTAGTTCCCTATGAATTCTACAGGCAACAGAGGCTCGAACTACCGACCACGATGGCCGATACTGAGTCCATGATCTCCGTCATCGCCACCACTGCCGTCTTCGGCGCCGTTGCGGGCCTTGCGCTCCGGCACGGTGCCGACTCGCGCATTCACATCGCCGACACCCACCGGGACGACCACCGCAGCGACTGGTAGCACGGTCCGGTGAGCGCCCACCGTCGCGGGATCCTCCTCTGCCTGGCCTCCGCCGCCGGGTTCGGGTCGATGGCGATCCTCGCCAGCGCGGCCTACGACGCTGGCGCGACGATCCCGGACCTGCTGGTCGTCCGCTTCCTCCTTGCGGCGGTCGGCTTCTGGGCCCTCGTCAGGCTCACGCGGGCCGCCGTCCCCGCCGGACTGCTGTCGCGCAAGATGCTCGCGCTCGGCGCGATCGGTTACTCCGCCCAGGCTGCGCTCTTCTTCGCCGCGGTCAGTCGGCTCGACGCCGCGCTCGCTGCGCTGCTGCTCTACCTCTACCCCTTCCTCGTGTTCGCCATCAGCGTCGCGCTCGGCCGCGAGCGGCTGACCACGCGGCGCGTGATCCCGCTCGTCGCCGCCGGCGCAGGCGTGATGCTCGTGCTCGGCGCCGGTGCGGGCGGCTCCGAGATCGACCTGCTCGGCGTCGCGTGCGCGATCGGCGCTGCGCTCGTGTACACCGGCTACATCCTTGTCGCCGACGGGCTCGTCGCCGACAGCGACCCGCTCGCCGTGTCGGCGCTGGCGATGACCGGGGCCGCTGCCACCTGCGTCGCCGCAGGCTTGGCGACCGGATCGCTGAGCTTCGAGATCGCCCCGTCCGGATGGCTCTGGCTCCTGATCCTCGCGCTCGGGTCGACCGTGGTCGGCGTCGCCGCGTTCTTCTCCGGCCTCAGGCTCGTCGGCCCGTCGACGGCGGCGATCGTCTCGACTGCCGAGCCCGTGGTGACCGTCGCGCTGGCGTTCGCGTTGCTCGGCGAGCACCTGACAGGCACCCAACTCGCCGGTGGCGCGGCCGTGCTCGCCTCGGTCGTGCTGCTTCAGCGGAGCCCGGCGGTTAGCGTTGCCTTCGATGCCCCTCCCGCTCACCCCGCCGATCGCGCCGCAGCTGGCGCGAAGCCGCGAACAGCTTCCTGACGGCGACGGCTGGGCCTACGAGCCCAAGTGGGACGGTTTCCGCACGATCGCGTTCGTCGACGGGCACGAGATCTACCTGCAGTCCCGCGGCGGCAAGGATCTGACGCGCTACTTCCCCGAGGTGACGCTGCCCGCCGGGCGCTACGTGATCGACGGTGAGCTGCTGGCCGAGTCGTTCGGCGTCCTCAACCAGCGGATCCATCCGGCCGAGAGCCGGATCAACCGGCTCTCGAAGGAGATCCCGGCGCGGTTCATCGCCTTCGACCTGCTCGCCGAGGACGACGAGCTGCTGCTCGGACTCCCCTACCGGGAGCGTCGCGCCCGGCTCGAATCGTTGACGAGCAGGCTCGGGATCGAGCTGACCCCTGTCGCCTACGACACGGCCGGCGCCGCCCGCTGGCTCGACGAGGAGGAGGGCGTGGTCGCCAAGGAGCTGGACGGCGCCTACCGCCCCGGTGAGCGCAAGGGAATGGCCAAGATCAAGCGGCTGCGGACAGCCGACGCGGTGCTCGTCGGCTGGCGGCCCGGCAAGGCCGAGGGCACGGTCGGCGCGCTGATCCTCGGGATGTACGAGCCGGACGGGCGCCTGCGCGTGATCGGCCACAACTCGGGGCTCAAGGCGAAGGAGAAGCGCGAGCTGCCGGCGATCCTCGCGCCGTTCGAGACCGGCGAGCGCGGTAGCGGCGACCCGTCGCGCTGGACCGGCAACAAGGACCTCGAATGGGTCGCGCTGCGGCCCGAGCTGGTCGTCGAGGTCGCCTACGACCAGGTCTCCGACGGTCGCATCCGCCACGGGACGAAGCTGCTGCGCTGGCGCACCGACAAGGCGCCGGCGGAGTGCACGGTCGACCAGCTCGACAACTGATGAGCACAGAGCGCCGCATCGCGATCTGCGACCTCGGGTCGAACTCGTTCCGGATGGTGGTCTTCAGCGCCGACGGACACCGCTGGTGGCGCACCGACGAGATCTACGAGCCGGTGCGGATCGGCGCCGGCCTCGCCGAGACCGGCAGGCTGAGCGAGGACGGAATCGAGCGCGCGCTCGACACCGTCGAGGTCTTCGCCCACTTCTGCTCGGCCGCCGGGATTACCGAGATTGACGCGGTCGCCACGAGCGCGATCCGCGATGCCGCCAACAGCGCCAACTTCCTCAAGCACTCGGCGCTGCCGGTCCGGGTCGCTTCGATGTTCGACGAGGCGCGGTTCGGCTACCTGGCCGCCGTCAACTCGACGACGATCTCCGACGGCGCCGTGCTCGACCTCGGCGGCGGCTCAATGCAGCTCGTGCGCGTGGCATCGCGCCACGACACCGAGCATGGCTCTTGGCCACTCGGCGCCGTCCGCATGTCCGAGCAGTTCGGGATCGACGAGGACCAGCCGGCGAGGCCGAAGCAGATGCGTCGGCTCCGCGAGCACGCCCTCGGTCAGCTCGAGGCCACCGCTTGGCTGCCGCAGGCCGGCGGCAGGATGATCGGGATCGGCGGCACGGTCCGGACGCTCGCCGTCGCCGCGCAGATCCAGCGCCGCGAGCCGGTCGACCTCGGCGTCCAGGGAGCGGCGCTCGATCGCAAGGAGCTCGGTCGCCTGATCGACCGCCTCGCTGCGCTGCCGGCGTCACGGCGAGCCGCAATCCCCGGGATCAAGCCGGCTCGCGCCGACCTCGTCCTCGCCGGCGCGATCGTGATCGACGCGGTGCTCGAGCATTGCGGCTTCGAGCGGCTCGAGGTCACGGAGGCCGGCCTGCGCGAAGGCGTCTTCTTCTCGTGGCTGCTCGACGGCGACCCGCCGCTGTTCGAGGACGTGCGCCGCAGCTCGGTGCTGAACCTCGCCGCCCACTACAGCGTCGACACGAAGCACACCGCCCACGTCGCGACGCTGGCGCTGGGCCTGTTCGACCAGCTCGCGGAGCTCGGCCTCCATCCGGGCGACGCGGTCGAGCGCGAGCTGTTGTGGTCGGCGTGCGTGCTCCACGACGTCGGCATGGTCATCGACTACGACGATCACCACCACCACTCGCGCTACCTCGTGCAGCACTCCGGGCTGCCGGGCTTCTCACAACGCGAGGTCGCGCTGATCGGCCAGATGGTCCGCTATCACCGCAAGGGCGACCCGTCGCTCGGGCCGTTGAGCGCGCTCTGCGGGCGCGGCGACGAACCGCTGCTGAGACGCTGCGCGTTGCTGCTCCGGCTGGCCGAGGGCCTCGAGCGCAGCCGCGACCAGGCGGTCGAGACCGTCGAGGTCCGTGAGAAGAAGTCGGGTGCGGTTCAGCTCAGGTTGCGCGCCGGCGAGGACTCGGTCTCGGTCGCGCGATGGGCGGCGGCACGCGAGGGCGAGCTCTTCGCACGCACCTTCGGCCGCGAGCTCCGCGTCACCTGACCGCTCAGGCGTTAGGCGGCTTCGCGGTCGTCGGCGGTGCCGGCGGAGCCGAGCTCGAGCTCGGCGGGCTGGGCCGGGCGGCCGTAGAGGAAGCCTTGGACGACCGGGCAGCCGAGGCCGCGCAGCAGCGCGTCCTGCTCCTCGGTCTCGACGCCTTCGGCGACGACGCTGACGCCGGTGCGCTTGGCGATCGCGAGCACGGCCTCGACAACAGCCTGATCCTGCTTGGAGTCGCAGACGCCCGCGATGAAGGAGCGGTCGACCTTGACGATGTCTACCGGCAGCGCCTTGAGGTGACCGAGGGAGGAGTAACCGAGGCCGAAGTCATCGAGCGCGACGCGGAGACCAAGCGCGCGGAGAGCGTTCAGGGCGCGAGCGGCGACCTCGGGCCGGCGGATGACGGCGGTCTCGGTGACCTCGAGGCAGACCGACTGCGGCGGGACGCGCGTCATGTGAATGACGCGCTCGACGATCGCCGGGAAGTCGCGCTGCTCGAGCTGGCGGGCCGAGACGTTGACCGAGACGGTCAGCTCGTGCCCGTCGGCCCGCCACGCGGCGAGCTGCGAGCAGGCCTGCTCGAGCACCCAGGCGCCGATCGGGACGATCAGGCCGTCGTCCTCGGCGATCCGCAGGAACGAGTCGGGCTGGAGCTGGCCGCGCTCCGGGTGGTTCCAGCGCAGCAGCGCCTCGCAGCCGACGGCCTTGCCCTCCTCGAGCGAGAACAGCGGCTGGAAGTGAACGGCGAGCTCGCCGCGCTGGAGCGCGCCGCGGAGGTCGGCGGCGAGCTGGATGCGGTCGCGGACCTCGGCTGCGAGCGCCGCGTCGTAGACCTCGGCGTTGCCGGGACCATGGCCGCGGGCCCGGCCGAGCGCAATGTCGGCCTCGCGGATCAGCTGCTCGGCGGTGATCTCGCCGTCGCGGGTGACGGAGACGCCGATCGACGCCGACAGCAGCGTCAGCGCGGCGCGGGTGCGGAACGGGCGCGCGAACGAGAGCGAGACGCGCTCGATCACCGTCTCGAGCGATCCGGGCTGGTCGGCCTGGACGTCGTCGGCGATCACCATGAAGCGGTCGCCGCCGATCCGCGCGACGGTGTCCGAGCGGCGGACTCGATCTCCGATGCGCTCGCCGATCGCCCGCAGCAGCGCGTCACCCTCGGCCCAGCCCTGAGTCTCGTTGACTGCGTTCAGGTCGTCGATGTCGACGATCAGCACGACGACGGCCCCGCCGCGGCGGCGCAGGCGGTCGAGCGCGGCGTTGAGACGGTCCATCGCCAGCGCCTGGCTCGCGAGGCCGGTCATCGAGTCGTGGAGCGCCTGGCGCTCGCGCTCGAGCCGGTCCTCGATGTCGCTGGCCGTTACGTAGAGCGTGTCGCCCTGCCAGCACGCCTCCCACTGGAAGCTGCGGAACGAACCGTCGCCGCAGCGCAGGCGGACGTCACGGCGCGAGGCGCGCGGCTGTTGGGCGTGCAGTTCGGCACGGCTGTGTTCGAGGTCGTCGGGGTGGACGAGCTCGAGGTAGGAGGCCATGACGAGCTCGGCGCGTGTCGTCGCGAGCGCGGTCTCCCAGGACGGGGAGAGGAAGGTGAACATGCCGCTGCCGTCGATGGCCGCGAGCAGGCCCGGCGCCCGCTGAACGAACTGGGCGACGACCGTGGAGGGCTGGTCCATACCCCTCGCGGTCGGCAGGGGGGCCCGAACCTTGAGTCAGGCCTCGCCGTCGCTGCCGCGCAGCGGCTTGACGTCGATCTGGATCCGGCCGGCGACCGCCTCGACCAGCAGGTCCTCGGACTCTTCGATGGTCTCGTCCTCGTCGTGCTCGCCGTCGCAGAGCACGCGGAAGTTGCCGCTGACCCCATCGTCGGCGTGGATCGTGATCCCGGGCAGGATCTCCTCGCCCTCGTCGAATCCGAGCCGCTCCAGGTCGAAGTGCGCGAGGCCGATCCCGTGCGCGGTGTGCGTCGGGTTCTCGCGGTCGTGAGCGTTGACCGCGATCTGGAACGCCTGGAGGTTCTTGGCGATCTTGGAGGTGTCGGCCATCGCTGTCGCGAAGCGTACTGCCAGCGCGTCGAGTGGTCGGTTGCTCTCAAACGGGTGAGAGCAACCGACCACTCGACGCGCCTGCTATCCCGTAGCGGGTGTCCAAGAGTCCCGCGCCGTACCGCTCGATCCTGACCTGGCTGGTCGTCGCCACGTTCACGGTGATCCTGAACGAGACGATCATGCTCAACGCGATCCCGCGGCTGATGGAGGAGTTCGACGTCACCGCGCGCGACGCACAGTGGCTGTCGACCGGGTTCATGCTCGCGATGGCGGTCGTTATCCCGGTGACCGGCTGGTTCCTGCAGCGCGTCACCACGCGGACAGCGTTTCTCAGCGCGATGCTCGTCTTCTGCGCCGGCACACTGCTCGCCGCGCTCGCGTGGAGCTTCCCGGTGCTCGTCGCGGCCCGCATCGTCCAGGCGTGCGGCACCGCGATCATGATGCCGCTGCTGATGACGACGCTGATGATGGTCGTCCCCGAGAACGAGCGCGGCGGCGTGATGGGCAACGTGACGCTCGCGATGTCGGTCGCGCCGGCGATGGGCCCGACGGTCTCCGGCCTGATCCTCCAGTCGCTCTCCTGGCGCTGGCTGTTCATCATCGTGTTGCCGATCGCGATCACCGTCACCGTGCTCGGCCTGCGCAAGCTCGAGAACGTCGGCGAACCGCACTCCGAATCGCTCGACTGGCCGAGTGTGGCCCTCGCCGCCTTCGGCTTCGGCGGGTTCGTCTACGGGCTCTCGCAGATCGGCGACGCCGCCGCGACCGCCGTCATCCACCCGGCGATCGCGATCCCAGCGGGCGCACTGATCATCGCCGCGTTCGTCTGGCGCCAGCGCCGGCTCGCGCGCACCAGCACCCCGCTGCTCGATCTCGACACGCTGCGCAACCCGACCTACCGGCTATGCCTGACGCTGATGGGCGGCGCCTTCATGGCGATGCTCGGCGCGATGATCCTGCTGCCGCTCTACCTCCAGGATGCGCGCGAACTGAGCGTGCTCAAGACCGGCCTCTTGATGATGCCCGGCGGCCTCGCGATGGGCCTGCTCGGCCCGACCGTCGGCCGGTGGTTCGACCGCCTCGGCGCTCGGCCGCTCGTGATCCCGGGCGCGATCGGGATGGTGCTGGCGCTCGGCCTGATGAGCCAGGTCTCGACGACGATGCCCTACGTCGCGCTGCTCGCGCTGCACATGACGCTGATGGTCTCACTCGCGCTGCTCTTCACCCCGATCTTCACGATCGGCCTCGGCGCATTGACGCCCGAGCTCTACTCGCACGGCAGCTCGCTGCTCGGCACGCTCCAGCAGCTCGCGGCCGCCGGCGGCACCGCGCTCGTGATCACCGTCTTCTCCTCGCGCCAGTCTTCGCTCGCCGACGCAGGCAAGTCAGCGGTCGACGCGACCGTCGGCGGGATGCAGTGGGCGTTCGCGCTGACCGGGATCATCGCGCTCGGCGTGCTCGCGCTGTCGTTCCGGGTGCCGGGGAAGATCGAGGGCGTGGGCGACCCGGTCGCGGAGACGACGTAGCGCTGTTCGATTTATTCGCTAATCTCTTAGCGAATGATTCTGCCATTCGACAACGAGGCTGTCGTCGACCATCTGGGACTTCTCGACGACTGGAAGTCACGCCTCGATGACCGAGTGATCGCACGCAGGTGGGGTGGACGGCTGCGACGCGCGCTGGAAGCGGAGTCGATTGCCGCATCGACGAGCTTGGAAGGCGTGCCGGTAACGGTCTCCGACACGTTGAGGATCCTCGCCGGAGACCCGCCCGAAGATGTGGCTCCGCGCGACCGGGCACTGGTTCTCGGCTACCGGGAGGCGATGCAGTTCGTGCAACGCCGGGCCGACGACGGACTCCTCGAGTGGAACCGAGAGCTGATCGTCGGGGTCCAGGACCGTGTGCTGGCCGGCGATCACGGATCAGGCGCGGGTCGGCTACGCACGCGTGCCGCGTGGATCACCAACGACCAGACCGGGCAGGTGGTGTTCCGGCCTCCGGACCACGAACGCGTGCGGGCGCTCGTCGACGAGGTGTGCTCGATTGCCGCCACCGCCGACTGGCATCCGGCAGTGACGGCTGCCTGGATTCACGTCGCGCTGGCTGCGATCCACCCCTTCGCCGACGGCAACGGCCGGACAGCGCGGGTACTCGCCTCGCTCGCGATGTATCGCGGCGAGTTCCGCAACCCCGCGTTCACCAGCCTCGAAGAGTGGTGGGGCCGCCACCCCGCTGAGTACTACCGGTCGTTCGAATGCCTCGGGCAGGAGTTCGACTCCGCAACCGACGTGACGCCCTTCGTCACCGCCCATCTCCAGGCTCAGAGGAGCCAAGTCCTCAGCCTCGCGCTCAGGCAACGGGTCGACGGCCGCCTGTGGACCACACTCGAGAACCTCCTCGAAGACACCGGGCTACACCCGCGCCTCGCCAACGCGCTCTACGACAGCTTCTACGAACGCGAAGTGACAACCGGCTACTACGCGGACCTCATCGACGCGAGCGTGCCAACCGCACGCAATGATCTCGCAGCCGCCGTCGCGGCCGGACTGATTACGCGCGAGGGACGTACTCGCGGACGCAGGTATCTCGCCGGCCCGGCCCTCATGCCGCGCATCGCGGGCGAGCTGGGCGATGTCGCCGCCGACCACCGGACGATCGTCGATGAGCTGGTCAGGCGCGCCTCCGCGACGATCGACTGGCCCGCAGAGGACGGAACACCGGGCTAGGCTCAGGGCAATGAACCGACCCGCCGGACCGGAGCTGCTCGCACGCGGCCCGTGGACGGCGGAGCAGATCCGTGTCAGCTGGATCGACGAGCACTTCAGGCCGGCACCCGAGCACGAGGCCGAGGCCGACGAGCGGATCGCGGCATTGCGCGACCGCGGCTCGCCGAGCCACGACGGCCTCGCCGTTCGGCTCGACGCGTTCTCGGCGACCGGCGACGGTGCGCTCGAGCTGGCGCTGCAGCCGCTGCGCTGGGCGCTGCGCCTGGTCGAGGGCGATGCGTCGGCCTCGATGGCCGCACTCTGCGTGACCCGCGCCGCCGACGGCCGCTGGCTCGCCGGGCGCCGCTCGCCCTGGGTCGCTTCCTGGGCCGGTCGCTGGGCGCTCGGCGCCGGCGGCGCCGTCGACATCGGCGAGTCGCCGTTCGAAACGCTCTCGCGCGAGCTGCGCGAGGAGTGGTCTGTCGAGGCCGAGCGCGTGCAGGCCGAGATGCTCGTGCGGCTGCCGAACGGGGCGGTCATGTTCGTCGGCCAGGCGTGGCTGCCCGAGGGCGCTGAGATCACGATGGACCACGAGCACGACGAGCACGCTTGGTGGCCGGCCGACGTCGATGCCTGGCCCGACGAGGCCGACGCACCGCTGCGCCTGATGGCGCGGATGGTCGGATGAGCGGACGCATCCCGAGCCTCTCGTTCACCACGCTCAAGCGGCTGTCGTTCGCGCACTCGACGATCTACTGCTGCCTGCTCGTCTGCTGGATCGTCCCCGGCCTCGCCGGCGGCGAGTTCGTCTTCGGGCTCGCCCACGGCGTCGGCTGGATCGTGATGTGCCTGCTCTGCTTCGCCGCGCTCCACGCACGCGTGATCCCGATCCACCTCGCCGTCGCGGTCACGGTGCTCGGCGGAGTCGGGCCGTTCATCGGCACGTACGCGTTCGTGCGCGAGGAGGCCCGGCGCGAGAAGTGAAGAAAACCGGGGAGCCGGCAGCTGCAGAAGAGCTAACGCTGCTCAATCCACGCCCCGATAGAGTCGAATCACAGAGACAGATGTCCCCTGAAGCCGATCCGATCGAAGTCACCCTCCCCGCGATGGGCGAGTCGGTGACGGAAGGCGTCATCCTCGAATGGCGCAAGCAGGAGGGCGACTCCGTCGACGCCGACGACGTCCTCGTGGAGGTCTCGACCGACAAGGTCGACGCCGAGGTGCCGTCGCCGGTCAGCGGCACGATCGTCTCGGTCCACGGCGCCGAGGGCGACACGATCGCCGTCGGGGACGTGCTTGTGACGATCGCGCCGAGCAACGGTGCGTCTCCGAATGGCTCCGAGCCGGCCGCGCCTGCTGCAACCGAAGAGCCCGCGGCCGAGAGCACCGGCCAAACCGTCGACGTAGTCGCACCCGCCGGCGGCGAGTCGGTAACCGAGGGCACCGTGCTCGAGTGGTCGGTCAAGGTCGGCGACACGGTCGCTCAGGACCAGCCGCTCGTCGAGCTCTCGACCGACAAGGTCGACATGGAGCTGCCCTCCCCGGTCGCAGGCGAGGTTGTGGACATCCTCGCCGAGGAGGGCGAGACGGTGTCCGTCGGGCAGGTGCTCGCGCGGATCGCCGTTGGGGCACAAGCTGACAAGGCACCTGAGCCTGCGCCAACGGCGCCAGCCGTTGGCGCGACGGAATCGCCGAATGGCGATTCCGCTGTCTCACCCGTCGCCGCCCGGGTGGCCGCAGACATCGGTGTCGACGCAGGCTCGATCTCCGGAACCGGCCCGGGCGGACGGGTCATGAAAGCCGACGTGCTGGCGGCCGATGGCGAGTTGTCGCCGAATGGCGGCCACAAATCGACATCCACCGTCCTCAAGGGCGGCGCCGCGATGCTCGCCAAGTACATGGACGAGTCGCGCTCGATCCCAACCGCGACCTCGTTCCGCACGATGACCGTCACCGTCATGGACGGCCGCCGCAAGCAGCTCAAGGAGGCCGGCCAGAAGGTCTCGTTCACGCACCTGATCGCCTACGCGATCGCGGTCGCCACGCAGCGCGAGATGCCGGTAATGGCGCATACCTTCGCCGAGACCGACGGCAAGCCGACGCGCGTCGACTCGGACGCCGTCAACCTCGGGATCGCCGTCGACGTCGAGAAGAAGGACGGCAGCCGCACGCTGATGGTGCCGGTAATCCGTGACGCCGGCCGCAAGAGCTTCAGCGAGTTCAAGGCCGCCTTCGACGACCTGATCGCCAAGGCACGCGACAACAAGCTGACCGCCGATGACCTGACCGGCGCCAACGTCCAGCTGACGAATCCGGGCGGCATCGGGACCGTCGCCTCGGTGCCGCGGCTGATGGTCGGCAACGGCACGATCGTCGCGACCGGTTCGATCGCCTACCCGGTCGGCCTGGGGAACGTCGGCGCCCAGCTCGGCGCCGAGAAGGTCATGACCATGACCTCGACCTACGACCACCGGATCATCCAGGGGGCAGAGTCCGGCCGCTTCCTGCAGACGGTCGAGGCGTTCCTGCAGGGCGAGCACGGGTTCTACGAGGAGGTCTTCTCCTCGCTCGGCGCCGCGCTCGGCCCGGCACCGGCGGCACCTTCCCCCGCCGCGGCGGGCGCACCGCTCGCCGCTGCCGCCGCCGGCGCGGATGCCGCGATGCCGAGCGAAAGCCTCCTTCAGGCCGTCCAGGCCGCGACGTCGCTCGTCAAGGCGCACCGCACCCACGGTCACCTCGCTGCGCAGCTCGACCCGCTCGGCAGCCCGCCGAAGGGCGACCCGGCGCTCGACCCCGACACGGTCCACCTGACGCCCGAGCTGATGGCGCAGATCCCGGCGCACATCCTGCGGATGTACGTACCGGGCGCGACGCTCGCCGACGCGCTCCCGCACATGCGCGAGACGTACTGCGGCACGATCGCCTACGAGATCGAGCACCTCGGCTCGCACCGCCAGCGGATGTGGCTGCGCGAGCAGGTCGAGAAGAGCACCTACAGGCAGCCGCTGACGACCGACGAGCGCTGCGCGCTGCTACGCCGCCTGATCGAGGTAGACGCGTTCGAACGCTTCATGCACAAGGCCTATCTCGGCCAGAAGCAGTTCTCGATCGAGGGCCTCGACGTCACCGTCCCGATGCTCGACGAGGTGATCCAGCTCGCCGCCGCGCATGGCGCGCGCGAGGTCGTCGTCGGCATGGCCCACCGTGGCCGGCTGAACGTGCTCGCGCACAACCTCGGCCGGCCGTACGAGACGATCTTCGCCGAGTTCGAGGGCGCCTCGACGCTCGAGGCGATCACGACGATCCCGCAGGGCGGCACCGGCGACGTCAAGTACCACCACGGCGCGCAGGGCAGCTACCAGCTGCCGAACGGCGAGTCGATCCTCGTCAACCTCGAGTCGAACCCGTCGCACCTCGAGTTCGTCCACCCGGTCGTCGTCGGCGCCGCCCGCGCCGCGCAGACCTCGCGCCAGGGCCCGATCGCCGGCCGTGACACGAGCGCCGCCGTGCCGGTCGTGCTCCACGGCGACGCCGCGTTCCCGGGCCAGGGCGTCGTCGCCGAGGCACTCAACCTCCGCAACATCGAGGGCTACACGGTCGGCGGCACCGTCCACATCGTCACGAACAACCAGATCGGCTTCACGACGAACCCGCGCGACTCGCGTTCGACGCGCTGGGCATCCGACATCGCCAAGGGCTACGACGTGCCGATCATCCATGTCAACGCCGACGACGTCGAGGCGTCGATCGCCGCCGTCCGGCTTGCTTTCGCCTTCCGCGAGGAGTTCGGCGCCGACGTCGTCATCGACCTGATCGGCTACCGCCGCTTCGGCCACAACGAGGCCGACGAGCCCGCGTACACCCAGCCCGAGATGTACGCGAAGATCAAGGACCACCCGCGCGTCTCCGCGCTGTGGGCCGACCAGCTGGTCGCCGAAGGAACGATCACCGAAGCCGAGGTCGAGCAGCAGCGGGAGTCGATCTGGGACCGGCTGACGCACCTCCACCACGACCTCAAGGACCAGATCCGCGCCGCCGAAGCGGCCGGCAGCCCGACGCAGCAGACCGGCGAGTACCAGCTCGACCGCACACCGTCGCCCGAGGTCACGACCGCCGTCGACCGGGCGCGCCTGGCGAGCCTGAACGACGAGCTGCTGACCGCCCCCGACGGCTTCACCGTCCATCCGAAGCTGGTCAAGCAGCTCGAGCGGCGCCGCGAGGCGGTCGGCCCGGACGGCGGCATCGACTGGGCACACGCCGAGCAGCTCGCGTACGCATCGCTGCTGACCGAAGGCATCCCGATCCGCCTGACCGGCCAGGACGTCGAGCGCGGCACGTTCAGCCAGCGCCACCTCGTGCTCCACGACGCCAAGTCTGGCGAGCGCTACTGCCCGATTCAGCACCTGCCCGGAGCGCTCGCGCCGATCGAGCTCCACAACTCGCCGCTCTCCGAGCAGGCCTGTCTCGGCTTCGAGTACGGCTACTCGGCCGAGGCGCCGGAGACCTTCGTCCTCTGGGAGGCGCAGTTCGGCGACTTCTCGAACGGCGCCCAGGTGATGATCGACCAGTTCATCGTCTCCGGCCTCGCGAAGTGGGGCCAGACGACGCGGCTGACGCTGCTGCTGCCGCACGGCTACGAGGGCTCGGGGCCCGAGCACTCGAGCGCGCGGCTCGAGCGGTTCCTGCAGCTCGCCGCCGAGGGCAACATCCGCGTCGCGAACCTGACGACGCCGGCTCAGTACTTCCATCTCCTGCGTCGCCAGGCGCGGATCCAGAAGCAGCGCCCGCTCGTGATCTTCACCCCGAAGTCGCTGCTGCGGCTGCCGTCGGCGACCTCTCGGATCGAGCACCTCGCCGAGTCGCGCTTCTTCCCCGTCCTCGGTGAGCCTCGCGTCGACCACGACAAGGTGCGCCGGCTCGTGCTCTGTACCGGCAAGATCTACTACGACCTGATCTCGCACCCGATGCGCGAGAACAACCCGGACGTGGCGATCGGCCGCGTCGAGCTGCTGTACCCGTTCCCCGAGGGCCAGGTCCGCGAGCTGATCGAGTCCTACCCGAATCTCGAAGAGGTCATCTGGGCTCAGGAGGAGCCGCGCAACATGGGCGCCCGCGCCCACATGTCACCGCGGCTGCTGCAGATGCTGCCCGACAACCTCGACTTCGGCTACGTTGGCCGGCCCGAGCGCGCGAGCCCGGGCGAGGGCTACCCGGTCGCGCACAACGCCGAGCAGAACCGGATCCTCGAGACGGCGCTCGACGTCGGGCAGACGGTCTCGATGTACCCGGTGAAGACGCCAGGCCAGCGCTGACTGGGCGCTGACTCGTTGGAAGCTCCGAAGCGTTAGCGCTGCCTGACAACCGCAACGCTTCGAAGGTCCGCCGGGACGACGCGGCTACCGGATCAGCACCACCGCGCCGTTGCCACCGGCGCAGCGGACCGGCGACGAGCCGGTGCAGGTCATCGTGTAGAAGCGCTGGGTGACCGGGCTGTAGACCTCGATCACCGACGAGCCGCCGCCGTTCGAGCCCCACTCGCCGGCGACGTTGCGGGCGAACGGGCAGCTCGTCGCCGAGTTGCCGGCAGAGACGCCGTCGCCGCAGTCGGTCACCCCGGACGAGGCCGACGAGCCACCGCTCGAACCACCGCCGCTGCTCTTCGAGGACGACGACTTCTCCTTGACCGCGGTTGTCGCGAACGCGCCCTTGACCGCCCGCCGCAGCTGCGACGTGTTGAACGTCGTGACGGGCGGCACGAGCCCCGCGAGCCCGTCGTCGGCCGCCACGGCCCGTGAGTAGGACGTCGTCGCCATCCGGCCCGCGCTCCGCGCCCGCTCGGACGCCCGCAGCGCCGCGGCGCGCGTCCGGCTCGACGCCGCCTGGTTCGAGGCCTGCAGGAAGGTGCGCTGCTGCCTGGCAGCGGTCAGGAGCAGGCGCTCGACGTCGTCCTCGGAGTCGAGCAGCCCGATCACGTCGCTCGTCAGCGAGATCGGTCCCGTCAGGTCCTGGCCGAGACGATCGAGCGATGAGCGGGTCGGTGACAGGTCGTCGAACGCCTGCGCCGAGCGGTTCATCGCCTGCGTCAGCGTCTTCGCGCCGCTCTTGGCGCCGGCGGACGTCTTCTCCTCCGAACCGCCGCAGGCCGTTGCCGTGATCATCAGGGTCGCGAGCGCGAGTGCAAGCAGGAATCGGAGCGAGAGAGACATAGTGTGTACGCGATGGTTCGGGTGTTCAGGCCTAGACCGCCGAGACAGTACTCCGGCCGCGCGCCGCGCGCCGGCTCGCTCGCCGCCGGTCTGCTGATCGCCGCAGCGTTGGCCGGCTGCGGCGACAAGGCGGACCCGAGCACGGGCCGGGCCGCGGAGATGGAGCAACGGGCGATCGACGAGACCAACCGCGAGCTCGCCCGCAGGAACGAGCGCCGCCAGGAGGAGGCCGCCGAGCGGCGGCGCGCCCGCACCGAGACCACATCTGAAACCGGTGGCGAACAGGCGCCGGCGCGGCCGGCCGGACTCCTCAGCGCCGCCGACCGGGCCAGCTTCGGCCGGCTCGCCGAATCGCTCGACGGCACTGAGGCGATCGCCGTGACCACGCTCGCCGCCGACCCGGTTGTCACACTCGGCGACCTCGGCGGCGCGGCGGCGTGGTCGACCGCGAAGGCGCCGGTCGCCATGGCCGCGATCGTGGCCGGCAGCGCGAGCAGCGCCGACCTCACCGCCGCGATCACCGCATCCGACAACGCGGCCGCCGAGCGGCTGTGGTCGGGCATCGGCAGCCCCGACGCTGCGGCCGCGGCCGCCACCGAGCAGCTCCGAGCGAGCGGCGATGCCAACACCACGATCGAGAGCCGACGCCTGAGAGCGGGCTACACGGCTTTCGGCCAGACCGGATGGGCGCTCGCTGACCAGGCCAGGTTCGTCGCCGGGATGGCCTGCACCGATGCAGGCAAGCAGGTGCTCGAGCTGATGGGGAACGTCGCCTCGGGGCAGCGCTGGGGGCTCGGCGCCGTCGGGCTGCCCGCCAAGTTCAAGGGCGGCTGGGGGCCGGGCACCGAGCCTGGGGCCGCCGGCCCGTGGCTCGACCGCCAGATGGGGATCGTCGAGATCGACGGGCGGCCGATCGTCCTAGCGATCGCGACCAGCGGCACGAACCACGGCGCCGGAACCACGACCCTCACGAAGCTCGCCGGCTGGGCGGCCGAGCACGTCGACGCCGGCTCGGCGCCGGACTCCCCCAGCTGCCCCTGATGTGGCTTCAGCGTGAGATCTCGCTCGCAGCGCGTCCGCGCGGCGTCCACCTGATCACCCGCGAGATCACGGACGCGCTGCCGGAGCTGGGCGAGCTCACCGCCGGCCTGCTGCACGTCCACATCCTCCACACGAGCGCATCGCTGACGCTGAACGAGAACGCGTCGGCGGACGTGCGCCGGGACTTCGAGACCTGGTTCAACGTCGCCGTGCCCGAGGGCTTCGCCTGGACGCACACGCTCGAGGGGCCGGACGACATGCCGGCGCACGTCAAGGCGTCGCTGATGGGCCCGTCGTTGATGTTGCCGGTCGGCGGAGGCGGCCTGCGGCTCGGCACATGGCAGGGGATCTACCTCTGCGAGCACCGGGACGCGGGCGGCTCCCGCCGGCTCGTCCTGACGTTGAACGGTGACGCTCAGGCGCGCGCCTGAGCCAGCTTCTCGAGCAGGTCGAACCCCTCCTGGACGCCGACCTCCATCCCAGATTGAAGCTGCATGTCGCGGGCCTCGGGCGTCGCCGCTAGGACGTGCGTCTCGAGCCGCGTCGCACCTTCGCCGTCCTCGGTCAGCGTGACCGTGTTCAGCGACGGGAAGTCGGGGGACGCCTCGAAGGCCTCGGTCGAGACGACCCGCCGAGGCGCGTCGATCTCCTTGTACTCGCCGCTGAAGGCGACCTCGGTGCCGTCGTGGGTCTCCATCACGTTGCGCCACTTGCCGCCGACGCGGAGGTCGTGTTCGACGCTCTTGATCGTCCCACGCTGGCCCGCCCACCACTGGGCGATCAGCTCCGGGTCGGTGATCGCGTCCCAGACCTGCCGCGCCGGCGCGCGGAAGGTGCGGGCGATGACGAACTCGCGGTCGCCCCTCGGCGTGATCACGACCCGGCCGCCGTCTGTGATGCCGAGCAGGCGGTCGAGCTTCGTGAACGCACCGGCCCAACCGGCGCCGGTGTCGGCGAGGGCGTCGTCCGCGAACGGGCCGTGGCGCAGCACGAGCCGCGTGCGGTCCTTCGGCTCGTCGTGGAACTCGAGCCGCAGGGCGATGCGGCCGAAGCCGAGGTCCGCGTGGGTGACGATCAGCTCGCCGTCGACGAACTCGTCGATCGTGCCGACGATCTCGCCGAACCGCCGGACACCGCCGACCTCGGTGTCGAGGTGCACGGACTCGCGCGGGATCGAATGACCGACCGGCCCGTACCACTGGGCGAACTCGTCGGGATCGGTGAACGCCTTCCAGACAAGCGCGCGCGGCGCATCGAAGACGCGCTCGATGTCGAGTTCTCTCATGGCTGGTGCTCCTTGTTCGCCTGCTGCTGTTGCTGTACTCGCTTGAGATGCGCGTCGAGCCGCTCGAAGTTCTCGTCCCAGAAGCGCCGGTAGGGCTCCATCCAGTCGGTCACCTCGCGCAGCGCCGTGGGGTCGATGCTGCTCGACCGCCACTGCGCGTTGCGGCTGCGCGTGATCAGGCCGGCGCGCTCCAGCACCTTGAGGTGCTTGGAGATCGTCGGCTGACTGAGGTCGAACGGCTCGGCCAGTTCGGTCACGGTCGCGTCGCCCTCGAGCAGACGGGCGAGCATCGCCCTCCTGGTCGGATCGGCGAGCGCCGCGAAGATCTGGCTGAGCCGGTCGCGTTCCATCTCGTACTTAGCCTAGCGGCTATATTGCCACTTGTCTATGTAGCCTACATGAACAGCGTCAGGTCCGGCTCGCGCTCCCCGCGCAGCACCGCAAGGTCGACCTCGACGCAGCGGATCCCGCGCGACTCGGCGAGCGTTTTCGCCTGCGGCTTGATCTGCTGAGCGGCGAGCACGCCGACGCAGGCCGACATCGCCTCGTCGGAGCGCAACCGCTCGAGGTAGCGCGTCAACTGCTCGACCGCCTCGATCGTCGCGACGCGCTTGATCTCGACCGCGACCCAGCCGTCGTCCTCATCGCGGCACATCAGGTCGACAGGGCCGATGTCGGTCGCCCACTCGCGCTTGACGAGCCGGAAGCCCTCGCCGCACCAGTGCGGCTGCTCGGCGAGCAGCTCCTGCAGGTGCGCCTCGACCCCGTCCTTCTCGAGCGCCGCCGCCTCGCCCATGTCGTGGGTGACATCTGAGAGCACCTCGGAGATCGCTATGTCGAGCCGGTCCTCGGTCGCACCGGCCTTCTTTCGCACGACGATGTGATCGTCTGACTCCTCGATCACCGTCGGCGGCGTCATCCAGTTCTGCGGCTTGTAGCCACCGGAGTCGGCGTGAACGAGCACCGAGCCGTCGGACTTGATCAGCAACAGTCGCAATGCCTCGGGCAGCAGGGCGTCGAGGCGGCCGGAGTAGCGGACCTCGCAACGGGCGACGATCAGGCGCATCGTTCGGGAGCGTACGGACCCTCCAGGACGGGAGCCCACATGCGGCGTCCACCCGGCGTCGAGTGTGCGACGAGTTACGTATGCAGCAACTATCTGCACACTCGACGGTGGGTGGGCGCGGCGCGGCCGCTAGTGAGCGTCCACGCGCGGGATCGCGGCGACCGTCGCGGCGCTGCTGACAGCGGCGATCTCACCGGGCACGGCGTCGAGCTGGACGCCGCGCTGCGTTTCGCGCGCGCGGCCGAGCGGGGCGAAGAAGTTGTCGTAGTGCGTCGGAACGACGACGGCCGCGTCGAGCTTCGGCAGGATTCGCTCCCAGTAGCGCGGCGTCACCTGCCGGCCGGCCACGCCTGCGAGGAAGATGTCGACCGGCTCCTTCGCCAGCTCGGAGTCGTCGAGGTCGGCGCTGCCCTGGTGGTAGATCGAGATCCCCGCGACCTCGATCCGGATGCCGAACACGTCACCGCAGCGGTAGGCGCCCGGCGTCAGTCCGTCGAGCTGCTCGCAGGTCAGTTCGCCGTCCATCGGCACCTTGCGGCCGAGCAGCAGCTTCGAGTGCTTCGACGGCGTGAAGCTGACGACGAACGGGCCGAGCTCGTAGCGGCGGTGCGGCTCGACGACCGTCGCGAGGTTGGCGGCGCCATGAAGGAGCATCAACCGCCCAAGCGAGGCCGACCCGTAGGCCCGCGCGCCGTGCGCCTTGCAGATCGCGGGCGCGTCGACGGCGTGGTCGAAGTGCGTGTGGCCGACGAGAACGCCCGCGAGCGTCACGCCCTCAGGCAGCGTTGCGTAGCGCTCGATCATCGCCTGATCCGGGAGCGCGCGGCGCCGAAGGAGCAGCGAACGCAGCGGCACGCGCGAGACGTACGGATCGATCATCAGCGCCTGGCCGCCGTATGTGATCAGGAACCCCGAGACGCCGAGCCAGCGGATGTCGAGGCCCCCGGGCAGATCGAGCCCGCGGGCTTCGAGTTCGTCGGCAAGTC
>JBAOHN010000009.1:0-116887 GCA_037045385.1 Baekduia sp. | reverse complement strand
TGTCGGAACGACGACGGCCGCGTCGAGCTTCGGCAGGATTCGCTCCCAGTAGCGCGGCGTGCACCTGCCGGCCGGCCACGCCTGCGAGGAAGATGTCGACCGGCTCCTTCGCCAGCTCGGAGTCGTCGAGGTCGGCGCTGCCCTGGTGGTAGATCGAGATCCCCGCGACCTCGATCCGGATGCCGAACACCGTCGCCGCAGCTGGTAGGCGCCCGGCGTCAGTCCGTCGAGCGTGCTCGCAGGTCAGTTCGCCGTCCATCGGCACCTTGCGGCCGAGCAGCAGCTTCGAGTGCTTCGACTGGGCGTGAACGCTGACGACGAACGGGCCGAGCTCGTAGCGGCGGTGCGGCTCGACGACCGTCGCGAGGTTGGCCGGCGCCGTGAAGGAGCATCAGCCGCGCCAAGCGAGGCCGACCCGTAGGCCCGCGCGCCGTGCGCGCTTGCAGATCGCGGGCGCGTCGACGGCGTGGTCGAAGTGCGTGTGGCCGACGAGAACGCCCGCGAGCGTCACGCCCTCAGGCAGCGTTGCGTAGCGCTCGATCATCGCCTGATCCGGGAGCGCGCGGCGCCGAAGGAGCAGCGAACGCAGCGGCACGCGCGAGACGTACGGATCGATCATCAGCGCCTGGCCGCCGTATGTGATCAGGAACCCCGAGACGCCGAGCCAGCGGATGTCGAGGCCCCCGGGCAGATCGAGCCCGCGGGCTTCGAGTTCGTCGGCGACGCCGGTCACCGAAACGCCTGGATGCCTGTCAACGCCCCGCCGACCACCAGGGCATGGACGTCCGCGGTGCCCTCGTAGGTCACGACCGACTCGAGGTTGTTCATGTGGCGGATCACCGGGTACTCGAGCGTGACGCCGTTCGCGCCGAGCACCTGGCGCGCGGTTCGGCAGACGTCGAGCGCGGCGTTGACGTTCGCGAGCTTGCCCATCGACACCTGCTCGGATTCGAGCCGGCCCGCGTCCTTGAGCCGGCCGAGATGGATCGCGAGCAGCGTGCCGCGGTTCACCTCGGTCGCCATCTCAGCGAGCTTCAGCTGCTGGATCTGCGTCGCCGCGATCGGCCGCCCGAACGCCTCGCGCGTGCCGGCGTAGTCGAGCGCGGCCTCGAGGCAGGCGCGCGCCGCGCCGATCGCACCGAAGACGATCCCGAAGCGCGCCTCGTTGAGACACGAGAGCGGGCCGCGCAGCGACGTGACGCCGGGCAGCATCGCCTCGGCCGGCAGCCGCACATCGTCGAGCAGCAGCTCGCTCGTGATCGACGCCCGCAGCGACAGCTTCTTGTGGATGTCCTGCGCCCGGAAGCCCG
Organism: Baekduia sp.; assembly: GCA_037045385.1. GTDB lineage: Bacteria > Actinomycetota > Thermoleophilia > Solirubrobacterales > Solirubrobacteraceae > Baekduia. Next base: position 115,577 of record JBAOHN010000009.1, on the reverse strand, counting down.
GCGTCCCGGCCGGGACGAGGAAGCCGCGGATGCCGTCGTCGGTCGCCGCCCAGACGACCGCGACGTCGGCGATCGACCCGTTCGTGATCCACATCTTCGGTGCCGTGAAGGATCCAGTCGTCGGGGTGGGCGGGATCCCTTCGTGCCCGTGTGCGCATCGCGCCCGGGTCGGAGCCCGCATCGGGCTCGGTCAGGCCAAAACAGCCGATCGCCTGCCCGGCCGCCATCGCCGGCAGCCACTGCTGCTTCTGCTCCTCGGAGCCGAACTCGTGGATCGCATACATCGCCAGCGACCCCTGCACGGAGACAAGCGAGCGCAGCCCGCTGTCACCGGCCTCCAGCTCCAGGCAGGCGAGGCCGTAGGCGGTCGCAGACGCCCCGGCGCAGCCATAGCCGTGGAGGTGCATGCCGAGGACGCCGAGCCGCCCGAGCTCGGGCGCGAGCTCGGCGGTGGGGAAGCGCGCCTCCTCGAACCAATCACCGACGTTCGGGACGATCTGGTCTCGTACGAACGCGCGCACCGAGTCGCGCACCGCGCGCTCCTCGTCGGAGAGCAGGTGGCCGATGTCGAGGTAGTCGCCTGGATCGATCACGCCTGCCCGCGACGCTACCAAGCTAGGGTCGGCCCGATGGCCTCGGCCCTCGGTGACATCACGATCGTCGACTTCTCCCGGATCCTCGCCGGGCCGCTCGCGACGATGGTGCTCGCCGACCTCGGCGCGACCGTGATCAAGGTCGAGCGCCCCGAGGGCGATGACACGCGTGCATGGGCTCCGCCCTACGACGACCGCGGCGAGGCGACGTATTTCGAGTCGGTCAACCGCAACAAGCGGTCGGTCGTGCTCGACCTCAAGACCGACGACGGCGTGACCGAGACGCGGCGCCTCTGCGACGGAGCCGACGTCGTCGTCGAGAACTTCCGGCCCGGGGTGATCGAGCGGCTCGGCCTCGGCGAGGACGTGCTGCGCGCGCGGAACCCCGGGCTCGTCTTCTGCTCGATCACCGGCTTCGGGCGCGGTGCCGGCGCCGCGATGCCCGGCTACGACCTGCTCGTCCAGGCGGTCGGCGGGCTGATGTCGGTCACCGGCGAGCCGGACGGACCGCCCGAGAAGGCCGGCGTCGCCGTCGTCGACGTGATCTGCGGACTGTTCGCTGCGACCGGCATCCTCGCCGCGCTTCGCCACCGCGACGCGACCGGCGAAGGCCAGCGCGTAGAGGTCGATCTGCTGACGAGTCTGCTCGCCGGCCTCGTCAACCAGTCGACCGCGTTCACGGCGGGTGGCCACACGCCGCGCCGGCTCGGCAACCGGCACCCGTCGATCGCCCCCTACGAGCTGCTGCCCGCCGCCGACGGCGACCTCGCGATCGCCTGCGGCAACGACCGCCAGTTCCAAGCGCTCTGCCACGTGCTCGGCGCGCCGGAGCTGCTCGAGGACGCGCGCTTCGCGATCAACGCCGCGCGTGTCGGCAGCCGCGACGAGCTGCGCGCAGAGCTGTCTGCCCGCCTCGCCGCACGGCCAGCCGGCGAGTGGGCGACCGAGCTCACCGAGGCCGGGGTACCCGCCGGCGCGGTCAACGACATCCCCGCCGCCTTCGCGCTCGCCGAGCAACTCGGCCTCGACCCGATCGCCGAAATCGCCCGCGACGACGGCACCACCGCCCGCCTGCCGCGCAACCCGATCGGCCTCTCGGTCACGCCGGTGGCCTACCGCCTCCCCCCACCCCAGCTGAACGGCGGAAAGTGACCGGGTAACCGGTCACTTTCCGCCGTTCAGATCCGAAAGTAGAGGTACTTCGAGCGGGTCGGCTTCCAGGGGGCTTTGCCGAGGTAGCTCATCCGGACGCGCCAGCGGCCTGCGAACTTGACCTTCGCCTTGAAGGTGAACGGCTTGTGCGCCGGCTTCAGCCCGCCGACAAGCTTGCGCCACTTGCCCTTCTTGTTGCGGAACTGCCACTCGACCGCGACCTTGCCATCGATCGTCGGGCTGCCCGCCTTGCCGCGCTTGAGCTGCCCCGACACCTGGCAAACCCGCTTCTTGCAGCGCACGCCCTTCGACTTGACGGCCATCGACGGCAGCAGCGTCGCGGCGAAGTCGGCGACCTTGACGACCGGGATCGTGACGGTGCGCTCGTTGCCGTTCTTGTCCTTGGCGGTGATCTCGATCGTGTGCGGGCCGAGCGCGAGGTTCTTCGCTCCGTACCACGGCGCCTGACGCATCTGCTGCGAGAAGTCGACGCCGGCGCTCGCCTCGAAGTTGCGGATCTTCTGACCGCCGTCGAACGTGTAGCTGACGCGGTGCATGCCGACGCCGAGGTCGGCCGCGGTCGACGAGATGTCGAGCTTGTCGACGAACTGCTCGCCGGGTGCGGGCTTGATCGGCTGGATCGCCGGCGCCTCGAAGTCGCCGCATTCGCCGGCCGCGCCGCCGTTCTTGGCCGCGGCCGCCCTGAACGCGTCGTACGCCGGCTTCTTCGTCCCGTTGGTGCGGATCAACCCGTAGTGGTTCATCTCGGCCGGCGAGTAGATCGTCGTGTCGAGGAGCGTGAACCAGAGCGCGTCGGTGAGATACGGGTCGTTCGCCATGCAGGCGAAGGCCTTCGTCAGGAACTGCGCCTGCTCGGCCTCGGTCACGCCGTCGGCCTTCTGCCCGGCCCAGACGCCGCGCTGACAGGAGTTCGGGGCGCCGCCGGTCGCAGACCAGCCGACCTCGGTCATCAGAATCGGCTTGCCGCCGTCGCCGTTCTCGGTCATCACCTGGTGAACGGTCCGGTAGCCGAGGAACGAGAACTGGCCGATGTCGCCGCTCTCCTCGCGGTAGAAGTAGTCGGGCGAGGCGACGAGGCAGGCCGTGTCGGTGTGAACGGCGGCCGCGTCGAAGTAGCCACCGGCGCCGGCGCCGTAGAGCTGGCGCATCCATTCGGCGTTGTTGCCGGTCGTCGGCGACGCAATCACCGAGGCAGCCGGGTCGGCGGCCTTGATCGTCCGGTAGGACGCCTGCAACATCGCCGTGTACTGGGACGGGCTCGGCCCGGGGTGGAAGAACTCCTTCGAGTCGGCCTCGTTCCAGATCTCGTAGCCGAGCACCTGCCCGCCGATCGCTTTGTTGTGAGCGGCGAAGCGCCCGGCGAAGGCCGCGAAGTCGGCCGGGTCCGAGGGTGGGTTGAGCTGCCCGGCGCCACCGTTGGCCCATCCCGGCGTGTCGATCAGGACGTAGACCGGCTTGACGCCCGCGGCGTTTAGCCGCAACAGGCCGTCGTCAAAGACCTGCTTGCGGAGCTTGAGGCTGTCCGAGGAGGAGCTCGTCGGCGGGTACTCCCCGCGGGCGGTCGGCTCGAAGCCGTTCCACGTCGCGAAGATCCGCACCGACTTGGCGCCTGTCGCGATCGCCTGGTCGACGAGCGCGGTCTCAGGCGGCCCGGCGATGTTGACACCCGGCGTTGCCGCGCCGGCGATCGCAGGCGCCAGCAGACCGAGCGAGAGCGCGGCGAGGATGGCTGCACGACGATGCCACGGCACCATGACCCTCTGGGGATCGGTGATGAGGCGCGCGATCTTGAGCTGGGCGCATACGATCAGGACGAACCGCCGATGACCGACCGCGCCGACACCGAGAGCGTCACCGGGCTGCTGATCGCCGACGGCAGCGACCCAGCCCTGCCGATCGTGTTCGCGAGCTCGGGCTTCGAGCTCGTCACCGGCTACTCGGCGGCCGAGGTGCACGGTCAGAACCCGCGGTTCCTGCAGGGGCCGGACACCGACCCGCGTGCGGTCGCGACGATCCGGCAGGCGATCGGCGAGGGCCGCGAGGCGGCCACGACCGTGCTCAACTACCGGGCCGACGGCACGCCATTCTGGAACGAGCTGACGATCGCCCCCGAGCGGACCGAGCGCGGGGAGATCGTCCGTTGGGTCGCCGTGATGCGCGACGTGACCGACCGGATGCAGCAGGCGGCGCGGCTGCACGAGCTCTCCTACTTCGACCGGCTGACAGGGCTCGCGAACCGCGAGGCGCTGCACGACGCGCTCCGCTCCGCGCTTCACCGCGCTCGTGTCCACGACCGCGAGTGCGCGCTGATGGTGATCGACCTCGAGGAGTTCGGCCACGTCAACCGCGGCCACGGCCGTGAGGTCGGCGACGTCGTGCTCCGCGAAGCCGCCGACCGTCTGCAGTCGCTCGTGCGCCCGAACGACACGCTCGCCCGCACCGACGGCGACGAGTTCACGCTGCTCCTGACCGACGTGCCCGACAACGCGGGCGAGGTCGCACTCGAGCTCTCGCAGCGGCTGCTCGCAGCACTGCGTGAGCCGTTCGGCGCCGACGGGCTCAAGATCGAGCTGCGCGCGAACGTCGGGATCGGCGTCTTCCCCGGGGCGATGACGACCCAGGAGCTCGTCGATCATGCGCAGCGCGCCGTCGACATCGCCCGCGACAGCGGCCGCCCGGTGCACCTGTTCGAGCCGCGGCCGGCGCGGATGCTCGTGGTCGCCGACGAAGCGTTCGACCCACGCAGCTACTTCGACGAGCTCGGCGACGTGCTGGCCGGCGGGACGATCACGTGCGAGCTGGAGCCTGTCGTACGGCTGTCCGACGGTTCGATCGCCGGCTACGAGGCGCTCGCGCGCGGGCCCGAGGGGTCGGCGCTGCACACGCCGATGCGGCTGCGGGCCTGCGCCGAGGCGGCCGGCCGGCTCGAGCAGCTCGACTGGGCCTGCCGCCGCGCGGCCGTCGCTGCGGCAGAGAGCGCCGGACTGCCGGACGGGACGACGCTGTACGTGAACGTGACCACCGCCACCCTCGGCGACCTTCCCGATGCCGGGGAGGCGGGCGACCGGTTCGACATCGTGCTCGACGTCGCGATCGACGACGTCGAAGCCGGTGCCGCCGACGCGGTACGCGGCGCAGCTCGCTGGCAGGCCCGCGGGGGCCGTATCGCCGTCGACGACGTCGGCGCCGGCACGCACGCGCTCGGCCTGCTGCCGCTGATGAGCCCCGACGTCGTCAAGCTCGACCTGACGCGGATCCACAAGCACGCGCCGAGTGAGCGCGCGCGGCTCGCCGCCGCGGTCGCGGCGCTCGGCGACCGGACCGGCGCCCAGGTGATGGTCGAGGCGATCGAGTCCGATGCCGACCTCGTGACCGCTCAGGCGCTCGGGGCCAAGCTCGGGTCCGGGCGCCTGTTCAAGGACGCAGCCGGCAAGACCGGCCCGTCGCGGCGAAGCGTTGTTCCACCGTCCCCCGCGTCAGACCCGTTCGCCGCAATCACCGCGGTCAGTCCGGCCCGTGCGGTCGCGCCGCCGGTCGCCGCCGAAGCGATGGCGCTCGCCGAACTGCGGGCGCAGCACGGGGACGGCGTCGTCGTCTTGAGCGTGATCTCCGATCCCGAGCTGCTCGACGGTGAACGCTGCGCACGCCTGCGAGCAATCGCCCGCAACTCGCCGCTGGTCGCGCTCTTCGGCGACAACCTCGGCAGCGAGCCGGTCGCCGGAGCGACCGGCGTCCAGCTCTCCGGCGACGACGACCTGCGAGGGCGCTGGAGCCTCGTCGTGCTCGGGGCCGACGTCGCGCTCGCGGTCGCGGTCGAGGAGGACGGCCCCGACTCCTGCCGCCTCGCCCAGACGACCGACCCGTCGGCGGTGGTCGCGGCGGCGCGGTCGCTGCTCCCGCGGCTCTGACCGGCGCACGCGCTTCGCATCTCGCGACGATGCTTCGCGCACGCGCCGGTCCCTTCAGTTGGCGCGCAGATAAGGCGAGCACAGCCAGCACGCGGCGGTGATCGTCGCTGCCGGCCGGCAGCTCGAGCTTGGCGAAGATGTTCGACACGTGCTTCTCGACAGCGCCGAGCGTGATCACGAGCTCGCGGGCGATCGCGCCGTTGGTCCGGCCCTCGGCCATCAGCGCCAGCACCTCGCGCTCGCGTGGCGTCAGCGCGTCGAGCGCGCCGGCATCGGCGTCCTGCCCGCGACGGTGGACGATCTCGGCGACGACCTCGCGGTCGAGCGCCGTGCCGCCACCGGCGACGCGCTCGAGCGCCTCGATGAAGGCGTGGACGTCACCGACGCGCTCCTTGAGCAGGTAGCCGACGCCACCGTCGCCGGTCGCGAGCAGCTCCGCGGTGTAGGCGGGCTCGACGTACTGCGACAGCATCAGGATCGCGAGGCCGGGGAAGCGCTCGCGCGCCTCGATCGCCGCGCGCACGCCCTCGTCGGTGAAGCCCGGCGGCAGCCGTACGTCGCAGATCGCGACATCCGGCTTGTGTCCGGCGACGATCCGCAGCAGACCGGGCCCGTCCTCGGCGACCGCGACGACCTCGACCCCGTTCTCGTTGAGCAGGGCTACCAGCCCCTCGCGCAGGAGGGCGTTGTCCTCGACGATCACGACGCGCATGGGATCTCCGCCGTGATCGTGGTGCCGCCACCGGACGCGCTCGCGACCGCGAGCCTGCCGTCGAGCGCCTGGACCCGGTGCCGGAGGCCCGCGAGGCCGCTGCCGGCGCTGTCGGCGCCGCCCGGCCCGTCGTCGGCGATCGTCAGCCGCAGCGTCCCGTCGTCCTTGGCGATCCGGACCGTGGCTTGCGCCCCGGGAGCGTGCTTTGCGATGTTCGTCAGCGCCTCGGCGCAGACGAAGTAGGCGCAGCTCTCAACCGCGGCCGGCAGACGTCCGGTCTCGCCCGCCTCGACGGCGACCGGACCGGCCTGCCGGCGTGCGAGCGCCTCGATCGCCGCGACGAGGCCGCGGTCGACCAACACCGGGGGCGCGATCCCGCGCGCGAGGTCGCGGAGCTCGGCGATTGCCGCGGAGGCCTCGGCGCGGGCCTCGCGAACGAGCTGCGCATCCTCGGGCCGGTCGGCGAGCCGCGCCTCGGCGCGGCCGAGCTGCATCGAGAGCGCGACCAGCCGCGCCTGGGCGCCGTCGTGGAGGTCACGCTCGATCCGGCGCAGCTCGGTCGTCTGCGCCTCGACCGTGTCGCGGCGCGTGCGGGTGAGCACGGCGATCCGTTCGCTCAGCTCGTCGCGATCGCTCCACGGTGCGAGCACGACGACGGCCGCCGCCGCGAGCACAAGAGCGATCGCGAGCGCCGGCCAGACCGGCCAGAACGATCCGGGAGCTCCATCGAGCAGCCAGACGCCGAAGAGGTAGCAGACGATCACGAGGCCGCCCTCAGCGACCGTACGGAGCCGCTCGACCGGCCCGCGTGAACGGGCGAACCGGATCGCGACGAGGTGCAACGCCGCGGTGAGCGCGAGCGACAGCACGACCCAGGCCGGCCAGAAGTCCCCGCGCCCAGCGAGCAGCCAGATCACCGTCGACGTGACACCGATGAGCGCCGTACCGGCGACATGGGCGCTGAGCGCGGCGTCGGCGTCGTACCGAGGGAGGCGCGCCGCGACCGCCGCCGGCGGCGGCGCGGCGCCGGGATGTCAAGCGGCGTGACGGGCGCGCGCGGGGCGAGCAGCCACCGCGCCAGTGCCCGCCTCGGCCGCGGCCATGCCGCGGACCGCGCCGAGGGTGATCAGTGCGAGCGGGATCGCGCAGAGCGCCACGAGTCAGCTGCCGTCCGGTTGTGTCCGGCTGCCACGGACCCCAGTCGATCGCGTCCTGCGGCAACGACCAGGCCCAGGCGGGGATCGTGGCGATCCCGAGCGTCGTCGCCACGAGCGTGACGGCGATGATCGCGAAGGTCAGCCCGAGGACCGAATGGACGACCAGCCAGGCCGTGTCACGGCCGGTCTGCGGGTCGGTCACGATCGTCTTGAGCAGCGGCCAGAGCCCCGGTTCGGCCGGGTCGCGGTAGCTGCGACCGATCGGCCCACCCAGGACCAGGCGCGCGTTCTGCCGGTCGAGCTCGGCGACCCAGCGGAACGCAGTCCCGGCGACGATGACCACCGGGATCCCGACGATCAGGATCGCGAGCCCGAACACCAGGCCGAGGCCGGTAGTCCACGTGACCATCGCCAGCGTCGCAGTGACGCCGCCGATCACCAGGTAGAGCAGGTCGCGACCGGCCTGGCGCAGCACGCCGGTCATGCCGTCACCGCCTCGGTGGCGCGGGCGCGCGGTCGTCGCGCCCCGGGGACATCCCAGCGATCTCCGAGCGCGGCGACGGTCGCCGGAAGCAGCACACCGCGCACGACGGTCGCGTCGAGCAGGATCGCCGCCGCGAGACCGACCCCGAGCTGCTTCATGTCCATGAACCGCATCATCCCGAAGAGCGCGAACACCGCCACCATGACGATCGCCGCGCTCGTGACCGTGCCGGCTGTCGAGGCGACCCCCGCGGCCGCGGCACGACGGGCCGTCATCCCACCCGACCGCAGCTCACGGATCCGCTCGAGCACGAGGATCGTGTAGTCCATCGAGAGCCCGAAGAGCAGCACGAAGAGGAACAGCGGCAGCCAGTCGCGGACGGTGCCGGTGCTCGTGAAGCCGAGCAGCTGCTCGCCCCAGCCGTGCTGGAAGACGAGCACGAGGATCCCGTAGGCCGCGGCGACCGACAGCACGTTCAGCGCGATCACGCAGACCGCCAGCAGCGCCGAGCGGAAGGCAGCGACCAGCAGGACGAACGCGAGCGACAGCACGAGCGCGACAACGATCGGCGTCACCGTGGCGAGCCGGTCGGAGAAGTCCGCCCCGCCGGCCTGCCAGCCGCCGACCGCGACCTCCGCATCTTTGCCGAACCCCGAGGCGAGCGGGTGGACGGCGTCCCGGAGCCGCTCGGTCGTCGCCGCGACCTCGTCGGCGCTGCCCTCGGGCATCGGCACGTCGACGATCGCGGTGCGGCCGTCACGGGACGTCGCGATCGCGGCCTCCCCCGTCCCGCCGGTCGCCCGGATTGCGGCGGCGCCGAGCTCGTCGAGACCGGCTTTCGCCGCGGCGGTCCGCAGGCCGGCGTCGGCGACGACCACCTGTGCACGGCTCGCCCCCGGGAACTCGACCTCGATCGCCTTGTACGCAGCCACGACCGGGATCGAGTCCGGCATCGACGCGACCTCCATCCCGGCGGGCTTCATCGAGAGCGCCGGAATCGCAAGCGCGCCGAGGATCGCAACACCGGCGACAAGCGCCGCCAGCGGCCGTGCGGTGACGCCCGCGGCGAAGCGGCCCCAGGCCGCGCTTGCTGCGCCGCCGCCGTGACGCTCGGCCGCGCCCCGGCGTCGACCGACGAACGGCAGCCGCCCGCGGTCGATCCGGTCACCGAGCAGGGCGAGCGTCGCCGGCAGCACCGTCAGCGAGCCGACCACCGCGATCGCCACGACGGTGATCGCGCCGATCGCCATCGACTGGAAGACGGCGAGCCCGGAGAAGAGGAAGCCGGCGAGCGCGATCAGCACCGTCGTCCCTGCGACGGCGACCGCACGGCCGACCGTCGCCATCGTGATCGCCAGTGCATCGCCGGAGCTCCGGCCCGCGGCACGTTCCTCACGCTCGCGCCGGATGCAGAAGAGCGAGTAGTCGACGCCGACGGCAAGTCCCATCAAGAGGACGAGTGCGCCGGCCGAGTCGTCGGCGGGGATGATCTGGGAGATCGGCCCCGCGAGACCGAGCGCGGCGGCCGCCGATGTGATTCCGAGCAGCAGCGGCACCGACGCCGCGACCAACGCGCCGAACGTGAACAGCAGGATCACGAGCGTCAACGGAAGTGACAGCAGCTCGGCCTTCTGGAAGTCCTCGTCGATCACGCGCCCGAAGCCACGCTCGATCGAGCCGTCACCGGCCTGGTCGATCCGGGCGCCGTCGTGGGCGGCCCGGGTCGCGGCGACCGCCCGCTCGACCGGGACGACCGTCTGCTCCGCGTCGTCGATCGTGCCCACGAGCTGAACCGTCGTCAGCGCCGTGCGGCCACCGTCCCTGATCGTGCCGGCGTCCTCGCTCGGGGGCGTGATCGACCTCACGGCGGAGACCCGCTCGAGCCGGCGCTCGAGGCCGGCGGTCGCCGCTGCGCGAGCGTCGGGATCGGCCGCGCGGACCATGATCGCCTCGCTCGGCGCCGGTGTCATTCCCGCTCGGTCGATCAGCTCGGCCGCGCGCGCGGACTCGCCGACCTGGCTGTCGGCGTCGGAGATCGTGTTCATCCCGGTCAGCGATCCGGCGATGACGCAGGCGGCGACGAGCACGAGCCAGCTCGCGAGGACGAGGCCCCGGTGGCGGATCGACCAGCCCGATACGCGGGAGACGAAGGCGGAGATGCGGTCGTTCGTTGGCATGGCACCAGCATCGGGCCGGCGGCGCGCGCGGTCATTGGGGCGCGGCGGCGTCTTGACAGGCGCGCGCCCGAGAGTCCGTGGTGGGGAAACCCCCACCACCCCAAGTCGAGTGTCGCGTTACTGGTCGCCCGCGACCAGTAACGCGACACTCGACTTGGGGAACGTCAAGCCGCGGGCTTGTGCAGCACGCGCGGCGCCGTGGCGTGCAAGCGCTCGGCGAGCGCGAGCACGTCCTCGTCGCCCGGTTCCAGCGCGAGCGCGCGCTCGCAGGCGGCGAGCGCCTCGACGCGGCGGTCGGTCCGGGCCAGCGCGTGCGCGTGCCGGCTCCAGGCCTCGGCGTTCGCGGGCGCCCGCTCCACGGCGGCGGTCGTGGCGGCGACCTCACCGCCGACGTCGCCGTAGAGCATCCGCACGAGTGCGAGGTCGAGTAGGCCATCGGCCGATGCGCCGAGCGCCGCCGCCTGCTCGAGCGCGATCCGCGCCCGCACCCGGTCGTGAAGCGCGAGCCGCAGCCGCCCGACGCGCTCGAACGCCGACGCGTCACGGTCGTCACAGCCCGCGGCGGTGTCGGCCGTCTCGGCGGCGAGATCGAGCGCGCCCATGTCCTCGTAGATCCGCGACGCGAACCGGTGCGCGGCGGGACGGCCCGGATCCTGCCGGATCCAGTCGCGGACGGTGCGGGCCGCGGCCTCGCGGTTCCCGGCCTGCCAGAACGCGAGCGTCAACAGGCGCAGGACGCTGACGTTGCCCGGCTCGGCGTCACGGGCGTAGACGAGCCGCTGGGCGGCGAGCTCGTAGTCGCCCTCGTGGATCGCGTGCTGCGCGGCGGTCACGAACCGCTGGACGCGCTCGTGGCCTGGATCGGGCTTCGAGAAGTCGACAAACTGGAGCGACCCGGCCGGCACCGTCCGCACGCCCGGGCTGAAGCGGACCCGAGCCCACTGCTGGATGTCGTCGCCGCCGCCGGTGAAGTAGATGCCCGAGACCTCGCCGACACCCCACTCCGGGTAGGAGAGACAGCGCGCGTAGCGGTGGACGACCGAGTGGTCGGGAACGCGCGCGCCGAACGGATCGTGCTTCTTGCGCTCGGTGTCCTCGGCGCGGCGGCGTTGCTCCTCCTCGTAGGCGCGCCGGCCGGCCTCGGCCTTTGCGGCACGGGCCGCTGCGGCGCTGACCTTGACCGCGTTCTTCGTCACGCGCCCGCCGCGTGCGCCCTCGGCGAGCGACTCGAGCTGGTCGGCCGCGCGGTTGACCGCCTTGAGGTGGCGCTCGTGCTCGTGCTGGCGCCCGGGCGGAGCGAGATCGGGGTGCCAGCGCTTGGCCTGCCGGCGCCGCGCGAGCTGAACTTCGCGCTGGTCGAACGGCGGCTCGAGCTCGAGCAACATCAGCGCCGCTTCGATGTCGAGGATGCCTGCGGGCACGATCTTCCAGGGTATCCGTAGGCTGGCAGACCGCAGATGCCCTCCCGCCGCCTCGCCGACCACACGACGCTGCGACTCGGCGGGACCGCCGAGTCGGTCTCGGCCGTTCACGACGAGAAGACGCTGATCGACGCCGTCCGCGGTACCGATGCTGCCGGCGAGCCACTGCTGCTGATCGCGGGCGGCTCGAACCTCGTGATCACCGACGACGACGTCCCCGGCTCCGTGCTGCTCGTCAGAACCGGTGGCGTTGAGCACGACGGTGACCTGATCACGGTCGCGGCCGGCGAGCCGTGGGATCCGTTCGTCGCCCGCTGCGCGGAGGAAGGGAGGCCCGGGATCGCCTGCCTGTCGGGCATCCCCGGGTCGGTCGGCGCGACGCCGATCCAGAACGTCGGGGCCTACGGCCAGGAGGTCGGCGAGGTGGTCGAGGAGCTGCGGGTGCTCGACCGCCGCACCGGGGCGGTCTCCTCGATGCGCGGCTCAGACGCTCAGTTCGGGTACCGCCGCAGCGTTCTCAAGCGCGAACCGGGGCGCTGGGTCGTGCTCGACGTGACGTTCAGGCTGCCGCGTGACCCGCACGGAGCACCGGTCCGCTACGGCGAGCTCGCCCGGCTGCTCGGCACCGAACCCGGCCGGAGGGTGCCGGCAGCCGACCTCCGTGCGGCGGTCATCGACCTGCGCCGCGCGAAGGGCATGGTGCTCGACCCGCGCGACAGCGACACCGTCAGCGCCGGCTCGTTCTTCACCAACCCGATCCTCGACGAGACCGAGTTCTTCAAGCTCGAACGCAGGGTCGAAGCAACCCTCGGCCCCGGCGCCGGCCTCCCCGGCTACCCGACGGGGAGCCACGGCCGGATGAAGGCGTCGGCAGCCTGGCTGATCGACCACTCCGGTTTCGAGAAGGGCTACGGCAGGCCCGACGGCATCGCGATATCGAGCCGGCACGTGCTCGCGCTGACGAACCGCGGCTCCGGGACGACCGCCGAGCTGCTCGCGCTCGCGCACGAGATCGCCGGCGGCGTCGAGCAGCGCTGGGGCGTCGCGCTGACACCCGAACCGGTGCTCGTCGGCTGCTCTTGGTGAGCGGCGCGTGTAGATTCGGCAGATGAGCCGCGCGGTCGCGACCCTCGCCCTCTCTGCTGCTGCTCGCCGCGCCCGCGGATCCGCCGCCGCTGCGAAGAAGACGAGCACCTGCACGAGCAAGGCCGGCAAGGCCGTGCTGAAGACCTACGGCAAGCCGGTCCAGACCCTGGCCTCCGGTCAGTACCGCGCCTACCGGGTCAAAGGCGGCACGTGGACGTTCTGCGACGGCAAGCGCCCCGTCAAGAGCGCGTTCAAGTCCTACAGCTTCGACTTCGACGGGCAGACCAACACCGGCGTCAGGCTCTACTCGCGGCCTGGGAAGTGCGTCGCGCTGCAACTCAAGCCGAGCGGCAGCGGCTATCCCCAGGTCCCGACCGTCGACATGCGGCCGAGCGCCGCACAATCCGGGTCGTCGATCAACCAGATCGACCGCGCCGCTCCCGGCGCGCGCATCGTCAAGATCGAACTCTCCTCGACCTGCCTGGTCGGGACGGCGTACGTCTCGGCAGCTGGAGCCCGCACGATCCAGCTCAACCCGATCCTGCCACCGAACGTGCTGCAGGACAAGATCGCGCTCAGCGCCGAGTCGACCGACGCCGACCTGAAGGCACTCTCGCTCGACGGCGACAAGGTCAGCTGGACCGACAACGGCGTCAAGCAGAGCAAGACCTACAGCGGGCTGCCGCCGGGCTGACCTGGCGATGACCCTGCCGACGACGTTCTTCGTCTCCGGCGGAGACGGGTACCGCGCGACCGAGCTCTGCCGCGGGCCGTGGGACCGCGGCAGCGCCCACGGCGGCCCGGTCGCCGCGCTGATCGGCCGCGAGGCCGAGCGCTTCGACCCGGACCCCGCGCTCGCAACCGTGCGCTTCACGATCGAGCTGCTGCGCCCGGTGCCGCTGGGCCAGCTGCGATTCGAGCGGACGCTCCTGCGCCCCGGCAAGCGCGTGCGGCTGATCGGCCTGTCGCTGCTGCACGAGCAGACCGAGGTGGCGAGGGCGACGGGGCTGCGCGTGCTGCGGGTCCCACCGGACATCCCGGCCGCGGCCGCACCGTCGCCGCCGGCACTTCCTGGCCCCGGCGACCTGCCGCCGGCCCCGAGCCTCGCGACCGACGGCGTCGGGATTCCCGACGGGGTCGAGCTGCGCGCCGCATACGGATCGGCCACCGAGGCCGGCCCTGCCGCCTACTGGTTCCGTGTGCGCTCACCGCTCGTCGACGACGAGCCGGTCACGCCGCTGACCCGGGCGCTGGTCGCCGCCGATTTCGGCAACGGGATCGGGTCGGTGCTGTCGATCGAGGAGCACGTCTTCATCAACCCGGACCTGACGGTCACGCTCCACCGGCTGCCCGAAGGCGACTGGGTGCTGAACGAGGCCCGGACCTGGCTCCATCCCGGCGGCGGCGCGATCGCCGAGGCGACCCTGTCGGACCAGCTCGGGCCTGTCGGACGGGCCGAGCAGGCCTTGTTCGTCGCCGCCCGTTCGGGATAGGGTCACGCCATGCGCCGCATCCTCACCCTCGCCGTCCTGCTCGCCGTCGCCGCGTTCGCCTTCGGGAGCGCGTCGGCCTCGGCCGCCTCGCTGAAGTCCTGCGCCGACGTGAACCACGAAGATCGGCGGCAAGAACTACAAGCTCGCGACGAAGGTGAAGGTGAAGGGCATCAGCTGCGCCGCACGCCAAGGCCGTCGTCGATCGGCCTACACTACCGGCGGCGGAGATGCTCGCCAAGGCGACCCTCGAGGCACTGCAGCCCGAACCGCTGCAAGAGCCGACAAGGCCCAGGGCGGCGCCACCAAGGCCCGGCCGCACCGCCACCACGTGCGCCTCGCCGAATGGTGCACGCGTCCTCAAAGCCTGGTTCATGAACGGGTAACGCTGAGTTGCCGACGCCGCGATGAAGCGGCGTCGTCGAATGCACCGCCATACGCGTCGCCCGCTCGCGGATACCCTGCAGACGCCACATGGCTCCTCAATACATCTTCCAAATGCAGCGCCTGACGAAGGTGCTCGGCGAGAAGACCGTCCTCAACGACGTCTCGCTGTCCTTCTACTCCGGCGCGAAGATCGGCGTGCTCGGCTACAACGGCGCCGGTAAGTCGACGCTGCTGAAGATCATGGCCGGGATCGACACCGAGTTCCGCGAGGGCGACGCGCAGCTCGCGCCCGGCGCGACGGTCGGCCTGCTCGAACAGGAGCCGCATCTCGACGAGTCGAAGAACGTCCGCGAGAACGTGCTCGACGGCGTCGCGGAGGTCCGCGACATGATGGAGCGCTTCAACGAGCTGTCGATGAACTACAGCGACGAGATCGCCGAGGAGTTCGCCGAGCTGCAGACGAAGATCGACGCGGCCGACGGCTGGAACCTCGACACGACGATCGACTACGCGATGGACGCGCTGCGCTGCCCGCCCGGTGACGCGGACGTCACGAGCCTTTCCGGCGGCGAGAAGC
Organism: Baekduia sp.; assembly: GCA_037045385.1. Classification (GTDB taxonomy): domain Bacteria; phylum Actinomycetota; class Thermoleophilia; order Solirubrobacterales; family Solirubrobacteraceae; genus Baekduia. Next base: position 100,412 of record JBAOHN010000009.1, on the reverse strand, counting down.
GCCGCGTCGCGCTCTGCCGCCTGCTGCTGTCAAAGCCCGACCTGCTGCTGCTCGACGAGCCGACCAACCACCTCGACGCCGAATCGGTCGGCTGGCTCGAGCGCCACCTCTCCGACTACGCCGGCGCGATCGTCGCGGTGACCCACGATCGCTACTTCCTCGACAACGTGGCCGGCTGGATCCTCGAGCTCGACCGCGGCCGCGGCATCCCCTACGAGGGCAACTACTCGAGCTGGCTCGAGCAGAAGGAGAAGCGGCTCGAGATGCAGGAGCGCCGTGACCTCGCCCGCGAGCGCGTGATCAAGACCGAGCTCGAGTGGGTGCGCAAGAACCCGAAGGGCCGCCAGACCAAGCAGAAGGCCCGTATCGCCAACTACGAGGCGCTCGTCGCACAGGAGAAGGAGATCCGCCTCGACGACGTCCAGATCCACATCCCGGTCGCCACGCACCTCGGCAACGTCGTCGTGCAGGCCGACGGGTTGCAGAAGGCGTTCGGCGACAAGCTGCTGTTCGAGGACCTGACGTTCGACCTGCCGCGCGGCGGCATCGTCGGCGTGATCGGGCCGAACGGCGCCGGCAAGACGACGCTGTTCAAGATGATCGCCGGACGGGAGCAGCCGGACGCCGGCACGCTCCGCGTCGGCGAGACCGTGCAGCTCTCCTACGTCGACCAGTCGCGTGACGCGCTCGACCCCGAGAAGACCGTCTGGGAGGAGATCTCCGGCGGGCTCGACCAGATCAAGGTCGGTGACCGCGTGATGCCGAGCCGCGCCTACACCGCCGGCTTCAACTTCAAGAAGGCCGACCAGCAGAAGACGGTCAAGATGCTGTCCGGCGGTGAGCGCAACCGCGTCCACCTCGCCAAGCAGCTCCGCTCCGGCGGCAACCTGCTGCTGCTCGACGAGCCGACCAACGACCTCGACACCGACACGCTGCGCGCGCTCGAAGAGGCGCTGCTCAACTACGCCGGCTGCGCGGTGGTCATCTCCCACGACCGCTGGTTCCTCGACCGCATCGCCACGCACGTGCTTGCGTTCGAGGGCGACTCGGTCGTGCGCTGGTTCGAGGGCAACTTCGACGCGTACGAGACCTGGCGCCGCGAGACGCTCGGCGACGAGGCCGACCGGCCGCACCGGATCAGTTACAAGAAGCTGACGCGCAGTTAGCAGCCAGCGGGCACCGTGGCCGGCACGACCTGCCGGAGCAGACCCCGCGATCTTCCTCTTTCCTGTAGGTTCACGCCATGTTTGGGGGAACTCGCTCGCGGCTGTCCGCCGCCCTGATCGCTTCGGCCTGCCTCTCGGCAGCGTATGCCGCCACCGCTGACGCCGCCGCACCGCGGACCGCCGTCGGCATCGTCGCGCGCTATCTGGACACGCCGGAGGGCGCGACGTTCACGCGCGCGCAGGCCAAGGACCTGCTCTACCTCAACAACAACTCGCCGGCCAAGTTCTACCCGCGGAACACCGGCGGGGCAGTGTCGTTCAAGGGCCTGAGCGGCACGACGCCGGACGTCAAGAGCACGTGGACGCTGCCGATCGGAACGCCCTCGATCACCGGCTGCGACCCGATCTCCCGGGCCGTGCTCAGCGGGCTTCAGATCTTCGGCGCACAGGTCGCCGCGATCTTCAACGGCACCGACCTCGCCGCCTACAACAACGTCGTCCTGTTCCTGCCCACCCATGGCGGAACCTGTGACTACGGCGGATGGGCCCAGCCGAGCGGCCCTTACTCCTCGGTGACGATGCCGAACCAGAGCGCCGCCCGGCTGCTCTACGTCATCAACCACGAGATCGGGCACAACCTCGGCCTCGACCACGCCTCGACTGCGTACTGCCTCGGCGGGCCTACCTTCGCCAGTGCGACGAACTGCACGGTCACGCCGTACGCCGGCGAGGGGCTGATGGGTGCTCCGACCCTCCTGAGTGCGAACGAACGGCTGCCGCTGCCCCCGTTCGAGCGTGCGCAGATCGGCGGGCTCCCGGCCGGCCAGATCCGCAGCGTCACGCCGACCACCGGCGGCCAGTTCCGCATCATGCGGCTCGGTGCCGCCGATGCGGGAGCACGGCTGCTGCAGGTTCAGCGGCGTTCCGACAGGCTCGGGACGCCGGCCTTCGAGTGCAACGTCTTCACCACATCGGGGTGCTCGCCGATCCTTCCAGAGGCTGTCAGCCTCGAATGGGGCTCGGGTGCGACCGGGCGTCCAGGAGTCAAGGTCCGCTTGACTCCCAAGGTCGGGACGTTCGGCCAGGCCGTTGAGGTCGTCGACATGAACTCCGAGCTGTACACCGAACCGCTCACGCTGCCCGGGTCCGAGTTCACCGACCTGGCGACCGGAGTCAAGATCCGGTTCGACGCCGCCACCGCGGACTACGCCGAGGTGACGCTGATCCCGATCGACGTGAATGCGCCGCTCACTCCGGACGTCACCGGGGGCACCCTCTCGCTGAACTGGCCGCTCCCGGCCGGCAACAACGTCGTGACCGGCCTCGAGGTCTACGCGGACCGCGGCCCCGGAACGGCCGGCGAGCGGATCGCCGGGCTGGCGATGACGCCCACGAACCTCGCCTGCGACCGCACCCGTTGCCGGGTCACGGCGTTCCCGTCCTGGGTGCTCAGCACGCCCGGGGCTCGCGCTCAGGTGGTTGCGACCGGCGCGGACGGACGCCGCTGGCCAAGCGCATGGGTCGGGATCTACGGTGAGGTCCCGCGGCCATCCGTCAGCGACCTGCTCCTGACAACCGAACCTCCCGCGCCATCCGAGTACGCCGGCATTCCGCAGTTCCGTTACAAGCTCACCGGCCTGTACACGCTCCCGGAGGGGCTTTGGCATGCAGAGCTCTCGGCCGACGGCCTGAACCTGTTCGTCGCGCCACAAGCGACCGGAACCACGAAGGCCTTCACCCAGTACTACGTCTCGCCCCGCCCCACGCCGGACGCGGTCAGCACGGTGCAGAGCTCAGCGTTGATCGCCCCGTCGGCCTGGCTGCTCGACACGACGATGTCTGTTACCGGAACGCCGGTCCGCGTCCAGATGACAGCTCCGGACGTGACACCGCCGGCCAAGCCGACCGTGACCGTCGAGCCCGGCAGGGTCCTGCGGTTCGAGAGCCCGGGGGGCGGGGTCGTCAAGTACTCGATCTTCCGCAACGGCAGCGGCGAGCCCTTCGTGGGCCAGGCGGTCGGGACGAACACGTTCGACCTCGACGACGCCTCCCTGCCCGTGACCGGCAGGGAGATCTGGGTCACCGCCGTCGACGCCGCCGGCAACTGGGCGTCGAGCAAGTCGCTGGCGCCGGCTCCGTAGCGCCAACGACCGGACACCCTCACGTCGTCTGCGGCGTCTTCGGCTCGGCCCGCGGTTCGAGCTGGAGCTCGCGCGCGGCGTCCTCGTCGCCGGCCTCGATCTCGCGGTTGCGCTCGCGCTCGGCGTTGACCTCCATGCCGAGCAGCAGCACCGCGTTCGTGATCCACATCCAGACGAGCAGCACGACGATGCCGCCGAGCGAGCCGTAAGTCTTGTCGTAGCTGCCGAAGTTGGCGACGTAGAAAGCGAACGCGACCGAGGCGATCGCCCAGATCACGAGTGCGAACACAGCGCCGGGGGTGACCCACTTGAATCCCGGCAGCTTCGCGTTCGGGGTTGCGTGGAAGAGGACCGAGACCATCAGCAGGAAGACCGCGACGACAACCGGCCACTTGGCGATGCTCCAGACGGTCACGGCGGTGTCACCGATGCCGATCGGTCCGGCCACGGCCTTCGCGACCGGCCCGGTCAGGACCAGCGCGAGCGCCAGGAACGCCAGCATCACGATCATCGCGAGCGTGATCACGAGCTGCAGCGGCTTCAGCTTCCAGAACGAGCGGCCCTCGGGCGTCTCGTAGATGACGTTGGCCGCGCGGGTGAAGGCACCGACATAGCCGGACGCGGACCAGACGGCGCCGGCGATGCCGGCGAAGAACAGCATGCCCGCCGTGCCCCGGTTCGCGGTCAGCGACTCGATCGGTCCGGCGAACGTGTCGGCCGCGGACGATGGTCCGAGCGACGTGACCACCTCGGTGACCGCTTCGGTGGTCGCGCGCGGGTCACCGACGAGGCCGACGATCGACGTGAGGGCGATCAGCGCTGGGAACAGCGACAGCAGCCCGTAGTAGGTGAGCGCGCCGGCCCAGTCGGACATGTTGTCCTCGCTGGACTCCTTGACGGTGCGCTTCGCGGTTGGCAGGAACCTCGTGTCGAGTGCGGCTCCGTCCGGCACGTAGTCGCGTCGGGCATCGCTGGTCATGAAATGCGAGGTACCCGGCCGCGCCGGTGCGAAAACGGCGCTACGTTGCGCGGCGACGATGACCTACGACAGCACCCAGGCCCGGTACGAGCTGCTCGAGACGATCGCCGCAGCGGCGGCTCACGTCGGCACGTCGCTCGGCTGGCTGACGCTGGCCTACGAGCGGCTCGACGACGCGACCGCGGAGACACTCGAAGAGGCGCTCTTCGGCCCGGTGCAGAAGGCGTACGGCCGGGCGCGACGCACCCACGACGCGTTCGCGGAGCGGTTCGCGCTCGAAGCCGGAGCGATCACGCCGGCAGAGCCGCACGCAGGCAGTCGTCCGGTCCGCGAGCTGATCACGCACGCCGCCGACGAGGCGGCGCACGCAGACGCTCTGCTCGCCGGGCTACAGGACTCGATGCGGCCGATCGAGGTCGGTGACGCCGAGCTGCGCACCGGGCTGACCGAGGTCCGCACCGCGCTCGACGGGCTGCCGCAGGCCGCTCGCGGCATCATCAGCCGACTCGGCCGCTGAGCGTCAGCCACCGGGCCCGCGGGGGCCCAGCGGCGTGATCGAGCGGACTCCGGCCTGCGCGATCTCCTCGTCGCAGAACGGCGGGTCGACCCACTCCTTCTTCGCGTAGAGCTCGAGCTGTCCGGTCGCCAGCGGCCAGCCGCCCTGCCCGCTGCGCTCGGAGCCGAGCAGCAGCGAGCGGTCGTCGACGCAGCCATCGGTGAAGCTCGTGACCATCACGAAGCTCGCCCCGCCGCTGCCGCCATCGCTGCTCTCGGTGTTGCTGCCCATCTCGTAGCCGGTGTTGCGCCAGACCATGTCGATCGCGTTGAACATGCCGTTGCCGGCGGCGCCGCCGTGGATCGGCGTCCGCTTGCCGCCGTAGACGCTGTAGCTCGTCTCGCGCAGCGTGCTCGCGAGCGGTAGGCCGACCCAGCGGAACTCGTTGACCGCGCGCGCGAGCGAGGTCGGAACGCCGAACCAGTCGAGGTTGAGGCCCGACGGCGTCGCCACCGGGTCGGCGGGGTCGAAGCCGCGCCGCCAGAACGGCCCGGCACCCGGCTGACCGGTCGTCGAGAGAACGACCTCGAGGTTGACGAGCAGATGGTCGAGGAAACGGTGGAAGAAGACCGCGCCGGGGCTGTCGAGGCTCATCGTGCCGTCCCAGCGCGCGAGCACGCCGCATGCCTCGCGCACGTCGGCGATCGTGAACGTCAGGTCGATCAGCAGCGGGCTCCGGCGGCAGAAGGCGACGAGTTCGTCGCGCCACATGTCGGCGAACAGGTTGCGGTCGCTGAAGAGCAGGTCCTGCGCGTCCTGCCGTGAGATCCGCCCGCCGCCGGCGAGCCGCTCGGCGACGAGCCGCAGCCCGAGCCGGGTGCGGGCGTAACGCGGCGTCCGCGCGGCTCCGAAGATCCGCGAGTAGCCCTCGAGCGGCTGCTCGGGGTTCGTCAGCCAGGAGCCCTCGTTGGAGTTCGTGGCGTAGTCGCGGCGGATCAGCCACGGCTGGTCGGCCGCGGGCATGAGATGCGGCGCGACCGACCCGGGACTGGTCGGAACGTCGCAATCCGAGCGCGCGCCGTCGAGCACCGCCAGGCCGAGAAGCGACCAGAGCAGGCGCCCGATCTCGGTGTTGCAACGGCCGGCGTGGGCGTCGGAGACGTTCGGCACCGCGCCGCCGTCGCCGAAGTAGACCTCGCCGTCGGCATCAACCGCGGTCTCGGTCGCCCACGGGTTGGCCGAATAGCGATCGCTCGCGGCCTTGAACTCGCGCACGTTCCGCGCCCTGTTGAAGGCCCAGAACTGGTTGACGATTCGGGCATTGTCCTGCCCTGCATCGCGGATCGAGTGGACCTCGCCGAACCACCACGGAAACAGCGGCAGGCCGAGCACGCTGGTAGTGATCGGGCCGTAGATCGTCGAGTAGACGCGGCGCTCGGCTTTGGCGAGCGAGCCGTCCTTGCGGCGCACCATGACCGTCACCGGCGTCGCACGGATCGTGTTGACCTTGCCGTCGACGACGTACTTCATCGGATCGCCCTCGACGAGCGGCGTCCGCACGAGCGCGGCCCGGCGCGCCGCCGACACCGTCGAGGTGAAAGCGACGCGATCGTTGTGGCCCATCAGCACCATCGGCAGGCCGAGGAAGCCGGCGCCCGAGCTGTGCAGCTCGCCCGGGATCTTCACGTGGAACTGCCAGAAGCGGTCCAGCCCGTCCCAGGCCCAGTGCGGGTTGTGGATCAGGACGCCGCGTCCGGTCGTGGTCGCGTCCGACCCGAGGCCGACAGCGTTCGATCCCTCGCTCTCGGGCGCGTGTGCGAACTTCGAGGTCAGCTCGCCTACGAGGCCGCGGTCGATCTCCGGCTGCGAGCCGAACTGGAAGTCGCCGACGCTCGGCGGCCCGGCCGTCGCGATCCCGGTGGCGCCGAGCGCCCGGCCGGCACGGTTGGCGAGGTTGTAGATCCTGCGCGCGACGTCAAGCCGTGAGATCGGCCGCACCCACTGCTTGCCGCGGCAGCGCTTGTCGGGGATCCGGCTGATGCGGGTGCGCGCCAGGTAGATGTTGTAGCCGGAGACGAAGCCGTCGATGAGCTGGAGCATCTGCGGCTCGGGGCCGTCCGGCGGCGGCCGGTCGAGCATCTTCTCGATGCCGGCCGTCTTGTTCAGGTAGGCGTGGTAGACGTCGCTGTCGAAGTTGCTCGGCGTCGAGATCGACCAGAGGCCGTCGGCTTCCTTCTCGAAGAACTGGGAGCGGCGGCCGTCGAGCGTGGCGAAGATCTCCGCCATCTCGCAGATGTTGTCCTGGGCCATCGCGAAGCCGATGCCGTAGCCGGCGCCCTGGTAGTCCGATGCGACGATCGTCGGGATGTCCTGGGCCGTGCGCGTGATCGTGGCGCGCAGCTCGGCGGCCGCTCCGGCCGCACCGAGGAGCGACAACAGCGCCGCCGCCGCCAGCGACGCGATGACACTTCCTGCGCGTGAACCTGCGAACCGCATCGAACCCTCCCCCTGAGTGCGAGGGTGACGCTACACGGACGGCGACTACCGTGACGGCTCGATGAGCCCGCTCGCCCACGTCGTCCACTACACCGATGCCGGCTGCCCGTTCGCGTGGAACAGCGAGCCGATGCTGCTCCACCTGCAGTGGCGCTACGGAGGCCAGCTCTCGTGGGAGACGGTCATGGTCGGGCTCGCCGACACGCCGGAGGTGTACGCCGAGAAGGGCATGACGCCCGAGGTCATGAACCCGGCCTGGCTCGACTTCGCCGAGAACTACCCGATGCCGCTGAACGCCGAGCCGCGTGAGCGCGTCGGCGCGACCGGCCTCGGCTGCCGCGCCGTCGTCGCCGCGCAGCTCCACGCCCCGGCGCAGGCCGACGGCCTGCTGCGAGCGCTGCGCGTCCACTTCTTCGCGGGCGACGGGTACCTCGACGAGGACGCGATGATCGCGAAGGCCGCGGCGACGGCCGGACTCGACCCCGCGGCACTCGCGTCGTGGATCGCCGGCGACGACGTCTCGTCGATCTACGACGACCACACGCGCCGCGCGCGCCACCCGAGCCCCGAGGCGCTGGCGCAGGATGCGCGGCTCGCGAGCTGGCCGGGCGGCCGCCGCTACACCTGCCCGTCGCTGGAGGTGACGCGCACGGCCGACGGCGCGCGCCTGTCGGCGCCGGGCTACCAGCTCTGGATGACCTACGAGATGCTGTTCGCCAACCTGCTGCCGGAGGCCGAGCAGCGACCGGACGCCGAAACCGCTCGCGAGGTGCTCGACTGGGTCCCGTACCCGGCTGCGACCGCCGAGGTCGCGCAGCTCCGCGGCATCACGCGCGATCAGGCGCGCGAGGAGCTCGTCGCCGCCGGCGCAACCGAGCACCGGATCGGCTCCGACGCCCTCTGGACCTGAGGCGAATGCGCTGCGCATCCACCTCAGGGCAGTCGGGTGAGCGCGGCCGGGAGCTCGCCGAGGCGATCGATCACGACGTCGGCCGACTCGAGCTCGCGGCGGCCGTAGGGTCCGGTCGTCACGGCGATAACGGCGAGGCCGTCGGAGCGGGCGCAGGCGATGTCGCGTGGCGTGTCCCCGATCACAACGGTCTGCTCGCGCGGCCTGCCGCCGGCGCGGCGACGGGCGATCGGGGGCAGCTCGGCCCGGTCCTCGTGATCGGAGCCGAAGCCGCCCTGGCCGCGAGGGAAGTGGTGGCCGATCCCGGCCCGCATCAGCTTCAGCCGGGCGACCGGCTCGAGGTTCCCCGTGACGAGCGAGAGATGAAAGCGCTCGTCGGCCGACAACTCGGTGACGACGTCGTCCGCGTCGGGTGCGAGCAGCCCGGAGAGGTCGCCCGGACAGCGGTTCGCGTACTCCTCGCAGGTGATCGCGCGAACCTCCTCGGCGCCGTCTTCGATCCGCTCGGCCGAGACGCCGGCCGCCAGCAGGATCGTGCGAGCGATCGCGAGGTCGGTCCTTCCTGCCGCGTCGATCGCGCCGCTCGGCGCGCCGATTCCATGGACGCGATCGAGGGCGTGGAGCAACGACTCGGCGTGCTCACGGGACGCGTTCTGCAACAGCGTGCCGTCGATGTCGAACAGCAGCAGCACGGCGTCAGGACCGCGCGAAGCCCTCGTCCGGGTCGAGCGCGAGCGCGAACGCGGCGAGCAGCTTGGCCGCGTCCTCGACGTCGCTGAGCTGGACCAGCTCGACCGGCGAATGCATGTAGCGGAGCGGAAGGCCGATCAGGCCGGTCGGCACGCCGGTCCGCGCGAGGTGGATAGCGTCCGCGTCGGTGCCGGTCCGGCCGGCCGATGCGGCGAGCGTGTGGGCGATCTCCTCGCGCTCGGCCGTCTGCGCCAGCAGCTCGAACATGCGCGGGTGGAGGATCGAGCCACGCTCGATCACCGGGCCGGAGCCGAACTCGTGCTTGCCGAGCTCGTTCACCTCGACGCCGGGAGCCCCGGTCTCGTGCGTCACATCGATCACGACCGCGCCCGACAGCTCGGGACCGTGGGCGAACGCGCGCGCGCCGCCCATCGTGATCTCCTCCTGGACGACGCCGACCGCGAGCACGTCACCGGGCGCGCCGCCTGCCTCGGCGACGAGCCGCGCCGCCTCGTAGGCGACATAGCAGCCGAGCCTGTTGTCCATCGAGCGCGAGGCGACGCGTCCGCCGCGCAGCTCCTGCGGCCGGCCGGCGATGACCGCTACGTCCCCGACCCGCACGAGCGAGCGCGCTTCGTCTCCGTCCCCGGCGCCGATATCGATGTGAAGGTCCTTGAGCTCGGGCGCCTTCTTGCGATCGTCCGGACTCATCAGGTGAATCGCCTTCTTGCCGACGACGCCGGCGACCACGCCGTCCTTCGTCGTCAGCTCGACGCGCTGGCCGACGAGGATCATCGGGTCCCAGCCGCCGACCCCGACGAAGCGCAGGAAGCCGTTGTCGTCGATGTGCGTGACGATCAGCCCGATCTCGTCGATGTGACCGACGAACGCGATCGCCGGGCCGCCTGCGGTTCCCGGCACGCGAGCGATGACCGATCCCATCGCGTCGGTCGTGACGTCGGCGGTGAACGCACGGCACGCCTCGGCCATCGCTTTCGCCGGCGCGGTCTCGTAGCCCGACGGGCCCGTCGTCGTCAGTAGCTGCTCGAGCACGGCCGGAATCGTCATGCGCCGCAGCCTATCCCCGATCCAGACCGGCGGCGATCTGCCGACAACCGGGGCATGAGGCCTTCCGGCCTGTGGCCCCGCCTGTCCGCGCGCAGCGTCGCAGCGGCCTGCCTCGGCCTGCTCGCGCTGGCCGCGACGACCGCTGGTCTGCTCGACGGTGATGCCGCCGCCGGACCCTGGAGGACTGTTTCGCTCGTCGCCGGCGCGGCGATGCTCGGGATCGTCGCGACGGGCAGGCAGACCGGCGTCCCGTGGACCTGGCTGATGCTCGGCAGCGGCACGCTGATCTCGGCGATCGTCACGCGCGGCGTTCGCTACGAGGAGGCGCTGTCGATCGATCCGATGCTGTCGGCGGGCGGATTCGCGCTCGCGTGGGTCGGCATCTGGATGTTCGTTCAACAGCGGCTCCGCACCGGGCACGTCGCGTTCGTGCTCGACGCGCTCGGCTGGCTCGCCGCCGTGGTCACGCTCGTCTGCACGATCGCCGTGGTCGGCTATGGACCGTTCCGCGACGGCTCGGAGCTGATGTACGTGCTCGGGCTCTGCACGACGATCATGCTGGCGGCGACGGTGCCGCTGATCGCCGCGATCGGGAAGACCAGGTTCTGCGCACGCGACGCCTGGCTGACAGCGGCGTTCGCGGCCGGTGCGGTCGGTTGGATGCTGATCACGGTCGCGCTTCGCCGTGACCTGCCGCTGGTAGCTCCCGGCCTCGCAGCGAGCGAGCTCGTGCTGCCGCTGATGGCGATCGCGGCCTCGCGTCGGCCTGGACGCGCCGGAGCGAGAAAGCTCGGCGACTGGTGGGAGTGGGTCCCGCCGACCGCGTGGGCGCTGGTCGCCGGCATCACGCTCGTGCTGGGCACGCGGAGCCAGGTTCCCGGCGAGCTGCTCGTGGCGGCCTGCCTGACGCTCGTCTTCGCCGTCACCCGGTTCGCGTTCACGTTGCGTGAGGTCGGGGCCGCGGTGCTCGAGCGGCACGAGTCGCTGACCGACGAGCTCACCGGCCTGCCCAACCGCCACGCGTTCTTCGAGGCGCTCGAGCTGATGACCCTCTCTCGCGGCGCGAGCGGTGAGCGGGCCACGCTGATCGTCGTCGGGATCGACGACTTCCGCTCACTCAACGACACGCTCGGCCACCACGCCGGCGAAGCGCTGATCAGGAGCGTCGGCGACCGCCTCGAGGAAAGGTGCGCCGGTAATGGCGAGGCGCACCGGCTGGGAGAGGTCGCGTTCGCGGTCCTAGTGCGGGGCGCGAACGGCGCCGATGCGCTGGCGCGGCGGCTGCTGGACTGCTTCACGGTGCCGTTCCCGGTCGAAGGTGTGAACGTCACCCTCGGCGCCAGCCTCGGCCTGGCACGGTTCCCGGAGGACGCGACGTCGTCGCGTGAGCTCGCACGCAGGGGCGAGGTCGCGATGAGCGATGCGCACCGCAGGCGGGTCGGGATCGCGCGCTACGACAGCTCGCGTGACTGGTACTCGGTCGCGCACCTGGCTCTCGCCGACGAGCTCCGCGCGGCGCTCCGGGTTTCCGGCGGCGGGCTCTGGCTCGGCTTCCAGCCGCAGCTCGACCTGCGCCGCGGATGCATTGCGGGGGTCGAGTCGCTCGTCCGCTGGCGCCACCCTGAGCTCGGCAACGTCTCCCCGGCCGACCTGCTGCCGATCGCCGAGCGCAGCGGTCTGATGGCCGAGCTGACCGACTGGGTCCTCGACCGGACCGCGGAGAGCGCAGCCGCGCTCGCCGACAACGAGGGCTTCCCGCTGCGCTTCGCCGTCAACGTGTCGGCGGCGACGCTCGTCGACGTCCGCCTGCCCGAGCGCATCGCCACGATCCTCGCCGTCCACGGGGTCGCGCCCGAGCGGCTCCTGATCGAGGTGACGGAGGACGCCGTCATGAGCGACCGCGATCGCTGCATGGCCGTGCTCGGCCGGATCCGCAGGCTTGGGGTCGAGGTCTCGATCGACGACTTCGGGACCGGCCACTCGACGCTCGCCCAGGTCCGGGCGCTGCCCGCGGGTGAGCTCAAGATCGACCGCGGCTTCGTGCGCGGGATGGCTTCCGACCGCGTCGACGCCGAGATCGTCAGGCTGATCGTCGCTCTCGGCCGCGAGGTCGGGATGCGCGTCGTCGCAGAAGGCGTCGAGACCGAAGCCGAGCGCGAGGCGCTGGCCGGCTTCGGCTGCGAGCTGATCCAGGGCTACGCGGTTGCGAAGCCGATGCCATACGCCGAGCTCGTGGCGTTCCTGCGCGAGCACGAAACGCTCCCGCGAGCCGCGTAGCCGGTGCCACGCTCCGTGGTCGAGTGTCGCGTTACCCGTGCCAGGGCACGGGTAACGCGACACTCGACTTGGGGGGGCTACTTCGGCGGGAGCGCGCGGGCGTGCTCGGCGCCGGCGTCGACCCAGAACTGGAGGTCGTCGTCCTCGGCGAGGCCGGCGGCGTCGACACGGATCCAGCCGGTCATCGCGCGGCCCTTCATGACCATCGGCTCGGTGTGCGGCCGCGCGAGCGCCGCCTCCTGATCCTCACGGTCGACGCGGCACAGCAGCCCGCCGCTGTGTGACACCGCGACCGCCATGTGCCCGCCGATCAGGAACGCGAGCCCACCGAACATCTTCTTCTCGACCACCGACGCCTCGCCGACGAGCAGGCCCCGAACACGATCCGCGAGCTGCTCGTCGTACGCCACGTCCGCGCCTACGCGGCGAGCTGGCGGAGCACGTAGAGGAGGATCCCGCCGTGGCGGTAGTACTCCGCCTCCTTCGGCGTGTCGATCCGCAGCCGCGCCTTGAACGCGACGTCGCCGGCGGTCACGTCGACCTCGCGCGGCAGCTCGCCGGCGTTGAGCGCGTCGGCGAAACCGGTGATCGTGAACTCCTCGGTGCCGTCGAGTCCGAGCGACGCGGCGCTCTCCCCTTCCGGGAACTGGAGCGGCAGCACGCCCATGCCGACGAGGTTCGAACGGTGGATCCGCTCGAAGGACTCGGCGATCACCGCGCGGACTCCGAGCAGGTTCGTGCCCTTCGCCGCCCAGTCGCGCGAGCTGCCCGAGCCGTACTCCTTGCCGCCGAGCACGACCAGCGGCCTGCCCTCTGCCGCGTACGCCATCGCCGCGTCGTAGATCGTCGCCTGCGCTCCGTCCTTGACCGTCCAACCGCCCTCGGGCAGCGCCTCGCCGGCGCCGGTCTTGAGCAGGTTCTTGAGCCGGATGTTCGCGAACGTGCCCCGGATCATCACCTCGTGGTTGCCGCGGCGCGAGCCGTAGGAGTTGAAGTCCCGCACAGCGACGCCCTGCTCTTGGAGGTAGCGGCCGGCGGGCGAGTCGGCCTTGATCGCGCCGGCCGGGGAGATGTGATCGGTCGTGACCGAGTCGCCGAGCAGCGCGAGCACCTTCGCGCCGGAGATCTCGGTCACCGGGGCCGGCTCTGCGGCCATGCCGTCGAAGTACGGCGCCTTCGCGATGTAGGTCGAGTCCTCCGACCAGGCGAAGCGGTCACCGGTCGGCACCTCGAGCGCACGCCAGCGCTCGTCGCCGTCGTAGACCGACGCGTACGACGCGCGGAACATGTCTGCCTGGACCGCCTCCTCGACGACCTGTGCCACCTCGGCCGAGGTCGGCCAGATGTCGCGGAGGTAGACGTCGGCGCCGTCGCTGCCGACGCCGAGCGGCTCGTTCTGGAGGTCGATGTCCATCGTCCCGGCGAGCGCGTAGGCGACGACGAGCGGCGGCGACGCGAGGTAGTTCATCTTCACGTCCGGGTTGATCCGGCCCTCGAAGTTGCGGTTGCCCGACAGCACCGAGCTGACCGCGAGGTCGCCCTGCTGGACGGCGGCCGAGATCTCTTCCGGAAGCGGCCCCGAGTTGCCGATGCAGGTCGTGCAGCCGTAGCCGACGAGGTTGAAGCCGAGCGCGTCGAGGTCATCGGTCAGGCCGGCACGCTCGTAGTACTCGGTGACGACCTTCGACCCGGGCGCGAGCGAGGTCTTGACCCACGGCTTACGCGTGAGGCCGCGCGCCCGCGCGTTGCGCGCGACGAGGCCGGCGGCGAGCATCACCGACGGGTTCGACGTGTTCGTGCAGGAGGTGATCGCCGCGATCACGACGTGGCCGTGGTCGAGCGCGAACGTCTCGCCGCCTGCGGTCACGGACACCGCGGTCCGCGGCGACTCGGCGAGCGCGGTACCCGCCTCCGAGCCCTCGGGCTCACCGAGCGGCTCACCGCCCGCGTCGCCGTCGGCGGCGATCGGGTCCGAAGCCGGGAACGTCGCCGCGACAGCCTTGTCGTGCTCCGACTTGGGCGCCGCGTCCTCGCCGCCGACGAGCGCGCCGAGGGCGGTCCGGAACGAGTCCTGCGCGTCCGACAGCGCGATCCGGTCCTGCGGGCGCTTCGGCCCGGCGAGGGACGGCACGACCGAGCCGAGATCGAGCTCGACGACCTGTGTGAACGTCGGCTCCTCGGAGTGCTCGTCGTGCCAGAGGCCCTGCTCCTTCGCGTACGCCTCGACGAGGTCGACCTGCTCCTTCGGCCGCCCGGTGAACGCTAGGTAGCGGAGCGTCTCGGCGTCGATCGGGAAGATCGCGCAGGTCGAGCCGAACTCCGGGCTCATGTTGCCGAGCGTCGCGCGATCGGCGAGCGGCAGCCGGCTGATCCCGGCACCGAAGAACTCGACGAACTTGCCGACGACGCCGACCTGGCGCAGCGTCTCGGTCACGGTCAGGACGAGGTCGGTCGCGGTCGCGCCCTCGGGCAGCGCGCCGGTCAGCTTCACGCCGACCACCTGCGGGATCAGCATCGACATCGGCTGGCCGAGCATCGCCGCCTCGGCCTCGATGCCGCCTACCCCCCAGCCGAGCACGCCGAGGCCGTTGATCATCGTGGTGTGTGAATCGGTGCCGACCAGGGTGTCCGGGTATGCCTGGTTGCCGTTCACGAACACGGTCCGCGCCAGGTACTCGAGGTTGACCTGGTGGACGATGCCGGTCTCCGGCGGGACGGCCTTGAAGGTCTCGAAGGCGCCCTGGCCCCACTTGAGGAACTGGTAGCGCTCCTCGTTGCGCTCGTACTCGCGCTCGGCGTTCTGGCTGAACGCGTACTTGTGCCCGAACTCGTCGACCTGGACCGAGTGGTCGATCACGAGCTCGGCCGGCACGAGCGGCTCGATCCGCGCAGGATCGCCGCCGAGCGCGCCCATCGCGTCGCGCATCGCAGCGAGGTCGACGACGGCCGGCACGCCGGTGAAGTCCTGCATCACGACGCGGGCCGGCGTGAACGCGATCTCGATGTCCGGCTCGGCGGCAGCGTTCCACGAGGCGAGCGCGGCGATGTCCTCGGCCGTGACCGCGCCGTTGCCCTCGGTGCGAAGCAGGTTCTCGAGCAGGATCTTCAGCGAGAACGGCAGCCGCGCGATGTCGTACTGCGCCTGCAGCGCGTCGAGCCGGAAGATCTCGTGGTCGGTGCCGCCGACCGTCAGAGTGCTGCGCGCGTCGTACGAGTTCGGGTGATCGGCCATGGCCTCAATCTATTGGAGGCTCGCCCAGACTCCGCCCGATGTCGCTATTCGGTCGCATACCGACCAGAAAACGACATCGGGTCCGACGCTGCGGCGCGATCCTCAGCTCGGGCGCGGCGGCGCCGGCTCCCGCAGGAGCCGCACGACCGTGATCGGCAGCAGCAGCGTCATCACGATCAGGCTGCCGAGGCACCACATGCAGAACGCCTCAAGCGTGAAGATCTCGCGGTAGAGCAGGTAGAGGCTCTGAAGCATCCCGATCAACGCGAAGAACGTGGCGAGCATCTTGCCGCGGTCGCCATCGATGATCAGGCCGACCACGATCGCGACGTAGCCGATCAAGCCGAACAGCGAGAGCGGCACGCCGAACAGCTTCGAGTACTTCGAGTTGAGCACGACCTCGCAGCCGTGGACGATGCTGCACACCGCGTCATCGCCGGCGTAGTGCGTGTAGGTCAGGTACGTGGTGATGCCGACGCCGAACAGCGCCAGGACGATCCCGATCGTTCGCAGCCGGCTGTCGGCCATCACGACGTCACTTGCCTGCGATCTCGTTGACCGCCTCGGTCACCGAGGCCTCGGTCGGGTCGACGTTGTTGGCGTCGTTCTCGCTCTTGCCTACGTAGACGTCGGGCGTGCCCTCGGAGCCGTAGCGGCCGGCGAGCGTCTCCGCCTCGGCGATCAGCCGCTCCGCGCCGGAACCGTTGCCGTCCTTGATCGCCTTGTCGGCGTCGAGCCCCTCGACCGCCCCGAGCAGCTCGCGGATGCGCTCGTCGGTCAGCCACGAGTCGGACTCGTCGCCCTGGTTGGCGTAGTTGATGCCGACGGCCTGGAACATCTTGTTCTGCAGGCTCGCTCCGTTGTAGGCCTTGATCGCGGGCAACGAGTCCTCACCGAGGAACGCGCGCAGCCGCAGGACCATCTTCGCCTTGCCGGTGCGGACCAGCTTGTTGACGATCCCGGGGAGCTCGGTCTCGTCGAAGTTGCGGCAGACCGGGCACTTCGGCTCGGCGAAGAAGATGATCGTCGCCTTCGCCTTCGGGTCACCGAGCGTGATGCCGTCCTGCGGGATGCCGGCGTACAGCTTCTCGACCTCGGCCGCCTTGGCGACCTCGCCGGCCTTCGGCGAATCGTCGCCGCTGCTCGAGACCGCGATCGCCACCGCGACCACCGCGACGGCCGCCAACAGCAGGCCGCCGAAGATCCCGAGACGCTTCTTGCGGGCGGCCGCCTCCGCGGACGCCTGCTCCTGGGCGATACGCTCGGCACGTGCCGCTTCGCGGCGTTCCTTCTTCGTCGGTTGCGGCTGATCTGTCATGAGGCTCGGGAGGATAGTGCGGCTTTCGGGCGTCGCTGCGGCGGCGCTGATCGCTGGCGGCTGCGGCGGCAGCGACGAGAAGGCCGCCGGCGTGAAGCTGTCGCCGTGGAAGCTGAGCGCTCCGTACCTGCCGCCGCCTGACCCGTCGGCGTATGCGCGCCGGGCGGCCGAACCCGGCCCGGCGCGAACCGACGGCGAGCAGGAGACGGCAACCGGCGGCGCGCCGAGCGACGACGAGGTCCGGCAGCAGCTCGAGCGCGCCTTCGGCGACGAGGGCGGTGCCGACGTGGGCCGCGCCGCGATCGACGCCGGCGGCCTGGCCGTGATCCCCGAGACGGCGCCGCCGAAGCTCGTCGCGCTGATGCACGCGGCGAACGACGTCGCGCGCAAGCCATACGTGTACGGCGGCGGCCACGGCCGTGACACCAACGAGATCTGGCGCGACTCGGCCTACGACTGCTCCGGGTCGGTCAGCTACGCGCTCGCCGCCGCCGGCTACCTCGACGGTCCGATGGCGTCGGGGCCGATGATGAAGTGGGGCAAGCCGGGACCCGGCAAGTGGGTGACGATCTTCGCCAACGAGGGCCACGCGTTCATGGTCGTCGCGGGGCTGCGATTCGACACCAGCGGCCGGCAGAAGTCCGGGACTCGCTGGCAGGCGGCCGGGGCGCGGTCGTATGCGGGGTTTGTGGTGAGGCACCCGCAGGGGCTGTAGTACGACCACTTCGAAAAGCCGCCATTTGGCGGCTTTTCTCTGTGTGTCGTGAATCAGGATCGGGCTGCGCCCGATCCTGTCCTGCCAGGGGGCGTTACCGGCTGCGCCCGATCCTGTCCTGCCAGGGGGCGTTACCGGCTGCGCCCGATCCTGTCCTGCCAGGGGGCGTTACCGGCTGCGCCCGATCCTGTCCTGCCGGGGGGGCGTTACCGGATCGGGTCCCGGTCTTCTTCTGGGTCGTGTTCGGCGGCGCCCTCGCTGAGGGTCCGCCGAGCCGGCACCGCGGCGGCTGCTTCGTCGAGCCGTGCGCGGACCGCCTGGGCGGCGCCGCCGATCACCGAGCGTTCGGCCGCCGACATCGACGGCCACTGCTCGCGGAGCTCGGCGAGATGGTCGCCGGCGCGGTCGAGCGCCTCGCGGGCGGCCTCGAACTCCTCGCCGGCGATCGCCTGCTCGGCGGTCGTCACCTCATGCCCGGCGTCGGCAGCGAGCTTGAGCAGCACGTCCATCGGCTTGGATCGTACCCGGGGGCTCCTACCCTGGAGGCCGTGGAAGGAGGCCACATCCCCCACCCACGCACCCCACGCTGGCCGATCGCCGTCGCGATCGCGCTGGTTCTCGCCGGCGTCGCCGTGATCGCGCTCGCGGTTCGCGGCGACGAGGAGAGCGCGACCGCGGCTCCGCCGCCGATCGTGCGAGCCGGGCAGGCGACCGTCCCGACAGCCGACCGCACCGAAGCCACGCGCGCACGCCGGTCGGCAGCCGGCAGGCCCGCCGAGAACCGCCCCGCGCCGGCGAGCGGGGCGACAGCGAAGAAGAAGGCCGCACGCGCAGCAGTCCCCCGGACGCCGGCGCTGAGGCTGCAGGACGGCTGGGTCGAGTCGTTCTACCCGATCTACGCGGAGGCGCAGCGCGTGTACGGCGTCAACTGGCTGCTGATCGCCTCCGTTCATCGGCAGGAGACGGCGTTCTCGACCCACCCGACGACGTACTTCGGCCTCAACTTCGCCCGCTGCTGCGGCGGGCCGATGCAGTTCAACGTCACGAACGGCGACAAGAAGGGTCGCGGGTCGACCTGGGACCGCTATCGCTTCAGCTTCCGCGACGGCGATCGCCCCGAGAAATACCTGTCGATGCGCGACAAGCACCCGTCGATCTACGACGACTTCGACGCGATCATGGCCGGCGCGCACCTGCTCCGCGACAACGGCGCGCGGCTGAAGCTCGATGCGTCCGCCTGGGGCGCCGCCTACCTCTACTACGGACCCGACCTCAACGGGGTCGGCTACGCGAGCCAGGTCGTCGCGCGCGCGATCGGCTGGGCCAAGGACGGCTTCTGCGCGGCCTGCGAGGACTCGGCACGGCTCTACTCGCAGGTCGACGCGGCGTGGGGTGCCGGACTCCGGGCGGAGATGCTCGCCGCCGATGCTGCCGCGGCCAAGGCCGAGCGGGCGACCGGCCGGAAGGCCGCGGCCGAGCGCAAGAGATGACGGATGCTCGCCGTTACACGGCGAATACCGAGCCGACCTCACGCCCACCCGGCGAGGCGGTCGCGTGTGAAGGTGGCGTCACTTGCGGCGGGCGAGGCACCGAGCCAGCCGGCTGCATTTGATCCGAGCGACGTCGCTCGATATCTCGGCGTCGGGGTCGAGTTCCAGCGACCCGCCCTCTGTTTCGATCGGCGAGCCGTTCGCGTTCAGCTTCAGCTCGTACACGAATACTCTGACCCTGTCTCCGTCCCGCCACCGGGTCCAACCGGGTGATGAGCACCCGACCGAAACACAGCGGGCGTAGGCGCGCGGCATCTTCACCGAGATCGTCGCTCTTCCGTCCTCATCGATCGGATGCCCTTCATAGATCGACGGCCAGACCGGTGCCGCACAGCAGTTCTGAGGACGCGCCGAGTAGGCGACGAACTGGAGTTGTACGAGTCCCGACGGCTCGTAACTGTTGAGCTTCACGCTCACCGCCCCACCGGGAGTGACCGTCGCCGGAACAGAGACACTAGCGGAGGCGGTTGCGGCCGGCGCCGTTAACCCCGTCCAAGCCACTATCGCCCCGGCGAGGGCGAGGCCGCGAGCGAGTTTCTGCATGGTTGGAGTATCCCACCGCGCCGGTCGACTCCTTACGGCAGCCGGTAGACCGGCAGCCGCCCGTCGGCACCGTCGCGCTCGATCAGCTCGAGCTCGCGCAGGCAGTAGACGACGCGCGTCGCGAGCACCCGCGGCACGCCGAGATCGCTCGCGATCGAGCGCGTCGTGATCGGCGCGGCGAGCGTCGAGGCGGGCAGCAACGCGAGCAGGCCGGCCGGCCGCTCGATGACCACCCGCTCGACGATGTCGCGCAGGATCCGCTCGCCTGGGTCGCGCGTCCGGCGGCCGGACCGCGACCGCCCGGCCTCGGGGCCGCGGACGTGATCCTCCTCGCAGAGCAGCACCTCGACCGTGAGGTTCGGATGGGCGACGAGCGTCGGCCACGAGACGAGCCGGTCGAACAGGTCGACCGGCGTCCCGCGGCGGGCCGAGCGCCGCGCCGACAGCAGCTCGCCGTGTTCGTCGACGCGCACGATCCGGCGGACTGCCGGCACCGGCATCACGACGCGCATCCGGTGCTCGTCGAGCAGCGCGTCGAACTTGCGGCCGAGCGGGCCGAAGCCGCCGGTCTGGATCTCGACGAGTTCGCCGTCGGCGCGGACGAGATCGATCACGAAGCGTCCGAACGGCACCTCGAGGCGGTCCCCCGGCAGCGCGAGCGCCGCCTTCAGCGCGGCGTGCAGCGGGCCCTCCCGCAGCGTCCCGATCCCGGCGCTCACGCGCGCAGCGTAGAGGCGGCCGCCGTCACCACCGGCGGACATGACTCGTTGAAGGACCGCAACCATCCTCCCCGAAGGTGTTCCCTCTGATGATGCTTCACCGCCTCGCCCTCGCCACGGCGACAGCCGCCGTGGCCGTTTCGATGACCGCCGCGACGGCATCGGCCGATACCTGCCTCGGCGAGCCGTGCCCGTACTCGGCGACGGCGACGATCGGCGAGCAGGGCGGGGGCACGCTCAGGTTCCCGCAGGCGATCGCGGTCGGCCAGGACGGCCTCGTCTATGTCGGCGACCAGAGCTCGCGAATCGTGCAGGTGTTCACGCGCGAGGGCGCGTTCGTGCGCCAGTTCGGGACGCCTGGCAGCAAGCCCGGCGAGCTGAGCGCCGTCTCCTCGATCACGCTCGATCCGGTCGGTCGCGTCGTCCTGACCGACGGCGGCAGCAACCACGTCGTCTTCTTCACCCCCGACGGCCGGCTCTACCGCGCGCTCGGCGGCAGCGGTAGCAACCCCGGTCAGTTCCGCTTCGGCGCCGGCGGCGGCAACGACCAGCCGGCCGGCGGCGGCATCCACTACTACAAGGGCGTCATCTACGTGTCGGACTCGGGCAACGACCGGGTCCAGCGGATGAACCTCGACGGCGGCGCCTTTGAGGTCTTCATCGCGCCGGGGCAGCTCGCGCACCCGCGAGCGATCGCCGCCCGCGGCAACCAGGTCGTCGTCGCAGACGACCAGAACCACCGGCTCGCCGTCTTTGGCAGCGACGGCACGTTCAACCGCTCGGTCGGGCTCGGCAAGGGCGCCGGTCCCGGCCAGCTCAGCTTCCCGTTCGGCGTCGCGATGGACACGCGCAGCCGGATCTTCGTCGCCGACGACATGAACCAGCGCGTCGTCCGCTTCGACGGGGCACCGAACTTCACCTACCGCGCCCGCTGGGGCTCGTACGGGACGGCGCCCGGCAATCTCGCCTACCCGCGCGCGCTCGCGACCGACGACGAAGGGCTCGTCTACGTCACCAACACCGGCAACGACCGGATCGACGTCTTCACCAATACCGGCCGGCTCGTGCGCTCCTTCGGCCGCTCCGGCCGCGCCCCCGGCCAGTTCAACACGCCGAGCGGCAGCGGCGTCGACGCGTCCGGCATCCGCGCCGTCACCGACACGATCAACGGCCGCGTCCAGCTCTTCAACCCCGACGGCTCGCTCGCGACGATCTGGGGCTCGCCCAACCCTGGACCGACGATCCTCAGGCGCCCGATCGACGTCACCTTCGACTCCGCCGGCAACGGCTACGTGCTCGACCAGCGGCGTGCTCAGATCATCGGCTTCGACCGCGCAACCGCGCAGCCGACGGTCACCCTCGCCTCCCCTGGCAGCGGGCCGGGGCAGCTCCTGTCTCCGAGCGCGATCGCCCGCAGCGGAGACGGCACGCTGTGGGTCGCCGACACCGGCAACAGCCGCGTCGTCGCGTTCGGCCCGGCCGGCGAGGTCCGCGGCGGCTTCTCGATGCCGGAGACTCCGCGCGGGATCGCGGTCGCGCCGGACGGTTCGAAGGTCTTCGTCTCGACGACGCGCAACCGCGTGATCGTCTACGACGCTGCCGGCACCCAGCTCGACCGCTTCGGGTACGGGCCGGGCAACAAGCTCGGCCAGTTGAACTCCCCCGCCGACCTGACGCTCGACGCAGCCGGCACGGTCTGGGTCGCCGACCGCGGCAACAGCCGCGTCGCGCACTTCGCGGCCGACGGCACGCGGCTCGGCACGTTCGGATCGCGCGGCTCGGACGCCGGCGGCCAGTTCAGCGCCCCGAGCGACGTCGCCGTCGACTGCCGCGGCGTGCTGACGGTAAGCGACACCCGCAACAACGTCGTCCGCGCGTTCACGCTGAACACGGTCCCGGCCGGATCGGCCTGCCAGGCGCTGCCGGCACCGGGCCAGCCGCCTGCGCTCCAGTACCCGACGCTGCCGCCGCCGGACGGCCCCCAGATCACGGCGAGCGCGCTGCGCACGACCGGCCTCGTCACACGAGGGATCGCGGTCCGTGCCGGCTGCGACACCGCCTGCACGCTGACCGCGACCGCGACGCTGACCCAGGCGGCGGCTCCAGCCAAGAAGAAGCGCGGCAAGAAGCTGAAGCCGCTCTCGCTGACGCTGAAGCGGGTCACGGCCGGCGTCGAGGCCGGCAAGACGACGCTATTGCGGTTCAGCCTCAGCCGGACCGACCGGCGGCGGATGGAGAAGGCGCTCGGCACGCGCAAGAGCGTGATCGCCGCGGTCACGATCACGGCGGAGACAGCCGGGTCGGAGCCGACTACGGCCGACGTCCGGATCGACGGCCGCCGCTAACGCGTCGCGGCGACGAGGCCGCAGACCTCGTCGAGCGCCGCAAGCACACGCTCGACGTCGTCCTCGCCGGTCGCCGGACCGAACAGCGCCATGTTGTGGAACGGCGTCAGCATCACGCCGCGGTTGAGGAGCGCCGCGTGGACGACCGCATCGAGCAGCTCGTCGATCGCGGCGTGCGCGGCGCTGCCGTCGGCCGGGGGCTCCGGCACGAACCCGAACTCGGCACGAGACCCGAGCTGGACGATGTACCAGTCGAGCCCGTGGGCGGCGAAGATCGCTCGCGCGCCCGCGACGTAGCGGTCGCAGGCCACCGCCATCCGCTCGTATGCCGCATCGGTCAGCACCTCAGTCAGCGTGGCTCGCGCGGCGGCGAGCGACAGGGCGCTGCCCGCGAGCGTGCCGCCGACCCCGCCCCAGTCGAAGTAGTCGCCCTCCTCGTCGGCCAGCACACGGTCACGCAGGTCCGCCGACAGCCCATAGGCGCCGATCGGCACCCCGGCGCCAAGCGCCTTGCCCATCGTCACCGCATCAGGTGCTCAGGCCCCACGCGGAGACGCAGCCGCCGGGCGAGGCATTCATCGTGTGGGTCTCGTCGTAGACCAGCAGCGTTGCCGTTTCTCGGCAGAGCGCTTCCACGGCCGGCCAGAAGGGAGTAGTCATGCGGGGCCCGTCTCGGTCGTCACGTGACGACCTCGACACCCGCTCGGGCGGCAACACCATGCCGACGTTCGTCAGCGCCGGCTCGGCCAGCACGCAGGCAACATCACCCGGTGCGAGCGCTGCCTCGATCGCCGCGAGGTCGCCGAACTCGACGACCTTCGTCGTGTGGTGGAGATCGACCGGCATCCCGACGTTGCCGGGCTTCGGCACGACCTCGCCGGTGGCCGGATCGGCGATCGCGATCGTCTCGTCGACCGTGCCGTGGTAGCTCCATTGGAAGATCAGGACCTTGGGCCGCCGCTGCACCTGGCGGCACATCCGCAGCACGAAGCGGTTCGCATCGGTCGCGCTGAGCGTGAACTGCCAGGCCGGAAGACCCCAGCGGCGCTGGAGTTCGGCGCCGACGATCGCGGCGTCCTCGGTCGGCATCATCGTCGTAGCGCCGCCGCGGGTCTGGAGCCGGTCGATCACGGCGGCGACCATCGGCTCGGGCGAGTGCCCGGGCATCGAACCGGTGTCGCCGAGCGCGAGGTCGACGTACTCGTGCCCGTCGACATCGGTCACGCGGGCGCTACGGGCGCCGTCGAGGTAGAGCGGCACCGAACCGGCCCAGCGGCTCATCCACGGCATCGGCACACCGTGGAGCAGCGACCTGCGCCCAGCCTCGGCGAGCGCGACCGAGCGCGGGTTGGCCTCGCGGAAGCGAGCCTGCTCGTCGGCGAGCAGCGCGGCCAGCGCGCGACGGTCCAGGGTCATCGCGCGAGCCTAACCGGGCCGATCAGGCCAGCGCGAGCACGCCGAGCGCGACCACGGAGACCGCGATCAGCCCGAGCGCGAGGCCGGTGCTCCACCGCCCCGCTCGCCCGAGCGCGTGCTCCCCGAGCGTCTCGCGATCGGAGGCCAGTGACCGCATGAACGGCAGGACCACGAGCAGCAGGACGGCGTTGAGCGCCTGCGTCAGGAACAGAATCGGTACCAACGGGGCGCCTGGGATCAGGACGATGCCGGCCGCGACCAGGACGACGACGGCGAACGCGCCGTAGAAGGCCGGCTCGTCCCCGACCGGGTTGTCGAGGTTTGCACGGCGGCCGGCCGCCTCGGAGACCGAGTAGGCCGTCGAGAGCGGCACGATCGCCGCAGCGAGCAGCGCCGCACCGACGAAGCCGACGCCGAACAGCGTCGAGGCGGCGCTGCCGGCAACCGGCTCGAGCGCCCGCGCCGCGTCGCGGCCGTCGTCGACCGAGATCCCCTTCGGATGGAGCGTCGCCGCGCACGCGACGACTACGAAGGCGCCGATCACGCCGGTCAGGACCGCGCCGACGATCACGTCGCCGCGCTCGTAGGGCAGCTCCTCGACGGTCAGCTCCTTGTCGACGGCGTACGACTGAACGAACGCGAGCCCCCAGGGCGCGAGCGTCGTGCCGACGACCGCGACCGCGGTCAGCATCGCGTCCCGGTTCAGCGGCATGCTCGGGACGACGAGGCCCTTGGCCGCCTGGCCCCAGTCGGGACCCGCGAGCAGCCCCGCGATCACGTAGGCGACGAGGACCGAGCTGACCACGAGCAGGACGTGCTCGACCTGGCGGAAGCTCTCGCGCAGCACGAGCACGGAGACGCCGATCGCGGCAACCGGAACGCTGAACCAGCGCGGGATGCCGCCGAGCAGCTCGGCTCCCGCTGCGACGCCGGCGAACTCCGCGCACAGCGTTCCGGTGTTGGCGACCAGCAGCGCCGCGATCACGACCAACGCGGCGCGCCGCCCGAAGCGCTCGCGGATCAGCGTCATCAGCCCCTTGCCGGTGACGATCCCGAGCCGAACCCCGAGCTCGTGGAAGATGATCAGCGCCGCCGTCGAGAGGGTCAGCACCCAGAGCAGCTGGTACCCGTAGTCGGCGCCGAGGATCGAGTAGGTCGTGATCCCCGCGGGATCGTCGTCGGAGAGTCCGGCGAGCAGCCCCGGGCCGACGACCGCCAGCACCGTCCCGGCCATCCCGGCTCCGAGGAGCCTGCCGCGATGGCGCGACAGCCGCCAGTGGACGTGCCGGGTCGGTACGCGCAACGTGCGCGGCATCACCCGGACCCTACTCCGGTACTCACGGATCGATGTACACCTGAACCGCTGTCGCCTCTCCGGCGAGGCCCGTCGAGGACGTGACCCTCAGCCGCACGGTGTACGTGCCTGGCGCGTCGTAGGTGTGCGTTGGCGCAGGGTCGGTCGAGGTCGTGCCGTCGCCGAAGTCCCAGGCGTAAGCGGCCCAGCCCGTGCGTCCGTTGTCAGCGAGGTCGCGGCCCGCGAACGTGAGCGTGTTCGTGCCGTCCGACACCGATCCGTAGATCGCGGGGCCGACCTGGATCTCGGGCAACGGGGCGACGTCGGCTGTCTGGAACGGTGTGCCCGCCTCTTCGTCGCGGCGGTCGCCGAAGTCGGTGCCGGCGGTCCCCTGGTCGATGTTGGCCGTCGGGAGCACCGAGGGGTTGAGGATCGCGCGGAACCCCGGGCCGCAACCCGGCTGCCCCGGGAACGGGTGGAACCCCGGCGCACGGAACGTTCCTCGCACCAGCAGGACCGGTGAGCCCCACTGACCGAGACGGCGCGCGACCGCTCGCTCGAGGCCCGGATCCGGTGTCGCATCGACCGGACCGGGTAGTGGGGCGCCGCCGATCGCCGCGGATCCCGATGCCGTGAAGGTCGCGTGGCCGTGGTAGGGCAGCGGGATCGGGGCGTCGTAGTTCCTGCTGTTGTCCGGCCGCAACGTGCCGCTGTAGTGGAAGGCGCCGGAGGCGGTCAGCGAGATCCGCGCCGCTATCAGCCGGAAGCGCTTGCGGTTGCAGGTCAGGGTGCCGGAGCTGGCGCGGGTCCCGCGGGCCCGGAACTGGAGCGCCCAACCGAGCGGGTCGTCGTGAAGGACGCCGCCGATCCGGACCTGATCCGAGCCTGCAAGGCCGAACGAACGCCGCTCGCTGCCCGCTTCGAGCGGCGGGAAGCGCGCGAATCCCTCGACGAGCACCGAGCCTGCAAAAACCCCGGAGCCGCCGTAGGCGCAGACGCGCTGCCGCGGGCGCTGAACGACGACCTTCGCCGTGATCGGGATCGTGTCGGTGTGGGCGCCGTTAGCGACCTTGGCGAAGCCGAGTCCACGGGTGGTGTCGCCGCGGGCCGCCTTCTTCGCTGCGCCGACATCGGCCGGACAGGCGCCGCCGGCCCAGTCGGTGTAGACCGTCGGCTCGTACATGTTCGTAGCCGACGGCACGGTGCCGGAGATCGTGACCGTCGATCCGACCTGCGCACTGCTCTTCGATGCGGTCAGCTCGGCGCTGGACGGCTGGGGCGCGGCGACCGTGCAGATGACCACCACAGGCAGGATGAGCCACGAGCGCCGCATCGAGCCGACACTACTCCCGGGTCGTTGCCGAAGACCAGCTCAGACGGGCGCGACGACGCCGCGGACGATGCCGAGCGCCTCGAGCTCACGTGGCCCGACGTGCAGCAGGTCGGCGACCTCCGCGGCCCGGGCCGGATCACGATGGAGGATCGCGGCGGCTCCCTCGGGTGCGATCACTGAGAAGAAGCTCGACGGCGCCGCCCAGAGGTTCTCGGGGTCGGCGATCGCGAGCGCCCCACCCGATCCGCCCTCGCCGATGACGAGCGACGTGACCGGCACGGTGGTGCGCGTCCGCGCGACCGCAGCGAACGTCTGCGCGATCGCCGTCCCGATGCCCTGCTCCTCGGCGGCAGCGTCGTTGGCGGCGCCGGGGGTGTCGACGAGCGTCAGCACCGGCACGCCCCAGGCGGCGGCGAGATTGAGCAGCCGGATCGCGGTGCGGAACCCGGCCGGCGTGTTCGCGCCGCCGGCCTGCGCGACGTAGGCGGTCACAGCGCCATGCTCGTCGAGGCCGAATCCGCAAAGCATCTGGGGGTCGGTGCCGCCGGCGCGGTCACCGCTGATCGCGATGCGTTGCTCGAACAGCGCGTCGAGGTAGGCGGCGGCGCGCGGGCGCTGCGGGTCACGGGCGCGCTGGACCGCGGCCCAGCCCGCCGACGGTTCGCTCGTGTCGCCGAGCGCCGGCGGCGGGTCGTGGCGCTCCGGTGCGGTCGCGACCGCTGCGGCGAGGATCCTGACGTGCTGCGCGACGACGTCGCCGAGGTCGTCCGCAGCGACGACGACGTCGACGGCTCCGGAAGCGAGCTTGCCTGCCGCCGTGACGGCCGGCTCGTCATCGGCGCCGCCACGGACGCGGCCGCCGGCAAATGCCACGGTCGCCCCTGCCTCGGCGATCACGACGTCGGCGTTCGAGGCGAGCGAGGCCCAAACGCCACCGGTCGTCGGGTGACGGGCGACCGCGAGCTGCGGGATGCCCGCGGCGCGGAGACGCTCGATCGCGGCCCCGTTGCGCTGCATCTGCACAAGCGCGCGCATCCCCTCCTGCATCCGGGCGCCACCCGACGCGGTCACGCTGACGAACGGGATTCGGCGCTCGATCGCGGTGTCGACGGCCCGCGCGATGCGCGCGCCCGTGGCCTCGCCCATCGAGCCGCCCATGTAGGCGAAGTCGAAGACCGCTACCGCGACCTCGGTGCCGCCGATCGTCGCGGTCGCGGCGAGGACGCTCTCGTCGGAGCCGCTCTTGCCGGCGGCGCGTTCGCGCTGCTCGGCGTAGCCGGGGAAACCGAGCGGGTCGGCGGAGACCGGCTGGCCGGGCAGCGCGGTCAGATCGGCGATCCAGCCGGGGGCGGCGCTCATCGGCGCATCGTAAGTCTCTCCGGCGTTTGGTGCAGCGATCCCAAACTGGTATGACTCTGGTATGAATCGGCAGATCGCCGTGCGCATCCCGGAAGAGCTCGTCGAGTTCGTCGACGAGCTCGTGACATCGGGCCAGGCACGCAGCCGGGCCGCAGCGGTGACCGGAGCGCTGGAACGTGAGCGTCGGCGCGCAGTCGCGGAACGTGACGCGCGAATCCTCGCCAACGCCCCGCACGATCCGGAACTCGACCGTCTCGCGGGCTACTCCGCGCGGCTGCCTCGCGACATCGCCTAATGCGACCGATTCACATTGCCGAGCTCGACAAGAGACGGCCGGTGTTGATCCTGACGCGCGAGCTCGTCCGGCCCCACCTGCACACCGTCACTATCGCCCCGATCACGCCCACGGTCCGCGGCCTCTCGAGTGAGGTGACCGTCGGACGCGCCAACGGGTTGAGCGCACCGTCGGTCGTGAGCTGCGACAACATCACGACGGTTCCGTCCGAGGCCGTGCACGAGCAGATCGGGTTCCTGTTTGACAATCAGGAGCCGGAGCTGCTCGACGCGATCGTCGCGAGCTTCGATCTTGGCTGACTAGTCGGCCGGGTGTGACGAAATGGTCCCTGGAGGAGCCACTTCGTCACCCGGAGCGCGCCTCGCTCAGAAGATGCGAATCGTCGTGCGTTTGCCGCGGGTTTCGGTCACGGCGATCCAAGGCTTGCTCCCGCCGGCCGCGACGCGCGGGAGCGTGCGCGTGTCGCGGCTGCCATTGACGGTGCGAAAGCGACTGCTGCCGCCGGAGCCGACGTTCGCGGTCTTCACGCGACCCGACTTGCTGGTCGTGGCGGCGATGCCGAACGCGTTGTCGAAGGGCTCGCTTGCGGCCACGCCCTCACGCCCGGCAGCCGAGGAGTCGGTGCGGAAGTAGGACTTCCACGCCCCCGAGCCGCGGCTCGAGACGACCGGCCAGATGCCGGCGGCGCCGAAGTCACCGGCCCACACGATGCCGTCACGCTTGCCGTCGACGTAGACGGTCGGTGCCTGGTCGAGCGCCGCTGCCTTGACGGGGACCGCGGCGGGCGCGTCGAACGCGGCACCGGCGGCGCGCCGGGTCGCGGCGACGAGCTGGCGGCCACCGACGATCGAGCGGGTCCAGGCGACGGTGATGCGGCCGCTGTCGCCGACGCCGAGCGCGACGTTCGACGCATGGGCGTCATCGGCGATCGCGGCCCGGGTGAAGGATCGGTCCACCGTTGCGCGCTCGGCGACCGTGACGCCGGAGGCGCTCACGAGCGCGGCGGTGACGGTGTCGGCAGTCCGGCCGACGGCGACCTGGCCGGACCGGGCCTTGCCGATCGCGACCGGAGCGCCGAAGGCGCGCCCGCCGGGCCCGCGGGTGGCGACGGCGAACTCGCGGACCTCGGTGCCGTATGCCTTGCCCTTGCGGAGCAGCAATGCGGCGCGGCCGTCGGGTGCCGCCGCGATGTCGACGACGTCGTAGCCGTCGAACCGCTGGCGGGTCTGGAGGCGGTCCCCGGACGCGACGATCATCCGCTCGCGCTCGCCGCGGTACTCGCGCCAGTAGGTCAGCAGGCCGGTCTTTCCGGCTGCCCGGAGGACGTTCGGGCGGATGCCGAACTCGATCGTCGCGATCTTCTGCCTCGACACTGTCGCCGCGCCCTCGTTCCCGCGCCAGAGCGTCACCGCACCGGTGCGGCGGTCGACGAGCAGCGCCGCAGGCCGTCCGCTGCTGCCGGTCGCCAGGCCGGCGACCTCGAGGGTCTTGCCACCGGTGGCGATCGGCTTGATCTTCTGGATGCTGTCGGCGGAGGCGGCCTGCGGCAGCGCGAGTGCGACGAGCGAGAGGGCCGTGGCGCGAGCGAAAGTGGACATGGAACCTGAACGCGGTGCGAGGAGCATGGTCACGCGCGTCCCCTGAACCGGCACGGCTTTTCGCTACGCTCCGCGTCCCGATCGCTCGGGGGCGTAGCTCAGTTGGTTAGAGCGCCGGCCTGTCACGCCGGAGGTCGCGGGTTCGAGTCCCGTCGCTCCCGCTCCTCGTCGTGCCTTGTGCCGCAAGGGAAACGCCGAGCCGTCCCGCTCCTCGGCCCGGTGGCCGGAGCCGCCGGAGGACTGGCCGGCCGCGGATTAGACTCCGTGTCCAAGGAGATGGACGCCTTCCGATGACCGAGCTGCGGGCCAAACGCAAGCCGCCAACGCTGTTCGAGAAGGCTCGAGACCTCGCGGCGCTGATCGGGTGGACCGTCGCGATCCTTACTGCCTGCTCGTTCATGGTTGTGACCGGCTGGTACATGCTCGACCTCCGCGACGCCTGGTTGTTCGACTGGCTGCCGTTCTAGTCCCGAGAACCGACCCAGTCGGGGTGCCCAGTGATCCAGTTAGGCTTGACGCTGTGTCAACCGCAGCCGTGATCCCGGCGCCACCGCCGCCACCGCCGCTCACGCCGGCCGCGCGGATCCGCTGGGACCTCGCCCACGAGCGCGAGGCGACGGTGCCGTATCCCCCGGGCCCGAGCGACTTCTCCGTGCGCCGGCTCAACGCGTTCAACCGCGACCCGCTCGGGATGGCGCTCGACTACTACGAGCGCTACGGCCCGGTCGTCAGCGTTCGCCTCTTCCATCTCAAGTCGATCTGGATGATCGGACCGGAGGCGAACCGGCACATCCTGCTCGAGAACCCGAAGAACTTCCTCTGGCGGGACGGCAGCTTCGCCGATCTGATCCCGCTGCTCGGCGACGGGATGCTGACGATCGACGGCGCGTTTCATCGCACGAGCCGGATGGCGCTCGTGCCCGCGTTCACGAAGGGTCGAATCGCAAAGGCGAAGGAGCTGATCGACGCCGAGGTCGCCGCCGCGGTCGGCGCGCTCCGCCCGGGCGACCGCTTCGACCTCGCGCACTGGACGCGCGAGCTGGCGCTCCGCGTCGCGATCAAGGCGCTCCTCGGGTTCGATTCGGACGCCGGCGAGCGGGGCCGGCAGGCGGCTCGGGACTTCGAGGTCGCGCTCGGCTTCTATGGCGTCCACCCACTTGCGCAGGTTCCGCACGGCCCGGGCACGCCGTGGCGCCGGATGCGCGCCGCGGCTGGCCGCCTCGACCGGCTGATCTACGGCGAGCTGTCGGAGCGTCGCGCACGGGCCGCCGGCTCGGACGACGGCCACGGCGACGATCTGCTTGGGCTGCTGCTCGACCTGCAGGCGGCCGGCGGCATCGAACTCGAGGACTCGCATCTGCGCGACCAGGTGATGACGCTGATGTTCGCCGGGCACGACACGACGACGGCGACCGTCTCGTTCCTGTTCTACGAGCTCGCGCGCAACCCCGAACTCGCAGGCGACCCCGGCTTCGTGCTCGACCACGCGATCGACGAGACGCTGCGCATGTACCCGCCGGCGTGGATCGGGCCGCGGCGGTCGGTCGATCCGTTCCACTGCTGCGGCCACACGCTGCCGGGGCGCGCGGCGATCGCCCACAGCTCGTGGATCACCCACCACCTGCCGGACGTCTGGGACGAGCCCTCGGAGTTTCGTCCTGACCGGTTCGCGCCCGGCAACGTCGAGCAGATCGAGAAGGGTGCGTACATCCCGTTCGGCGGCGGCTCGCGGACCTGCCTCGGGATGCGCTTCGGCCAGGCCGAGATCCGTTCGATCGGGGAGCAGATGCTGGAGCGGTTCCGGCTCGACCTCGAGCCGGGATACGAGCTCTCGATCCACACGAGCCCGACGCTCGGGCCGCGCGGCGGGCTGCCGGTGCGCGTCCGGGCTGCGCGCGGTTGACCGGCGGTTAGGCTGGCGCCCCATGCCAGCCCGCCCGATCCGCCGCGTCGCGCTCCTGACTGCCGGAGGCCACGCGCCGTGCCTGTCTGCTGCTGTGGCCGAACTGATCGAGCGTTACAGCGAGCAGCTTCCGGATGTGGAGCTCGTCGGGTACCGCCACGGCTACCACGGGCTCTTGACCGGGACGTCGTTCGTGTTCGATCACGACGCCCGGCAGGGCGCGGCGCGCCTGAAGCTGTTCGGCGGCAGCCCGATCGGCAACAGCCGCGTAAAGCTGACGAACAGCGCTGACCTGGTGGCGCGCGGGCTCGTCGACGAGGGCGCCAACCCGCTGGCCGTGTGCGCCGAGCGGCTCGAGGCAGACGGCATCGATGTGTTGCACACGATCGGAGGCGACGACACGTCGACGACGGCTGCCGATCTGGCCGCCTACCTGCACGAGCACGACTACGAGCTGACGGTCGTCGGGCTGCCGAAGACGATCGACAACGACATCGTCCCGATTGCGCAGTCGCTCGGTGCGATCACGGCGGCGCGCGAGGCGAGCCGGTTCGCGCAGAACGTGATCAGCGAGAACGGCTCGAACCCGCGGATGTTGATCGTCCACGAGGTGATGGGCCGGGCCTGCGGCTGGCTGACCGCAGCGGCCGCGCGCGACTACCAGGCGTGGCACGCGGCGCAGGAGTGGCTGCCGTCAGCGGGGCTGCGGCCGGAGCGCTGGCAGATCCACGCGGTCTACGTGCCGGAGCTGGCGGTCGACCTCGACGCCGAGGCGGCGCGGCTGCGCGCCGTGATGGACGAGGTCGGCTGCGTCAACGTGTTCCTGTCGGAGGGCGCCGGTGTGGAGGACATCGTCGCGGCGATCGAGGCCGCCGGCGGCGAGGTCGGGCGCGACCCGTTCGGCCATGTGAAGCTCGACACGATCAACCCTGGCGCGTGGTTCGGCCGCGAGTTCGCGGATCGGCTCGGGGCGGAGAAGACGATGGTGCAGAAGTCCGGCTACTTCTCGCGCTCGGCCCCGGCCGGCGACGAGGATCTCGCGCTGATCGCGTCGATGGCGCAGGTGGCCGTGGACGCGGCGGGCGCGGGTACGCCGGGTGTGGTCGGCCACGACGAGGAGCGCGGCGGCGATCTGCGGGTGATCGAGTTCGACCGGATCGCCGGGCACAAGCGGTTCGACACGTCGGTCGAGTGGTTCGCCGACGTGCTGCGGGCGACCGGGCAGGCGTAGCGAGGCGTCGACACGGATCGCGCACCGTCTCGGTGGGTAATCCGTGCCGGCAGGCGTTCCGCGCGTTGCACCGAACTCCGGGACATCCCGGACGGCGTACGGGCGATTCCGCGTAGGCGCGGAGCGGCCTGGCCGCGACCATTCCGGCTCTCATGTTCTTGCTTGCAGAAGATGGCGTGTTCACGATCGGCGTCGGACTCCTGTTCGCGCTCTTCTCGTTTCTTGCGCTCGGGATCGCCGCGGCTGTCCTCATCGGCGGCGTGCGCTGGCTCTCACGGGTGACCTCCGGCGATCTGTCGACGATTCCGCAAGCGACGTTCGCCGAAGCACTTCCGTGGATCACGACCGCAGCGGTCACCGTTGCGGTCGCGGGAGTCGCGGCAACGGCCGCCTCGGTCCTCGCCGTGTTCGGACTGTCCTGGATCGCGGTCGTGATCGCCGCCGCGCTGATCGCAGCGATCGCCCTCCGGCCGCGCTTCGCGCTACCGCTCGGCGTGGTCACGGTGACCCTCTGCTGGGGCGCTGCCCAGACCAACGGCGACCCCGGACTGCTCGACCCGTCGTCCGGGCTGCTGATCGTCAAGCCCGCGACGTCGAGGGTCGCTGAGCAATCCTCGCCGTACCGACGCGGGCTCGGATCGATCCTCGTCGATCTCCGAGACACCCGACTCGACCGGTCGAAGGCGACGTCGATCGGCGCGATCAGCGACACCGGCCGGGTCGTCGTCGCGCTCCCGGGCGACCGGTGCGTGAACCTCCGGATCAAGGCGAAGCGGCCCGAGGCCTGGGTCAACGACACGCGGACGATCGCGTCGGTCACCCGCGCAGCCAGGGACTTCGGGCTGCTTCCGGTCGCCGAGAACCAGCGAGGGGCGTTCCCAGCGTTCAATCCGCCGGAGGGCCACGTCGTGCCGGCGGAATCAACCGGCGCGATCAGGACGTCGCTCGACCGACCGGCTCCCGCCGACCTTGCACTGTTCGGCCAGACGGTCCTCGGCGACTCGAGCGTCAGGCCGATCGAGCTGACGCGAAAGGTCCGGGAGGGCGCTCCCTGGGTCGAACTCGACCTCACCGCCGCCACCGCGATCATCGTCCGCGACTATCCCCCCGGCGCCCAGCAACTCGGACAGGAGTACGCCGCGAAGGGCGATGAATACCCGGAACTGGCGAACGCCGACTGGCCGGCCAACGAAGTGCGCGGGCAGCTCCCCGCCCCATCCGATCAGCGCTTCGTGACCTGGCGCGCATGGAAGAAGGGAGGCGTTCCCGAAGCCGCACGACTCGCCCGTAAGGCAGCCGGGCCGTGCCCCTCCCGCGACGAGCTGTCCTCGCACTGGACGACCGTCGACACGACCGATCGGCCCGATCTCCCGGATGCCGCAACGTTGCGGCAACTCGAAGCGTGGGACACCCAAACCGGCGTTCGCGTGAACGGACTCGGCACCGTGAAGAACATCGGTGTCGTGCGAGCGCCCAACAACGCAGCGGGGAGCTAGACATGCCGAGCGGAGTGATGACCCGACGGCCGCCCCGGCGCGAACGATCGGAACTGGCGGAGGCCCGCCGAATCGCGCTGGTCGCGAGTTCGCTCGCGCTCTTCGGGCTGATCGCGTCGATCTTCGAAAAGCCCGATCTCTCCGCGAGTAGCTATGGGACAGGACTCGTGACGATGATCGGCCTGATCGGATCGGTCTACGGACTGCTTGCGCTGAGAGACAAGTTCGCACAGCTGACGCGCAGCGGGCATGCGAAGTGGCTCGTCCTCGCCGCGCTCGGCACGCTCTTGTGGGCAGCCGTCTGGACCTGGCAGGGCGACCCGCTCCCGATCGTCCTCGTTGATGCACTTGCGTTGGGCCTACCGCTGGTCGGACTTGCCGTCGCCCAAGCGTGGCTCGCGGCGAGCGCCAGCGGTCGCACGCCATGGCAGCAGCTCGGTGGCATGACGCGTGTCGGCGCAGCGGGAACGCTGAGCGGGGCGTTGCCGCTCCTGCTCGGCATCATGCTCACCGCGCTGTCGATCCTGATCTCCTCGAGGATGGGGGCCGGAGCAGCACAAGGTCTACTTCCGAGCACGCTCGGCGGAATCGAGATCGTGTTTAGCCTCGGCCTCGGCCTCTCGGGCCTGATCATCGTCAAGCGGCTGCTCGACCGTCGCAGCGAGCGATCCGACCTACAGATCGCCGCCCACCTCCACGACTCCGTCCTCCAGCAGCTCGCCGTGATCCAGCGGCAGGCCGACGACCCGGACGCGGTGCGCACGACCGCCCGCACGACGGAGCGCGATCTGCGCGATTGGCTCTCCGGACGCAGCATCCGGACGGCGCGGATGCTCTCCGACGCGTTGCGCTCCACGACTCGCACGGTCGAGGACGAGCATCCCGGCGCAGTCGTCGAGCTGGTGACGGCCGGCGATCTGTGGGCGACGGGCCGGATCGCGCCGGTCGTCGACGCGACACAGGAGGCGCTGCGCAACGCGGCCCGCCACGGAGGCGGCAGCGCCCAGGTCTTCGCCGAGGTCACCGCTGACGGCGCGCTGACGGTCTACATCCGCGACACCGGCCCCGGGTTCGACCTCGGCGCCGTGCCCGCCGACCGCGGCGGCATTCGGGACGCCATCATCGGCCGCATGCGCGACGCCGGCGGCAGCGCCACGATCGAGAGCACGGCCGAGGGGACCGAGGTCACGCTGCGGCTGCCGGCGGTGGACGCATGAGCGAGGGTGCCCGCCCGACCGTCGTCCTCGTTGACGACCACGCGCTGCTCCGTGCCGGCGTCCGTGCCGAGCTCGCCCGTCGCGTCTCGATCGTCGGCGAGGCGGGAACGGTCGATGAGGCGATCGCGGTGATCGGCAAGGCCGCGCCCGACGTCGTCCTGCTCGACGTCCACATGCCGGACGGCGGCGGGCTGCGCGTGCTCGACGCTGCGCTCGCGGCGCGACCTGACCTGAAGGCGCTCGTGCTCTCGGTCTCCGACGCGCCCGAAGACGTCATCGCGCTCGTGCGCGCCGGCGCACGCGGCTACGTCGAGAAGTCGATCTCAACGGACGATCTCGTCGCCGCGATAGAGCAGGTCGCGGCCGGGGAGCCGGTGTTCTCGCCGCGCCTGGCCGGCTTCGTGCTCGAAGCCTTCTCCGGCCGCGCCCCGGCCGCGCCTGTGGACCCCGAGGTCGAGCAGCTCACCGACCGCGAGCGTGACGTGCTCCGCCTGATCGCTCGCGGCTACGCCTACAAGCAGGTCGGGCTCAAGCTCGGGATCTCCCCGCGCACCGTCGAGAGCCACGTGTCGTCCGTGCTGCGCAAGACACAGCTCTCGAGCCGCCATGAACTCGCCCGCTGGGCCGGCGAGCGCGGCCTCGACTGACGTGCTCTGCGACTTGTGCCGCTGTGAGCGGCATAAGTCGCAGAGCACGCCCGGGTTCAGAGCTCAAGCACGAGCTTGCCCGTGTTCTTGCCGTCGAAGAGCATCTGCAGCGTCTGCGGGAAGTCGTCGATCTCGCCTTGGACGACGTGCTCCTTGATCTTCAGCGAGCCGTCGGCGACGGCCGCCTCGAGCACGGGGAACGCCTCGGCGTAGCGGTCGGCGAAGTCGAAGACGACAAAGCCCTCCATCCGCGCGCTCCGAACGAGCAGCGCCAGGTAGTTCGCCGGGCCCGTCGGCGGATCGGTCGGGTCGGCGTTGTACTGACTGATCGCGCCGCAGATCACGACCCGCGCGCCGCGCGCGAGGTTCGCCAGCGCCGCGTCGAGGATCTCGCCGCCGACGTTGTCGAAGTAGACGTCGATCCCGGCCGGGCAGTGCTCGCGCAGCACCCGCCGCACGTCATCCGAGCGGTAGTCGACGCAAGCGTCGAAGCCGAGTTCGTCGACCACCATTGCGCACTTCTCCGGCCCGCCCGCGATCCCAACCACCCGGCAGCCGCGGCGCTTGGCGAGCTGCCCGACGACCGTGCCGACCGCGCCTGCCGCTCCCGACACGACGACCGTCTCACCGTCCTTGAGCGCGCCGACTTCATACAGCCCGAAGTAGGCGGTCAGCCCCGGCATCCCGAGCGCGCCGAGGTAGATCGACGGCGAGACATCGAGCGAGCCATCGAGCTTGCGCGCTCCCCTGCCGTCGCTCACGACGTACTCCTGCACGCCAAACGAGCCGACCAGCAGATCGCCGGCCGCGTACCGATCGCTGCGCGACTCGATCACCTCGACAACCGTTCCAGCCCGCATCACCTCGCCGATCCCGACCGGCGGGATGTAGGACGGGCGGTCGTCGAGCCAGCCCCGCATCGCCGGATCGAGCGAGATGAAGCGCGTGCGTGCCAGGAACTCGCCGTCGCCTGGCTGCGGCAGCTCGGCCTCGTGGTGCTCCCAGTCGCTGTCCTTGATCGCACCGGTGGGCCGGGCGGCGAGCCTGATCTGGCGGTTCATGCCGCGATCTTCGCAGCCGGCCCGTCATGCTGCGCAGCGTGCTCGAGATCCGCGCAGACGCCGACGCGCTCGTCGGCGCTCCGCTCGCCACCGGACTGCGCGGCGCCGGCGAGCCCGCGCCGCCCGCGGTGTGGCGGGCCCGGTTCCGCGACGACGACGGCCGCGTCTGGCGCAGCGAGGCGGCAACGGCCGGGGCGCTCGGCGACGCCTGGCAGCCGGCGAAACCATCCGCAACCGGCGGCCCGGCCCTGCGCTCCCTGCGCCCGCTCCGCATCGAGCTCCGCGCCGAGCTCGCGGACGGCCGCAGCGCGTCGCGAACCGTTGTGAGACGCCTCCTCGGCGAGGGGGTCCAGGTCCGCCGCTGGCGCGGCGAGCACGCGACGCTCTACCTGCCGGCGGAGGGCAGCAACGAGGCGCTGCTCGTCGACGCGACCGACTGTGACGAACGGTGGCCCGCTTCGGCGGCGGCGCTCGTCGCGTCGACCCGCGGGACCCTCGTGCTGGTCGCCCACCCGCGCGCGAAGATCGAGGCGCTCGACGAGCGCCTCGGTTCGCTAACGCCCGGGAGGAGGCGGCTCGTCCGGCCAGTGGCCGTGCTTCTCGAGGAACTCGCGGGCAGCGGCCTCGCGCTGGCGCTCCACGTCCCCGGACCTGCCGAGCCGGAAGAGCCAGTTGAGGAAGAAGATGCTGAGCCCGCCGCCGAGCATCGCGGTGAAGCCCCAGAGCGCGATCTCGTCGGTCCCATACACAAGCAGGATCAAGAAGCCGATGGCGATGATCCCGAGCGGCAGCAGGTAGCGGACGGCGAACATTGCCCTCCAGGCTAGGGGCTCGTGCCTACCGGATCACCACCGGCGTGCCGACCGGCACACGGCGGTACAGCTTGATCACGTCCGGCACGCGCATCCGGATGCAGCCGTGCGAGGCGCGCGAGCCGATCGTCCACGGCTGCCCGGTGCCGTGGATGCCGACGCCGTTCGTGATCCCCATCCAGCGCGCCTTGAGCGGGTTGTTGGCGGCGCCGCCGGCGACCGTCGTCCCCTGCAGCTCGCCTGCCCACGGGCTGTTCGGCACCGACCAGGTCGGGTTGATCTGCTTGTTCTGGATCTGGAAGCGGCCGGTCGGCGTCGGGTACGCCGGCTGGCCGACCGCCACTCCGTAGCTCTTGACGACCTTCAGCCGCTTGAACAGGCGGAGCCTGAAGTTCTTCTTGTCGACGGTGATGACCGTTCCGCCGAGGCGGTTGCGCAGGTCGTTCGCGTTGACGGCCGCGCGGACCGGCGCCGTCTTGGCAACGATCAACGCACTCGAACCGGGAGTCGCGATCCGCTCGGCGAGCTTGCCGGCGATCTCCTTCTGCGGGACGGCCGCGCCGGCGCGCGAGCGCTTGACCGTGACCTTCTTGAGGCCGATCGTCATCGTCGCGTCGCGGCCTGGCCGGTCGACATCGGCGGCGATCCCCGCGACGAACGCCTGCAGCGCGTCGGCCGACCAGGTCAGCTTGAGCTGAACGGCGCCCGCCTCCTTCAGCCGGATCGCCCGTTTGGCGGTCGTCAGCGCGTCAAACGTGACCTTTGCGTCGGCGGCCTTCAGCTCGAACCGCCGGCCGGCGACCCGGACGACGAGCGGGCGAGCGGCGTGCGGGCCGAACTCGGTCGTGAGCTTCTGCTCGGCCGCGGCAAGCGTCAGGCCGCCGAGGTCGACTCCGGCCGCCGTGACTCCGGGCAGCACGGTGCCGCTGTCGGCCGGCACCCCCTGCGCGGAGGCGGCCGGCGCGAGGGCGGCGAGAACGAACGTTGCGAGGACTGCGATCCGGAGCATCGGACGCGTCATGGTACCGGCGCCTGCGGGCCGGGCCGGGCGCTTCCCTGCGGCAGCGCCAGCAGCGCCAAGCCGGCCAGCACCGTGACCACGCCGGCGATCGCGACGACGCCGGGGCGCTCACCGAGCACGACCGCGGCGAGTACGACAGCGGTCACCGGCTCGGCGAGGGTCAGCGTCGCGACCTCGCCGGCTGCGAGCCGCCGCAGACCGGCCGCGAACAGCAGGTAGGCGAGCGTCGTCGGGACGATCGCGAGCCAGAGCGCCATCGCGATGCCGCCGGCCGACCACACCCATCCGATGTCGCCCAGGAACACCACCGGCGTGAGCAGGACGGCGCCGAGACCGAAGACGGCCGCCATCACCTCCTCGGAGCGGTGGCCGACGTCGAGCAGACGCTTGGCGGCGAGCGTGTAGCCGGCGTACGAGGCGCCGGCGCCGAGCGCGAGCAGCACGCCGAGCGGCTTGACCTCGGCGTCGCCGCCGGCGAACGCGATCAGCGCCACCCCGGCCACAGCGAGCGCAGTCGACGCGCCCCACCGGGCCGGCAGCGGCGCGTCGCCGGTGAGGCGGCCGCCGAGCCCGGTCATCACCGGCGCCGAGCCGAGCGCGACGACGGTGCCGACGGCGACACCGGTCGACTTGACCGC
Source organism: Baekduia sp. (assembly GCA_037045385.1). Taxonomy (GTDB): domain Bacteria; phylum Actinomycetota; class Thermoleophilia; order Solirubrobacterales; family Solirubrobacteraceae; genus Baekduia. The sequence goes on along the minus strand of JBAOHN010000009.1, from coordinate 60,446 downwards.
GGCGAAGAATGTCAGCGCGTAGGCCGCAACTCCGACCCCCCCAGCGATGACCGCAAGGCGAGGCCAGGGGGCACTGTGAGAACGCGCACGCATGAACTTCACGCAGGCGGCCAGGAGCACCGCTCCGAGCACGATCCGGACCGCTCCGACGGTCACCGGCGAAGCCTCCGGCCCGAGCGCCTGAGCCGTGCCGGTGGTGCCGAAACAGACCGCTGCGACCAACACGAAGACACGTTCCCGGACCATCCCGGAGCCGACGATAGAGCCGATCAGGGCGCCCACGGTGGCTCACGGGGTCCGTCCGCGAGGACTGTCACCGTCCGGCCCGTGCTCGTCAGAGAGTTCGAAGACGGTCAGCAGGTCGACCAGGTCCTGCTCGTCCGCGAGGTCGAGCGGCGCACCAAGCGCGACGGCGCCAGCTACCTGCGGCTGACGCTCGGCGACCGCAGCGGCGCGCTGACGGCGATGGTGTGGGATGACGTCACGCGGTCCTCTGAGCTCTGCCGCGGCGGCCATCCGGTCCATGTCACGGGGCGCTTCGAGCGCCACCCGAAGTGGGGTGCCCAGGTGTCGATCAGCGAGCTCGGTCCGGCGCAGATCGGCAGCTTCGACCTCGACCAGCTGACCGACGGCCCCGAGCGTGGAGCGAGCGCGATGGAGCGCGACCTGCGAGACCTCGTCGCGACCGTCGAGAACCCGCACATCGTGCGGCTGCTCGGCGTCTTCTTCGGCGAGCAGTCGGAGACTTGGGCGCTCTACCGGGTCGCGCCGGCCGCCAAGCGCTACCACCAGGCCTACGTCCACGGCCTGCTCGAGCACTGCCTGACCGTCGCGCAGGCGGTCAGCGCGACGGCGCCGGTCTTCCCCGGCATCGACCGCGACGTCGCCGTCTGCGGGGCGCTGCTGCACGACATCGGCAAGCTCGAGGCGTACACCTGCGAGGGGCCGATCGACCTCACCGACGAGGGCCGGCTGCTCGGTGAGATCCCGCTCGGCTACTACCGGGTTCGCAGCGAGATCGAGGCGCTCGGCGACTTCCCCGCGGAGACCGCTAAGGCGATCCTCCACATCATCCTCTCCCACCACGGCAAGCTCGAGCACGGCTCGCCGGTCGTGCCCTGCACACGAGAGGCGACGCTCGTCCACATGATGGACAACCTCGGCGGCCGGCTCGGCTCGTTCGACCGGCTCGAGAAGGAGCTGATGCCGGGCGAGACGTGGTCGTCATACGACCGCGCGCTCGGCGGCGGCGCCTACTTCTCGGCGGCCGACGAGCAGCCGATCACGATCCGCGCCGAGGACCGGCGCGACCGCAGCGCCGCCTGACGCCCGGGTCCGCCCGCTCAAGCCTTGGGCAGCGAGATCACGCCCGCGCGCAGCGCGATCACGACGGCGTGCAGGCGATTGCGCGCACCGAGCTTCTTGATCGCGTTGCGGGTGTGAGTCCTGACGGTCTCGACCGAGAGGATCAGCTCGACGGCGACACCGTCGGCGGTGAGGCCGCGCGCGGCGAGCTCCAGCACCTCGCGCTCTCGCGGCGACAGCGGTGTACCCGCCGAGGGCGTCGGCGCATCGAGCGCGGCGGCCCGCCGCAATCCGATCGTCGCCTGGCGGACCGCGGCGACCAGCTCCTGCTCGGACGCCGCAGACTCCAGCACCGCGATCCGCTCAGCGGTCCCGGACGGGTCGGGTAGGTGGGTGCCGTTGGTGACAGGGATGCCTGCCGCGAGCAGCAGCGCCGCGATCGCATCCTTGAGCTCCCCGGCATCGTCGACCATGACGAAGCGTGTCACCACCTCACCGTAGTACGCCTCCGGCGGCGGTGCAACGTGGCCGTCTCCGCCGTTTCTTCACCGAAAGAGCGGGCAGATGTCACATTCTCCCCAGCACGGCCGCCGGGTTCGTCGTACGCTCGTCGCACATGGCGAAGGACACTGAGAAGCTGATCCGGCAGCTCTCGCTCATCTCTTACCTGATGGCAGAGCGCCGTCCGGTGACTGCGCTCGAGATCCGCCGCGACGTCGAGGGCTACAGCGGGATGAACGAGGACGCGTTCGCCCGGCGCTTCTATGCCGACCGCTCCGAGCTCGAGCAGCTCGGCATCCGGCTCTCGGTCGACCGGCCGAGCGACGGGGCCGCCGAGCAGGAGAACTACTCGCTGCGGTCCGAGGCCTTCCACCTTCCGGCGATCGAGTTCACCGACGCCGAGCTGTTCGGCCTGCGGACCGCGCTGACGCTGCTCGACGGCGAGTTCGCGTACGCCGAGCCGCTGCGGCTCGCGCTGCAGCAGATCACCTGGGGCAAGCCGAGCCCGCTCGCCGATCCGGCACCATCCGGCGGCGTCGCGCTCGGCATCACCGCGAGCGCCGACGGCCACGAGCTCTCCCAGCACCTGCAGAAGATCGAGACCGCGATCTTCCGGTCGAAGACGATCACGTTCGACTACTACACGATGGAGCGCGACGCGACCGAGGCGCGGCGGGTCGACCCGTACCACCTGCTCTTCCAGGGCGGCCAGTTCTACCTGCTCGGCCGCTCGCACGAACGCGGTGCGATCCGCGTCTTCCGGCTGTCGCGGATCCGCGGCAAGATCGCCTACGCGAGCAAGGCCGAGCACGACTTCAAGCGGCCGACCGACTTCGACCCGCGCTCCTACGCGCAGCGCGCCGAGTGGCAGTTCGGCGACCCGGTCGACACCGCCGAGCTGCGGATTTCGAGCCGGATCGCCTGGCACGTCGAGCGCCACTTCGGGCCGCACGGCACGATCACGAAGCCGGGCGACGACAGCGGCGACATCGTCTTCTCGACTCCCTACGCCTCTTCGCGCCAGCTGCTCTCGTGGGTGTTGCGGCTCGGCGAGCACGTCCGCGTCCTGGGGCCGCCGGAGCTCGAGCAGGAGCTCGCCGAGCGGGTCGCGCTCCTCGGCGAGCGCCACGAGGGTGAGCTGCCGCTGGCGAAGACCGTCGCCCGTCCCGAGGGCGCGCCGGAGGCTCCGGTCGTCAGCGGCGGTCGCCGTGACACGCCGATCCGCCCGGAGCGGTTCGCCCGGCTCGTGACGCTCGCGTCGATCCTGATCGACGCCGGCCGCAAGCAGGAGCTGCTCGAGGTCCGGGACCTGTGCGACCAGCTGCAGCTGTCCGAAGCCGAGCTGCGCGAGGACGTCAACGTCCTTAACGTCGTCAACTTCGGCGGCGGCGCCTACGTGCTCTACGCGGACGTGCGTGACGACGGCAAGATCGAGGTCGACCCCGACGCCTACTCGGACACGTTCGCGCAGCCGGCCCGGCTGCTGCCGGTCGAGGCGAAGGCACTGATCGCCGCGATCGACCTGATCGGCGACCACATCCCGGACGTCGAGCTCTCGACAGCGCGCGAGAAGATCGTCGCCGCGCTCGGCGCCGACCCGATGGAGCAGGGCCTCCAGGTCGCGACCCGCGCCGGCGGCGACGACTCGAAGATCTCGGCCGTCGTGTCCCGTGCGATCCGCGAGCAGAAGCTGCTCGCGCTTGAGTACTACAAGGCCAACGAGGACGAGTTCTCCGAGCGCGTGATCGAGCCGTACGCGCTGATGAACGGGCGCGAGGGCTGGTACATCGGCGCGTTCGACCCCGAGCGCGACGACGTGCGCCACTTCCGTCTCGACCGCGTCAAGTCCGCGAAGGTAACCCGCAAGGGCTTCACGCCGCGCGAGGACGTCGATCCGGCGGCTGCCGTCGAGGGCTGGGCGCGCACCGGAGAAGTCGAGGCGTCGCGGATCGCCCAGGTCTGGGTCTCGCCGGAGCGGGCACGGTGGTCACGCGAGCACCGCCGCGTCGCCGAGGAGCTCGCCGACGGCTCGGTGATCGTGCAGATCCCCTTCAAGGGCACCTACTGGCTGGTCCGCGAGGTGCTCGCCGAGGCCGGCGACGCCGCGGTGGTCGCGCCGGATGACGCGCGGGACGCGGTGCTCGGTGCGGTCCGGGCGCTGCTTCCGGTCGCGGGCTAGTGGCTTCGCAGCTCGACGATCCTCGCGCCGACGCGCCCGAGCAGCTCGCGGTCGGCACGGTCCTCGAGCATCGGGAACAGCTCGCGCTCCTCGAAGCGGACGTGCGCGTCGAGCCGCTCGCCGAGGACGTGCCCGGCCTGCTCGTCGCCTTCGGCCAGCTGCGCGGCGAGCCGCTCCAGCTCACGGTGCTCGGCGGCCATCCTCGCGACGCCCGCTGACCACTCGCTGTCGCTGGCCAGTAGCTCGGGGGTCAGCGCCTGCTCCTCGATCGCGAAGTGCCGGGGACCGTCCGACGCCCAGAACTCGGCGAAGCGGGCGGGGGCGTCGGCGGCGCCTTTGCGCAGCCACATCGCAACAGCAAGCGCGCGGTGATGGTCGCGTGACAGCGGGGCGAGCTGGTCCGATCTCTTCATTCCGTGACGGTATCCGCCTAGGCTTGCCTCCGTGACCGACCGGCCGTTGACGATCGTGCTCGCCGACGACCATGGGGTCGTCCGTGCCGGGCTCCGGCTGCTGCTGGAGAAGGTCGAGGACTTCGAGGTGCTCGCCGAGGCCGGCGACGTCGAGGGCGCGCTGGCAGCGGCGGCCGAGCAGAAGCCGGACGTGCTCGTGCTCGATCTCAACATGCCGGGCGGCCCTGGCCGGACGTCGCTGGCGATCCTGCCCGAGCTTCACAACCGCAGCCCGGCGACGCGTGTGGTGATTCTGACGATGCAGGACGACGCCGCGTTCGCGCGGACTGCGCTCAGCGCCGGGGCGCGTGGCTACGTGCTCAAGGAGTCGGCCGACACCGAGCTCGTCGATGCGGTCCGTGCTGTCGCGGCCGGCCAGGTCTTCCTCAACCCGCGTCTCGGGGCGGAAATGGCCGGCGCCGACGACGTGCCCGCCGACCACGGCCCGTTGTCGGCTCGGGAGTGGGAGGTGCTCCGCCTGATCGCGCTCGGCCACACAAACTCCGAGATCGCCGAGCAACTCTTCCTGTCGGTGCGGACGATCGAGTCCCACCGCGCCAGCATCCAGCAGAAGCTCGACCTCCACTCGCGCGCCGAGCTCGTGCGCTACGCGCTCGAGCACGGGCTCGTGGGGGGCTGAGGGTCCGGCAGCGGACGCTGTGCCCGCTCACAGGGGCGAATCTCCGGCGCTCACGCCCTATGGAGGGCATGAGCTCTGAAGCCTTTTGCGTCGGTGGGAAGTCAAACGCCACACAGCTCTTCGAGTTGGCGTCGGCCCAGTCCGGAGTGGTGACCGCCGCGCAGGTCGCCGGCCTGGGGTTCTCGCGCAACGAGATCGCTGGGATGAAGCGCCGCGGCTCGTTGCGACCGGTCGCCAAAGGCGTCTACGCCGTCGGCCACGCGCGGAGCGACATGCACGCCCAGCACGCGGCGGCGCTGCTCAAGGCAGGTCGTGGCGCCTACCTGTTCCGGCGCAGCGCCGCGCTGCAGCTCGACCTGCCGGTCCAGCCGCCGCGTGTTCCGGAGGTCGGCATCCCGCCGCAGCGCACCGTGCGGCACGAAGCGCTGACCGTCTTCCGGTCGGCGACTACCGACCGTGAGTTCGACGTCCGCAAGATCGGCGGGATGCCGACGACGACGGTCGCCCGCACGATCGTCGACCTCGCCGGGGTGCTGACCAAGCGCGAACTCACGCGGGTGTGCGAGCGCGCCGCGTTTCGCGGACTGCTCAACGAGGACGAGATCGTCGACTGCCTCCGGCGGGCGCGCAACGCGAAGGGCTCGGCGATGCTGCGCGCGATCCTCTCCCAGGACGAGCTCGAGGGCAGCGGCTTCGAACGCGAGGTGATCGACGAACTGGCGGCAGCCGGCGCGGCGACCCCGCTGCTGCAGGAGCAGTTCCTCCTCCCCGACGGCACGCCGTTCCACGTCGACCTCTGCTGGCACGAACGCCGCCTCGTCGTCGAGGTCGACGGCCCGCACCACCTCCTGCCGATCTTCGCCAGGAAGGACGCCGAGCGTGACGCCGCGCTGAACGCGCAGGCGTACGAGGTGCTGCGCATCACGGACGCTCGCTGGAAGGCCGACCGCGGCGGCGAGATCCGCCGCGTCCTCGCGGAGCTCTGAAGCGTTTTGCTGCGGTACGAAGCAGAACGCTTCAGAGCTCGGCGCGCGCCGCGCCTACGCGCCGCGCTCGATCAGCTCGATTCGGTAGCCGTCGGGGTCGCCCACGAAGCAGAGGCGCGAGCCGCCCTCGCGCACCGTGTACGGCGGGCGCTCGGGCTCGATGCCCTGCTCGGCGAGCGCGGCGAGCGTCGCGTCGAGGTCGCCGACCGTCAGCGCAATGTGGCCGTAGCCGCTGCCCAGCTCGTACGACGAGACGCCGGGGTTCCAGGTCAGCTCGAGCCGCGGGCCGTCATCCGGCAGCCCCAGGAAGACGTTGACGGCGCCGTCCGGCAGGTCCATCCGGCGCAGCTCCTCGAAGCCGAGGCGGGCGTAGAACGAGACGGACCGCTCGATGTCGGTGATCCGGTAGCAGGTGTGGATGAGCTGGCTCATAGCCCTCCATCTATACCCTGCTTCCAATGATCCTCGAGCGATCGATGCATCCAGGTTTCCTCTCCAACACGTACCTCGTTGCGAAGGAGCCCGGCGGTGACGCGTTCTTCGTCGACGCCGGCGGGCCGATGCAGCCGCTCTACGACGCAGTCGAGCGGCACGACCTCACCCCCACCCACGTGCTGCTGACCCACCACCACTACGACCACGTCTCCGAGCTAGAGGAGATCCGCGAGCGCTGGCCGCAGATCGCGATCCTGGTCGACCCCAAGGAGCTGGGCCAGACCGCCGAGCAGTCCGGCATCACCGACCTCGAGGCCCTGAACGCCGGCGAGACGCGCGAGATCGCCGGACTGAGCGTGAAAACCCACGCGATCCCCGGCCACACCGCCGGGATGCTCGCGATCGAGGTGCAGAGCCCCGAGGGCGGCCCGTCGAACGTCTTCACCGGCGACACGCTCTTCAAGGGCTCGGTCGGCGGCGTGCGCGCGCCCGGGTCGACCGGATACGCCGACCTCAAGCACTCGATCATGGAGGTGCTGATGGCGCTGCCGCCGGAGACGGTGCTCCGCCCCGGCCACATCGAGGAGACGACCGTGCGCGACGAGTGGGCGCAGAACGGCTTCATCCAGCGCTGGCGCGGCCTCGAGCCGGAGGGCTCAGAGCCCTGCACCGCGCTCGGCGAGCCGGCGACGCTCGTCTACCTCGGCGACGACTACGACGGCGGCCACAAGGCCTGGGTCCGCTGGCCCGACGGGAGCGACGACATCGTCCCCGGCAGCCAGGTCGAGACCGAGGGCTGACCGGGTGGCCGGCGAGAACCCCCCGAAGCGCCGGCGCGGGCGCCGCGCGAACGCTGACCGCATCCCGACGAGCCGCTGGGCTCGTGCCGCGCAGATCGGCACGCTCGCCGCCGGACAGGCCGTGCGCCAGTCCGCGACGCGCGCCGCGAACGTCGCCCGCAGCGACGAGGCTGCGACCGCGGCGATGTCCAAGCGCCAGCTCGAGACCGCCGAGCAGATCGTCACCGCGCTCGGGACGATGAAGGGCGCGGCGATGAAGGTCGGCCAGGTGTTGAGCTTCCTCGACGTCGGCCTCGTGCCCGAGGAGCACCGCGAGGAGTTCCAGAAGAAGCTGGCGACCCTCCGCGACGCCGCACCGAAGGTCTCCTTCAAGGACATGAAGAAGGTGATCGAGACGGAGTACGACGACAAGCTCGAGAACATCTTCGACTCCTTCGACGAGGAGCCGATCGCGGCCGCCTCGATCGGACAGGTCTACAAGGCCGTCCACGGCGGCCGCGAGGTCGCGGTCAAAGTCCAGTACCCCGGCGTCAACAACGCAGTCCGCGCCGACCTGCAGAACATGGGACTGATCCTGCGGCTGATGAAGTCGGTCGCCCCCGGGATCGACGTCAAGCAGGTCGCCGGCGAGATCCGCGAACGGGTCGAGGAGGAGCTCGACTACGAGCTCGAGGCGGCCAACCAGCACGCGCTCGCGCGCGTCTACCGCGGGCATCCGTTCATCGTGATCCCCGACGTGATCCGCGAGCTGAGCCGCGAGCGCGTGATCGTCACCGAGTTCGTCCGCGGCCGCGGCTTCGAGGACTTCAAGCAGGACTCTCAGGAGGACCGCAACCGCTACGGCGAGATCATCTTCCGCTTCTTCTTCGGGTCGATGTACCGTCACCTCCAGTTCTCCGGAGACCCGCACCCCGGCAACTGCATCCTGATGGAGGACGGCCAGCGGATGGCGTTCCTCGACTTCGGGCTGTTCAAGCGGATGAGCCGCGCCTCCGCCGACTTCGAGCTGCAGAGCCAGCGCTACGGCATCGAGGGTCGCGGCGACGACCTGATCGCCCACATGCACGAAGGCGGCTGGATCGGCAAGCCCGAGCACTACAACGGCGAAGACATCATCACCCAGTTCCACGACCTCGTCGGCTGGTACTCGCTCGACGCCGACATGCAGCTCTCCCCCGAGCTTGCGACCGACGTGATGATCACCGCCAGCGACCCGCGCAGCGAGTACTGGGGCAAGATCCGCCACGTCACGATGCCGACCGAGCACATCTTCGCCCGGCGGCTCGAAGGGCTCACGCTCGCGGTCCTCGGCCAGCTCCGGGCGACGAACAACTGGCACCGGATCGCGCGCGAGTGGATCTACGGCGACGAGCCCGTCACCGAGCTCGGCCGCGCCGAGGCGGCCTGGGCCGCCGACCGCGGATCGGCATGAACGACTCGGTCGACGAGCTCGAGGAGCTTGCGGCCGACACCGTCGCAGGCGTCGGCCGGCGCGCGGCGCTGCTGCGCGTGGCGACCCTCGTCACGCTCGTCGGCGGTCTGTTCGCCGTGCTGCTGCTGTCCGGTGACGTGTCGGCCGAGCGGGTGCGCGACTGGGTCGATGGCTTCGGCAAGGCGGCCCCGATCGCCTTCTTCTTCACCTCGGCGCTGCTGACCGTGTGCTTCTTCCCTGGACCGTTCCTCGCGATCTCCGCGGGCTTGCTGTTCGGCACGGCCGGCGGCTTCCCGCTTGCGATGATCTCGGCGCTGGCCGGCGCCTGCGCAGCGTTCCTGCTCTCGCGGACGATCGCCCACGACGCCGTCGAGAGACTGCAGGGTCCGCGACTCCAGCGCCTTCGCATCTGGGTCTCCGAGCGCGGCTTCGTGTCGGTTCTCGCCGCCCGGCTGATGCCCGGAATCCCGTACAACTCGGTCAACTACGCGGCCGGGCTGACATCGATCCCGATCGGCGTCTTCGGCGCCGCGACAGCGCTCGGTGCGGCGCCCCGGACCTGGGCCTACGTCACGGTCGGCGGCTCATGGGGCAACTGGACCTCGCCGGAGATGTTCGTCGCCTACGTGATGCTGGTCGCGGTCGCGATCGCCGGGGTCGTGCTGGCGAGGAGCCAGCGTCCACCTCAATGAGCCGGCGGCCCCGGTTCCCCGGTCAACGTCTGGACCTGGAACAGGCTGGTCGACCCCGGCCGGCCTGACGGCAGCCCGGCCGTGATCCCGACGCGGTCACCCGGCTTGCACCAGCCGAGCTCGATGACGCGGTGCGCGGCGTCGAAGATCAACGCCTCGGTGATCTCGTGGCGGCGCATCGACGCCGCTCGCACGCCCCAGATCAGCCCGCAGCGGCGGACGGTCTCGCGCCCTGGCGACAGCGCGTAGATCGGGACCGGTGGGCGGTGCGCGGAGACGAGCCGCGCCGAGCGACCGGACAGCGTCGGCACGATCAGCGCGTCGAGGTCGAGGTCGATCGCGGCCTTGCAGGCGGCGTGCGCGACCGTGTACGACGGGTCGCTTCGCGTGTGGTCGACGCGGCTGTCGAGCCAGCGCTGGTACGGGGCGCTGCGCTCGGTCGTCTCGGCGATCGCGGCCATCATCGCGATCGCGCCGACCGGGTACTTGCCGACCGCCGACTCCTGGGAGAGCATCACCGCGTCGGTGCCGTCGAGGATCGCGTTCGCGACGTCGGCGACCTCGGCCCGGGTCGGCCGAGAGGCGTTGACCATCGAGTCGAGCATCTGGGTCGCGGTGACGACCGGGCGCGCACGGCGTCCGGCGCTCGCGATCAGCATCTTCTGCGTGATCGGCACCTCCTCGATCGGCAGCTCGATCCCGAGGTCGCCGCGGGCGACCATCAGGCAGTCTGCGCTGCGGACGATCTCGTCGATGTTCTCGACCGCCTGCGGCTTCTCGATCTTCGCGATCAAGGGCACACGCGTGTGCTCGCGCACCATCTCGACATCCGCGGCAGAACGCACGAAGCTGAGCGCGACGACATCGACGCCGATCTCGATCCCGGCCTGCAGGTGGCCGAGATCCTCGTCGGGGACCGACGCGAGCTCCGAGGCCGGCCCTGGGATGTTGAGTCCCTGGCGCGAGGCGACCGAGCCGCCGATCTCGACCTCGGCCTCGAGCTCGCCGTCGTCGGGCCGCACCGCGCTCGCCCGGAGCCGGACCGAGCCGTCGGCGAGGTAGAAGATCTCGCCGACGCTGACCGCTCGCGGAAGGCCCTCCCAGTTGACGGTCATGTGCGACGCCGACCCCTGCTGCTCGTCGGCGTCGGGCCCGCAGCTGAACAGGACCGTGTCCCCGACCCCGAGCTCGACCCTGCCCTCGGCGAGCATCCCGATCCGCAGCTTCGGACCCGGCAGGTCCTGGAGCAGCGCGACCGGCCGACCGGCGCGCCCGGCGGCGTCACGGACCATCGCCGCGACCTCGGCGTGACGCTCGTGCGTGCCGTGGCTGAAGTTCAGCCGGGCGACGTCCATCCCGGCCTCGACCATCCGCACCAGCGTCTCGGGATCGGCGCTCGCCGGCCCGATGGTCGCGACGATCTTGGTCCGGCGGTTCACGGCTCGCAAACTACCGGCGGCGCAGGCGGCTAATGCGTGTCGCCCTGCGCCACCTCGACCGCGACGGCGACCGACTCGCCGTCGTCGGCGTGGGCCTCGTGCTCGCCGAGTGAGATGCCGTCGAGCTCGGCGATCCACGGCGAGAGGTAGCGCCCGTCGACCTTGCGGTGGGCGGCGAACAGCATCGGCTGCTCGGACTCGCCGCCGGCCGGGTCGTGATCTGAGATGTAGCGGACCGCGCGCCCTGTCATCAGCCTGCCGCGAAGCACCGGTCGCGCCGGCTTGGGCGTCACGTCGGCTCCGGCGAGCTGGGCGATCTGCTCGGCGATCAGGTCGGCTTGCTGGCAGGCGATCCCGCCCTGCTTGACGGGGTTAGTCGTGCCGTCGCCGGCTGCGAAGACGTGCTCGGCGCCGCGCACACGGCAGCTGTCGTCGATCGGGATGAAGCCGTGCGGATCCGCCGGCGCCCCCGGCAGCCTGAGCCCTTCGAGCACCGGGATCGTGACGACGCGCTGCACCTCGAGCGGCCTGCCGCCCGCGGTCGCGAAGACTCCCGCGGAGCCTTCGTCGACGTCGGCCTCGCCCGCGAACGCTATCCCGGCGTGCTCGAGCAGATCTCCGACCGCGGCACTGCCCGACGGGCCGAAGACCGCGAGCGGACGCGGCTCGGGGCTGAGCAGCAGCAGCTCCGGGTCGACACCCATCGCGCCCGCCTCGCGGGCCGTCAGCAGAGCCAGCTCGTAGAGCGGCAGCGGCCAGGTCATCCCAGGAGGCACGACGAAGGCGACCGACGTCGTGTAACCCTGCTCGATGTCCGAGAGCAGGCCGGCGTAAGCGATCGCGACGCGGTCACCGCGGAAGGTCATCGCCTGCTTGTAGGGGTTGACCGCGCGCGCGCCGATCGTCAGCGCGAGCACGTCGTACCCGAGCGCGCTGCCGTTCTCGAGCCGCACCTCTCGCGTTTGCGTGTCGATCGAGGCAACGCGCGCGTCGACGTGGCTCGCGCCGCTCTTGGCCGTCAGGGCCGCGATCGGGTAGTGGCTGCGGGCGTGGACCGCGAACGCCTCGCCGGGGTGGAACGGGCGCATCACGAGGTCGTCCCCCGGGCTGACGATCGTCACGCTGACCCGGTCGCCGGCGAGGTCGGCGAGCGCCAGTGACAGCTCCGCCGCGGCGATCCCACCGCCTGCGATCACGACCCGAAGTGCCTGACCGTCGCTCATGCGTCAATCGTACCTGTGGAGGGCGGCCGGCCGAGCGCGGCGGCTTGATCTCGCGTGAGCTCGGCGTAACGGCCGCCGGCGGCGACGAGCTCCGCGTGTCTGCCGCGTTCGGCGACAGCGCCGCCGTCGAGCACGACGACCTCGTCGAAGCAGTCGAGCCCGGTCAGGGCATGGGCGATCACGAGCACGGCGCGATCGTGCTCGCGCTCGGCACAGAGGCGCCGGTGGATCGCCTCGGCGCCTACCGGGTCGAGATGGGCGGCCGGCTCGTCGAAGATGACGACGCGAGCACCGGAGACGACCCCGCGCGCCGCGATCAGGCGCCGGCGCTGGCCACCGGAGAGCTGCGCGCCGTCCTCGCCGACGAGCGTGTCGAGACCATCGGGAAGCGCGCGGACGAAGTCACCGAGACCGGCCGCCTCGAGTGCGGCGAGCAGCTCGTCGTCGGTGGCGTCGCGCCGGGCGAGGCGCACGTTCTCGCCGATCGTCGTCGTGAAGAGGTGCGCGTCCTGCGCGCAGAGCAGCACGTTGCCGCGGAGCTCGTCCTGCGCGAGCCGGCGGACGTCGATGCCGCTGGCCGTGACGGCTCCGGCGTCAGGGTCGGCGAACCGCACGAGCAGCCGCGCGAGCGTCGTCTTGCCCGACCCGCTCGGGCCGACGAGCGCCACGGCTCTGCCGGGCCGGAGCTCGATGTCGACCCGGTCGAGGATTCCGCTGACGGTGACACCGCGGGCAGCGACGACCGGCTCGTCCTCGGGGAATCCCACGGGATCGTGCGGCTCGGGCACGAGCACGGGCATCTCCGTGATCTCCTCGATCCGGGTGGCTGCGGCGCCGCAGGCCGCGAGCTGCTGCGCTGCGGCCGGAAGCGTCGAGATCGCCTCGAACGCTGCCAGCGCCAGCAGCGCGGCGAGCCCCAGCAGCGGCGCCCGCAGGCCGCCTCCGGCGACCTCGGGGACGACCGCGAGCAGCACCCCGATCAGGCCCAGACCTGAGACCACCGATCCGAGTGCTGTCGCGAGCCCGCCGGCGACCGCGTCACGGCGGATCAGCCGTGAAAGCTCGTCATCGATCGCCTGGAGCCGCGAGAGCCGTTCTTGCGAGCGCCCGAGCAATGCGAGCTCGGCCGAGCCGTCGATCGACTCGACGAACTCGGTCGCCAGCTCCGCCCGTACGGCCTGCTGCCGGCGTCCTGCCGAGCGTGCGACCGCGGACACGGCCCACGGCACGGCGGTCGCACCGAGCAGCATCGCGGCCGCGAGCACGGCTCCCGCGAGCGGCGACACGACCCCTGCGGTCACGCCCGCGACGACCATCGTCCCGACCGCGATCAGCGGCGGCAGCAGCACGCGCAGGTAGAGATCCTGGAGCCGGTCGACATCGGCGACGAAGCGGCTCAAGAGGTCGGCGCCGCGGACGCTGCCGAGCGACCCGGGGACGAGCGGGATCAGCTTCTCGAAGAACGCTGTCCGTAGGTCTGCGAGCTGCCGGAAGGCGAGATCGTGCGAAATCAGGCGCTCGGCGTAACGCAGGACGGCGCGACTCGTGCCGAAGAAGCGGACCATCACGATCACGGTCGAGAGCTGCAGCACCGGCGGCTGCTCGGAGGCCCAGACAATCAGGTAGCCGGAGGCTGCGAGCAGCCCCATCGAGGCGGTGACCGCCGCGGTGCCGAGCACGACGGCCAGGACGATGCGCCTGCGCCGCGGCGCCGCCTGGGCGGCGGCGCGGCGCAGCGGCCCATAGCGATCGTTCAAAGCGCTCACGCCGGCGCTCCTTCGGTGACGACACCGCCGGGCGCGACGCGCAGGACCCGGTCGGCACGGGCGGCAAGCGCGGGCCGGTGGACGACGAGCAGCGTCGTTCGCCCGTTCCGCAGGCGGTCGAGCGCAGCGTCGACCACGGCAGCGCTCTCCTCGTCGAGATGCGCCGACGGCTCGTCGAGCACGAGCAGGGGAGCGTCACGGACGAACGCACGGGCGATCGCGATCCGCTGCGACTCCCCCGCCGACAGCGTGCGGCCGCCCTCCCCGACCCGCGTTTCGAGACCATCGGGAAGGTCGTTCACGAGCTCGCCGGCGCCGGCGGCGCGGAGCGCGTCCCAGAGCTCGTCTTCACTCGCGCCAGGACGACCGAGCCGCAGGTTCTCGGCGACCGATCCGGCGTAGATCCGTGCTCGCTGCGGCAGGTACGCGCAGATCGAGCGCCAGTCCGCGAGCGCTACGTCGCGGAGGTCGGTCGTGCCGCAACGGATCGTCCCCGCCCCGGGATCCGCCAGCCGTAGCAGCAGCGCCGCGAGTGTCGACTTGCCGCTGCCGCTCGGCCCGACGAGCGCCGTCGTGACGGCAGGCTCGAGCCGCAGGTCGACACCATCGAGCACCTCGAGATCTCGACCCGGGTAGCTGAACGAGACCCGCTCGAAGACGATCGGCTCGGTCGTGGGATCGGGCACAGGCGCCACCGCGCCGGGGCGATCCTGCACCGAGGGCGGCGTCGCGAGCGCTTCGCGCAGCGCGCCGGCGGTCTCGAGCCCGTCGGCGCTCGCGTGGAACTGCGCGCCGACCTGACGCAACGGCATGTACAGCTCCGGCGCCAGCAGCAGCACGAACAGTCCGTCCTCGAGACCGAGCTTGCCTGCCTGGAGGCGGACGCCGATCTCACCGGCGACGAGCGCTGTCGAGATCATCGCCAGAAGCTCGAGCACTAGCGCCGAGAGGAACGCGATCCGCAGCGTCGCCATCGTCTCGCGGCGGTAGCGGTCGCCGACGTCCTCCATCTGCCTGGCCTGGGCTCCGTCGCGGACGTGGGCGCGGAGCGTCGGCAGGCCGCGGACAACATCGAGGAAGTGCGCCGAGAGCAGCGTCAGCGTGCGCCAGCGCTTCTCGGTCTGAGCCTCGGTCGCCCAGCCGACGAGCGCCATGAAGAACGGGATCAGCGGCAGCGTCAGGATCATGATCAGCGCCGAGATCCAGTCGCGCGGCAGCACGAGGACGAGAACCGTCAGCGGGACGGCAGCCGCGAGCGCGAGCTGCGGCAGGAAGCGTGCGAAGTAGGGCTCGACCGCGTCGACGCCCTGTACGGCGAGCGCCGACAGCGCGCCTGCGCGGTCCTGCCCCTCGACCCCGGGCCGGCGGACGAGGACGTGCGCGGCGAGCTTGCCGCGCAGGTCGCTCATCACGCGCGCCGCGCCGAACCGCCCGAGCGCGTCGAACGACCCGTCGATCGCCGCCCGCGCCACCAGCACGACGGCGAGCAGCACGATCGTCCCCGTCAGCTCGCCGAGCCCGGCTCCTGCGGCCCCGCGCGCGATCACGCGCGCCAGCAGCGCGGCTTGGGCGACGATCACGCCTGCGGCGCAGACAGCGAGCAGGCCGGTCGCGATCAGATGCAGTCGCGCCGGCCTGCTGGCCCTGAGGAGCTGCGGGTCGACCGGCTTCACAGGCGGCCGCCCGCGGTGGTCATGACGGCTCGGGTGCCGCCTCCTCGCCGTCCTTGGCGAGCAGGTCGAGCGGGGAACGGACGTCGCCGAAGTCCTCGGCGCCGATCCGCGCACGGAACACCCAGTAGGTCCATGCCTGGTAGGCAAGCACGATCGGCACGAAGATCACCGCGACGACCGTCATCACCTTGAGCGTGTACGGCGTCGACGATGCCGCCGAGAGCGTCAGCGTCGGGTCATCGCCCTGGCCGACGATCGCGTTCGGGAAGACGTCGATGAAGATCCCGATGAACAGCAGCAGGATCGACGCGGCGGTCGCACCGAACGCCTGGCCGGCGCTGTTGCCGACGCGCACCACCGCTGCCATCGCGGCGGCGGCTGCGGCGACGAGGCTGATCGCGGACAGGATCTGCACGCCCTCGTCGGTGCCCGACTGGCGGGCGATCGTCCAGACGGCGAAGATCGCGACGACGGCGACGGCCGCCGGCGACAGCTTCTTCGCGAGCGCCTCGGCGCGGTCGTGGACCTCACCGTGCGTGCGCAGCGTCAGGAAGACCGCACCGTGGGCGAGGAACAGGACGAGCGTGACGACGCCGCCCATCAGCCCGTAGGGGTTGAGGAAGTCGAGCAGCGTGCCGGCGAACTCGGCCTTGCCGTCGAGAATCTTCGTCGGCAGGCCGGCGATGATGTTGGCCCAGGCGACGCCCCAGAGCAGCGCCGGGAGCGCGGAGCCGAGAATCAGCGACCACTCCCAGGTCGAGCGCCAACCGTCGCTCTCGGCCTTGCCCCAGAACTCGAACGCGACGCCGCGAGCGATCAGCGCGAAGAGGATCAGGAACAGGGCGAGGTACGCGGCCGAGAAGAGCGTCGCGTAGAGCTCGGGGAAGGCGGCAAACGTCGCGCCGCCGGCGGTCAGCACCCAGACCTCGTTGGCGTCCCAGACGGGGCCGATCGTGTGGATCACGGCACGCTTGCCCTCGGTGTCCTTGCCGACGGCGCGGACGAGCATCCCGACGCCGAAGTCGAAGCCCTCGAGCACGAAGTAGCCGAGCCAAAGGATGCTGATGAGCAGGAACCACGTGGTCTGGAGACCGGTGGTGGCGATGATGGTGGAGGTCATGACAGGTTCTCGTTTCGGACTTGGCCGACTAATACGTCAGGACGAGGTCGGGGCGGTCGGGCGGGGCCGGCAGGATCTCGTCGTCGGGCCCGTGCTTGGCTTCCTTCATCCAGAGCTTCGCTCCGACGACGCCGAGGATCGTGTAGATCAGCGTGTAGCCGATCAGCGTCGTCAGGACCATCGCCGAGCTGACCGTCGGCGAGTTGGCCTGGGAGGTCTTGAACAGCCCGAACACGACCCAGGGCTGGCGTCCCATCTCGGCGAAGATCCAGCCGGCCGAGTTGGCGATGAACGGCAGCGCGGCGGCCGCGACGAGCAGTTTGAGCAGCTTCGTGCTCTCGTGCAGCGTGCCCTTGCGGAGCTTGAAGAGCGCCGTGATCGACAGCAGCGCGATCAGGATGCCGGCGCCCATCATGGCGCGGAACATCCAGTAGGTGACGCCCATCCACGGCACGTAGTCGTCCGGCTTGCCGCCGTACTTCGCGGCGTACTCGGCGGCGATCGAGTTCGCGCCGCGGACGGTCGTGTCGAAGCTGTTGTGGGCCATCAGGCCGAGCACGCATGGGACCTTGATGTTGGTCGTGATCTCCTGCGGGCTGCGCTCGAGCGGGCCGACCGCGAAGATCGACATTCCGACGCAGCCCGACTCGTCCTCCTTGAGCGCCTCGGCGGCGGCCATCTTCATCGGCTGCTGCTTGGTCATCAGCTGCGCGTCGAAGTGGCCGACGATCATCGTCGCGACCGACCCGAAGATCACGAACGGGATCACGACCTTCGCCGACTTCGAGAAGAACTCGACGTCGCGGCCCTTGAGCATGTGGTAGGCGCAGACCGCGAGGATCAGCGTGCCGGCGGTCGCCCACGCGGCGAGGATCGTGTGCGGGAAGGCGAGCAGCGTCGTCGAGTTCGTCAGCACCTTGAAGATCGACGTCAGCTCGGCGCGGTTCGTCGCCTCGTTGAACGTGTAGCCGACCGGGTGCTGCATCCAGGAGTTCGCGGCGATGATGAAGTAGGCGGAGATCATCGTGCCGGCGGCGAGCAGCCAGATCGACATCAGGTGCAGCTTCGGGCTGATCCGGCCGCGGCCGAACAGCCAGACGCCGATGAAGGTCGACTCCAGGAAGAACGACAGCAGCGCCTCCATCGCGAGCGGGGCGCCGAAGATGTCACCGACGTAACGCGAGTAGTTGGACCAGTTCATGCCGAACTGGAACTCCTGGACGATGCCGGTGACGACGCCGACGGCGAAGCCGATCAGCATCAGCTTCCCCCAGAAGAAGGTGGCGCGCTCGTAGACCGGGTCCTTGGTCTTGTAGTGGAGGGTCTGGAAGACCGCCACCAGCATCGTGATGCCGATCGTGATCGGGACGATGAAGAAGTGGAAGACCGTCGTGACGCCGAATTGGAGCCGCGCGAGTTCGAGAGAGGTCATGGCAAGCATCGTTCCTGAAGGATCGGTAAAGGCCAGGCCGCGCACAATCGGGGACTTCCGACGATCTCGATCCGTGATTTGCCGCAGTACGGTGAAGGTGTGGAAGCGACAACGACCCTCGAGCGGCGCCAGCTCGACCGGCTGCTCGCGATGTCCCAGTCGCTCGTCCGGGTGCTGGACATCGAGGCGGTCCTCTCCCAGCTGCTCGAAGCCGCGCGCGAGCTGACCGGCGGTCGCTACGCGGCGATCGGGATCCTCGACGAGGACCGCTCGCAGTTCGCGCGGTTCGTCGCCAACGGCATCGACTACGGCGAACAGGGCCTGCTCGGTGAGCGACCGACGGGGCGCGGCGTGCTCGGGACCGTGATCCGTGCGCTGACCCCGGTCCGGATCGACGACATCGCGGCGCACGCCGACTCGTCCGGGTTCCCAGAAGGCCATCCGCCGATGCGCTCGTTCCTCGGCGTGCCGGTGCTCGTCGGCGACGAGGCCTGGGGCGTCATCTACTGCGCCGAGCAGGAGGACGGAGCCTTCACCGGCGAGCACGAACGGCTGCTGTCACTGCTCAGCGGATGGGCGTCGATCGCGATCGGCAACGCCGATCTCTACGAGCGCAGCGAGCACGATCGCGTCGAAGTCGCGCGGGCACTGAGGGCACACCGGGCGACGCGCGAGGTCGCGCAGGCGATCGGCAGCGACCTCGAGCTCGATCACGTGCTGACGCTGATCGCCGAGCGCGGACGCCCGCTTGCCGAGTCGCAGACGCTGATGATCCTGCTGCGGGAGGACGAGACGCTGCGCGTGGCGGCGTGGTCCGGTGACCGGCGCGAGTCCGCCGCCTCTGTGATCGCAGCCGACGTTCAGGAGGACGACGTCGAGACGTGGGCGTCGCTGGGCGTGTCCTTCCCGGAGGCCGTGCTGATGGTGCCGATGATCTACCGCGGCGAGTCGATTGGCGTACTGGTCGCATTCCGCTCCGGCCGGGCGCCGTTCACCGATGCCGACCGCGAGATCCTCGAGACGTACGCGGCGAGCGCCGCGACGCGCGTGACGATCGCGCGCTCGGTGCGCCGCGAGCGGCTTCAGGACGCGGTCGTGGCCGCCGACGCCGAGCGGCGGCGCTGGGCGCGCGAGCTTCACGACCAGACGCTGCAGGGGCTCGCGGCGATCAGGCTGATGCTGACGACCAGGGCCGGCACGGAAGCCGACGGATCACCGGCCTGCTCTGAGGCGGTCCACGGGTCGGTAGCGCTGATCGACGACGAGATCTCGTCGCTGCGGGCGATCATCGCCGACCTGCGACCCGCGACGCTCGACGAGCTCGGCTGGGACGCGGCGCTCGATGAGCTGATCCGCAAGCGCTCATCGGGCGGCGCGCCAGAGGTCGTGCTGTCGGTCGAGGGCGCGCCGGCGGAGGAAAGCGCCGACCGCCAGGCGGCGGCGTACCGGATCATCCAGGAGGCGATCGGCAACGCCGTGCGCCACGCCGCCGCAAGCACGATCTGGATCGACGTCAACGCGGGCGGCGGAAGCCTGCGGATCTCGGTTCGCGACGACGGCCACGGCTTCGACCCGGAAGCTCCGACTGCCGGCCTCGGCCTCGTCGGTATGCGCGAGCGCGTCGAGCTCGCGGGCGGGTCGCTCGCGGTCGACTCGGGCGCCTCCGGGACCACGATCGTGGTCGAGTTCTGAGCCGGCCTGTCGCGCAACTCGGCGCGATCTGCCGCGATCCGCGGCGTTTCGCGCCGAGTTAGGGCGAGGGCCGCTTCGCGCGCGAGGGCTGGACGCGCGGCGGCTCGCGCTCGCCCTTGGGGTGGTGGGGCGGCCAGGGCGCGTCGGGGAGGCCGCGGTCGGACTCGTCGGTGTCGGCGAGCGCGAGCAGGCGGTCGAGCGAGCCGGGAGCGTCGTCGATCGCCGCCGACGGGTCGCCGACCGCTTTGATCCGCGCCGCCATCGTGTCGATCCGCAGGTCCTCCGGCTCGACCGTCGCGACCTCATCCCAGGTCAGCGGCGCCGACACGCGCGCGTCGGCGACCGGCCGCACGGAGTAGGCCGCGCAGGTCGTGTGGTCCTTCGCGTTCTGGTTGTAATCGAGGAACACGGCACCAGGCGGGCGCTCCTCCTTCCACCACTTCGACGTCGCGAGCAGCCCGTCACCGCGCCGTTCGACCTCGCGCGCGACCGCTAGCGCCGCGCGGCGGACCTCGTCGAAGCCCCAACGCTGCTCGATCCGGACGAGCACGTGCATCCCGCGTGACCCGGAGGTCTTCGGGTAGCCGATGAGGCCGTGCTCGCGCAGCAGCTCCCCGACCATCATCGTCACCTCTCGCACGCGCGACCACGGTGCTTCCGGCTGCGGGTCGAGGTCGATCCGCAGCTCGTCGGGGTGGTCGAGATCGGAACGCCGGACCGGGTGCGGGTTCCAGTCGATGTTGCCGAGCGACGTGCCCCAGACGAGCGTCGCCGCCTTCACCGGCACGAGTTCCTCGGCCTCGCGGCCGGACGGGAACCTCAGCACGCAGGTCTCCAGCCACTCCGGCCGCTTCGCCGGAACGCGCTTCTGGTAGAAGGGCTCGGCCTCGATCCCGCCGGCGTATCGCTTGAGCACCGTCGGCCGCTCGCGCAGGTGGCGCAGGATGTGATCGGATACGGCGACGTAGTAGTCGGCGAGCTGGCCCTTGGTCACGCCCGCCCGCGGGAAGTAGACCTTGTCGGGGCTCGACAACGAGACCTCGATCCCGTCCAGCTCGTAGATCCTCTTGTCTGCCACTGAGTAACCGTAACGCCGGACAGGTGCAGGAAGAAACGCCTGCCTCGATCGGGAGGAATTGTCTATTTCAGAGTGGAAATTCTGTAGACTTTGTCTGTGCTCGACTACCGGCCTCGCCTCGTCGACAACGAACTTGCTACTCGCCTCGGCGCGATCGGTGCCGTGCTGATCGACGGTCCCAAGGGCTGCGGAAAAACGGAGACCGCGCTGCGCAAGGCGAACAGTGTGGTTCGGTTCGACACCGACGCAAACGCGCGAGGCCTGCTCGACCTCAACCCCGACAGCCTGTTCACACAGGAAGCACCGATCCTGTTCGACGAATGGCAGCGCGCGCCGGCGATCTGGGACCACGTCCGGCGGCACGTCGATGGCACGCGGGAGCGGGGCCGCTACATCCTGACCGGCTCCGCGACCCCGACCGATGCCCGCGAGCTTCACTCGGGAGCGGGACGGATCGGAACGCTGCGAATGCGGCCGATGAGCCTCTTCGAGTCCGGTCACTCGACCGGCGAGGTGTCACTGGCGGGCTTGCTCCGGGGTGAGCCGCAACGCGCGGCCGCCACGGCCGTATCGGTTCCGCAGATCATGGAGCGGATCGTGGTCGGAGGCTGGCCGGCGCTGCTCGGGCAGGACGAGGACGTCGCTCGTGCCTGGCTAGCGGACTACCTCGGGCAGATCGTCGAGATCGACATCCCCAGCCTCGGCACCACGCGGCGGGCACCGGACAAGCTGCGGCGCACCCTGGCGGCGCTCGGGCGCAACGTCGGCCAGCCACTGAAGCGGAGCTCGTTGGGGGTCGACATCGCCGGTGATGGCGACGGTGGGCCGGCTCGCGAGACGGTCAACGCCTACCTCGACGCCCTCGACCGGCTCAAATTGACAGAGCATTCGCCGTCCTGGCGTCCGCACATGCGATCTCGGACCCAGCTGCGCCAGGCGCCGGTCAGCTACTTCGTCGACCCTTCGCTCGGCACCGCGGCGCTCGGCGTAGGTTCAGGCGATCTGCTCGCCGACCTGCGCGCGGCGGGGTTCCATTTCGAAGCGCTGGCAATCCGCGATCTCCGAATCTACGCCCAACCGCTGTCCGGAACGGTCTCGACCTGGCGCGAGGTTCGCGGGCGCCAAGAGGTCGATGCCATCATCGAGACGCCCGCGGGGTGGGCCGCGTTCGAAATCAAGCTGACCGGCGATCAGCAGGTGATTGACCGGGCTGCACGCCAGCTCGTCGACTTTGCCGCGAACGTCGACCAATCCCGCCACGGTGCCCCGAAAGGGCTTGTTGTCGTGACCGCTACCGGTGGCGGCGGACAACGACCAGACGGCGTCCACATCGCACCGGTCTCGGCGATCGGACCATGACCGTTCCGCCGCCCGTCCTGGTCTGCCCCGATTCCTTCAAAGGGACACTACGCGCGAGCGAGGTTGCGGCCGCGATCGGGCGCGGGCTCGAGCGCGCGGGACTCGAGCCGCCCGATCTCTGCCCGGTTGCCGACGGCGGGGAAGGCACGCTCGAGGTGCTGCTGACGCGGCTCGGCGGTGAGACCCGCGCCGGGTTCGCGCTGATCGAGGACGGCGGCACCGCGATCGTCGAGGTCGCGGAGGCCGACGGGCTCAGCACGGTCGGAACGCCGACTCCCAGCACGGCGCTCGAATCGACCACGCGCGGAACCGGCGAGCTGATCGCCGGGGCAGCTCAGGCCGGCGCCGAGGTCATCCTCGTCGGAGCGGGCGGAAGCGCGTCGACCGACGGCGGCGCCGGAGCGATCGCCGCGATCGACGAGGCCGGCGGGCTGGGCCACGCGCGGCTCGTGGTGCTCTGTGACGTTCGCACCCCGTTCGAGCTGGCGGCGGCGACGTTCGCGCCGCAGAAGGGCGCCGACGACTCCGCGGTCGAGGAGCTCGAGCACCGGCTCGACCGGCTCGCCGCGACGCTGCCCAAGGACCCGCGCGGCGTGCCGATGACCGGCGCCGCGGGTGGCCTCGCGGGCGGCCTCTGGGCGACGTACGGCGCGAAGCTCGTGCCCGGCGCGGCCTTCGTGCTCGACGCGCTCGACTTCGACGCTCGCATGCGCGCATCGCGCTGCATCGTGACCGGTGAGGGCCGGATCGACGCGACGACGCTCGAGGGCAAGATCTGCGGCGAGGTAGCAACTCGCGCCCGTCAGGCCGGAGTGCCGGCCCACGCGATCTGCGGCACCGTCGCGCTCGACCTGTTCGGCCAGAGGATCCTCGACCTTCAGGTGCTGCTGGCCGCGTCGACGGCGCAAGAACTCGAACACGCGGGCGCAGCACTCGGCGAGCGGCTGATCGCACACACCGCCTAGTAACGATCACCGCCCGGCGGTGCTATCCACAGGGACATGGCCGACCGCCGAGGACCGACGCTGCCCGCGCCGCCGCCCGCCCTGCGGCGCGCGGTCGTGATCGGCGCGGGCTCGTTCGGCACGGCGATCGCGGTGCTGCTCGCGCGCGGCGGCGTCCGCACGACGCTGCAGACGCGGACGAGCGAACAGGCCGAGGAGCTCGACGCCCGCCGTGAGAACGAGCGCTACCTCCCGGGCGTCGAGCTGCCGCAGCAGCTGCGGATCGAGCCCGCGGGCAGCTCGATCCGGCGTGCCGACTACGTGCTGCTCGCGGTGCCCTCTGCGCACCTCGCCGACGCGATCGCCGGCCTCACACCCGCCGGTCTCAACCGCCGCGCCGCGATCGTCTCGCTCTCGAAAGGCCTCGTGCCGCCGGAAGGCCTGCCGCCGACGGTGATCCTCGCGCGCGAGTTCGGCGAACGCCGCGTCGGCTGCGTCGGCGGCCCCGCGCACGCCCAGGAGATGGTCGCCGACGGTGCCGCGCTCGTCTGCGCATCGACCGACGAGCAGCTCGCGACCGGGCTGTCGTCGTTCTTCGCGCGCGCGGGCGTCGTTTGCGAGCCGTCGAGCGACCCGATCGGGGTCGAGGTCGCCGGAGCCGCCAAGAACGCCGCCGCGCTGGCCGCGGGCGCGACCCAGGGCGAGGGACTCAACGCCGCCGGCGCCGCCGCCGGGCACATCCTGCTCGAAGCCTGGCGCTTCGCCGAGACGCTCGGCGGCAGGCCGGAGACGTTCATCGGCCTCGCCGGCACCGGCGACCTCGTCGCGACCGCGCTCGCCCCGCAGAGCCGCAACCGCCGCGCCGGTGAACTGCTCGGCGAGGGCGTGCCCGGACCGGAGATCCCGGAGCGCGTCGGCCAGGCGGTCGAGTCGCTCGAGTCGGTGCCGCTGCTCGCGGCGGCCTACCGCGAGGCCGGCGTCGACGCCCCGATCACCAGCGGCCTCGCGACGCTGATCTCCGGCGAGCTGCCGATGGACGAGTGGGTCGCGCTCGTCCGCACGACGACCCCGGCGACGACCGGCTGGCGCGTGCCTGAGGTCGGGTTCGGGCAGAGGCTGCGCGAGCGCTGGCGCGCCTGGCGCAGCCCCGCCGCCGCAGGCGAATAGCCCACACCCTCCTTGCCGTAGGGTCCGCGCATGTTCCGTAGACGTGGGGTGCGCGACCTCCGGGGCCGCAACGTGTTCGTCACCGGCGCGGCGAGCGGCATCGGCCGGGCGATCGCCGTGCAGGCGGCCGCCGAGGGCGCGACCGTCCACCTCACCGACATCAACGACGAGCCACTGCGCCAGGTCGCCGACGCGATCAGCGCATCCGGCGGCTCGGTCGGGCTGGTCGACACCGCCGACATCGCCGACCACGGCCAGGTGGCGGCGCTCTGCGCCAGCCTCACCGCCGGGCACGGCGCGATGGACCTCGTCTGCAACGTCGCCGGGATCGCCGAGTGGGGCACCGTGCAGGCGACGCCGCACGACTCGTTCCGGCGCGTGATCGACATCAACCTGATGGGCCCGATCCACGTCATGGAGGAGCTCGTTCCGCCGATGATCGACGCCGGCCGCGGCGGCCAGGTCGTCAACGTCTCCTCGGCTGCCGGGCTCGTCGCGCTGCCGTGGCACGGCGCGTACTCGGCGAGCAAGTTCGGGCTGCGCGGGATCTCCGAGGTCTTCGACTACGACCTCGCACCGCACCGGATCGGCGTGACGCTCGTCTGCCCCGGCGCCGTCGACACCGGCCTCACCGAGACGATGCGGCTCGCCGGCGTCGACACGACGAACGAGCGCACCTTCATCAAGGCGCGCAAGCGCTTCCAACAGCGGGCCGTCTCGCCCGAGCAGGCGGCGCGCGCAACGCTCAAGGGCGCGAAGCGCGGCAAGAGGGTCGTCTACACCTCGCAGGACATCCACCTGCTGTATCTCGTCAAGCGCGTGTTCCCGCCCGGCTACACGCTGTTCATGACGATCGTCCATCGCGTCGCGAACCGGATCCTCCCCGGCGCCCAGGCCGCGCGCCGCGAGGTGACGCGATGAGCGAACCGCGGATCGCACCAGGCGGCCGCCGCGAGATCGGGGTCGCCGCGCTCGCGTTCAGCAAGCTCGCCGGCCGCGTGATGGGGACGACGCCGCCGAACATCTTCCTCACGCTCAGCCGCACCCGCAGCCTGTTCTGGGGCTGGCTGATCTTCGCCGGACGGCTGATGCCCGGCGGCACGCTGAAGCGGCGCGAGGCCGAGCTCGTGATCCTCCGCGTCGCCGGGACCCGAGGCTCGGAGTACGAGCTCGTCCAGCACCGGCTGATGGGGCGCCGCGTCGGGCTCAGCGCCGATCAGGTCGAACGCGCCGAGCAGCGCGTCAACGACGGCTTCAGCGGCCTCGACCTCGTGCTGCTCGAGACGACCGACCGGCTGCTCGACAACAGCGACCTCAGCGACGAGGAGTGGGCGCAGCTGCGCCGCCACACCAGCGAGCGGACCGCGATCGAGCTGCTGATGCTCGTCGGCCATTACGACCTGCTCGCGACCGTCCTCCGGACGCTGCGCGTCCAGCCGGACGCCAGCGCGATCAAGCCTCGGCGGTGACCAGCGTCATCCTGCGCTGAAGTCTCAGACGCCCGGACTCATCGTTGTGCGCGGCGCAAAGCCGCCCGAGCTCGCCGATCACCGCAGATCGCCGGCCGGGATCGAGCTCCGCGTCGACCCGGCGGACGTGCCCGTTCTCGGCGACCATCCACTGCCAGAGCTCGTCGGCGCCGGCGACGTCGAGATGCTCGGTGATCGTGTGCGCCTCGACCGCACTGAACCCCGCCTGGCGGTGCGCCTCGCCCGCCTCCTCGGGGGTGCCGATCCGCCCGAAGACGCGCGCATAGCTGCCGGCCTCGTTCCCGATCACCGTCGCGATCGCGGTGCGCGGGAGCGAGAACCAGAGGTTCTGCTCAGGCGGCGCCCAAAGCGCGGTCACGATCGGTCCGCCGGCCGCGAGCACGCGCCGCAGCTCGCCCAGCGTCGCGACGCTGTCCCGGGCGATCATCAGCGCCAGGCGGCTTGTCACCGCCGCGAAGCGGCCGTCCTCGAACGGGAGCGACAGGTTGAAGTCGGCCTCCTCGAGCGAGACGCGACCGGCGAGGCCGGCGGCAGCGATCCGCTCGCGGCCCTGCCCGAGTCGCTCGGGGCTCGTGTCGATCCCGATCACCTGATCCGCGCCGGCCTGCGCCAGCGCGACCGTGAGCCGGGCCGAGCCGCAGCCGGCGTCGAGCACCGACCGGGGCGACCCCACCCCGGCGATGATCTCCGGCACGCCGAACGGGTTCATTGCTCGTTACGTCTAGCACGCATCCGGAGCGAGGCCGCCGGACCCACGAAGGCCCTAGGCTCGGGCGCGGTGGCAGCGAGCCCTCAGACGACGCCGGTCCAGTCGCCCTGGCGCGACCTGCTCGACGAGGGCCGCGCCGACGGCCGGCTCGTCCGCGAGGCGTTCGAGGCGCAGCGCGCGGCACGGTCCGAGCCGCTCCCCGCGGACCTCCATCCGCTGCTGGCGGGCGGGCTCCGCGCGGCCGGCATCGAGCAGCTCTACGCCCACCAGGCCGAGGCGTGGGAGCGCGCGGCCGACGGGCCGCTGATCGTCACGACCGGTACCGCGTCCGGGAA
This sequence comes from Baekduia sp., assembly GCA_037045385.1. Classification (GTDB taxonomy): domain Bacteria; phylum Actinomycetota; class Thermoleophilia; order Solirubrobacterales; family Solirubrobacteraceae; genus Baekduia. Next base: position 33,597 of record JBAOHN010000009.1, on the reverse strand, counting down.
GTCGCTGTGCTTCAACCTGTCGGTCCTCGACGTGCTCTGCACCGACCCGAAGGCGCGTGCTCTGTACCTGTACCCGACGAAGGCGCTCGCGCAGGATCAGGCCCGCGCCGTCGCCGCGCTCGGCGTCTCCGAGCGCGTGCGCCCGGCGATCTACACAGGCGACACGCCGCGCGAGCAGCGCACCGACATCCGCAAGCGCGCGAACCTGATCCTCACGAATCCGGACATGCTGCACGTCGGCGTGCTGCCGAACCACGGCGCCTGGGCCGAGCTGTTCGCGAACCTCGCCGCGGTCGTCGTCGACGAGGCGCACGTCTACCGCGGCGTCTTCGGCTCGCATGTCGGCAACGTCCTGCGCCGGCTGCGGCGCGTCGCCGCCGCTTACGGCAGCGAGCCCCGGTTCCTGCTCGCGAGCGCGACGATCGCCAACCCGGTCGAGCTGGCAGAGGACCTGACCGGCCTCGACGACATCGCCCTGATCGACGACGACGGCTCACCCGGCGTCCGCCGCCAGATCGCGATCTGGAACCCGCCGCTGACCGACGAGGCGATCGGCACGAGGAGGTCGGCGCTCGGCGAGGCCGCCGACGTGATGACCGAGCTCGTCGCCTCCGGCGCGCGGACGATCTGCTTCGTCAAGTCGCGCAAAGCGGTCGAGCTGATCGCGTCGCTTGTCTCGGCGCAGCTCGCTGACACAGACCCCGAGCTGACGGACTGCGTCGCGCCGTACCGCGCCGGCTACACGGCGCAGCAACGGCGCGACCTCGAGCAGCGGCTCGTCTCGGGCGAGCTGCGAGGTGTGGTCACGACCGACGCGCTCGAACTCGGGATCGACATCGGCGCGCTCGACGCATGCGTCGTCGTCACCTTTCCCGGAACGATCGCGTCGCTCAAGCAGATGTGGGGGCGGGCCGGCCGCCGCGGCGAGGGGCTCGCGATGTACGTCGCCGGCGAGGACGCGCTCGACCAGTTCTTCTGCCGCCACCCCGACGAGTTCCTCGAACGGGCGGTCGAGGCCGCGTTCAGCAACTACGAGAACGAGGCGATCCACGACCCGCACCTGCTCTGCGCCGCGTACGAAGGCCCGATCGAGGCCGACGCCGACTCCGAACGCGCCGTCCTCGGCCCGCGTCTGCGCGCCCACTGCGAGCACCTCCAGGCGGCCGGGACGTTGCGTGAGCGTGGCGGGCTGTTCGTGCCGCGCGATCGCGAGGACTACCCGGCGGCGCGCACGTCGCTGCGCTCCGGCAGCACTGAGACGATCGCGATCGTCGAGATCTCCGGCGGCGAGGTGCTCGGCACTGTTGAGCTCGCGCGCGCGCTGTCGACGGTGCACGAGGGCGCGATCTACCTGCACCTCGGTCGGCGCTACCGCGTCGAGTCGCTCGATCTCGACTCGTTGCGTGCGCTTGTCACGCCCTCGGACGACGCCTATTACACGCAGCCGAAGAAGGAGACCGACACGACGATCGAGCGGCTGGTGAACCGCCGCGACTGCTGCGGCGTGACGCTCAGCTTCGGGCTCGTCTGCGTGTCGGAGCGCGTTGTCGCCTACCAGCGCAAGCGGCTCGGCGACCACAGCGTGATCGACCTGCACGCGCTCGACCTGCCCGAGACCTCGTACGTGACGCAGGCGCTTTGGTACGAGCCGCACGCCGAAGTCCTCGGCTCGGACCTACCGATCGACCAGCTGCTCGGCGCGCTCCACGCCGCTGAGCACGCGCAGATTGCGGTGCTGCCGCTGCAGGCGATGTGCGACCGCTGGGACATCGGCGGGCTGTCGACGAACCTCCACCCGCAGACGAGCGGCCCGGCGATCTTCATCTACGACGGCCACCCCGGCGGCGTCGGCATCACCGAGCAGGGCTTTCGCGAGTTCGAGCAGCTGACGGCGAACGCGCACCGCCTGATCAGCGAATGCCCGTGCGCGAGCGGATGCCCCTCCTGCGTCCAGTCGCCGAAGTGCGGCAACCTCAACGAGCCGCTCGCGAAGGACGCCGCCGCCGCGATGCTTGGGTGCATGTTGCACGTCTGATTTCAGACGCTCGGCGTGCAACCGATCTTGCAACGCGCAACTTTCGGACCCGAACTACGATCACTCGGGGAGACATGCGTCCCCGCGCATCGCTCCTGGTCCTCGGTCTCCTGTCGCTCACGGCACCGCCTGCCGCGGTTGCCAGTGCGGGCGGATCCGCTGCGCCTGTCGCGGGCGGCGGAAGCGAGTACGGAGCTCCCGGCAAACGCGCCCAGCGGAAGCCGGTCGTGCGGACGTTCCGCGTCTCGCCGACGCGGCTCACGGTTGGAGCGCTGCCGCGGATCACGGTGCGCATCGACCAGCGCGCAGTCGATCGCGTCGACGTGCGCGTTGCGCTGGTCCGGGTCGGCAGCCGAGTCGCGGCCGCGACGCTGACGCTCGACGACGCGCCAACCGGGAAGACGCTGCGACCGAGCTGGCCGAGCGGGACGACGCTTCGCGCCGGCCGCTACGTCGCGCGCGTCCACGCCCGGAGCCCAGACGGCGCGACGCTCCGCCGGACGGCTCGGGCGAGCGGCGTGACCCACCTCGTCGTCGTCCGGCCAAAGCCGAAGCCGAAGCCGGTCGCGACGCCGGCCCCGGCGCCCGCGCCCGCGCCCGCCGGCGGCGTCTTCCCCGTCGCCGGTCCGCACACGATCGCCGGCCCCGGCGGCGGCTTCGGCGCCGACCGCGGCGACCACCGCCACGAAGGCCAGGACATCCCCGCCGCGATCGGCACGCCGGTCGTCGCTCCGCTCGCCGGAACGGTGCTCACCACGGCCTACCAGCGCGGCGGCGCCGGGTTCTACGTCGTGATCGACACTGACGACGGGCGCTCGTTCTTCTTCGCCCACTGCCGCGGCAACTCGACCGCGGTGGCTGCGGGCCAACGCGTCAGCGCCGGGCAGCAGCTCTGCCTCGTCGGCACGTCCGGTCGCTCGACCGGCCCGCACCTGCACTTCGAGATCTGGACCGGCGGCTGGCGCCGCGACAAGAACAGCCGCCCGGTCGACCCGCTCCCCCAGCTCCGCGCCTGGGCGCGCTGACGGTCCCCACCAGGTCGAGTGTCGCGTTACTGGTTGCCGGCAACCACTAACGCGACACTCGACCTGATCTGCACCGAAACTCCCGCTGCACCGGCGGGTTCATGGTCGCGCGGCCTGCCCCGTTTCGGTTAGGGTCGTCCAGCCCCTGTCCGGCCACCGTCGGACGAGTACCAGGAGAGAACCTTCCCCATGTTTGCTCGCACCGTCGCGCTCGTCGCGTCCTCGCTCGCCCTGTCCCCCGCGATCGCGTCCGCCGAGACCGCGCTCAACGTGATCCCGCACGGCCAGTACGCCAAGGCAGCGCCGCCGCCGTGGGCGAGCGAGCCGGGCATTCTCCCCGCCGACACCCAGGCGCAGATGTACAACCGGATCACGCCGCTGTTCCGCAACATCGACGACAGCGTGCTGACCCCGAGCGCGGACGGCAGCGGTTACTTCAAGAGCGCGGCGATAGTCGCCGAGGACGACCCGTCGCTGATCACGAGCCAGACCGTCTCCGGTACCTCGCCGTCGGCGGGGGCCGTCTCGGCGCGGATCAAGCGCAACGCGTACGGCGTGCCGCACATCTTCTCCGACACCGACGCGGGCGTGACCTTCGGCGCCGGCTACGCCGTCGCGACCGATCAGTCGGCGTTGATCGGCTTCGCTCGCTCGAACGGCATCGCGGCGCTGATCGACCTGCCTGGCGCCCCGGCGATCGACCTCGTCCTCGGCCTCTACAACTACACGCCGAGCGCGAAGGTGATCAAGGAGGTCACCGACGAGCAGACGAAGGCGATCGAGGCGACCGGCGCTGAAGGCAAGCAGCTGCTGAACGACATCGACACCTACCTCGCCGGCATGAACACGCAGATCGCCGAGGGCGGCGGCAAGCCGCTGACGCGCACCGACATCTACGCGATGAACGGCATCAAGGCCCAGTTCCTCGGCGAGGGCGGCGGCCAGGAGATCCAGAACGCGCTCTTCCTCGCCGGTCTGCGCAAGCAGCTCGGGACGAAGAACGGCACCGCCGCGTACAACGACCTGCGTGCCGCGAACGACCCGGAGGCCGCGGTCACGACCACGAAAGCTCCCTCGCGCGCGCCGAAGGCGGTCGCCGGCGGCAAGGGCAAGGGCGAGGTGGACCTCGTCGCAGGGTCCTTCAAGAGCAGCGCGCTCACGCTTCCCGGCGCCAAGGCCGCAGCTGCGACCAAGGAGCGCCAGAAGGCGTCGAACATCCTGATCGTCTCCGGTAACCGCTCGGCGACCGGCGCGCCGCTGTTCGTCGGCGGCCCGCAGATCGGCTTCAACTCGCCGGGCCTGACGATGGAGGCGCAGTTCAGCGGCCCGTCGATCAGCGTCAAGGGCGCGACGACCGCGCCGTACCCGGGCTACATGCTGATCGGCCGCGGGAACGACTTCGGCTGGACACTGACCTCGGCCGGCGCCGACATCATCGACACGTACGCGGAGAAGCTCTGCGGCGGATCGAAGACGAAGTACAGCTACAAGGGCAAGTGCAAGTCGATGGAGAAGGTCGACGCCGGCAAGATCGAGAAGGGCGGCAAGACCGTCAAGGCGATCTACTGGCGCACCGTCCACGGCCCGGTCCAGGGCTACGCCAAGGACGCGAAGACCGGCAAGACGGTCGCGCTCGCGACGAAGCGTTCGAGCCGCGGCCGCGAGACGACCGACCTGATCTTCAACCAGCGCCTGACGTTCGGCAAGGTCAAGAGCGCGGCCGACTACGTCGACGCGGCGAAGCAGACTCCGCAGACGTTCAACTCGTTCTACGCGAGCAAGACCGAGTCGGCGATGTACACCGCCGGGGCGCTGCCGAAGCGCAAGAGCGGCGTCGGCGGCGACCTCCCGGTCGACGGCTCTGGCTCGTACGAGTGGGCCGGGTTCGAGAGCGCCAACGCCCACCCGGCAGTGATCAACCCCTCAAACGGCCTGATCATCAACTGGAACAACAAGCCGGCGAAGAACTTCCTCGCCGGTGACGATCGATTCGGCGCCGAGGGCGGCCTCCAGCGCGTGCAGATGCTCGAGCAGGAGGTCGCGCGCTTCGACAAACTCACGCTCGCGAACGTGCTCGCGGCCGAGAACGCGGGCGCCTCGAAGGACGTCCGGATCACCACGTTCTGGCCGACGCTGAAGGCGATGCTGGCGAAGGGCAAATCCCCGTCGGCCGCGGCTACCGCGGCCGTCGCGCAGCTCGACGCCTGGGCGGCAGCCGGTGGCAGCCTGCTCGACGCTGACGGTGACGGCAAGACCGACGCCGCCGGCGCCGCGATCATCGACGCAGCGTGGAAGGACATCACGACCGCGGGCCTCTGCCCGGCGCTCGGGGCCTCCGGCTGCAAGCTGCTCGAGACGCGGATCAGCCGCTACGAACCGAGCGGGCAGTACAGCGGCTGGCACCAGTACATGGACAAGGACCTGCGCACGCTGCTGAGGCGCAGCGTCAAGGGCAAGTACGCGCTCCGGTACTGCGGCAAGGGCAAGGTCACGACCTGCTCGGCGTCGCTCTGGAAGGCGATCGACAAGGCAACCGCGAGCCTCGCCAAGAGCCAGGGCAGCGACCCTGCCGCCTGGCGCGTCGCGAACCGTTCGATCGAGTTCAGCCCGCTGCCACTGTTCAAGATGCAGTACTCGAATAAGCCGACGGGGATCCAACAGGTGCTGACGTTCGGGCCGTGACGGTCTGAGCGAGCGCTCAGTGGATCGGTTGGTCCCCGGCTGAAAGCCGAGAGCCTGCGCGCCCGTTGCGGGTGGCGATGATCTCAGCAACGATTGCGACGGCCGCCTCGGCGGGCGTGTCGCCCCCGAGGTCGAGGCCGACCGGCGCCGCGAGGCGGCCGATCAGCTCCTCGGGGAGGCCGGCAGCGCGGAGCCGCTCGAGCCGGTCGGCGGTCGCGCGGCGACTGCCCATCGCGCCGACGTAGGCGGCGTCCGATCGCAGCGCGACGTCGAGCGCGGCGTCGTCGAGCTTCGGATCGTGCGTGAGCACGACCGCCGCTGCCGACGGATCGAGGCCGCCGATCTCGGCGACCGCCTCCTGCGGCCAGGAGACGACCAGCTTGCAGCCCGGGAATCGCTCGGGCGTCGCGAACTGCGACCGTGGGTCGCAGACGACGACCCGCCATCCGAGCAGCCGCGCAGCGGACGCGGTCGCCTGCGCAAATTCCCCGGCGCCGAACAGCACGATCACCGGTGGTGGCGCCGCCACGTCGATGAACACGCTGCGGCCGGCAACGATTGCCGTACCTCGCTCCTCGCTCCACAGCCGCGCTCGACCGGCTGCCACGAGCTGACGTGCAAGTTCCTCGTCGGTGACGCTCGAGGCGACCACGGTCTCCGCATCGGCAAGAACCCGCGTCCCCGTGTCAGTGCCTTCGAGCACCGTGACGAGCGCCATCCGCTGCCCTGTCTGCTCGGCCTCGAGGAACCGACCGAGCACTGGGTCGCCGACCGGCTCGAGCAACACGTCGATCTCGCCGCCACACGGCAGGCCGACGTCCCACGCGTCGGTCTCCGTGAAGCCGAAGCGCAGCACCGTTCCGGCGCCTGCCGTGAGGACGTCAGCGCTCGCCTCGACGACGGCGCCCTCGACGCAGCCACCCGACACCGACCCGAGAACGCGACCACCTGGGAAGACCGCCATCTTCGAGCCCGGCGGGCGCGGCGCCGACTTGCGGACTGCGATCACCGTCGCGATCGCTGCTCCGTCCGGTGCTGCATGCAGCTCGCCTGCGACCTCGTTCACAGGCGAACTCCTCCGAGTTCGAGCCCGTAGACATCGGTGCGGCGGTCGGCCAGCGGCAGGATCCCGCCGCCGCGGTCTTCGGCGCCTGCCGGCGCCACGTCCGCGACCGCGATCCCGGATTCATCGCCGCCGATCGGCCCCGCCAGGCAGCGGCCGCGAGCGTCGCCGATCACCGAGGAACCGAGCAGCAGATGGTCGCCCGGCTGCCCGGCCTGTGACGCACAGGCGATCGCGACGCCGTCGAGATTTGCCTGCATCAGCGCGTTGCGTGCCTGCGGGCAGAAGCCCTCTGCGTCCCAGTGCTCGGCGTCGAAACCCGGCGTCCAGGCGGTCGGCACACAGACGAGCTCTGCGCCCTGGAGTGCGAGGCCGCGCAGCACTTCGACGAAGCGCAGGTCGTAGCAGATGCACAGCCCGATCCGGCCGTGGGCGGTGTCGGCGACGGGCAGCCCGAGATCGCCGGGAGCAAGCACGCCACGTTCGCCCGCGAAGAGATGGAGCTTGCGGTAATGGAGCACGATGCCGGACTCGTCAACGAGCAGCGCCGTGTTGGAGATCTGCTCACCGTCGCGCTCGGCGATCCCGCCCGCGACGAGCGCCCCGGTCCCGCGGATCGCGTCGCGCCATGCCGCGACCGTCTCGCCGTCGGCTGGCTCGGCGCCGGCACGCAGCAGCCCCTCGTCCCACGTATAGCCAGGCACGACGAGCTCGGGCAGGACGATGACCTCCGCGCCGTCCGCGAGCGCCGTCTCGATCGCCGCGACCGAGCGTGCCCGCGCGCCGGGATCGCCGGGCACCGGCGCGAGCTGGCAGACGGCGACACGGGTCACGCCCCTTCGGCCACCTTCAGCATCGCGTGATCGGCCGGACAGGGGCCGCCGACCGACACGACCCGGACGCCGAGATCGGCCTTGACCCGATGCTCGACCCCGACCGGAACGTGGACGGCATCCCCGGCCTCGAACCGGTGGGCGACGCCGGCATCGAGATCCTCGGCGGTGCCCGCGCCCTCGAGAATCACGATCGTGTCCTCCGAGGAAGCGTGCCGGTGCGGCACGTTCTCCTCACCCGGCTCGAGCCGGACGTAGTTCATGTTCGCCGTCTCCGCGCCGACCCCGGCGAAAACGACGAGCCGAGCGTCGCTCGAAATCATCGGCACCGTCCGCGCCGGCCGGTCGCGGTGGAACAGCCGCACCGTTCCCTCCGATGGCGACGTGCTGGCCGGTGACGCGAGCTCCGGATCGGGCGGCGCCGGCCCGCCGATCAGCCGTGCGCCGGCCTCGGTCGCGATCCGGTAGGTCGTCTCCGGGCCGATGTGGATCATCGTTCCCGGATCGAGCTCCAACGGCGCGCCATCGTCCTGCGTCACGGTGCCGGTGCCGGACTCGACGTACCAGACCGCCTCGCCGGGGTGGCGCAGCGCGATCGTCCGGCCCCCGGCGGCGAGCCGCAAGTCACAGATCGACCGGTGCGCGGCGCCGGTGTTCGGGCCGACCGCGAGCAACGCGCTGGAGCTCTCGCCCTCGGCGATCGCGACCGGATCACCACCAGCCAACGGGATGATCCGGACGCCGTTCACCCGCGGACCTCGATCTCGTCGGCGCTGCCCCGCCGCGGCACGAGCACGGCGCGGATCCGTGCCCCGTCGGGACCGGCGACGATTCCGTGTTCGACGCCGCCGCCGACAACCGACCAGGCGCCGACGCTGAGCTCGTGCGGCTCCTGCCCAAGCGTCATCGTGACGGCACCGTGCTCGATCATCGTCACCTGCTCCTGGCGGTGGCGGTGACGGGGAAACTCGGCGCCGGCCTCGAACGTGTACTCGGTGACAGTGCAGCCGTCTGCGTCGAGGACGCGACGCCGGACGCCCGGGTAGGGCTCGTCGCCCTCGAGTTCCGCAAACGTCCCGTGGCGGCTGTCAGTCATCGAGGAACGCCACCACCCGGCACGGCGATGCCTCGCCGCCCTCGATCGGGATCGGGAAGGCACCGATCGTGCAGCGCACGTTCCGGACCTGATCGAGATCGCCGCCGAGGTTCTCGAGGTGAACGATGCCCTGCCGGAACGGGACGCGATGCATCACGAAGAGGTCGTCCTCGGGGAAGACGTCGTCCACCGACGTGCCGACATGCGCCTCGAACGCCTTCGTTGCGTCGGGCCGCTTGTAACGGATCGTGGTGTTCATCGGATGGTCTCCGGAGCCGGTGTCGAACCCGACCCAGGCGAGCTTCTTCTCGACGATCCACTCGGCCATCTCGCGGCCGCCACCCGGGTGGCGGAGGAAGTACCGCTCCTCGTCCTCCTCCTCACGCCCGTTGTAGAAGCGGTGGTAGCCGGTGTTGTAGAGCAGGATGTCGCCCTCGCGCACATCGACGCGCTCCTCGATCATCTGCGGCGTAATCACCGTCCAGTCTTCACAGACGTCCGAGATGTCGACGATCACGCCTTCGCGACAGAGCGTGTCGATCGGGATCGAGGCGATGTCGGCGCCACCGGAGACGATGTGGAACTCGGAGTCGAGATGGGTACCGGAATGGAGCGGCAGGTCGATCTTCTGCGAGACGATGCCGTGCGTCGCGTGGCGCTGGAAGTAGGACAGCACCGCCGACGGGTACCCCACCCACCCTGGGGTGTGGATCGTGAACGTGTGCGTTAGGTCGACGAGTCTCATGCTGGTCCTTTCGGGGTCGAGTCGACGCCGGAGGCGTCGTCGGAGGCCGTCACGCGGGAGGCAGCGAGCCGCACCGCGTCGACGATCCCCTGGTAGCCGGTACACCGGCAGAGGTTTCCGCTGATCAGCTCGCGCAGCTCGTCGTCCGACATCGACGATGCCTCGGCGAGGTGCGGCTCGAGGCTCATCAGGAAGCCGGGCGTGCAGAAACCGCACTGAAGCCCGTGGCACTCGTGGAAGGCCTGCTGCAGCGGATGCAGCGAGCCGTCCGGGTCGGCCAGGTCTTCGACGGTGCGGACGTCGTGCCCTTCAGCTTGAACGGCGAGCATCAGGCAGGAGCGGACGGGAACGCCGTCCACCTGCACCGTGCAGGCGCCGCAGACGCCGTGCTCGCAGCCGACGTGCGTGCCGGTGAGCCCGGCCTCGTGGCGGATGAAGTCCGAGAGCAGCAGACGCGGCTCAACCGTTGCACGGTGCTCGGCGCCGTTGATCGTGACCGTGATCTCGCGCGCGTTCATGCGTCCTCCTCGCGTGCTCGGCCCGCCGCCTCGAGGATCGCCCGGCGGGTCAGCACGCCGATCAGGTGGCGGCGGTAGTCGCTGCTTCCGTGCAGGTCACCGGTCGGCGCAATCCCGTCGATCGCGGCAGCTGCCGCGTCGACCGCTGCGGTCACCGGGTCACTACCGACCAGGACCTGCTCGGCAGCGGTCGCTCGCGCCGGCACCGGGCCGGCGCCGAGCAACGCGATCGACGCACTGCTGCACGTCCCGTCACCGGCGAGCGCGAGCGTTACCGCCGCGCCGCCGAGCGCGTAGTCGCCCTTGCGGCGCGCGAACTCGCGGAACGCATGCCCCGACCGGGGCGCGACGGCGGGAACGCGGATCGCGATCAGCAGCTCGTCGTCCTCGAGGCCGTTCTCGAGCTGCCCGGCGAACATCTCGGCACTGCGCAGTTCGCGCTCGCCGCGGGCCGCGCTGCGGGCGATGAAGCGCGCGTCGAGCGCGGTCAACGCAACCGGCATCTCGGCCGACGGGTCGGAGTGGCAGCACGAGCCGCCGATCGTCCCGCGGTTGCGGATCTGCGGGTGGGCGACCCAGCGCACCGCCGCACGCAGCAGCGGCCAGTGACCGGCAATCAGCGGCGAGCGCTCGACCGCCGCGTGCCGGGTCAGCGCACCGATCCGCAGCTCGCCGCCGCTGCGACTGATCCCCGACAGCTCCTGGACGCCATTGACGTCGATCAGCACCGACGGCCTTGCCAGGCGGAAGTTGAGCATCGGCACGAGGCTCTGGCCGCCGGCGATGATCTTGCCCTCGTCGGCGTTGGCGGCAAGCAGCTCGAGCGCGTGCTCGAGGCCGTCGGCGACGGAGTAGTCGAACGGAGGCGGCTTCATGCCGCGCTCCCGAGCTGGCTGGTGATCCACTCCGGCGTGATCGGCAGCGCCATGACCTCGGCACCGAGCGCATCGGAGACGGCGCCCGCGATCGCCGCACCGGCGGCAGTGGTGCCGCCCTCGCCGGCACCCTTAGCGCCGATCGGGCTGCGCTGGGTCGGGGCGTCCTCACAGATCAGCGTCTCGACGCGCGGTACCTCGGCCGAGGTCGGCAGCAGGTAGTCGATGAAGGTCCCGGAGACGAACTGGCCGCTTTCGTCGTAGGCAAGTTCCTCGAGCAGCGCGCCACCGAGCCCCTGGGCGAAGCCACCTTCGATCTGCCCTTCGACGAGCCGGGGGTTGATCGCGCGGCCGACGTCGTAGGCGACGCCATAGCGGGCTACGTCGACGGCGCCGGTCTCGGTGTCGATCTCGACTGCGGCGACATGGACGCCGTACGGGAAGCTCATCTCCGTGCTGCGGAAGCGCGCCTCCTCGCTCAGCTCCGTCTCGTCGCCTTCGAGCAGAGCGGGGTAACCGACGACCTCGTCGCCCTGGACGACGCCTTCGTCGGTGAACGCGAGCACCTCCTGGCCGGCGCCGGTCAGCGCGGCGACGCGTTCGGCGATCCGACTCCGCAGCGCAGCAGCGGCCTCAGCAACGGCGGCGCCACCGAGGCTCGTCGCCCGGCTCCCGAACGAGCCCATTCCCTCGGGTACGACATCGGTGTCGCCGTGGACGACATCGACCTGTTCGTACGGGATCTCGAGCGCGTCGGCGCAGATCTGCGCGAGCACGGTCTCGACACCCTGACCGAGCGACGCCGACCCGCTGTGGACGAGGGCGCGGCCGCCGGGCGTCAGCGTCACGCGCGCGTACTCCCACTCGGCGATACCGCTCTTCTCAACGAACAGGGCCATCGCGACGCCACGGCGGCGCGGAATCCCCGCCGCCGGCTCGTCGCGCCAGCGCCGCATCCCAGCGACGTCGAAGCGATCGATTGCGCGCCCGACGAGCGCGGCGTAGTCACCGCTGTCGTAGACGACATCATGCCCGTCGGTCTGGCTGCCGTTCGGCCACGGCATCTGATCGGCCCGGACGAGGTTCTGGAGGCGTAGCTCGATCGGGTCGGCGCCGATCCGCCGGGCAGCGATGTCGATGATGCGCTCGCGGGCGAACGTGCCCTCGTAGCGACCGGGCGCGCGATAGGTACCGGCTGGCGTCTTGTTCGTGACGATCTGGCGGACCGCACAGCGGAATGCCGGCCACGCATACGGGCCAGGGAGCAGTCCCGCCCCCATCCCGGGGACGACCGAGCCGTGCGTGCGCACATAGGCGCCGGTGTTCATGACCAGCTCGCCGCGGAGCGCGAGGAAGGCGCCGCCGGCGTCGAGCGCAAGCTCGAGCCGATAGTGCTGATCACGCGAGTGGTTGCATGCGCGCAGGTGCTCCTCGCGGTCCTCGGTCCAGGCGACCGGGCGACCGAGCCGGGTCGCGCAGAACGGGATCACGAAGTCTTCGGGGTAGAACTCGCCGCGCGCGCCGAAGCCGCCACCGACGTGCGGCTCGACGAACCGGATCCGCTCCTCCGGCCAGTCGAGCATCGCGGCGAGGATGCGCCGGTTGATGTGGACGATCTTGGCGGCGCCGTGGACGATGAGCCGGCCGTCGGCACCGAGCTCGGCAATCAGGCCGCGCGGCTCCATCGGCACCGCCCCGTGCCGGCCGCACGAGAACCGGCCGGCGACGACGATCTCGGCCGCGTCGAAGAGGCCGTCGAGATCGTCGTCGCCGGTCGTGAACTCGGCCGCGATGTTGGTTCCTGCGCCGGGATGGAGGAGTGGCGCGCCGTCGCTGACTGCGGCGTCGTGGTCGACGACCGCGTCGAGCGGCTCGTACTCGATGTCGATCAGCTCCAGTGCGTCCTCGGCGACATACCGCGACCGGGCGACGACGACCGCCACCGGCTCGCCGACGTAACGCACGCGGTCGGTCGCGAGCGGTGACTGCAGGAAGCGCTCCATCCCCGGCTGCATGAACATCCGCATCGGGATCGGCGGACCGCCGTCGGGCAGGTCGGCGGCGGTGTAGACGGCCACGACCCCGTCGAGCGCCTCCGCCGCGGCACGATCGATCGCGCCGAGGCGTGCGTGCGGGTAGGGCGAGCGCAGGAACGCGGCTTCGAGCGTGCCCGGCTCACGGAGGTCGTCAACGAACGCACCGGCACCGCGCAGCAGCGGGTCGTCCTCCTTGCGCAGCGCGCGGCTCCCGACCGAACGAGCGGACGCCTGCCCCGAACGTTGGGTGCGGAGGTCGGCGAGGCGAGTGGGGCCATGCCTCACGGGCGGTACCTGACGGTGAACTCGAATCCGCGGGGCCGGCGACGACGGAGCAGCAGGCCACCGACGACTGCGAGCACGACGCCCGCGATCCCGAGCTCGCGCTTGTATCCGGACAGCAGCATCGCGCCGAGGTCGAGCGACGCCTCGTCGGCGGGTGGCGGACCGCCCGCAGCGGCGGCGGGGCCGGGAGCTCCGGCCGATACGTCGGGGGCGGGCGCACCCGGGCCGGCCAGGATCGCCTGCTCGAGCCTGCCGGCGAACTGGTCGAGCATCTTCGACGCGACGTCCTGCATCATCCCGCGGCCGAACTGGGCGGGCCGGCCGGTGACGTTGAGATCGGTCTCGACGACGACGCGGGTGCCGTCGCCGTCCGGCGTCAGCCGGCTCGTGATCAGCGCCGACGCGGTGCCCGTGCCCTTCGCCTCCTTCGCGCGCGCGTCGAACGTGACGACGTGGCCGTCGACGTCAACATCGGCCTGGCGGACGGTGCCGCCGTAGGCGAGCGAGACCGGCCCGACCTTGAGCTTCATCGCGCCGCGGTAGGCGCCGTCCTCGCCGAGCGGCTCGATCGTGGCGCCAGGCAGGCAGCCGGCGACGCGCTCGACGTCCAACATCGTCTCCCAGGTGCGATCGACCGGTGCGTCGACCCGCAGTTCGTTCGTGAGCTTCATGGCCTGCTCTCCTCCTCATTGAGCCTGCGCAGCTCGTCGTAGATCATCGGTCTCGCCCAGCCGGTGATGCCCGGGATCGTCGCGTACGGCGCCGGGATGATCAGCTCCTCCTCGGTCGCGCGCAGCTCGCGGATCCGGGCGAAGTCGAGGTCGGCGGTCAGGATTCCCGGCGCCTCGCTCTGCGCCAACACGCGCTCGGGTGAGCAGATCATCGCGATCCCGCGACTGAGGCCAGACGCGCTCGGCGGCACGGCGATCTCGGCCTGCCGGTAGGGAGCGGCGAGCGAGAGATCGAAGAGGTTGACCGTCACGGCCGTGTACATCAGGTTCTCGATCGCCCGGGCACGCACGAGCGTCCGCCAGTTGTCGGTGTACCCGAGCTCGTCGATCAGGATGCCGCTCGGAAAGATGCAGAGTTCGGCGCCCTTCTTCGCCATCACGCGCGCGACCTCCGGCACGAACGCCTCGCTACAGGTCACAACCCCGACCGTGCCGAAGCCAAGATCGACGACGGTGAACTGGTCGGACTCCTCGTAGCTGAAGTCCCAGAGTTCGCCGCCTTCGTAGATGTAGGGGCCGACCGGGTGCGTCCGCGGGCAGATACCGGCGACCGTGCCGTCCTCGCGGGCGAAGACGTGCGCGATCTCGCAATGCCCGGGTCGGCCCTCGACTTCGAACGAGGTACCGAACATGACCGCGATCCCGTGCTCCTTGGCCGCCGCGCACATCGGATCGACGACCTCATAGCGGCGTCCGGCGGTGTACGGCCCGGGGTGGTTCTCGGGGAAGGCGAGCAGGTCGACGCCGAGCGCCGCGGCCTGGCCGACATAGGCGATCGCGTGATCGAGGTTCTGCGGCTCGTCCTCGCCCCAGCGCGTCTGCGGCTGGACGACACCCAGCCGAATCGTTGTCGCGGTCATGACCGTGCCTCCCGTTCGTACGGCTCGCCGAGCGCCTGCGGCATGCCCCAGTTGCGGCCGCGCTGGCGCGTCCAGACGACGGTCAGCACGACGAGCGTAAAGACGTACGGCATCATCGACAGCACCTGGCTGGAGATCGAGACGCCTTCGGCCTGGAGCTGGAAGTTGAGCGCATCGATGAAACCGAACAGCAGCGCTCCGGGGAGCAGCAGCAGCGGACGCCACGACGCGAAGATGACGAGCGCCAGCGCGATCCACCCGCGTCCTGCGGTGAGCTGGTCGGACCACGAGCGGACGTAGACGACCGACAGGTAGGCGCCGCCAACGCCGGCAAGGACGCCGCCGAGCGTGACCGCGACGTAGCGGACCACCGCAACGCCGACGCCGGCCGCATCGGCAGCGGCCGGGGACTCGCCGACCGCCCGCAGCCACAGCCCGGGCCGCGTGCGGTTGATGACGAGGCTCACGGCAATCACGAGCACGATCGTCGCGTAGACGACGATGTCCTGCTGGAAGAAGATCTCGCCGACGCCCGGGATCTTCGACAGCAGCGGGATGTCGATCCGGCCGATCTCGGCGGTGATCGGCCGGTCACCGTAGTTCGCACCGATGAACGACGAGAGCCCGGTCCCGAGGATCGTGAGCGTCAGACCCATCACGATCTGGTTGACGCGCAGCGTGATCGTCATCAGCGCATGGACGAGTGCGAGCGCACCGCCGGCTGCCGCCGCCGCGAGGAACGCCAGCGCGACGCTGCCCGAGTTGACGCCAACGGCGAATCCGGCGACGGCGCCGACGAGCATCATGCCCTCGACGCCGAGGTTGATGACCCCCGCGCGCTCGGCGATCAGCTCGCCGAGCGCCGCGAGTGCGAGCGGCGTGCCGAGCACGACGCCGACGGTCAGTGCGTCGATCCAGAAGCTCATGGCGTCTCCCCGGCCGGCTCGTGGGTGACGGGCGGACTCCCCGCGCCGCTGGGGCGGCGCTTGAGCCGGTAGGCACCGAGGCTCTCACCGGCGAGCACGAAGACGATGATCACCGCCTGGATGATCTGCGCGATCGAGCTCGGGATCCCGGTCGACTGCAACGCCGAACCACCATTGAGGAGCGCCGCGAACAGCAGTGCGACAACGACGGTCGGCCCGACGCGGCGACGAGCGAGGAAGGCGACGAGGATGCCGGTGTACCCGTAACCGCCGGTCAACCCCTCTTGGAGGCGGCCACTCGCCGTCGTCAGCTGGATCGCCCCGGCGACCCCGGCGATCGCACCCGAGAGCAGCAGTACGCCGACGATCCGGCGGCCAACCGAGAGCCCGAGGTAGCGCGCGGCGCGCACGTTGCCGCCGGCGATGCTGAGCGAAAAGCCTGTGCGCGTCCGCTCGAGCAGCCACCAGAGGACGATCGCCACGCCGATCGCGATTAGGATGCCGACCGTGACGTTGGTGTCGCCGATCAGCGGCAGCGCCGCGTCGGCCGGCAGCGGCTTGGAGTAGGCGAAGCCGACGACCGTCGGGTCCTTCCACGGCCCGTTGATCAGCGCCGCGAGCGCGAGCAGGCCGATGTAGTTGAGGAACAGCGTCGTGATGATCTCGTTGAGCTCGACGACGGCGCGCGGGATCGCGGCAATCGCCGCCCAGAGCGCGCCGGCGAGCGCCGCGCCCGCGAACATCGCCGCGAGCAGCCAGACACCCGAGAGCCCACCCGCGTGAAAGGCGACGAGGGTGGCGCCGACCGACCCGAGCGCCATCTGGCCTTCGGCGCCGATGTTCCAAATGTTCATCCGCAGCGCCGCGGTGACCGCCAGCCCGGTGAGCAGCAGTGGCGTCGCCCGGACGAGCGTCTGCTCGAAGCCGTTCGTGGTGCCGAACGACGCGTCCCACATCGCGCGGTAGGCGTCACCGACGCTGTGACCACCGGCCGCGAGGATCAGCGCACCGGCGAGCAGTCCGCCGGCGATCGCCACGATCGGGATCGCCACCGCAACCGCGCGAGGCACTTCGGTCCGTTTCTCAAAGCGAGACGCCATCAGGCCACGGCCCCCGCGTCGGTCATCAGCGCACCGATCGATGCGCGATCGGCCTCGCCACGGGACAGCTCGCCGACGATCCTGCCGCCGAGCATCACGACGACGCGGTCGCAGAGCTCGGTCAGCTCATCGAGGTCCTCGCTGACAACCAGCGCGCCGGCGCCGCGGTCGCGCGCGACGACGATCTGCTCACGGACCGAGCGTGCCGAGACGACATCGAGGCCGCGCGTCGGCTGGGCCGCGACCAGCAGGTCGGGCGCCTCGGTGATCTCCCGGGCGATGATCACGCGCTGGAGCCCGCCGCCGGAGAGCTTCGAAACCTGAAGCCGATGGTCGGCCGCCGGGATCTTGAAGCGGTCGATCAGGTCGTGGGCGTGGTCTCGGACATGGCCGTGGCGCAGCCAACCCCGGCGACTGAACGGGTTCTTGTGGAAGCGGCGGAACGAGAGGTTCTCCCCGATCGTCATCGACCCGACGAGGCCGGTCGCGAGCCGATCCTCGGGGATGAACGAGACGACGTCGCCGTGGACCGTGCGCGTGCCGGAGGCCGGCGCCAGCATCCCGGCGACGCACTCGGCGAGCTCAACCTGACCGTTGCCGCTGACCCCGGCGACGCCGACGATCTCGCCGCGACGCAGCGTCAGCGAGACGCCGTTGAGCGCGCGCCGGCCGGAGCCTGCGTGGACGTCCTGGAGTTCGAGCACCGGCTCGCGCGGATCGCCGGCGGCAACGGCGGCGACCTCGCCGGCCGCGTCACCAACCATCAGCCGCGCGAGATCCTCGGGGCTGCTGCCCGCAACCGGCTGACGCGCCACGACGCGCCCGTGGCGGAGGACGGTGACGTCCTCGGCGACGGCGATCACCTCACGCAACCGGTGGGAGATGAAGACGACGGCCTTGCCCTCGCCGGCGAGCACGCGAAGCGCGGCGAAGAGCTGCTCACTCTGCTGCGGCGCGAGCACGGCGGTCGGCTCGTCGAGGATCAGGACCGACATTCCGCGGTAGAGAAGCTTGGCGATCTCGAGCTGCTGACGCTCCCCGATCGACAGCGACGAGACGAGCGCGCGCGGATCGAGCTCGAACCCGAGTCCGGCCGTAATCTCGCGCACCCGCTCCTCGGCAGCCGGACCGGGCCGATCGGCTGTCCCGAGGACCACGTTCTCGGTGACCGTGAAGCGCTCGACCTGCCTGAGGTCCTGGTGAACCACCCCGATGCCCGCGTTCAGCGCGTCGCGCGGACAGGTGAATGACACCGGCGTGCCATCGACCTCGATCGTCCCGCTGTCCGGGACGTACTGGCCGCAGAGGACCGAGATCAGCGTCGTCTTGCCGGCGCCGTTCTCACCGAGCAGCGCATGGACCTGCCCGCGCTGCACGGTGAAATCGACACCGTCGTTGGCCGGCTTGCCGTCGAAGACCTTCGTGATCGCGGTCGCTCGGAGAGCAACGCGCTCCCCTTCATGTCCGTGTTCGCTCATGGTCTCGACGACAAGCCGTGCCGTGTTCGTTCGACTACTCCTGGATCTTCCCGATGATGCCTTCGAGGAAGAACGTCATGTTGGCGTAGACGTCTGCCGGGGTCGCCCAGTCCTTGCCAGAGGCAAGTTGTTGCTTCCCGGTGTTGTCGGTGAGCGGGCCGGTGAAGACCACGAGGTCACCGGACTCGATCTTCGCTTGGGCGTCCTCGACCTTCGCCTTGACGTCGGCGGGGACCTCGTCGCTCATCGGACCGAGCTTGACCATGCCGGTCTTGAGGTCGCCGTTCACTTCGTTGTTCTCGAAGTTCCCGTCGACCGTCTGCTGGTACTTCTCCCTGGCATAGTCGCTCCAGTCGTAGACCGACCCGGTCAGGTACGTGTCCGGGGTCTGCGCGCTGGTGTCGGCCTCCGATCCGATGCCAAAGACGCCGGCGGCCTTCGCGCCGAGCAGCGGACCGATCGAGTCCTCATGCTTGGCGATGACGTCCGCGCCCTGCTTGGCGAGCGTCTTGGCGGCCTGCGTCGACTGCGACGGGTTGTACCAGTTGCTGGTCAGCACGACCCGGGTCTTGATCTCTGGATCGACCGACTGAGCGCCACGCTGGAAGCCGTTGATGCCGGCGACCACCGCGGGGATCGAGAACGCGGATACGAACCCGAGCGTCTTCGTCTTCGACATCGACGCCGCAACGATGCCGGTGAGGTAGCGGACCTCCCAGAGGTTCGCGTAGACGCTGGATACGTTCGCCGGGCGATCGGCCTTCTGGACCCAAGGCCCGGTGACGACGAAGTTCACATCCGGGTTCTGCTTGGCGACCTGCGCGACGAACGGCTGGTAGCCGAACGCGGTGGCGAAGATCAGCTTGTTGCCCTTGCGGATCAGGTCCTGGAAGGTCCCGACCACGTCCGGGTTCTCAGCGATTGGCTGGACGACCGTGGTCTGGGCGCCGAAGTCCTTCTCCAGCGTCTCGCGGGTCACGTCCCACGACTTCGACCAGGCCGATCCCGGCAGCGGTGAGACGTAGACGAAGCCGACCTTGAGACCGTCCTTCTTCGTGGTCTCGGTGGACGAGCTCTTGTCGTCTCCACCGCAGCCCGATGCGAACGCGGCCAGAGCCACGATCGCGAGCAGCGACAACATGCGTTTCAACACCGACACAGCACCTACCTCCCAATGGATGACTGAGCTGTCATTCGTAATACATTTGCTCTAGTGGTGTCAAGATCGCCTCGCGAGGCCAACATCCACATGATTAGCTGCTTTGCAGTAGGTTGCCGGGGCGCAGCGGCAGCGCGTTGAACTCGCGGCCGAGCGCCGCGGAGACCGCGTTGGCGATGGCCCCTGGAGGTGCCAACGTGCCGCCCTCACCGACCCCCTTCGCGCCCAGCACTTGGTCCGGCGCCGGCGTGACAAGGTGATCGACCTCGAAGCGCGGGATCTCGGTCGCGGTCGGGACGAGGTAGTCCATCAGCGAGCCGGTCACGAGCTGGCCGTCCTCGTTGTAGACGAGCTCTTCGTAGAGGGTTCCGCCGATGCCCTGGGTGGTGGCACCGTGGACCTGCCCTTCGACGATCAGCGGGTTGAGGACCGTGCCGCAATCCTCGACGATCACGTACCGCACGAGCTCGACGGCGCCGGTCTCGAGATCGACGGCGACCTCGCAGGCATGGGTCGCGTACGGGTAGGACGGGACCGGCGGGTCGAACTCGCCGGAGGCCGACAGGACCCCCTCGCGAGATCCAGCTGCGAGCGCGCCGAGCGTGACGCGCTCGGTCGCCGTGGAGAAGGCCCCGGCCGCGTAGGCGAGCGACTCGGCCGGGACCCCGAGCCGGTCCGCCGCGCGCTCGGCGGCGTCGGCGAGCAGCGTCTCCACCGCACGGTGGATCGCTCCGCCACCGGAGATCGCGCTCCGGCTCGCGAACGTTCCGGTGCCGTGCAAACCACCGACGGCGGTGTCCGGTCGCTCGACCACCACGTCGTCGAGCGGCAGATCGAGTTCGTCGGAGAGCTGCTGCGCGAACGTCGTCGCCGTGCCTTGACCGATCGCCGGCAGCGTCGTCCAGAGTCGCGCACGACCACCCGGCCCGATCTCGACGTGCGCCGCGTCGTACCCCGCGATCCCGACCATCCCGCGCCCTTGGAAGACGGCCGAGTTGATGCCGGTGTACTCGACGTAACAGGAGAGGCCGATCGCCCGGACGCGTCCGTCCGGACCGGGCTCGGGCCGCCCGACGCCGTCGTACCCGATCTGCTCGATCGCACGCTCGAGCGCGCGCGGATAGTCACCCGAGTCGTAGCGCTGCCCGGTCAGGCTGACGTGCGGCAGCTCGTCGGGACCGAGCAGGTTGCGCCGCCGCACCTCGGCCGAGTCGATGCCGACCTCGGCCGCGAGGATGTCCATGACGCGCTCGTGGACGAACGCCGACACCGGCAGGCCGACCCCGCGGTAAGCGCCCTCGGGCGCCTTGTTCGTCGCGATCGACCGCGAGCGGTAGCGGTAGTGCGGCAGCCGGTACGGGCCCGGCAGCATCGCCGGCGTGCCGAGCGCTTCGAGGATGTGGCCATGCGGGAAGACGCCGTACGCGCCGGTGTCGCAGATCACGTCGGCGTCGAGCGCGAGCAGACGCCCGGCATCGTCCGCCGCGACGCGCACGTACACGTACTGGTCTCGCGCGTGGCTCGCCGCGAGCAGGTTCTCCGCGCGATCCTCGATCCAGCGCACCGGCAGGCCGGTCCGCAGCGCCGCCGCCGCGACGACGACCTCCTCCGGGTACGTGTGCGCCTTCTGGCCGAATCCTCCGCCGACGTCGGGGCAGGCGACCGTGACGTCGCCCGGATCGAGCGCGAGCAACTCGGCGACGATCGTCGCGTAGCGGTGCGGCGCCTGGGTCGAGCAGTGCAGCCGCAGCCCGGCGCCGTGCGGAGCGGCGACGACCCCACGGGTCTCCATCGGCGTCGCCGAATAGCGCGGGTTGCGAAAGTCGCGCTCGAAGACGATCGCCGCCCCGGCGAACGCGTCGTCGACGCCGCCAGAGTCGAAGTGATGGTCGTAGAGGACGTTGCCGTGGCCGTCGTGGAGCGGGGCCGCGGACCCGGCCTCGCGCGGGTCGAGCACCAGCGGCAGCGGCTCGAGCTCGAGGTCGATCAGCTCGAGCGCGTCCTCACCGATGTACGCGCTGTCAGCGAGGACGATCGCGATCGGCTCACCGGTGAAGCGCACGACGCCCTCGGCGAGCAGCGGCCGTGGCGGGCTGAAGGCGTCCGGGTTCTCGACCGGCGGGTGCAGCGGCGGCAGCGCCAGGTCGGCCGCCGTGAGGACCGCCGCGACGCCGGGCAGCGCGGCGGCGACCGTGACGTCGAGCCGGGTGATCTCCGCGTGCGCAGCAGGCGAGCGCAGGAAGACGGCCTCGAGCCCGTCGGCGAACGGCAGATCGGCGAGGTACTGCCCGGCGCCGGTCAGCAGCGCGCGGTCTTCGCGGCGCCGGATCGCCCGGCCGAGCTGACGCTCCGGCGCCGTCGCCGTCGCGGTCACTGCGTCCGCACCACCTCGAGGCGGATGAACTCGTCGTTGAAATCGATCAGCGAGCACGCGACGACGTCGCCCTTCGCGGAGTAGTGCGTCTCGGCGAGCCGGATGAACGGCGCTCCCTCGTCGATCTCGAGGCGCGTGCTGTCGCCGTGTTTGACCTGCGGAATGATCGTCACGACCGCGTGGTGGATCGCCGACCGGCAGTGCTCCTCGGCGAACGTAAACAGCGACGGCGGGGCGACTGCCGGTGCCTCGGCGACGAGCAGCTGCGCGGCGGGCACGTAGTCCTCGATCGTGATCGCGAGCTCGCCGTCGGCGCGGTAGGACTTGTCGATCCGCAGGTGCTCCTCGCCGGGCTCGAGCCCGGCGTGGGACGGCACGTCATCGCCGGCCGTGCGCCACGCGGTCGTGACGTCTACCGTCACCTCGTGGCCGCGCTCCTCGAGCATCCAGTCGAAGCCGGCGAGCCGTTGGAGGGCGAGCGACGAGCGACTGATGTGGCGGTTGATGATCGTCCCGATCGCGCGCCTTCTTGTAACAATGCAGTCGCGCTCGAGCCCCTGGAGCGCCGAACGGACGGTCGTCCTGCTGACGCCGAGCATCTCGGCGAGCCGGTCCTCGTTCGGCAGCTTCTCCTCGAACCGACCGTCGAAGACGGCCTTGAGGATCTCCGCACGCGCGCGCGCGGCAAGCAGACGATTGTCGAGTGGCTCGACCGGCGACTCCTCCAGCATTGGCCTTAGTATGACCAAGAACAACGTCGATGTCGAACCGGTGGCGATCGTCCTCGCGGCGGGCGCGGCGACACGGTTCGGGGGCGGCAAGCAGATAGCGCCGGTCGACGGGGTGCCGATGCTTGCACGGGTCTGCACCGCGGTTGGCGCAGCATGGAACGGCCGCCGCATCGCGGTGCTCGGCGACCGTGCCGACGAGGTCGCCGAGGTCGTCCCCCTGGACTGGGAGGTCGTGCGCTGCGCCGAATGGGAGCGAGGCCCGGGTGCCTCGTTGCGGGCCGGGCTCGCCGCCGCTCCGGACGCGCAAGCCGCGCTCGTCGTGCTCGGCGATCTCCCGTGGCTCGATCCGGTCGCCGTCGAGCGAGTGGCCGCTGCCGGCCGATCCGGTGTCGCCGCGGCCAGGGCGACCGACGGCGGCCGCCCGGGACACCCGGTCTGGATCGGGTCCGCGCTGATCGACGCCGCGCGCGCTGCGCCCGACGAGGGGTTGCGCTCGCTGCTCGCCGCAGCGCCGACCGAGCCGGTCACCTGCGACGGGCTCGGCGTCTGCGACGACGTCGACCGGACGGCCGATCTCCCCCACTAGGCTGCTCCCGGTGACCGCAGCGATCGTCGTCGAGCGTCTGGAACGCGAATACCCGGGCGGCCTCAAGGCCGTCGACGGCGTCGATCTGCGCGTCGAGGAGGGCGAGATCTACGGCTTCCTCGGGCCGAACGGCGCCGGCAAGTCGACGACGGTGCGGATGCTGACGACGCTCTTGCGACCGACCGGTGGCCGCGCGCTCGTCGCCGGGCACGATGTCGTCGCGGACGCGCAGAAGGTTCGCCGCGAGATCGGCGTCGCGCTGCAGGAGGCGGCTCTCGATCCGCTGATGACCGGCCGCGAGCTGCTCGAACTGCAGGGCGCGCTTCACGGACTGAGCCGCACCGTCTCACGCGAACGCGGCGAGGATCTGCTCGGCCGTGTCGAGCTCGAGGACGCCGCCGAGCGCCGGCTCGCGACCTACTCGGGCGGGATGCGCCGGCGGCTCGACCTCGCGATGGCGCTCGTCCATCGCCCGCGCGTCCTGTTCCTCGACGAGCCGACGACCGGGCTCGACCCGGCGAGCCGCGCCGCGCTCTGGCGCGAAGTCCGGCTGCTGAACCAGGAGGGCACGACCGTCTTCCTGACGACCCAGTACCTCGAAGAGGCCGAGCAGCTCGCCGGCCGCGTCGGCATCATCGACCACGGCCACATCGTCGCCGAGGGCACGCCCGAGGAGCTGAAGTCACGGATCGGTGATCCGGCACTGCACGTGCAGGTTGCCGACGACACGCGTGCCGCCGAGGCCCGCCGGCTGCTCGAGCCGCTCGGCGCCTGCTCGGAGCACGCCGAGCACGGGATCGTCGTCCGCACCGCCGACGGCGCCCGTGCGATCGCACCGGTCGTGCGGGTCCTAGACGACGCGGGGATCGAGGTCGAGGCGGTCGAGGTCGAGCACCCCTCGCTCGACGATGTCTTCCTCGCGGTCACCGGCCACCCGGCGGTGTCCGACGACGAAGAGGCGGCTCCGGCTTGAGCTCGGTCGCGATCGAGCGTGACGCCGGCGTCCAGGCCCGTGTCGTGCTCGCACTTGCCGCCCGCGGCCTGCGCGTGCAGCTTCGGCGCGCGCAGTTCCTCGTGCCCTCTTTCCTGCTGCCGCTCGTGCTGCTCGCGATCATCGCCAGCGGCACCTCGTCGGCGACCCAGCTCCGCGGCTTCCCGGACACCGGCGCGTTCGTCGGCTTCGTGATCGGCGGGACGATCGTGCAGGGGACGCTGTTCGCCGGGCTGACCGGCGGGATCGCGCTCGCCGCCGACATCGAGGGCGGGTTCTTCGACCGTCTGCTTGCGGCGCCGACCGCTCGCGTCTCGCTCGTCCTCGGCCGGATCGTGGGAGCGGCCGTCCTCGGCAGCGTTCAGGTGATCGTCTTCCTGACGGTCGCGTTCATCTTCGGCGCCCGCTACGAGGGCGGCGTCCTCGGCGTCGCAGAGGTGATGCTGCTGGCGGCGACGAGCGCCGGAGCGGTCTGCGCGCTCGCCTGCGCGCTCGCTCTGAAAACGGCCTCGCTGCAGCTGATGCAGAACCTGTTCCCGCTCGTCTTCGTGTTGCTGTTCACCGCCCCGGCCTTCTTCCCGCGCGACTTCCTCGCGCCGGCGCTGAAGGCGATCGCCCCGTACAACCCGCTGACGTACGTCGTCGAGGGGATCCGTGCAGCGCTCCACGACAACCCGGCGCTAGGCGACCCGCTGCACGGCCTGATCGCCGCCGCCGGGTTCCTCGTCGCGGCGACGATCTTCTCGGTCCTCGCGATGCGGACACGGGTGCGGGCGTCATGACCGAGCTCCGTTACACGCTGTCGGTCGGCAGCGCGCTCTGGCAGCGCGCGCTGATGGAGATCTCGCGCGTGCGCGGGGGCTTCCTGCCGGCGACGATCGCGCCGATGATCTTCCTGTTCGGCACGAGCGGGCAGTTCGACCGTCTCAGCGCGCTGCCGGGCTTCCCGGCCGACAACTACCTGTCCTGGATCCTGCCGCTCTCCTGCCTGCAGGCGGCCGGGTTCGCCGGCGGCGCCGTCGGCGCGAACCTCGCCCGCGACATCGAGCAGGGCTGGTTCGACCGCCTGCTGACCTCGCCTGCGCCGCGGCCGGTGCTACTGGCCGGCCCGGTGCTGGCAGCGATGACCAGGTCGCTCGCCCCGGCGACGATCATCCTCGTGGCGGGCCTGGTTGCGGGTGCCGAGCTGAGCGGCGGTGCGCTCGGCCTGATCGCGCTCTACGTCGCCGCGCTCTGGTTCTGCGCCGTCGCCTCGCTCTGGGGCTGCGCGCTCGCGCTCTGGGCGGGAACGCAGCAGGTCGGCCCGCTGATCCAGAACGGCGTCCTGATCTCAATCTTCCTCTCGACCGCGTACACGCCGCAGCCGCTGCTCAGCGGCTGGCTCGCCTCGTTCGCGCCGTACAACCCGGTCAGCCACGTCCTCGACATGGCACGCCAAGCGACGGTCGCGGGCTTCGACCCGAGCTGGTCGAACACGTGGCCCGGGCTGTTGGCGCTGGCCGGTCTGATGGCGGCGACGGGACTGTTCGCGATGCGGATGCTGCGCCGGATCGGCCGCTGACCGATCACGAGAGCAGCATTAGAGCACTCACTTGTTTTGAGTAGGGAAAGTAGGATGGAGTCATGCCCAGGTCTCGCATCCTGATCATCGGAGCTGGCACCCTTGCAGCCGCTGCGATCGCCGTCTCGACGCAGGCCGCACTGGGTCCGTACTGGCACGAAGGGGCGCCGAAGCCGCCGGTGGCGATCTCCGCCGGTGGGACGGTGCCTGTCGCCAACTGGACGCGCAGCGGCAACATCCGGCTCGAGTTCACGGTTCCTCGCACTTGGAAGCGCAAGAGCGCCAAGGGTTCCCGCAGCTGGCGCTTCGCCACGGGCAACTCGTGCGCGCACGCGGTCACGGTCCGCCAGCGCCTCGTGCTCGCCCCCGAGGCTCCGTCGGCGACTCGCGCCGCCGAGCTGCTTCCCGCGACCGATCAGTACGTCTACTGGGCAGGCACGCGCAACAACGCCGCCTTCCGCGTGATCCGACTCCGTGGCGGCGCCGAGATCCGGGGCGTGCTCGTGCAGCCGCTCGCGAGCCGTTACTCGGGCGGAGCCCCGGCCGGGCAGCGCGTCTACGCCGAGCTGTCGATGACCGCCGTGCCGAACCCGAAGCTCGAATGCCACGCCGGCGGCCCGCGCGGCGTCGCCGAAGCGATGGCCGACGCGTTCGCGGCCGGCAGCGCCGGCGGCTTCGTCGCAGGCAGCTGAATTCCAGAGGATCTGCGGCGAACGGTTCTGGCCGCTGGTAGCGTCGGCCGCCGATGGGTTCAGCTCCACGCAAGCCCGGTTTCGGACGGCTAGATCCACGTGCGAACGACCTGACGCACGGGCTCGCGATCTTCGCCGTCGTCTGGCTCGCCTACGCCGCCGGCTCCCGGACCTCGTACGCGTGGTTCAACGCGGACGGCCTTTCCGCGACGTTCTTCCCTGCCGCAGGGGTGACGGTCTCCTCGCTGCTCTTGACGCGGCCGCGATGGTGGCCGGTCGTGCTGCTCGCCGCCGCCAGCGCCGAGCTCACGATGAACCTGATCCACGACCTCCCGCCCGGCGCGGCTGCCGGCTACACGCTCGCCAACACGACCGAGGGACTCGCCGGCGCGCTGCTCGTGCGCAGTGCCACGACGAGCCCCGACCTGCGGCGGATGCAGGACCTGACGGCGTTCGTCCTCGGCGCGGTCGTAGCCGCTCCGGCGATCGGCGCCGCGATCGGGGCGACGACGTTCAACCTCGAGACCGGCGAGAGCTGGAGCCAGTTCGCCGGTGACTGGTGGGTCGGCGACGGCCTCGGCGTGCTGGTGATCGGTGGCGCGATCCTCTCGGTGGCGCCGCTGTTCCAGGGCGAGCGGGCCCGCGAGTTGGTCGGTGCGCGCAACCCCGTCGAGGCGGCGGCGGCGATCATCCTGACCCAGGCGCTCGCCGCGCTCGCGTTCTGGACCGAGGCGTTCGCGCTGCTGTTCGCCCCAATCGGGCTGCTGCTGCTGATCGCGTTCCGCTACGGGACCCTGTGCGTGGCTCTCGCGGGGGCGGCAGTCGCGTTCGTCGCGGCCAGCGCAACGGCTGACGGCCACGTCTTCACGGCGGGCCTCGAGAGCACGCCGTCCGACAACATCCTCTACCTGCAGCTCAGTCTCGGGTTCGTGATCGGCACGATGCTGTTTCTCGCTGCGGCACTGCGCGCCCGCGACGACGCAGCGGCGGAACTCGCGATCGCCGAGCGCCGAAGCTCAGTCTTCGACATCACGACCGCGCTCGCCGCGGCGACAACGGTGGACGACGTCGTCGAGGCCTATGTCCGGCTCGGGCAGATGCCGCTCGCAGCGAAGGCGGCGATGATCGCGGTCGCCGAGGGAGAGCAGCTCCAGCCCGTGCTGACGGTCGGCGTCGAAGGCGGCTCGCGCTGGTCGATGGTGCGCTGGGAGGGACCTGTCGGCGACGCCCTGCGGACCGGCAGGAGGGTCTCGGTCAGCACCGCGGGCGAGCTCCGCGAGCGTTACCCGGAGCGCGCGTCGGCGCTCCTTGCCGAAGGGTTCGTGTCGGTCGCCTCGGTGCCGCTGCCGAGCGTGGCCGGAGCGAGCCCAGGTGCCGCGGGCGTCGCCTTCACGCGCCCGCACCGGATGAGCGAGCGCGAGTGGCAGATGCTCGAGAGCCTTGCCGACGCCACCGCGCAGGCACTCGCGCGTGTGCGGCTGATCGAGGCCGAGCGACAGGCGCATCACGCCAGCGAGGTGCTCCGCCAACTGGCGACCGCGCTGTCACGGGCACTGACCGTCGAGCAGGTCGGCAGCGAGTTCATTTCGCGCGCGCTCGCCCAGCTCGGGGGAGCTGCAGGAGCGCTGATGTTGCTGAGCGAGGACGGCCTCCACCTCGACCTCGCAGTGATGAGCGGCAACCCCGAGATCTGCGAGCGCTGGCGGCACCGGCTGCCGCTGGAGCCCCCCTACGTGGCGTCGGCGGCGTTCCTCGAGCGCGCTCCGGTGCAGGCGAGCGGCGAGCAGTTCGCGGCGCGGTTCGCTGCCACAGCCGAGCGGATCGGCGATGTGGCCAAGGCGATGGTGGCGCTGCCGCTCGGCCTGCCCGGGGAGCCGCCGGCCGGGGCGTTCGGGATCGCATTCACGGACGAGGTCACGGTCGGAGAGGACGACCTCCGCCTGCTCGAGGCGATGGCGGCCGCATGCCTGCCGGCGCTCGAGCGCGCTCGCCTGACCGAGCGGACAGAGCGCCGCCGTCGGCTCGCCGACCAGCTCCAGCAGCTCGCGGCCGGGATCCCGACGGGCACCGACACCGAGGGACTGATCGCTGCGACCGCCGAGCAGGCGGAGATGCTGGTCGGCGCCGACCGTACCGTCCTGGCGCTCCACGACCGCCAGCGCGAGATGATCCGAGTCCGCTACGGCGCGCCGGTCCCGGAGCAGACGCGTGCGCGCTGGAGCGAGTCACCGGCCTCGATCCGATCGCCTCTCAGCGACGTGATCGAGAGCGGGCAGCCGGTGCTGGTCGGCACGTTCGACGACTTCGTGGCCCGCTACCCCGGGCTCGAAGAGGACATGCGCTCATCGGAGATGCGCGCGGTCGCAGCGGTAGCGATCGGTGCTTCGGGCTCCAGGCCGATCGGCGTGCTGCTGTTCGCCTGGAAGACCGAGCGCAACCTCGGCGAGGATCTGCTCGACACGATGCGCTCCCTGGCTTCACGCTGCGCCGCGCCGCTCGAGCAGGCGCGCCGCAGCCTCGAGCAGGACCGCGCCCGCGGGCGCGCGGAGCTACTGACGAGCGTGATGGCCGAGCTCGAGTCGGTGCGGGGGGCGAAGGCGCGCGCCCAGCGCCTGACCGAGCTGCTCGTCCCCACCGTCGCCGACTTCGCGACAGTCGAGGCGCCGGACGCCAGCAGCCGTCTGATGGCGATCGCCCACGCCAACCCGGCGCGGCTCGAGGTGCTTCGAGAGCTCCGCGAGCGGTACGCGCTGCCCGCCGGGAACCCCGACTCGGTCGCGAACGTCGCCGGAGGCGGCGCCCAGCTGATCAGCGAGATCACCGCGGAGCGGCTGGACGCTGCGGCCACCGACGGCCGGATGCGTGATCTGATGCGCGAGCTCGGAACGAGATCGCACATCGCGGTGCCGCTCACGATCACGCGCGACCGGGTCGGCCAGACGGTCCTGATGCTCGGGATCAGCGATCCACAGCGCCGGCTCTACGGTGAACACGACCTCGAGTTCGCCCGCGAGCTCGCGCAGCGCGCCGCGATCGCGATCGAGAGCGCGCGCGTGCTCGACGAGGAGCACGCGACGGCGGTTCGCCTGCAGGAGGCGCTGCTTCCCGACCGCCTCGCCGACTCCGAGCACGTGAAGGTCGCAGCGCACTATCGCGGTGCGGATGAGCGGCTTCAGGTCGGTGGTGACTGGTACGAGTCGATCGAGCTGCCGGACGGCCGGCTGGCGCTCGCGATCGGCGACATCGTCGGCCACGGGCTCGAGGCGGCCGCGGGTATGGGACAGCTCCGGACCGGCTTCGCGGCGCTGGCCTCCGGTTGCTCGTCGCCCGCCGAACTGCTCGACCAGCTCGACGCGTTCGCCGAGAGCATTCCCGCCGCGGCCGGCTCGACCGTCGTCTGCTGCTACATCGACCCGAGCGCCGGCCGCCTCTCGTACGCCTGTGCCGGCCACCCGCCGCCCGTCCTCGTCGAGCACGGTCGCGCGAGGCTGCTCGGCGGCGGCAGGTCGTGGCCGCTCGCGAGCCCGGTCCGTGGGCGTAAGCGGCTCGAGGACGAGATCGCGATCTCGGCCGGGGCGTTGCTCGTGCTCTACTCGGACGGGCTGGTCGAGCGCCGCGGCGAGCGACTGACCACCGGCCTCGAACGGCTCCGCTCGGCGGCCGAGGCGTGGGGCGGCGACGACCCCGACGACCTCTGCAGCGAACTGCTGCGGGGGCTCGAGCCGCCGGAGGGCCGCGGCGACGACGTCGTCGTCCTGGCGGCGAAGCTGCTGCCCGCACCGGCCGTCGTTTTCGAGCGCTTCTTCCCGGCCGACGCAGGCCAGCTTGCGGGGATCCGCGGCGATCTGCGCGACTGGATGTCGTCGGCGGGGATCGCCGACGACGACCGCCAGCGGATTCTGCTGGCGGTCGGCGAGGCATGCGCGAACGCGATCGAGCACGGTCACCGCGACGGTGAACTTGCCGACCGGGGCGTCGAGCTGCGGATCCTCCAACACGGCGCCGGTGACCTGAGCGTCACGGTGACCGACAACGGCTCCTGGCTCGCCGCGGTGGCCGACCCCGATCGCGGACTCGGGACGCCGATCATGCGTCGGCTCGCCCATGACTTCGAGCGGACGACAAGCGGCCAGGGGACGCGCACGTCGATGCGGTTCCTCGTCCGGCAGGACGGGAGCGGGTGAGCGAGCTGCCGGAAATCGGGTGCCGCGACGAGGGCGGCGCGTTCCGCATCACGCTCTCCGGCGAGGTCGACCTCAGGAACGCGAAACTGATCGAGGCCGCCGCAACCGACGCGCTCGCCGAGCAGCGGCCGATCGTTATCGACCTAGCCGCCGTCAGCTACATCGACAGCACCGGGGTCCACGTGATCCGCGGCCTTGCGCGGCGCGCAGAGCCGCTGCGTGTGACGCTGGTCGCGCCTGCCGGCTCGATCGCCCGCGACGTGCTCGACATGATCGACGCGGGCTCGTTCGCGGAGCTCGCCGAAGCGTGACGGTCAGGCGCGGGCGTCGGCGATCGTCGCGAGGCTGAGGCTCGCCGCGCCGCCGGCGGCGGGCGCGATCTCGTGCGCCGGCAGCACGCTCGCGCTCGTGAAGCCGGCCGTGCGCAGCGCTGCCTCGATGTCGTCGTTGTCGTCGAAGTGCATGTGGACCGTGCCGCGCACGAAGGCAGTCAACACCAGCCGGCCGCCGCGGACGAGCGGGCTTCGCCCGGCCGAGCGCGGCATCACGTCGGCGAGGTAGCGGCCTTTCGAGAACGCGGCGGCTATCGCCGCGATCCGCTGCCAGAGGCCGTCGAGTGCGTCCGGCGTGAGGTAGCTGGTCAGTCCTTCGGTGATGACGACGAGGCCGCGATCGGGGTCGAGGCCGGCCGTCAGAGCCTCCAGATCGCCGGGCGCGAGCGCGTCGACGGCGACGACTCGGGGTCCGCCCGCGGTCACGCCGATCCGGTCGAGCGCTGCCTGCTTGCGAGCGGCCATCGCGGGCAGGTCGGCCTCGATGTAGTCGAGCGCGTCGCCGTGCCGCCTCGTGAACCGCAGGCCGCGCGCCGACATCCCGGCTGCGATCTCGAGCACCTGGCTGATGCCATCGTCGGTGATCGACCGCTCGAGCAGCGTGTCGATCGCGCGGTGGCGAGCCAGCAGGTACGGCTCGAGCGAGGGGCCGCCCGTGAGCCGGCTGAGCGCCATTGCCGGTTCGATCCCCGCGTACATGAGCCGTCCCTGCCAGGTCGAGAGCTCCGGGTCCGAGAGGCCGTTCCGGTTCCAGATCTGGCCCGTGTAATGGGCAGTCGGGCTGATCGAATCGCTGCTGCTCATGCGGGGTTGGCCGGCGCCGCGCGGCGCAGGACCTCGACGAAGGTGGCGCCGGCGATCGCATAGACGACGATCGCGAGCGGGCTGCTGCTCCAAGGCAGGACGCTGCCGAAGACCAGCAGCAGGACGACGCTGAAAGCGAGCAGGTGCGCGATGCCCGGGAAGCTCTCGATCGGCGGGGTGACGGCGCCGCGCAGCTTGGTGGCCCAGGCGCCGGGGCCGACAGCCCAGGCCGCGAGCGTCATCAGCAGGCCGAGAGCGGCTACCGACCGGCCCATGTCCATCAGCAGCGTGGAGGCGGTCGTCAGCGTGTCGCGGACGGCGAGCTCGTTGCCGCCCGATCCGAGCGCCGAGGTCGCCTGGTTGATCCCGACCCGGCGCGCGATCAGCACGAGCAGCGCGACCGCGAACAGCCCGATGCCGGCACGGACGACGGCGCGGCGCCTGTCGGGCGCGAGCGCGATCGCCGCCGCGAGTGCCAGCAGCGTCAGCGCGGCGGCCCACCACGCCGTGCCGCGGAGCAGCTTCGCGTAGCCGCGGACCTGCCCGAGCTCGTCGCCGTCGAGGATCCGCACGACGCCGCGCTCGGGCGGGATGTCGTTGATGTTGAAGCCGGTCCTGGCGGCGATCCGGCCGAGCATCGGACGCAAGTCGAGGACGATCGCGCGGTCGGCGTCGCTGTCGATCGCCCGGACGAGCTGCTGGTGCGCGATCCGGTTCGAGCGCTCCCAGAAGCGCTGGAAGCGATCGTTCTTGAGCGCCCGCATCGCCGTGCTCTCGGCGGCGTCGGCGGCGAGGCCCTGGATCGGCACGGCGAGCGGCTTGGCGCGCTCGGGCAGCACCGATTCGAGCCGGCTCTGCGCCCGCTCGCTCGTGACCTGGTCCGCGAGGTAGCCGGCGGTCGCCCGCTGGACCGATTCGTGGCTGAGGATCTCGGTGCTCGTGTCGACCCAGCTGTCGGTGTCGAGCGCCTGCTGCCGGACCCAGGTCGCGAGCAGGGCGATGAAGGTGAGGAGCAGGCAGAGAGCGATCAGGAGCGGACTGGCGACGCGGCGCATCCCGCGAGCCTACGGATGCGCGATCCGTGCCGTCAGATCGCGGGCAGCGCGTCGCCGGCGAGCTTCATCCCGAGAAGCAGCAGGACGACGGTCATGATGACGGCGTTGTTGGCCGCCATGAACTCCCTGATTTGGGCCAGCGGCTTCGCCGCCCGTTCGCCGCCGGCGAGCCGGACGGCGACCGCACCGAGCACGAACGCCGAGCCGATCGCGACGAAGACCGCGATCGCGGCAGCCTCCTCGGCGGTGTCGAGCCCGGCCTCGGCAACCGTCGCTGCGGCGGCGACCGTCAGCGCCAGGTTCTTGGGGTTGGCGGCAGACAGGGCGACCCCGAGCACGGCGGCCCTGCCGGGCGTCGCGCTGTCGACGGTCGCCATCCAACCGGGCATCTTGGCCTCCTCCCCGGCCGCCGGGCGCTTCCGCCACTGAGCGGCGCCGAGCAGCACGAACGAGACGCCGATCGCGAGCTTGAGCCACGCGACGCCCTGCTCCTCGGCGTCGGAGCCGGAGTCGAAGACAGAGGAGAGAACGAGGACGACGAGCGCCGCGACCGCCGAGAGCCCGGCGACCCAGCCGAGCGCGAACAGCGGGCCTGAGGTCCTCGCGCGCGACGAGCCGAGGACGAGGACGACGGCGATTACGGGGATCGGGCTGAGCGCGACGGCGAGCGCCGTGGGCAACAGGTCGCCGATGACTTCGCGGAGCACGAGCGCATCCTCGCACGCGTGCCGCCCGTACGATCGCCCCCGCTAGGCTTTGCGGCCGCGGCGAGATAGCTCAGTTGGTAGAGCACACGACTGAAAATCGTGGTGTCCCCGGTTCGAGTCCGGGTCTCGCCAT
>JBAOHN010000008.1:0-948919 GCA_037045385.1 Baekduia sp. | reverse complement strand
CTCGTTCGGTTACGGTCCTTGCTCCCGCGATCGGCGCGAGGCTGTCGCGATCGCCGTGCAGGACCATGAACGGCGGGGCGTCGGCGCCGATGTGGGTGATCGGCGAGGCGTCGTCGAACGGGGCCGCCCCATCGGCGAAGCGGCGCTTGAGGATCGTCCCCGCTTCGAGCAGGACCCGGAACATGCCGTGGCGAAACGCGCGATCGCGATCGGCAAAGTCGTACACGCCGTAGTAGGCGACGCAGCCCTGCACCCGGAGATCGGGCTCGCCCGGCGCCGGCGCGGTCGCGGTCAGCGCCGCCAGCGAGGCGAGGTGCGCGCCGGCCGAGCCCCCGCCCAGCACGATGAACCCGGGATCGCCGCCGTGGTCGCGGATCGTGCGCTTCACCCACCCGATCGCGGCGCGGACATCCTCGAGGTGATCGGGGAAGGTCGCGCGGCGACAGGCGGTAGTCGATCGCGACGCAGACCCAGCCCGCGGCGGCGAGCTCGTGCATGACGTGACGTGGCCCTGCTGCCGCTTGTGGCCCAGGATCCAGCCGCCGCCGTGGACGAACAGGAACACCGGCGCCGGCCCGACGAGAATCGGTGCGGCGCAGGATGTCGAGGCGGAGGTCGCGGCCGCCGGCGCGCGCGTACGTGAGGTCGAAAAGATGGGCAGAATGGCTGGTATATGAAAAAGAATTAATGAACAGCCAGGAAGTTAGGGGTGACAGAATACATTAATACAACTGTAATTTCTGATTAAAATCTCCTTTTATATTGTTGTTTTCAACGTGACTATTTTGAGAATACAGGTGCAGTTTTGCAGCAAAGATTTCACCTCAAATGATCAAAATAAAATACAAAGCGGCATTCATAGAAAATGAGTGCTATCATATTTATAACAGGACTAATAACCAGGAGCTATTATTCAGGAATGATATAAATTACAGTTATTTTTTAAAGAAATTTGAAGAAATAACAGGTGGTTATCTATACCTGTATTCCTGGAACCTGCAACCAACACATTTCCATTTGTGTGTAAAAGTTAAAAGTTTTGAAGCAATAACCAACTATATAAATACCAAGCCAGTGAAGGATCTCTGTGTTACAGAGAAAAAGTTCAAGCGTAATAAGGCAACGATTCACGAATTAATAGACAATGTTTTTCAGCGGTTCCTGATTTCATATTGCATGTCGTATAACAGCATGTATGATAGAAAGGGTAATTTGTTACACCGTCCATTTAAACATATCCATGTGAATAAAGAAAGTCAATTTACACAGACAATCATATATATAAATGCCAATGCAGTTAAGCATAATATTGTGAAAGATATAATGATTATAAATGGTCATCGTATCACACGATAATATCTGACTGTAAAACAAATCTTTGCCGAGAGGAAATATTGGAATGGTTTGGAGGGAGGGAACAGTTTATAAAAACAATGAAGGAACAAACAGCATATTATTACTCTTGTGAGACCGGAATTGAGGAGGAATAAAAAGATGTCATCTGCTTTTTGAAGCGGTAAATTAAGGGGTAATAAAAAGATGACATCTTTTTATTACTATTGCAACAAATTGAATATCATTTAATTACAAGGCTTTTTGCCAGATGACATCTTTTTTTAAAGCCCTAAATGATCAACATTTAAAAAGATGTCATCTTTTATTTAAGAAGTATTGCTCCTCCGCTTCCAAATCGATATATGGATAATTCTGCTTCAACAACTTTACCTTTTCCAGGTTATTCAAAAGAAATTTTTTATGCTGCTCTGACAACGGATTAAACGCTTTGTGATTTTTTGCCGCCACAATTACAGCTATTTCTTTCATTAACTGTTGCGACTGGTCATCAATACAGGCACCAATAAATTTTTCCCACACATAATTGGTGGCCGCATAATTTGGATGAACCATATCTTCTGCATAAAAACGGTAATCACGCAAATCATCAATAATAAGTTCATAGGCAGGGAAATAGAATATATCTGTATCATTTGTAAGTGAATGTACTGCCTGTATCAATGTTGCTTTACTACGGTTGTTTTCTATAAACCCTTCACGCAAATGACGTACAGGACTTATAGTGAATATGAATTTAACAGCAGGATTTACTTTCCTTACTTCTGCAATCATTTCTATTAATACAGCTCTTCACTTCCAAAACATCCAATAAACGCCTGTTAAACTTATCTGCCGGAACCTTATGACAATTAGCTACAACATTTTCAAAATTTCCTTCATTTACAATCATACGGTCTTCGTACACAAATGCTGAACCTAATGTCAATAAAATCCATCCGGCTTCCCTGATGAACAGATTTGCCCTTTGTTGCGATGCGTTTATCTGCGCCAAAGCCTGATCCTTTATTATGCTGGAAAACCTTGTGTGGTGCTGCCAGCTTCCCCACAATTCACTGTGATAAAACAATTCAGATTCTGTATATATTTTTCCAGTAACATACGTTTCAACAGCTTTTGCAATGCTTACCGGATTAAATAAAATACCATTCGGATTTTCAAGTACATTGAACTTATGCTGACTTAGTTTATTCCCTATCTGTTCAGTAAAACAAGAACCAA
The DNA here is from genome assembly GCA_037045385.1 of Baekduia sp. Lineage (GTDB taxonomy): Bacteria > Actinomycetota > Thermoleophilia > Solirubrobacterales > Solirubrobacteraceae > Baekduia. The sequence continues at coordinate 946,345 of JBAOHN010000008.1, read as the reverse complement.
CCAACATCATTTTTTGCCGGTGATTAATTTTTACAGGAATTGATTTAGGAAATAATTCTGCGTGAAATTCCATCATTAGATTTTCAAAATTTGTCTGTTCAGATAAAAATCTCTGAAGCCAGTTTACTGCATTTATTTAATTGTTGCATATCAATATTAAACGTAAGGCCACTTTTGTTAAAATAATTGATCATTTCCTCCGTATCCATATTCCCCACCAAATCATCCCCAGCCATTGGACAACCGCCAATTCCCTTGATAGCTGAATCAAACCGTAAACATCCAGCCTGTAAAGCAGCTTCCAGTTTCACTTCCCTGTTATGTGGTGCCGAATGTAAATGAACCCCAATTTCAATGGATGGAAATGCAGGTATCAGTTTATTCAAAACTGAACTTACCTGTAAAGGATTTGCAACGCCAACAGTATCTGCCAGTGAAATTATTTTTATATCAAGTTCAGCCAGTTTATCTACCCAATACAATACAATACTTTCATTATATTCATCCCCGTAAGGATTACCAAAACCCATAGAAATATAAACAACCAACTGTTTCTGATTTTTTATACACAAATTCTGTATCTCACTCACCATTTCAAATGAACTGAGTATGGATGAATTTGTATTGCGCTGCTGAAATGTTTCAGAAATAGAAAATGGAAATCCAAGATAAGTGATCTCGTCATGAACAACAGCATCAGTTGCACCCACGAACATTGGCTATAATTGCCAGCAACTTTGTTTTATCATTCTCAAACTTAAGCCCTTTTAATACTTCAGTTGTATCCGCCATTTGCGGAATAGCTTTGGGGCTAACAAAACTGCCAAAATCAATTGTATCAAAACCAACTTTCAAAAGCTCATTGATGTATGCTGTTTTCTTTTGCAGTAGGTATAAAATGAGACCAGCCCTGCATGGCATCTCTTGGGCATTCAACCAGCTTAAGCTGCTTTTGTGAAAAATTAATCATTTGCAAATTTAACAGTATTACTTCAAGGAATTTTTCCTTGCCTGGATTTTATCACGCAATAATTTAAAAAAACGCACCCTGTCTTTTTCCCCAACTTCACTGATTAGTGTTGACTTTTTCATCAGGTTATCCAGGAATGTAAAAGATGCCCTGTTAAATTGTTCATCACGGGTTGCAACAAAATATAAAACACTGTGATTAATAAACGTAATCTTTACATTGTTCATTTCTGCCAGCAACGTATTATCAAGTGTTACAAACTCATTCACAAAAAGCCGGTAAGGTGCCGAATTGGATGTCCGGTTCTGTTCCTATATTAAATTTAAGCCCGGTCTCTGCCTGCCTTTCTATATGATTAATCAGTTCTTCCAGCTTTTCGTACAGTAGTTTTACATCCGCATTACTTTTATACAAACCAGAATCACGAAAAAATTCTATCTGCCTGATCGTACTATTGATACTTTCCACATTCCATATCTCAGTTGTTGGCAATTTATTATATGCTTCAATCACTTTTTTACTCAATACATGAAACTTATCATAAATAGGATCATCGAGGGAAAATTTCACTTTTTGCATGTTATCATAATGAAGAATCGACTTCATCCAGAAATAGAACTTAAATGCTGATAATTCGGGAACCTGGAAATGAACAAATGGAGGTATGTCTTTCATCAGGAAATACAAATGCTTGTGCTCAAAACTATTAATAATAGTCAGGTTACGATGAACACTTTCCAGGTAGTCTTCAAATGTTGTAGAAGATTCATGATTTACCCTGCCGGTAAATACCAATGCCTCGCTTTGTAAGTGTAAAATCTGGTCAAGTGAAACCTTATAATGCCTGCATAATTTCTGTATTTCTTCGAAGTTCATTGCCTTTTCACCCCTTATTCGCCGGTAAGCACTATCATTACTAATATTCAAATGCTCAGCAATTTCATCTACCAAAGTTAAATGTGGAGGAAGGGCAGATTTTATATGCTGGAAAAATAATTGTTGCACTGCATTAGTCTCCATGATAGACTTTGTTTAGTAATTATTGCGTAATAAGTATCCGAAGTTTAGTAATATCTGCTTAGAAAGATAACATTATTGGCAGTTTTGGCAAAATATGCTAAAACATTTCCTTATTTATATCCTGAAAGCAATATTTGCCTCTAAAACTAATACTGCCTTTTTTATCAATTATGTATCTGTTATTCTTCATAATAGCTTTGAACTACAAATAATTTATTAATCATCAAAACAAGAACCATGAAATATTTTTCTATAATTTTCATCCTGTTTGTATACATCATATCTGCAAAAGCACAATCCTATAAAACAATAAATCCAACTGCTCTCTCAACGGTATTAATAATTGATCATGCCGAAAATATACTTATGCCGCCATCACCAGGCCGTGTAATATTTTTCAGAGGAAACGATACAACTATAAAAAATGCTGCATATTATTTGGCAAAAAGTAAGCATCAAAATAATACTGCCTGGACGTTAGCAGTTGCAGGAACTGTTATTATTGGCGCTGCACTTCTAGTAGGAAGTGGAAAAGAAAAAACACCATCTGGCACCTGGGATTTTGGGCCTTCCGATAAAGAAGTATGGACAGGTATACTGGGTGTGATTGGTGGTGGATTTGTAATTGCCAGCATTCCATGTTTCATAACCGGAGGAGTTTATAAACATAAGGCCCGGGTTGCACTACGAAGTCAAAAAACCGGATTTGGTATACCTAATGGTTCGCCGGATATACCAGGTTTTTCATTGGCATTTTCCATCAGAAAATAAAACTTTTATTCAAATGTTTTTACAGTTTATCACTTAAAATATTCAAAACAACAATTATGAAACACAACTTTAGTTACTACTTTTTTTCAATCATAATTTTACTTAGTTCCTGTGCAAAGGTTGAGGTAAACACTTCTAATGAAAAAAAGACTTACAAATTCAATGAAGGATTGGAATACATAAATCTCCCATTAAATAGATTTTTTATCTATAAAGACTCTGCAACAGGCATAACCAGCAACGTAAAAGTTACAGAAAGCAAGGTTGAAACACAATATATGTCTCCAGTTTATTTCTGGGAAGATGGTTACTATTATGAAACCTATAGGTTACTCCTTTCAAAAATAACAGGAAATACTATTGAAAACTGGTTCTCCGGAAATGCAATTAGTTACAACACAAGTGGTTTAATAGGTCTGATTGTTGACAATTCAAAATTTAGTTTTTACGAAGGGCCAGCAGTTACTAATTGTTTCTTTTATCCATTTGCTTCAGATACCAGTGGAATATATGGATTTATACCTGTCATGAATTTTGAGGGAAAAACATACAGGAATATACATAGGTTTACTTCAACGAAGGGGCTAAATCCAACAGATGCCAACTACAAAAAAATATCATATTTCTGGGTAAAGGGAATTGGAATTATAAAAAAAGAAACAATAACTAATAATACAACGGAAACATTGTTATTGATACAATATGGATAACACTATTTCCCGAAATTTAATAGTAGCGATCAAGAAAACTGCATTTTATTTCTACTGCTTAAAAGATTCGGAAAAAGTAACATTTCATTACTGATAGCTAAAATGGATTCGATATTATTTATTACTTTTTCAGGATCATGATCAGTATTTCAATTGTTATGTTTATTAATATGGCAACTTCAAGTTCTAAGTGCCAACAACTTAATTATGAGGATGCTGAGATTAAAAAACTGAGCTTGGCATCAACGATTACTAACAGTAAAACAACTGTATTAAGCAATAGTAAGAAAAATCAACTGCAAACAGGAAAGTAATAAAAAGTATATTTATCATTATGAACCAGGTTAAAATTATAACAGCATTTCTTTTAAGGAACTGTTTGAAAATCTCTTTATTAGCCATTTCCTTTTTTACACTGCTGCTAATAATATCAAATAAAGCAAAAGCACAACCTTACCTGGATATAATAAACCTAAAGTATTCATTTAGCCCGGATGCCGGAATATTTAATCAAAATAAAAATGCTAACAAACTCCTATTTTTTGGCGCAGGAACCAATATCCCAATTCAGTTTAAAAACAAAAAAGATGCACTCATTTTCAGCCCGTTCTTTGAAAAATGGACATCACATGTTAGTAATAACAATCGAAGAGATTTTTATAGTGTAGGCTTACCCGTTACATTATCCAAATCTTTACCAGGTAACAGGTGGAATATCCTGGCAACTGGTATCATCAGAATGAATGACAGCAGTTTACGTAAAAATGGATTCTTACAGGTGGGTGGAGCAATGATAGCCAGTTACAAAAGATCTGAAAAATTAACCTGGAAACTGGGTGTTTATATCAACAATGAATGTTTCGGTGTTTTTATAATGCCCCTTGCAGGGATTATGTGGAATATCAACCAAAAAAATATTTTATTTGGTGTTTTACCCGGCAACCTTACTTTTGAGCATAAAATCAACCAGTCATTCTATTACGGTGCTAATTTCAGGGCTATCACTAATTCTTACGGGAAAGCTCTTGGATATTGGCGTATTGATGAAAACCAATTGGGTATTTACCTTGATACCTATTTTACTAAAAATATAGTACTAAATTTAGAAGGAGGACATTCTCTTTTTCGGAAGATAAGTACAGGAATAAAAGACATTTCAACTTACAACAACAAAGTGAATGACAATTTTTACATAAAACTATCACTCGCATACAGGGTACGATTCAAATAATAAATATCATTTTATTATTAAATTATAAAACATGACAGCTTTTACTAAATTCCTCATTACATTGTTCATTGTTTCTGTAACAGTAAGTGAATTATCCTGTAAAAAAAGCAGCGATTCTGAGCCGCCTGTAATTTCCCTTTCATTTTCTGATAAAGCTTTAGAATATGTAAAACTAACTGAGGGTAAATATTTCATTTATAAGAATTCTGTAAATGCAATCCTGGATTCTGTTGTGGTAACAGAAAGCTTTTTAAATTCTATATTAACACCCAAAACCCCGGGTTCAATGATCATTATACCAGCGTATTACCATGAAAGATTCAGGTTAAAGCTTTCTAAATTCAACGGCACAACTTCAACTGAATGGCTTTATGGTATTGCAGATATTCCATTCTCATATTTTTCATCAGATACTGCTGCATTACAATTGCAGGAAGCAGACAACAGCTCCCTTTTTTATTTATCTCACAGCGACCAGCCTGCTTTAAATATTGTAGTTGAAGGCAGGTCTTATTTAAATGTATTATTAGCTGTTTGGGAGAATGGCCTGGATATTTCCAATCCGCTTTACAAAAAAACTTTAACGTATTGGGCTAAAGGAACAGGAATTATTAAACGTGAGATCATTTCAACAGGAGGAACTAATATAACCTATAGTTTAATTAGAAATAACTGAACCGGCCACTTAGTTAAGATCAATTTCTTTGTTTCATCACTTCATACAAAACAATACCCGGTTGATACAGACACATTCAGTGAATCAAATTCAGCAGTCATGGGTATACGAAACTGATCATCGCAAATTTTCATCAATGCAGGGTAAACACCATGCTCCTCTCCTCCCATAATAATGGCACAGGGTTCTGTGAAATTGCATTCGAAATATCTTTTTGGATGCTTTCATCTCAGCTGGCATACACTTTTATGCCATTCAGGTGAAGATCATCTACTGCTTTCATCAGGCTGTTAACCCGGCATACGGCAATCTGTTCCAAAGCCCCTGCAGAAGTCAGTATGGCATCCTCATTCAAAGCCCCCACTCCTTTATCAGGGATGATGATGGCATTCACACCAAAACAAAATGCACTTCGGGCAATTCCACCAATATTCCTGATATCTGTAATACCGTCCAAGCATCAGAAACAAAGGCACTTCCCCTTTGTCAACAACAAAAGATATCACCTGCTGCAGGTCCTGGTATTGAATTTTTGAAATCTGTGCTATACAGCCTTCATGATTGCTCACATTGAAACTGTTTAGTTTTTCAACCGGCACCTTATTGATGGGCACCATGTATTGCCGCTGCCAAGCTTCTTTGATCTCATCGATCAACGGGCCCGTGAACGGTTGACTGCAGGTAGATCCTGTCGAGCTGCCTTCCCTTCCTTCATAGCCTTGATAACGGCTTCCCTGCCCAATGACAAGGGTATTCTTTTTGGGGCGCTGGTGCTGGTGTCTGAAATTTTTCACTTTTCAAAGTTAGCTATTTAAATTAAAAGAGTTTACACCTTTCTAGAAAGATGTAAACTCTTCTTAGATTTTTCTGTTCCATTAGATTATTTCAAACCGAAAACTTTTTTCACTTCTTTAACTGCATCCAGTTTTTCCCATGTAAACAATTCCACTTTCCTTTTGATGGTTTTACCATCCGGAGAAGTGAATGTTTTTTCCACTATTTCGTTCTTACGGCCCATATGACCGTAAGCTGCTGTTTCACTGTACATCGGGTTACGCAGTTTCAGGCGCTGTTCGATGAAATAAGGGCGCATATCAAAGCATGGCATTTTCATTACTGTTTTCAGCGATTTCTCCGTCAGTCATATTCACTTTGGCAGTACCGTAAGTATACTACGTTGATACTGGTTGGCTGTGCTACACCGATGGCATAACTAACCTGTACCAGTACTTCATCGCACAAACCGGCTGCAACCAGGTTCTTGGCAATATGGCGTGTTGCATACGCTGCAGAACGGTCAACCTTGCTTGGATCTTTTCCGCTGAATGCACCACCACCATGGGCGCCTTTACCACCGTAAGTATCAACAATGATCTTACGGCCGGTTAAACCTGTATCGCCATGCGGGCCACCGATCACAAATTTACCGGTTGGGTTGATATGATATTTGATCTTGTTATTGAACAGGTGTGCATATTTAGGATATTTGGCTTTTACCCTTGGTATAACGATATTAATGATATCTTTTTTGATCTTAGCCAGCATCTGCTGCATCGTTCTGTTCAAAATCATCGTGTTGTGTGGAAACCACAATGGCGTCTATGCGAACCGGTTTGTTGTTGTCATCATATTCCAGTGTAACCTGGCTTTTTGCATCGGGGCGCAGGTATTTGATTTGCTTTGTTTTCTCTGCGTATAGCAGCCAGTTCAATCAGAATGTAATGAGCAAGATCCAGTGCCAACGGCATATAATTATCTGTTTCATTGGTTGCATAGCCAAACATCATTCCCTGGTCTCCGGCACCTTGTTCTTCTTTCTTTCTTACGGTCTACACCCTGGTTGATATCAGCAGATTGTTCATGAATGGCAGATAAGAATACCACATGAATTGGCTTCAAACATATAATCACTTACTAGTGTATCCGATCTTACGGATCACACCGCGTGCTATTTCCTGAACATCCAGGTAAGCTTTACTTTTTACTTCTCCAGCAAGTATCACCTGCCCGGTTGTTACCAGTGTTTCACAGGCAACTTTGCTGTTGGGGTCAAAAGCTAAAAAATTATCGATAAGTGCATCGCTGATCTGGTCTGCAACTTTATCCGGGTGTCCTTCACTAACTGATTCTGATGTAAATAAATAAGGCATGTTATTTTTTTTAAGAGTGCAAAGATAAGGGTGTATACATTAAACAACAAAGTCCTTCTGTTCACATACAGAAGGACTTTGAAAAATGATGTGTATTACTATTTTATCGGTGAATAAATAATTCGCAAACGCATGGTATAATTGGGGTTTGTGCCACTTCCTACACGTACCCTTCCGAGTGCCACACTATTGTTAAATGGGCAGGTACGCTGTTGAATATTGTGGATAATGAAAGTCGAACGCAGGGAAAAGCCTCATTTCATAATTTGCACCCTGGCTGATCAGCATTCTTTGTATATACCTGCTAATATTAATGTTATAATAAATAATACTTCCTCCTAACGGTCCTGGCTTCCGTTGTGCATAACCACCAAAATAACTAAAATCTGTTCCACCGGTAGGAAAATAAGGTAATCCCGTATTGTAATCGGGATCATAGAATGTATTTGGATTAAGGTCGTAATAAATTGGTTTATAAAGTACCGGTGTTACGTTTACTGTATCCTTCAGATCGAGATATAAATAATTGGGTGCCACAAAAGCACTGTCATAATAAGGGTTATCCGGTATTTGCTCAATAATGATCTCTGCCCTGTGTATTATCCGGTTGCTATAACCGGATAACTGAGGAATTGTAAGACTGGCATATGTGCCAGGTTGCGTTTGCAGGTATATCTCATTGCCGTTTGGAATTGAAGACGGCGACCCCGACTTATCGCGGTTTATATAGTTTGCAGTACTCGACTTGCGTACGGAAACGCCAAAATCATTAGTACTTAACTTAAATGATTTATATATAGTATCTATTTTCCCGGCATTTTTTACCCTGAAATGAACTTCCAGTTTGGTATTGGTATCTGCCAGGTTCACATACATCAGTGCATTACCTGCACCTATTGCTTTAACTGCAAGGCCGTTAAACTCTTTACGGAAAACAGAATCGCTGAAAAATGCATGGTTCCCCGAACCTGAAGATGTACTGTCGCTGTTAAATAACCTTGAAGCATAATCTGCATTCAGTTTTATCCTGATCTGGCTTCTTACAGAATCTTTTATATTTGCATATCGCATATAATCGCCAAGGCGCCGGATATCAATATTCACCGGTGGGCTCACTACTGATCCAGTATTAGGTGGCGTTGCAGTTACCCTCCAGTTCTTGAATAAGGAATCCTTAAATTCATTATCAACTACCTCGCTCACTTGTAGCGTTTGAATTACATTGCTGTCACCCCAGTATCCCTTGTAAAAAAGGCACAACACTACAGAATCCAAGCCCAATCCTATTAAAGAATCTTTGTTGCCAAATGCAAAAGGAAATGTATTGGGTTTCAATTGCAGGTAAACATTGGCTGTAGTTTTACCAAATAGCGGATCATTGCTGATATACCCCAGTGCATGGTCATCGGAGTTTACAACATAAGTGGTATCCTCATACTCCTTTTGCTGGGCGTTTATAAAAAAAGTATCTGCAAAAGTGTTTACATTGTCAACTATAGGTAACAGATCACTTCCAAGATTGGTGGTGTCTAATTTTGTACAGCCCCAGTTGATGAATACAATGCCAATAAAACCGATTAGGAATAAAGATAAAATTCTTCTGTGCACAAGATTGATTTTTAAGAAATGGGTTGGTTATTTTCTATTTAGCAAGGTCGTTATATAATTGTAAATAGTCTGTTAAATCACTTTCTGCATTATATTTCAACACTTTCTTACCCTTTACTTTTGAGAATTCTTCCAACAGTTTCTTATCAATATTTTCAGCTCCGAAAGTAATGGCGTCCGCATAAGTTGCTCCACCCCTGAACATCCCAACATTGTTTATTTCCTTATATGCTTCCAGTTCTTTTTTGGTTACATGGTCATTAATAGTTGCCAGTTTTAAAAAGTCGGCTCCCAGTTTTTCTTTAAAAGTTGTTTGCCCGATGGTATATATAACTTTGCTGTTGCCAAAAACAGGTTCTTTTTTATATGCCGACTTGATAAACATGGGAATCAACCCGGTCATCCAGCCACTACAGTGAATAATATCCGGAGGCCATCCGAATTTCTTTACCGTTTCAAGAGCTCCTTTACAAAATAGCACTGTTCTGAGCCCATTATCTTCAAACCAAACATCCTTTTCATCTGCAAATACTGATTTCCGCTTGAAAAAATCTTCATTGTCAAGGAAATAAACCTGCAGGCGTGCATTTGGAAGTGATGCAACCTTTATAACCAATGGGTAATCGTCGTTGTCAATAGATACATTAATTCCCGAAAGCCTTACTACTTCATGTAACCGGTGCCTTCGCTCATTAATTACACCAAACCTGGGCATAATACACCTCACTTCCAGGTTACTGTCATTTGATAATACAGCCAGTTTATTAACGATCTCAGAAAATTCTGTCATCTCCAGGTAAGGCGACATTTCGTTGGCTATGAATAAAATTCTTTTCTTTGTTGACATTTGCGCTTGGTTAAATGCACTAATAGTTTTTTTAAACGGAGTGCAAAGGTACTGGTTTTTATTGAAATTGTTATTGGTCAAGCCTTTGAACACCCCTAAATTGATAAAATGAAACTTTTAAAATCTGCAGCTGAACTTACATTACTGGTTAATAAAGAGAAAGGAAATGGTTTATCCGTGGGATTTGTACCTACTATGGGTGCCCTGCACGAAGGACATATTTCACTTATTGAAAATTCCCGCAGGGAGAACAGTCTTACCATTTGCAGCATATTTATAAACCCAACTCAATTCAATAACCCGGATGATTTTAAAAAATACCCTAAAACCATTGAAAAAGATATTGATATGCTTGAAAAATGGGGCTGTGATGTATTATTTCTCCCTGAAGTAGATGAGATTTACCACCCAGGCATTGAATTAAAGCATTACAACCTGGGTTACCTTGAAACTTTGCTTGAAGGAGAATACAGGCCGGGACACTTCCAGGGTGTTTGCCAGGTGGTTGACAGGTTACTGGAAATCGTAATACCTGATAAATTATACATTGGCCAGAAAGATTACCAGCAATGCATGGTAATCACCAAACTGGTTGAATTAAAAAAATACGACTGTAAAATTATCATTTGCCCAACCCTGCGTGAACCAGACGGACTGGCGATGAGCAGCAGGAACCTCAGGCTTAACCCTGAACAACGTAAACTCGCCGTTCATATTTATGAAACGATGCTGATGGTAAAAATAGAATTAAGTAAAAGTGAAATCGGGCATATTAAACAAAAAGCAGTTAATAAATTGTCAAATGCAGGATTCCGCGTTGATTATGTTGAAATTTCTGCTGCAAGCTCACTAAAACCGATCATTACATGGGATGGCCACGAAAAAGTTGTGGTATTGGTAGCAGCCTACCTCGATGATATCCGGCTAATTGATAATATGGTGCTGGAAAAATAATATGAGGTATTTCAGGTTAAAACGCTGTTTTTGTTGTTAGAAGTTCAATGATTCGTTTACTAAATATTTTTACCATGATCATTCACAATCATTAAACTATTTCACTTGTTTTCTGATACTAAAAACAAAAACGATTTGTACCTTGTACCCGATTATGCGTAAACGATTTTTTTCAATATTACAATATGTTTTTTTCCTAGGTGCAGGTATTTTCCTTGTTTGGTGGCAATTAAAATCACTAACGCCTGAACAGAAAACTGCATTTCTGGATGCATTGAAAGAAGCCAATTACTGGCTCATTCTACCCGTTGCCGTTATGACTGTTATCAGTCACCTAAGCCGGGCCATGCGCTGGAAACTGCTTATGGAACCATTGAATTATAATCCTGCCTTAAAGAATGTATTTGCAGTTACGCTTATTGGTTATTTTGCCAATGCAGCCTTTCCCAGGCTGGGAGAAATTTTAAAGTGTACTTTTCTTGCACGGTATGAAAAATTAAAGGTTGACAAACTGGTTGGAACCATCATTGTTGAAAGGGCATTTGACATGGTTTGTTTTTTAATATTTATAGGAATCACCGTGATCATACAACTGGATGTAGTGGGTGGATTTGTTAAAACACAGTTTTTAAAGCTTTCCGTAACAACAGGTATTCCCTTGTGGGCAAAACTATTGATAGTATTAGCTCGTATTTATTTCAGGCATTATCCTGTTGAAAATTATATTTAAGAGATTCCCGGACAACAGGTTTATTCTGGGTTTGAAAAATTTCTTATGGGGCATCCTGGAAGGATTTAAATCAATAAAGAACTTAAAACACAGGCGGGCTTTTATTTTTCATACTTTTCTCATCTGGACCTTGTACCTGTTGGAGATTTACGTTGCATTCTACGCCATGAAAGGAACTGCACACCTGAGCATTGAGGCCGCATTTTCAGTACTTACACTTTCTGCACTGGCAATGATTGTAACACCAGGCGGCATTGGCTCTTTTCCCATTTTCATTAAAGAAACCCTTCTGATTTATGGCATTTCTTCTGCATTGGGTATTGCCTTTGGCTGGCTGATGTGGGGTATTGCAACCGGGATTGTAATTTTTACGGGATTGTTAGCATTACTTCTGTTGCCTTATATGAATAAAAATAAAAAAAATGAAATCAGTAAGTTCGATTCCATCGAAGATATACAGCTTATCAGCCCTTGAACAGGAAATAAAAAGGTGGAGACTTAAAAACAAACGGATCGTTTTTACCAACGGAGTATTTGACATACTGCATGAAGGGCATATAGCTTCGCTCTCCCAGGCTGCCGGATATGCAGAAATACTAATAGTTGGTTTAAACAGTGACGCTTCGGTTAAGCGATTAAAAGGCAGTTCACGCCCTGTTAACAATGAAAATGCCAGGGCCCTTATATTAGCATCCATGGTTATGGTAGATGCTGTAACAATTTTTGAAGAAGACACACCGCTGGAACTTATAAAAAAAATCCTACCGGATGTGCTGGTAAAAGGCGGAGATTATACAATAGAACAAATAGCCGGCGCAAAAGAAGTGATAGCAAATGGTGGTGAAGTAATTCTTGCAGATATGGTAGCAGGCATATCAACCACAAAAATCATAGAAAAAATGCAAAACGGCTAAAATTTCACTTTAATTTAATATTGAAAGAAAATCAATATTACCAGAAACAAATAATTTTATCATCAGTTCTATTTCGATCAAACATCAAACATCAAACATCAAACATCAAACATCAAACTTCATAAATCCCCCACTACCCAACAACCTCACCAAAAAAACCTGCTTTGCTAAAACGGAAAACGATCATCAGAGACATTAGTTGGCTGGCATTTAACAGCAGGGTACTGCAGGAGGCTGCAGATGAATCGGTACCGCTAAAAGAACGCATAAAATTCCTGGGAATATTCTCCAATAATATGGATGAATTCTTCAGGGTAAGGGTTGCTGCGCTTAAGCGTATGATAGAACTTGGCAGTAAAGCAAAAATGCACCTTGAATTAAAACCCGAAAGTATACTGGAAGAAATTCAGGATAAGGTTGTTACACAGCAACTTTCTTTTGACCGCATCTGGAAAGATATATCTAAAGAACTCAAAAAAGAAAATATTATCCTCGTTGATGACAGAAAACTGAATGTTACGCAGCAAAAATTTGTAATACAGTATTTCAATGAAGAAGTAAGGAGTTATATCGTTCCGTTGATGATAGAAAGCATACAGGGTTTTCCGGTATTGAACGACAAATCAATTTACCTTGCCTGCAAGTTGTCTAAATCTGACAGGAGCATACCACAGAAATTTGCACTGGTTTCTGTTCCAACACGAAGTCTCCCCCGTTTTGTGATATTGCCTTCTAAAATAAATGAACATGCAATCATTTTGCTGGAAGATATCATCCGTTTTTGCCTGCCCAATATTTTTTCATTTTTTGGATATGACCGTTTTGCTGCACATACCATTAAACTTACCAGGGATGCAGAAATAGACATCGACAATGACCTGTCAACTTCACTTATACAGAAAATTGAAAAGGGTTTGAAGAACAGGAAAAAAGGAAAACCGGTGAGGTTGGTATATGATAAGGATATTGACCCGGGGCTGCTCACTTACTTAATTAAAAGACTGGGGCTTTCGCACAAAGACAATATCATTGCAGGCGGACGCATCCATAATTTTAAAGACTTTATCAACTTTCCGGCTGCTGTGTTTAAACAAAAGAACAGCAGGAAAAAACCATTTACACACCCCGCTTTAAAACATACAAACAGTGTAACCAATATTGTACTGGAAAAAGACGTAATGCTTCATTTTCCTTATCATTCATTTGATAGTGTAATTGACCTGTTGCGTGAAGCTGCCATTGACCCCGATGTGGTAAGTATTAAGGTAACCTGTTACCGGCTCGCCTCCAGGTCAAAGATCATCAACGCATTAACCAATGCTGTTAGAAACGGCAAACAGGTAACGGTAATGCTTGAACTAAAAGCCAGGTTCGACGAAGAGGCCAACCTGGAATGGAAGAATGAACTGGAGGAAGCGGGCGTACGGGTTCTTATTGGCGTTCCCGATATGAAAGTACATGCTAAACTTTGCCTCATAAAAAAAGGGTAAACAATGTTACTACACATTATGGTTTTGTAAGTACAGGCAACCTGAATGAAAAAACTGCATTGCTTTATGGCGACCATTGCCTGCTTACATCCGACAGAAATATCATGGCTGATGTAAACCGCATATTCACCTACCTTGAAAGCCCCAAAACAAGAGAATCCATATTAAAATCCTGTAAAACACTTATCGTAAGCCCGGTGCACATGAGAAGGCTTTTCCTGCTTTTTATCAACAAAGAGATCAAGGCAGCAAAGAGCAAAAAACCAGCATCCATAACTTTAAAGTTAAATTCACTCAGTGATGAAATGCTGATCGAAAAATTACACGAAGCGGCCAAAGCCGGCGTTGAATTGAAAATGGTCATTCGTGGTATCTTTTGCATGTATACAGAAAATAAAAAATTTAAAATTCCGGTAAAAGCCATCAGTATTATAGATGAGTACCTGGAACATGCCAGGGTAATGATCTTTCACAACAATGGGAAGGAAAAAGTTTACATATCTTCTGCCGACTGGATGGTACGAAACATTGATCACCGCATTGAAGCTGCCTGCCCGATTCTTGAAAAAGATATACAAAAACAATTAAAAGACCTGATTGATATCCAGCTTAATGATAATGTAAAAGCAAGGGTTCTTGACAATGAACTTAAAAACCAATACATCAATTCCCGGAATAAAATCAAAATAAGGTCGCAGGTTGAAATTTATAACTTCCTTCACTATATAGATAAACAAATAACTACAGCGCCTGCCGGCGATGTTTCTTAACCTGAACGGGTATTCCTGATAAATCAATTTCCAGGGTTAGTTTATGGTATTTTCTGTTTTAAAAAAATGTACATCCTCAATTAAAAGCATTTCACACAGTTATATAAATCTTATTAATAACAGTAATACAAATTATATTCATTCAATTCATGTAATTTGTGTTTAAAATAATTTGCTTTTGAAACTGGCAGCAATAGATATTGGAAGTAACGCAGCAAGGCTGCTCATCACTGAAGTAACAAACGGAATAAATAATAAACCTGTTTTTACAAAAATGAACCTCATCAGGGTACCACTCAGGCTGGGTTTTGATGTTTTTGAAAACAGCGTGATCTCTGCCCGAAAAACAGAAATGTTTATGCAGACGATGATCGCTTACCAGCACCTGATGAAAGCTTACCAGGTAGATGCAGTGAAAGCATGTGCAACCAGTGCCATGAGGGATGCATCCAATGCAAATGACATCATCCGGCAGGTGAAAGAACTTACCGGTATCAACATCGAAGTTATTTCCGGAGATATGGAAGCCAACCTTGTATATGAAAACCATGTGGCCGAAAATATGGACAAGGATCATAGTTACATGTATATAGATGTGGGCGGTGGCAGTACAGAATTGTCTTTTTTCAGCAATGGTATACTGGTTTTCAAAAAATCATACAATATAGGAACCATCAGGCTTTTAAAAAATAAGGTAACTGAAGATGAATGGAATGAAATGAAAGATGCCATCAAATCAGTAACCAAAGGGCACAAGGAAGTGGTGGCCATTGGAAGTGGTGGAAACATCAATAAAATATTCTCTTTAAGCAAAAAGAAAGACGGGAAACCACTACCACTGGAATTGCTGAGGGATTATTACCGCGAACTGGAAGCAACTTCCCTGGAAGACCGGATTTTAAAATACAACCTGCGTGAAGACCGTGCTGACGTAATTGTTCCTGCCCTGCAGATATATATAAATGTGATGCGCTGGGCCAATGCTGAACAAATTTTCATTCCCAAGATCGGTCTGGCAGATGGTTTGATACAGCACTTGTGGGAAGAGGTGAAGGAGAAACAGGTTATGAGTTTTTAAGTTGTTAGTTTTTAGCCATTAGTTGTTAGCTGTTTGTTATTAGCTTTTAGTTGTTTACGCTCAATAACCTGGTTTCTTTAAAAATTATGATGCTCGAATTCAAATAATCAGACTAACAGCTTATTACTAATAGCTAACAGCCTTTCCCTTTTTTTCTTTACATTTACATTCTCAAGCGATCACCCCGGACTTGTTTTATTCTAACGCAGAGCCATCTCCCCTTTCGCTTATATTCCGCAACAAATAAACGAATTGACAATTAACCAATAAACTCTTTTGTATGTCTGTAAATAAAGAAATTAAAAAGATCACTACCAACACCATTCAGAAAATGAAAAGCGCCGGTGAAAAGATATCTATGATAACGGCGTATGATTTTTCTTTTGCACAGATCTTTGATGCAGCAGGAATTGACATCATCCTGGTTGGCGACAGCGCCAGCAATGTGATGGCCGGACATGAAACTACACTTCCCATTACGCTGGAACAGATGATCTATCATGCCAGTTCGGTAGTAAGAGGGATCAACCGTTGTTTGGTTGTTGTTGATCTTCCCTTTGGTTCTTACCAGGGCAATTCAAAAGAAGCGTTGAATTCTGCCATCCGCATCATGAAAGAAACAGGCGGACATTCTGTGAAAATGGAAGGCGGAGAAGAAATTGTTGATTCAGTAAAAAGAATAATCAGTACAGGCATACCCGTTATGGGGCACCTGGGATTAACCCCACAAAGCATTTATAAATTCGGGACTTACACCGTTAGGGCAAAAGAAGAAATTGAAGCTGAGAAATTAAAAAAAGATGCCTTGCTTTTACAGGAAGCCGGTTGCTTTGCCATTGTTTTAGAAAAAATTCCGGCCAGCCTGGCTAAAATTGTATCCGAAAGCCTGCATATTCCTACCATTTGGAATTGGTGCCGGTGGCGATTGCGACGGGCAGGTTTTGGTAATGCACGACATGCTGGGCATAAACACAGAATTTAAACCAAGGTTCTTAAGACAATACCTCAATATGAATGAGCAGGTAACTTCGGCAGTTCAGCAATATATAAAGGACGTAAAAAGCAGTGATTTCCCTAATGAGAAGGAACAGTATTGAAAGGATACAAGATGCGGGATACAGGATACGGGCAGGTCAAGCCTGAAATATATTGCTTGGTAAAAAAAGCTTGTATCCCGTAATCTTGTATCCCGAAAAACCCGCATCTTCGATCCTGACATCCCGTATCTTACTTCCCCCGCATTTCACTAACTTGCATCCGCAAATATTCAACATAAAATAAACCAACCATGGAATTTTTAAAAGCGTTAGGTATAAATGCCCTTAACCCCGGGGTATCTACAGGAAACACCTGGATAAAAACCAAAGGAGAAAAAATAGCTTCATTTTCTCCCGTTGATGGAAAACTGATCGGTTCTGTAATTGCAGCAGACTGGACAGCTTATGAAACCGTTGTAAAAAAACAGAACAGGCTTTTATTGAATGGCGCAACTGGCCTGCACCCAAAAGAGGCGAAGTGGTTCGCCAGGTTGGAGAAGAGCTGAGAAAATATAAGACAGACCTGGGTAAACTGGTAAGTTATGAAATGGGCAGAAAGCTTACAGGAAGGCATGGGCGAAGTACAGGAAATGATAGATATATGTGATTTTGCCGTTGGCCTTTCCCGACAGTTACATGGCCTTACCATGCACAGCGAAAGACCCGGCCACCGGATGTACTGAAGCAATACCATCCGCTTGGAATAGTAGGTATCATTTCAGCATTCAATTTCCCTGTAGCTGTATGGAGCTGGAACAGTATGCTGGCGTGGGTTTGCGGTGATGTTGCCATCTGGAAACCCAGCGAAAAAGCTCCGTTGTGCGGTATTGCCTGCCAGAAGATCATACAAACCGTATTTAAAATAAATCATGTACCCGAAGGCGTTAGTTGCCTTATAATCGGCGACCGTGAGGTAGGTGAATGGATGAGCAGCGATACAAAGATTCCGTTGATATCAGCTACCGGAAGCACCCGGATGGGCAAATCTGTTGGAGCTGCCGTTGGCCAGCGTCTTGGACGAAGCCTGCTTGAACTGGGTGGTAATCATGCCATCATCATATTCTTCTAGGTCCCGGCCACCAACACGTAGACGGTGTCGGGGTCGGCTAGTACCGCGTCGCGATCGACGTTCTGGAGGCCGTCGCCGATCTCGACCGTGAGCACGGTCGTCATGCCGAGGCCGCTGTAGGGGATCGCGCGGCGGACGCTGCGGCAGGGCACGACCGGACGCTCGTAGGTCTTGCCGGTCAGCCGGCTCTCGATCTTCGAGGTCGGCAGGAAGCGCGAGAGCCCGGCGGCTTGGGCCTGTGTCTCATCCATCGCCTCCGGGTAGGAACGGATGATCACGCGGGCGACGCCGCCGGCGAGGCGGGCGGTCTCGTAGTTGCCCTTGACCGTCAGCGAGCGGCGGATCTCCGGCTTGGCAGCATCGGAGACGTCGAGCTCGGTCAGGACGACCTCGCCGGCGCTGCGCGCGAGAACGGTGGTCTTGATCGCGGGCCCGACGACGTCGTCGCCCGGGGTGAACATGCTCGCGCCGCCGACGACGAGCGCGCGATCGCCGCGGACGAGCAGCTCCTCGGCGCCGGGGATCTCGGTCCGCGAGGCCAGCTTCGGCTCGGCGCCGGAGGTGTCGATGATCAGCAGCGCGTTCTCGCCGATCACGTAGAGCCGATTCGCGGTCGCCTTGACCAGGTCGGCCTCGTCGACGTCCTGCTCCTGATTGTTGGTCGTCGAGACCTGGTCGCCGGCCTCGGCGCCTTCACGGGCGGCGACCGGGGCGGCCGTCGCCGGGGCGGTCGTGGTGGGCGCTGTGATCACGAAGTTGTCGTAGGCGGGCGCCCGCTTCTGGGCGTACTGCTGCAGCGCGTCGCAGCTCGCGAACCGCTGGAGGCCGGCGGCCGGCGCGCTCGCGGGCAGGACGGCGAGCAGCCCGAGGACGAAGGTGGTCGAGGCGCGAATCATGGTGATCAACCTACGCCTGGGACTGGCGCCGCGTCACAGGCTCTTTGTTAGGTTGGCCTAATCGTGTACCGCACAAGCAAAGCCCTCGCGCTTGCCGCCACGACACTCACCCTTGCCGCCGCCCCGGCGATCGCCGCAACGCCGCTGAACGACGTCCGCCTCGACTGGACCGGCAACGGTGAGGTCCAAACTCGCCCACCGTTCGGTGACAGCAACTATCTCTCGGCCTCGGTCTCCGATGGAACGCAGTCGACCTACCGGGCCATCGACGGCCCGGTCCAGATCGTGCAGCGACTGGCGGACGGCGCGAGCGAATACGCAGCGTCGTGGGAGGACCGTGCGTTTCACGTCGCCGGGGCTCCCAACAACGCGGGGCGCCAGATCGCGCGCCTCTCCGGCGGCGCCGGTGAGATCCGTGACGACGGGTCGGCGACGATCTCGTGGACCGGGTCGTTCTCGGTCAACTTCTACGGCGGCCTGGTCCCGTTCACGATCAAGAACCCGGTACTCGAGATCGCGAGCGACAAGACCGGGACGCTGAAAGCGGACCTGTCGGGCTACAGCTCGGACCAAGGCAACCCTTTCGTCAAGACCCCGGTTCCGGAGGTGACGAGCGTGACCGTCGCAAGGTTGGACAACGTCACGCTCAGCCCCGCGTCCACGACCTCGATCACGCCCCTGTTCTCGGGAGTCGCCGTCAGCACCGGCTCGGGCGATCCGCAGCTGCAGGGTCCACCTGGCTGGGGCGCCTGGCCCCAGCCGTTCGTCGACTTCCAGCTTCAGACCGGGTTAGCCTCGCACTGGTACACGTCGGGCGGCAGCTTCGATGCGAACAAGCCGCCATACGCGTTCACGATCAGTCCGAACACGCCACAGGTGATCCTGCCGCCGCTGCCGAAGCCGCCGCCGACCACGACCACGACCACGACCACGACCACCGAGACGACGGCAACCTCGACCACGCCGACCGTCCTGCCGAAGCCCGCGTCGGTGACGGCAGCGAAGAAGGCGGTCAAACTGAGCAAGCTGCGCCGGGCTTCGGTCGCGACGATCAGGTGCCCGGCGGTCTCGTGCACGATCAGGGTGCCGAAGAGCGTCAAGGTCCGGATCCGCGGCAAGCGCTACGCGCTGAGCGTGTCGGCGCCGAGGTCGCTCGCGGCCGGGCGCAGCGGAACCGTCCGCGTGACGGTCCCGAAGGCGGCAGCCAAGCGGCTCGGCAAGCGAACGCTCAAGTTCTTCCTCGTCCTCGAGGTCGCCTCGACCGGCGCGACGACGACCACGACCACCGTCGCCGCGCGCATCAAGCGCTAGCGCGCCCCGCCCGTTGGTGCCAGCTGCCTGCCATATCGGCAGTCAGGTGGCACCAGCGCCGGGGTGCTACAGCGCTTCGCGCGCCCGCTCGACGAGCTCGACGCTCGCCGCGCGCAGCTCGGACGCCTCGTCGAGGCGGCCCGCGAAGGCGACGCGGGTGTGCGCGGTGCCGCGCGGCGTCGAGACGACGAGGTCGAGGCCGTAGCGGTCGGCGCCGGTGCAGCGCGCCGACTCGGCGTCGGTGTAGCCGGTCAGCGCCCGCGCGATGTGGAGCAGCGCGTCGGCGTGGTCCTCGTTGAGGTGCTTGACCGCACCCGAGGCGTCGCCGACAGGGTCGATCTCGGCCGCCGCGTACGCGTCGGCGTCCGCCGACGCCATCGTTCCGTAGCCGCCGACCCAACGCACGCGCGCGACGTCGAGCACGTAGGTCGAGAAGTCGCCGTACTGCGAGTACGACCGCGCCGCCGGCATCTTCGCCAGGTATGCCGCATGTGCGGCCTCCGCGACATCGCCCTCCGGCACGACAAAGCGCCCGGCGAGCGTCACGCGGCCGCGGGCGAGGTGGTCACCGCCGGTCGTCGGCAGCGCGAAGCACATGCTCGCGCGCGGATCACGCTCGAGGTTGCGGCCGTGCTCGGCAAGCGTCGAGACCATCACGACGGGCGCGCCGTCGTCGAGCGTCTCGAACGCGACGAGCGACGCCCACGGCGTCCCGTCGTCGCTGAGCGACGCCAACGTCGCGACTTCGGCGCCGGCGACGATCAGCCGCGCGTGCTCGGCGGCCGACCGCTCGCGGGCGACCGGGACGACGACCAGCGGGGCTGGAGGCTCCGGCGGAGCCTCCAGCCCGGTGAGATCGTGGCCTGACTCGCCGAGCGAGACGTTCGTCATCCGACGACGACGCTCGTCGCGCGCTTGCTGCCGCCGCTGAGCTTGATCGTGTACTTGCCCGAGATCGACTTCACGCCGTCGGCGAGCGTGACCCGCAGCACGCGACCGCGGATCGTGCCGGTCGCGACGATCTTGCCGCTGCGGCGAATCGTCACCTCGTTGCGGCGCTTGCCGGTGTACGGCGCCTTCTTGAGGTACGCGACGTACGAGCGAATCGTCGTCACCGGCCCCGCAGGTCCTGCCGGACCGGCCGGCCCCTGCGGGCCGGTCACGACCGGCTGCGCGCCGGGCTTGATCGTCAGCGCGAACGAGCCGAACGTGTTCGGCGTCCGGTCCGGGCCGGCGACGCCCGCCGGGTAGTTGCCCGGGAACGGAAGGCCGGTGACGGCGACGGTCGGGGCGATGCCGCCGATCTGCCGGCTGCCGTCGGCCTTGAGCGTCACGGTCGCATTCGACAGGTCGAGCGTGTACACCGGCTGCGTCGTGTACGGGAGGATCTGCGGCGCCTGCTGCGTGCCGCCGGTGTAGTTGCCGGAGCTCGTCAGCGTGCCGCTGAGCCCGTCGAGCGTGATCTGCGGGTTCTCGATCGAAATCTCGATGCCGATCGCCGGCCCGGTGTATCGGAGTCCACCTGCGAAGACGAGGTCACCCTTGCCGGTGTCGACGTCGTAGGTGCCGGACGTGGCACCGAACTGCCAGGTCGAATCGACGCCCTTCGGGCTCGACGCGTCGACGGTCGGGCCGGTCGCGGGGGCGACCGGCGAGGTCACGCCGTTTGGGTTGCCGGGCGCCCCGACACGTGACAGATACCCGAGCCAGGTGCGGTCTGTGTTGGCCGGAGCGGCGCCGTCGAAGACGTTCTTCTGAGTCCACGACAGCGTGCCCGACGTGATCGGTGCGGCGGCTGCGCCGGCGACCTGAGGGATGGGCAGGAGCATCATGCCACCCAGCGTGACGAGCAGCGCCGGACGCCGGAGGACGGTCGAGGAGAGCACGGAGGAGGGTCCTTTCGCAGCTAGAGTGAACGGTGTTAGGTCGCCCTAACGGGTTGCTAGGGTCGCGCACTGTACACGACCCATTAGGGCGACCTAAGTTGCGCGACCTCGTCCTATCCTTGTTCGAACAGGCATGATCCACGCTCTGCTCCGTACGTCAAGCACATCTGCCGTCGCGATCCTCGTGACGGCCTCGCTGGCCGCTCCCGCTGCGGCAGCACCGAAGCGGGTTGTCGCGCTGACCCCGTTCACCGCCAACACCGCGGTCGCGATGGGCGTGCGCCCGGTCGCGATCGGCCAGGTGCTGGGCGGCAAGGACCGGATCGACCGTCGCCTGCGCGGGGTCAAGGTGCTGCCGCTCTCACACCCCAACGGACCGAACCTCGAGCAGCTCGCCGCGCTGCGTCCCGACCTCGTGCTCTCGGCACCGATCTGGCGCAAGGGCTCGACCGGCATGAAGCGGCTCAAGATCCGCGTCGTCGAGAGCGACCCGACGAGCGTCGCCGGCGTGCTCAGCCAGACCCTGCGGATCGGCCGCGTGCTCGGCAAGAACCGCAAGGCGCGCTCGGTCGCGATTCGCCAGCGAGCCGAGATCGCGTCCGCCCAGCGCGGAATCAAGAAGCGCCCGCGCGTGCTCGTCGTCCTCGGTGTCGGCCGCTCGACGACCGCAATGCTGAAGAACAGCTGGGGCGGCGACATCGTCCGCTACGCAGGTGGCCGCCTCGTCACCGGCGACCTCACGGTCCGCGGCGGCTTCGCGAGGATTTCCGACGAGACCGTCGTGCGAAAGAACCCGCAGGTGATCATCGTCGTCCCGCACGGCACCCCGAGCTCGCTCTCACGGGTCGCCCGCTACATGCGCAACAAGCCGGGCTGGCGCAGGACGGCAGCGGCCCGCTCGGGCCGCATCTACATCGCCTCCGGCAACTCGCTGCTGCAGGCGTTCACCGATCCCGGCCGCACGATCAGGGACGTGCGGCGTTCGTTCCTGAAGAACTGATCCGTTGGCGCTGCGGCAGACGACAGTGCTGGTGGTCGCGGCGGCCACGCTGGTAGTCGCCGCGATCGGATCTCTGGCCTTCGGCGCAGTCCACATCCCCGCGGGCGACGTCGTCGACGCTCTCTTCGGGAAGGGTGCGGGTGGCCCGACTCAGGAGATCATCAGCCAGCTGCGGCTGCCGCGCGCGGTCGAGGCGATCGTCGTCGGCGCGGCGCTGGGTACGGCCGGCGTGCTGCTGCAAGGCTCGCTCGGCAACTCGCTCGCCTCACCCGACATCGTCGGCATCACCGGCGGTGCCGGCTTCGGTGCGATCCTGATCTTGCTCGCCTTCCCCGACCAGGTGGCGCTGCTTCCGGCCGGAGCGCTCGCGTTCGGCTCGATCGCGGGCGCAGTGGTGCTCGCGATCGCCTGGACCGGCCCCGGCGCCGGCGGCACAAACCGGCTGATCCTCGCCGGCATCGCGGTCGGGGCGATGTTCACCGCGGCAACGACGTCGCTGATGGTCGCCTACAGCGACCGCGTCGAGTCGGCGGTCCTCTGGATGGCCGGCGGGCTCGCGTCGGACGGCTGGTCGGGGATGGACGTCGCCTGGCCCTACTTCGTCGCCGGGTTCATCATCGCGCTGCTGCTCGCACGACCGCTCGACCGGCTCGCACTCGGCGATGACGTCGCGGCCTCGCTCGGCTCGCGCCCGAGGATGATCCGGCTCGCCGCGATGGTCGCCGCGACGGTGCTCGCCTCCGCTGCGGCAGCGCTCGTCGGCATGCTCGGCTTCCTCGGGCTGATCATCCCGCACCTCGTCCGGCTCGCCGGCGGTACGTCCAAGCACGGCTTCGTGATGCTCGCGTCGATGCTCGTGGGTGCAGCGCTGCTGCTCGCGGGAGACACGCTCGCACGGGTCGTCGCGGCGCCGGTCGAGCTGCCTGTCGGGCCGTTCATGGTGATCCTCGGCGTCCCGGTGTTCCTCTGGCTGTTGCGGAGCGCGCGCTGATGCTGCACGTCGAGGGCGCCGAGCTGGCGATCGGCGGCAACAGCATCCTCCGCGGCGCCGAGCTGCACGTCCCGGCAGGCCGGCTCGTGGCGATCGTCGGTCCGAACGGCGCCGGCAAGTCGACGCTCGTGCGCGTCGCGGCCGGGCTCCAGCGACCCGATGCCGGAACCGTGCTCTGGGACGGCGTCGACATCCGGAAGCTGAGCCCGCGCCGGCTCGCCAGGATGCGCGCGTTCGTGCCCCAGCGCGGCAACGTCCCCTCAGGGGTGTCGGTCCGCGAGGTCGTGGAACTCGGCAGGGCGCCGCACATCGGGCCGCTGAGCCGGCCGACGCGAGCCGACCGCGAAGCCGTCGACCGCGCGCTCGAGCGCACGCGGACCTCGGAGCTGCAGGACCGGCGGCTGAGCACGCTGTCGGGCGGGGAGCTGCAGAAGGTGCAGATCGCGATCGCGCTCGCCCAGGAGGCCCCGGCGCTGATGGCCGACGAGCCGACATCGAGCCTCGACCTCGGTGCGAGCAGCTCGATCGTGCGGCTGCTGAGGCGGCTTGCGCACGAGGATCGCCTGACCGTGATCGTCGTCGTCCACGACCTGGCGCTCGCCGCCGCGATCGCGGACGAGGTCGTGGTGGTCTCTCACGGCCGCACCGTCGCCTCCGGCGCGCCGGGTGAGGTGTTGACGCCCGAGCGGCTGGCCGAGGTCTGGAACGTCGACGCCGACATCGAGCACAGCGACAGCGGCCGTACCGCCCTCCACGTCAACTGGCTCGCGGCCGCGCCGAACGGGACACAATCGGCAGAGGACAAGCCCTCCTGACGTGATGCACCGCCCGCTCGCCCTCGCCCTCGCCACTCCCCTCTGCTCGCTGCTGATCGCCGGCGGCGCATCGGCATCCGACGTCGCCCAGACGACGACCTGGGCGCTCGGTGGGTCCGCATCCAAGGGCTTCACCGCGGCCGCGGTGAAGCCGGCGAAGAAGAACGGTGCCGCGATCGTCCTCGGCTGGACCGGCAGCGCCCCCTCCTACAAGCACAGCGGCGCGATCCGGCTAAAGGCGGGCGCGCGCAGCGTCCTGCTCTCGCAGCTCCGCTACGTCAAGGCGCGCGACCGGACCCTCACCGCGAGGATCGGGCGCGGGAAGACGATCGTGCTCGCGCGGCTCTCGCGTACGCGGACGACGGCAGCGGTGCTGGCCGGTGGCGCATCCGCGATCGTCGCGACCAGCGACGCGACGCTCACGCTGGCTGCACGGTCGGCGCTGACGGACGCCCTGCGCCTGAGCCGGATCCGCCCAGGACGCTTCGCCAGCGTCCGCTGGATCGGGCCGGCGATCCCGGCGACGCCGCCCGACCCGGGCCAGCCGCAGCCCGAGAACCCGGTGTCCGGGTGCGCGGGCGGCCCGGCGCCGCTGCCGCGGCCGGCGACCGCTGCCACGGTCACGGCCGCTCAGATGACCTGGCGGGTCCGTGAGTCCTTCATCCGCTACATCAACGGCGGCCAGGGCTCGGCGGCGGCGGACGGCGCCACGGCGGGGGCACCGCTGGTGATCGCCCCGAGCGCCGACCCGCTCGTCTACGACTACTCGTACGCGTACCGCGACGGCTGGAGCGACCCGGCGAGCGGCCAGATGCGGCTCCTGTTCACGGGGCGAGTGACGTTCAAATGGGCGGCCCACGGCATCGACCTCGCGCTGACCGACCCCGAGATCGAGATCTCCCCATCGGGCTCGCGCGCGGTCTTCTGCATGGTCAACTACGCCAACCCGGGCGAGACGCTGAAGCGGTCGACGCTCGTCACGCTCGACACCTCGGGCGGCACCGCGAAGATGAACGGCACCGTTCCCGCAGGCGCCGCCGAGGGCACCTTCGCCGGGTACTACTTCCCGGGCGACCCGTTCGGCTCGATCGGCCTCAGCGGCGTGTGAGCTTCGATCACGAGCGTTCGCGGCTCACTCGTCGTAGTCGAGCAGCTCGTACCGGTCGATGATCGACAGCAGCTTCGTTGCGTAGGCCGGATCGGTCGCGTAGCGCTTGGCGATCTCGCGCAGGAACTTCTTTGGCTCGTCGGTGTGCTTGAACGCCGGCGCGTAGACGGGGTTGGTCCGCAGCAGCGCGCCATGGTCGAGAACCGAGGTGCGCAGCTCGTTGTAGGCCCTGAACGCGCCGGTGGTGAGCACCAGGCCGGCGCGCTCGGCCTCGCGCGTCTTGACCAGTGTGCAACCGACCGCGTTCGGGCCCCAGACGTACTCACCCGCTGTCGCCGAAACGCGCGCCTTGATGCCGAAGTAGTTGTTGCCGAGCGTCGAGCTCTTGCCTGCCCCGGTCTCGAGGATCGCCTGCGCGAGCGTCACCGACACCGGCACGGAGTTGGCCGAGCGGCTCTCGCGGGCCCCTGGCAGCACCGCCTCGATGAAAGCCTGCGGAGTCGCGAACGGCGCGATCAGCGTGACCGGCGGCGTGATCGCACAGGCGCCCTGGGTCACTCCGGGCAGCCCGCGTCCGCTCGCGGCACGGACGCCGCAGAGCGGCGCCAGCAACCGTCCCGTCTGCGGGTTGACGAGCGCGTCGTGCACGTAGCCGGTGAGGCGCCCGACGCGGACCCGGACCCAGACCCGCGAGGGGCCGTCACGCTTCGTCACCACGAGGCCGCCGACCTGCGTGCAGAGGGCGCGAACGGGAGTGCCGGCCTTCAGCTTGCGCAGCACACCGCCGCCGCCCGCGCGGCTTCGCAGGTTCGCCCTGCCGAGAGTCGCTGCGCCGGTGCTGGTGGCAGGCGCCGTCGTCTGCTCGACCGGCGCAGCGGGCGTTGGGTCGGCGCCGCCGGACTGCGCCGGCGCAGCCTGCTGAGCTGCTGCCGGGGCCGCCGTGCCGGCGGCGAACAGAGCGACGACGGCGAGCAGCCGTAGCGAGCGCATGGACCAAGCGTAGGGCGGGCACCGCCGACCCTCCGCACACGGGGTTGCGAGTTCAGGCACGCACCCGGAACACGCGCGAGCCGGTGGGGCTGCGGCGTCAGCCTGCGGCCGGCGGGTCAGCGGACGCGGCCCCGGCAGGCTCCGCCAGCGCAAACGACACCTGCGGCGCTGCTTCATTGCCTTCTGGCGCGTCGTAGAACTCGGCCTTGGTCACACCGGACGGGCCGACGAGCAGCGACCACGGGATCGTCACCATCGTCGTGTTGAGCGTTGCGGCCGAGTCGTTGTAGTACTGGCGGGCGAACGCGAGCTGGTCCTCGGTGCGCGCCAGCTCGCTCTGTAGCTGCTGGAAGTTGGTCGAGGCCTTGAGATCCGGATATGCCTCGGCGACCGCGAAGAGCCCGGCGATCGCCTGGCGCATGATGCCGTCGGCGGCCGCCATCTCCGGCGCCGTCTTCGCCGCCTGGACCGCGGCGCGAGCCTGCGTGACCTTGTCGAACGTGCCCTGCTCGTGGGCCGCGTAGCCCTTGACAGTCTCGACGAGGTTCGGGATCAGCTCGGCGCGGCGCGTCAGCTGGACGTCGATGCCGCCGAGCGCCTCGTCGACGCGAACGCGCTGCCCGCGAAGGCGGTTGATGCCGGTGACGGCGAAGAGGACGAGGCCGGCGACGAGCGCGGCGATCACGATCAGGAAGATCAACATGGGCGCGACGCTACCAGGGGTCTACTGGTTGGTGATCGTCGTGGCGCGCGTGCCGAGGAACTGCACGTCCGCGGTCACGACCGGGCTCGACCCGGTAGCGCCGTCGGTGCGCTGGCAGAGCAGCGTCACGCTCCGCCCTCCGCTCGGAGCCGCGGTGGTGGCGCTGAGCGTCATCTCGCTGAGCCTGTTCGACGAGATCGCAGGATCGGCGACGGCACTCAGCACTGTGCTCGCCGCCGTCAGCGAGATCCTCCCGTCCGGCGTCCAGAGCGAGCACTCCACGTACGTGTTCTTGCCGCCGTTGTTGTCGACGACGACGCTGGCCGTGACGAGCCACGAGCCTTCGGGCAGCGGCAGCGCGCCGACGGCGTTGAACGAAGTCGAGATCGGCTCGCCGGTCAGGGCCCTCTGGACCACGTCGACCGGCCCGGCAGGCCCGGTCGCCCCGGTCGCGCCTGTGTCGCCCTTCTCTCCCTTGTCACCCTTCTCGCCGGCAGCGCCGGCAGCACCTGCGGCGCCGGACGCTCCGGCCGCGCCCTGTTGGCCCTTGAGCGCGGCACGCGTCTTGGCCGCCAGGTCGGTGGTCTTGATCGACCTGTCCTTGATCTCCGAGGACGCCACGGCCCCGGCCTTGATCTCGGTCGCGCCGACCGAGTTCTTCGGCAGCTTGACGGCTGCGTAGCTCGTGCCGCCGAGGGCGACGAACAGCGCGGTGTAGGCGATCGCGTTGTGCTTGAGATGAGAGAGCATCGGCACGGACGCTAGGTCCGCCGCCGGACAGGACGGCGCTACCAGCTCCCGCCGCCGCCACCGCCACCGCCGGAGCCGCCGGAGAACCCGCCGCCCGACGAGGCCGACTGCGCGGCCTCATAGCTGTCGACGGCGCTCGAGATCGCCGACTCGAACGAGCCTGTCATCGCGGCGAAGCCGCGCGCGCCGCCGAAGTCTCCGCTGCCCGACCAGTAGATCCACGGCACCTCCGGCGCCGGCACCCCCTGCGTCTCGTAGCGTCCCGCCCACGCCGACGCGGCGCCGAACGCGGTCGCCCAAGGCAGGTACTTCGGGTACCAGTCGAGGTGCTCGGCGGCGTTGAACCGCGACTCGGAGGACTCGGTCGAGAGGAAGCGCGCGAAGCCGCCGGTCCGCGACCAGGTGTCGGTCCCCTGGGTCGTGTGTTTCGTGTCGGATCCGGGGTCGATCACCGTACCGGCGGCGATCAGCGCGAATCCGGCGGCGAGCGCCGTCAGCGGCCAGAGTGATGGCCAGCCGGCGAAGACGTACGCGATCGGGAGGCCGACGGCCGTGACGGCCGCGAGCGAGCCGAGCAGCTTGACGAGAATCCCGGCGCCCGACGTCTGCAGGTAGGGCCGGACCTCGTCGCCGACGGCCGCGCGCAGCGTCTCACGTGCGTCGTGGAGCTTCTCGCCCGAGGTCTCACTGCTGACGACGGTGAAGCTCTGGCCCGGGATCATCAGCCCGAGCTCCCGCAGCATCCGGGCCTCGGCCGAGTTCGTCATCTCGGCCGGTGGCGCGAGCAGCAGCGTGATCGTCCAGCCGGCCTCGTTGCCCTCGAGCCGGATCACCTGCCGCTCGGCGAGGTCGTAGAGCGTGGCCTGCAGGTCGTCCTCGGCGTCGGCCTCGTAGAGGACCCGGGCGGCGAGCGCCGGACGCACGGCCGGTGGCGGCTCGAAGACGACCGGGAAGCCGGGCGCCGTCTCCCTCGTGCCGGAGACGAGGTACCAGGCGGCGCCGGCGCCGAGCAGACCGCACGCGATTGCGATCAGCCATGCGATCAGCGCGGAGTTGCCGGCCGGCGGCTCTGGCAGCGCACCGGCCGGGAAGGTCACGCGGACGGTGATCGGCGTGTACGGCGCCAGCGACGAGGCGCGGAGCGACAGCTCGCGCCCATCGATCGTGGCCTCGCACGGCGTGCCCTCGCCGCGCACGCACTCGACCTTCGCCCCGTCGGCCGGCAGCGATGCGGTCACCGAGACCTCTTCCATCCGCATCTGCCAGCCCGAGCCGACGACGTCCCACCACCAGACGACGGTGCCGTCCTTGCCTCGCTCGAGCGTGTTCTCGGTCCGGTGCGCGATGACGTAGTCGTGGCGGCCGGGCTCGAGGTAGACGTTCTCGTCGCCGATCCGGATCGTCTTCGTCTTGCTGGTCTTCTTCTGCCAGACCCACGGCTCGTCGCCGTTGCCGTCACGGGCGACCACGACGCCCGAGACGGGATGGTCGGGCCCGCCCCTCGGATCCTTGACGTCGAAGATCCGGAAGATTCCCCGCTTGCCGGACGGGAAGTCGACGCCGATCCGCTCGATGCTGCTGAGGTCACCGTTCGCCTGCAGGCCGAACTTCACGTCGTAGGTCGCGATCGACGCGGTGTCGCTGACCTTCTCCGACGAGTCGATCGGACCGGCGATCAGCGCGAACGCGA
This sequence comes from Baekduia sp., assembly GCA_037045385.1. GTDB lineage: Bacteria > Actinomycetota > Thermoleophilia > Solirubrobacterales > Solirubrobacteraceae > Baekduia. Next base: position 916,180 of record JBAOHN010000008.1, on the reverse strand, counting down.
TCACCGCGACGATGCCGGCACGGACCGCCAGCGCGATCGCCCGCCGCGTCCCGGCTCCCTGCGTCATCTCGTCCGACCCCGTAGCACGCGCACACCGTACCGGCGGCCCCAGCCGCTCAGCTCGACAATGGAACGGCGATCGCGAAGTAGACAAGAATGCTGAGCAGGTCCTGCAGCACGGTCGCGAGCGGTCCGGAGCCGAACGCGGCGTCGATGCCGAGCTGCTCGAACAGCCACGGAAGCGCCATCGCGACGATCGTCGCGATCGAGCAGGCGGCCAGCAGCCCGAGCCCGACGCCGAGGGCGATGTCCGGCTCGCCCCAGATCAGGGCGGCGAGCGGGATGAAGCAGGCTGCGATGAGGACGCCCGCGAATGCTCCGGTCAGCACCTCGCGGAAGGCGACGTCGGGGATCCTGACCCCGGCCGACATCCCGCGGATGACTATCGCCTCGGTCTGAGTTCCGACCGCGTCGGCGATGTAGACAACGCCCGGGAGGAACGAGGCAAGCAGGACCTGGCTCGCGATCTCCTCCTCGTAGCGGCCGACGATCACGGCCGCGAGCATCGCGCCGGCGAGCCCGATCAGCAGCCATGGCAGCCGGTGCAGCAGGCGCGCCCCGACAGGCTCCTCGGCCGCGCGGCGGGCGCTGCTGTGGCCGGTCGTGAAGCCGCCGATACGAGCCATGTCCTCGTCGTGCTCGCGCAGCAGGACCTCGAGCATCCGCACCGGCGGGATCAGGCCGATGAAGCGGTCGTCATCGCCGACCACTGGAATCGCCGACTGTCCGTGCTCGATCAGCCGGTGTGCGGCACGTTCCTGGTCGACACCGGGCGCGACGCGTGGCACGTCCGCATCCATCAGGCCCGAGACGAGCGCTTCCTCCGGGGCGCCGATCAGCCGCTCGATCGCGAGCAGGCCGGCGAACCGCTCGCCATCGAGGACAGCGATGTCACCGGCGAACTCGTAGCTTCCGCCGAGCAGCTCCCGCCTCGTCTCGCCGGCGGTGCTGGCGGGCGCCGCGATCGGGACGTCACGTGTGCAGTGCGCGGCAGCGGCGTCGAGGAGCTGCGGGTCGTCGAGCTCCGCCGGCATGCGCCGACCCTATCCGGGCGCTCAGGCGACGGCGAGCAGCCGGCGCTCGATCTCGAGCAGCTCGGGCAGCAGCGCCGGCAGGGCCTGTGGCCCGTCGGCGAGCAGGGTCTCGATTACGAGTTCGTGGATCGCTCCAACGAGCGCGCGGCAACGCCGCGGGCCTGCTTCGGGGAGGCCCGGTCGCTGTGCTCGCAGCCGCTCGTACTCGCGGCCGATCTGACCGGCGAACCGTTGGTGGACGAGCTCGCGCCGGTCGAGTGCGGCGGCGCCGGCCCCGAGCACCTCGATCAGGAAGGTGCGGGCGAACTGCGGATGCCCGGCGAGGTTCGTGAGGTACGCGGAGCTCGAGGCGAGCATCCGAGCGCTCGCGTCCTCGCCCGCCTCGTCCGCCGCCGCCGTGATCGCCTCGAGCAGCGCGCCGACGAACACGTCGTAGGAGGCGAGAAAGCACTCCTCCTTGTTTGCGAACTGCTCGTAGAACGTGCGGCGCGAGACGCCGGCGCCGGAGATCACGTCGGCGACGGCGACGCGGGCGTAGCCCTTGTCGGCGACAGCTGCCGCCATCGCGACGACCATCCGGTCGTGCTGGGACATCGCGACGACCTCGGGCGGCGCGGCGTGGCGCCCGCGAGGCAGCACCTGCTCGCCGACTGTGAGCACGCCCACGCTTTCGGCCATAGAGACAGGACTGTACCATTGAGAAACACCGCTGTTTCTCAGAGGAGACCCCCGTGAGCCTGACCGCCGACCACACCCCCTCGACCGACGCCGACGGCGGCGGCGGCGAACGACACGTCCGCTACGCGATCATCGGCACCGGCTTCGGCGGTGTCGGCGCGGCCTACCGGATCCAACACGACCTCGGCGACCGCGACTTCCTGATCTTCGAGCGCCACCCCGAGGCCGGCGGCTGCTGGTGGGCCAATCACTACCCGGGCGCCCAGTGCGACATCCCGTCGGACCTCTACTCGCTGAGCTTCGCGCCGAACCCCGACTGGACGCGGACTTACGCGCCGCAGGGTGAGATCCGCGACTACCTCGTCAGTCTCACGCACAAGCTCGGGATCCGCGACCGGATCCGCTTCAACACGACGGTCACCTCCGCGAGCTGGGACGAGGATGCCTCGCTCTGGCAGGTCGAGACGACGGCAGGCACGTTCACCGCGAACTACCTGATCGCCGCACCGGGCCCGCTCGCCGAGCCGACGCTGCCGGAGATCGACGGGCTCGGCTCGTTCAAGGGGACCGTGATGCACACGGCCGAGTGGGACGACGACATCGACCTGACCGGCAAGCGCGTCGCCGTCGTCGGCACCGGTGCCTCGGCGATCCAGGCGGTGCCGCGGATCGCCGAGGTCGCGCTCGAGCTGACCGTCTTCCAGCGGACGCCGGCGTGGATCATGCCCCACGTCGACCGTGACGTGAAGCCGATCGAGCGGGCGATCTACAAGCGGTTCCCGATCGTCCAGCGGCTGCGCCGGGCGTGGGCCTTCAGCTGGCGCGAGTCGATGATCCCCGGCTTCGTCTGGATGCCGGGCCTTCAGCGCGGCCTCGAGGCGCTCGCCAACAAGCACCGCAGCGACCAGGTCGCAGACCCCGAGCTGCGTACCCATCTGACGCCGAGCTACCGGATCGGCTGCAAGCGGGTCCTGCCGACCAACAAGTGGTACCCGGCGCTGCAGCAGGACAACGTCACGCTCGTGCCACACGCAGCGACCGGCCTGACCGAGACCGGCGTGACAGGCGCCGACGGGATCGAGCGCGAGGTCGACGTGATCATCTTCGCGACCGGCTTCCACGTCGCCGACATCCCGGTCGGCGACCACGTCACCGGCATCGGCGGCAAGACGCTCACGGAGGTCTGGGACGGCAGTCCGCAGGCGCACAAGGGGACGACGGTCACCGGGTTCCCGAACCTGTTCTTCCTCGTCGGGCCCAACACCGGGCTCGGCACGAACTCGATCGTCTACATGATCGAGTCGCAGCTCAACTACCTGATCGGCGCGATCGAGGCGACCGGCCGCGGCCGGCTCACCTGCAACGTCCGGCGGGAGGCGATGGACGCCTGGTCCGACCGCATGCAGCAGAAGATCAAGGGCTCGGTCTGGGTCAACGGCGGCTGCGCCAGCTGGTACGTCGATGCCAACGGCAAGGTCACGACGCTGTGGCCGGACTTCACCTTCCGCTTCCGCCAGGAGACGAAGCGCTTCGACGCGGAGTCCTACGTGATGAAGCCTGTCCCAGCACGAGTCGCGGCTTCCTGAGCGACGTCCTGAGCGGCATCAGCGCAAAGCAGGTCGCGGGGATGCCGGAGGAGCGAGAGGAGAGCGACCTATTGGTCGTGACCGATCGCGACGACAGCATCGTCGCGAGATGCGAAGCGCTGGCGTCGCTCAGCGTTTTTGCAGGATCCCCAGTCCACAGCCGTCGGCGTAGGCCGACGGCTCGACGCCCGGCTCACCAACGCGGTCGTTGAGCGCGATGTAGGACACATCGCGCCGACGGCGCGTGAGGTCCCGCACCGCCTTGTGCGAGCCGCCGCGGCCGCGCGGATCCCACTGTTCGGACAGCACGCTCATGCCGTTGATGACCATCACCGATTGCGACGCCATCCGCGGGATCCACCGTTTGAGCTCGCGTTTGGTCTCGTCGTAGTCGTGCGAGGAGTCGCGCAGGATCAGCTCCGGCATCCGGCCGCCGAGCGCCGCGACGATCTGCTCGATGCCGGCCTCTGTCGAGGCGTCGCAGACGAGCAGCCGCACGTGGTCCCGGAGGCCCGCGCGGTCGACGTAGCGCTGCGTGAACGCGGTCGCCTGCGCGTCGATGTCGGCGGAGACCAGAAGGCGGTCGCCGCCCATGGCGCGCAGCCAGAACCCGACGAGCAGCGCGGAGTAGCCGTGGTAATGCCCGATCTGGGCAACGCGCGACAGACCACCGCCGTTGACGAACCCGTGGATCAGGCTCATCGCCGGCGGGTTCCACTCGCCGACCGCACCGATTGCGGCGGTCTCCGCGTACCACTCCTCCATTAGCTGCCACTCGTCGTCCGTCAGGACCTCGTAGACGGCGGGGACGTAGTCACGGCCGTCGCGGTGATGCCACCAGAAGCGATCATGCGGGTCGTCGGCGAAGCGGAGCGAGCGTTGCTGCGGCATCGCCGGGATCGTCGCAGAGGCCGCCGGGTGCCGCTGAGCTCTGTGCGATCGTGCGGCGGATGCGCTTTCAGATCTTCGTGGCGGCGGCGATCGTCACCGCCACGGCCGGGTGCGGAGCCGAGGCGATGTCGGTCGCCACGGCACCGCCGGCCTCAGCGACGAGCACGCCGCGAGCTCCGAAGTCCCTGCGTAACCTCCCGCAGGACGAGGCGATCGTCTGGGCACTCGGCGACGCGTCGGACGTGACCAACGGCCCGAAGCCGATCACGCGGCTCGTGACCCGCTCGCGGGGTGACCTCTTCCTCTACCTCGGCGACGTCTACGAGAGCGGCACGCGCGGGGAGTTCGAGAACGGCTACGACCGCCTGCTCGGACCGGTCGCGCGGCGTACCGCGCCGGTGCTCGGCAATCACGAGTACGCCAACCGCGAGTCCGGATACCTGCCCTACTGGCGCGGGCGGCTCGGCGTCGAGATGCCTTCGTACTACTCCCTGCGCGCCGCCGGCTGGACGCTGATCGCGCTGAACTCCGAGCAGCCGCACGATGCCGGCAGCCCGCAGCTCGCATGGCTTCAGCGCAAGCTCGAACGGCCCGGGAGCTGCCGGATCGCGTTCTTCCACCGGCCTCGGTTCAGCGCCGGCAACCACGGCGACCAGCCGGACATCGCACCGATCTGGGAGGCGCTGACCGGCCGGGCGACGCTCGTGCTGAGCGGCCACGACCACAACAGCCAGCGCTTCCGCCCGGTCAAGCGGCTGACGCAAGTCGTCGCCGGCGCCGGCGGTCACTCGATGTATGGCTTGAAGGACGACCCGCGGCGCGCGTTCGGCGACGACCGTGCGCCGGCGGCGCTGCGCATGGTGCTGACCCCGGGACGGGCCGAGCTGACCTTCCGGCGCGCGTCGGGTGCGGTGATCGACCGCTCGGTCGTGCGCTGCCACCGGTCCAGCGGCACCGCGGCATAGGGTGCGTCCGTGATCAAAGCGATGCGACGGGAGCCGTCGGCGGCGCTGCTCGCCGTCCAGCTGCTCGGGATCCTGATCTACCCACTCGCCGGCACTAGCCACGGTGGGCGCGCGCTGTTCAGCGTCTTCGGGATCGTCGTGCTCGCGCTCGTCGTCCGGGCCGTGCGCTCGACCCCGGCGCTGCTTTGGGTCTCGGTGCTGCTCGGCGCCCCGGCCTCGGTGCTGCTCGTGATCCAGGCGGTGTCCGGCAGCGACAACCTGCTGCCGTACTCCTCAGCGCTCGAAGCGGTGCTCTATTTCTACGCGGCGGGGGCACTGATCGCCTACATCGCCGAGGACCACGACGTGACGCGCGATGAGCTCTACGCCGTCGGAGCGACGTTCACGCTCGTGGCGTGGGCGTTCGCATACACGTTCGTGGTGATCCAGGCGATCGAACCCGGCAGCTTCGTGATTGGTGCCGACACCGGTGAGCGCAGCTGGATGGAACTGCTGTTCCTCAGCTTCACGACGCTGACCAGCACCGGGCTGAGCGACATCTCCCCTGCGAAGGACTTCGCTCGCTCGATCGTGATGGTCGAGCAGCTCGCCGGTCTCGGCTACGTCGTGATGCTGGTTTCGCGGGTTGTCGCGCTGACTGTCGTCGGCCGCGTCGGCCCCGGTGCGCAGCCCGTCAGATCCAGCCGCGACGCCTGAACATCACGTACAGGCCGCTTGAGAGCAGCACCATCGCGGCGATCGCGAGCGGGTAGCCGGCGATCCAGCGCAGCTCCGGCATGTGCCGGAAGTTCATCCCGTAGATCGTCCCGATGAATGTCGGGGCGAAGAAGATCGCCGCCCAGGAGGAGATCTTCTTGACGTCGTCGTTGGTCCTGTTCGCGGCCTCGCTGAGCGCCTTCGTCTCGAGCGCGATGTTGACGTCGAGGATGTTCTGGAGCAGGTCGCGGAAGTGGGTGACGTCGTCCTGGACGCGGATCGCGTGGTCCTTGACGTCACGCAGGTACCGGGCCTCCTCATCGTCGACCTGGGGGTCGGCGATCAACTCGGCGAGGATCGGCACGAGCGGCCGGGTCGCGCGCTGAAGCGCGATCACCTCGCGCGTGATCGCGTAGATCCGGCGCGAAACGGCCGGGCTGCCGTCGAAGACCTCGTCCTCGATTTCGTCGATGTCGCGCTGGAGCTCGGAGACGACCTGCTCGTAGTCGTCGACGACGCGGTCGACGATCGCGTGGACGATCGCGCCCGGTCCGCGCGCCAGCAGGTCCGGGCGCGACTCGAGCTTCTCGCGGACGATCGCAAGGTCGGGCGTCTCGCTGTGACGGACCGTGATCACGAAATGCGGCCCGGCGAACACGTGCACCTCGCCGAGCTCGATCTGATGCTCGCCTTCGAGGTAGCGCGCCGGCCGCAGCACGAGGAAGATCGAGTCGCCGTAGTACTCGAGCTTGGGGCGCTGATGGGCGTTGACGGCATCCTCTACCGCGAGCGGGTGAAGGCCGAAGCGGGCGGCCATGTCGGCGAACTCGGCGGCGTCCGGTCGGTAGAGCCCGAGCCAGGCGATGCCGTCGCCGCGCTCGCAGGCGGCGTGAAGGTCGGAGAGCGACCCGGAGCTCTCGATCCGCTTGCCGCCCTGGTAGATCGCCCGGTCGACGATCACGGCCGCGTCCTGCGCTCCAGCTCGAGCACGAACGACTCGTAGTCGCGCCCGGTCACCTGCTGGAGACCGATCTCGCAGGTCCGGTTGCTCGACAGGCAGGCGTCTGGCCGGCGCTCGTCGAGCTCCGGCGTGACGTCGCGCAGCGCCGATGCGGGCAACTCCGGATGGAGCATGCCGCGATCACCGGCCATGCCGCAACAGGTCGTCCCCGCAGGGACGAAGACCTCGTCGGCGACCGCCTCGGCGACGGCGCGGAGCTTGCCGTCGAGCCCCATGTGCAGCACCGAGCAGGTCGGGTGGACTGCGGCGCTGCTGATCCGGCCGGAGACGGTCAGCTCGCCGAGCAGCCGGTCGTGGACCCAGGCGATCGAGTCGATGATCTCGACCTGCTGGTAGCGCTCGCGGAGCGCGTCGTCGAGCTTCCCGGCGACGTCGGTGAGCAGGCCGTGGGTGCACGAGCTGGCGTCCATCACGAGCGGCAGCGCACCGTTGTCGGTCCAGCGCAGGATGTCCTCGGCGACGCGGACGGCCATCTCGCGGTGGCCCTCCGTGTAGCCCTTGCTGCTCCACGGCGTCGAGCAGCACGAGCCGGCGACGTCCGGCGGGATCCAGAGCGGCGCGCCGGCGCGCTCGGAGATCGCAACGAGCGCCTCGGGCACGGTCGGCTCACCGTCGCGCTCGCGCGGGTTGCCGAACATGCGGTTGAGACACGACGGCATGTAGACGGCAGCCGCGTTGCCGCGACCGGTCTCGGGCAGACGGGCGGGCGCGGGCGCCGGCAGGCTTTCGGGGATCGCTGGGACGAGGTCGTTGCTGACGCGCGTTCGCAGCGCGGCCGGGATCGCCGCGACGGCACGGTGGCCGAGGACGCGGTCGGCGACGGCGGCGGCACGCAGGCCGCCGCGGACCGCCTTCTCGACGCCGCCCCAGCGCTTGGCGAGCCGCAGCGCGACACGCTCCTCGCGGTCGGTGCGCTGGCGGACCCGGAACTCCTTGACGAGTGCGCCGGTATCGATCGAGATCGGGCACGCGATCTGGCAGGTGCCGTCGGCGGCGCAGGTCTGGATCGCGTCGTAGTCGTACTCGGCGAGCAGCGCCTCGTAGACCGGCGAGCCTTCGCTCTGGCGTGCCATCTCACGACGGATCACGATCCGCTGACGCGGGGTCGTCGTTGCGTTCCGGCTCGGGCAGACCGGCTCGCAGAACCCGCACTCGACGCACGGCGCGACCGACTCCTCGATCTGCGGCTGCGTCTTCAGGTTCTGGAGGTGGACGCCGGGGTCGCGGTTGAGGATCACGCCCGGGTTGAGCACACCGTCGGGATCGGCCGCCTGCTTGACGCGCCACATCATCGCGGTCGCCTTCTCGCCCCACTCGCGCTCGAGGTACGGCGCCATGTTGACGCCGGTGCCGTGCTCGGCCTTGAGCGAGCCGTCGTACTTGCCGACGATCAGCTCGACCAGCTCCTCCATGAACGCCTCGTAGCGTTCGAGGTCTTCCGGCTTGGAGAAGTCGGGCGTGAGCTGGAAGTGGAGGTTGCCGGCCGACGCGTGCCCGGCGACGCCGACGAGGAAGCCGTGCTTGCCGAGCAGTCCCTGGAGGTCGCGCGCGCACTCGGCGATCCTGGCCGGTGGCACGCAGACGTCCTCGACGATCAACGCCGTGCCGGGCAGACGCAGGCGCCCGACGAGCCCGAACAGGCCCTCGCGGACCGTCCACGCCATCTCGATCGCCTCGTGGTCACGCGTGAAGTCGGGCTCGCGGATCAGCTCGTGGCCGCCGAGCAGCTCGGCCGCGCGCGCGACGTGGGCATCGAGCTCGGCCTCGTCGTCGCCGCCGAATTCGACCAGCAGCGCGGCGGAGTCCGGCGGAATCTCCTTCCAGTACTCGGGCGTGCCCGGCATGTTCCAGGCGGCGGCGATCAGCGCCGGGGCGACCATCAGCTCGACCGCCCGTGCGCCGGCCTCGACCAGCGCCGGCACCGGCTCGGAGGCCGCGTCGATCGACGGGAAGTGGATCCAGCTGACGGTCGTGCGCGCCGGTTCGGGCCGGGTCCGCATGACCGCCTCGGCGACGAATGCGAGCGTCCCTTCGGAGCCGACGACGAGCCGGCGGAAGATCTCGAGTGGCGTCTCGGCGTCGAGGAACGCGCAGATCCGGTAGCCCATGACGTTCTTGATCTCGTACTTGCGCCGGACGCGCTCCGTGAGCGCGTCGTCGGTGAGCAGCTCCTCGCGGATCGCGAGCAGCTCGCTCGCCAGCTCCGGCGCCGCGGCGGCGAACCGCGCCTCGGCGTCCTCGGCGGCCGTGTCGATCACGGCGCCCGATGGGAGCACGAGCGTCATCGACTCGACCGTCGAGTACGGGTCCCAGGTCGTGCCGCACTTCATCCCGCCGGAGTTGTTGGCGATCACGCCGCCGACGGTCGCGATGTCGGTACTGGCCGGGTCCGGCCCGAGCTTGTGACCGTGGCGGGCGAGCACGCGGTTGGCGAAGCCGAGCACCGTGCCGGGCTTGAGCCGGACACGAGCGCCCTCGTCGAGCACCTCGACGCCCGACCACCAGCGGCGGACGTCGACGAGGATCCCGGCGGTCTGGCCCTGGCCGTTGAGGCTCGTGCCGCCACCGCGGAACGTCATCGGCGTGCCGGTACGGCGGGCGTACTCGAGCACCTTCGCGATGTCGCCGGCGTCCTTGGCCATCACGACGACCTGCGGAAAGAGCCGGTAGGGGCTGGCGTCGGATGCGTAGCGGATCAGGTCGATCGCCCGCGTCAGCACGCGCTCCTCGCCAAGCAGCCGCACGAGGTCACCGCGCAGCGGCTCGGGGGTTCCGGCGGCGATGCGGTCGGGCGCCCGGTCGTCGGTGGCCGGGCCGTCGGGCCGGCCGATGCGCCGCGGGTCGGGTGCGAGCAGGGTCATCGGACTCCCGGGGTCGTTGGTTACGGGTACATCTTGCGCTTGATCGCGCGGGCGACCGGCGTCGGCAGCGAGCCGAGCGCACGGAGCGCGTACGGCATCGCCTTGAGCCGCAGACCGGAGTAGACGCTCGGCACGCCGCACTCGATCAGGTGCGGGCCGGGCTCGGCGAACGCGCGCTCGAGCTCGGCGATCAGCTGCTCGCAGGTCTCGACGCGCACCGACGGGACGCCCATCCCCTGCCCGAGCGCGACGAAGTCGAGGTCCGGTCCGGCGAGGTCGAGCTGGGACTTGGCCTTCTCGCCCGGTCCGCCCTGGACACCGACGCGCTGCAGCTCGATGTTGAGGATCGAGTACGAGCTGTTGTTCAGGATCACCGTCGTGATGTCGAGCTGCTCACGGGCGGCGGTCCACAGCGCCTGGATCGTGTACATCGCCGAGCCGTCGGCTTCGAGCGCGAGCACCGGGCGATCCGGCGCGGCGATCGCGGCGCCGACCGCGACCGGCAGGCCCTGACCGATCGAGCCGCCGGTGAGCGTCAGCACGTCGTGGCGCGGCGCGCCGGCGGTCTGGGCGGCGAGCGTGACGCCCGACGTCTGCGACTCGTCGGAGATGATCGCGTTCTCGGGCAGCACCGCGCCGACCGCCTGGCAGACCTTGTCGGCGGTCAGCTCGCCGGTCGGGCGCTCGGGTCGCGCGAGCGGCTGCAGTGCCGGCCCAGCGCCGCCCGCGCCGATCTTCTCGACGAGCGCATCGAGCGAGCCGATCGCGTCATCGGACGGGCTCGCGAGCTCGTGCACCGTGCAGCCGTCGGGAACGAGGTAGCTCTTCTTGCCGGGGTAAGCGAAGAACGAGACCGGCGCCTTGGCGTCGACGAGCACGAGATGGTCGAGGCCGGTGAGCTGCACCGACGCGAGCTCGGCGAGGTAGGCGATCCGTTCGATCGTCGGCAGTCCGGCGCCGCGCTCGATCCGTGTCGGGAAGGTCTCGGCGTAGAGCTTGACGCCGGTGGCCGCGGCGACATTCGCGGCGGCAACGAGGCCCGGCTCGCGCAGCGCGCGGCCGCCGAGCAGGATCGCGGTGCGCTCGCCTGCTCGGACGGCGCGAGCGACCCCATCGATCACGTCCGCTGACGCGACCGGCGGCGCGGGCGGCGTGACCGGTGCGGCCGGCTGTCCGCCGTCGCCCCAGGAGGCGTCGGCCGGCAGGATCAGCGTCGCGACCTGGCCGGGCGGGCCCTGCGAGGCGGCGACCGCCTCGGCGGTGTCACGGGCGACGTCAGCGGTCGTCTCCGAGCGGCGCAGCCAAGGCGAGACATTGCGGGCGACAGTTTCGATGTCGGACTGGAGCTGGGCGTCGTACTGCGCGTGGTAGCCGGCGTGGTCGCCGACGATGTTGACGACCGGCACCTTGCCCTTTCGGGCGTTGTGGAGGTTGGCGAGGCCGTTGCCGAGGCCTGGGCCAAGATGGAGCAGCGTCGCAGCGGGCTTGCCGGCGATCCGCGCGTAGCCGTCGGCGGCGCCGGTCGCGACACCCTCGAATAGGGCGAGCACGGCGCGCATCTTCGGCTCGTCGTCGAGCGCGGCAACGAAGTGCATCTCCGAGGTGCCGGGGTTCGAGAAGCAGACCTCGACGCCACCGTCGACCAGTGTGCGCATCAGCGCCTGGGCACCGTTCATCGCCGTTTTCTCCCGCGTCGTCTGTTCCGTGACCGCCATCAGATCTCCGCCCCCGTCACCGTGAGGGCCTGACGGTAACGGACCTCGGGCTCAAGCGTTCTTGCGGCGCAATCCGAGCACCACGAGCCCCGCGACGAGGCCCCAGAACGGTGCACTGACTCCGGCGACGTTGATGCCCGACGCGGTGACGACGAAGGTGACGATCGCCGCGTCTCGCTGCTCGTCGACCTCGGTCGCCGACCGCAGCGCGGTTGCGAGCGTTGCGAGCATCCCGAGCCCGGCGACCGCATCGATCAGCACCGGCGGCGAGGCGCCGAGCAGCGTCGTGGCGAGCCCGGCTGCAAGCCCGAGGACGATGTACATCAGGCCGGCGCCGACGCTCGCCTGCCAGCGCTGCGCCGGGTCGGGGTCGGAGTCGGGCCCGGCGATCATGTCGGCGGTGATCGCCGCGAGGTTCACGCCGTGGACGCCGAACGGTGCAAACGCCGCGGTGGCGGCGCCGGTCGTCGTTAGCACCGGGCGCAGCGGCGCCTCGTAGCCGCGGTTCGCGAGCACGGTCACGCCGGTGACGTTCTGGGAGACCATCGTGACGATGAAGAGCGGGACGCCGAGCCCGACGATCGTGCCGAGGTCGAACGTCGGGGTGACCCATTGGAGGCTCGGCGCGAGCCCGGGCGCGACGTTGCTGTCGACCGGGTCGATCGACACACCAACCAAGACGACGACCAGCGCGGCCGGTATCGCCCAGCGCGGAGCGCGGATCGTGACCGCGAGCCAGACCGCGATCATCGGCAGCGCGATCGCCGGCACGTCGACCGCCGCCTTGGCGGGCGCCAGACAGATCGGCAGCAGCACTCCGGCGAGCAGGCCGCTCGCGACCGGTCCGGGAATCGCCGCGATCGCGCGCGTCATCGCCGGCCAGAGCCCGCTCGCCACGGTGAGCGCGCCGGCGGCGATGAAGGCGCCGATCACCGCCGGGTAGCCGCCGCCTTGCAGACCGGCCGCGACGAGCAGCGCGGCCCCCGGCGTCGACCAGGCGATCTTGATCGGGATCCGGTAGCGGAACGAGAGCGCGATCGAGAGCAGCGCGGCAAGGACGGTCAGCGCGAGCAGGCCGGAGGTCGCCTGCTCGTCGGTCGCGCCGACCCCGCGCAGGCCGGCGAGCACGATCGCGAACGCGCTCGCAAAGCCGATCAGCGCAACGACGGCGCCGTGGAGCAGCGGCCGCGAGCGCACCGGCCGGTCAGGCCTTCTTGACGACGCTCGACTTCAGCTGCATCGGGCCGAAGCCGTCGACCTTGCAGTCGATGTCATGGTCGCCGACGCCCTGCACGAGCCGGATGCCGCGGACCTTCGTGCCGACCTTGATCGGCTGCGAGCTGCCCTTGACCTTGAGGTCCTTGACGATCGTGACGGTGTCGCCGTCTGCGAGCACGTTGCCGACCGAGTCGCGGATTACCGGCTCGGCGTCGGCTTCGGGCGCTGAGGCATCCAGCGACCACTCGTGCCCGCACATCGAGCAGACGCGGCTCGGCGGCAGGTCGTAGGTGTGCTCGCTGCCGCACTCGGCGCAGGAGGTCATGTCGGGCATCGGCGGGAGTATCGCCGACGGTGCGCGGAGCGCTACTTCGAGCAGTCCTTGTTGAACGCCGTCTTGGCCTTCGACAGGTTCTTCTTGGCCTTCGCCTTGGCCTGCTTGCTCTTGGCCTTCTTGTTGGCCTTCTCCGCCTTGGTCAGCGTGTCGAACTTGGCCGCGCACGCGGACGTGCGCCGGTAGTAGGTCGTGACCTTGTTCTCGGCGATCTGGGCCTGGGAGCGCGCGAGGATCGCCTGGCATTCGGCTTCCGCCGGCGGCGGACCGGCACGGAAGGTGCCGTCACCGATCAGCAGCCAATGGCTGCCGTTCGGCGGCGCGACCACATTCCCGCCGTACTTGAGCTCGTCGTCGTACTTCGGCGGCGATGAGATCGGTGAAGGGCTCGCGACGGTCGTCGTTCCAGCCCACATGAACGAGAGCTTGTAGACATCCCAGCCCTTGAACTTGGATGCCTGCCACTGAGAGAACCCGAGCACCGCGCAGTTCCCGGGAATCTCCACGCTGTAGGAGATTCGCCACTGGATGTCGGTGACGGTCGTCTTCTCGTTGGGGTTCGCGGTGGCGGCGCCGGCGGCGGGTGCGGCGCCGGACGCGGTCGCGAGGATTGCCAAGGCGACGGTGACCGAACGCATCATTCGCCGACCATACCTGAGCCGGCTCAGGCGACGGCGCACATGAGCGCAAGATCGTGAGCGCGTGCTCCGGCAGCAGAGCGCGCGTAGTGTTGTCGCATGCGGAAGTTCCCCCTCGCGATGTTCGGCGTCGCCACGGGGCTGGCGGTAGTCGCCTCCCGCCGGTTCGCCCGCGACGACGCGGCGGCACGCGCCCGGCTCGAAGCCGTCCCGCGCAGCACGACCACCACCGCCTTCGGCGCCGTCGAGTACGCAGACGTCGGAGACGGCGAACCGCTGCTCGCGATCCACGGGATCTTCGGCCTGTCGAGAAGGTCGCCTACCGGAGCGACCGGATCATGTGGCTGGGCAAGACGCTCGCAGGGAGCGCCCTGCTGCGACTCATCGCCGGCATGCCGAAGGGCTTCGAGCTCACCGAGCCCGACCGGGCGATGGTCCTGTCGCTGATCGACAGCATTTTCCCGGTCCGCGACCGCTCGACCGGCGTGATCTTCGACGCCTACACCGGGAACCGCGCCGTCGACGACTGCCCGCTCGAGGCTCTGACCGTCCCGACGCTGATCGTCCACTGCCGCGACGACGAGCTGGCCTCCTTCGGACCAGCCGGCGCCGCCGCCGCCCGTATCCCGCACGCCCAGCTGTTGGCGCACGCGAGCGGCGGCCACCTGATGCTGGGCCGCGAGTCCGCCAACCGGTCCGCCGTCGCGGAGTTCCTGGCGGCGGCGGAGGCCCGGCGTTAGGCTCGCGCCCATGCTCGGCCGCGCCCTCGCCTCAGCAGTCATCGTCGCCTCCGCAGCCGCTCTGCCGGCACAGGCCGCCTCCTGCAAGAAGCTCAAGGAAGCCAGCGGCTGCAAGCTCCCGAACGGAACCAGCTACCAGTACAGCCGCAGCGACACGGACGAGATGAACCTCACCGTCGACCGCGGCAAGGCTCAGATCACGGTTCGGTCGGCGTGCGCGTTCGAGCGCTCGCGGCGCTTCGCGTTCAAGTCGGTGCCGAAGGTGGGCAAGACGTACACGTTCACCGAGACGAAGACCGAGAACGTGCTGATCCGGGATGAGTTCCCCGTCACCTACACCTACAAGCTCACGCTCAAGGTCAAGATCGAGTCGGCCTCGAAGGCGACCACGAGCGGCAGCGCGACCACGACCGCCCCGGCGGTCCCGCCTCAGGGCTCGTTCGAAGGCGAGGACGCCTTCAACGCGAACTGCGGGCTGAAGAAGACGCTGAAGCGCGTGAAGGCCTGAGCGGCCGCCCGGTGCCGTCCCCGCGTCTCAGTCGTGAGATCTCACGAACGCGAGCGCGTCCTTCTGCGGCTTGGCGCCGGTCGCGATCGAGACGTGCGTAGCACCGGTGTACTTCTTGTACGTCGGCTTGGAGCCGTTCTTGCCGAGCTCGCCGACGAGCGGGTCGGTGAACAGCGGCAGGACGGTTCCGTCGGCCGTGCCCTGCAGCACGAGCACGGGCGTGCGGATCGTCAGCGTCTCCGGGTCGTTGGCGTTGAGGAAGTCGACGACCGGCTGAATGACCGCGTCCGGCTGAACGAGCGCGGTGAGCGGCAGGGCGCCCCACGAGTCCGGCTTGGCGAGGTCGCCGAGGCACTTGGTCAGCGTCTCGGGCCAGACGGCGCGGGCCGCGTCGGACAGCAACGGTTCGATGTTAAGCGACGGCTGTGAGATCTGGGCGCCCCGGAGGATGATCCCGACGAGCGGACTCAGCGACGTGAGGTCGACGGTCTTGAGCAGGCCGGCCTGATCACCGATGTGCGACGCGGGTGCAAAGGCGACCGTCCCCCCGACCTTCAGCTCCGGGGTGAACTTCTTGGCGAGCGCCGCGGCCCAGAGCGCCGCGTGACCGCCCTGCGAGTGGCCGCCGATCAGCACGGTCTTGCCGATCGCCGCGTTGCCCTTGCGCGCCGCGCGCACAATGTCGAGCACTGAGTGCCCCTCGGAGCTGCCGTTGAGGTACGGGTGGTCGCCCGGGCCGCCGAGACCCTCGTAGTCGGTGCGGACGACCGCGAACCCGGCCTTGAGCACCTTGTTGAGGAACGGGTTGATGTAGGCATCGAGCTTCGTCGCGGTCGGCGCGCAGGAGTCCGCGATGCCGGTCGAGCCGTGGGCCCAGGTGAAGACCGGCCAGCCGCCCTTCGGCGCCTTCCCCTTCGGGATCGCGACGCTGCCGGTGACGTCCACGAGCGAGCCGGCGACCCCCTGCGTCTTGTATGTGACAAGCAGGTTCTTCGACGCGTTCTTGAGCACGTTGCCGCCGGAGAGCGGCTTGGACGAGACGAGGTCCCCGTGCGTGGCCGCCGCGGCGGGCGCGGCGGCGATCAGCGGGAGGACGGCAGCGAGCAGGGCGAGTCGGCGCATGGCAGGAAACCCTAACCCGTGGCCGGCGGGGAGGTTTCGATGGTCCAAACTGGAGTCGTCGAAAGACAAAAGGCCCCTCGATCAGAGGGCCTTTCGGTGTAGCGGCCCTAACCGAGGCGGGCACCCCGACGAGCAAGCAGTACACCGCAGTTCGACCGCCCCGCGGGAGCGCAAGATCCAGGCCGCTAGGGCAAGGCGGAGTTCGACGCCAAGCGCGACCAGGCGTCTCAACACAGCGTGTCCGACGATCGCCCCATGCCCCGCCCGGCACCCCCAGGTTTCGCATTAGGGTCGGCTGATGGCAGGAGCGACGAGACCGTTCGACGCAGGCCGCACGGGAACGGCGAACGCCGTTGCCGCGATCCTCCTGATGCTCGCCGGGTCGACGGTGCTAATGGGGATCATCACCGCGGAGGCCCTGTTCCCTGGGTCGTTTAACACCGGCGACCAGACGGTCAGCACGCTGGCGTCGAGGTTCCAGCCGGGGAACGAGGTCCGCGAGCCGTCGGCAACGATCTTCAACCTGACGTTGATCGCCAGCGGCGTGATGCTCGGCGTCACCAACGAGACTGACGTGCTCAACGTGGCCATCGAGCAGGCGACGGCGATGGCCACCAAAGCACCGGAGGTCCTCGGAACACACAAACGCCTGCTCTTCGGACAGGCGGCGCAGGCGTGTGGATTCGTGGAAGCGTCAATGGCAGGCCCACCGGCGCGCGCCACCGGCTCGACGGCCGCGAGCGCACGAACCAGGTTCGACGCCTCGTGATCACACGCGCACTGGTACGGGACTGACCGTGCGGATCGGAATCGGCACCGGCTACTGGCCGTGGTTCACGTTCGAGCGCCAGGTCGAGATGGCGGTGCTCGCCGATGAGCTCGGCTGCGACAGCATCTGGGCCAGCGAGGGCTGGGGACAGGACGTCGTCTCCTTCCTCGGCTACGTCGCCGCGCGGACCGAGCACGTGCGCCTCGGCACGGCGATCATGCAAATCCCGGCACGGCCACCCACCACGGCCGCCATGGCCGCCGCATCGCTCGACGTCATCTCGGGCGGCCGCGTGTCCCTCGGGCTCGGCCTCAGCGGCCCACAGGTCTCAGAAGGCTGGTACGGCGTGCCGTTCGCCCAGCCCCTCGCACGCACGCGCGCCTACGTCGAGGCGATCCGGCGCGCGCTCTCCGGCGAGAGGATGCCAGTGCAGCTGCCCGACGGCGTCGCCGGAACCGGACTCGGGAAGGAGCTGCGGCTCCTCGCGCGACCCGTGCAGCAGCAGATCTCGATCTTCCTCGGAGTGACGTCGCCCAAAGCGATCGAGCAGTGCGCCGAGATCGCCGACGGCTGGCTCGGGGCGTTCGTCGACCCCTCGCAGCGGTCGTTCGAGATCGACGCCCTGGTCGCCGGGCTCGCGGCCGCCGGCAGGCCGCGCGAGGAGCTCACGGTTGCAACCCTGACCCCGACCTCCGTCGCCCCGACAATTGCCGAGGCGATCGCCAACGTCAAGCCCTGGCTCGTCATGTACCTCGGCGCCGTGGGCGCCAGAGAGAAGAACTTCTACGTCGAACTCGCCGACCGCTACGGCTACGGCAATCCGGCACGCGAGGTCCAGGCCAAGTACCTCGACGGTGATCGCACAGGAGCTGCCGCAGCGCTGCCCGACGAGCTCGTGCAAGCGGTCTCGATCGCCACCGACCCCGCAGGCCTGCCGGATCGCGTCGCCGCGTACCGCGAGGCGGGCGTCGACCTGCTCATCGCGATCCCGGGCGGCGACGAGCTCGGCACCATCCGGGCTCTCGCAGGCGCCCACTGACGAGGAGTCCCATGCCCGCGTTGCGCCTCATCCCTCCGCCACTCCTGACGGAGGTGACCGGCGCGATCGAAGACCACGATCCGATCGCAGCCTGATCGATCGGCCGAAGGGGGGCGCACGCAAGCTGCAGGCCGCTGTCCCACCTCCGGGCACGACCTGGTATCCAGCCCTGGTACCCAACCCGGTGAGCCTCGCTGCTCCACTGCCCCAAGAAACAGAAAGCCCTGCTTTTGCAGGGCTTTCCTTGAATAGCGGGGGCGGGATTCGAACCCGCGACCTTCGGGTTATGAGCCCGACGAGCTACCAGACTGCTCCACCCCGCGGCGGACGATCAATGGTAGCAGCGGTTCGGGCCCGGATGAAGGCGCCGGGCGCCCGCTTGCAGGGATAGGGTCACCGCCGATGCCGGTCCGCACACGCCAGCGCTCGCACCGCGCCGCAGCCCTGGCGATGACGCTGACCGTCGCGATCGCCGCAGGCGGCTGCACGGAATCCGACGACGCGACCCGCAGCGACGCCGTCCGAGCGCAGCCCACGCAAAGCACGACGGCCGCGAAGCCCGCGCCCCGCCCGACGCTCGCGCCGCCGCTCAAGCGCGGCGAGTACCGCGGGCCGGTACCGATCCTCATGTACCACGTGATGGCTGCCCCGCCGGCCGGTGCCGCGTACTCCGGCCTCTGGACCTCCCCGGCCGCCTTCAAAGCACAGACTCGGGCGCTCGCAGACGCCGGCTACACCGCGGTCACGCTCGACCAGGTCGACGGCGCCTGGCACGGCGGCCCCGGACTGCCGAACAAGCCGGTCGTCTTCACGTTCGACGACGGCTACCTCAGCCAGCTGACGAACGCCGCGCCCGTCCTGCGCCAGCTCGGCTGGCGCGGCGTTCTCAACCTCGAGGTCCGCAACATCAGGGCGGGCGACCTGACCGAGCGCCAGGTCCGTTCGCTGCTCGCCCGCGGCTGGGAGCTCGCTGCCCACACCCGCACCCACCCCGATCTGACGACGCTCGGCGCCGCCGCGCTCGACAGTGAGGTCGGCGGCTCGCGCCGCGATCTGCAGAAGCGCTTCGGCGAGCCGGTCGCGTTCTTCGCATACCCGGCCGGCAGCTTCAACGCGTCCGCACAACAGGCGGTCCGCGACGCCGGCTTCCGCGGCGCGACGACCACCGAGCCCGGCATCGCACGACCGGGCGACGACCGAACCGCGCTGCCACGACTGCGCATCGACGGCAACACCTCGCCCGCAGCCTTGCTGACGATGGTCGAGGGCGGCTGAGCGTATGCTCGGCCGCCCATGACCGTCCTTCCCCGTGTCGCTGCCGCAGTCGCGGTCGCCGTCGTGTCCGCCCTGTCCACGACCGCGGCCGGAGCCGCCGGCGCCAAGGTCCACATCACCGGCACCGCCTACGAGTTCAACAACGTCAAGGTCAAGCTCGGCGGCGCGACGGTCAAGGTCGCCGAGATCGCGTCGGCGAGCGCGACGGTGAAGGCCGACGGCACATACGACCTCGTCGTCCCCGCCGGAAAGAAGGTGACGCCGTACATCGTCGCCGACGGCTACCGGACCGTCTACCTCCAGACCTTCTCAACCGTCGCTGGCGAGGACCTCGAGCACGTCAACATCCAGACGCCGTCGCTTGCGGTCGCCGGCGCGCTGAGTCTGCTGCTCAGCGTCCCTGTCGACGCGGCCGGGCTCCCGCAACAGTGCGTGATCGTCTCGACATTCAGCACCCGCAACGTCCGCGGACTCGGTGTCGAGTTCTCGGACTTCACCGGCTACGGAGCACATGGCGTCGCCGGCGCGACCGCGAGCGCCAAGCCCGCGCTCCCGGCGCCGACCTACTTCAACGATCAGGTGCTCCCCGACCCGAACCAGAAGCTCTCGTCGGTCGATGGCGGCGTGATCTGGACCGGCGTCGCCGCGGGCGCCTACACCGTCAGCGCGAAGAAGACCGGCACCCGGTTCGCGAGCTTTACCGCGACCTGCGCGAACGGGCGGATCGTCAACGCGAATCCGCCGTGGGGGCTGCATGAGCTCGGGCTGAAGAACACGACGGTCGCGAAGCCGTCGTGGAGTGGACAGACGCTGACGGAGCTCCGGCTGAACAAGCTCCCGAAGGGCTCGACCGTCTCGCTCGGCGGGAAGTCGGTGCCGGTCAGGGGCGCCGCCGCGCTCGTCATTCGCAGCAAGCGAACGCTGACCGGCAAACGGCCGCTCGAACTGCGAGTGACCGCACCGGCGTACGACGGGCTCGTGCTGCGGTTCACGCCGCGAGCGTCCGGGGCGCCCGTGACGAAACGCCTCTGCCTGCCGCTCGGCAACACCCTCCCCCGGCCTTCCTGCTGACCGTTACGCTCGGCCAATGATCACCAAGCTTGATTTCGTCGGCGTGCCCGCCAAGGACGCCGACCGCGCACGGGCCTTCTACGCCGAGACGCTCGCGCTCCGGCCCGACGACAACTCCGACTACGAGTTCTGGGCCGGCGAGACGTGCCTCGGCATCTGGGAGCCCGAGAAGCAGGGGATGGAGTTCGCCCCGCAACGCAACGCCCATCTGGCGCTCCACGTCGACGACATCGCATCGGCCCGCGAGCGGCTCGAGGCCGCCGGCGTCGAGTTCCTCGGAGACACGTTCGACACCGGCGTCTGCCACATGGCGCTGTTCCGCGACAGCGAGGGCAACGACCTGATGCTGCACCACCGGTACGGGTAGTAACGGCCCCGCCAGGGCGACGTGCGCTCACCTAGGAGCTGGCGCGCGCGCCGCCCGAACGCCCAGCGACGACGATCCCGGCCGACCACCCGGGTGCCCGACCACCCGCGGGCGGGCCGATCGCGGCGATGTCGTGGCCGCTGCGAGTCAGGAGCCACGATACGAGCGAGTTCGAGTTCCACATCTCGCCGGTGCGCTGCTCGTCGCGCCCCCAGGTCGCCGTCGGGAACTCGGGAGCCAGTTCGATCACACGGCGTGCAGCGCCCGCGTCGCTGCTGACGCGCTGCGGACTCTCGACAGCCGCATCCCGATCCGGAATCACCCCGCCTCGCCAGCACCGGACCTCGTAGCGGAACGCCGAGAACCGGCGCAGCGCCGGTGAGCCGACCGGCCCCACGGCCACGACCCCGCGATCAGTTTGCTTCAGGTTCCACACGGGCCCCTGCTCGATCGCGTAGCGATCGCCGTCGACCTGGACCTCGAGCGCCGAGTGGTAGAGATCGGCGGGGCGCCGGCGCCGCCGGCGAGCCGCGACAGCCTCGTAGATGCGGCCGTTCCTCGCCACGAACCGACCGCCCGCCCCGAGCGGGATCCAGAGCAGATCGACCCGTGAGTCCGGCCGCATCGGATGAGCCTTCCACAGACATCCGGTCAGGACCCCAAACCCGGGCCGTCACATACCTGATTCCTGTACGTTGAACTCGGCATGTCCCGCGTATTTGTGACGAGAATCCTCCCCGGCCGGGCACTGCAGCGTCTCCAGGATGCGGGCCACGAGGTCGATGTCTGGCCGAACCCCGGGCCGCCACCGGCCGAGATGCTGCGCGAGCGATGTCGCGACGCGGACGCGCTGCTCTGCATGCTCACCGACCGCGTCGACGGCGCGCTGCTGTCCGCCGCGCCGAGCCTCAAGGCGATCGCGAACTACGCCGTCGGATACGACAACATCGACGTCGCCGCCTGCAGGGCCCGCGGCATCGCCGTCAGCACCACGCCCGACGTTTTGACAGACGCGACCGCCGACCTGACGATGGCGCTGCTGCTCGCGAGCGCTCGCCAGCTCTTCCCCGCCGCCCAGTCGGTCCATGACGGCGAGTGGCTGACCTGGCAGCCGCGCCGCTTCCTCGGGATGGAGCTCTCCGGCCGGCAGATCGCGGTCGTCGGCGGGCACGGACGGATCGGCCAGGCCGTCGCGAGGCGCGCTGCCGCGTTCGGCATGGACGTCCGCCTCGTCGGACGCGACGACGACCTGCACATGGCCCTCCGCGTCGCCGACGTCGTGTCGCTCCATGCACCGCTCACCGACGAGACCCGGCACATGATCGACGCCGACGCCCTGTCGGTGATGCAGCCGCACGCGATCCTCGTGAACACCGCCCGCGGCGGGCTGATCGACCAGACCGCGCTGCGCGCGGCGCTCCGCGACAGCCGGCTCGGCGCGGCGGCGCTCGATGTCACCGACCCGGAGCCGCTCGTGCCCGGCGACCCGCTCTTCGACGCGCCGAACCTGATCGTGCTCCCGCACATCGGCTCGGCGACCGTCCGAGCGCGCGAGCGGATGGCCGACCTCTCGGTAGACAACCTGCTGACCGCGCTCACCGACGCGAGCTACACGGTCTTTTAGGCACCGCATTAGCCCGATCCCCACCGCTGAGGTAGGTTCTCGCCCGGTTCGGCACCGAGGACTCCAGGGGGAGCCAGAATGGCGGAAGTGAAGCTCGTGATCGGCATCGTCCGGCCCGAGAAGGTCAACGATGTGCTCGAGGCGCTCTACCGCGCCGAGATCCGCGGGTTCACGATCACGCGGGTACAGGGTCACGGCGGCGAGCTCGAGCGCGTCGAGACCTACCGCGGAACCCGGGTCCAGATCGGGCTCTCCGACAAGGCGCGCTTTGAGATCGCCGTCTCCGACGGCTTCGTCGACAAGGCGATCGCGCGCTCTGCGCGAGGGCGCCCGGACCGGCGAGGTCGGGGACGGCAAGATCTTCGTCGTCGACCTCGAGCAGGTCGTCCGGATCCGCACCGGTGAGACCGACCTCGGCGCCGTCACGCCGGTGAGCGCATGACCGGCCTGATCGCGGCAGGCCAGGTCGACACCGGTGACACCGCCTGGATGCTCGTCGCGACCGCGCTCGTGCTGCTGATGACCCCGGCGCTCGGGCTCTTCTACGCCGGCCTCGTCCGCGCGAAGAACACGCTCAACACGTTCATGATGTCGATCGCGGCGATCGCGATCGCGCTCGTCACGTGGGCGCTCGTCGGCTACTCGCTCGCGTTCGACGGGGACGGGCCGATCATCGGCGGCCTCGGCCACGTCGCGCTCAGCGGCGTCGGCTTCGAGCCGCGCGGCGAGTCGACGATCCCACACCTCTTGTTCTTCTGCTTCCAGGCGACCTTCTGCATCATCACGACGGCGCTCGTCTCCGGCGCTGTCGTAGAGCGGATGCGGTTCGGCCCGTTCCTCGTCTTCTCGACGCTCTGGTCGGTGCTCGTCTACGCCGTCCTCGCCCACTGGGCGTTCGGTGGCGGCTGGCTCGCGGCAAACGGCACGCTCGACTTCGCAGGCGGCGTCCCGGTCGAGATGGGCTCCGGCTTCTCGGCGCTCGCGGCGGCGCTGATCGTCGGCGCGCGCAAGGACTACGGCCGCCAGGCGCTGCTCCCGCACAACGCGGTCTTCGTCCTGCTCGGCGCCGGTCTGCTCTGGTTCGGCTGGTTCGGCTTCAACGGCGGCTCCGGGTTCAACACCGGCGCCAACAGCATCCTCGCGTTCACGAACACGCTGCTGACGCCGTCGGTCGCGCTCGCGACCTGGATGCTGCTCGACTACCTGAGGCACCGCCGGATCACAGCTATCGGCGCCGCGACGGCGATCGTCGTCGGCTGCGTGGCGATCACGCCGGCCGGCGGCTACATCAGCCCGGGCTGGGCGATGGCGCTGGGCGTAGTCGGCGCGGTCCCGAGCTACTTCATCGTCGCGTACCGCACGCGGACCCGCGTCGACGAGACGCTCGACGTGCTCGCCGCGCACGGCACCGCGGGCCTCGTCGGCATCCTCTTCATCGGCCTCGTCGCGCAGGCGAGCTGGAACGGCGGCCTCGGCGACGGCCTCTTCTACGGCGACTCCGAGCAGTTCCTCTGGCAGCTGATCGCCGCGATCGCCGCCCCGCTCTACGCGTTCGTGATGACCGCCGGGATCCTCAAAGGGATCGCGCTGTTCACGTCGCTGCGAGCGACCACCGACGAGGAGGCGCTCGGCATGGACATCGCCGCCCACGGCGAGGAAGCCTACCCCTCGGGCGAGGGCGCGATCCTGCTCGCCGAGACCGCTCCGGCTCCAAAGTGAGCGAGCTCATCGGGATCGCGCGGTTCACGTTTGCCGATGCGGCCAGCGCGGCCGAGTTTCGGCGGCTCTCTGAGCGCTGCATGGAGATCGTCCGCGCGAAGGATCCCGGCACGCTCCAGTACGACACGTTCGTCAGCGCCGACGAGCGACACGCGGTCGTGATCGAGCGTTACACCGGTAGCGAGGCGCTGATCGCGCACGCGGAGAACATCGGCGATGAGCTGATGGGCGCAGTGATCGCGACGGCCGCATCGGTCGAGGGCGAGCTGCTCGGCGAGCCGAGCCCGGAACTACGCGCGCGGTTCACCGAGGGCGGGCCGGTGCGGCTGCTCGGCCTCCACGCCTCGATGTAGACGACAATGCGCGCCATGACGCGCGTCGCCGTCATCGACCTCGGCTCGAACTCGACCCGGCTGCTGATCTGCGAGGCGGCCGACGGCACGATCGAACGCGAGCTCTTGTCGGAGTCGATCGTGACGCGGATGGGCGAAGGCGTCGATGCCAACGGAGCGATCGGAGATGCCGCTATCGAGCGGGTGACGGCGGTACTCGACGGCTACCGCCGACTGCTCGCCGACCACGAGGTCGAGCAGGCGGTGGCGCTGCTGACGAGCGCGGCGCGCGATGCGGCGAACGGCTCAGAGGTCGCCGCCCGCGCCGGTGAGGCTCTCGGCGGTGTCGAAGCGCTCGTGATCGACGGCGACGAGGAGGCCCGGCTCGTCTTCCGCGGCGCGACGCTTGGCCGTGACGACGGCGGCCCGCTCGCCGTGCTCGACATCGGCGGCGGCTCAACCGAGCTGGCGATCGGGTCGACGGGGCAGGTCGAGCGGCACGGCTCGGCCCAGGTCGGTGTCGTCCGCCACACCGAGCGCCACCTGCATCACGACCCGCCGTGGCCCGAGGAGATCGCCGCGCTGCGCGCCGACGTGCGCGCGCGGCTCGGCGCGCTTGCCGGCGGCGCGCAGGTCGAGGCGACGATTTCGGTCGGCGGCACGCCGGTCTCCTGCGCGACGATGCTCGGCCACGAGCGCGCGGACGGCGCCGTCCTGCCCGCCGAGGCATGCGAGGAGCTGCTCGCCCGCGTCGTCACGCTGAGCCAGGACGAGCTGCGCGCGCTCCAGGGCCTCCACCCCGCGCGCGCTCCGGCGATCGTCGCCGGCATCGCGATCCACCTCGAAGCGCTGACCGTCCTCGGCGCCGAGCGCTTCGAGGTTTCCGAGCGCGACCTGCGCCACGGGGCCGCCCTGGAGTTCCTGTGACGTTCTGGCTCCCAGGACAACCACAACGTCACGAACCGTCAGGTAGGCGGGGGAACCGACCCGTGAGCGCCTCCCATCGACGACAGCCTGTCCGCCTCTCGGCGGAACCAGACCTCCTGCATCGTCGCAGCGTCGAGTTGGTCCTCGGGCGTCACACGGGCGACGCGCCAATCTGGCGACAGGCCGAACGCGATCGCCCACTGGAGGTTGGGCGCCAAGTAGCCACCCTTACGTGCGTTGGCGAATCGTGCTTGGGCGGAGTCGGTCCTGAGCCCGCGCCTGAAGCCCTTGAGCGCTAGCGCGATCTCGAGCCCTCGGTGGCTGCGCCGTTTCGATCTCGCCTGATCGACGAAGATGCCGGCCGTCAAGAAGGTGAAGACGAGCGCGAACAGCCCGACCGAGTTCGTCACGAAGAGGTCGGTGTTCGAGGGTCCGAAAACCCCGTTCTCGTCCGGCAGGAAGAACGTTGTAAGAACGCCCGCGCCGCCGGCCACCCAGAGCGCGCCCCACCAAATTGGGTCGCTGACCATGTACTGCCCGGCTTCTTGTTCAGCCCAGACGTCCAGAGTCCTCTGCGCCACCGCTGACACATCTCGGCTCGGCTTGTCCGAGGAGAAGGCGAACAGCGCCCCGGGCGCGTCCAGCCCGAGAACTCGGAGTACGGTCTGCTCCGCGACGCTGATGTCGGCGCTGCGGTCGTCGTCGACCTTACCGGCGATCCAGCCGTCAGGAGTTCCCTGGAGCTTCAGCACACCCCGCAGGCTCAGGTCGCAGATCATCGCGAGCAGCCGCCCTTCGCTGTGATGACCGTCGAGCAGGTAGGCGCCTGCAACCGGAGACACGCCTGGGGGCGGCCCGTGCAGCACAGGCGCATCGGGCAGCGACGGGGAACTCAGCGCCGCGGTCAGACGGGCAAGAACGACTGCCACGATGACGGCCGCCGTGACGGCCGTGTACATGAGCCATGCCCCTACCTGTCCGGCAGCCCGAGTGGGATCGAGCACCAGAAGCGCGGTGCCGATGATCGCGAGCCGCGCGAGCCCCGCCTTCACACCAGTCGGCCACCGCTGGACATCCACCGCTCAGGCCAGGTTCGCCTTGCGCGGGTAGACCACCGACGGGTCGGTCAGCACGTTGACGAGCGTCGGCTTGCCCGAGCCGAACGCGCGCTCGAGCGCCGGCTTCAGCTCAGCCGGCGTGCGGACCAGCTCGCCCTCGGCGCCGAGCGCCTTGACCATCTCGTCGTAGCGCAGCTCGGGCTGGAGGTCGGCTGCGACCGAGTAGCCGTAGAGGAACTCCATCGGGTGCTTCTCGAGCGCCCAGATGCCGTTGTTGCCCATGACGCCGACAACGTCGATCCCGAACCGGGCGAGCGTGTCGTACTCGATCCCGGCGAAGCCGAACGCGCCGTCGCCATGCATCACGACGACCTGCCGGTCGGGGTGCGCGAGCTTCGCGGCGATCGCGTAGCCCACGCCGGTGCCGAGACAACCGAACGGGCCGGGGTCCATCCAGCAGCCCGGCTCGTAGGTGTCGATGACCTTGCCGGCGAACGAGACGAAGTCGCCACCGTCGCCGATCACGATCGCATCCTTGTCGAGAACCTGCGCGAGCTCGCGGTAGAGCCGCATCGGGTGGAGTGGGGCGCGCTCGTCGGTCGCCTCGGCCTCCTCGGCGGCGCGAGCCTCGTCCTCTGCGGCGCGCAGCGACGGCACCCAGTCGGCCGACGTGCTGCCGGCGCCGGTAAGCGCGCGCAGCGTCGCGTCGATGCCGCCGTACAGCTCGTGCGCGACCTCGCGCGGATGCGGGCGCTCGGGCGCAGCGCGGTCGACGTAGATGATCTTCGCCTCCTCGCCGATCGAGCCGCCGAAGCCGAGCCGGAAGTCCATCGGCACGCCGATCACGAGCACGACGTCGGCGCCCTTGAGCGCGGCCGACCGCGCTCGCGAGAAGAACAGCTCGTGATCGGCCGGCAGGCAGCCACGCGCCTGCCCGTTGAGGCAGACCGGAATCCGGCGGCGCTCCGCGAGCTCCCGCAGCGCGTCCTCGCCGTGGCCCCAGTAGAGGTTCGTGCCGGCCATGATCGCCGGGCGCTCGGCCTGGTCGAGCAGCGCCTTGGCGGCCTCGACGCCATCGGCGACCGGCTCGACCCGCGGGTCGTGGAGGGCACCCTCGAGGCCGGTGTCGGCGCCAGGACTGAAGACGATGTCCATCGGGAAGTCGACGAACGTCGGCCCCGAGTGGGGCTGCATCGCGATCGCCAGCGCCTCGTCGACGAGTCCCGGGATCTCGTCCGGCGACCCGGCGGTCTTCGCGGACTTGGTCAGCGGCGCGACGAACGGAACGTGGTCGATCTCCTGGAGAGAACCCGACCCCCAGCGCATCGCAGGCGCCCGGCCGCCGAGGACGACGACCGGTGAGTTCGACATCTGCGCCGAGCCGAGCGCGCTCATGCCGTTGGTCACGCCGGGCCCGGCGGTCAGCGCAGCGACGCCGGGCTGCCGCGTCGCCTTCGCCCAGCCCTCGGCCGCGAAGGCCGCCGTCTGCTCGTGACGGACATCGATCAGGTCGATGCCCTCCTCGCGACAGCCGTCGTAGATCGAGAAGATGTGCCCGCCCGACAGCGTGAACAGCTTCGTCACGCCGTGCGCCTTGAGGCGGCGCGCGATCAGGCGCCCGCCGTGGAACTGCTCGGCCTCGATGCTCATCGGCGCATCGTATGCCCGAACGTCCATCCGGCGACCCGTGGCAGCCCGAACAGTGGTCCATCTCGCGCTTCTATGTGGACTTTCGACCTCTAACCGGAGTAGCATGGTCTGCGTCCCGTCCGCCCCTCCTGATGGAGAGCACCAGTGCCGTCTGCACCTCCGCCGAAGCGACACCCTTACAATCAGTGGTCTCCCGACGCCCGCGCGCTCGACCTCGTCGGCGACAAGTGGACGCTGCTGATCGTGCGCGATCTGGTTTCCGGCCCGAGGCGGTTCGTCGAGCTGCAGCGCGTGCTGCCCGGGATCTCGACCGAGCAGCTCCGCTCGCGTCTCAACCGGATGGTCGCCGACGGCCTGCTGACCCGCCAGCGTTACCGCGAGGTGCCGCCGCGTGTCGACTACGAGCTGACCGAGCTCGCGCGTGACCTGATGCCGATCGTCGGCGCACTGGCGCGCTGGGGCGCGCGCTGGGCGTGGTCGGGACCGAACGCAGACGAGGCGATCGACATCGGAGCGATCTTCCGCACCGCGCCCGGGCTCACGATGCCCGACGAGCTGTCGGGGACGATCGAGGCGACGGTCGGTGCCGGCGAGACCGCGAAGACCTACACGATGGCGATCTCGGACGGCCGGCTCGACCTCTCGGAGGAGCCCGCCAGCCGCGCCGATGCGCGGATCGGCGGCCCCGAGCGCGCCTGGGTCGAAGCTCTCGGCCCCGACGCCTCCCGCACCGAGCTCGAGATCGACGGCGACGAATCGCTCGCCGACACGCTGCTCGCGGCGCTCGCACCGGCGGCAGTGCGCGAAGCCAGCGTCGCCTGACCGGCCGTCCGCATGCCCGGGGAGGGATTCGAACCCCCATGCCGTGAGGCAGTCGGGTTTAAGCCGACCGTGTCTGACCAGTTTCACCACCCGGGCGCGCCCGCTGAGTGTGCCATGTGACTTCCTGTCGCTGAGCGAGAGAAGGTCACATGGCACGCCCGAGGTGCGCAACCGGAGCTGAGCGTTGCGTGAGAAAGGCGCGAGAGATCGCGTTCTTGCGATGGCCATGACCGACAATCGTCGGACACCGAATCGATCGCGCACCGGGCGTGTTGTCACGCATCAGGTGCCCGTCGGCACCTGACCATGGCCTTCGCACCCACCGCCCAGCCCGCCGTCCCCGCCGCCCCGCCCCGTGGCGGCTCGCCGCTCCTGCGGCTCCAGAGCGACGAGCGCCTCGTCACGCTGACCCGACGCGGCAACCAGGGCGCCTACGAGGTCCTTGTCGCCCGCTACCAACAGCGGCTGCTCGCCTTCTGTCGCCACATGCTGCGCTCGCACGAGGACGCGGAGGACGTGCTCCAGGAGGTCTTCGCGGCGGGCTACCGGGCGATGGTCGCCGACGACCGGCCGATCAACGTGCGGCCCTGGCTCTACCGGATCGCCCGCAACCGTTCGCTCAACCACCTGCGCAGACAGCCGGCGATCGGCGTCGACTCGATGGACATCCACCTCGCCGACAACGGCACCAGCACCGCCGACCGCGTGCACTCGCGCGAGACCTTCCGCGAGCTGCTCGAAGACGTCGGGCGGCTCGCCGAGCAGCAGCGCACGGCACTGCTGCTGCGTGAGCTCGACGACCTCAGCTACGAGCAGATCGCCGAGGCGATGGACACGACGGTCCCGGCCGTGAAGTCGCTGCTCGTCCGGGCCCGCGTTGGGCTCGCGGACGCCAGCCAGGCGCGCGCGCTCGACTGCGAGGAAGTGCGGCTCGAGCTCGGCGAATGGTCGGAGGGCCTCGTCAAGCGACTGAGCCCGCCGGTTCGCCGCCACGTCAAGGA
Source organism: Baekduia sp. (assembly GCA_037045385.1). Lineage (GTDB taxonomy): Bacteria > Actinomycetota > Thermoleophilia > Solirubrobacterales > Solirubrobacteraceae > Baekduia. The sequence goes on along the minus strand of JBAOHN010000008.1, from coordinate 886,459 downwards.
CTGCCCGCGCTGCGGCGAGTTCCGCGCCCATCTGAAGGCCAACAACAAGGCGCTCGCCGCGCTCTTCCCCGTCGGCCCGGTTCTGCTCCTCCAACAGCTCCTCGGCGGGTCGAGCGCCGGCGCAGGCGCGGGCGCCGCCGGTGCGGCCGGTGCCAGCGCATGCACCGGCGCCGGCGCGTCCGGCATCTGCGCCGTGTCGGCCGGGACGGTCGCCGCCAAGGCGGCTGCCGGCCTTGCCGCCGCCGCGATCGTCACCGGCGGGGCGATCGAGGCGCGACATGTCTCGCGCGACTCCTCAACGGGCACCGCACCGGTCTCGACGCAGACCGCGCGAGCAGGCGCGCCGGCCGCCGCCGCGCCCGCGACATCGACTCCTGCACCGGCGGCGACCGGCGACCGGGCCCCCGCACCCAAGGACGTCAAGGCCGCGAGCGCTTCGAGCGAGCCGGCCCCGCCCGTGCCGGCCCCGAAGCAGCCCGCTGCAACGCCGGTCGTGGCTGAGCCCGCCGCGTCCACGACGGGCTCAGCGGCCGCCGAGACGACCGCCGTCGCTGCGCCGATCACCGAGGACTTCGTCTCCGCCACCCTTCAGGAGGATCGGCCCGCGCCGGCACCCGCGACGCCGCCCCAGACCGGGCACGAGGGCCAGCCCGAGCTGTCACCGGCCGAGCCCGTGGCGACCACCCCGGAAGCGCCGACGCCGGCGCCCGGCCCGGAACCTGCGCCGCCCGCAGTCGATCAGCCGAGCCTGTCGCCGGGCTCCGAGCCGGGCGATGGATCGACGAGCAGCACGGCGTCGCCGCGGTAGGTCCCGAGCGTCAGCACCTCGCTCATGAACGGGCCGATCTGGCGCGGCGGGAAGTTGACCACCGCGAGCACCAGCCTGCCCTCCAGCTGCTCGCGCGTGTAGTTGGTGATCTGCGCCGACGAGCGCCTCACACCGATCTCGTCGCCGAAGTCGATCGTCAGCTTCCACGCCGGCCGCCTCGCCTCCGGGAAGTCGGCGACCGCCGTGATCCTGCCGACCCTGATGTCGACCGCGGCGAAGTGCGCGAAGTCGATCTCGCCGCTCACGGGGTGTCGGTCCCGAACCTGAACGACCGCAGCGAGACCTTGAGCGGCCCGACCTGCCCGACGCTCTCGGGGTTGACGATCGAGGCTGATGCGTCCGCCTCGAGGAGCATCTCGACCCCGGTCCGCGCGGTCGGCTCCGGCAGCATCAGCACCCGGCGCCCGTAGCGGCGCCGGCCGTCGGCCGTCCGCACCTGATAACTGAGCTGGTAGCCCTCGAACTTGTTGATGTTGACCCGGCCCTCGGTCCTGACGGTGAGCCCGGGCCGCTCGCGCTCCATCTTCGCCGCCAGGCGCGAGGAGTACAGCGGCAGGAACGTCGAGAAGTTCCCGCGGTAGGCGGGCAGCTGGAGCGGCTTGACGGCGAACTCCTGGCCCGGAGCCTCGAAGCGGACGATCTCGCGGGCGTGCGGCTCGCGCTCGGAGAACGGCGCGCGGTAGCCGACGTTGAACGGGACCGGCTCCTTGAAAACGAGCCGCGTGACGCCGTCGTCACGGCCGAACAGGAACCACGCCGCGACGGCGAGCAGCAGCACCACCCCGGCCGCCTTGGCCGCGACCCGTGCGGGCCGCGGCAGATCGGCCACGATCTCGGGAAGAGTCGGCCCGAAGCCGGGGCGCACGGGCCGTTGAGAAGCGTCCGTCACAGCTCGAGCGTGTCCCCCGGCGCCATCAGCTCGACCGTGGCGAGGCCCGCGGCCTCGACGTCGGCCTTGAACGCGGCCGAGTCGGTCTCGATCGGCGGGAAGGTGTCGTAGTGGCACGGGATCACGCGCGGAGCTCCGACGAGCTCAGTTGCGACCACGGCGTCATGACGGTCCATCGTGTAATGGCCGCCGATCGGGATGATCGCGATGTCGATCGGAGCCCGCCTGCCCGGGAGCGCCAGATCGGAGAACAGGCCGGTGTCGCCTAGGTGGTAGATGCTGGTAGCGCCGACATCGATCACGAGGCCGGCCGGCGTGTTGACGGTGCCGGACGGGGTCGTCGACGTGTGCCAGGCCGGCGTCAGCCGGACCTGGAGCCAACCAAGGTCGACGGTGCCGCCGATGTTCGGGTCGGAGACCTGGGCAACGCCGGCGGCGCCGATCTCGCCTGCGAGCTCGACGATCGCGACGACGTGAGCGCCGGTGCGTTTGGCGATGTCGACCGTGTCACCGATGTGGTCGGCGTGGCCGTGGGTGAGCAGGATCGCGTCTGCCTGAAGCTCGTCGGCAGAGACAGCCGCCTTCGGGTTCCCGGTCAGGAACGGGTCGATCAGGGCTGTCTTCCCGTCGTGTTCGATCGCGAACGCCGAATGGCCGAGGAAACGGATCTTCATGGGCTCTCTCCCTGTGTTGACGTTGGCTGCTCCAGCTCGCGGCACAGCTCGATGCCGACTGCAACGCCGACCAGCATTCCAAGCCGGGCCTCCTCGGCCGCGAGCGTCTGCACAGCCAGCGCGCGCTCGCCGTCGTCAGCGAGACCGGCGACCTCGCGCGCCTGCGCGGCACCGCTTTCGTGCCAGCCGCCGGCCCGCATCGCCTCGCCGAGTATCCGGTGCAGGCCCGGCGCCGCGTGAGTGACGATCTCCTGTGCGTGGGCGAAGCGGCCCGGGTCGGCGGCGAGCACGTCGACGGCGCGGTCGACCTCGGCCGCGCTGAACAGCTGCCCGGTCACCGGCCGGCTCCTCTGAGCGCGACGCCCGCGAGCAGGCCGGCGAGTCCACCGCTGACGGTCGCGACGAGGCTCGCCTCGGGCACGAGCGCGGGCATCAGGATCACGACCAGCGCGAGCGTCAGCGTGCCGAGCAGGTCGCCCTCGTAGTCCTCGCCGCGCCGCATCCGGATCAGGTCGGGCACTGCCCAGGCGGCGATGAATCCGAGCGCCGCCCCCGGCGCGCCTGCCTGCCCGAGCCCGTCGCCGGCGGCAACTGCGAGGGCGGCAGCACCGAAGCCGCAGACGGCGAACAGCGCGAGCACGACGAGCGGGCCGTGACGCGCTTCGAGCAGCCAGCCGAACAGCCCGATCGGTAGCAGGACGGCGAGCTGGTACCAGCCGTTCAGGTAGATGAACGGCGCATATAGGAGACGCTGGTAGTCGCCGCCGGCCGTCCAGAGCGGCTCGACCGCGATCTCGTAGAGCAGGAACCCGAGCAGGCTGAGCGCGACGATCGCGATCGTCGCGTACGGCCGGCCCAGTGGGCCCGCGGCGACACCGGGGATCTCGCCCGGACGGATTGGGGAGAGGCGCGGGATCCGCGCGCCCCGCGGCGGCTTTGGCGGCTGGTCGAGCTTCGGCGCGCGTTTGCGGATCCGCGTGCCGCAGTACGGGCATTCGGTCACGTACGGACTCACCTCCGAGCCGCAGGACCTGCAGACCACGAAAAGCTCGGGACCGCCGCTCATTTGCCGCCGAGTCTAGGCATCGCTGTCACCAGCAGTCGCCTTGACGATCGCCGCACGGCCATCGTCACCACTACGCATCGCTGTCACCAGCAGTCGCCTTGACGATCGCCGCACGGCCATCGTCACCACTACGCATCGCTGTCACCAGCAGTCGCCTTGACGATCGCCGCACGGCCATCGTCACCACTACGCATCGCTGTCACCAGCAGTCGCCTTGACGATCGCCGCCATGACCTCACGAATGTCGTGGTTGGCCTCGTAGACCACACGCTGGCGGTGGGCTCCATTGCCCTGCGCGAGCAGGTCGCGGACTCCTTCGAGCGCGTCGGCCGAGCCGAGCTCCTCGGCGTGCTCGCGGAGCCGGTCGAGCAAGCGGTAGGCGAGCGTGCGCGACGAGACCCGGTCGCTCGACGGGAGGTCGACCAGCTCGCCGTCGAGCCCGTGGCGCGCCGCGAGCCAGCGGTTCTCGTCGAGCATCTGCCACGGGTAGTCCGAGAGCGGGGTGCCCTCGTCGTAGTGCTCGCAGAGCTCCTTGACGAGCGCCTGGATCAGCGCCGCCAGCCCGAGCGTGTGCTCGATCCTGGTCTGGGCGTCGCAGGCGCGGATCTCGACGGTGCCGAGCTTCGGATGGGGCCGGACGTCGTGCCAGAGGTAGGTGTAGTCGGCGATCACGCCCGAGCGGACCATGAAGTCGATCTCGCGCTCGAACCGCTCCCAGGTGCCGTAGCTCGGCGGCACGCCGACCCGCGGGAACTGGCGGAAGATCGGCAGCCGGGACGAGGCCATCCCGGTCAGGTCGCCGCGCCAGAACGGCGAGTTCGCGCCGAGCGCCATCAGCACCGGCAGGTGGACCCGCATGCCGTCGGCGACGTGGATCGCCTTGTCGGGGTCGTCGACGCCGACGTGGACGTGGAGGCCGAAGATCAGCTCCTGGCGAGCGACGAAGCTGAGCGCGGAGACGAGCTCCCGGTAGCGCGTGCGGGCGGCGATCCGCTGGTCCTCCCAGAGCGCGTACGGATGCGTCCCGGCCGACCCGAGCGCAAGCCCGTGGCGATCTGCGAGCGCGATCACGCTCGCGCGCAGCCCGCGCAGCTCGCGCTCGGCCTCCGTGATGTCGGCGCAGGGTCTCGTCGCAACCTCGAGGACCGACTCCATCAACTCCGGCTTGATGTCGCCATCGGGCGCATCGTCGAGCAGATCCTCGATCGCGTTGACGAGCTCGTGGGTCTCGGCATCGAGGATCATCAGCTCCTCCTCGATGCCGAGCGTGTAGCTGGGGCCGGTGAAGTTGTGCTCCATGCCTGGGCGCGGAGCCTACCTGCGCACGGCGGCGTGCATGCCGTTCTCGGCCGCCCGTAACGTGCCGCCGATGAGCCCTCGCAACGCAGTCGCGCTGCTCCTCGTGCTGTGTCCGGCGGTCAGCGGGTGCTTGGCGACCGTGACCGACGTCGGCGCAGCGGAGCGCGACGCGCGTGTGACGCGTGTCGTCGACGGGGACACGATCATCGTCTCGCTCGGCGGCCGCCGGGAGCGCGTGCGCTACATCGGCATCGACACGCCGGAGTCGGTCGCGCCGGGCAGGCCGGTCGAGTGCTTCGGGCCGGCCGCGTCGAAGCGCAACGCGGCGCTCGTCGACGGGCGCATGGTCCGCCTGGAGTTCGATGTCGAGCGCCGCGACCGCTACGACCGGCTGCTGGCCTACGTCCGGCGCGTCTCCGACGGCATGTTCGTGAACGCCGAGCTCGTGCGCTCGGGATACGCGCAGACGATGACGATCCCGCCGAACGTCCGTTACGCCGACCGGTTCCTGCAGCTCCAGCGCGAGGCCCGGCGCGAAGGCCGCGGGCTCTGGGGCGGGTGCGAGCAGTAACCTCCTCTGACGCCATGCGCATGCGTCAGAGCCTCGCTCAGCTCGAGCGGGCCTTCATCGAACAGACCGAGGCTCAAGAGGACTCGGCGACCGAGCTTCAGCGTGACGTCGAGCTGCGGAGCCGCCGCCGCGAGCTCGAGCGAACGAACCGCCAGGGTCAGCTGCGCTTCTGGGCGCTCGTCCTCGTCCTGCTCGCGGTCGCCGTGGGGACGGCGACCGGGATGTTCGAGCTGCTGCTCTGGGTGATGAGCTAGCGGCACGGCCTTCGGCCCTGCCGACGGACGAACGCTTCGCGTTCGTTCAGCTCTCCGCGAGCTTGCCGAGGGCGTCGTCGACGTCGGCCTTGGCGCCGGCGAGGTCGGACGCCTGGCTCATCTCGAGGTAGACCTCGTCGCGGAAGACGGGGATCTCACGCGGCGCCTGGATCCCGAGCCGGACCTTGTCGCCCATCACGGCCAGCACGGTGACCTCGACATCGTCGCCGATCATCACGCTCTGGTTCGCCTTGCGTGTCAGAACGAGCATCTCCACGGATCCTCTCAGCATCGGCGGACCCGATGCAACCAGGGGCTTTGTAGGCTTCGCGGTTCTTCTTATGGCCAGACGCTCTCTCAAACCCCAGCTCAACCAGATCCGCACTTGGGTCCGCCAGGGCCGCACCGATGCATGGATCGCCCATCAGCTCGAAGTGACCGTGCAGCAGGTCGCGAGCTTCAAGCGGGAACACGACCTCGCCGAGGGCGCCGAGACCGAGACGGGATCCCCCGCTCCGGCTCCGGAGGACCTCGACCTGCGCGCCGAGGACGACGCGCTGATCGCCGCCGAGCTCGAGGCCGAGGCGGCCGCTGCCGCCGAAGCGGCAGCAGCCGAGGAGCGGTTCGACGACGAGCCGTCGAGCGACGGCGGCTCCGACGAGGAGGCGGCGGACGACGAGGGGCCGAAGCCACGCCGTCGCGGACGGCGCGGTGGGCGCGGACGCGGGCGCAAGGCCGACGGTGGACGGGCCGGTTACGAGGGCACCTTCGACCACGGCGAGGAGGGCTACGGGCTGTGGCTCGACCCGGCCGTCGCCGACGATCCGGTCTACGCCGAGCACTGGTCGGGAAGCCGCGACGTGACGGTCACGATCGAGCCCGGCCAGATCGTCATCCGCCGCGCCGGCGAGCCCGCCGGCGGCGACGAGGACTGACCGGAGGCTCCCGGGCGTGGCCCTGGAGCTCCAGCGCCAGCAGTGGCAGGCCGGCGAGCGCCTGCTCGCCGCCGGCCCTCCCGAGCACCGTGCCGCGCTGACGCGCGTCACCGACGCGATCGTCTCCGAGCTGCGGCGCCGTCTCGGCGGGCCGTTTACCGTCACCGAGCTCGCGCAGCTCTACGACGAGGGGACTGCATGGTGCACCGACCTCGCCTTCACGATCGCTCCGGGCCTACCGGAAGCGTGGGACCCGCGCATCACTGCTGACGCGGCGTTCGGGCGCTACGCGCGCGGCGCATCGGACTACGCCGGCGGCCGGATCGCCGCCGGCGAGCAGGCCTCGAACTAGTTCCGCGGCAGGCCGTCGACGACGTACGGGCGCTCGCCGGGCCGGATCTTGCCGAGCCGCCTTGCTTCACGCTCGAGCGTCGCCGGGTCGCCCAGCGCGTCCTTGCGGCTCTTCAGCACGCGGTTCTGCTGTTCGAGCTGCTGGAGCTGCTGCTTGCGCTGGCCGGACTCCTGCATCGTCTCGAAGAGGCCGATCAGCGGACCGATCGCGAGCACGACCACCAGGACGGCGGCGACCATCAGCAGCCAGCGGCCGACGCGATCCCAGCGGATGCCGCTTGCTGCCTGCGCCGCCTGCGAGGCCGCGCTGCGCTGCTGCGGCCGTGCCGGTCCGCTCGTTCGGCGCCTCAGCGCCGGGGCGTGTGCGGACGTGCGGGCAGCGGCCATCGACAGGATCGTTCTCCCGCGGGCCCCGGACTCCTCCCGGTGCAAGGTGGCCACCAGGACGTAGCCGATCACGCGCGCCGGACGGCTCCCGGCAGGTCGAGTGTCGCGTTACCCGTGCCCTGGCACGGGTAACGCGACACTCGACCCCGGCGTCAGCGCTGGAAGATGCTGCGACCCGGGAACTGCGCGCGGCTGCCGAGCGCCTCTTCGATGCGCAGCAGCTGGTTGTACTTCGCGACGCGATCGGAGCGCGACGGGGCGCCGGTCTTGATCTGGCCGCATCCTGTGGCGACGGCGAGGTCGGCGATCGTCACGTCCTCGGTCTCGCCGGAGCGGTGACTCATCACGGCCGTGTAGCCGTTGGAGCGCGCGAGGTCGATCGCGGCGAGCGTCTCGGTCAGCGTGCCGATCTGGTTGACCTTGATCAGGATCGAGTTGGCAACGCCCTGATCGATACCGCGCTGGAGCCGCTCGACGTTCGTGACGAAGAGGTCGTCGCCCACCAGCTGGACGCGGTCGCCGATCTTGTCGGTCAGCGCCTTCCAGCCGCCCCAGTCCTCCTCGTCCATCCCGTCCTCGATCGAGACGATCGGGTACTTGCCGCACATCTCGGCCCAGTAGCCGGCCATCTCCTCGCTCGACAGCCTCCGCCCTTCGTGCTCGAGGTCGTAGACGTCGTCGCCGTAGATCTCCGACGTCGCCGGGTCGAGCGCGATCGCGACCTGGTCGCCGGGTGTGTAGCCGGCGGCCTCGATCGCGCTGATCAGCATCTGCAGCGCCGCCTCGTTCGAGGCGAGGTCGGGCGCGAAGCCGCCCTCGTCGCCGCCGCCGGTGCCGAGGCTCTGGTCGTGGAGCGTCTTCTTCAGCTGGTGGTAGATCTCCGCGCCCCAGCGCAGGCACTCGCTGAACGAGCCCGCGCCGACCGGCATCACCATGAACTCCTGGAAGTCGACGGAGTTGTCGGCGTGGGCGCCTCCGTTGAGCACGTTCATCATCGGCACGGGCAGCACCGATGCGTGTTCGCCGCCGAGGTAGCGCCAGAGCGGCTCGCGTGCGGCATCGGCTGCCGCCTGGGCCGTGGCGAGCGACACGCCGAGGATCGCGTTCGCGCCGAGACGGCTCTTGTTCGGCGTTCCGTCGAGGTCGATCAGGATCCGGTCGAGCCCGTCCTGGTCCTGCGCGTCGTGGCCGGTAACCGCGTCCGCGATCTCGCCGTTGACGTTGCCGACCGCGGTCGTCACGGCCTTGCCGCCGTAGTCCGAGCCGCCGTCGCGGAGCTCGGTCGCCTCGAACTCACCGGTCGAGGCTCCGGACGGGACGGCTGCGCGGCCGAAGCCACCGGAGGCGAGCGCGACCTCGACCTCGACGGTCGGGTTGCCTCGGGAATCGAGGATCTGACGGGCGTGGACGGACTTGATCGTGCTCACTGTGGCTCGGTCTCCTGTTGGTACGCGGCTGCTGCGTAGTGGGCGAGCTTGCGGTCGAGCGATATCTCGCGCCACTGCTCGCCGGCGTCGGTCGCGAGCTGCTCGGCGAGCTCGACGCGCCCCTGAAACCTACCGGCCGAAGACCGGAGAGCGAGCTCCGGGTCGACCTTGAGCTTCCGCGCGACGCTTACGAGCGCGAACAGTGCGTCGCCGATTGCCGCGAACCGATCGCCGGACTGTTCGATCGCCTCGACCTGTCCGGCGAGCACGTCGTAGGGAACGCCCTCGACGTCGAGGCCGCTCGTCGCAGCGCGGCGCTGCACCTTGCGCGCGTACAGCAGCGACGGCAGGTTCTCCGGAACCTCGCCGAAGATCCCCGGCTCGCGGCCGGCCTCGGTCTGCTTGATGGCGTCCCACGTCTTGAGCACCTCGGCGGCGGTGTCGGCTTCGGCGTCGCCGAAGACGTGGGGGTGGCGGCTGACGAGCTTCTGCCGACAGTGGTCTGCGACCTCGGCGAGCGACCCGGCGCCCCGCTCCTCGAGCAGCAGGCTGAGGAAGTGGACCTGGAAGAGGACGTCGCCGAGCTCGTCGAGCAGCTTGCCGTCGTCACCGCTGTACGCGGCATCCGCCAGCTCGTAGGCCTCCTCGACCGTGTGCGGCACGATCGACCGCTCGTCCTGCTCGCGATCCCACGGGCACTTCTCGCGCAGCTCGCGCGTCAGCTGATCGAGCCGCCCGACCGCCTGCGCAGCGGAGGCGGCCCGGTCACCCATCAGTTCGCAGGCTGCTGCTGAACCGTCGTCGAGGTGTTCGTCTTCGGCTTCGGAGCGTTCTTGCACTGCTCGACGGTGTACCCGTCGGCGCACTCGGTGCGCTCCTTCCACTTCTTCTCGAACTCCTTCGTGAAGGCCTGCATCGCCTTCTGCTGCTTCTCGGAGATGACCGTCTGGCGGACCGTCTCCTTGACGTCGGCGAGATTCGGCTCGACGGCCTTCGTCACCTTCGTGACCTTGAAGACGTAGTAGCCGAACTGCGTCTTGACCGGCCCGACGATCGTGTTCGTCTTGGCCTTGAACGTCGCCTTGTCGAGCGTCGGCTCCTGCTGGCCCTCCGGGATGTTGTCGAGCTTGCCGCCGTTGCCCTTCGAGCTGACGTCGATCGAGTACTTCTTCGCGACCGTCGCCCACTTGGCACCCGCGACGAGTTCAGCCTTGGCCTTCTCGGCCTGGGCCTTGGTCTTCGTCATCACGACGAGCATCGAGCGTTGCTCGGGCTGGCCGAAGTTCTTCTTGTTCTTCGCGAAGTAGGCCTTGATCTCGGCGTCGGACGCCTTGTCCTTGCGCTTCATCACGGCCTTCTGGATCTTCTCGGAGAGCATCCGCGACTTGACCTGGAAGAGCAGATCCTCGGTCGTGTAGCCGGAGCTCTTCAGGAACTCATTGTATGCCTTGACCGTCGGGAAGTTCTGCTTGCGATCGGTGTTGAACTGCTTCTTGACCTGCTCATCGGTGAGCTCGATGTCGCGGTCGGCGGCCTCGCCCTGGATCCACGCAGAGCGGATCAGGTACTGCATGATCTGCTGCTTGAGCGTCTCGTCCTGCGTCTTGCACTGGGCCTTGAAGCTCGCCTCACTCGGCCGCGGCTGACCCTTGGCCGGCTTCGGCGCGGTTTTCTTGAGGTTCGCGATGCACTTGGTGTAGTTCGGCGGATCCGGGAGCACGACCTTGCCGGTACCACCGTTCGACTGCGATGCAGCGATCGGCAGCAGGTGCTCGTAGGTCTTCTTGTTGATCTCGTCACCGCCGATCGAGACCACGGAGCTGCCGCTCGGGCCGCCGCAGGCGGCGATCCCGATCGTCAGGGTGAGGGCAGCGCCAGCCAGCGCCGGGACACGGAGCATCGTCTTCATCGCGGCGGGGAAGCTATCAGGCCGAAGATCAACGCTGGATTAGTTCTTCCTGCACAGAAGCGTTTGTCGCTCCCGCGTGTTGCGCTCGCGCGGTGACCGCGAGCAGCGCGTCGGCGGCCTCGATCACGCGCGCGAACCGGCCCGGCGCGTCCTTCGGCACGCGCACCGAGACCTGCGAGCGCCCCGGCTCGATCGTGACGCCGTCGAGCCGCTCGCGCAGCTCGGCGGCCTGCTCGTCATCGAGGTCGATCGGGGTCACCGAGAGCAGCTCGCCGCGGAAGCTGACGGCGCGCGCTCCGGCCTCGCCGAGCTTGATCCGTGCCTGCTGGAGGGCGAGCAGGTTCTCGAGCGGCTCGGGCAACTCCCCGAAGCGGTCCTCGAGCTCGTCGCGCAGCGTGTGCAGCTCGGCGACCTCGACCGCGCCCGCGATCCGGCGGTGCGCCTCGATCTTGGCCTGCTCGTAGGGGATGTAGTCGGCGGGGATGTACGCGTCTACGTTGACGTCGAGCCTGACCGGCTCGCGATCGTGAGCAGGGTGGGTGGGATCCGATTCGGCGGCCGCGACCGCCTCGTCGAGCATCTGCATGTAGAGCTCGAACCCGAGCGCCGCGACGTGCCCGGACTGCTCGTCGCCGAGCAGGTTGCCGGCGCCGCGGATCTCGAGGTCGCGCATCGCGACCTTGAAGCCCGCGCCGAGCTCCGTGTAGTCCGAGAGGGCCGAGAGGCGCTTCATCGCCTCCTCGGTCAGCGCCGCGTGCGCTGGGTAGAGCAGGTACGCGTACGCGCGCTGGTCAGAGCGGCCCACGCGGCCACGGATCTGGTAGAGCTGCGCGAGGCCGAACAGGTCGGAGCGTTCCACGATCAGCGTGTTCGCCTGCGGGATGTCGATCCCCGACTCGATGATCGAGGTGGCGACGAGCACGTCCGCCTCGCCGCGCAGGAACGACAGCATCCGCTTCTCGAGCTCGTTCTCGTCGAGCTGGCCGTGGGCAACCTCGAACCGCACGCCCGGGCAGAGCCCGCGCAGGCGTTCGGCGGTCTCGTCGATCGACTCGACCCGGTTGTGTACGAAGAATGCCTGGCCCCCGCGCTCGTGCTCGCGCACGATCGCGCGCTTGACGAGTTCCTCGTCGTACTCGCCGACGTAGGTCCGGACCGGCCGCCGGCCCTCGGGCGGGGTCTCGATCACGCTGATGTCGCGGACGCCGGCCATCGACATCTGCAGCGTGCGGGGGATCGGCGTCGCCGACATCGCGATCACGTCGACCTTCAGCTTGAGCTGGCGCAGCAGCTCCTTCTGCTTGACGCCGAAGCGCTGCTCCTCGTCGACGATGATCAGGCCGATGTCCTTGCCGCGCAGGTCGCGGCCGAGCAGGCGATGCGTGCCGATCAGCACGTCGACCGTGCCCTCGTTGAAGGCAGCGATGACCTCGCGCTGCTCCTTCGGGGTGCGGAAGCGGCTGACCACGTCGATCGTGAACGGGTAGTCCTTGAGACGCTCCGAGAAGTTGCCGAAGTGCTGCTGCGCGAGGATCGTCGTCGGCGCCAGGATCAGCACCTGCTTTCCGTCATCGGCGCACTTGAAGGCGGCCCGCAGCGCCACCTCGGTCTTGCCGTAACCGACGTCGCCGCAGATCAGCCGGTCCATCGGCTCGGCGCTCTCCATGTCGCGCTTGACGTGCTCGATCGCCTCGCGCTGGTCGGCGGTCTCCGTGTGCGGGAACTTGCCCTCGAACTCGCGCAGCCACTCGGAGTCGTCCGGGAAGGAGTGGCCGACGCGCTTACGCCGCTCGGCGTACAGGTTGAGCAGCTCGCCCGCGAGCTCCTGGGCCGCGCGGCGGGCGCGCGCCTTGAGCGTCTCCCAGCTCTTGCCGCCGAGCTTCGACAGTGTCGGCTGCCCGGCGGCCGCGCCGAGGTAGCGGCTGATCTTCGCGAACTGGTCGACCGGCAGGAAGACCTTGTCCTCGCCGGCGTACTCGAGGTTGAGGTAGTCGCGCGTGACGCCGGCGACCGTCTTCGTGTCGAAGCCTGCGAATCGCGCGATGCCGTGGTCCTCGTGGACGACGTACTCGCCGGAGCGGAGGTCGCTGAACGAGCGCAGCGCACCGCGCTTGCGGCCCGGCCTTTCCTTCGTCCGCTCGCCGCGGCGCCGGTGGATCAGCCTGTGATCGGGGATGACCGCGATGCGAGCGCCCGCCGCGACAAATCCGTAGTTGAGCCGTGCCTCGGCGAACACGACCTGCTCGTCCGGGAACGCCTCGGCGGTGTCCGTGAGCCAGCGCGTCTTGACGCGCGCGAGGTTGTACGCGGTCCGCTCGCCCGCGCCGCGCTGCGGCCATGTGACGACCGTGCGGTAGCCGCCGCGCATCAGCTTCTCGAGCTGGGGCTCTGCTTCGCGCAGCGAGCGGGCGCCGAGTTCAGCCGCCTGCGCCCGCAGCTCGATCTCCTGATCGGAGTGGATCGCCGAGAGGCGCACGGCGTCGCGCTGCTCGATCGCCGCGAGCACCGAGCCCGTCGTGGCGTAGAGGTGGTGGGCCTCGTCGTCGTGGAACGCGGCGGTGATGTCCTGCCACTGGTCGTTCAGCGCCAGCTCCAGCTCGGCCTCCTCGGCGACGAGCACCGCCGCGTCCTTTGGGACGAGATCGAAGAAGTCGCAGAACCGGTCGACCGGCAGCAGCTCTGCGACGTCGGGGCGCTCGTCGTCGTCGAGCATCGCGGCGACGGCCGCATCCGAGCGGTGTTCGGCGGCGAGCTCCGCGGCAGGCGCGATCTCGATGCTGTCGACCGTCCCGAGCGAGCGCTGTGTGAAGGTCGAGAACGGCTTGATCGCCTCGACCTCGATGTCGAACATGTCGATCCGGACCGCGTGCTCGGCGGTCGCGGGATACAGATCGACGATGCCGCCGCGGATCGCGAACTGCCCGCGGTCGTCGACCTGCTCGACCCGTTCGTACCCGGCGTCGACGAGGTCCTTGGCGAACTCGTCGGTGTCGAGCAGATCGCCAGCGGAAACCTTCAGCGAGGCGGGCCGCAGCTCCGGGTCGGGAACCCGCTCGGCGAGGGCCGGCGCCGAGACCACGACGACGCCGGCATCCGTTCCCAGCAGCAGATCGAGCGCCGCGATGCGCAGGCCGACGAGGTGCGGCGGCGGCGCGAGGTGGGACTCGTACGCGACGCCGCGGCTCGGGTAGTAGCGCACGGGGCGCGGAGCGAGCCAGACTTCGAGGTCGGCGGCGAGCTCGCGTGCCTGCCGGTCGTCGGAGGCGACGATCACGGCGGGGCGGCCGGCGAGGCGCCCGTCGATGCCGTCGAGCAGGGCCGCCAGCAGATAGGGCCGCATCGACGCCGACACGAATGCGCGGCCGCCCTCGGCCGCGAGGCGCGCGGCCTGCGGGTCGTCTGCGAGCAGCGGGAGCAGCCCGCGAAGCGCCACTACTGCCCCTCCCCGATCAGCCGCTCGACGGCGTCGGCCGCATCCCGCACCAACCCGGCCACCTCGGCTTCGGACTGCTGCCAGCGACCGAGCACGTAGGCGGAGACGGTCTCCGGATCGGTCGAGTCCGGGCGCCCCACGCCGACGCGGACGCGCTGGAAGTCCGGCGACCCGAACCCGGCCTTCAGCGACTTCAGCCCGTTGTGCCCGGCCAGGCCGCCGCCGAGCCGGGTGCGGATGTCCCCGAACGTCAGGTCGAGCTCGTCGTGCACGGCGATCACGCGGTCGAGATCGACCTTGAGCGCGCCGCGCGCGGGGCTCGCCGCCCGACCGGACTCGTTCATGAAGGTCTGCGGGAGTAGCACGGCGACGCGCGGACGGTCCACGAGAGTCATGGCGCGCCCATCGGCGAAGAGCCCGCCGTAAAGCTTGCGCGGCTTGCCGAGGTCCCAGCGCGAGATCAGCTCCTCGGCGACGAGGAAGCCGACGTTGTGCGGAGTCCGCTCGTAGCGCGAGCCGGGGTTGCCGAGTCCGACGATCAGCCAGTCCGCCGGAACCGGTGGCTTCTGCCTGCCCAGTTTCATGGCCGCGCCCGCGGCACCGGGCCGCTACTCGCCGGCGTCGTCGCCGGCAGCGTCGCCGCCGGACTCGTCGGCGTCGCCGTCGCCCTCGCCAACGACCTCGGTCTCGGTCTCGACCTCGTCGGCCTCCGTGCTGATGCGCGGTGCGCTGACGAGTGCGATCACGGTCGACTCGGGGTCATCGGTGAAGGTGACGCCCTGCGGCGCCTCGACGCCCTCGAGCGAGAGGCTGTCTCCGACCTGGAGGCCGGAGACGTCGACCTGGATCGTCTCGGGGATGTCGTTCGGAAGCGCCTCGACGTGGAGTTCGCGCGTGACGTGCTCGAGGATGCCGCCCTCGCGGACGCCCGGGGCGTCCTCGCCGCCGGTCAGCTCGACCGGGACCGCAGCCTGGATCGCCTTGTTGAGGTCGACGCGCAGGAAGTCGACGTGCATCAGGTCGCCGCGGACCGGATGCCGCTGCTTGTCCTTGAGCACCGCCGGGGTCGACGATCCGCCGTCGATCGACAGCTCGAGCACGGCGCCTTCGGCGGCGAGCGCATGGCGCAGGGTGCGGTCGTTCACGACGAACGAGACCGGCTCATCGCCGCCCCCGTAGAGCACGCCGGGCACCTGACCTCCGCGGCGCAGGCGGCGGTTCTCGCGGGAGTGGGCGGCCTCGCGGCCCTGGACTTCGAGCTTGGTATTGCCGGTCATGAGCGACCGAGCATGCTAGCGAGCTTCGGGCGCTACACCCCGCCCCACTGAACGACGCTCTTGAAGGCCCGCTGCAGGTTCTGCCACGCCGGCTTGAACTTGCCGTCGTAGGTGATCGGCGCCTTCTGGTGCAGCGGCGGGCTCGGCTGCGGGTTTCCGCCCTCCCAGTTCGGGCGGACGAGGAACTCCTGCAAGGTCCACCACAGCGCACCCGACAGCCACGGCTTCGATGCGTAAACGCCAAAGTGGTAATCGGCGAACGCGGCCTGGAATTGATTCGTCCCGCGCTCCTCGACCGGGCCGTCGCGGTTCGCCTCGGCGCCGGTCTCGGAGATCATGATCGCCTTGTCGGGGTAGCACTGGCGGACGCTGTCGAGGTAGTCGCTGAGCAGCGTCTCGTCGGCGATGATGCCGTTCGGCCCGGTGTACCAGCCGAAGTACTCGTTGATCCCGACGACGTCGAGCGGGTCGTACTCGGGCTGGCAACCGGCGCTCGGGTAGCCGGCGACGGCGAGGCCGACCGGACGGCTCGGGTCGAGCTCACGCGCCTTGGCGGCGGCGCGGCGGATGTAGTCGGCCTGGACCGGGCCTGGCCGCGAGCTGAGCTCGTTGCCGATCGACCAGACGACGACCGACGGGTGGTGGCGGTTCGTCTCGACGGCGGTCCCGAGCTCCTTCGCGGCGAGCTGGCGGACCTCCTTGCGCGCGAGGTGCTCGGTCTTGATCGAGTAGACCGGCACCTCGACCCAGGCGAGCATCCCGAGCCGGTCGAGCTCCTCGTAGTAGTACGGGTGCAGCGGGTAGTGGCTTCTGAGCATCAGCCCGCCGGATTGACGCGCCCAGGCGATCTGCTGCGCGCGCTCCTTGTTGGAGATCGCAAAGCCCTTGCCCGGCCAGTCCTCGTGCAGGCCGAAACCACGGACGTTGAGGGGCTTGCCGTTGAGCAGCAGGCGGCCGCCGGAGACCTTGACCGAGCGGATGCCGGTCTTCGAGCGGTAGGTCGCGATCGTGCGGTCGCCGCTCCGCGCCGACATCGAGGTGTTGTAGAGGTAGGGCGACGTCGGGGACCAGAGCCGCGCGCCCTTCACCGGGACCGTCCGCGTGACGGTCGCGAACTTCTTCGCGCCGACCGTGACCTCGCCGAGCTTCACGGACTTCGCTCCGAGCCGCGCGCTGATCGTCGCCTTGCGCGACTTCGTGTCGTAGTTGCGGACTGTGGCGCGGTAGGTGAGCGAGGCCTTGCAGCTCGCGCAATCGAGGTTCGGGCGGATGTCGACCGTGTTGAAGTCGAGGCCGTCGATCTTGCGCAAGTAGACCTCTCGCAGGATTCCGCCGTAGTTCCACCAGCCGCCACGAGGGTCGCCGCTGACCGACAGGCCGCTCGGCGGGAAGTCCCACGCGAGCCGCTTGGAATCGACGCGGACCTCGAGCCGGTTGGTGCCGCCGCGCTTGAGCCGCCCGTTCGGAATGCGGACCTCGAACGGCAGGTAGGCACCGGTGTTCTTGCCGATCAGCGCGCCGTTCAGGTACACGCGGGTGCGGTAGTTGACCGACTCGAACCGCAGCTTCCACATGTACCGCTTCGACGAGCTCGGCAGCTTGAAGTCCTTGCGATACCAGCCGACGCCACCGAGGAAGCCCTCGGTCGAGGTGTCGGTCGCGTTCCACGTGTACGGCACCTGGACCGTCCGCCAGGCGGTTTCGCTGTCCATCCGGAACGACCAGTCGCCGTCGATCAGGTACTTACCGCCGTTGCCGGTCTCGTAAAGGGCGCGCTGCTGGAGCGTGCCTTGGGCCGACGCGGCTGGCGCGATGAGTGCGGCCAGCACGAGCAGGCCGGGAAGAAGAAGGCGTTTCACGGGCGGCGAGGGTACCGGCCCGGCCGGTTCACGCGCGGCATTCACCGTGCGCGAGATGGGTATAGGTTTGGGCACGATGAAGCTCGCCTACAAGCCGTTCAGCCTGATCGCCGGCCTGCTCGCCGGGATGGTCGCGACGCGCGTCTTCGACGCGGTCTGGAGCCGGATCGACGACAACGAGGCGCCGGAGCCCAGCGACCGCGACGTGGCGATGGCGAAGATCCTGCTCGCCGCCGCGCTCCAGGGCGTGATCTTCAAGGGCACGCGGGCGGCGGTCGAGCGCGGCGCCGCGCGCGGCTGGGCCTCGTTCTTCGGGGTCTGGCCGGGCGACGAGCGCCCGGAGCCGGCCGAGGCCTGAGCCCCCTCAACCGGCGTCGCGGTGAGCCGATCACCGTGGCATGGGATCCCGCCTGCTCGCGATCGCCGCTGCCGTCACGGCGCTGCTCGCGCTCACCGCTTCGCCCGCCGGAGCCGTCATCACGATGAACTATCCGGCGTCGGCCACGACGGTCGAGAACAGCTTCGGGCTGTCGTACGAGATCACTGGCGACGGCTCGGTCACCGGTTCGAGGAAGGCGACCTTCACCTACGTCAGCGGCCCGGACGCGACGCCGGGTGATGCGTGGATTCTCCATCTCGCCGACGCGGGGATCGGCGCAAGCATCGTGGTCCAGCCGAACGACATCGTCGCTCAGAGCAACGGGAAGATCAGCGCGGTCACGCCTGTCAACGGCTCCGGTGACGACCTCCCCAACGGCACGTACGAGGTTCAGATGTCCTACGTACCGCTGTCTGCACCGCTTGGTCCTCCGGTCGTCTCCAACATCGCGCGCTACTTCACGATCGATCTCGGAGGCAACACCTTCACCACTCAGCCCCCGGTCCTCACGAGCCCATCGAGGTACGCGGTCTATGCCACCGGCTCGCCGGCAACGGTCAGCTTCTTCCTGCCCGAGAACGGCCTTTCGGGATCCGTGCTGTTGACTTTCCACGGGACGAGCAGCTTCCGCGAGATGACGCTCGCAACCTCCGCCTCGACCCGTGGAGACCACTCGTTCATGCTCGACCTGAAGAACCCCCTGGCCTCGCCGCACGTCGTCAGCGTGACCGGCGGAGCGGAGGCGGCGGTGCCGGACGGGATGGTCGAGGTCACCGTTTCGTACCGGGATGCCAGTAGCAACGGCCCGGCAACGGCGACCCAAGGGCCGTTCTGGATCGACACCGTCACCCGGGCGCCGATCCTCGGACAGCCGGCCGCCGGTCATCCGTACCCGGGTGCGGTGCCGGTGTCGTTCAGCCTGCCGGAGATGGCGTACGGAACGCCGACGCTGACGTTCACCGGACCGGTCACGCGCAGCATCACGTTCAACTCGACGCCGCTCGGCACGACGACGCTGTCGCTCGACCGCTCGAACCTGACCGGGTCGGCCGGCGTCGCGAGCGCGCCGGAAGGCAACACGCTCCCGGACGGCACGTACACGGTGACGATGGCCTACCAGGATGTGTACGCCAATCCGATTGCGACCGCAATCGTCACCGGTGTCGAACTCGGCCCATTGCCGATCGTGAGCACGACCGTCACCGAGACGACGACGACCGAGCGGGTGACCACGGTCGAGCGGGCCACGACGCTGCCCGGTGAGACCGTGACGGTGACGACCCCGGCCGCGACCGTACCGACGACCGCAGCGCCGCTGCGGCTCGCCGCGACGTTCGCGACCCGGCGGGCCGGCGCCCGCTGGCGCGTCACCGCCAGCTTCGCCGAGCAGGCCGGAGCGAGCCGCTACGTCCTGTCCGCGACGCGCGGCGGCAAGACGGTGCGCGGGGCGTGCAAGTCGGCCGGTCGCCGGGTCACGTGTACAGCCACGGTCGGCTCGGCCGGCACGTGGACGCTGACGGCGGCAGCGCAGGGTGCGAGCTCGGCCGCGGTCGCGACGGCGTCAAAGACCATCCGTCTGTCGGCGCGCTAGCGACCTTAAGCGGGACTCCGGCGCGGCCGACCATCCGGACATGCGTCGCCTCGTGCCGATCGGTCTGTCCTGCTCGCACTGCTTGCGTGTGCATCGCCGGCCGGCGCCTTCCTCGAGATCTACTCCCCGGCCACCGGATCGAGCCACTCGACCAGCCTGGCGATCGACGCGCATCTGTGGGCTCCCGCCGAGGCCCCGATCTGGAAGACCCTCACGTTCACCTACGCCTCCGGTGGGCACGCCTCGGCCGGGAACGCCTGGACGCTCCATCTGACGACCGACGCCGTCGTGCGGGACACGTTCACGACCACGACCACGAACCCGGCCGGCGACAGCGGCGGCGTTGTCGGCAGCGTCACCACGAGCGGCGGCGCTAGCGGGACCTCGCTCCCGGAAGGCGTCTACACGGTCAGCGGCAGGTACTACGAGTCCGGCAGCTCCTTTCAGTGGGTCGACGTCGGGCCGAACACCGGCGTCGTGATCGACCGCACGTCGCTCCCGGCGGCGGTGTCGGCGCCGGCCGGCGGCACCGCCGTGCGGTCGCAGCTCCCGGTCAGCTACTCGCTCGCCGAGGCGGCGACGAGCGTTGTGCTGACGTTCTCCTCGCCCGGGCAGGACGACCGGCTCGTCTCGCTGAACAGCGGCTGGCTCACGAGCGGCAGCCACAGCCTGACCGTCTACCCGTCGGCGATCGGCTACGGCGCGCACGTCCTCGAGATCGGCCCCGACCACAGCTCGCTCCCCGACGGCAACTGGGAGCTGACGGTTCGCACCACCGACACGCTCGGCAACGACACGGCCGAGAGCGACCCGGTCGCCTTCTCGGTCGACACCGCCACCGCGGCTCCCACGCTGACGACGCCGGCGACCGGCCAGTCCTACGCGGGCCGGATGCTCCCGGTCGCGTTCTCGCTGCCGGAGGCGGCGCAGGACACCTCGCTAACCGTGACGTTCACCGCACCGGGAGTGAACCGGGTACTCACGATCGCCTCGAACGGGGCGGGCAGCCGCACCCTGACTGTCGACCGGGATCTCCTGCAGACCACGCCGGGGCTCGCCTACGTCTTCGGCGGGGGCACGCTTCCCGACGGCACCTACACCGTCACGCTCGCCTACCAGGACGCGCTCGGGAACCCGATCTCGCAGGTCGCCGCGACCGGCGTCGCCCTGACGAGTGCGGCGCCGCCGACGCCGGACCCCGGACCGGCGCCGGCGCCCGACCCGGCACCCGACACGACACCGACCTCCCCGCCGCAGACGCTCGCGCCCGTCCTGCCCGGCGCCCTGAACGCGCGCCTGACCGCCAAGCGCACCCGGGCCAAGCGCTGGACGATCAGCGCCACGTCGACGACGTACGCGGGAGCGAAGCGCTACCGGCTGACCGCGCGCCGCGGGAGCCGCACCCGCTCGGCCACCTGCAAGGTGGCCAAGGGCACGGTGCGCTGTTCGCTGGCCGTCACCGCCCGCGGGTCCTGGACCGTGACGGTGGCCGCGCTCGACGGCAGCGGCACGACGCTCGCGGCCGGCACGAAGCGCGTCAGCGCCCGCTGACGCCCCCAGCTGTGTGGCGTTAGCGTCGCTGGAGAAGCACAACGCCACAGAGCTCGCTCGGAGGCGGCCCTATTTCGCGCGGAAGGCGCCGCTGAGCGCGGCCTGGTCGAACGCGGCCGGCGCCGGCGCCCCGGTCGCGAAGCGGTAGAGCGCGACGCGGAAGATCGTGTTGAGCGCGGCGCTCAGCACGCTCGCGACGATCAGGACGAGCAGGGCGATCACGATCGCGGCAGCCGGGGCCGGCTCCAGCAGGAGCAGGAACGCCCCACCGCCGACGACGAACGCGATCAGCCAGATCGGCAGCGAGATCGCGGCGGTGCCGGCGAGCCCCTCGCCCCACTGCTCGCGGATGATCGAGCCGGAGCGCTTGACGGTGTCGGTCGCGGGGAGATCCTCGAAGGCCAGCACCGGAACGACGAAGAACGTGACGATCGCCCAGGCGGTGTCGAGCAGGCTGGAGACGAGCCAGCCGACGACCGGGATGTCCTCGAGCAGCTCCTGGATCGCGCTGATGATCAGCCCCACGAACAGCGTCAGCGCCGACCACCGGGCGATCGCGCCGGTGCGGACGCGCGCCGCGTCGATGCCGTCTGAGAGCGTGCTGCTCTGCCCGTCCATCGACCGCGCCGCCGCTCCGGCGAGCGCGACGTTGAAGAAGACGGTCGCGAAGGTGGCCGCGTAGGCGGCGACCAGCAGGAACGGGACCATCACCCAGTCCTGTTCGACGACAGCCGAAAGGACGGCGCCCGGCCCGAACAGCAGCAGGAACGCAACCGTGGCGCTGATCCCCGCGAGCACCGGGAACGTCAACAGCGTCCGGTCCTGCTTCAGCACCTGCCAGCTCTGCCCCGCCAGCCGCCAACCATTCGAGAATCGCGCGATCACGACGCTCAGCTTATCTGACTACCGCGACGCCCTGAGCGGCGTTTGCGCAAAGTAGATCGCGACGAGGCGAGCGAGGCGCGACGGAGCGACCTATTGGTCGTGACCGAAGCACCGAGCGAAGCATCGTCGCGAGATACGAAGCGCAAACGCCGCTCAGAAGAGTTGGTTTTCGCCGCCGAATACTTCGGAGACGGAATCGTCGGTGAAGATCCGGCGGATCGAGTCTGTCAACAGGTCGGCGCAGCTCAGGACCTGGATGTTGTCCGGGGCGCCGGGGCGGAGCGGGATCGTGTCGGTGACGACGATCTTCTCGAACGGCGCCGTCGCGAGCGTCTCGTAGGCGCCTCCGCTGAAGACCGGGTGCGTCGCCGCCGCGTAGACGCTGGCGGCGCCCTCTTCGAGCACGGTCTTCCCCGCCGCGGTCAGCGTGCCGGCCGTGTCGATCATGTCGTCGACGATCAGCGCGGTCTTGCCCTTGACGTCACCGATCACGTAGCCGATCTCGGCGACCTGCTGCTCGGGGCGCTCCTTGTCGAGGATCGCGAGGTCGGCGCCGAGCTTGTCGGCGAACTTCTTGTTCAGCTTCACGCGGCCGGCGTCCGGCGCGACGACGACGAGGTCACCGAGCTGGAGATCCTTGAAGTGCTGGGTCAGCATCATCATCGCCGTCATGTGGTCGACGGGGATCTGGAAGAAGCCCTGGATCTGGCCGGCGTGGAGGTCCATCGTCAGCACCCGGTCGGCCCCGGCCCCTTCGAGCATGCGGGCCACGAGCCGGGCGCTGATCGGCTCACGCGGAGCCGACTTCTTGTCCTGGCGGCTGTAGCCGTACCACGGGCAGACCGCGATCACGCGGTGCGCCGACGCGCCGACGGCCGCGTCGATCATGAACATCAGCTCCATCAGCGCGTCGTTGACCGTCACGCCCGTCACCGGGTTGCCGCAGATCGGCTGGATCAGGAAGACGTCAGCGCCACGGATCGACTCTTCGTAGCGGCAGTAGACCTCGCCGCTCGAGAACGTCTTCAGCGTGATCGGGCCGACGTCCACGCCGAGCTTGCCGGCGATCCGTGCAGCTAGCTCCGGGTTCGCGCGACCCGAGAAGAGCATCAGCCGCTTGTCGTAGTCGATCGGGAGGCTGGTGGCGACGGACGCGGTCTGGGTGCTCACGGCCGGGCCGATGCTAACCGACGGGCATCCCGACCACCTGACCGTCAGCCGCTGCCGTAACCGTCGACGTTCTTCTGACGTCCGCGCGAGAGCGCGAGCGCGCCTGCCGGGACGTCCTCGGTGACGACGGTGCCCGCGGCGGTGTAGGCGCCCGGTCCGAGCTCGACCGGTGCCACCAGCGCGGTGAGCACGCCGGTCTTGACATCGGACCCGATCGTCGTCCGGGACTTCTTCTTCGTGCGGCCGTCGTAGTTCGCGGTGACGGTGACCGCGCCGAGGTTCGCGTGGTCACCGACGTCGGCGTCGCCGACGTAGCTGAGGTGCGGAACCTTCGCGCCCTCACCGAGGCGCGTGTTCTTGAGCTCGACGAACGTGCCGGCCTTTGCGCCGGCGCCGATCACAGTCCCCGGGCGCAGGTAGGCGTAAGGGCCGACGCTGGCACGCTCGCCGATCTCCGCGTCGACCGCCGTTACCGAAGGGCCGACGCGTGCGCCGGCGGCGACCGACGTCGATCCGCGGAGATGCACGTCCGGCTCGATCAGCGCGTCCTGGCCGATCGTCACACCGGCGTCGATCGTGACCGTGCACGGCGAGACGACGGTCACCCCGGCCGCCATGTGACCGTCGATGATCCGCCGCTGGCAGAAGCGTGTCGCCGCCGCAAGCTCGGCGCGGTCGTTGACGGAGACCATCAGCGAGGGGTCGGTCACCGCCTCAGCGGCGGCAGGGGTGCCACCCGCCCTCAGGAGCGCCAGAACGTCCGGGAGGTAGCGCTCGGCCTGCCCGTTGTCTGAGCCGACCTTCGGCAGCGCATCCGACAGCGCGCTTGCGCCGAAGCAGTAAATGCCGCTGTTGACCTCGTGGATCGCGAGCTCCTCGGCGGTCGCGTCGGCCTCGACCTTCGTCTCGACGATCCGGTCGACGAGCCCGGCCGCGTCGCGCACGACGCGCCCGTAGCCGGTCGGGTCGTCGACTACGGCCGCAGCCACGGTCGCGGGGGCGCCCGACGCCAGATGGGCGTCGACGAGCCCGCGCAGGGTCTCCGCCGTCACGAGCGGGTGGTCGCCGTTCATCACCAACACCGGCAGCTCCGAAGCCTCGAGTGCGGACAGACCGGCGGCCGCGGCACCGGCGGTGCCATCCCCGTGCACGGCTGGGTCCTGGACGGCCTGGGCGACCCTCTCGGGGAGCGCGTCGTCGAGCGAGACGTCCGCGGCCCTGACGACGACGACGTGATCGGCACCGGCTTCGAGCGCCGCGTCGACGGCCCAGCGGATCATCGGTACGCCGCAGATCGGGTGCAGGACTTTCGCAACGCCGGAGCGCATCCGTGTGCCGCGCCCGGCCGCCATCACGATCGCGTTGAACGCCGTCACGGGGCCAGCCTACGTCGGCGCGAGGTCGCACCGGGCGACGGCCGGGCGTTCACACCGCCGGGCCGGTCGGTCACAATGGCCGCAGCCCACCTCTGGGGGGTGGTGTAATCGGCAACACTCCAGGTTTTGGTCCTGGCATTCAGGGTTCGAGCCCCTGCCCCCCAGTTGTCTACTGGACGGCGGGGTCGGCCGGCGGCTGCTCGGGCGCCGGGGCGGCGGCAGGTGCTGCTGCCGCCGCGGCAGGATCCTCGGCAGGAGGCGCCGGCGCAGGCTCTGGCGAAACGGCGCCAGCCGTTTCGCCGACGGGAGCTGAATCCGAAGGATTCGCTTCCGCCTCCTCGGCAGGCGGCGTCACCGCCGGCTCCTCGGCAGGCGGCGTCGGCGCGGCAGGCTCCTCGGCAGGCGGCGTCACCGCCGGCTCCTCGGCAGGCGGCGTCGGCGCGGCAGGCTCCTCGGCAGGCGGCGTCACCGCAGGTTCCTCGGCAGGCGCGGCGGGGACCGGCTCGGGCGCCGGGGCCGGAGCGAGGATCCGCGGCGGCTCGACGCTGAAGATCGTCGTCTCGGTCTCCTCGACCTGGGCCGCCGGAGCGCCGGAGCCGGTACGGCCCTGACGCCACGTGTCGCTGACGCCGTCACCGTCCGAGTCGACGGCAACCGGCGCACCGACGGGGCGCTGCCCCTCGCGCACCGGAGCCGGCTTGCCGGCGTCGGTCGTGCCGGGTGAGCCGGCGGCCGATGACACCCGCGCCGAGTCGGGCTGGGCCCTGCCCGACGGATCGATCGTGCTTGCGTCACCGGGCGCCTCTCCGGCGGCGGAGCCGCCCGCCGAGACGCTGACGCCGGACGTGCGCGATTCGATCACGCGCGGACCCGAGAGCACCGCAGACGGCGTGCCCGGCGCCGGCATCGACACCTCGGCGACGAGCGGGGCCGCGACCTCGGGCCAGTCGTCGAACGCGAAGACGGTGCCGCGAAGCGTCGTCTGGCCGATGCCGATCATCGCGAGCGCGGCGGTGACGCCAGCAGTCAGAAGGAGGGGGCTGTGAGTACGGGAGGACATGCGCCTGACATCCAAGGAGACGATCCACTCCTCATATCGGCAACCGGCGCACGGGTCATGAGGGCCTTTGAGAACTTCTTAGGAATCTCCGAGAAAACGGCCGCTGGGTGCGGCGAAATCTCGATCTGCCTCGCAACAGCGACAAGCCTCGCGTCCTCACTTCACTTGGCGGTGCATAGTGAATTCCGTTAGCTTCCGTCCGACCGACAGGATCGGAAGGGGACCGATGGCGGGGTTGATCAGCAGACGTTCGAGCGGGATCTGCGCGGTGGCGGCACTCGGGGCGATGTCCGTGTCCGAGCGGGCCGTGGCGCAGGAGCCGGTCACGGTGTCGAGCGCGGCAGGGCTCGGGCCGGTTCAGTCGAGCTGGGACGACGGAAAGGGACAGTTCGTCCCGTCGCTGCCAAGCGGCGCCGACGGTGCAGCCCGGCGAGCGTTCGGGGCGCGGTTCGCCGGCCTGCACTACTGGCGCGCAGAAGGCAGCGCGCCGGTGCTCGCGATCCATCTCGTCGGCGGGTCGGCGGCCGACGAGGCGGCCGTCCGGGCGCTGATCGCCACAGGCGCCCTCGGCGAGGTTCGGACGCCGGTGCGGATCGTGCCGGCGGCGGCGAGCGAGCGTGAGCTGCGGCGCGGCGTCCGCGCGATCGCGACCAGGATCGGGCGCGAGATCACCGGGGCCGGCATCGACACGCTGCGCAACCAGGTCGTCCTGACCAGCCGGCGCACCGCCCGCGCCGCTGACAACGGCGTCGCGGCAAGGCTGTCGCCGACGCCGTCCGAGCGGCGGCTCGGCCGCGACCTCGGCCTTCCCGGGCGTGCGATCCGATGGGAGGCTGGAGCTCCGGCGCGACCGCTCGCGCTGTCGATCGAGATGTCCGGGATCTACGGCGGCACGCGGATCTTCCTGCCGGTGGCCGGCACGAACAGCCTCTACCTGTGCACGGCCGGCTGGGCGTTCACCGCGTCCTACGGCCGCTTCATGACCACCGCGGGCCACTGCGGCCCCCCGGGCAGGCCGGTACTCAGGTCGTTCAGCCCGGATGTTCAGATCAGCGCGATCCGCGCCAGCGCGTACAACACGACGAGCGGCGACATAGCCGACTACCCGGCCGCGTTCGCCTCGGCGCGCCAGTACGTCGGCGGCAACGACATCCGCTACGTGCAGGCGGCCTCCTCGCCACGCGTCGGCGAGTGGGTCTGCTTCTACGGCGCGTCGTCCCAGCAGTACAGCTGCGGCTCGGTGTCGATCGTCGGCCGCACGTACGTGCCCTCCGGGTTCAACGGCGCTCGGGTCGGCCACCAGTTCTGCACCGTCAACCAGGGCCCCAATTCGGGCGGCGACAGCGGCGCCGCGGTCTGGATCCCGTGGTTCCAGAACGACCAGCGGAAGATCTCGCTGCGTGGCACCTTGTCGGCCGGCGGCCCGGGGCTGATCTGCGCCACGGATGCGAGCGTCACGCTTCTGCAGTCCGCGGCGTTGCCAGCCACCGAGACGCCGCCCTGCTCGTGACCGTCAGCTGCCGGTCGCGCGCTCGGACGCCGGCCCTGCCGGCCCCGGGATCCCCAGCACTCGCATCGCCTTGAGGCCGAGGCTGAGCCGCTCGCGCCCGTCGGTCGAACCGACATCGAGCCCAGAGAGCTCGCGGACGCGTTCGAGCCGGTAGCGGATCGTGTGCCGATGCGTGAACAACCGCTGGGCAGTGTTCGCGACGTTGCCGTCCGCTTCGAGGAACGCGTCGATCGTCTGCACGAGGTTCGTCTCGTACTGGCCGTCGTAGGCGGCGACCGGGGCGATCGTCTCGTCGTAGAAGCGGCGCAGCTCGTCGGGATCGTCGCTCATCGCCGGCAGCAGCAGGCGGTACGCGCCGGTGTCCTCGAACGCGAGCAGGCGTACCCCGTCCTCCTCGGGCGCGGTGCCTTCGGCGACGTTGACCGCCAGCTCGGCCTCGTCGGCCGCACGAACGAGCTCGCCACCGTCGCGCGCGATCCGGCTACGGCCGGCGGCGAGCGTGTGCCCCGGAAGCGCACGCAGCTCCCGGATAACGGCATCGGTCGCGCGGACCGCATCGGAATCCTCGGCGGTCGGTAGCAGGATCAGAACCTCGGCGTACGGAGCGTCCCCGCGTCCGGCCCCTGCGATCGACGCCGCGTTCGCGGCCCTCGCCCCCCGCCATGCGGCTCCGGTCACGCGTTCGCGCCAGCCGTCCGGAGCCGAGGACTGCACGCGCGCACGCACGACGAGCATCGTCAGGCCGCGTGCGAGGTCGATGCCTAGCGCCGCCGCTCCGGCGGCAGCCTCGTCCGGATCGCCGCGGCCCGCCCGGGTCAGCTTGGCCAGCAGCTCGGCGGCGGCCTCCTCGGATGCCTGAACCGGCACCTGCAGGCGCGCGAGCTCCGATGCGACGAGCTGCATCAGCAGCGTCTCGACGTCCGCCGCTATCCCCGGCGCCGAAGCGGGCCGACGCAGCCGCAGTTCCCCGACGTCAGCTCCGCCTGCGCTGAGCGAGAAGCGCTCGACGCCGGCCCCGCCCGAGGAGAGTGCCTTCTCGTCGGTCGACGAGCGCGCGGCGAGGACGAGCACCGAACCGGCGCCATCGAGGAGCATCGCGCCGCCACCGAGCTCCCTCGCGAGCGACCGCACCAGCTCCGGCAGACCCCGGTCCCCCGCGGCGACTGCGGCGATTGCGCTGAGACCGGTGATCGGCGCCTCGTCGGCCACGGCCAGTCTCCGCTCAGACGGAGATGCGGTCCCAGTACCAGACGACGGTGCCGCCGGCGACGACACCGACACCGATGAACGCGACGAGCACGTAGAGGCTCAGGACCGCCGCGATCAGCCGCTGCCAGAGCCGCTCGTAGGCGGTCCACGCGGGGATCAGGATCCACGCGACGTACGCCACGACGATCAGGACGCCGCAGCAGGCCGCGATCAGGTAGATGAGCGCTTCGTTGGTCATCGTCTCGTCCGCGCATTCTGACGCACGTAGTCCGCGAATACGGCCATGAGCGCACACGCGGCGTAGAGCGCGGCGCCGAGGCCGACCCCGCCGACGACGTCCGAGAGGTAGTGAGCGCCCAGGTAGACGCGGGTCGCGCCGACGACCACGACGACCGCGATCGACGCGAGAACGAGCGCGGCCGGCCGGGCCAGGCCGGGCAGCGCGCGTGCCACGACGACCCCGATCGCGAGCCAGGCGACGGCGTGCGCCGCGTGGCCGGACGGGTAGGAGTAGCCGTCGACGTCGATCAGCGGATCGGCGGGACGAGGCCGCTCGACGATGTTCTTCGTCACCGAGACGGCGATCCAGATCAGAACGCTGCCTGCGACGAGCGTCGCCGCCTCCCAGATCATCCGGCGGTAGAGGAGGAACCAGCAGGTCAGCGCCAACGCCGGGATCAGCACCGCGGAGGACGCGAACTCGGTGACCACCCTCGCGATGTCGACGAGCGTGTCGTTGCGAAGCGTCTGCGCGAGTTCCGCGGCGCGTTCGTCGCCGGGTATCAGGGTGGCCGTGCGGAGCTCGAGGTAGTTGCCGATGAAGCCGAACGCGCCGACGGCAAGGATCGCGTGGAGCGTCGTCACCTCGAGCCCGAGCTCACCGGGCGTGAGCCGCCCGGCGATGAAGACGCGCAGCGCGCGGGTACGGCGCCAGAGCGGCCGCACTACGCGGGCGACCGGGCGCATGACGGGGCGGTCGAGCGTCCGCGAGATCCAGTGCGCCAGCTCGTCGCGGTGCTCGGGAACCCGCAGATAGCGATAGATCCAGATCCCCCCGACGAGGACGGTGATCGTCGTCCCGAGCGCGAGCGCGCCGCGCTCGGCGACTGCGATGACGCGATCGAAGCTCTGCCAGAACACGTAGCCGAGCACGAGCAGAGAGCTGGCCCAGGCGCCGGCACCGAGGATCGAGTACGGCAGGAAGCGGCGCAGCGGCATGCCGGACGAACCGGCGAGGAAGGGATTGACCGCCCGCACGATGCCGATGAAGCGCCCGAGGAAGACGGCCTTGCCGCCGTGGTCGTCGAAGAAGCCGTCGACGCGCTCCAGCCGCTCCTTGGTGATCGAGAACTTCGGCCCGTGCTTGACGAGGAACTCGCGGCCGAGCCGGTGACCGGCGTAGAAGCTGGCGACGTCGCCGAGGACGGCGCAGCTCCAACCGATCGCGATCAGGACGATCAGCGACACCTCGCCCTGGCCGGCGACGACGCCGCCGAGCAGCATGAACGACTCCCCCGGGGCGACCAAGCCGACGAACGCACCGGTCTCGAGGAACGCCATCAGGCCGACGACGAGGTACGTCCACTGCCCGAGCGCCGAGGAGAGCCCCTCGATCAGCTTCTTGACGTTCGGGAATTCGACGATTCCGAGCCCGGCGAGCAGCAGCACGACGGCGCCGATCGCCGCGCCGATCAGCAGCGGCGGCTCGAGGTGGCGGCGGCGGAGCGCGATCAGCGCGACGAAGGCGAGCGCCCCGGCGAGCGGCACAGGATGGATCTGCGCGAGCGGGAGGATCAAGTGACCTCCCCCGCGTCGGGGCCGACCGACTTCGCGATGATCGACCCAGGCGTGGCGTCGGCGGCCACGCGGGCAGCGTCGATGTCATGGAACAGGCCGACGACGGTCGGCCCGCTGCCGCTGACGAGCGCACGGTCGGCGCCTAGGCCGGTCAGCGCGTCGATCGTCTGCTGCAGGTCGGGACGCAGTGACAGCGCGGCCGGCTCGAGCTCGTTGACGCAGAGCTCGTCGGGGAGGTCGGGTAGCGCTGCGCGGACCTGCTCGTAGCCCGCTGCGAGTTGCGCCGCGGTCCGCGGGATTCCGAGCGCGTCGGCCTCGCGGTAAACGTCGGCTGTGCTCAGGCCGCGGTCCGAGGGCACGACGACCGCGCCGTAGCGGACGACGCCGGGCACGCGTTCGAGCAATTCTCCGGCGCCGGTCGCGAGCACTCGCCCGGGGCGGATCTGCGACGGCACGTCGGCGCCGATCGCGAACGCGAGGCCCTCGAGCTCGTCTGCTGATCCGAGGCCGGTGTGGTGGTGCAGAAGCCGCAGCACGGCGCCGGCGTCGGCCGAGCCGCCGGCCATCCCGCCGGCGACCGGCACGCGCTTGGCGATCTCAACGCGGACCGGCGCGCCGTCCCAGCGGTGATGCTCGCGGAAGAGCCGGATCGCGGCGGCGGCGATGTTGACCTCGGGCGCGACGCCCTCGCAGACGACCTCGTCGGCATCTACGTCCTCGCCGGCGGCGGTCAGGACGACGCGGTCGTGCAACGACAGCGACTGCATCACCGTGACCAGCTCGTGGCGACCGTCCTGCTCGCGGACGGGGCCCAGCAGCAGGCAGACGTTGACCTTCGCCGGGGCCTGCGTCTGCAGCCTCATCGGTCGCTCTCCACGCGCGCATCGTTCCAGAGCGCGGCCAGCTCCGGCGGCGACAGCCGCTCGGCACGCACGTCGTCGGGGTGGCCGAGCCGTGCGAGCGCGGCGCGGATGCGGTCGCGTTCCTCCCCGTTGCCGGTGTGCAGCGCGACCGAGCGCGCGAGCGCCTTGCGCCGGTGCGCGAACGCGCCGTGGACGAAGTCGCGCAGCTCAGGCGGCGCGGCCGGTCCGGTGCGGTCGAGCACGACGAGCACCGAGTCGACATTCGGAACCGGGTGGAAGACCGTGCGCGGGACCTTGCGATGAACGCGCACGTCGCAGGCGAGCTGCGCGAGCACGCTCGGGATGCCGTAGTCCTTGCCGCCGGACGCGGCGGCGAAGCGCTCGCCGACCTCCTTCTGCACCATCGCGACCCATCGCGTGACCGACGGCAGCCCGGCGACGGTGTCAAGAATGACGGTCGCGGCGATGTTGTACGGCAGGTTGGCGACGACCTTCGTCGGCTGCGGATCGAGCGCGGCGAGGTCGAGCTTCAGCGCGTCGATCATGTGCAGCGTCGTCGTCTCCGCGTACGGCGCGAGCGCCTCGCGCAGGGGCTCCTCCAGCTCGCGGTCGACCTCGACGACGTGGGTGTGCGCCGCCCGTGCGGCGAGGTGTTCGGAGAGCACGCCGAGGCCGCCGCCGACCTCGAGTACGACGTCCTCGGTCTCGATTCCGGCCGCCCGCTCGATCACTCCGAGGATGTTCGAGTCGATCAGGAAGTTCTGGCCGAGGTCACGGCGCGGGCGCACGCCGAACTGCTGGAGCCGGCGGATCGAAGGCTGCGTGGGCGCGTCGTTCACGCGCCCCAACCGAAGAGGCGGTTCGCGTTGGCGGTGACAAGCGCGTCGAGCTCGGCGTAGCTCTGACCACGCAGCTCGGCGACGAACTGGGCCGTCTCGGTGACGTACGCGGGCGTGTTGCGCTCCTTGCGCATCGGCTGTGGCGTGAGGTACGGGGCGTCGGTCTCGACCAGCAAACGGTCGCCGGGAACCCGTGCCGCGGCCTCGTGCAGCTCGGTGTTCTTCGGGTAGGTGACGTTGCCGGCGAACGAGATCCACCAGCCCTCGGCGAGGCACTCGTCGAGGTGCTCGGGCATCGAAAAACAGTGGAGGATCACGTCGAGCCCGCTGGCGTGCTCGCGAAGCGTGGCGATCGTCTCCGCCTCGCACGCGCGCGTGTGGATGACGAGCGGCTTCTCCAGCTCGCGCGCGATCTCGATCTGGCCGCGGAACGCGCGCCGCTGATCGTCCTGTGGCGCGTGCTCGCGGAAGTCATCGCGCCCGGTCTCGCCGATCGCCACGCAGCGCTCGTGGCGGGCGACGTCAGCGATCTCTGCCAGGTCCGCGTCGGTGACGCCGGTGGCGTTGTTCGGGTGCAGGCCGCAGGCAACGTAGACCTCGGGGAACGGCTCGGCGCGGGCGAGCGCCTGGCGCGAACTCGCAGCGTCAAGTCCGACCGTGAGGATGCGGGTGATACCGACCGCGCGGGCGTCTGCGACGAGCGCTGCGTCCGGTGGCTCGCACGAGGCCAGATGGGTGTGCGAGTCGATCACTGCGGCTTCGGGAACAGCGGCTCGAGGTCGGAGACCGTCGTCGGCAGCGCGGCGCCGTACGTCGCCGCCGCGTAGGTGTGGTCGCTCGCGCCGAGCGTGCCAAGCAGCTGCGCGGCGCGCTCGGGGATCCACGGCAGCAGCAGCACGGTGACGGCGCGGACGCCTTCGACCAGCGTCGCCAGCGCGCGGTCGAGGTCGGCGGCCTTGGTCTCGTCCTTGGCGAGCTGCCAGGGCGCCTGCTCGTCGACGTAGCGGTTGAGCCTGCGGATCCGCTGCCAGATCTCCTCGAGCGCGGCGGTCAGCTCGATCTCGTCGATCTGCCCGGCGACGGTCTCCGGCAGCCCGGCGAACTCGGCGACGATCGTCTCGTCGAGCGCGACCTGAGGAACGGCGCCGTCGCGGTAGCGCAGCACCATCTTGATCGTGCGGCTCGCGAGGTTGCCGTAGTCGTTGGCGAGCTCGGATTCGTAACGGCTCTCGAAGTCGGCGGCCGAGACCGAGCCGTCCTGCCCGAACGAGACGTCGCGCAGGAGGTAGAAGCGGAGCGCGTCGGCGCCGAACTGGTCGATGATCTCGAACGGGTCGAGCACGTTGCCGAGCGACTTGCTCATCTTGTGGCCGTCCATCAGCAGGTAGCCGTGGACGAAGACGCGCTCAGGCACCGGCAGGCCAGCGGCGATCAGCAGCGCCGGCCAGAAGACGCAGTGGAACTTGAGGATGTCCTTGGCGATCAGGTGGACCGACGCCGGCCAGAAAGTGTCTGTGAGGTCTTCACCGTCGCGCGCGAAGCTGAGCGCCGTGTAGTAGTTGAGCAGCGCGTCGAACCAGACGTAGAACACGTGGCCGTCGTCCCACGGCACCGGCACGCCCCACGTCAGCTTGGCGCGCGTCAGCGAGACGTCGTTGAGCCCCGACCGGATGAACGACAGCGCCTCGTTGCGGCGCGAGTCGGGGCCGGCGAACTGCGGCTGCTGCTCGTAGAGCTGCTCGAGCCGCTCCTGCAGTGCCGAGAGCTTGAAGAAGTAGTTCTCCTCCTGCTCACGGGTCAGCTCGATCAGGTGGATCGGGCAGCGGTTGCCGTCGGCGATCTCGGTCTCCGACTTGAAGTCGGCGCAGCGGGGGCAGTACCAGCCCTCGTAGGTGCCGAGCTCGACGTAGCCGTTGTCCTTGACGCGCTGGAGGATCTCCTGGACCTTCGCGACGTGGCGCGGGTCCGACGTGCGGATGAAGAAGTCGTTGCTCGCGTTCAGCAGCGGCGCGAGCGCCTTGAAGCGCTCGGCGTTCTGGTCGGCGAGTTCGCGCGGCGTCATCCCGGCGGCCTCGGCGGCGAGCGCGACCGGCTCGCCGTGCTCGTCGGTTCCGGTCAGGAAGAAGACCTCCTCACCGCGCTGGCGGTGATGCCGGGCGAGCACGTCGGCGGCGATCGTGGTGTAAGCGTGGCCGAGGTGCGGCGCGGCGTTGACGTAGTAGATCGGCGTGGTGACGTAGAAGGCCATGCGCGACGCGCAGGCTACCTGCGAGGAGCAGCGCCAGCCCGAGGCCGAGGCTGACGACGACCGGCAGCGGGACCGGAGACGGGCTCGGCGCCGGGCTC
Organism: Baekduia sp.; assembly: GCA_037045385.1. Taxonomy (GTDB): domain Bacteria; phylum Actinomycetota; class Thermoleophilia; order Solirubrobacterales; family Solirubrobacteraceae; genus Baekduia. The sequence goes on along the minus strand of JBAOHN010000008.1, from coordinate 852,723 downwards.
GCCGCAGGCACGGGCGCCGGGGCCGGCGGTACGCCGGCGCGCGGGCGTCCGCGGGCCCGGGGCGCGAGCAGCGGGTCGGTCGGCTCCGCCGGATCGTCGAGCAGCGCGAGCGGGTCGCGGTAGGCGAACGGATCGCCGTCGCGGCGCGCTCCGAGTCTGATGCGGCCGGTCTTGCCGGCGGCGCCGATGCGCTGCCCAGCGCGCACCGCGTCGTCGCGGCGCAGCTCGACCAAGGCGAGCCCCAGCTCGGTCGCGATCAGCGCACCGCAGTCGATCGAGACCCCACGGCCACCGCCCGGGAGCCGGCCGGCGTGCCGGACCCGTCCACTACAGACCGCGCGGACCGGCGCGCCGGGGGCGGCCGCGAGGTCGGCACCGCGGCGCTGGCCGGCGGCGAACGGGGCGCTTCGGTCGTAGGCGAATGGCTCGGCGACCTCGACCTCGTCCAGCGGTGGATGCCATCCGGCCTCGGCCGGCGGGACGATCAGAAGCCCGGCGGCAACAGCTGCTGCGACGAGAGTGCGCACCGGCCGTGAAACTATTCGCCGCCGTCCGCGTTCTCGTCGATGTCCACGGAATCGTGACGGTGTCGCCGCAACGGCTTCCGAATCTCAGGAGATACTTCACAGATGCCTCATCGTCACCGCCTCCTCGCGCTCGCAGCCGTAGGCGCTACGGCCCTGCTCGCCCAGAGCGCCTCCGCTGCAAGCGGTGACCTCGTCCGCGCGAGCCTCTCGAACGCGGGCGCCCAGGCCCCGACCGGCGCTGACGCCGGAGTGATCTCGGCAACCGGCCGGTACCTGGCGTTCGTCAGCGCCGACGACCTGACCGGCAGGGCCACCGGCGGCAAGAAGCAGCTCTACGTGCGTGATCTGCAGGCGGGGACGACCGTGCTGGCGTCGGCGGGCATGAACGGGCCGGCGAACGACGACGTCGTCCCCGGCGACGCGTTCAACCCGTTCATCGACATCAGCACGACCGGCCGCTTCGTCGTCTTCGGTTCGGCGGCGACGAACCTCGTGAGCGGTGACACCAACGGCAAGGCCGACGTTTTCCGCAAGGACCTCATCACCGGAACGCTCGAACGCGTCTCACCGAACGAGGGCACCGGCGACAGTCGCGACCCGTCGGTCAGCGGCAGCGGTGGCCGAGTCGCCTACGTCAACGACAGCCCGAACCTTGTCGCCGGCGATCTGAACGCAGGGTCTGACGTGTTCGTCGGCAGGGCGATCTACCAGGGGTGGAGCAACCTCGTCGTGTCGACCGCCGCCGACGGTGCGCTGGCCAACGGCTTCAGCGAGCGCCCTTCGATCAGCGCCGACGGGCACACGGTCGCGTTCGAAGCCGGCCCGGCGACGACGAACCTCTACGCCGGTGACAGCAACGGTGTCAACGACGTGCTCGTCAAGCGCATCTCGGAGCCGACGACGACGCTCGACGCTCGCATCGTCGACGGGCTGACGAACAAGATCGCTCCTGTGCCTGCCGCCGTGTTCAAGGACGCGGCGACCACCTCGGGCGCGGACGTGAAGGGTGGCAACGCCCCGGACATCTCGGCAGACGGCCGCTACGTCGTCTTCCAGACGAGCGCGGCGCTCTCGACCGCCGACGCGAACGCTGCGAACGACATCTACTGGCGCGACGTGAAGACCGGCACGACAGAGCTGGCGTCGGTCGTCAGCGGCGGGGGCCAGGCCGGCAACGGCGCGTCGACCGGCGCGTCGGTCAGCGCCGACGGGACCCGGGTGGCATTCATCAGCGCGGCGACCGACCTGATCTCGAGCGACCTCAACTCGGCGCCCGACGCCTTCGCGCGGACATTCGGGATCGGCACCGGCACGACCGTCCGTCTCTCTCAGCGTGCTGACGCGACCGCGCTGCCGACCGCGACCGACACCGTCTCGCTCTCCGGGAGCGGTGGCGCGGCGGCGCTGACGACAGTTGCCGCCTTCGCCGCTGATGACACCAACACGGCGAGCGACGTCTACCACAAGGAGCTCACCCCGACCGACACGACGGGGCCGACCATCGGACAGGTCACATGCGACGCCGGGTACAAGGGCAGCGTCGCGACCTACAACACGACCGCCTCCGACCTCGCCGGGATCGCAACAGCCGAGATCAGCGGGACCCTCGTCGGCACCTCGGTCGTGGCCGACGGCATCGACACGCGAGCGCTTCGCTACGAGAGTGCCCAGGACCTGACCGGCGGGATAACGTTCTTCGACGGAGCCGGTAACAGCACGAACCGGCCCGTTGCGGAGACCGCTCCGTTCTGCACGATTTCGCGCGGTGAAACGCCTGGCACGACCACGCCCGTCGCCAAGCCGCGCATCCTCGGCCTGAAGCTGGTCCGCAAGGGCGTCCGCGTGACGATCTCGACGCCTGTCAAGGGCACGGCCCGGCTCTCGATCGGCCGGGTGGTGATCAGGCGCGGCAAGACGACCTACCCACGCGTCGGCAAGATCCGCAACGTCAAGGTCAAGGCCGGGCGGACGACGATCACGCTGCAGCGCCCGAAGAAGCGCGGCTCCTACCGGGTCGTCGCTTCGGTCAAGACAACCGCCGCGACGACGCTCTACAAGCGCTTCGCGATTCGCTAGCCGCGCTCGGTGTGGGCCCTATAGAGCCGGTTCGCCGGCACGCCGGTGAGGCCGGCGACGACGGTCGCCGCGGGGCGCACCTTGGCGCCCGCGTCGACCAGCGCTTCGAGCGCGTCGAGCGCGGTCTGGAGCGCGACGGCCTCGGCGTCGGCACCGCCGATCACGAGCACCACCTCGCCGCGCGGAGCCTCGGCCGCGTAGCGCTCCGCAAGCTCCGCCGCGGTCCCGCGGACGACCTCCTCGTGGAGCTTCGTCAGCTCGCGACAGACGGCGACCGGGCGTCCGGCGTCCGCCTCCGCCAGCACCGCCAGAGACGCCGCGACGCGCTTCGGTGACTCGAACGCGACCAGCGTCTCGGCCCCACCGTTGAGCAGCTCGCGCAGCTCGCCCTGCTTGCGCGGCAGGAAGCCGGTGAAGCGCCAGCGGTCGGACGGCAGATCCGAGGCGACGAGCGCGGTCAGCACCGAGGACGGCCCGGGCAGCACCTCGACCTCGAGCCCGGCCGCGACCGCCGCGTGCAGGACCGCGAACCCGGGGTCTGAGACGAGCGGCATCCCGGCGTCGGAGACGAGCGCGACGGTCTCCCCCTGCTCGATCCGCCTGACCAGCTCGGTCGCCCGGGCCTGCTCGTTGTGCTCGTGGTAGCTGACGGTCGGCACGGTCACGCCGTAGCGGTCGAGCAGCACGCGCGTGTGGCGCGTGTCCTCACAGGCGATCACGTCGGCCTCGCGCAGCGCGGCGAGCGTGCGCAGCGTGATGTCCTCGAGGTTGCCGATCGGCGTCGGGCAGATGACGAGGCGGCCATTCATTCGGTCGCCAGCCGATCGTGGGCGAGCATCGCGGCGCCGACCATCCCGGCGCTCTCGCCGAACTCGGTCGCCACGATCGACACGTCGTCTCGCGACGGGCTCAGCGCCCGCGCCTGCACCGCCGCGCGCGCCGGCGTCAGCAGCAGCTCCCCGGCGGCCATCACGCCGCCGCCGACGACAACGACCTCGGGGTTGAAGATGTTCACGAGGCTCGCGATCCCGATCCCGAGCAGCTCGCCCATCCTGTCGAGGAGGTCGAACGCGACCGGGTCGCCATCGTGGGCGAGCTCGGTCGCGAGCGCACCGTCGAGCGCGCGCCCGCCGGCGGCGGCGCGGGCGATCGCCGAGTGCGGCTGGTCGTCTGCGATCTCGCGGACACGGCGGCCGAGGGCCGTGCCGGAGACGAGCGTCTCGAAGCAGCCGAGGTTCGGGCAGTCGCCGGAGCACGGCCCGCCGTCGTGGTCGAGCGTGATGTGGCCGAACTCGCCGGCTGCGCCGGACGCGCCGCGCATCACCGCTCCCCCGCAGACGATCCCGCCGCCGATCCCGGTGCCGAGCGTCAGCAGCAGCGCGGTCTGCGCACCACGGGCAGCGCCGGCGCGGTGCTCGGCGACCATCGCGCAGGTCGCGTCGTTGTCGAGCGCGACCGGCACCCCGAGCCGCTCGGAGAGCAGATCGCGGACCGGGAGCCTGCCGAGCGGCAGATGCATCGTCGCCCCGGCGACGCCGGTGCGCTGGTCGACCAGCGACGGGATGCCGACGCCGACCGCGGCTGCAGGGGCGCCGGCGGCATCCTCGGCCTCGCGGACCGCGGCAACGACCGCCTCGATGACGTGCTCGGCGGACCGCTGCTCGCCGTGGTGACGGTGGGCGCGGTGCGCGACCTCGCCGTCGGCAGAGACGACTCCTGTGAGGGCCTTGGTGCCACCGATGTCGATGCCGATCACGCAGTGCTCCGGCACAGTGCGTCACCCTATCGGCCGATGGCAACGCCGGACCGAGAGCCGCCGCGCTACCGCAAGTACCGCGCGCGGCGGTTTCGCCGCGGGTCGGGCGCCGTCCCGACGCCAGCGCCGCTGCCGCCGCGCGCCCCACGCCCACCACGCGCGCCGAGCTCTGAAGCGTTGGGCGCCCCAGGGAAGCACAACGCTTCAGAGCTCCCGCCGCCGCCGCATGCGCCACGCAAGAGGCAGGGCATCCCGGGCAAGCGTGGCGCCCGACGCGCCGCCGGATGGCCGATGCGGCGCATCGTCCGCTTCGCGCTGAAGCTCGCGTTCTGGTGGGTGGCGATCTCGCTCGTCGTCTTTCTCGTCAGCGCACAGCTCCACCAGGCGAGCGTCGACGGACTCGGCGGCGGCGGCTTTCCGCTGACGAGCCCCAACAACGTGCTCGTGCTCGGCTCCGACGCGCGGCCCGAAGGCAAGGGCGAGCCGGGTTCCGGGGGAGCCGGGAGATCGGACTCGATCATGCTGCTGCGCGTCGGCGGCGGCGCCAACAGCCGGCTCTCGATCCCGCGCGACACGCTCGTGCCGATCCCAGGCCACGGCCTCGACAAGATCAACGCGGCGTACGCGTACGGCGGCACGAGCCTCGCGGTGCAGACGGTCGAGAACTACCTCGGGATCCCGATCCACCACGTGATCGAGGTCGACTTCGAGAACTTCCCGAAGCTGATCGACGCGATGGGCGGGATCACCTACAAGGGCTCGTGTGTCGTCTCGCGGATCAACGGCGGCTACAAGAACGGCGGCTACACGCTGCGGATCCCGGCCGGGCGGACGCACATCGACGGCAAGCAGGCGCTCGCGCTCGCGCGCACGCGGAAGAACCTCTGCAACCCGCGCGAAAACGACCTCGCCCGCGCGAAGCGCCAGCAGAAGCTCGTCGGCGCGATGAAATGGCGGATGCTGACGCCGATGGCGTTCGTTCGGCTGCCGTGGATCGCCTGGCAGGCGCCGCGCACGCTGCGCAGCGACATGAGCGGTTTCAGCCAGCTCGGCCTGTTCGGCGGGATGATCATCGGTGGTGGCGCGGAGTCGCGGATCCTTCGGCCCGACGGAGTCGCCACGTCCCCCGGCGGCGGCGCGGCCCTGACCGTCTCCCCGGCGCGGCGCGAGGCGGCGGTGCGGCGGTTCTTGAAGGGCTGAGCGCTTGTATTCTTCCTAGGCTGCCGATATTCTTCCTAGGAAGATGGCGCTGAACATCAAGGACCCCGAGACGAGCCGGCTCGCGCGTGAACTCGCTGCAACGACCGGCGAGACGATCACCGAGGCCGCGCGCCGCGCGTTCGAGGAGCGGCTCGCGCGACTGCATGCCGAGCGCACCCGCGACACGGAAGCGAAGCTGCGCGAGGTGCGGAAGATTCAGGAGCACTTCGCGTCGCTCCCGATCGGCGATGACCGCACCCCCGACGAGATCATCGGCTACGACGAGCACGGTCTCCCAACCTGATGGTCGTCGACAGCTCGGCGCTGATCGCGGTCCTCGCCGACGAGCCGGACGCGGCCACGATCTTCGCCGCTCTCACGGCCGCGTCACGGCCGGTGATCTCGGCCGCGACCTACGTCGAGGCTTCGATCGTTGCGGACAACATGCGCAGGCCTGGCGGCGCCGCGGACCTCGACCGCCTGATCGCCGCCCTCGCGATCGAGATCGTCCCGTTCGACACCGCCCAGGCCGGGATTGCACGCCAGGCCGCCCGCGACTACGGCCGCGGCAACCACCCCGCGAAGCTCAACTTCGGCGACTGCTTCAGCTACGCGCTGGCGATCGCACGCCATGAGCCGCTCCTGTTCAAGGGCGACGATTTCGCGCTGACCGACGTGCTCGTGGCGGACGCGGCGGCCGAGTAGGCTCGCGCCGTGCTCGCACGCCTCGTCACCGTCGCCACGTTCGGATTGGCCCTCACCGCCAGCACGGCTGAGGCAGACGTCTTCCCGGGCACGGAGACGGAGACGGCCGGCAACGTCACGGCGACGCTGACCTACACGGCCAAGGGCGACGGCGTCGCCAGCGAGCTCGTGATCGCGCGCGACGGGACCGAGGTGCTGCGCGCGCCCGCCGGTACCAGCGCCTGCGGCGACGAGCCGGCCGCGATGTGCGGCCCGCCGGGCGCGATCGGCGGGCCCCCGGCCGAGTCGCTGGAGGTCGTCGATCTCGACGGTGACGGCGAGCCGGAGGTGATCGTCGACGCGTACTCGGGTGGCGCGCACTGCTGCACGTTCAGCGAGATCTCTCGCTGGACCGGCAGCGGATACGTGACGAAGTCCCGCAATTGGGCCGACGACGGCTACCGGCTCGATAACACGAGCGGAGACGCCTCGCCCGAGTTCGTCACGGGCGACTCACGCTTCACCTACCGCTTCGAGGCGTACGCGTTCAGTGGCAGGCCCGTCCGGATACTCGCCTACGCGGCAGGCAAGTTCACCGACGTGACGAGGCAGAACCTCGCGCTCGTCCGAACAGATGCAGCCGACCAGTGGGCGTCGTTCCGGAAGGTACGCCGCGACAAGCTTGGCCGCGGCTTCGCCGCCGCCTGGGCAGCCGATCAGTACCGACTCGGGAAGCGCCCCGCGGCGCTCCGGACGCTGCGATCGGAAGCGAGGAAGGGTCGTCTCGGTGCCCTCTATGACAGGACGACCGCCGCCAGCTTCATCAAGATGCTCGACCGGCTGCTGAAGAGCTGGGGCTACGCGCCGGGCTAGGGCGCTCGCCGCCTCAGTCCTTCTTCTTGCCCGGCTTCGCCGGCTTGTCGGTCGGCTTCTTGTCGGCCTTGCTGTCCGACTTGGCCTTTTCGGCCTTCTTGTCAGCCTGCTTGGCCTCGTAGTTGTCGGCGCCCTTCTCAGCCGACTCCTTGAGCTCCCGGTTGCGGCGCCGCGTGCCGTAATCGGTGTTGTGGAAGCCCTTGCCTTTGAAGTGAATTGCGGGCGCGTGCAGCACCTTCTCGACCGGGACGCCGGTCTCGGGATCCTCCGTGAGGGCGTCGTCGGTGAACGACTGCATGACCTCGAACGTGGTGCCGTCGGGGCGGCGGTACTCGTAGATCGGCATTGGCACTCGAAGTATAGGAGTGCCAGAGGGCGGCTCAAGGTTCGGCGGCCCACGACCGATATGTATTTGGAATACTATGTATTTGAAGCCATATGACGGCCGCCGAACTCATCCGCTCAACGCGCCTCGAAGCCGGCCTCACGCAAGCCGAGTTGGCATCTCGAATGGGCGTCGACCAGGGAGCGATCGCCCGGCTTGAGCGCCGGGGCTCGAACCCGACCGTCGCGACGCTCGATCGCGCGCTCGCCGCGACGGGCCGCAGCCTGGCGCTCGGGGCAACCCGGAAGCACCTGCCCGACGTCGACGAGGAGCAGGTTCGAGCCCACCTAGCGATGTCTCCCACCGAGCGGCTACGAATGCACACTGCATCGCAACGAAACCTCATCTCGCTCTTGGGCAAGGTCCGCTGATGGCTGAACCGCAACCGCTCGAAGCGGAAGCGATCTTCAAGATGCTCGTTGCGCGAGGCGTCGACTTTGTCGTCGTCGGAGGACTGGCCGCGGTGCTCCACGGATCTCCCCGCAACACGTGGGACCTCGACCTCGGGTTTGCCACAGACGCAGCCAACCTGACCGCGCTCGGCAACGTCCTGATTGAACTCGGTGCTCGTCTCTACGGCATCGAAGAGGACGTCCCGTTCGTGCCTGATGCCGACACCCTCCGCCGAACAGAGATCCTCACGCTGTCGACCGACCTCGGAAAGGTCGACCTGCTGACCCGACCCCAGGGCGCGCCGCGGTACGAGCTGCTCCGAGAGCATGCAGTAGCGAAGGACATCGACGGAGTCCGAGTGCTCATCGCCTCGATCCCCGACCTGATCGCGATGAAGAGCGCGGCAGGCCGCCCAAAGGATCTCGCCGACATCGCCGAGCTGGAGGCGATTCAGCGCCTCAGCTGAACACCCGCGCCATCGCCTCGTAGCTGTTGCCGCACGGCCCGAGCACGAAGCAGCCGTAGTAGCCGGGTGAGTACTCGGGCCGCGGCCCGGGCTCGCCGTCGCTGCGGTAGCCGGCGGCGACGAGCTGGTCGTGGAAGCTGTGCACGGCCTCGCCGCTGTCAACGCCGAAGCCGACGTGCAGACCGGTGGCCGGCTCACGGCCGGGGTCGTCGAGGAAGCTGATCGCCGCCGTCTCGCCGTCGCCGATCCGAAAGCGCCTGGCCTCATCGGCACGAACGTGCCAGCCGACGAGCTCCGCGAGCGCCAGCGCGAACGCACGTGACGCGCCCAGGTCGGGCACACGGATCGTCAGGTGGTCGATCAGGCCACGCGTGCCCGTTCCCGATCCCCAGACCGCCTCGATCGAGCCGCCGTCGGGATCACGCAGGAACGCACCGTAGTAGTCGTCGCCGTACTGTGGGCGCTCGCCCGGCTCGCCGTCGGGCTCGGCTCCGAGCGCGATGCCGCGCAGGTAGAAGGCATCGACCTGCTCTCGTGACGGCGCGCGCAGCCCGATGTGGTGGCCTCGGGTGACGCCGTGATCAGCGTCCGCCTGGGCGATCCCGAACGCCTCCCACTCGATGAAGTCGGCGTCGTCCGGAGCGGGGTCGATGCCGAGCTCGGTCAGCAGCGGGTCGTAGAACGCGCGCGAGGCGGCCACGTCGGAGACGCGGATCGTCACGTGGTCGAGCATGGCTCGACCCTACCCCTGGCTACGATCCGGCAATCGTGGCCGCAGAGAACCCGCACGTCGAGCCGGTGACCATGGAGAAGATCGTCGCGCTGTGCAAGCGTCGCGGGCTGATCTTCTCTGCGTCGGAGATCTACGGCGGCATCGCCAACACCTACGACTACGGCCACTACGGCGTGCTCCTGAAGCGCAACGTCGTCGACGCCTGGTGGGACGCGATGATCGGCATCCGCGAGGACGTCGTCGCGCTCGACTCGGCGATCATCCAGCACCCGAAGACGTGGGAGGCGAGCGGCCATCTCGCCGGGTTCACCGACCCGCTCGTCGACTGCAAGACCTGCAAGAAGCGCTTCCGCGCCGACCATCTCGAGGAGGTCCGCGCGGATGCGAACGCGCACGCGGAGCTCCGCTGCGGCCAGAAACCGTCGAAGCTACCGGGCGACGACGAGTGCTGCCAGCTGACCGAGCCGCGCGAGTTCAACCTGATGTTCCAGACGCAGATCGGGCCGGTCAGCGGCTCCGGCCAGACCGTCTACCTGCGGCCCGAGACGGCGCAGGGCATCTTCCTCGACTTCAAGACCGTGCTCGGCTTCGCGCGGCGCAAGCCGCCGTTTGGCATCGCGCAGGTCGGCAAGTCCTTCCGCAACGAGATCACGCCCGGCAACTTCGTCTTCCGCACGCTCGAGTTCGAGCAGATGGAGATGGAGTTCTTCGTGCCGCCGGACGAGGCCGAGCACTGGTACGAGTACTGGCGGCTCAACCGCCTCGACTGGTACCTCCAGCTCGGCATCCGCCAGTCGCACCTGCGCCTGCGTGACCACGACGAGGACGAGCTCTCGCACTACTCGTCGGGCACGGCCGACGTCGAGTACCTGTTTCCGATCGGCTGGTCGGAACTGGAAGGCGTCGCCAACCGTGGCAACTTCGACCTCTCCGCGCACGCTGCCGCCTCGGGTCAGAAGCTCGAGGTCGTTCTCGAGGGCGGGGAGCGCTACGTCCCGCACGTGATCGAGCCGGCGGCAGGCGTCGGCCGCGCGCTGCTTGCGTTTCTCTGCGACGCCTACGACGAGGAGGAGCTCGACGGCGGCGACGTGCGCACCGTGCTGCGACTCCATCCGAGGCTCGCGCCGGTCAAGGTGGCGGTCCTGCCTTTGGTGAAGAAGGACGGCCAGCCGGAGCTGGCGCGCGAGGTGCAGCGGTCGCTGTCTGCGCTGATGCAGACCGAGTACGACGAGGGCGGCTCGGTCGGCAAGCGCTACCGCCGCCAGGACGAGATCGGCACGCCGTGGTGCGTGACGATCGACCACCAGTCGTTGGAGGACGGCACCGTCACCGTCCGTGATCGCGACACGCTGGCGCAGGACCGCGTCGCGATCGACGAGCTGCCGGCGCTGTTGGCCCTGCGGCTTGCTGCGGAGTGGTCGAGCCCGAAGTCCTGAGCCGTCAAGCCGCGGGAGCTCTGAAGCGTTTTGCGCTCTGGAGCAGACAAAGGCTTCAGAGCTCCGCGCGACCGGCTAGATCCGGCAGTGGATCGACAGGCCGAAGCCGTCGAGTACCAGGACCAGGAGCAAACCAGCGGCGAAGGTCGCCGAGACGACTCCCGTCAGCCGGCCAACGCCGGACCGCCCAGGCAGCACTGCGCCGAACGCGCAGACCGCGACCGCAGCTAGCGCAACCCAGGCCGCCGGCTCGATCAATCGCTCCGAACGGCTCAAGATCGGTTCGCCGTAGTCGTCGCACGCCCCGTCCGACCTCGTGCTCAAGAGCCACACCATGGTCGCCGGCACCAGCAGGACGGCGCTCGCGACCGTGACGATCGTGTCGGCGCGCGTCCAGCGCTGCGAGCCGCCCGGGAGCTGATCGATCACGCTCCAGAGCCTACGGAGCAAGCAAGAATCCACGCGCCACAACGAGCGAGCGCCCGGGGTCTCCCGGGCGCTCGGTGAAACCTGAAACGCGCGCGGGGCGCGCGGGTGACGCCTACTCGGCGTCGTCCTTCTTCTCGGCGGCGTCGGCCTTGGGCTTCGGCTCAGCCTTCGGCTTGGCAGCCGCCTTCGGCTTCGCCGCCGCGGCCGGCTTCGCGGCTGCGGCAGCCGGCGCGGCCGCGGCCGCGGCCGACGCGCCGTTGACCGCGCTCGACGGCGTGTACTGGAACTCCTCCTCGGCGCCGAAGAGCGCGTCGAGCGCCTTGCCGCGGAGGTTCTCGCTCAGCGCGAGCGCGGCGATGCCGCCGGCAACGCCGAGGCCAAGGATCCGGCCTGCGCCGAACCCGCCCTTGCGAGCCGCCTTCGGGTCGCGCAGCGCGTCACCCGCGTCGCGGAGCGAGACGGCGAGCTGCTGCAGCTCCTCGTAGAGCTTGTCGTTCGTCAGCTTCTTGCCGGCAGAGGCGCCCGATTGGAGCTGCTCGAACAGCGACTTCGCCGAGTCGACGGCCTGGCGGACGTCGTCGTGAAGCTGATCGTCGTTGATGACTCTCTGGACGAGGGGGTGTGAGCGGGCGCTTTCGACGGCCTCGACGGCCGCCTTGCCGGCCCCGGACGGGATGGCCATGACGAGTTCCTTTTTCCTCGATCTACGGGTCGACTCCGAGCATACCCGCAGAACCCCGACCGGCAACCTGGTTTCCGAAGGGCGGTCCGGCCCTGTCCCTACCTTCTCGGCCCAGCGATGATCGTCTGTGACCAGCTGACCAAGCGTTACGGCGCCCAGACCGCCGTCGACGGCGTCTCCTTCACCTGCGAGCCCGGGACCGTGACCGGCTTCCTCGGCCCGAACGGCGCCGGCAAGTCGACGACCCTGCGGATGATCTGCGGGCTGACGCCGCCGACCGCGGGCACCGCGTCCGTCGGCGGCAGGCCCTACGCGAAGATCCCGAACCCGGGCCGCGAGGTCGGCGTGATGCTCGACGCGTCCGCCCAGCACCCGGGCCGCACCGGGCGCGAGACGCTGAGCGTGACCGCCGCGACCCTCGGCCTCCCGCGCAGCGACGTCGACGCGATGATCACGCGCGTCGGCCTCGACCCGTCGGCGGCGAAGAAACGCGTCAAGAACTACTCGCTCGGGATGCGCCAGCGGCTCGGCATCGCCGGCACGCTCGTCGGCAACCCGAAGGTGCTGCTGCTCGATGAGCCCGCTAACGGGCTCGACCCCGAGGGCATCCGCTGGATGCGCACCCTGCTGCGCGATTTCGCCGACGACGGCGGGACAGTGCTGCTCTCCTCGCACCTGCTGGCCGAGGTCGAGCAGGTCGCCGACCGGCTCGTGGTGATCGCGGGCGGGAAGATCGTCGCCGCCGGCACCACCGAGGAGCTGCTCGCCGCAGCACCGGAGTCGGCGACCGTCAGCGTCACCGCTACCGATCCGCACGCGCTCGCTGCAGCGCTCGAGCACGCCGGGATCTGGTGGCAATACGGGCCGGACGGGACGACGTTCCAAGCGAAGGCCGAGGCCGAGGCGATCGGACGTGCGGCGCTCGCCGGCGGCGTCGTGCTCACGAGGCTCGAGTCCGAGCGCGGAACGTCGCTCGAGGACCTGTTCCTGTCGCTGACTGCCACCGCAGGCGGGCAGGCCGGCATCCAGGGCGGGCCGCAGGCATGAGCGCCGCCGAGAAGCCGATCCCGCTCACACGGCTCGTCCGGATCGAGCTGCGCAAGGCGGTCGACACCCGCTCGGGCTTCTGGCTCGCGCTGATCGTGCTCGCGCTGACGCTCCTGCTGCTGATCCTTGGCGCCACCGGCCTGTTCAAGAAGATGTCGGCCCAGGACACGTTCGAGGTCGGAGTCGCGCCGGCCGCGTTCCTGCTGCCGTTCGTCGGCCTGCTCCTGATCAGCGCGGAGTTCACGACGCGGACCGCACTGACGACGTTCGTGCTCGTTCCGTCTCGCGCACGCGTGGTCGGGGCGAAGCTCGTCGCGGCGGTCCTGATCGGGGTTGCCGCGACGCTGTTCATCGCAGCCGCGAGCTGGCTCGCATCGATCCCGGCCCCGAATCCGGAAGGGGCACCGCTATACGGCTACGGCGAGATGCCCTGGCGCGTGGGCCTCGACCTGGTCACCGGCGTGGTCGGCGGCTTCGCGTTCGGCCTGTTGATACGAAACACGCCGGCGGCGATCGTGACCTACATCTTCATGCCGGTGCTCGTCGGCACGCTCACCGTCATCCCGGCGATCAGCGACATCGGCCCATGGTTGACGGCGAGCGCGTCACCGTTCGGGAAGACCGACGCCGACCTCTCCAGCTGGGCCGAGGTCTGGACGACGACCGCGATCTTCACCGTCGCCCCGCTGATCGCCGGGTTGTGGCGCCTGCGGCGCTCTGAAATCAGCTAGTCGTCGTCGCCCCGGCCGCGCCCGCGGCCGTGGTCGTCGTCGCGATCGCCGCCGCGGTCGTCGGCGTGGTCGTCGTCGTCACGGAGTCCGCCGTGGTCGTCGGGGGTGGTGGCGGTCGTCGTCGTGGTGGTCGTCGTCGTGGCGGTGTTCGACGGCGTCGTGGTCGTCGTCACGCCGCGGGCGCGGCAGCGGCGTGACTTGCGTCCGCGGCGGTCCGACGCGCTCGCCTTCGGCTTGGCCTTGCGGCAACGCCGGTCGGTGCGGCTGCCGGGAGTCGTCGTCGTGCCCGACGGGTTCGTGCCGGTCGTCGCGGTCGTCTGCGAGTCGTCGGAGGCCGGGGTACCAGAGCTGCTGCCCGAGGCGATCGCGGTCGCGAATCCGAGGATCGCCACGATCGCCAGGGCGAGGATGGAACTACGAGATGAGCGGTTCATGGGCCGATCATCGGATCGGGCCGCCAAGCCGCCGCCCAGCGCCAGGGAAAATCTTGGACAAACCTGCGACCGGGAGCCGCTCCCCCGCCACCGTCGCCGGTAGCGTCCGCGGCGCGATGAGCACGGGAAACGCCGCGGTGCTGCTGGTCGAGGACGAGCGCTCGATCTCGGAGCCGTTCGCCGAGTCGCTCGGCCGTGAAGGCTTCACGGTCACGGTCGCCGAGACGGTCGCCGCGGCACGCGAGCGCTTCACCGAGTCGGCGCCCGACGTCGTCCTGCTCGACCTGACGCTTCCCGACGGCGACGGACGCGACCTCTGCCGCTGGATCCGTGACCGCTCCGATGACGTCGCGATCCTGATGATCACCGCGCGCGGGACCGAGGTCGACCGGATCGTCGGTCTAGAGCTCGGCGCAGACGACTACATCGTCAAGCCGTTCAGCGCCGGCGAGGTCGCGGCCAGAATCCGCGCGGTCCTGCGCCGCAGCAAGCCTCAGCCCACCACGCAGCAGGAGGTGACGATCGGCGGCCTGCGGCTCGACGCCGGCGCCCGCCGCGTCTGGCTCGACGGCACGGAGCTGGACCTCCGCCGCAAGGAGTTCGACCTGCTCGCCCGGCTCTGCGCAGAGCCCGGCCAGGCGATCTCGCGCGAGACGCTGATGAGCGACGTCTGGGACATGAACTGGTTCGGATCGACGAAGACGCTCGACGTCCACGTCGGCTGGCTGCGGCGCAAGCTCGGCGAGAGCGCCGAGGCGCCGCGCTACCTACACACCGTCCGCGGCGTCGGCTTCCGCTTCGCGAACGATGAGGAGCTGGCGCCCTGAGCACGCGCACGCTGCTGCTGATCGCGATGACGTACCTGCTGGTGCTGGCGCTGGTCGCCGTCGGCGTGCCGCTCGGGCTCGGCTACGGCAAGCGGGTGCGCACCGAGGTGCGCGAGCAGGCCAAGGCCGAGGCGCGGATCGCTGCCGTAGCGGCGGCGCCGCTGATCGAGCTCGGCCGCGGCGACGAGCTCGACGAGCTCGCGCGCGAGGCGGCGAACTCGGTCCGTGGCCGCGTGCTGATCGTCGACGGCGCAGGCGTGGTCCTGTCCGACAGTGCCGGCAGGGGCTCGCTCGGCACGAGCTATGCGACGCGGCCGGAGGTCGCGAGCGCACTCGGCGGGCAGGCCGTGCAGACCGAGCGCGAGAGCGAGACGCTGAACCAGCGGCTGCTCGTGACGGCTGAGCCGGTCGGCGAGGAGCAGCGGCTCGGCGCAGTGAGGATCAGCCAGGACACGGCGGCCGTCGGCCGTGCGGTGCGCCGCACAACGCTCGCGGTCGTGCTCGTCGGGCTCGCCGTGCTGCTGCTCGGGACGCTCGTCGCGGCCGCGCTCGCCCGCCGCTTCAGCCGCCCGCTGGACCGGCTCGAGGAGGCCGCGCAGCAGATCGCAGAAGGTGACCTGACCGTGCGCGCACAGCCGGAGGGATCCCGCGAGCAGCAGGCGCTCGCGACCTCGTTCAACACGATGACCGAGCGGGTCGGCCGCGCCCTCGGCAACCAGCGCGCGTTCGTCGCCGACGCATCGCACCAGCTGCGGACGCCGCTCGCCGGGATGCGCCTGAGGATCGAGGCGGCGCAGGCCGAGCAGCTGCCCGATGACGCCGCGCGCCACCTCGACGCTGCGACGCTCGAACTCGACCGGCTCGCGGAGATGATCGACGAGCTGCTGCTGCTGAGCCGCACTGGCGAGCGTGACGCGCCCGGCACCGTGCTCGATCTCCGCGAGATCGTCGATGACGCGGCCGAGCGCTGGGAGGCGACGCTCGCCGAGCGCGAGCAGACGCTCGAGGTCGATCTCGGTGAAGAGCACCCTGAGGCGTTCGCGGCGAGGTCGGACCTCGACCGCGCGATCGACGGGCTGGTCGAGAACGCCTCGCGCTACTCGCCGCCGGGAGCGTTGGTGACGCTGCGGCTGCGAGGCACCGTCGTCGAGGTCGAGGATGACGGGCCAGGCATCTCCGGTGAGGAGCTCGACACCGTCTTCGAACGATTCGCCCGCGGCAGCGCGGGCCTCGCGGCGGGCCCGGGCACCGGCCTCGGCCTGCCGATCGCACGCGAGCTGATCAGGCGCTGGGGCGGTGACGTGACGCTCGGCTGCGGCGCCGCTGGCGGCACGCTCGCGCGTGTCGTTCTGCCGGCACGGACCCCTACCCTCGGAGCGGACTGATGCGGACGACGGCGATCTGGATCCTGCTAGGCGCGCTCGGCCTCGCTCTTGCCGGCGGCGCCGCGTACGCGGTGATGGAGACGACCGGGCAGGACGTGGGCATCTCGGCCGAGCCGGCCGACGCGGGCACGCAGCTCGTCCCCGATGAGGACCCGCCGGCGACCGCTGCGAAGACGAAGGCTCGCGGCGGCACGACCGCCGCGAGCCGCCCTCAGCAGCGGCCCGCGACGACACCGACCGCTCCGGCGCCCGCCGCTGCCGGGCGACCGGCCGCGCAGCCCGCGGCCGGCGCGCGCACGGGGACGACGCAGGCCTCGACGACGGCGCGCCCCGCGCCGGGCCGGACGACGACCGCCCGCCAGAGCAGGCCCGCGGCACCCGCGCCGGCGGCCACCCCCGCCACCCCTGCGACGCCTGTGACGACCGTCGACGACCACGGCGGCGACCGCGGTGGGTCCGACGACTCGAGCGGCAAGGGCCGCGGCGGCTCCGGCGACGGCGACGGGGACGACGACTAGATCTCGTAGACCGCGCCGTGCGCGGCGATCTCGACAGGCGCGCCGAACGACTCCGTGGCGCGCTCGTGTGCCCAGCCGCAGTCGAGCTCGTCGGAGATGTGCGTGAGCAGCAGGCGCGCCGCCTTGGCGCGGCGACCGTGGTCACCGGCCTCCGACGGCGTCAGGTGGCCGCGCGGGCCGTCGGACTCGGCTCGTGGCAGCGTCGCCTCGATCACGAGCAGGTCGGTCTCGTGCGCGAACGCGACGAGCTCCTCGTTCGGCGCGCAGTCGGCGCCGTAGGTGATCCGCTTGTCCTTCTTCGCCGAGCGCACGTCGATCGCGTAGGTCTCGATGTAGTGCGGGACCGGGCAGAACGTGATCCGCAGCGGCCCGGCCTTGAGCTCGCGGTGCGGGTTGTACTCGCGCAGGTCGAATGCCTCCTCGACCATCGCCTCAGGGCCCCAGGCACCGCAGATCCGGCGGAGCACGTCGCGCCCGCCGGACGGGAGGTAGAGCTTCGGCCGAGCCGGTTTATCGGTGCCGGGCCAGCCGGCGACGGGCACCGGCTGTTGCCGGGGCGCGTACGTCAACGCGTACGCGTACGGGACGAGGTCAAGGATGTGATCGGCGTGGAGGTGGCTGATCACGACCGCGCTGACCGCGGTGTAGTCGGCGGCTTCACGGAGCTTCGCGAAGACGCCGTTGCCGCAGTCGAGCAGCACGACCGTCCCGCCCTCCTCGACGAGATACCCGGAACACGCTCCGCCCGCGTCCTGCCAGGACGGGGACTTGCCGAGAACAGTGAGCTTCAAGGACTCTCCTTGTGGCAGAAGGTACATCGGGCCCGAACGACCTGGTGTGAGCTGTGCACAGTCAGCGGCAGCTCCGGCCGGCGTGTCGCCTTTTCGGCCGATGACGCGGAAAAGGCGACACGCCCGCCCGGGTCAGAACTGGGTGATGACGGTGCGGACCCCTTCGTGGCGGTCCATCGCCGCGAACGCGTCGTTGATCTCGTCGAGGGCGATCCGGTTCGTGACGAAGGCGTCGAGATCGAGCTTGCCGTCGAGGTAGAGGTCGACGAGTTCGGGCACCCGGTCGCGCCCCTTCGCGCCACCGAACGACGCGCCGGCGACGCGGCGGCCGGTGATCAGCCAGCGCGGGATGATGTCGAGCGTCTCGCCCTTGCCGGCGACGCCGGCGATCGTGCAGAGGCCCCAGCCCATGCGAGCGGATTCGACGGCCTGGGCCATCACCTTGACGTTGCCGGTCGCCTCGAAGGTGTAGTCGGCGCCGAAGCCGCCGGTCATCTCGATGATCTGCACCGGAGCGTCGGGGCCGCCGATGAGTGTGTCGGTCGCGCCGTGGTGGCGCGCCTGTTGAAGGCGGCCCTCGTCGAGGTCGACGCAGATGATCCGCTCGGCGCCGGCGAGCTTTGCGCCGGCGACGGCGCCGAGCCCGACGAGACCTGCTCCGAAGACGGCGACCGTCGAGCCCGGCTCGACCTTGGCGACGTAGAGCGCCGCGCCGATGCCGGTCGTGGCACCGCAGGCGAGCGCGGCGATCGTGTCGAGAGGCGCCTCCGGGCTGACTTTCGCGAGCGCGATCTCGGGCATCACCGTCGCCTCGGCGAACGTGCTCGTGCCCATGAAGTGGCGGACGCGCTCGTCTGAGCGGTGGAGCCGGGTCGTGCCGTCCGGCAGGTAGCCGAGGTTCTGCTGCTCGCGGATCGAGAGGCAGATGTTCGTCTTGTCCGACTCGCAGTGGACGCACTGGCGGCACTGCGGCGAGAACAGCGTGACGACGTGATCGCCGGGAGCGAGCGAGGTGACGCCCTCTCCGATCGCCTCGACCGTCCCCGCGCCCTCGTGACCGAGCACCGTCGGCGCGTACCCGGACGGGTCGGCGCCGCTCGCCGTGTACATGTCGGTGTGGCAGACGCCGCAGGCACCGAGCCGGACCAGCACCTCGCCCGGCGCCGGCCCGTCGAGGTCCACTTCCTGGACGACGAGCGGCTTCGCGAACTCCTCGAGGACGGCTGCGCGGATCTTCATGAGGTCACACTAGACCGGCAGGAGTAGTGTCGTCCCGTGCCGCGCCGATTCGCATCATCGGTAGTCGTACTCGCAGTACTTGCAGCTGCGGGAGCCGAGACGGCCGGTGCGAGCACCTTCGCCGGCGAGCTGGGCATTCCGATCCCCAAGGGCGCGCAGGCCGAGGTCCGCGCTATCAGTCGCGCCGACGGCCGCGTCACGAACACCGGGACGCTCGGCAAGACCGGCAGGTTCACGCTGACGCTGCCGGCGGGGCAGTACCTGGTCGTCGGTTCCGTGATCCCGAAGCGCGGCAAGGGCAAGAAGGTCACCGAGGCACGGGTCGCCGTCAGCCTCGCGGCCGGACAGAAACGCACGAAGGCATCGCTGAAAGCGCGCAGGAGAAAGGCATCGAAGAAGCCGGCGCGGGCCTCGTACTCGCAGGAGGGCGGGCAGGTCACGGCCGGAAACGTCGCCGTCGAGATACCGAACTTCACCGGTCTGACCGGTGAGCTTTCGGTGCTCAACAACGGAATCACCGACATGCTCATCAGCGACGTCGCAGGCGACGGAGGTGGAGGCGGCGAGTGCGACATCACCGTCGTCGAGTCCGAGCACCGCCAGACCCTCGTGAACGAGGCCGCGCTCTCGCAGTCGCCGTACGTCGACCCGTCGAGCCGGGTCACGCGCAACTTCGTCACTGGCGACGTGCAGGTCCGTGGCACGCTCTCGGGCTCGCCGGGCAGCACGACCGTGACCTATGACGTGCGACTGATCGACACGCGCAGCGGAGGCGAGGTCGGCCGGCTCTCAGGCAGCTTCGACGCAGCCGACTTCGCCGCTGGAGAAGCGAAGCTGGCTCAGGCTCTCAACTCCGAGCTCTGCAAGCTGACCGACGTGTACGAGGTCAGGATTCACCTCGACGGGCGCGGCGAGTTCGCGAGCCACACGGCGCTCGGCACGCTCGACGCGACAGCTGACGCCAAGCGGGCAGGCCGGGGGAAGGTCTGGACAGCCGACGGGATGTACGGCTGGGCCGGCACGACCTTCATCCCGAAGACCGAGTGCACGGTGACCGCCCCCGTCGAACCGGTGGTCAGCTGGAAGGTGACGCTCACCGCAACCGACGCGGGGGTGCTCCGCGTCGAATGGACATGGGCTGACGGCGACATCGTGACCGGGACGGTCACCTGTCCCCTCCCGCGACCGGTGCCGGTCCCAGGTCAGCCCGGCGAGTCGATCCTCAACACGGGGCCGACGGCGTTCGACCTGCCGCCTGGCGGTGGGACGCAGACGCTGTCGGGAGGATTCGAAGCGCTCGGGCAGGGTTGGTTCAACAACGGCACCCTCACGGTGACACCGAAGGGAGTCGCGCGGATCGGGTGATCAGGCGTGCAGCTTGGCCTGATCGTCCGCGCTCGGAAACGCCCACGCCGACGTGTGGCGGGCGTCGGTGCGGAACTGGAAGCGGAGCTGGCTCGGCGGACGCAGGCCGTCGGAGGTGTTCGGGCGGAACGTCGCGCAGGGGTCGTCGAGGTCGAGCGCGCAGAGGTGGTTCTGCCGGAAGAAGCAGCTCTCGCAGTTAGCGACCGGCGCCTGCTTAGGCTTGCGCTTGCGGGCCGCCGGCAGGGGCATCTCGAGGGCGGCTGGAGCGGCGGCGGGTGACGACACGTCGGGCAATAAACACGTCTTCCTGCCGCAGCTCAAACCCCCAAACGTGCAAATCCCGTGAAAACGGAAACGCCGTTTCCGCAAATGCCGCACTTCGGTCTGACCTAGGGTGTCCAGCGATGAAGGTCCTCGTCACAGGAGCAAGCGGATTCGCCGGATCGGCGTTGATCGGGCGGCTCGCCAGCGACGACCTCACGATCCGCGCGTTCGGCCGCGACGCGGCGCGGATCCGGGCGGCCGGAGCCGAGCCGGACGAGATCGTCTGCGGTGACGCGGTCGCCGGGACCGGGCTCGACGAGGCGCTGGCAGGCGTCGACGTCGCCTACTACCTGATCCATTCGATGGAGACCGGCGCCGATTCCTTCGGCGAGCGCGAACGGCGCTCGGCCGAGAACTTCGCCGCCGCCGCGAACCGCGCAGGGGTGCGCCGGATCGTCTACCTCGGCGTGCTGGCGCCAGAGGGTCACGAGGGCTCGGCGCACGTGCGCTCGCGGATGGCCGTCGAGGCCGCGCTCGCAACCGGCGCCCCGGAGCTCGTCGCGCTGCGCGCCTCGATCGCGATCGCTGCACGCTCGCGGTCGTTCCGGTTCCTCGTACGGCTGGTCGAGCGTGTGCCGGTGATGCCGCTTCCGAGCTGGCGCGAGCACCGCACCCAGCCGGTCGACGGGCGTGACGTCATCAGCGCGCTCACCGCCGCCGGGCTGCAGGACGATCTGCCCGGCCATCGCACGCTCGACCTGGCCGGCCCTGAGGTCGTGACCTACGGCGAGCTGATCGAGCGGATCCGTGACCTGATGCTGCTCGACCGACCGGGCCTGAAGCTACCGGTCTCTATGACGCCGGTCGCGAGCGCCGTCGCGGCTGCGATCGCCGGCGAGGACGTCGGCCTGATCCGGCCGCTGATGGAGGGTCTCGAGGGCGACCTCCTGCCCTCGCACGACGATGCCGCCGACGCGCTCGGCGTCAAGCTGCACACGCTCGATGCGGCGATCGAGCACGCTCTCGGAGAGTGGGAGCAGGTCGAGCAGCTGGCGGCGCGTTAGGGTCCTCGTCCCGTGTCCGACGTGCAGACATCGATCGAGATCGACGCGCCGATCGACGCCGTCTGGGAGCTCGTCATGGATGCCCACCGGCTCGAGCAGTGGGTGACGATCCACCGCGATCTCGTCAGCGCGACCGACACGACGATGAAGCAGGTGATGGTGATCCGGGGCGCGCCGTTCACGGTCGAGTGGCGGCTCGACGAGTCGCGGCCGCCGAGCTACGCGCACTGGCTCGGCAAGGGGCCGGCGGGGTCGAAGGCCGAGATCGAGTACCGGCTGACCGAGACCCGGAGCGGCGGTACCCGGTTCGACTACAAGAACGCTTTCGAGGCGCCCGGCGGACTGCTCGGCAAGGTCGCCTCGCGAGCGCTCGTCGGGTCCACACCCCAGCGCGAGGCCGACGCTTCTCTTCAGAAACTGAAACAGCTCCTGGAATCCTGAAGGATTCCTGTTGGTGTTACTGACACAGGCCTGTACAGTCGTCGGCATGGACTTTCTGGCAGAGAAGCGCAAGGAGATCGAGAACCGGCTCAAGGAGCTGCGTCCACTCGTGGAAGAGGCGAGCAAGCTCGAGGCCGCGCTCGACGCGCTCGACGGCATCGGCTCACCGGCCGCCCGCAAGAGCTCCTCGAAGACCAAGCGCTCACGCGGCAGTGCGAAGCCCCGCCGCAGTGGCTCGGGCAAGCCCGGCCGACCGAAGGGCTCGGGCAAGCGTGCGGCGCAGGCGCTGGCGCTGGTCGAGGCGCAGCCCGGAATCTCGATCCCCGAGATGGCGAGCCAGATGGGCATCCACCAGAACTACCTCTACCGCGTTCTGCCCGGGCTGCAGGCCGACGGCAAGGTCCGCAAGGAAGGCCGCGGCTGGCACGTCGCGGCCTAACCGGCCCGCCCCACTCACCCAGTCGAGTGTCGCGTGACCCATCGCCTGTGATGGGTCACGCGACACTCGACCTCAGCGGTCGCGGGAGTCGGCCTCGCGGATGACCGACTGGATCGTCGGATCGCTGAGGATCCGGCGGTCGGTCAGCGGGTTGACGATGCCGCGGAGGGTCGAGAGCAGCGCCCAGCGCTTCGGGCGGACGACGCGGGCCGCACGCTTCTCGATCCCCTGCACGATCGCCTCACCGGCCACGGCCGGTTTGAGACGCTTGTGGAGCGCCTTCGGGACCGAGTTGATCGCGGTCTGCGCGAGCGGGTCGGCGTCGAGCGCCTCGTGGACCATCGTGGTGTCGATGAACCCGAAGTAACAGGTCGTCGCGCTGGCGCCGTGCGGCGCAAGCTCGACGCGGAGCGTGCGCCCGAACTGCTCGACGGCCGCCTTGCTCATCGCGTACGGGGCGGAGCCCATCCCGTTGAGGAACGCGTAGACCGAGGAGATGACGACGGCGTGCCCCTTGTTCTCGACGATCTGCGGCAGCGCGGCCTCGACCGTGTTGACGACGCCGGTCTGGTTGACGGCGATCACGCGCTCGAAGGTCTCGGTTGGCATCGCGCGGAAGGTGGCGGCGCGGTTGGCGATGCCCGCGTTGGCGACGACAACGTCGAGCCGACCGAAGCGCTCGACCGCCTGCCCCACCGCGCGCTGCATCGCGGCGCGGTCGGTGACGTCGGCGCCGATCCCGATCGCGCGCTCGGCGTGGAGCCGGCCGGCGGCCTCCTGCGAGGCGCCCTCGTCGAGGTCGACGACGACGACGTTCGCGCCGCGGCGGATCATCGCCTCGGCCGTCGCGAAGCCGATGCCGCGCGCGGCGCCGGTGATCAGGGCGGTCTTGCCGGAGAGGTCGTAGCGAGGCATGGCGCGGGAGCCTGACAGGGTGTCGAGCGGGGTGCGTTGCGGCGTGTAGGTTTCCCCCATGCGCCTGATCGCCGCCCTGTCCGCAGCCGCGTGGCTGGTCGCCGGAGCGGCGCCGGCAGGCGCACAGTCCGCGAAGCCGGGCACGTTCGCCGGGTCGCTCGGGCTGACGATCCCGAAGGGCGCCGAGGCCGAGGTCCGCGCGATCGATCGCGCGAGCGGAACGATCACCCGCGCACGCGGGGTGCCCCGCAGCGGTGCCTTCAGCCTCTCGCTACCGGCCGGCCAGTACCTCGTGGTCGGCTCGGTCGTGCCGAGACCCGGCCGCGGAGCGAAGATCACCCAGACACAGGTGGCGATCAGCCTGAAGGCAGGCCAGCGACGCACGAAGTCGAAGCTGACTGCCCGCAAGAAGAAGCGCGCCGCGAAGAAGAAGGCCCTGCGCGCCCGCGCCGCCTACGTCCAGGAGGGCGGGCAGGTAACGGCGGGCAGCGTCGCGACCGAGATACCGCCCTTCACCGGGGCGACCGGTGAGTTCGCGCAGTTCAACAAGGGCATGGCGGCGATGCTGATCACAGACGTGACCAGCAACGGCGGCGCGGGCGAGGACTGCGGCGTGACGGTGGTCGAGGTCGAGCGCCGCGACGAGGTGCTCAAGGAGCTCGAGCTGCAGAAGTCGCCCTACTTCGATCCGTCGAGCCGGGTCGAGCGCAACTTCGTCGTCGGTGACGTGGAGGTGCGCGGCACGCTCCAGAACGGCGCCGGCAACAAGACGCTCGGCTACGACCTGCGGCTTGTCGACAAGCGGACCGGCGCCGAGGTCGGCCGGCTGACCGGCACGATGAGCGCGGCCGACATCTTCGACGGCGAGCAGAAACTCGCGAAGGATTTGAACGAGGAGCTCTGCAAGCTGACCGACACCTACGAGGTGACCCTGCACCTCGACGGCGCCGCGACCTTCGCAACACACTCGGGCGGCGGCACGCTCGACGCGAAGCTGACCGTCAAACGTGCCGGCAAGAAGAGCCGGATCTACCGCGGCAGCGGCACGCTCGGCTGGTCGGGCACCAGCTACGCGTCGAAGCTCGCCGGATGCAGCTACATCAGCCCGCTCGAGCCGTCAGCCCCGTGGGCTGTGACGATCACGAACGTCGGCGACGGGTCGATCCTCGTCGAATGGACTCACGAGCCCGGCGACCTCGCGACCTCCAGCGTTCTGTGCCCCGACGACCCGACGCCACCGCCGATCCCCGGCCAGCCGGGCCCCTCCTTGATCCAGACGACGCCCGAGTCGTTCCAGCTGCCCGTGGCCGGTGGCGTGCAGGCGATGGGTGGGGGCTTCAGCCAGGGCGGCGACGGATGGACGAACTCCGGCACGATGACGGTGCGGCCGGGCGGCACGGCAAGGATGGACTGAACGCCGGCCGCCGGCGCGATCGCTGGCCGGGCTAGATCAACCCGAGCCCGCGCACGGCATCGCGCTCGTCGCGCAGCTCGCCGACGGTGATGTCGAGCTTCGATTGCGCGAACTCGCCGACCTCGAGGCCCTCGACGATCTCGTACTCACCGCCGCTGCAGCGGACCGGGAAGGACGAGATCAGGCCCTCGTCGACGCCGTACTGGCCGCCCGATGGCACCGCCATCGAGACGAGGCCATCGGCGCCGAGGACCCAGTCGTGGACGTGGTCGATCGCCGCGTTCGCGGCGCTTGCTGCCGAAGACGCACCACGCGCGTCGATGATCGCAGCGCCGCGCTTGCCGACGGTCGGCAGGTAGGTGTTCTCGTACCAGTCCATGTCGCCGACGACGTCGACGGCGCGCTGCCCGTTGACCTTCGCGTTGAAGAGGTCGGGGAACATCGTCGGCGAGTGATTGCCCCAGACGACGAGGTCCTCGATGTCGTTGACCGTCGTCCCGGTCTTCTGCGCGAGCTGCGTGTACGCACGGTTCTGATCGAGCCGCGTCATCGCGGTGAACCGGCCGGCCGGGACGTCCGGCGCGTTCTGCTGGGCGATCAGCGCGTTCGTGTTCGCCGGGTTGCCGACGACGAGGATCCGCACGTCATCGGCGGCATTGGCGTTGATCGCCTTGCCCTGCGGGCCGAAGATCGCGCCGTTGGCCTCGAGCAGGTCAGCGCGCTCCATCCCCGGGCCGCGCGGGCGGGCGCCGACCAGCAGGCCGACGTTGGCGCCGTCGAACGCGACGTTCGGGTCGCTTGAGATCTCGATCGAGTCGAGCAACGGGAAGGCGCAGTCGTCGAGCTCCATAGCCGTTCCCTCGGCGGCCTTGAGCGCGGGCTCGATCTCGAGCAGTCGCAGCTGCACTTTCTGATCGGGACCGAGCAGCTGACCCGACGCGATGCGGAACAGGATCGCGTAGCCGATCTGGCCGGCAGCGCCGGTGACGGTGACCTTCTTGACGTCGCTCATGCTTGCAACCTACCGCGATAATGCACCCATGCTCCGCGCCACCATCGCACTGCTGACCGCCACCGCGTCCGTCGCCGGCGTGGCCGTCCCCGCGGCGGGCGCCAAGAAGAAGGCGGCCGCGCCGCTCACGGCGACCGTCAACGGCACGTTCACGATCAAGGCCGAGGTCGAAGGCGGCTTCGGCAACGACGGCGGCCCGAACTGGCAGAACGTCAGCTACGAGCTCAAGGACGTGAAGATCCCGTTCGCCAAGGGCGTCACCACGTACGCGTCAGCGAAGGTCAAGGTCCGCATGAAGTACGAGGCGATGGCGCACACCGACGACCGCTCGTGGCATGCCGGCTGCGATAGCGAGGACCGCCACTCCTACAGCTCGTACACCGGCGACGTGACCGTCGGGGTCAAGGAGACGAACTGGCTGCAGACGAACGGCAAGTCCAAGAAGTACCTCGGCTGGACGGTGACGCCGAGCCTGCCGGACGACCCGATCGTCGTCAGCAGCGGCTACTACCAGGACTGGGAATCGATCCTGATGGAGACCTGCGTCAACTACGGCGTCAACACACCGCTCGGCGGCTGGAGCGTCGGCTTCGCGCAACCGGACGGCGTCGGCAAGTTGAACTCCGAGCGCAAGTCGGTGCTGATCACGGCGATCGACACCGACCTCGGCCAGACCGGCACGGCGACCGGGACGATCAAGTTCAACAAGACGCTTCCGCGATAGCGCGCACCGTTCACTAGCGTCCCGGCCCATGGCCGACGCAAAGATCATCTGGACGCTCACCGACGAGGCCCCCGCGCTCGCGACGTACTCGCTGCTTCCGATCGTGCAGAAGTTCACCGAGGGCACAGGCGTCGAGGTCGAGACCGCCGACATCTCATTGGCTTCCCGAATCCTCGCGCAGTTCGGCGAGGCGCCCGATGCGCTCAGCGACCTCGGCGCGCTCGCCAAGACGCGCGAGGCGAACATCATCAAGCTGCCGAACATCTCGGCGTCGATCCCGCAGCTGCAGGACGCGATCGAGGAGCTGCGCGCCCAGGGCCACGACCTGCCCGACCACGGAACCGACCCGGCCGCCGACGCCAAGTACGCGGTCGCGCTCGGCTCGGCCGTCAACCCGGTGCTGCGCGAGGGCAACTCCGACCGCCGCGCGCCGGTCTCGGTCAAGAACTACGCCAAGAAGCATCCGCACCGGCTCGGCCCATGGACGCCGGAGATCCGGACGCGTGTCGCGACGATGCAGTCCGGCGACTTCTACGCGAACGAGCAGTCGGTCGTGATGGCGGCCGACGACACGCTCACGATCTCGCTCGACGGCGTGCCGCTGAAGGACGGCGTCGACGTGCTCGCCGGCGAGATCGTCGACGGCACCTTCCTCTCCGTCGCCAAGCTCCGCGACTACTACGCCGAGCAGATCGCGGCCGCCAAGGACGAGGGCCTGCTGCTCTCGCTGCACCTCAAGGCGACGATGATGAAGGTCTCCGACCCGATCATGTTCGGGCACGCCGTCTCGGTCTTCTACGGCGACCTGCTCGACGGCACCGGCGCGAACCCGAACCTCGGGATCGGCGCGATCGAGGAGCAGCTCGACAAGGACCGGCTCGCCGCGCTCTACGCCGAGCGCCCCGCGCTCGCGATGGTCGACTCGGACAAGGGCATCACGAACCTCCACGCCCCCAACGACGTGATCATCGACGCGTCGATGCCGGTCGTGATCCGCGACTCCGGGCAGATGTGGAACGCCGCCGGCGAGCAGCAGGAGACGCTCGTGATGATCCCCGACCGCTCCTACGGCCCGATGTACCAGGCCGTGATCGACGACCACAAAGAGCACGGCGCGCTCGACCCGGCGACGATCGGCACCGTGCCGAACGTCGGCCTGATGGCACAGAAGGCCGAGGAGTACGGCTCGCACCCGACGACGTTCGAAATCCCTGCGGCCGGCACGGTCACGGTGACGGACAGCGCCGGCGAGACGCTGATCAGCCACGAGGTGCAGGCCGGCGACATCTGGCGGATGTCGCGCGTCCGCGACATCCCGGTGCAGGACTGGGTCAAGCTCGCCGTCACCCGAGCGCGCGCGACCGGCGCGACCGCCGTCTTCTACCTCGACGAGAACCGCGCACACGACCGCAACGTGATTGCGAAGGTCGAGCGCTACCTCGCAGACCACGACACCGACGGGCTCGAAATCCTCGTCTCGCCGCCGGTCGAGGCGATCCGGATCTGTCTCGAGCGGATGCGCCGCGGCGAGGACACGATCTCGGTCACCGGCAATGTCCTGCGCGACTACCTGACCGACCTCTTCCCGATCCTCGAGCTCGGCACGAGCGCGAAGATGCTGTCGATCGTGCCGCTGCTCGCCGGCGGCGGCCTGTTCGAGACCGGCGCCGGCGGCTCGGCGCCCAAGCACGTGCAGCAGTTCGTCAAGGAGAACTATCTGCGCTGGGACTCGCTCGGCGAGTTCAGCGCGCTCGGCGCGTCGCTCGAACACCTCGCGCAGGCATTCGACAACGAGCAGGCACAGCAGCTTGCGGACGCGCTCGACCGCGCGATCGCAACCTTCCTCGACGAGGACCGCTCGCCGACCCGCCGCCTCGGCGGGATCGACAACCGCGGCAGCCACTTCTACCTCGCGCTCTACTGGGCCGAGGAGCTCGGATCGCCGCTCGCCGCCGCGCTGCGAGAGAACGAGGAGACGATCGTCGCCGAGTTGAACGCCGTTCAGGGCTCGCCGGTCGACCTCGGCGGCTACTTCCGCCCCGACCCCGCGAAGGCCCAGGCGGCGATGCGGCCGAGTCAGGCGCTGAACGCGATCCTCGGCGGCTGACGGCGGCGCTGACCGCTCGCGCGCCCCGACCAACCTTGTTACGGTGCGTCGCAACACCACTATGGGGGAACGACGAATGCGCTCACGACGGACGGCGCGCCGCGCCGCATTGACAGGGGCCGCGGTGACCGCCGCACTGCCCGGGCTGGCCAGCACCGCTCATGCCAACGCTGCCGGCTGCACCTACCCGACCGGCAACCCGCTGACCTCGCTGGCGGACATCTGCATGGGGCTGCGGACAGACACCCCGAGGGGCGGCAACTTCGTCAACGAGTTCACCGTCTCGACCGAGCGGGCGAACCTCGAGTACTACATGATCGGCCTCGACAGCACAGGAAGGCTGCGCTGGATGTCGCCGAAGCGCGTCGGCAAGGGGTTCGAGATCGTCTGCGCCGATGAGACCCCCGGTGGCAAGCAGTTCGGCAGCACGTTCCTGACGCCCTGCCACGAGTGGCCCGGCGGCGGCGCCGTCAGCCGTATCGGCCTGATCTACGGACGCCCCGGCGACATCACCCACTTCTCGCGTCAGTTCGAGATCAAGTCCAAGTGACGGACGGCGACGGCCGCTGAGCCCGCCGCCGCGGCGCCTTCGGGCGTAGCATCGCCCTATGGGCGATCAACTCTCGATGCTGGACACGATGTTCCTGGAGCTCGAGCAGGCTCAGGACAGCTCGCACATGCACATCGGCGTCGCGCTGATCTTCGATCGGCTCCCCGACGGCACGGTCCCGACCATCGACCAGCTCGCCGAGCGCTTCGACGAGCGGATCGGCGCGATGCCACGCTTCGCGCAGCGGCTCTCCGACCTCGAGACCGACCCGCTCCGCTGGCTGACCTGGGAGCCGATGCCGGACTTCGACGTGCGCGAGCACATGCGCCGCGCGACGCTGCCGGCTCCCGGCGGCCGCGCCCAGCTCGAGGAGTGGCTCGGTGACTTCTGGTCGCACCGCCTCGACCGCCACCGTCCGCTCTGGGAGATCACGCTCGTCGACGGGCTCGAGGGCGGCCGCTGGATGCTCGCGACGAAGGCACACCACTGCCTCGTCGACGGCGTCGGCTCGGTCGACGTCGGGATGCTGATGCTCGACGACGTCGACGAGTCGGCCTTCCGCAAGTACGACCCCGAGCAGGAGCACGGTCACGGTGGCCGCTTCTGGCTGAGCCCGTCGCTGCTGCTTCGCGGTGCCCGCGCCGGCGTCGGCGTCGCCGCCCACCCGCGCGACGCGATCTCTAAGGCGCGCGCAGCCGTCGAGCTCGTGATCCGGGAAGAGGTCTTCGGCGCGCCGCAGACGAGCCTCAACCGTGAGCTGACCGGCGCCCGCCACTTCCGCACCCGCGGGCTCGCCCTCGACGACGTCAAGCGGGTCCGCGAGCGCTACGACGCGACCGTCAACGACGTGATGCTCGCCGCCTGCTCGGGCGGCCTGCGGCGGCTGCTCGAATCGCGCGGCGAAGAGCCGCCCGCCGGAATGCGCGCGCAGGTGCCGGTCAACATCCGCACGACCGACCAGGAGGGCAAGCTCGGCAACGCGATCACGACATTGTTCGTCGAGCTGCCGGTCGAGGAGGCAGACCCCGAGGAGCGACTGATCACAGTCCGTGACCGGGCCCGGGCGACGAAGTCGGGCAACCAGGGCAAGGGCGGCAAGGCGATCGCCGACCTGACCGACATCGGGCCGCCGATCTTCGGGATCATGGTCTCGCGCTCGATGTTCAACTCGAGCCGCCTGTTCAACCTGACGATCACGAACGTCCCCGGCCCTCAGAAGGAGTTGACGGCGCTCGGCGCGACGCTCGTCGAGGCGCTCCCGTTCGTGCCGCTGTTCGCCGAGCACACCGTCGGGATCGCGATCGCCGGCTACAACGGCCGCGTGACGATCGGCGTCAGCGGCGATCGCCACGGCGCCCCCGACATCGACGTGCTCGCCGACGGGATCGAGGATTCGTTCACCGAGCTCGTCGATCTGGCGTCTTCGCCCGCCCTATGAAATGAGACCGGCCTCACAGCACCGGCCGGTAGACCGGGCGTAGGATCGGCGCACGTCAAGCGGAGGAGGAGACCGTGACGGCACCCCAGCAGCTCAGCACACTCGACACCGCCTTCCTCGAGGTCGAACAGGCGCAGGAGAACGCGCACATGCACATCGGCGGCGCGCTCGTGTTCGATGCGCTCCCCGATGGCGGCGCCCCGAGCCTCGAGCAGCTTCAGGAGCGGATCGGTGAGCGTCTCGGGCTGCTGCCGCTGTTCTCGAAACGGCTTTCCGAACCGCAGACGAGCCCGGTCCGCTGGCTCACCTGGGAGCCGATGCCGGACTTCGATCCGGCGAGCCACGTGCGCCGCGCGACGCTGCCCGCCCCGGGAGGACGCGCCGAGCTCGAGGAGTGGCTCGGCAACTTCTGGTCGCACCGGCTCGACCGTCGCCGTCCGCTCTGGTCGATGACGCTCGTCGACGGCCTCGAGGACGGCGGCTGGGCGATCGCGACGAAGACCCACCACTGCCTCGTAGACGGGGTCGGCGCCGTCGACATCACCTTCCTCGTGCTCGACGCGCTCGGCGACGCTGTCGCCGCCGAGGATTCGAACGGCGTCGACGCCGAACCGGTCGGCAGCCGTCACTTCCTTCACCCCGACGTGCTCAAGCGCAACGTCCGCGCAGTCACGCAGACGGTCGCCCACCCGCGTGACGCGATCGAGAAGGCGCGAGCCGCGATCGACCTGCTCGCCGGCGACGACCTCTCCGGCTCAGCACGGACGAGCCTCGCGGGCGAGCTGACCGCGACGCGCTGCTATCGGACCGCTCGCATCTCGATCGCCGACATCAGGCGCGTGCGCCAAACCCACGGCGGCACGCTCAACGACGTCGTCCTAGCCGTCTGCTCGGGCGCGCTCCGTGACCTCTTCCTCGCGCGCGGCGAGGAGCCACCCGCCGGGTTCCGCGCTCAGGTGCCGGTCAACATCCGGCGCGACGACCACGCCCACGACCTCGGCAACGAGGTCACGAACATGCTCGTCGACCTGCCAATCGAGGAGCCCGACCCGCTGACGCGGCTCCAGCGCGTGATCGAGCGAGAGGCCGAGCTCAAGGCTGGAAGCCAGCAGGCCGGCAGCAAAGCGTGGCTCGACCTCGCCGACATCGGGCCGCCCGGCATCGGCGGGATCGTCGCGCGGATCCTGTTCGGCAACAGCAAGATGTTCGGCGTCACGATCACGAACGTCCCGGGCCCGCAGCTCGAGCTGAGCGCGTTCGGCGCGACGATGCGTGACGCGCTCCCGTTCGTCCCGCTGTTCGCCGAACACACGCTCGGGATCGCGATCTTCAGCTACAACGGCTCACTGACGTTCGGCATCTGCGCCGACCGCCACAACGTGCCCGACGCCGACGTGGTTGCCGGCGGGATCGAGCGTTCCTTCGCGGAACTACATCCCGAACGACACCGGCGCCGGGCCCATCGGCCGGCCACCGGTGATCACGCGCCCGCGGCTGTCTGAGAACTCGAGCCACGGCACCGTCGGCTGCTGGCCGACGGCCGGCTGCGAGTAGTCGCAGACGCCGGTCGGGAAGGTCTTGACGAGCCGCTGCCACTGCGCGTCGCTGAAGGTCATGGGCGCGTAGTCACCGCGGACGAGCGGCTTCAGCCTGCACTTGTTCTTGTCGGTCGTGATCTGATCGCCGGCGACCATCCGCGGCGTCCCATAGACCGGCATCAGCTCGGCCGAGCACTGGCCCTCGTAGGAGACGTTGCCGCCGCCGTCGAGGCAGACGTCGCGCGCGTCCGCGGGCTTGGCGGCGAGCACCTTCTGCTCGAGCGGCGCCGCGCTCGCGTCGGCCTTGATCGCGGCGACCCAGCGCTCCATCACCTCGAACGAGCGTGCGCTGCAGCGCGTGTCACCGATGATCGGCACCCCGCCGCTGAAGATCACCTGGTTGCCGTGGCCGCCGAGCGCGCGATCGAGCCGCGCGCGGACCGCGTACGGCCGGAAGCTGTCGTGCGCGAAGCCCGGGTCCGGCCCGCGACAGTCGATGATCGGCGTGCTGCCGAGGTTGTTGGCCTCGTTGATGCCGCCGGTCCGGTAGCTGGCGGCGAGCGCCGGCGACTCGCCGTCGAGGCGCTCCTTGGTCGGCTTGATGTCGACGTCGAGCGCGCCGATCTTCTCGTTGAGATCGACGAACTGCTCACGTGTGATCACGCCGCGCCGTAGCGCGTCGAGCCCGTACTGCACGCCGGTGTTGTCGACCGGCACGTTCGCGAACCCGTAGCCGAGCTTCTTCTCGTTCGCGCCCCACGAGGCCGGGTCGCGGCGCCCGAAGATGTGGAGGTTGAAGTCGGCGAGCGAGCAGCGGACACCATCGATGTTCTTCTTCGGGTCGTATATCTGCTCGGGCTTGAGCGGGTCGCACTCGCGGTCGGGGACGATCGCCTCGAAGAAGCCGATGTCCGAGATGATCGCGTTGAGCGGGCCGTTGTGGCCGTAGACGGCTGCCGTCTGGTCGCCGGTGAAGGCGTTCTCACCGAACCAGCGGCTCGGCTCCTCGAAGTACTTGCGCAGCAGGTGGTAGTCCATCACCTGGATCGCGGCCGACCACGCGTCCGGGAACGAGCAGGTCGGCAGAATGCCGTCGTAGATACCGGGGTAGGCGTTGGCGACCCAGTACTGGGAGAGTGCGCCGCCCGAGCAGCCGACGCCGATCGTGTAGTCGAGCGTGCCGTAGCGCTCGATTACCCGCTCCTTGGTCATCACGAGCGACTCGGCCTGTGTCTGCAGGTTGCAGTTGTGACCGGAGTTCGACGCCGCGGTCGACATCACGGCGTAGCCCTTGCCGAGCGCCGAGACAGCCGGGTCGTTCGTGATCGTCGAGATGATCCCGCCGAGCAGCCCGCCACCGCCGACGCTGAGTGCGGCGAGCACGCTCGGAGCGTCGTCGGGCCCGTACTGGATGTTGCAGTTGCCGCCGTGGGTGACGAGCAGCCGGTGCGCGAACTGCGGCTGCGACGACACGCCGGTCCGGCGCTCGCCGGGCCGCATCAGCGTGGCGATCTTGTACTCGTCGCGCGCGATGTAGCCGGTCTCGATACGGACGATGAACGGGACCTGACGGCCGCTGACGGTCGTCGTCGTTGCGACGTCACGCGGCGGGTCGTCGGGGTCGTAGTCCTGGAACCCGATCTTCAGGACGTCGGTCGACCTGTAGACGTAGGAGTACTTCGGCGGCTGGTTGCACTGCTCGTCGACCGAGCCCTTCTGGCACAGCCAAGGCTGGATCTGGGGGCCGGCGAAGACCGGGCCGCCCTGCGGGTGGTTCGTGACGACGATGCCGGCGGCGCTGCCGTCCTTCAGTCGCACCTGGAGCAGGTTCTTGCCGTTCTTGAAGCCGCTGACGACGCCCTCGATCGTCCGTGGGCCCGTCCGCGTCAGCTGATCGGTCACGTCGCGGCGGTTGCCGATCTTGACGCGCGGGTTCCACGTCTGGGCGCGTGCCGGAAGCGTGATCCTCACCAGCGCGTCACCACCGGAGATCAGGTCGGCGCGGTTCGAGAGCACCTCGATCTTCGGCGCGTCCGGCACCGGGCCGGCGGCGTGCGCCGGGGCCGCGGCGGCGACCGCGCAGGTGCCTGCCGCCATCGCGAGCAGCGCGCGCCCGACCATCATCGCCGGATCTCCTCCCTCACCGGCGCTGACCGTACACCAGAATGCGGCCCGATGCACGGGGTCCGTCGAGTGGTCGGTTGGTCTCGGACGTCCGAGACCAACCGACCACTCGACGGACATGCGTCCAATCGTTGCGGGCCGAGTTGCGGCGCGGTGTAGCCCGGCCGATCACGAAGGCATGTCGATTCGTCGTCTGTTCCCCGCTGCCGCCGCGCTGCTCGCCGCCGCCTTCCTCTTCCCCGCCACCGCCGGCGCGTTCGGCTGGACCGAGATGGAGCTGCTGAACGCGCCCGGGTCGGACGTCGCCCAGCTCTCGAACGCGTCGGTCAACAACCGGATCTCGGCCGGCGACGACGGCACAATCGCGGCTGCGTGGGCCGAGCACAAGAACGGTCACGACGTGCTCGTCGTGCGGCGGTTCTCCGGAGCCGGCGACTCCTGGGACGCTCCGCAGGACGTGTCGCCCGCCGGTGAGGACGTTGCGATCTTCGACCTCGTCGTCGACAAGGACGGCAACACGACCGCCTTCTGGGCGCCGCCGAACTTCACCGACCTCAGAACCTCGACGATGCTCGCCGGCTCGACCACCTGGAGCGACACCGAGACGCTCGCCACCAGCGTCTACGGACTCGGCTTTGCCGCGGCGCCGAACGGCACCGTGACCGCCGCCTACGTCGTGCCGGGTTCGGGTCCGAACGAGATCCGCACCGCCACGCGCACACGCAACTCCGCGGATTGGGGCACGCCGGTCACCGTGCCGACGGTCGACGCAGTTGGCGGCTCGCTCGCTCTCGACTTCAACGCGTCGGGCGACGCGATCCTCTACTCCCAAGGCCAGACCTCTGGCGTCACCAAGGGCTACGTCTCGCGCTGGGACGCCGGTTCTGAGACGTGGTCAGGCACGCCGACCGAGGTCTTCGCGAACGTCGCAAGCGGCGGTACCGGCATGGTCGACGCCGTCCTCAAGAACGACGGCTCCGCCGCGGTCGTCTCGGTCAACGGCAACTTCGAGGCGCTCGCGCGCACGATCGGCGCCGACGGCTCGCTCGGTGACGACCACCAGCTCAGCGGCGCGTTGCAGCTGATCCCGCAGCTCGCGATCGACGCGGCGGGCCGCATCGTCGTGACATGGGAGGCGCTCGACCTCGGTACCGGCGCCGCGGAGTCCTGGTACTCGGTAGTGGAACCCGGTTCGGGCAGCTGGTCCACGGCCGCCCGGACGCCGCGGGGCACCGCAGGCGCACCGATCACGCTGACCTCGAACGATCGCGGCGTCGTGCGCCTCGTTTTCGCAGACGGCGCTTCGATCGCCGATATCTCCGACTTCGGCATCGCCACGACCGAGTGGTCTTCGCAGACCGGCTCGTGGGGTCCGCTCGAGAACGTCGAGGGCGCAAGCGCGACCGTCTTCAACGCCTTCTCGATGACCGGCCACGGCTCGAGCCCGGTCGCTGCCCTGACGGCGGACGGCGACCTCGCGACGATGTGGTCACAGAACACGACGCCGGGCAACCACGGGGTCGGCTTCGCGGCCGGCGACGGGACGGCGCCGGTGGTCTCGGCCGTCTCGGTCCCGTCGTCGGCGACGACCGGCGACCCGGTCCCGGTCTCCGTCTCGGCGACCGACCGCTGGTCGGACGTCGGCTCGGTCTCGTGGGCCTTCGGTGACGGCGAGACCGGCTCGGGCGCGTCGGCCACCCACGCCTACCCGACCGCCGGCACCTACACAGTGACCGTCACGGTCACAGACACCGCCGGCAACAGCGCGACCGAGACACGCCACGTGACGGTCAGCGACCCGCCCCCGGCGCCGGACGATGCCGACGAACCGGAGCAGAAGCCCAAGCAGACGCTCGCGCCGGTGATCGAGGCGCGGCTCGCCGGCCGGACGATCTCGCTGAACGCGAAGGTGACCTTGAAGAAGGGCGCCCGCTGTAGCGGCACGGTCAAGGCGACGACCGCGTTCGGCGGCCGCTCCTACCGCACGACGCTGAAGCTGAAGACCATCGGCGGCGCCTGCCGCGGCACCGGCACGATCAGCCTCAAGAAGACGCCGAGCCTGCGGACCAAGCTGCGGATCTCCGTCTCCGGCAAACAGGTCAAGAGCCGGACGCTGACGACGCGCCGCGGCTGACGAGAGCGCGACCGGCATGCGACACTGAGCGCATGTCGATGACCGTCTCAGGCAGCGCCGACCAAGCCACCCACGACGTCACGAACCAGGTCCCGCCGCTGACGGGCCGCAACCTCTACCTCGACCACGCCGCGCTGGTCGAGGGGGTCGCTCGCGAGGGCGGCGGCTGGGCGCACGAACGCGCCGCCGGCGTCGGTGCGTTCTGGGGCGGCGAGCCGCAGCAGTGGGGCGCGGAGGCCAACCGCGACAAGCCGCGGTTCAGCTCGCACAACGCGACCGGCGAGCGGATCGACCGCGTCGACTACCACCCCGACTACCACCGACTGATGGCGCGCGGCGTCGCCGACGAGATGCACGCGCTGCCGTGGAACGACCCGCGACCGGGGGCTCACGTCGCGCGCGCGGCGATCTACATGTCCGGCACGCAGGCCGAGGCCGGGTTCGGCTGCCCGATCACGATGACGTTCGCCGCGATCCCGGCGCTTCGGCACACGCCCGAGATCGCCGAGGAGTGGATCCCGCGGCTGACCGCGACCGGCTACGACGGCGCGCTCCGCCCCGCGAGCGAGAAGCCCGGCGCGATCTGCGGGATGTCGATGACCGAGAAGCAGGGCGGCTCGGACGTGCGCGCCAACACGACCCGCGCCGAGCCGTTGAACGGCGGCGGCGAGGGCGCCGAGCACCTCCTGACCGGGCACAAGTGGTTCTGCAGCGCGCCGATGTCGGATCTCTTCCTGATGCTCGCCTACACCGACGAGGGCCTCTGCTGCTTTGCGGTGCCGCAGTTCACGCCCGACGGCGAGCGCAACCGCGGCTTCCAGATCCAGCGGCTCAAGGACAAGCTCGGCAACCACTCGAACGCGAGCTCGGAGATCGAGCTGCGCGGCGCCTGGGGCCGGATGCTCGGCGAGCCCGGCAGAGGAGTTGCGACGATCATCGAGATGGTCGCCCACACGCGGCTCGACTGCGTGATCGGCTCTGCGGCCGGGATGCGCGCCGCGACCGCGATGGCGATCTGGCACACGCAGCACCGCAGCGCCTTCGGCAAGACGCTGATCGACCAGCCGCTGATGACGACCGTGCTCGCCGACCTCGCGGTCGAGTCCGAAGCGGCGACCGCGCTCGCGTTGCGGCTCTGCCGCGCCTACGACGAGGTCGCCGCCGGCGACGAGCGGGCGGCGCTGTTCGCCCGGCTGGCGACGCCCGTCGCGAAGTACCACGTCTGCAAGCGCTTCCCAAACCACGCGTTCGAGGCGATGGAGTGCCTCGGTGGGCCGGGCTACGTCGAGGACACCGGGATGCCGCGGATCTACCGCGAGGCTCCGCTGTGCTCGATCTGGGAGGGCTCGGGCAACATCATGGCGCTCGACACGCTGCGCGCGCTGATCAAGGCGCCGGCCTCCCTGGAGGTGCTGCTCGACGAGCTCGGCGAGGCGACCGGCGCCGACGCGCGCTACGACGCGTTCGTCGCCGCGCTGCCCGGTGAGTTCACCGACGCGGCGACGCTCGAGGTTCGGGCGCGCCGGGTCGTCGAGAAGCTGGCAGTGGCGCTGCAGGCGTCGCTGCTGCTCCGTCACGCGCCGCAGCAGGTCGCCGACGCGTTCGTGGCGACGAGGCTGTCGGGCGACGGCGGCCTGCACTACGGCACGCTGCCGGCGGGGTTCGACACCCGCGCGATCGTCGACCGGCACGCGCCGGTCGCGTAGTGTCGCCGCATGGCTGAGGAGCGATCCCCCGCGAGCCGCCTGCTCGGCGCGCTGATCTCGCCGGCGGTCGACGCCGTCGACCCCGACCAAGTGATCGAGCGCGTCGACGTCGAGGCGCTCGTCGAGCGGATCGACGTCGATTCGCTGGCGCAGCGGCTCGACATCGACGACCTCGTCCGCCGGATCGACATCAACGCACTGCTCGCACAGGTCGACGTCGACGAGCTGCTGACCCGGATCGACGTGAACGCGCTGCTCGACGGCGCCGACGTCAACGCGCTGCTCGCAGACCTCGACCTCAACGGGCTGCTCGCCGGCGTCGACGTGAACGCGCTGGTCTCGCGGATCGACATGAACGCGCTGGTGGCGCGGATCGACCTCGACGAGCTGGTCGGCGGCATCGACATCGCCGCGCTCGTCGGCCGGATCGATGTCGCCGAGCTCGTACGCGGGATCGACGTCGACGATGTGGTCAAGCGGATCGATGTGGCTGACGTGGTCCGCCGGATCGACGTGGCCGACGTCGTCGAGCGGATCGATGTGCCGGGCGTGATCGAGCGGATCGACGTCGCGGAGGTCGTGCGGCGAATCGACGTGCCCGGCGTGATCGAGCGGATCGACATCGCGGCCGTCGTCGACCGGATCGACATCGATGCGCTCGTCTCGCGGATCGACCTCGACAAGCAGATCGAATCGGTCGACATCCCGGCGATCGTCCAGCGCGCCGAGATCGACAAGATCGTCAGCGAGGCGACGACGAGCGTCGCTTCGGCGACGCTCGACATGGCCCGCCGCCAGATCCTCGGGATCGATGTGCTGATCGAGCGCGCTGCCGACCGCGTCGCGCGGCGGCCGGTCCGCCCGGCCGTCCGGGTCGACGGCAAGGTCGACGCCTCCGGCTGGCCCGCCGGACCGCTCGCGCGCAGCCTCGCCTTCTTCGCCGACGCCGCGATGGTCGCGCTGCTGTTCAGCGCAGGCAACCTGCTCGCGCGGTCGCTGTTCGAGCTGTTCACGAACCGGCAGCTCTCGGACTACGCGACCGGCGGCCCGATCTGGTTCGGCGTCTACATGGTCTGGTGGTTCCTCTACCTCTGGGGCTCGGTCACGATCACAGGCCGCACGCCAGGCAAGGCGCTGATGGGGCTGCGGATCTCCTCGACGAGCGGTGGCCCGCTCAGCGCCAGGCACGCGGCCGTCCGCGCGCTCGCCTTCCCCTTCAGCACGGTGCTGGGCATCGGCTTCCTGATCGGCCTGCTTCGCGACGACCTCCGCTGCCTGCACGACCTCGTCGCCCGCTCGCAGGTGATGGTCCACTGGGGCAATCGCCGCACGCGGCTTCCGTCGGCGCTCGAGGACTGGGTCACGCGCCACCAGCCCGAGGACGACCCGCGGCCGCCCGACGACGAGGACGAGGACGCCGCCTCAGTCGTCGACCTGCACCGCTCAGCCGGCTGAGTCCGCCGTCCCGGGCGGCCTGAGCGCCGCGGCGAGCCGCGCCTCGTACTCGGCGCGCGGGATCAGCCGTGCGCCGAGCCGCAGCGTGTGGTCGGTCGGTGTCTGGATGTCACAGAGCTGGCAGCCGGCACCGGCGAGCGCTCGCAGCGTCCGCGCGAGCAGCACGTTGCCGGCGTGCGGGACGGTGTGGCACATCGACTCGAGCATCGCTGCGCGGCCGAGCGCGACGCAGACGATGCCGGCGACGAGCGCGTCGTTGTCGTCGACGAGCTGGAACGTGTGGGCGAGCCCGGCCTCGCGCAGCGTCCGGTACAGCTCGCGCATTCGTGGCGTCAGCCAGACGCCGTCGCCTTCGCCGCGAGGGCGCGCGCAGCGGTCGAGCACCGCCTCGAAATTCGTGTCGGTCGTCAGGCGCCAGCCGGGCTGGGCGGCCCGCAGCGAGCGCCGCAGCCGCCGGTCGAACGCGTCCAACGACGCGTCGTCGAGCTCGAAGACGGCGCGCGGGTCGCACGCCCACCACGGCAGCTCGGGCGGCGGCGGATCGGCATCTCCGTCGTCCATCGGGAACAGCCCGGCGGCGTAGTGCGCGACGAGCTCGTGGACATCCATCGCATCCTCACCCTCGCAGACAGGCCGATCGGACGCAGCTGCCGATGGAACGCTCATGCCTGCGTCTGCCCACGCCCGCCTGCGCGCGACCGTCCTCGCCGCCCTGCTCGCCTGTGTCGTGCTGCCACAGGCCGCGGCCGCCGGTGGATGGCGCGCGCCCGTCCAGATCTCGGATGACGGGGCGACCGTCTACGGCCCCCAGGTCGTCTCAGCACCAGACGGCTCGACGACCGTCATCTGGTACCAGCAGGACGGAAGCGACTGGCGCATGACCGCCGCGACCCGGCTCGCCGGCGAGACCACCTGGAGCGACCCTGAGCCGATCTCCGCGGACGGCACGAACGTCAGCCGCAACGACTATCGGATCGCTGCGGCAGGGGACGGTTCGGTCGCGGTCACCTGGCTCACCAATCCCCAGACCCACATCGAGGCGGCGGTCAGGCCTGCCGGCTCGGCGACCTTCGGCCCGGCCGAGCAGCTCGACGGGGCCGGCAACATCGGCGACCGCGACATCGTCGGCCGCCCCGACGGCACGTTCGTCGCAGTCTGGGGCGACTACTCGGCGGCGATGCGCTCACGCGTCTTCGACGGCGGTTGGGGTCCCGAGCTGGTCGTCGACGACGACGGCGGTGGGGACGACACGTTCCAGGCGTTCGCGCTCGACGCCGACGACACAGGCGACGTCACGGCCGTCTACTCGCGCCGGCACCAGCAGCCGGACGCGGCGACGGTGACGAGCGCGCGGCTCGGGTCGGCGGCGGCGGACTGGGATCCTCCGCAGACCGTCGAGGACCTCGCGTACGGGTCGTTCAACATCGACGTCGCCGCCGCGCCGAACGGTGAGGTCACCGCCGTCTACGACCTCGACGAAACCGGCGGCGACGGCCCCGACACGCTCCGCGCCAACACCCGCAGCGCCAGCGGCGGCTGGGGCACCCCGGTTTCGATCACGCAGCCGGGCGAGCGCGTGTGGGTCAGCCAGGTCGTCGCCGATGAGGACAGCAACGTCACAGTTACCGTGATGAAGCTGAACGCCCCCGAGGCCGGCGCGCTGATGGCGAACTTCAGCGCCGATCGGCCGGCCGCAGGCTCGTGGACCGGGCTCGCGCTGATGTCGCCGTACGGCGCCGTGTCGGCCTACGGCAAGGTCTTCCCGACGATCTCGGGCACGACCAACGCGCTCTGGAGCTACTCGCCGGACATGACCGTCTTTGGCGCCGGTCACGCCACGCGCCCCACGTTCGGCGCGGCGTTCTCGGCGCCGACCGAGATCGTCTCGAACGCCTCGTTCGACGTCGGCCCGGCGTCGATCGACGGCAACCGCTTCGGCGATCTCGCGTTCGCCTGGAACGACGCCGGCCCCGGCAACCCCGTCTACGC
The DNA here is from genome assembly GCA_037045385.1 of Baekduia sp. Classification (GTDB taxonomy): domain Bacteria; phylum Actinomycetota; class Thermoleophilia; order Solirubrobacterales; family Solirubrobacteraceae; genus Baekduia. The sequence goes on along the minus strand of JBAOHN010000008.1, from coordinate 811,432 downwards.
CGCCGACCTCACCGGTGACCGCAGCGCCCGGCCGCCGGCCGGCGAGCCGCCGGCGAGCGCGCCGGAGCAGACCGCCCCGGAGCCCGCGCCGACGCCGGCGCCGGCCCCCGCGCCTCACCTCCTCGCCCTGCGCCCCGCATTCGACCTCGTCCTCAAAGGCAAGACGCTGACGGTCAACGCTCGAGTCGCCCTGCGGGCGTCCGCCCGGTGCTCGGGCACGGTTCGAGGACGCACGCGGGTGGGCGGCAGTACGTACCGGGCCACGCTGCGGCTGGTGCGAACGACGATCGCCGGCAGGAGCGCGTGCGTGGCCAAGGGCACGATCAAGCTGCGGAAGGCGCCGGCGAGGTCCGCGGCGGTCAAGCTGTCGATCGACGGCAGGCAGATCGCGGCTCGCGCCGTGCTCGCGAAGCGCACCTGACCGGCACGGGTCGCAGGCGAGCGCCGTGCGCGTCACAATGATCCCGATGCGCCGCCCGCAGACCATGCCGCTGGCGCACGTCTTCGGCGTGCGGATCGGCGCTGCGCCGAGCTGGTTCGTCTTCCTCGGGCTCGCGATCGTCTTCCTGACGACGAACTTCGACGAGTGGATCCCGTCGGCGTCACAGGGCGAGCTGTTCGGCCTCGCCGCTGCCGCGGCGCTCGCGTTCTCGGCGTCGGTCGCGCTGCACGAGCTCGGCCACGCGCTGACCGCCCGCCGCTTCGGCATCGACGTGATCGGCATCGACCTCTGGGTGCTCGGCGGCTTCACACACCTCTCGCGCGAGCCCGAACGGGCGCGCGAGGAGTTCCTGATCGCCGCGGCCGGCCCCGCGGTCAACGTCGTCCTCGTCGCGCTCTGCCTGCTGCTGACGGCCGCCGCCGCGCCGGACGGGATGTCGCTCACGGAAGCGCTCGCTGGCACCGAGACCGATAGCGCGCTCGTCGTCCTCGGCTCCTGGCTCGCGCTGATCAACGGCGGCCTGCTGCTCTTCAACCTGCTGCCCGGCTATCCGCTCGACGGCGGCCGGATGGCGCAGGCGGTGATCTGGAAGCTGACCGGCAGCCGCGGCCGTGCGACTCGGCTGACCGGCATCGCCGGGCGCACGTTCGGCCTGCTGATCGCGACCGGCGGGCTCGTCCTGCTGTGGACGAGCGACTCGATCGCGGGCTTCTCGCTGATGCTGCTCGGCTGGTTCCTCGCGCAGGGCGCCCGCGGCGCCGTGATGGTCGGCGAATTCCACGAGCGGCTGACCGGCGTCACCGCCGAGGACGTGATGGATCGCGAGCCGCCGACGTTCGCCGACCTCACGACGGCGACCGACGCGCTCGACTCCTACCCGCGCGCGCCCGACACACCGCCGGCCGCGGCGGTGATCGATGGCGCCGGGGTCTTCATCGGCGTCGTCCCGCGCGACCACCTCGAGCACGCGCTCGCCCAGGGCCGGCCGATGCTGACCGCCGCCGACCTGATCGCCGACCACGGCCCCGGGCCCGAGCAGATCCCCGGTGAGACGCCGCTCGAGCAGCTGCTGAAATCGGAGCGACTCCAGCAGTGGGGCGTCGTCCCGGTCGTCGACGCGGCCGGCGGCCTGCGCGGGCTCGTAACCGTCGACCGCGTCCGCCAAGCCCTCCGCGTCCGCTGACACCCCAGCCGTTCAGCTGGGGTTGGGGTTAGGGGCACCTAACACCAACCCCCAGCATTTCAGCGGGTTCTCCGCGGCGGCGCGTCTATAGAGTTGCCAGTTCGATGCCCCAACACGACGTCCTGATACTCGGCGCCGGCCTCGCCGGCCAGCGCGCCGCCACCGCCGCCGCAGACGCCGGCGCGACCGTCGCGATCATGAGCAAGGTCCACCCGGTGCGCTCGCACTCGGTCGCCGCCGCCGGCGGCATCAACGCGGCGATCAACCCGGCCGACGACTGGCGCTCGCACGCCTACGACACCGTCAAGGGCTCTGACTTCATCGGCGACCAGGACGCGATCGAGGTCATGTGCTCCGAGGCGCCCGACGAGATCATGCATCTCGAGCACATCGGCGTCACCTTCCACCGCAACGAGACCGGCAACCTCGACCTGCGCGCCTTCGGCGGCGCGTCGATGAAGCGCACCGCCTACGTCGCCGACATCACCGGCCAGGCGATCCTGCACGTGCTCTACGAGCAGCTGATGAAGTACCACGAGAAGGTCGACCGCTACGAGGAGTGGTTCACGACGTCGCTGCTGCAGGACGAGACAGGCGCCTGCATCGGCTGCATCGCCCGCGACATCCGCACCGGCGCGATGGAGGTCTTCACCGCCAAGAACGTGATAGTCGCGACCGGCGGCGCCGGCCAGGCGTTCAAGCCGACGACGAACGGCCTGATCTGCACCGGTGACGGCATGGCCCAGGCGTACGCGCTCGGCGCGCCGCTGATGGACATGGAGATGATCCAGTACCACCCGACCTGCCTGGTCGAGAACGGACTCTTGATCACCGAGGGCGCCCGCGGCGAGGGCGCGCACCTGATCAACGGCGAGGGCGAGCGCTTCATGCACAAGTACGCGCCCAACAAGCTCGAGCTCGCCTCTAGAGATGTCGTGAGCCGCGCCGAGCAGACCGAGATCAACGAGGGCCGCGGCGCCGGACCGAACAAAGAGGGCATCTACCTCGACATCACGGTCGTGCCGAAGAAGCGCACGCTCGAGGCGCTGCGCGAGATCGTCAACATCGGCAAGGACTTCGCCGGCGTCGACATCACCCGCGAGCCGATCCTGATCCGCCCCGGCCAGCACTACACGATGGGCGGCATCAAGACGGACGTCAACGGCGCCACCGAGATCCCCGGGCTGTACGCCGCCGGTGAGGCGGCCTGCGTCTCGGTCCACGGCGGAAACCGCCTCGGCGCCAACTCGCTGCTCGACACGCTGATCTTCGGCCGCCGCGCCGGCGCCCACGCCGCCGAGCGCGCGCACGGGCTCGACATGCCGGACTCGCCCGGCCACGGCCGCCTCGCCGACGAGGAGGCGCAGATCCAGGCGATCACCGATCGGCCGAAGACCGGCAAGCGCGTCTCGCAGATCAAGGACGAGCTCGGCACCGAGATGAACCGCAACGTCGCGGTCTACCGCAACGAGGAGGGCCTCAGTCACGCGCTCGAGGTCGTCAAGCGGCTCAAGGACGAGGCGAAGACCGCCTACGTCGACGACAAGGGCACGATCTTCAACCAGGACGTGCTCGGCGCGATCGAGCTCGGGTACATGCTCGAGGTCTCGGAGTGCATCGTGACCGCCGCGCTCGAGCGCAAGGAGTCGCGCGGCGCGCAGTCGCGCTCGGACTACCCGGACCGCAACGACGCGGAATGGATGAAGCACATCACGCTGACGAAGAATGGCGACGGCCCTGAGATTGGGGAAGCGCCCGTGACCGTCACCCAGTGGCAGCCCGAAGAGAGGAAGTACTAGATGTCGTCCGCGCCTGCCCCCGTGAGCCGGGTTGCCGAGGAGTTCACGCTCCGGATCCGCCGCTACGACCCCGAATCCGGGAAGCCCGCTTACTGGGATGAGCACACCGTCTCGCTCGAGCCGCACCGCTCGGTCCTCGAGGGGATCCTTCAAGCGCGCAACGAGACCGACGGCTCGATCGCGATCCGCTGCTCCTGCCGCGGCGCGATCTGCGGCTCCTGCGGAGTGAAGGTCAACGGCAAGGCCGGGCTCGCCTGCCACACCCACCTCGACCACGCCAAGAAGAGCGCCGGCGAGGACGGCGTGATCGAGATCGAGCCGCTCGGCAACATGCCGGTGATCAAGGATCTCGTCGTCGACATGGACGCGGTCCACTGGAAGAAGATCCAGCGCGTCACCCCGTGGCTGATCGGCAAGGAGCCGGTGCCCGAGCGCGAGTACATCGTCGACCGGCTCTCGATGGTCGACGTGACCCAGACGATGGCCTGCATCCAGTGCGGTGCCTGCGTCGGTGACTGCCTCTCGCTCGAAGTCGACCCGCTGTTCGTCGGCCCGGCCGCGCTCGCGAAGGCCTACCGCTTCGTTGGTGACCCACGCGACGCGATGCAGGCCGAGCGCCTCAAGGACCTCGCCGAGGATCCGCACGGCATCTACGACTGCACGCACTGCTTCAAGTGCATCGAGGCATGCCCGAAGGGCGTCGCGCCGATGAACCAGATCATGCGCCTGCGCCGCCGCGCCGGCCAAGATCACCACATCGAAGACCAGAACAACGGCGAGCGCCACGAGTCGGCGTTCGTCACGCTGGTCGGCAAGTACGGCCTGCTTGCCGAGGCCGAGGTCGTGCCGAGGTCGCTGGTCGCCGACAGCGCCCTCGCGAAGTTCCACCCGAAGGCTGTCAAGGAGATCGTCTCCACGCTCCCGTTCCTGACGAAGGCGCTGCTGCGCGGGAAGGTCACGCCGCGCACGGCGCTGATCGCGCACAAGCTCGACTCGAAGGACATCCGCGAGGTCCGCGACATCTACGACACCATCCACGGCCGCGACGAGCGCAACGAGTTCAACCTGTACATCTCAGGTACAGACGAAGACAACGCGGAGAACGTCTCCGAGGAGGCGAAGGCATGAAGGTCGCGTACTGGCCCGGCTGTGTGAGCCGCGGCTTCACTCCGGAGCTGCACGGTTCGATGGCGAAGGTCGCACCAATGCTCGACATCGAGCTCGTCCCGCTCGATCGCGCCTGCTGCACCGGCGCCGGCGTGATCGCCGAGCACAACCAGGAGCTCGCCGACACGCTCAACGCGCGCACGTTCGCGCTCGCCCAGCAGGTCGAGGGCGCCGACGTGATGATGAACATCTGCTCGACCTGCCAGGGCGCGCAGGGCGAGTCGCAGGAGCGGCTCGACGCCTCGGCCGAGTACCGCGGCCAGGTCAACGAGACGCTGGCGACGTATGACCTGAACTACGAGTCGGGCGCGCTCGCGAACAAGAACTTCCTCTGGGTGCTCGTGGAAGAACTCGGTCTCGACGAGCTGAAGTCGCGCGTCAAGCGGCCACTGACCGACCTGCGCGTCGGGCCGTTCTACGGCTGCTACATCGTCCGCCCGACCGACCGGCTCGGGATCGACGACGAGAACCCGCGTGACCAGTACCTCGGGATGGTGATCGAGGCGCTCGGCGGCACCGTGATCGACTACGCCGGCTCGCACAAGTGCTGCGGTTTCCCGATCATCACGATGAACAAGGAAGCGTCGCTGACGCAGGCCGGCCGCCACCTGACCGACGCGCAGAACGCGGAGGCCGACTGCCTCGTCACGCCCTGCCCGCTCTGCCACCTCAACCTCGACATGCAGCAGCCGCTCGCCAAGAGCTACGCCGGCAACCCGAACCTGAACATGCCGGTGCTGCACCTGCCGCAGCTTGTCGGCCTCGCCCTCGGGCTGTCGCCGAAGGAACTCGGCTTCGGCAAGCACGTCGTCAAGCCGACGAGCGTCGTCGACTGGTCGACGTCCGTGGTCGGCTCCGTCGCCTAGCGGCCTCCTCCACCAACCCCTAAGTCGAGTGTAGGCTCGCGCCGTGCCGACGCTCCGTTTTTCGATCGCCGCTGCGCTGACGGCGCTGCTCGCCCCGGCCTCCGCGTTCGCCGCGCGGACCGAATCGCCACTGCCATCGCGCGGCGACGGCGTCAGCGCGAGCGTCGTCCGGATCGACGCGCCGATGCCGGCCGGTACGCCGGCGCATCCGGCGGTCTGCGACACGCTCGCTTACCTGCGGTTGCGCAGCGCGAACGGCCCACGCCGGGCGACCAAGAGCGATGCGGTGCTGATCGCGATGCCCGGAATCCTCGCCGGCGCCGAGTCGATCGAGATCACCGGCCGCAACACGATCCGCGCCGCGGCCGCCGCCGGCAAGAAGCTCGAGTTCTGGGCGCTCGAGCGCCGCTCGAACTGCCTCGAGGATCACTGGGGCGTGCTCAGCGCCCGCGCCGCGCGTGACCCACAGCTTGCGTTCGACTACGCGTTCGGCGATCGCGAGGTCGGCGGACGCCGGTTCGCCGGGATCGCCAGCGGCGCCCGCACCGCCTGGCTGAGCCGCGTCGGACTCGCGCAGACCGTCCGCGACGAGGTCTCGGTGATCACGAGCGAGTTGCCCGAGTCGTACCGGACCAAGAAGCTGATCTGCGGCGGGCACTCGCTCGGCGGACCGCTGACCGGCGCGCTCGCAAGCTGGGACTTCGACGGCGACCCGAAGACGACGAATGACGCCGGAGGCAAGCAGTGCGCCGGCTTCTTCACGCTCGACTCGAGGATCCCGACGGGCGGCGACCCGAACCCGCTGACGACCGCACTCGGCCTCAACGACGGCCTCGCCGGGGCGACCGGCGGCGCGCCGACGATCACCGGCGGCCCGCCGTTCTCCGCAGAGGTCTTCCAGATCGTGCCGATCCTCGGCCTCGCCGCCGAGCTGGCACCGGAAGGGACCTCGTCGCTGATCGGCCAGCTACCGCGCAACGACAACTTCAACTCGGCGCTCGGGCTGCTGCTCTCCGGCAACTGGATCCAGGCGCTGACCGGGCAGCCGGACATCCGCACGCTGCGCGCGACGAACACCGCCGCGCTCGCATCGGTCTTCGACGACAACTCCTCGCCGATCACGATCCTTCGCGCCGGGCTCGGGATGCCGGCCGGTGGGCCGATCGCCGCGAAGGACTTCCCGGTGCCGTTCGGCGCACCGGTGACGCTCGGGGTCTTCGGCGGCGGCCGCCTCGGCGCGCCGTCCGCGTACGGCCCGTCGGCGCCGGTCTACCGCTGGCGCGACTGGCAGCAGACGCTCGCCGAGCCGCCGCTGCTCGCTCCCGACGGCCGGCCCTACAGCGCCCCCGGAGACGAGGTCACCGACATGCGCCAGTTCGCGCGGGCGATCGCCGGCGACGACGTCGACTTCCTCGAGCAGTACTTCCCGACGCGGATCGTCACCGACCTGACGGCGTTCGGGTTCGGTGACCGAAGCGGCGGGCTCGCGCAGGCGCGCTACCCCGCCGGCGTCAACGGACGCCCGGTGCTCAACCTCGACGCCGGCCGCGGCCTCGCACCCGCGATGGGCGCCGCACCGGCAGGCCAGCGGACGATCGTGATCGACGGGCACTCGCACCTCGACGTCGGCACCGCCTCGGAGCGCCGTGCCGACGGCAGCGCCGCTCCCCTTCCGATCGAGCTCGCGCGATTCGCGCTCGACGTCGCCGGTCGCTGACGCAGATCCGACGGGCGTCCAGTTGCGCTCGACCGCAGCGCTCGGCCTGCCGACCTCATGAGCGATGCCTGCGCGCCGGTTCCCCCTGCTCTGCTCGCTCGTGGCTACGGCCGCGCTGACAGCGACGGCTGCCACCGCGCAGGCCGCCGCCAAGCTGCCGCAGCCGGTCTGGGAGACGCCGCAGGCGGTCGGGACCCTCGACAACGCCCCGGTCAACGTGCGAGCGACGCCGCAGGGCCGGCTGATCGCAGGCTGGGAGCTGGGGCAGTCGTTCATGGTCGCGGTCCGCGACCCCGGCGGCGATTGGCGGCCCCAGGAGCCGGTCCTCACCGGCGACGACGTCAGCAACATCACCGCCGTCGCCTCCTCTGACGGCGACTTCCTCATCGCCGGCCAAGTCTCGAACGGCGGCGTCACGAGGGTGACGGTCGCCATGCTCCTCGCCGACTCGCAGCAGTGGGAGTCCGACCAGCTCGGAGACGTGAACGGCTCGTGGGGGCCTTCGCTCGCGGCCGACGGCGCGGGCCGGGTCTTTGCCGCCTGGACCGAGAACGACGGGTCGACCTCACGGGCTGCGGTGGCGGTCCGCCAGCGGGGCGCCGTGGGCTTCGACACGCCGGCCTACGCCTCCCCCGGAACCGACAACGCGGGCGGCGCCCGGGTCTACGCGGCTGGCGACGGCGAGCAGATCGCCGCCTGGACCGACACGAGCGGCGGCTCCGGACACCATGTGATGCGCGCCAGGTCACGGTCGACAACGGATGCCGCGTGGGGTGACGTCACGACGATCTCCGGGGAAGCCGCCGGCTTCTTCCCGACCGCAGGCAGGATCCGCGACGATGGAACCGCCGTGCTGCTCTGGCTCGAGCAGATGGGCGGCGACGTCGGAGCCCGGCGTGTCGTCCGCTCGGCCGACGGCAGCTGGAACCCGCCCGACCTCATCTACCAGTCGGGCGCGGCCCCAGGCCTGACGCTGACGGCACGCGGGGACTTCGTCCAGACCGGCCTCGCGGGCACCGGCGCCGACCTCGTCGGCTACGCCAGCGTGCTTCGAGCGGGCGAGACCGGGTGGTCGGCGCAGGTCGCACCGCTCGGCACCGGCATCTTCAGCGGCATGCTCGAACCGGCCGCCCGGCCCGACGGGACCGTCTACGCCGCGTTGCCGTTCGGCCCATCGATCATGTCTGTCACAGCCGGCGTGGCCGCCTGGGATCCGGACAGCGGCGAGTGGTCGATGGCCAAGAGCTTCGACGGTGAGCCGGTCTACGCGATGGCCGGCTTGGGCCTCAGCGGCGACGACGAGGGCAACGTCGTGATGGCCTGGGCACAGTCCGACGGAACGGTGATGGTCTCCCTCGGTGACGGCGCAGGCCCGGCGCTCAGCGACCTGAGCGTCCCGGCAGCCGCGACCGCCGGCGAGCGCGTCCCGGTGTCGGTTTCGGCCGACGACCGCTGGTCCGATGTCGCGTCGGTGCGCTGGGAGTTCGGCGACGGCAGCGCCGCGACCGGCGAGCAGGCCGGCCACACCTACGCGGCCGGGGGCACCTACACGGTCACCGTCCGCGCGACCGACGGCAGAGGTCAACCGACCACGACGACCCGCACGATCACCGTCAGCGACCCGCCCGCTCCGCCGAGCGATAACGACTCGGGCGATGACGACAACCGGCCGGTCGTCATCCCGCCGGTGATCGAGGCCCGCCTCTCCGGACGCACGATCACACTCAACGCCAAGCTCACGCTCAAGAAGGGCAAGCGCTGCAGCGGCACCGTAAAGGCGACCACCGCCTTCGGCGGCCGCAGCTACAAGACCACGCTGCGCCTCGCGACCAAGAACGGCGCATGTCGCGCAACCGGCACGATCAAACTGAAGAAGACGCCGTCGCTGCGTACCAAGCTGCGTGTCACGATCTCCGGCAAGCAGGCCAAGGGCCGGACTTTGACCACCCGCCGCGGCTAGCAGGAGGCCGAACCGGCCGATCGTCCAGATCGCTCGACCGGGCGCGGCCGAATGCCGATGGATCAGGCGATGAGCCCCGTGTCGATCGCCCGTGCCCTACTTCTGACCGCTGCCGTGATCGCGACCGCTCCCGCGGCCGCAACCGCTGCCCCGCCGTCGTGGACCGCAACACAGCAGCTGTCGACCGCCGGCGAGGTCGCGGGACAGGGCATCGCCGTGCTCGGAACCGACGACCGGATCCTCGCCGGCTGGTTCCAGATCGACGGCTCGAACCGGCGCCTCCGCGTCCGTGTTCGCGACGCGAACGGAACCTGGGGCGCGGCGGAGTGGCTCTCTCCCGCCGGCCAGGATGTCGGTGACAACGCGCAGGTGCAGGCGAACCGGGACGGCAGCTTCTCGGTGATCTGGAACGCCGGGAACGAGACCGAGGTCGACACGCTGCTGTCCGGCGAGACCGAGTGGGACAGCTGGAGCCTCAACGACATGGTCCCGCAGACCGACGGCGTCTACGGCGGGACGGCGACGGCGCTCGCCGGCGGCTCGAGCGCCCTTGCCTTCATTCGCCAGGAGTCCGGCGACAACGACGTCGTCATCGCGCGGCGCGCCGCCGGGACGGCGACGTGGTCGGTCGAAAACACGATCCACGAGGGAGCGCTCAACATCTGGAGCACGCAGGTCTCCTCGAACGACAGCGGTGAGCTCGCAGTGTTCTGGAGCTACTCGACCGGAGGCGGCGACCAGGGCGTCCGCGCCAAACGCTGTGGCAGCGACGGTGTCTGCTCCGGTGTGACCGAGGCGCTGGCGGCGACAGCCGGCGTCAACAAGGTCGCCGGCGCGATCTCCTCCGGAGGCGCCCTCGTGGTGGTCTGGAGCGACGGCGACGTCCACATCAACCAATCCGGCCAGCCGACCGCCGAGAACTCTGTCTACGCGACCGTCGCCGCACCCGGCACCGTCAACTGGAGCACGCCGGAACGGCTGACGCCGGCATCGGGCGCGGCCGTGATCATCCCGGCGCTGACGCCCGACAACGACGACAACGTCGTCCTCACCTACCAGCAGTACAACGACCAGGGTGGCTACTACATCCCGTCACCCACCGCACGGGCCTACAACGGCGCCTCGAACACCTGGGACAGCGCACAGGCGGTGACCCCGTTCGGCGGAGCGCCGATGCCGTGGCGCAACGCGCACGGCGACATCAGCCTCGCCTACATCGGCTCCGACGACAACGGCGCAACGCTCAAGGCCGGGCTCGCGGTCCGCGAGAGCGGCGCGTCCGGGTGGTCCGATCGCGGGCTGATCACGACGAGCACGGTCAACGTCCAGTTCGGCACGCCGAGCGGCACGCTCACCGACGACCTCGACGGCCTCGTCGTGTACCCGCACGGGACGATGGGCGACCCGGCCGTCCACAGTGCGTTCGCGGTGTCCGACGCGAGCGGGCCGCGGCTCGACGGCATCGCCGTCCCGTCATCGGCCGAGACCGGTCAGCAGATTGATGTCTCGGTCGACCCGTTCGACCTCTTCTCGAGCGTGGCGGCGGTGACCTGGACCTTCGGTGACGGCAGCGGCGCTGAGACCGGCAGCAGCACCGCCCACGCCTACCGGGCGGCCGGCACCTACACGGTGACGATCACGGCTTCGGATCTCCAGGGGCACTCGACTTCGGCGACGAGGCAGGTGACCGTCACCGACGCAGCGGCCGACCCGCCGCCGGCGCCGCCGGCGCCGCCGGCCGATGCTCCGGCCGCGGACGACGAGGACACGGTGGTCGAGGACGTCAAGCCGCCGGCGATCGCCGCCCCGGTGATCGAGGCGCGGCTCGCCGGCCGGATCATCACGTTCAACGCCAAGCTGACGCTGAAGCGCGGTCAGGTCTGCTCAGGCAAGGTCAGCGCGACGGTCGTCTTCGGCGGCAAGCGCTACCGCACGAACCTCAAGCTCGCGACCGCCGGCGGCGCCTGCCGCGCCACCGGCCGGACGACGCTCAAGAAGACCCCGTCGCTGCGCACCAAGCTCCGCGTGACCGTCAGCGGCGGCCAGGTCAAGAGCCGAACGCTGACGACGCGGCGCGGGTGAGGCGCACCATGCGACCTCGTCGGCTACCCCTGTTCCGTTCGTGCGCCGTCGCCGTGGCGACGATGCTCGCCGGGTTGCCGATCTCAGCACAGGCGGTCGGGTTCAACCCATCGATCGCGCTTTCCCCGAGCGACTCTACGCTCGACCAACCGCTGATCGCCGCGCGCGGCGATCAGCGCGTCATCGCATACACCCAGTCGGACGGCACCGGCGATCGGCTCTACCTCACCGAGCGGACACCGAGCGGCGAGTGGACGGCACCCAATCCGGTATCGCCTGCGGGCGAGTCGGTCTACACGCGGGGTCGTTGGCTCACCTATGACGACGCAGGCAACCTCACGGTCGTCTGGAGGGTCAGCGGCAGCGAGGCGATCAAGGCCCGTACCCGGCTTGCCGGCAGCGGGACATGGTCCGAGGCGGCCGAGGTCGTGAGCGGCGAGGGCGTCCACGGCGCCGATGTGAAGGCGCTCAGCGGCGGCCGAGTGATGCTCGCCTACAGCAGCTACCACGGTGGCGACTGCATCCGCGTACGGATCCGCGACGCGAACGCGGCGACCTGGGGCGCCCCGACCGACGTCGATCCCGGCAACGACCATCCGGGCCAGGTCGCACTGTCGACCAACGCCGCCGGCGACGCGACGGTCGTCTGGGGCAAGAACCTCGACGGCACCTCGGACCACGCGGTGATGGCGGCGCGCTACGACGGCGAGCACGGCACATGGGGCGCTCCGGCGACGCTCGACACCGACGGCGCCGGCCCTGAGTTCCTGTCGGTGGCGACGACGCCGGACGGCGCCGCGACCGCCGCCTGGACCCGCGGCACCGACTTCACGCCGCAGGCGACCTCGGTCGACGCCGATCCCGGCGCCGCCTGGAGCACCGTGATCGCGACCGCACCGGGCTGGAACGCGATCCTAAGCCAGGTCGCCAGCGATCGTGACGGCGACGTCGTCCTCGTGATGCAGACGCTCACGTTCGACGCCGACCCGAACGTCATGTACCCGACCAGCCGCGCACGGATGCGGACCCGTGACGCAGAGACCGGCCAGTGGTCACCGCTCGAGACGCTGGACGCCGGAACCCGCTTCTCCGGCGGACCGGCACTCACTGTCAACGACAACTACGACATCGCGATCTCGTTCATGGCGGCAGATCCCGGCGGCGTCAACTTCTCGCGTGTCCAGACCGACTTCGCCGTGACCGGCGTCGCCGGCGACCTGGTCTTCCGCCCGGACGGGTCGGACGACTTCACCGAGGCCGACCCCGGCTACGGCGGCGTCCTGTCGATGGCCGCGGCGCCGCCGTCCCTGGCCTTGGACAACGCTGGCAACCCGGCGATCGCCTGGGCCCGCGCCGATGCCGGAACGAACCGCCACCTCGAGGTCGTCGTCGGTGACGCGACCGCACCAGAGCAGCGGTCGGTGACCGTGCCGGAATCGGCGACGACCGGTGAACCGGTGCCGATGACGGCCGACGCGGTCGACACGTTCGCACCGTCGCTGACGACCGGCTGGAACTTCGGTGATGGAGCGGCGGCAACCGGGGCGAGCGTCACGCACGCGTACACACGGGCCGCTACCTACACCGTCACGGCGACCTCGGCCGACCTGTTCGGGAACGCCGCGCGAACAACGCGAGAGATCGTCGTCACCGACCCGCCCAGCCCTCCGCCTGAGGTGCGCCCGCCGGTCGTCACGGCGCCACTGATCGAAGCGCGGCTCGCCGGTCGCACCGTGACGCTGAACGCAAAGCTGACGCTGAGGAAGGGCAAGCGCTGCAGCGGCACCGTGCGCGCGACGACCGCGTTCGGCGGGCGCACGTACAGGACGACACTCCGGCTCGCGACGAAGAACGGAGCCTGCCGCGCGACCGGCACGATCAAGCTCAAGAAGACCCCCTCGCTGCGCACCAAGCTGCGCGTGACCGTCAGCGGCGGCCAGGCCAAGAGCCGCACGCTGACGACGCGGCGCGGGTGACGCGCCGCAAGATCGCGCGCGCCCCGCCGATCACAGAACCGATGCGCGTTCACCCGACTGCAATTGCCACGATCGCCGCGACGGTCGCCTGCGCGGCGCCCGCTGCCGCAGACCTGCCGATGCCGACCTGGCAGACGCCGGTCGCAGTCACAGCTCCCGGCGAGGCCGACGGCCAGGGGATCATCGGCTACATGACGCCGTCCGGCGACCTGTTCGCCGGCTGGGCGATCAGCAACGGTGGGCAGCAACGCCTCAAGGCGCGGTTCCGGCGTGCCGGAGGCGATTGGGGACCGACCCAGTTCATCAGCGAGAACGGCGAAACCCCGACCGGCGTGAACGCCGCCACCACGGCAGACGGTGACCTCCTTCTCGGCCTGACCGTCAACGACGGCTCGACCTGGAAGGCGACCGTCCGCCGGCTCGACCGCGACAGTGGAACGTGGGGGCCGCAGGAGACGCTGTCGGACCCGAACGTCGCTTCCGGGGGGACGAACTTCACCACCGCCCCGGACGGCACCACGTACGCGATCTACAACGGCGATCGGGTCTATCTGCGCGCGCTCGCGCCGGGGAGCAGCGAGTGGGGGCCGCCAGAGCCGGTCAACTCGGCGCCCGGCTACGACCCGGCGATCGTCGCGCTCCCGGACGGCTCGCTGACCGCGGGCTGGCGCGAGCAGAGCGGCGGCTCGCAGCGGCAGATCGTCGCCGAGCGCGCCGCCGGGTCGCAGAGCTGGGGCCCCCCGACCGATCTCACGGTCGGAGCGCCCGACAGCGGCTACGGCCTCAAGTTCGCCGTCAACGCGGCCGGTGACCAGCTCGGCGCGATTTGGATCCAGCAGACCGGCTCTTCGCCGAACTGGGTCTCGAAGGCCACGTTCGCGCGCCGGCTGAACGGCACGTGGACGGCGGCCGAACAGGCACCCGAGGCGCAGTCGGTCAGCGGCTGGCTCGGGTTCGACGCAAGCGACTCGCTGATCGTGACCTGGATCTCGACCGACGGCATGTCCTACGGCTCGGGCCACACGTCGATCGGCCGGGACGACAGCGCGTTCGCAGCGCCCGCGGCCTTCGGTGACGGGAACGGGATGACGGTCGTGCCCTCGTTTGCGCAGCGCCCGGACGGCTCGATCTTCGGCGCCCAGTTCTCGGGGTCGAGCTTCATGGACATCCACGTCGGCACGACGGTGCGCGAGCCGCTCGGGACGAGCTGGGCCGACGACACCGAGTTCGCCGGCGAGACGATCAGCCTGCTCGACGGAGCCGGCATCGGCGCGGACGCGCACGGCGATGTCGCGATGGCCTGGGAGCGGGCCGACGGCACGCTCGTCATCGCGACCGGCGACGGCGCGCCTCCGGCGATCTCGGATGTCGAGGTGCCTGCCACCGCAACGGTCGGTGAGCAGGTACCGGTCAGCGCGTCGGCGTTCGACGTCCTGTCCGACGTCGACTCGGTCTCCTGGGACTTCGGCGACGGCGCTCGCAAGACCGGGGAATCTGCTTCACACGCCTACAGCGCCGCCGGCACCTACTCGGTGCGCGTAACCGCAACCGACGCCGTCGGGCACTCGGCCACGCAGACCCGGCAGCTCGTCGTCAGCGCCCCGCCCGCTCCGCCGGCCCGCGACGACAACGCCGACGACTCGGACGACCCGAAGCCGCCGGTCGTGATTCCGCCGGTGATCGAGGCCCGCCTCTCCGGCCGCACGATCACCCTCAACGCCAAGCTCACGCTCAAGAAGGGCAAGCGCTGCAGCGGGACCGTGCGCGCGACGACCGCCTTTGGCGGGCGCACGTACAAGACCACGCTCCGGCTCGCGACCAAGAACGGTGCCTGCCGCGCAACCGGCACGATCAAGCTCAAGAAGACACCGTCGCTGCGCACCAAGCTGCGCGTCACCGTCAGCGGCGCCCAGGCCAAGAGCCGCACGCTGACGACCCGCCGTGGCTGACCGGAAGCGCGTCCAACGTCGTCCACCAGCACCTCTGGACGCTGGCGCCCGCCGCCGATCACAGGAGGACGATGACCTCGCGCCGTCCGTTCCTCGCTGCTCTGCTCACCGCTGCCGCCTGCGCGGCCGCCGCCCCGGTCGCGGGCGCCGCCGGTTGGACCGAGCCGCACTCGTTCGAAGCTGCGGGCGGCGTGACCGGCTTCCCCGAGGTCGCCGGCGGCCCCGACGGCGCCGTCGACGTGCTGCGCTTCGAGCAGCGTGGCAACGATCTAGCCCTCGTCAACGACTCGCGTAGCTCGAGCGGAACCTGGTCGGCAACCACCGAGGTCGCGGGCCCGGCTGCGAGCCTCAACCAGGAGTACGTGACCGAGGTCGACGATCACGGCAACGTCACGGTCGCCTGGTCCGGCTCCTCCGAGCTGTGGACCGCCACGAAGACCAAGAGCAGCGGCGTGTGGAGCACCCCCACGCCGGTCGAGCCCGGTGTCGGCAACGACACCGGGCCGTCGCTCGCTCCGCTCCCCGGCGGCCGGATGGTGGCCGTCTGGACGAACGACGACGCCGGCTCGTACACGGTGCGGCTCAGCGTGCGTGACGCGGACGGCACCGGTTGGGGCCCGGTCACCGAGCTCGCCCAGAGCGACGCCACCGGGCTGAACAGCGTTGCGGCGGCTGTCAACCGAAACGGCTCCGGCGTCGCCTTCTGGATCGCGAACGTGGGTGGTCAGAAGGCACTCCGCGCCGCCCGCTTCGGCGCGGAGGCCGGTTCGTGGGAGCAGGCGGACGACATCACCACGATGACCGGCAACGCCTTTCATCAGGGCGTCGACATCGCGTCCGACGGCAGCGCGACGGCGGTCTGGATCGGCGATGACATCGCGACGGCGGCGTATCTGCCCGCCGGGTCGAGCGACTGGAGCGCCGCGGATCAGATCGGCACCGGCCCAGAGCTGCTTGCCAGCGTCGGCGCCCTTCCCGGCGGCCGGTTCGTCGCGACCTACCAGCGGATGACCTCGATGTACAGCGCGACCGCGATCCGGCGCTCCTTCGAGCCCGGAGCCGGGGGCTGGGGACCTGAGGTCAACATGACGCCGAACCTCGGCGGGATGCCGTCCGTGCACACCAACGCGGCTGGCGACGCCTTCGTCTCCATGCTCGGCGCGAATGACGGCGCGCAGCTCCCCGGCGTCGGAGGCGCACTGCTCGCGCACGGCGCCTCGGCGTGGGACTCCGGCCTCGCGGTCGACGAGTTCAGCTTCAACTACAACTACGGCCTCGTCCGCGGCGACCTCGACGGGCTCGGCAACGGCCTTGTCACGTGGGTCGACGGGTCCGGCGAACGCGTCAACGTCGCCGCGCTCGATGGCTCGGCACCGAGCCTCTCCGGGGTGTCGGTGCCGGCGAGCGCTGTCAGTGGCGTTCCGGTGACCATGCACGCGTCCGCATCGGATGTCTGGAGCGACATCAGCTACGACTGGGACTTTGGCGACGGCCGGTCGGCCGGCGGCGCATCCGCGTCGCACACGTTCGCCGCCGGGACATACGACGTCACCGTCACGGCGACCGACGAGTCCGGCAACAGCGCGTCACGGTCGGCGACGATCGTGGTCAGCGACCCGCCGGCGCCGCCGGACGATGACTCGGACGACGACGCTCCACCGGTCGTGAACCCGCCGCTGATCGAGGCGCGGCTCGCCGGCCGCACGGTCACCCTCAACGCCAAGCTGTCGCTCAAGAAGGGCAAGCGCTGCAGCGGCACCGTGCGCGCAACGACCGCGTTCGGCGGCCGCTCGTACAAGACCACGCTTCGCCTCGCGACCAAGAACGGCGCCTGCCGCGCAACCGGCACGATCAAGCTCAAGAAGACACCGTCGCTGCGCACCAAGCTGCGCGTCACCGTCAGCGGCAGCCAGACCAAGAGCCGCACGCTGACGACCCGCCGCGGCTGACCGCAGCCGCGTCCAAAGTCGTCCAGCGTCGCCTGAAGGGGCGGCGACCGGCGGCCGATCACTGGAGGACGATGACCTCGCGCCGTCCGTTCCTCGCTGCTCTGCTCACCGCTGCCGCCTGCACCGCGCCGATACCGAGTGCAGGCGCCGCAGCGCCTTCGTGGGGCACGCCTGAGCCGATCTCCTCGCCGGCAGCCGCCACCGGCTGGCCAAAGATCTCCGCCGCCGACGACGGAACCGTCTCGGTGATCTGGGCGCAGAGCGACGGCAGCCACCTGCGGCTCGCGCAGCGCACGCGGATCGCCGCCGGCGCCTGGACGCCGGTCAGCTACATCTCCCCGGCCGGCATCGACATCTCCGGCTACGGCTCGTACCAGCTCGCGACCGCCGCAGACGGCTCCGCGAGCGTCGCGTTCGGCAACAGCGACTTCTCGGTCGTCTACGCGAGCACTCGTCAGCCGGGCTCGTCGCAGTGGAGCACCGCGGCCTCCTTCGCCGACAGCGGCGAGAGCTTCGAAGGCGGCTACACGGTCGCCGGGCCAGGCTCGGCAATGGCCGGCGTGAACCTCAGCAACCTGAGCGGCGACAAGCGGCTGCGCATCCGCACGCGCCCCGCGGGCAGCGACGACTTCTCGGTCACGGGCGAGATCGACCTGCCGGACGACGCCGGCTACGCGAACCCCCGGCTGGCCTACAACTCGCACGGCGACGCCGTCGCCACGTGGTGGAAGAACCCGTACTCCGGGACCCCGGAGATGCAGGGCGCGACCTACGACGCGGGCAACGGCGACTGGTCGCCGATCGCGACGATCGCCACGACCGACGGCAACGGCACGCAGGACCCGGCGCTCGCGTTCAACGACGACGGCGACGCGGCGATGGTCTGGTCCTCAGGGACCGCGACCGACGTCCACGTCGCCAGCCTCGACGGCAGCTCCGGAGTCTGGACCGACGGCGGCTCGAAGTTCGTAGCCGGGCCGAATGCGGTGCTGACGCGGATCGCCGCCGACCACGACGGGCAGTTCGTCGCGCTCTGGCAGGAGTTCGACTTCTCCGACGACTTGCTGCTCCCGCGCGCGCTGATGACGACCTTCGACACCGCGACCGGTCAGTGGTCGCCGACCGAGGATCTCATCGGCCCGAACGGCGGCGCCGCGACACTGACCGCAGACGGGTCGGGCAACATCACCGCGGTCGTCTTCGGGATCGACGGCGGCGTTCCTGCGCTGGTCGGGCTCCACCGCCCGAGCGGCGGCGACTTCGGCTCCGGTGAGGTGCTGTCCTCGGCCAACCCGATCGCGACCGGTCCGGTGCCGGGTATCCCGGCGATAGCAACCGATCGTCGCGGCAACGCCTTTGCCGCCTGGGCCACAACCGACACCACAATCGCGGTCGTAGTCGGTGATGCGTTCGGTCCGACGCTCAGCGCGGTGTCGGTGCCGCAGACGGCGGTCGCCGGGGAGCGTGTGTCGTTCTCTGTCTCCCCGTTCGACCTCTGGTCGGGTGTCGAGACCACGAACTGGTCGTTCGGCGACGGCTCGGAGGCGACCGGCTCCTCGGTCGGGCACACGTACGCCGCCGGCGGCACCTACACGGTTCGCGTCACGAGCTCCGACCTGTCGGGCCAGTCGACCACGACGACTCGCACGATCACGGTCAGCGACCCGCCGGCGCCGCCGGCGGATGACGCCGACGATGCGGACGACGCGCCGCCGGTCGTGATTCCGCCGGTGATCGAGGCCCGCCTCTCCGGCCGCACGATCACACTCAACGCCAAGCTCACGCTCAAGAAGGGCAAGCGCTGCAGCGGCACCGTGCGCGCCACCACCGCCTTCGGCGGCCGCTCGTACAAGACCACGCTCCGCCTCGCCTCGAAGAACGGCG
This sequence comes from Baekduia sp., assembly GCA_037045385.1. Lineage (GTDB taxonomy): Bacteria > Actinomycetota > Thermoleophilia > Solirubrobacterales > Solirubrobacteraceae > Baekduia. Next base: position 792,458 of record JBAOHN010000008.1, on the reverse strand, counting down.
CCTGCCGCGCAACCGGCACGATCAAGCTCAAGAAGACCCCGTCGCTGCGCAGCAAGCTGCGCGTGACGATCAGCGGCAGCCAAGCGAAGAGCCGAACCCTCACCACCCGCAGAGGCTGACCCGATGCGCGCTCGCCTGACCACCACCGCCCTGCTGACTGCCGCCGCCCTGGCCGCAGGCACGACGGCTGCATCGGCCGCCGGCCTCGAGCCGGTCTGGCAACCGGCCCAGACGTTCTCCGCTGAGAGCGGTGCCGCCCACTACGCGAATGTCGCCACGTCACCTGACGGGCGCGTGGTCGTAGCCTGGAACCAGATCGCAGGCGGACTGCGGCGCGCATTCGCGAGGGTCCGCGAGGCTGACGGGACCTGGGGCGAGGCGCGCGTCGTCTCGGACCCGGACTCGAACATCGCCGTGTTCGACACCAACCTGCGCGTCGCCGTCGGCCCGGACGGGACGGCGGTCGTGCTCTGGCTCCTGGCCAACGGCACAGGCGAGTACGCCATCTCCCACCCGAACGAGGGTTGGACGCCCGCGACGTCGGCGACCGAGCCGGGCGAAATGTTCACCGGCAGCGCGATCGCGAGCGGCCCGGACGGCGTCTACTTCCTCACGACCGGATCGACGGGCGGCGGCGACTGGCGCTCACGGCTCTGGCGGTTCCCCGCAGGCGCCGATGCTTTGACGCTCGCAGAGACCTTCGACGAGCCCGATACCGGCCAGGGCGACCCTGCACTCTCGTTCGCGCCGAACGGCAACGCGATCGCCTCGTGGCAGCACTACGACAACGGCAACCACCTCCGCTACGCCCTCCGGGACCCGGCAACCGGTGAGTGGTCGGGCGCGACGACCGGGTTCTCCGACGGCAACGACATCTCCGCTGGGACGGCGATCGATTCGGCTGGCCGCGCGGTCGCGGTCTGGAACTCCCCCTCGTCGACGGGGATCAACGCGGCGACGATGAGCGCGGACCACACGTGGTCGCCGCCGCACACCCTGTTCAAGAACGGCCCGAACACCTACTTCGGTCAGGCCCGAGCCGATGCCGACGGCAACTTCGTCGTCGTCTGGCAGGAGTTCAACGGCGGCAACTTCGCCGACGAGGCCCACGTCACCACCGCGACCTTCGACGCCGACGCGCAGGCCTGGGGCGACCCAGAACCGGTCGCCAGCGCCTGGACCGGCGCCCCGATGCTTTCGGTCAACCGGCACGGCGACATGCTCGCCGCGGTCGCGATCCTGGACGGCGGCTCGGTCAAGGTTGGCTCGGCGTTCCGCCCGTCCGGAGGCCGATGGGGCGACATCGACCCGTTCTTCGGCGAGGCGAGCAGCGTCGGGCCGAACGGCCTGCTCGGCTCCGCGCTCGACGACAACGGCAACGCGGCGATCACGCTGCTGCGCGCCGACACGCCGACGCTGACGGTCGCCGTCGCTGAGGGCGACGGAGATGCCCCCGACATCGACGGGCTCAGCGTTCCGGCAACGGCGACGACCGGCGAGCGCGTCGCCGTCTCGGCGGGCGTATCGGACACGCTGTCCGGGGTCGCGTCGACCGCGTGGGAGTTCGGCGACGGCGGTTCGGCGAGCGGCGAAGCCGCCTCGCACGTGTACGCGGCGGCCGGTACCTATTCGCTGCGCGTGACGGCGATCGACAACGCCGGGCACGTGACGACCGAGACGCGGATGATCGCCGTCAGCGACCCGCCGGCGCCGCCGGCCGATGACGGCAGCGAAGACGACCCGCCGCCGGTTGTGACCCCGCCGGTGATCGAGGCGCGCCTCTCCGGCCGCACGATCACACTCAACGCCAAGCTCACGCTCAAGAAGGGCAAGCGCTGCAGCGGCACCGTGCGTGCCACCACCGCCTTCGGCGGCCGCTCGTACAAGACCACGCTGCGCCTCTCAACCAAGAACGGCGCCTGCCGCGCAACCGGCACGATCAAGCTCAAGAAGACACCGTCGCTGCGCACCAAGCTGCGTATCACCGTCAGCGGCGCCCAGGCGAAGACCCGCGCGCTCACGACCCGCCGCGGCTGATCCGATGCGTACCCGGCCTCTCGCCACGCTCATCGCAACCCTGCTCGCGGCCTTCGCTGCGAGCTCCGCATCAGCGGCTCCGTGGGTCGGCGGTGAGGAACTGCTCGGCGACCCCGACCACCAGGGCGGTGGCGTGACGGTGCGGTTCGACGGCGGCGGGACGGCGCACGCAGCCTGGATCGGCGAGGGCGACGACGCGGCGTCCCACGTGTACTCGAGCCGCCGTTCGCCCGGCGATACGAGCTGGTCGGCACGAGAGGAGATCAGCGGGCCTGGAGCGGCGCTGGGAAACCCGGCGATCACCGTGAGCGCGTCGAACGACGTCACGGTCGCCTGGTCGCGGACCGTCGGAGGCGTGACCAAGATCGAGACCTCGACCCGGCTCGCCGCTACGGGGGAGTGGACATCAACCGACCGGCTTTCGGACACGCCGGGAGGCAACAACGGCGCCGAGTCGACCGATCCTGTGCTGCTGACCGATCGATCCGGCGTGCAGACCCTGATCTGGCGCGAGTACGGCGGGCACGTCGTCGCCGCCCGCCGAGCCGGGCAGGGGGGGCAATGGCCGGCCGGCGAGATCGTGTCGGGCTCTTTGGCGGTGTCGAACCCCCGGGCGATCGTCGATGACGGCGACATCACCGTGGCGTTCACGCTCGACAGCGGGAGCGGTAGCGGCATCGGCACGACCACCTACGACTCGAGCCAGAGCACTTGGAGCGTGCCCGAGAGCTTCAGCAAGCCCGGCGGCGCAGCGCTGCTCAAGCTCGTCAGCGACGGAGCGGGCGGTCAGGTGGCGACCTGGTTCGCGGACCCGGGCCCGGACGCAGCCGCGTGGGTGCTGAGGCGCTCGGCCGGTAGCAGCTGGGATGCACCGGTCGACGCCGCCAGCGACGATTGGTTCGACGTCGCACCGTCGGTCGCTCCGCTCGGCGGCGGGGACCTTCTCGTCTCCTGGCTCGCCGTCGATCTGAACAGCATCGTGAACAACGACCTCCTGACGGTCCACGCAGGAACATCTACGCGGATCTTCTCCGCGAGCGGCGGTTGGGGCGAGCTGCAGCAGGTCACACCGGTCGCCGACGCCTCTTGGGGACTCGCCGATCTCGTCCCGCTCCCGTCCGGAGCGATTGCAGGCGTCGCCCAGACCCGTGTGACCGGTGCCAGGGGCATCGGCATCACCGTCCGCGACAGCGCGACCGGTGCCTGGGCAGATCCGGCACCGATTCCAGGCTCGTCTGTCGATCTCAGCTCGACGCCGGTCTCCCAGAGCGACCTCAAGGGCAACGTGGCCATCGCGTGGACCTCAACCGCCAGCGGCCGGTACTCGGTCCACGCGGCGATCGCTGACTTCGGCCCGCCGCAGGTGTCGGCGCTCTCGGTGCCGGACCAAGCGACCACCGGCGAGGAAGTGCCGGTCTCGGCCGAAGCCTCCGACGACTGGTCCGAGATGAGGAGCGTCCGCTGGGACTTCGGTGACGGCACTTCGGCGACCGGCGAATCGCCCAGCCACACATTCGCCGCTACCGGCGAGTACCGAGTCAGCGTCACCGCGACCGACGCCGCCGGCAACTCCGCGACGCGCAGCTCGGTGGTCAGCGTCACCGACCCGCCGGCGCCGGCCGTCCGCAACGATCCGCCACCCGTGGTCACGCCGCCGCTGATCGAGGCCCGCCTCTCCGGTCGCACGATCACGCTCAACGCCAAGCTGGCGCTCAAGAAGGGCAAGCGCTGCAGCGGGAGCGTCAAGGCCACAACCGCGTTCGGCGGCAAGACCTACAAGACCACGCTGCGCCTCTCAACCAAGAACGGCGCCTGCCGCGCAACCGGCACGATCAAGCTCAAGAAGACACCGTCGCTGCGCACCAAGCTGCGCGTCACCGTCAGCGGCGCCCAGGCCAAGAGCCGCACGCTCACGACACGCCGCGGCTGACGCAGCCGGCCCGATCTCCCCATAGCTCGGTAGGGCGCGACTCCTATCGTGTCCCGCCATGCCCGCCACCGCCCCGGCGATCACGGCCACCGGCCTCAGCAAGCGCTTCGGTGACGTACGCGCCCTCGACAGCGTCGACCTGACCGTCGAGCAGGGGACCGTGCTCGGCCTGCTCGGACCGAACGGCGCCGGCAAGACGACCTGCGTCCGTGTGCTCACGACGCTGCTCGAGCCCGACGCCGGTAGCGCGACCGTCGCCGGGCTCGACGTTGAGCGCGACGCCGCAGCGCTGCGCGAGGAGATCGGCCTGGCGGGCCAGTACGCCGCCGTCGACGAGAACCTGACCGGCGCGGAGAACCTGATCATGGTCGGCCGTCTTTACGGGATGAGCCGCGCCGTCGCGACTGCCCGGGCAACCGAGCTGCTCGAGCGCTTCTCGCTGTCCGACGCCGCGAGCCGCCCGGCCAAGACCTACAGCGGCGGCATGCGCCGCAGGCTCGACCTCGCGGCTGCGCTCGTCGCCAAGCCGCCGGTCCTGTTCCTCGACGAGCCGACGACCGGGCTCGACCCGCGCAGCAGGATCGCGCTCTGGGAGACGATCGAGACGCTCGTCTCCGACGGCACAACGGTGCTGTTGACCACGCAGTACCTCGACGAGGCCGACCGGCTCGCCGACCGGATCGTCGTGATCGACCACGGGCGCGTGATTGCCGAGGGCACCGCGACGGAGCTCAAGGACCGCGTCGGCGGCGAGCGCCTCGACGTGCACCTCGTCAGCGAGAGCGACGCCGCCCGCGCCGCGGAGACGCTCGCGCCGATGGGAGCCGAGCCGCCGGTGATCGACGGCGCGGTCGTCCACGTGAATGTGCGCGAGCGCAGCGGCGCGATCGTCGAGGCCGTCCGGCTGCTCGGCGGGGCGGACATCGACGTCGACGACCTCGCGCTCCGCCGGCCGACGCTCGATGACGTCTTCCTGACACTGACCGGACGAGCCGCCGAGGAAGACGGCGACGCAGAGGAGGGGAGCCGCTGATGGCCCGCACCGTGCAGGACACGCTGATCGTCGCCGAGCGCAACCTCACGCGGCTCAAGCGCAATCCGGAACTGTGGACCGCGTTCACGATCCAGCCGATCATGTTCACGCTGCTGTTCGTCTACGTGTTCGGCGGCGCGATCCGGACGCCCGGCTTCGGCAGCTACGAGGACTTCCTGATCCCCGGGATCATCGTCCAGAACATCGCGTTCGGCGGGTTCGTGACGGCGCTCGGGCTCAACGAGGACCTGCACAAGGGCCTGATCGATCGCTTCCGCTCGCTGCCGATGGCGCGGCCCGCGGTCCTCGCGGGGCGGACGCTCGCCGACGTTGCGACCAACCTCGTCTCGATGCTGGTGCTGATCACGACCGGCTACATCGTCGGCTTCCGTTTCCACGGCGGCGCTCCCGACGTGCTGCTCGGGATAGTCCTGCTGATCCTCTTCGGCTACGCGTTCTCTTGGATCTTCGCGCTGCTCGGGATGCTCGTCTCCTCGACCGAGGCAGCGAACACGCTCGGCTTCATCACCGTCTTCCCGCTGACCTTCATCTCGAGCATCTTCGTCCCGGCCGAGACGATGCCGGCGCCGCTCGAGTGGTTCGCCGGCGTCAACCCGTTCACGATCGTGACCGATGCGATCCGTGGCCTCTGGCTCGGAACCGACACCGGCAACGACGTGCTCTTCGGCTTCCTCTGGTCGTTCGGGCTGATCGCGGTCTTCGCGCCGCTCGCCGTCCGGCGCTACCGGCGCGCCGCGGTCAGCGGGTAGCACGCGTCCGGCGCGGCGTAGCGCGGCGGCGGCCCTCCCCCGAGGCCGCCACCGCGCGCCGCCTCCCACAAGCTGGACGATCTGCGCGCTGCCTGAGGAAGGATGCGCTATAGGCCGGTTTTTGTCAAATCACTGTGTCAGCAGGCCGCGCTCGACGAGACGCTCGGCGATCTGCACCGTGTTCAGCGCCGCACCCTTGAGCAGGTTGTCGCCGACGACGAACATGTTGAGCGCGTTCGGGTCGGCGAGGTCCTTGCGCACGCGGCCGACGACGACCTCGTCACGGCCCGCCCACTCGAGCGGCGTCGGCACGTCGTCGAGCTCGACGCCCTCGTGGGCGGCCATCGCTTCGAGCGCCTCCGCGACCGACGGCTCGCGCTCGAACGTCGCGCGGACCTCGATCGCGTGGCCGACGACGACCGGCACGCGCACGCAGGTCGGTGACACGGCGAGATCCGGGACGCCCAGGATCTTGCGTGATTCGTTCTGCAGCTTCATCTCCTCGTCGGTGTACCCGTTCTCGTCAGGCGTGCCGAGCAGTGGGATCACGTTGAACGCGATCGGCTTCGAGAAGGTGCTCGGCTCGACGCGGCGCGCCGCTTGGGCGCCGTCGTCCGCGAGCTCTTGGGGGTGCCCGGCGAGTACCGGGATCTGCGCCATCAGCTCGTCGATCCCCTGCTGGCCGGCGCCGCCTGCTGCCTGGTAGCTGGTCGCGACGAGCGCGCGCAGGCCGAAGCGGTCGTGTAGCGCCTTCAGCGGCGGCATGATCGCCATCGTGGTGCAGTTCGGGTTGGCGACGATGCCCTTGCCGATCTGGTCGAGCGCCTCGGGGTTGACCTCGGCGACGACGAGCGGCACATCGTCGTCCATCCGGAACGCGCTCGAGTTGTCGACGACGATCGCGCCGTGCTGGGCGAACTTCGGCGCCCACTCTCTGGACACGCCGCCGCCCGCGGAGAAGATCGCGACGTCGAAGCCGTCAAGACGCTCGTCATCGACGAGTCCCTGGACCGTCAGCCCATCGTCGAGCGTCTTTCCCGCCGAGCGCTCGGACGCGAACGGGACGATCTCGCTGAACGGGAAGTCGCGGCTCCGCAGCAGCTGGCGCATCCTGCTGCCGACCGCGCCGGTGGCACCGACGACGGCGACCTTGTAGCCGCTCATGCGAACGGGTCCTCGACCTGGATCGTGTCCTCGCCGCTCAGCTCGAACGCGTCGTGGAGCGCCGTGACCGCGTCATCGACACGATCGCCGGCGACGACGCAGGAGATCCGGATCGGCGAGGTCGAGATCATCTCGATGTTGATGCCGGCCTCACCGAGCACGCTGAAGACCGTCGCGGCCACGCCTGGGTGGGACTTCATCCCGGCGCCGACGATCGACACCTTCCCCATCCCGTCGTCGGTCTCGACGCCGATCCCGAGCTCGCTCGCGATCGGCGCGAGCGCAGCGCCAGCGGCCTGCGCGTCGTCCTGCGGGACCGTGAAGGACAGCTCCGCCAGCGCACCCTCGGAGCGAGGCTCGTTCTGGATGATCATGTCGATGTTGACGCCGGCGTCCGCGAGCGCGGTCGTCACGCGCCCGGCGACGCCGGGGCTGTCGGGCACGCCGACGAGCGTCACGCGCGCCTCGCTGCGCGAGTGGGTCACGGCGGTGATCAGCGGGTTCTCCATCGGATGATCCTTCGCTTCCTCTTGTGAGACGACGCGCGTCCCGTCACGGTGGTCGAAGCTCGAGCGGCAGTGCACGCGCACGCCGTGGTTGCGGGCGTACTCGACGCTGCGGAGCTGGAGCACGCCGGCGCCGGAGGCCGACATCTCGAGCATCTCGTCGAAGCTGACGACGTCGAGCTTCTTGGCGTTGGCGACGATCCGCGGGTCGGCGCTGAAGACGCCAGGAACGTCGGTGTAGATCTCGCACTCCTCGGCGCCGACGGCCGCCGCGAGTGCAACGGCGGTCGTGTCCGAGCCGCCACGGCCGAGGGTCGTAACGTCCTTGGCGGTCGAGACACCCTGGAAGCCGGCGACGAGCACGATGTGGTCCTCGCTGAGGGCCTCGCGGATGCGGTCAGCGCGCACGTCGAGGATCCGCGCCTTCGTGTGGCTCGTGTCGGTAACGATCCCGGCCTGCGAGCCGGTGAGGCTGATCGCGCGGTGGCCGAGGTCGTTGATCGCCATCGCGCAGAGCGCGCAGCTGACGCGCTCGCCGGTCGACAACAGCATGTCCATCTCGCGCGGGTCGGGCGCCGGGGAGACCTCGAACGCATCGGCGATCAGCCGGTCGGTCTCCTTGCCGCGCGCGCTCAGGACGGCGACGACGCCGTAGCCCTCCTCGCGCTTGGCGACGATCTTGCGCGCGGCGTTCTTCAGCCGCTCCGCGTCAGCGACCGAGGTGCCGCCGAACTTCATGACAATCGTGCGCTCCATGGGGAGCGAGCCATGGTATCCCCCGCGTGGCCTGTGACTTCTGCCGCTCCTCGCGGCGAAAGTCACATCGCAGATGCGATGCGGGCGATCTGGCCGCGCGGATCGGCGTCGAAGTCCTCCTGCGGGATGCGGACGACCGGGACGCCGATCGCTGCAAGCGCCTCGTCGCGCACGATGTCCTTGGCGCGCTGGAGCGGGAGCTTGTGATGCGGGCCGTCGGCCTCGACGACGAGGTTGTGCTCGGGCCAGTAGAAGTCGACGTAGATGCGGCCAATGCTGGGCAGGTCGAACGGCTGCTGGAGAACCGGATCACCGAGGGGAGCGTCGAGGATGGCCTTGAGCACGCGGCGCTCGAACTTGCTGCCGGCCTTCGAGGTGCCGAGCGTCGTGATCGCGAGCAACTCGCGGAGAACCCTCGAGCCGTGTGGGTAGCTCATGCGTTCGATCGTCTCCGCGATCGCCGGCAGGTCGAGGAGGCCGAGGAACTCCGTCTGCTCGCAGAGCCGTTTGAGGTTCCGGCACTCCTTCTTGCCGGCCAGGTCGACGAGCGTGCGCGCCGCCGTAGTGCAGCGAACCCCATCGACGACGGTGACATCGCCGGGGCGTAGCGAGTGCAGGTGGTGGACCACGATGGCCGGTCGAGAGACGACGCGGCCGGACGAGACGCCGACATGGACGACGTCGGGCTCGCTGCGCTGCATGTTCAGCAGCGCAGATGCACTCCAATGGCTCAGCGCCGCCCCGCGCCCGATCGCGAGCAACGCGGCGCGCCGGTGCGCGCGCACCGTCAGCGCCGTGTGCCCGACCGCGTAGACGCCGAGATGCAGCCGGTGAACCAGCCCACGTGCCGCCCAGTCACTCGGGGCGTGACGGCTGCCGGTGGCAGCCCGCAGCTGAGCAGTCGTGATTAGGCCATCCTGCGTTGAGGCGATCCGCGCCACCTGCTCGTGCCCTGTGAGTTCTGCCGCCTCCAGCGGCATAAGTCGCATGGCACGAGCAAACCGCCGCGCCTGCGGCGACTCCAGACACAGTTGCGGCGCCGCTGCGCCGGCGCTCAGGAGATCGTGCGGCGGCCGAGGAAGGCGCGGCCGAGGGTCAGCTCGTCGGCGTACTCGAGGTCGCCACCGACGGGCAGACCGGAGGCGAGGCGCGTCACGACCACATCAGGGGCCCGCTCGCCGAGGACGCGGGCGATGTGCAGCGCGGTCGCCTCGCCGGTCGTCGTCGGGTTGGTCGCGATGACCACCTCGCGGACCCCGTCTGAGCCGGTCACGCGCGCGTACAGCTCGTCGAGCCGCAGGTCTTCGGGGTCGACGCCGTCGATCGGCGACAGCGCGCCGCCGAGCACGTGGTAGCGGCCGCGGAACTCGTGCGTGCGCTCGATCGGCAGCACGTCGCCGAACTCCTCAACGACGCAGATCTCCGCCGTGTCGCGACGGGCATCGGCGCATACGGGACAGACCAACGGAGAACCGTCGGCCGGCTTCTCGGCCAGGTTGAAGCAGATGTGGCAGAAGCCGATCCGCTCGCGGACCTCGCCGATGGCCGCAGCGAGCGCGCCGGCCTGCTCGGCGTCGGCGCGCAGGATGTGGAACGCGAGCCGCTGCGCCGTCCGCTGGCCGATGCCGGGAAGACGCGACAGCTCGGCGATCAGGCGCTCGACCGGAGGTGCGAGCACGCGCTACTTGCCCTTACGCTGCGCCGCCCTGCGCTGCGCGCGGTTCATCGCCCCGGCACCGCCCGGTGCAGGCCCGCCGAGCCCGAGCGACTCGAGCGCCGCCATCGGGTCGAAGTCCGCTCCGCCCGACCCGGACGTCGCCTGCTCGGCGAGCTGCGCTGCCTGCCGCAGACCCTCGTTCACCGCCGCGAGCACGAGGTCCTCGAGCATCTCAGGATCGTCAGGATCGATCGCGTCGGGGTCGATCGTGAGCGACTTGATCTGCATGTCGCCGCTGATCGTGACCTTGACCATCCCACCGCCCGCCGACGCGTCGACCGACTCGTCCTTGAGACGCTCCTGCGCCTCTTGCTGGGCGGCCATCATCTCCTGGGCCTGGGCGAGCATCTTCTGGAGGTTCTGAGGCTGAGGCATCTACGCGGCTCCTTCGGGGGCGCCCCCGGCAGGGGCATCGTCAACGGCGTCGAACTCGGCCCGCAGCCGGTCGACCAGGTCCTCCTCGCTGAGCACCCCCGTGCCGCCACCCGAATCGGGCAGCTCGCCGGAGGTGAACGCGAGGCTCACGCCTGCGCCGGTCAGGCTGCGGACCGCGTTCACAATCAGCTGGCGCCCCTCGGTCGACTCGGCTTTACGGCGCTGGAAGCCCTTGTCCGGTGGGAACGTCAGCGTCAGCTCGCCGCCTTGCAGGGCGGTCGGGCGCGCGTCACCGACACTGACGGCCACTAGCTGATGCTCTTCGCGGATCGCGTCGATGACCGCCGGCCAGAGCTCCTCGATGAAGGCGAGATCGGGTGCGGCCGCCGGCGCGGCAGGGACTGCCCGCGCCGCAGTAACAGCGACCGGCTCGCTGACGACCTCTGGTTCGGGCGCCATCGCGGGCGCCTCCGTCGTCATCATCGCCTCCGCGGGCGCGGGCGCCGGCGCGCTCTGCTCGAGCCGCTCGATCCGCGCCAGCAGGGCCTTCGTGGTCGGATCGATCTGCGGCGATGCCGCCTTGACGAGCGCGATCTCGAGCTGGGTCTGCTCGTCGCCGCCATCCTTGATCCGGTGGAGCGCGGCGCCAAGCAGATCTAGCAGGCGGATGATCGCCGTGCCCGGCGAGCGCTGCGCCTGCTCGAGCAGCCGCCTGTCGCGGTCCTCGGTCGTCGCCAGCTGCGGGGGAACCGCCGCCAGCGTCTGCACGACGAGCAGGTCGCGCGCGTGGGCCTCGAGATCCTCGATGAACCGCCGTGCGTCCCGCCCGGACTCGGCGAGACGGGCAGCCACGCGCCAGCAGTCGGCGGCCTCGGCGCCGGCAATCGCGTCGATCGCTCCGAACAGCAGCTCGTCGTCGGAGACGCCGAGTACGGCGGCGACATCGGCGGCGGCGATCTGCGCACCGGCGTACGTCAGGAGCTGCTCGAGCGTGCCGAGCGCGTCGCGGTAGGAGCCGGTCGCCCCACGGGCGATCAGCATCGCCGCGTCGGGAGCGATCTCGATCTGCTCGCGCTCGGCGACGCGACGGACCACCGTGACGAGTTGCTCGACCGTCGGCCGGTGGAAGTCGAAGCGGTGGCACCGGTCGACGACCGTGTCCATGATCTTGTGCGCCTCGGTCGTGGCGAGCACGAAGACCGTGTTTGGCGGCGGCTCCTCGAGCGTCTTGAGAAACGCGTTCCACGCCTGCGGCGTGAGCATGTGCGCCTCGTCGAGGATGTAGACCTTCGAGCGGCCCGATACCGGCGCGAACTGCACCGAGTCGCGCAGGTCGCGGATGTCATCGACCGAGTTGTTGGACGCCGCGTCCATCTCGATCACGTCGAGCGACGTCGCGGCGGCGATCGCCTGGCAGGAGTCGCACTCGCCGCACGGGTCGGTCGTCGGCCCGCGCTCGCAGTTCAGGCATGCCGCGAGCATCTTCGCCATCGACGTCTTGCCGGTCCCGCGCGAGCCGACGAACAGGTAGGCGTGATGGACCTGCCCGGACTCGACGGCGTTGCGCAGCGTGCGGACGACGTGCTCCTGCCCGACGACGTCCGCGAACGTGCGCGGGCGGTAGCGGCGGTAGAGCGAAGGTCCGGCGTCCACGGGCCGCCGAGTCTACGGCCCCGCGAGCGGGGCCGTCGGGACTCGGCGGGCCGCGCTCAGTAGAGGTTGTTGACGGTCGTGATGTCGTCGGCCGCCGGGGCGAGCGGGCCGCACGTCGCGCTGACCTGCGACTCGATCCGCGAGTGCATCACCGAGACCGGCTTCGGGACACCGGGGCTGCACTCGCCCGAGGTCGCGTCGTTGTGCCCGAGCCCGATCGCGTGGCCGAACTCGTGCAGCATCACCTGCTTCATCATGTCGTAGCTGGCGCGGTTGAAGTACTCGGTGTCGCCGAGCACCGCCACCTCGCCCTGCCGGACTCCGTTCGAGCAGATGCCACCGGGCACCAAGCCCGCGACGTTGGCAGCCCGGCTGTACGGCCACGCCTGGAGGTCGATCATGTCGACGTTGACCTTGTAGCCGTAGTTGGCAATCGTGAAATTGATGTCGGTCGCGTTCGACCACATCGACGCCGCCTCGGCCGCCGCGTACACGGCCGACATGTTGCGGCCGATTCCGTAGGAGTTGTAGTTCCAGGTCTGGTTCGCGCCGCCGAGCTTGCAGCCGATGGACGGCGTCGGCGCGGCCTCGGCGGCGGCGGGCAGTGCGGCGACGACGGTCGCGGTAGCGGCTGCGGCGACGCAGGCGCGCGTGGTCTTGCTGGACAACGAATCCCCCTGGGTTGAGTGCCGGCTCCCCACCGGCGTCGCTGAAGGGTAGGGCGGCGTTGACACCTCGTCAACCCAGCCCCGCGCACTCGGACTCAGGAGCAGGGCGTGCCGTTGTACAGCGAGTTGATGCCGTCAATGTCGGTCTGCGAAGGCCAGACCGGACCGCAGATCACGCCGTTGTGGATCGAGGGGAACTCGGACATGACCGAGACCGGCCGGGCGCTGCTGAAGCAGTTGCCCGAGGCGAGGTTGTTGTGCGCAAGGCCGAGCGAGTGCCCGAACTCGTGCACCGATCCGAGCCGGAGATCGTCTTGGATCGGGTTGCGCGCGAGCCACTCGCGGTCGAACACGACCTCCGCGACCGACGTCTTGCCGCCGGGACACGTGGTGCGGGTCACGGCACCTGCGGTCGGGCTGGTCACGCCCCATCGCGCCGACTGGATGTCGTCGACCTGGACCCTGACGTTCGCCGTCGCCCAGTCGCCGACGTTGAAGTTGATCACGGTCGCGTTCGTCCAGGCGTTCGCCGCCTCGCCGATGTACCACTTGACGTTCGCCGGCACGTTGCTGCTGACGCCGTACGTCAACGTCCGCTTCGGCCACTTGCAACCGTTGTACGGCACCGCAGCACCGGAAGCGGCGGGCATCGCTGCCGCCAGGCCGGTTGCGAGCGCCATCGCCTGAGCGGCGCGTCTGATCCTCATTGTGGTCCCCTGTCAGGAAGCGGCGTCGCCCCCTGCGAGCACCTGTGCGAGGGCCACCTTACACCGCATTCCGTTCCGACGACCTGCGCCCGGATCGGCGCGACCGCTACTTGTAGAGCGCGTTGACGGCGTTGATGTCGTCCGTCGTCGGCTCGTAGAAGCCGCATATGCCGCCGTTCGAGTACTTGACGATGGGGTCGTACATGACGGTCGTCGGCTTCGCCGTTCCGTCGGCACATTTCCCGGAGCTGGCCTGGTTGTGGTCGAGTCCGATCGCATGTCCGATCTCGTGTGCCGCGAGGTTCCGCGCCCAGACATCTCGTTTCGCGCCGGTCATGACAGCGACGTACTGCGTGTCGAGGTAGACGACCGACTGCCCGTTGCCCCCGCCGGCAGCGTTGCACGGCCAAGTCGTGAAGCCCCAGACGTTCGCCGCCTGGGAGAACGGCCAGGCCTGGATGTCCATCATCCGCACGCGCACGTCGACCGTGGCCAGTTCAGGCGAATTGGTGAAATTGACATTCGTCTTCGCGTCCCACACCGCCGCTGCCGCATCGACATGGCCACGCATGTAGGCGCCGATGTTGGTGTCCCACCCGATCACCAGATCCTTCTTGGAGAAGGCGCGGCACGACGCCGAACTCGTCGCCGGCACAGCGGCGGCTCCGATCGCACAGGCAAACCCAACCGCTGCGGCCCTGCGCCGCATCGATCTCATCTTCATTCTCCCCGTCCCCTTGTTCGTTTACGAGCGCGGGAAACCTACTGCGCGACAAGGGCCGGACGCAAAGAAAGACGGCCCCGGACGCGACCGCTGCGCACCCGCCGGGAATCGCTTAAGGCTGCTTCCTTCCGGACCTGACCTGATTCACGAGCCGGCGTCACACGGGCCGCGCCCGGGAACCAGGCGCGAGTCTAGTGCCGGATTCACCGCAACGAGCGGCGCTTTCCTGAGCGTGGTCATAGAACGGCCTTGAGCGCCGCCCGGCCGGCGCCGATGCAGCCCACAGTCCCTTCTCCGGAATCCGCGTGCCCGTATCCCATTCCTCACTCGCCGACCTGATCGCCTCCGGCCGTCTGGCCTGGTCCGTCTTCGAGTCGCTCCCGAGCACCTCCGTCGTCGTGTTCGACCACGACCTGACGATCGTCGCGGCGGCCGGTAAGCCGCTCACCGCCAGCGGATTCGACCCCAGCACGATCACCGGTCGCGACATCCGTGACGTCCTGCCGGCACCCATGTTCGACCGCTACGCACCGCGCTACGAGTCGGCGCTCCGCGGCGAAACGACGAGCATCGAGGTCGTCAGCGCCGACGAGCGGTTCGTCTTCGTGACGGAGTTCTCGCCGCTGCGCGACGACGACGGCGCCGTCCTCGGCGGCATCGCGGTCTCGCGCGACGTCACCGCCGAGCGCCGGGCGCAGGCCGAGCTCGCGGCCCGCGAGGAGCATTACCGGTACCTGACCGAGGACGCGTTCGACGTGATCGCGCGGATCGCGCCCGACGGGACGATCCTCTACATCTCGCCCGCGTGCCGGCGGCTGCTCGGGTATGAGCCCGAGGAGCTCGTCGGACGGTCCGCGTACGAGCTCTTCCATCCCCAAGACCTGCCGGACACAGACGAGGCCCGGACGGCGATCGCGGCCAGCACCGACACCCTCTCCGGCCGGCACAGAATGCGGCGGCCGGACGGATCGACGGTCCTCGTCGAGAGCGTCGCCCACCCCCGTACCGGCCCCAACGGCGAGGTCGCCGACCTCCACGTGGTCGCGCGCGACATCACCGATCGCGTTGCCGCCGAGACCGCCGAGCAGCTGTTCGAAGTCGCGTTCGACGAGGCCCCGCGAGGGATGGCGATCGTCGGGCTCGACGGGCGCTGGCAGCGTGTCAACCAGGCGCTCTGCCAGATCACCGGCTACAGCGAGGAGGAGCTACTCACGCGCGGCTTCACCGACCTGACCGACCCGGAGGACATCGAGAGCACGCAGCGCGCAGTGGGGCGCCTGCTCGCCGGCGAGATCGAGCGATGCTCGATGGAGAAGCGCTATCGGAACAAGCGCGGCGAGCAGATCTGGGTCGTCGTCTCGATCGCACTCGTCCGGGCGAGCGGCGGCAGGCCGCTGTATTTCGTCTCGCAGACGACCGACGTCTCCGACCGCAAGCGTCTCGAGGCGACCCTGCACCACCTCGCCGACCACGACCCGCTGACCGGGCTCTGGAACCGGCGCCGGTTCGACGAGGAGCTCAGCCGCCAGGTTGCCCGCGCGCAACGCTACGACGAGCGGGCGGCGTTGCTGGTCCTCGACCTCAACGGATTCAAGCCGGTCAACGACACCGCCGGGCACCAGGCTGGCGACAAGCTGCTACACGCGATCGGCGGCCGGCTACGGGCGCGGCTCCGCGACGGCGACGCGCTCGCGCGGATCGGCGGCGACGAGTTCGCCGTCCTGCTCGCGAACGTGAGCCGCCCGGAAGCCGAGCAGATCGCCGCCGAGCTCCGGGACGCGATCGCGGCGACCAGCGTCGCGACCGCCGGCAGGCACCTCAGCGTCACGGCGAGCATCGGCGTCGCCACGATCGAGCAGGCGACGAGCAGCGCCGACGAGGCGTTCGTCGCCGCCGACAGGGCGATGTACGCCGAGAAGTCCGGCCGCGCCCGCGACAACGGGCCTCGCTAGGCTTCACCGCACCCTGAGGGCGCGTAGCTCAGTGGGAGAGCGCTCGCTTCACACGCGAGAGGTCGCAGGTTCGAAACCCGCCGCGCCCATCGAGCGGGTCGTTGTGCTTCGCATCTCGCGACGCTGCGGCTCGTCGCTTCTCGGTCACGACCCGGAACTAGCTGTTGCGGATCACGATCCCGCTGAGGATGTTCGCGACCCGCTCGCAGGCGTCGATCGCCTCTTCGAGCCGGCCGAACAGGTCCTTCCAGCGGATCACGACCATCGGGTCGATCCCGCCCTCGAACAGCGAGGCGAGCCCCTCGCGGACAACCTTGTCGCCCTCGTTCTCGAGCCGGTGGATCTCGACCGTGTACTTGTCCATGTCCTTGAAGTCGCGCAGCCGCGGCATCGCCTTCTCGATCTGGATCGCCGCCTGGTGGAGGATCACTGCGAGCCGCTGCGCCTGCTCCATCGGCGCCTCGATCTTGTAGAGGCCGAGGTAGTCGGCGACCTCCTCGATGAAGTCGGTGATGTCATCCAGCGACGACGCCAGCTCGATGATGTCCTCGCGGTCGATCGGCGTCACGAACGTGTTGTTCAGCCGGTTGATCAAATCATGCGTGATGCTGTCGCCAGCCGACTCGGTCGCGCGGATGTCGTCGACGAGGTGCTTCTTGTCGGGGTAGTCGGCGAGCATCGTGCTCAGCATCTCGGCGGCGTGCGCCATGTTCGTCGCCGCTGCTTCGAACAGGTCGAAGTAGGCGCGGTCCTTCGAGACGAAGATCTCCGAGAAACGACTCATGACAGGTGTCCTCTGGTCATTTGGTGGTGATGACGTTGAAGCCGTAGACGACGATCGCCGCCAACCCGGTTGCAGCGACGGCGGCAACGAACGCGAGCCCGACGGCCGCAGCACCGTGACCCTCGCGCCGAAGGTCCATCGACCGGATCGCCCCGTAAAGGATCGCCGAGAACGTCACGGCGACGAGCAGACCCAGGGCCAGCGAGACGTACACGACCTCGAACAGCGCGTGGAAGTCGACGACGGCGGTCACGACGGCGCCGCCATCGTCGTCGGGCGGCCGGCGCGGCCGCGGCGAACGAACGCGGCTGCGAGCAGCACGACCGCGATCGCAGAGACGATCACGGGACCGGCGGCACCCTCGCCGAAGAGGCGCGTGAACCCGTAGACGGCACCGGCGGTCAGGCCGGCCGCCGGCAGCGTCAGCACCCAGGCGGCGAGCATGTTGCCGGCGACGCCCCACTTGACGGTCGAGATGCTCTTCGCGGCGCCCGAGCCGATCACGCCGCCGGAGATCGTGTGGGTGGTCGACAGCGGGAAGCCGAGATGGGATGCCGTCAGGATCACGACCGCGCCGCCTGATTGCGCGGCGAAGCCCTGCGCCGCGTCCATCTTGTGAATCCGGTTGCCGAGCGTGTTGATGATCCGCCAGCCACCGACCCAGGTGCCGGCGGCGAGCGCGGTCGCCGCCGAGACGATCACCCACGTCGGCGGATCGGCATTCGGCCCGAGGCTGCCGTGGGCGATCAGCGCGAGCGCGATGATGCCCATCGTCTTCTGGCCGTCGTTGGTGCCGTGCGCGATCGCGAGCAGTCCCCCGGAGATCACCTGGCCGAGACGGAAACCGCGGTTGACCGGGCCGGGCCGGCGGCGACCGAGTGCCCGGTAGAAGATCAGCACCGACGCTCCGGCGACCGCGAACGCGAGCACCGGTGAGAGCAACGCCGGGATCAGGACCTTGTTGAGGATGCCGTCGCCGAGGACCGCGTCAGGCCCGTTGGCGAAGAACGCGGCACCGACGAGCCCCCCGATCAGCGCGTGCGAGGAGCTCGACGGCAGGCCCACGTACCAAGTCGCGATGTTCCATACGATCGCCCCGATCAGGCCGGCGAAGACGATGTTCATCGTGATGATCTCGGCGTCGACGACGCCCTTGGCGACGACCGCCGCGACCTCGAGCGAAAGGAACGCGCCGACGAAGTTGAGGATCGCCGCGCCGGCGATCGCGACCTTCGGCGGCATCGCTCGTGTCGAGATCGCCGTGGCGACGACGTTGGCGGTGTCGTGGAAGCCGTTGGTGAAGTCGAACGCGAGCGCCGCGCAGACCACAACGATGAGGATCAGATCGCTTTCCATGCCAGGGGGCGGCGGGGAGCGCCGCGGGCACGGTAACGCTTCTGGCAGGCGCGCGCACGCCCGCGTCCTCTCGGCGATCTCTGGCCCGGGTCTCGGCGTCGTCCCAGGGTTGCGCGGTTCCCTCCCGGCATGCACCGACGGCTGATGAGAACGAACGCTTTGGCGGCGCTCGCCGTCGCCTGCACGCTGCCGCTCGCGGCATGCGGCACTTCGGTCGGCGGCACGACCGGCTCGGCGCCGCCCGCTGCCGCGAGCGGGAGCCAGAACCGGGCGGGCACCACCCAGAGCAGCGCGCAGATGGCGAAGTTCGAAGCGTGCCTGAAGAACCGGGGCGTGAGCGCCCAGCCGCCGGGAACCAGCAGCGGCGGCCCGGCCCAGATGACCGAGGAGCAGCAGGCGGCGTTCAAGGCATGCCGCAAGTACCTGCCGAGCCGGCCGGACGGCAGCCGCCAGGGCGGCCCGGGCGGCGCTCCGCCGAACGGTTACGGCCCACCGCCGAACCCGCCGCAGGGAACCGTCCCGCAGCAGACGACCCCGCCGACCGGGACGAGTACGACGACAACCGAGACCTGAGCGAGCGGGCGGTCCGCGGGGGTAGCCTCCCCCGCGGATGCTGCTCCGCTCATGGACGACCTGGACGCCGCTCGCCGGGGCCGCCGCCGTCGCGCTGACGTGGGGCGGCAAGCCGGGGACGCTGGTGCTGGTGTTCGGCGGACTCCTGCTCGCCACGAGCGTCGTCGCCGCAGTCCAGCACGCCGAGCTCATCGCCCACCGCGCCGGCGAGCCGTACGGCTCACTGGTGCTCGCGGTCGCGGTCACGGTGATCGAGGTCGGGTTGATCGTCGCGCTGATGACCGCCGGCGGACCGGCCGCCGACACGCTCGCCCGGGACACCGTCTTCGCCGCGGTGATGATCACGCTCAACGGCATCGTCGGGCTGTCGGTGCTCGTCGCCGCGCTCCGTGACGGCCAGGCCGAGTTCAACTCCGAGGGTGCGGCGACCGCGCTGACGAGCGTCGCGACGCTCGCGACACTGACGCTCGTCCTGCCGTCGTTCACGACAAGCCGTCCGGGCGCGGAGTTCGCACCGGCCCAGCTCGCGTTCGCTGCCGTGGCATCGCTCGGCCTGACGATCCCGGCGATCGCGATCGCGTCGATCTGGCTCGACGGGCCGCTGCTGCTCGGCCTCGGCGAGACGCAGATCGTGCTGCTGACGATCAGCGCGCTCGTCGGCGCGTTGACGGTGCTGCCCGGGCGCGCCACGGTGCAGCAGGGCGCCGTTCACCTCGCGCTGGCGCTCGCGTTCGTGTTCCTGGCGATCAGGCCCTGAGCGCCACGCGGATCTCTCGCTGCTGGTTGAGGAACAGCGACCGGATCGGCACCGGCGGCGCGGCGAGCGTCATCTCCGGGAAACGCTTCGCGGTCTCCTCGAGCAGGACCCGGATTTCGAGCCGGGCGAGCGCCGTGCCGAGGCAGAAGTGGCGGCCGCCGGCGCCGAACGCCTGGTGGTCGGCGCCACGATCGATGTCGAAGCGGTGCGGGCACTCGTACGTCGCCTCGTCGCGGTTCGATGCCGGGTACCACATGACGACCTTGTCGCCCTCGCGGATCTGCTTGCCGTGCAGTTCGACGTCTCGGGTCGCGGTGCGGCGGAAGTGCGAGAACGCGGGCGCCCAGCGCAGCAGCTCCTCGGTCGCGACCTCGGCCCGCGACGGTTCGGCGACGAGTTTGTCCCACTGCTCGCGGTTCTCGAGCAGCGCGACCATGCCGTTCGTGAAGGTCGCCTTGGTGCTGTCGTTGCCGGCCAGCTGGAGCAGCGCGAAGCCCATGATGATCTCGTCGTCGCTGAGGCCCTCGCCGTCGACCTCGGCGGTGACGAGCAGGCTCGTGAGGTCATCGGCCGGCTGCTCGCGGCGCTCGGCGACGAGCTTGCCGCCGTCCTCGAACGCCTTGTGGATCTGCTGCATCACGGTCTCGATGCCGCCGGGCTGAAGGTCCTCGTCTCCGAACGCCATCGCGCGCAGGGCGAACTCAGACCAGGCAGCGTCGTCCTTCTCCGGCGTGCCGACGAAGCTGCCGATCACGCGGCTGACGACCGGCGTCGCCAGCTCGGTGACGAGGTCGATCTCGTCACGGCCTTCGAGCCGGTCGAGGACCGTCGTCACGATCTCGCGGATCCGCTGCTCGTGCTCGCCGATCCGCTTCGGCGTGAAGCCGCGCTGGAACAGCGCCTTGATGCGGTCGTGGCGCGGCGGGTCCATCGCGATGAACATCTGCGTCTGCAGCTCGATCGGCGTGCCGTGATCGGTGAACACGATGCCGCCGCGTTGCGAGGAGAAGTCCTGCCAGCGGCGGCTGATCTCGTGGATGTCCTCAGGTCGGGTGATCGACCAGAAGCCCGGCTCGCCGGGCCAGCTGTCCATCGGGCTCCAGTGGACCGGGTCCTCGCGCCTGATGCGATCGAAGACGTCGTGCGGGAACCCGCCCTCCCAGAGCTCGAGGTCTCCGAGGTCGATCTGGCTGACGGGGCGGTCGGCGAGCTGCGGCATGCCGCGATAGTCGCACGTCGCTGGAACATATGTCAAGTTTGTTTCATTCGGGGCGTTGTGCGAGACTGTCCCAAGTCATGGCCGAGACGATCCGCAGACCGGTCGCCGCCGACGCGCTGGCCGCCGCCCGCGAGGCGTTCATGGATGGCCGGCGGATCGACATGGGCGCGATCGCCGCCGAGCTCGGGATCGGCCGCACCACGCTCCACCGCTGGTACGGAACGCGTGAGGATCTGATCGACGGCGTCCTCTGCGAGCTCAGCAGCGAGTACTTCGCCGAGGCGCGATCGGCAGCCCGCGGCCGCGGTGAGGCCCTCGTCGTCAGCGTGGTCCGCTCGCTCGTGACGCAGGCGGTCGCCGTCGAGTCGCTACGCGACTTCGTGGTCCGCGAGCCCGAGGTCGCGCTGCGGCTGCTCGTCGGCAAGGAACGCGGACCGCGGTCGGAACTCGAACGCCACGTCCGCGAGCTGATCGCCGAAGCGATGCCGGAGGACGCCGAGCGCGCCGCTGCAGCGGCGCGCTCGGTTGTCCATGTCGGCATGTCGCTGGTCTGGCCGTCGCTCGTCGCCGGCGACGAGCCGTCCGGGGACGAGGTCGTAGCGATCACGCGCGCGCTGCTCGCGGGCGCGCGAGCCGGCTACTTGTAGATCGCGTTGACGCCGTTGATGTCGTCGGTCGCCGCGAGAGTCGGACCGCAGACTCCGCCGTTGGGCGTGTAACTGGCAGGAATCGTCATGATCGTGACGTTCCTCGGGATGCCGGGCCCACACGTCCCTTCCGTCCGGTTGTTGTCCTCGAGCCCGAGCGCGTGCCCGACCTCGTGAGCCGCGGTTCGACGTGCCCGGTCGTTGAAGCCGAAGACCTCGGGACGGTTGTTGTCGAACGCGATCGTCTTCTGGCCGACGGACTTGCCGTTCTGGCATTTCTGTGCCGTGACCGCGTTCACGTTCGCAGGTTGCCCGATCGGCCAGACCTGAACATCGGCCGCGCTGACGACGATGTCGGCCCTCGCCTGGTCTCCGATCTCCGTGATGTTGACCTTCGTCCTGGCCGACCAGTCGTTCATCGCGACCGTCGTGTTCCAGATCATCATGTCGGTCAGACCTACGCCGCGCGCCCAGGTCAAGTCCAGTTTCGGAAACGGACAGGCAGCCGAGCTTGCCGCCGGAACAGCCGCAGCGCCGACCGTCATCGCGAACGTGACGGCAGCGGTCCGCCGCAGCCTCGAATGGTTCTTCATTTCTCAAATCCCCCTTTGGACCCCTGGATGTCACACGAGCGTAACCAGGCATCGGCAATCCCACAACTTGCTCTGATTCAGCCGGGCCGCGGCCGGGGATACCCCGGCGATGAAGGCACTGACCTGGCATGGCAAACGCGACGTCCGCGTCGACGAGGTCGACGACCCGCGGATCGAGGAGCCGACCGACGCGATCATCCGCGTCACGTCGACCGGGCTGTGCGGCTCAGACCTCCACCTCTACGAGGTGCTCGGCCCGTACCTGGAGGCCGGCGACATCCTCGGCCACGAGCCGATGGGCATCGTCGAGGAGGTCGGTGCGGAGGCCGGCGAGCTGAGGGTCGGCGACCGCGTCGTGGTCCCGTTCAACATCTCCTGCGGCCACTGCTTCATGTGCGACCAGGGCCTGCAGACGCAGTGCGAGACGACGCAGGTCCACGAGCAGGGTTCCGGTGCCGCCCTGTTCGGCTACACGAAGCTCTACGGCCAGGTGCCCGGCGGCCAGGCCGAGTACCTGCGGATCCCGCAAGCGGGCTATGGCCCGGTCAAGGTCCCCGAAGGCCCGCCGGATGATCGCTTCCTCTTCCTGTCGGACGTGATGCCGACGGCGTGGCAGGGTGTCGAGTACGCGAACGTTCCCGCCGGCGGCTCGCTGGTCGTGCTCGGCCTCGGACCGATCGGGCAGATGGCCTGCCGGATCGCGCTGCACCGCGGGATCGAGAACGTGATCGGCATCGACCTCGTCGAGGGCCGGATCGAGCGCGCCCGTGCGCTCGGGGTGACGGGACTCGACCTCAGCGCCGGCGATGACATCGTCGCCCACGTGCGCGAACTGACCGGCGGTCGCGGGCCCGATTCCGTGCTCGAAGCGGTCGGAATGGAGGCGCACGGCGCCCCGGTCGGCAAGATCGCTCACCAGATGGTCGGGCTGCTGCCGGACGCGCTCGCCAAGCCGCTGATGGATCACGCCGGCGTCGACCGGATGGCAGCGCTGCACCTCGCAATCGAGCTCGTCCGCCGCGGCGGCACGCTGTCGATCTCCGGCGTCTACGGCGGGATGCTCGACCCGATGCCGATGATGACGATGTTCGACAAGCAGCTGACGATCCGAATGGGCCAGGCCAACGTGCGCCGCTGGACCGACGACCTGCTCCCGCTCGTGACCGGTGACGACGTCCTCGGCGTCGAGGACTTCGCCACCCATCACGTCCCGCTCGCGGACGCTCCCGACGCCTACGAGCGCTTCCAGAAGGACAAGGACGAGTGGTTCAAGGTCGTCCTGCGGCCCTGAGCTACTTGTAGAGCGCGTTGACCGCGTCGACCTCGCCCTGCGTGGCGAACATTGGCCCGCAGGTCTGGTTGCCGACGAATCCGGCCGGGCTCATCAGGTTCGCGGGCCTCGCCCGGCGGACCGTCACCGACCCCTCCTTGGCCTCGCAGAAGCCGTTCGTCTGGTTGTTGTCGGCGAGCCCGAGCACATGGCCCAGCTCGTGGGCGACGACCGCGGTCATCTGGCCCTGGGTGTGCTGGTAGGCCGGGCTGTTGTCGGCATCGACCACGATCCACGCCGTCCCGTTCGAGGGGCAGGGCGCCGACATCCTGCCGAGCGCCGTCGCATTGCCGGGTGCTCCCGGGAAGACGTAATCGAGGCTGTACCACGAGATCGTGACGTCGGCCGGCGCACCCGAGGCGACGAGCGTGATGTCGACCTTCGTGCGGTTGCTCCAGTCGGCGATCGCCGCCTCGGGACCCGGGCGGTACGCCTTCGGAAACCCGTAGGAAAAGCCGACGGTGAACGCCTTCTTGCTGAAGGCGCAGGTCTGCGCGACGTACGTCGCCGAGCTTGCCGCCGGTAGTGCGGCGGCGCCGAACGCCGCCGCGAATGTGACAGCCGCGCCCCGGCGCAGCCTCGAACGGTTCTTCATCCCCTTGATCCCCCTTGGATCTCGTTGTCACAGCACCGTAGCTCGGGGACGCGTCGTCCACAAGGCGCGCGGGTACCGTGAGGACGTGCCGTTCGCCGGCCCGACTCCGCTCCCGCTCAGCACCCGGTTCGCCGACCGGTTCCCGGAGCTGAGCGCACCGTGGCACCCTGCGGCCTGCCCTGATCCACGGCTGGTCGTGCTCAACGCGCCGCTTGCCCTCGAGCTCGGACTCGACCCGGCAACCCTGCAGGAGCAGTCGACGGTCGATGTTCTGAGCGGTGCGGCCGAGCCGCCGGGCGCACACCCCGTGGCCCAGGCATACGCAGGCCACCAGTTCGGGATGCCGGTTCCGAGGCTCGGGGACGGCCGCGCCGTGCTGCTCGGCGAGCTGAGGACACCTGCGGGAGATCTGGTCGACGTCCATCTCAAGGGCTCCGGCCGAACCGTGTTCGCGCGGGGCGGCGACGGCCGTGCCGTGATCGGCCCGATGCTGCGCGAGTACCTCGTCAGCGAGGCGATGCACGCGCTCGGGATCCCGACCACGCGCTCGCTCGCCGTCTGTGTCACCGGCGAGCAGGTAGCGCGCGAGCAGGGCGACTTGCCCGGCGCGGTGCTGACCCGGGTGGCGGCGAGCCATCTGCGCGTCGGCAGCTTCGAGTACGCAGCCCGGAACGACGACCCCGGTCTAGTCCGTCGCCTCGCCGACGAGGCGATCGACCGCCACCACCCCTCGGCCGCGGATGCGGAGGACCCCTACCTCGCGTTGCTGCGGTCGGTCTGCGAGGTGCAGGCGCGGCTCGTCGCGCTCTGGATGAGCGCCGGCTTCGTCCACGGTGTGATGAACACCGACAACACGACGATCTCCGGCGAGACGATCGATTACGGCCCGTGCGCGTTCATCGACCGCTTCGACCCGCAGGTGGTGTTCAGCTCAATCGATCACAGTGGCCGTTACGCATACGGCGCCCAGCCGAGCGTCGCGCAGTGGAACCTCGCCCGGCTCGCCGAGACGTTGGTGCCGCTGATCGCGGGCGACACGGACCAGGCCGTCGCGGCGGCGACCGCCGAGCTGGACCGCTTCGCCGAGACCTTCGGCACGCATTGGCGCGCCGGGATGTACCGCAAGCTCGGGCTTGCCACCGCGCCCGCCGAGGGCGAGGAGCTGATCCGCGACCTGCTCGACCTGATGCGCGCGCAGGAGCTCGATTACACGGGCACGCTGCGCGGGCTGTCGGCGGTCGCGCGCGGGGACCGGCCGCCACCCGAGCTGGCGGAGTGGGCGAGCGGCTGGGTCGAGGCCGGGCCCGACGCCGGCCTGATGGACCGCGTCAACCCCGTCTACATCCCGCGCAGCCACCTCGTCGAGGACGCTCTCGCTGCGGCGACTGCCGGTGACGTCGACCCGTTCAGCGAGCTGCTCAGGGTCGTCACGCAACCGTTCGACGAGAAGCCGGGGCGAGAGCGCTACGCCGAACCCGGCGCACCGGGTGACCTCGTCGTGACCTACTGCGGAACATAGGTCCAGTCCGATGCAGGACGTGCCCTGGCCATGCCGAACATCGAGCCGATGCCTCGCTTCTCGCTGGTTGCTCTGATTGCGCTCTCGCTGGCCGTGCCCGGACACGCGCTCGCCGCCTCGTCGACGTCGATCTCCGGAACCGTCTCCGGAGCCCCAAAGGGCGCGAAGGTGATGGCGCTCCCGACACAGGGCGCGATCGTCACGAGCAGCCTCAAGAAGGGCGCGTTCTCGGTCAAGGTCAAGCCTGCGAGCGTCTCGGGCCTGTCGCTCCAGTTGCTCGGATCGGACGGGAGCTACCTCGGGCCGGTCGTGCTCTACGCAAAGGGCGCCAAGGGGTCGGTCAGGTTCGGCAAGCTCAAGGTCGCTTCGCTGAAGCTCGGCGCGATCCAGCTGCGCAAGGGGTACGCGACGCTCAAGACCCCGCTCGCCAAGCAGGCCGTCCTGCTGTCCGGCAGCGGCGCCGTCAAGCTCGTCAAGGGCGCGCCGGCAGGCGCCGGCACGCTCGGCAAGACGAACTCAGGCGCGAAGGCGAGCCAGGCCGGGCAGGCCGGCGGCAACTGTGGCTCCCAGCAGGCGACCGAGAACGGCGCGGGCGGCGACTGCGACCGCGACGGCGTGCCGAACGTCGTCGACGTCGACGACAACGGCAACGGCTCGCTCGACGGCGTCGACCCGGCGTCCGCGCAGGGATCGGCCAGCGCCAACCCGTTCTTCTCGATCCGGCCGCACTTCCGCAACCAGGTCAACGTCTACGCCGGGGCGACGCGCGCGTCGATCAACGGCTACCTGGGCGCGAGCTCCGAGGAGACCGGCCTCAACATGATCGTCTACCTGAACCAGCGCACGATCGACCCGTTGTCGCAGACGCCGTTCGCGAACGTCTGGATCACGTGCTCGACCGGTCAGCCCTGGTGCGCGCCGGGCAGCGCGACGGCGAAGGTCAGCGGCCTCGGCGACGTGCCGCCGATCGACGGCGGCAGCGACCGCTTCGCGCAGAACCCGTGGTTCACGTTCCACGGATCGCGGTGCACCGACTCGTGCAGCCCGCTCGGCGGCAGCGACCCGAACTCGCTCGCGCAGATCTCGCGCGGCGGCGACCCGGTCCCAACCTACGTCGCCTCGGTGCGGCCGTCTGCGAGCGACACCTTCGGGCAGGTCGTCCCCGGCGATCTCCTGACCCTGAACGCCCGCACCGCGGCCGGCGCGGTGACGACGCTCCCGATGACGATCCCGCCGTACTTCGTCACCTCGCCGGCACTCGCGTCGTACGCACTGCCGGGCGCTGAGCCGACGAACGTCAGCTACCCGGTCGCGAGCGACGCCCCCGGGTCGAGTGCCGGCAATCCGATCCAGCTCGACGACTCCGGCAAGCTGACGGTGCGGCTGTGGCGGCCGCAGCGGTTCGCACTGACCGGGGAGTCGGGTGAGTACTTCGACATCGGTGGCCTCAAGTGGGGCGTCGGCGTCGAGTCCTACTTCGAGAACGGCCAGTTCCGCTCGATCGGCCGCCCGACCGCCTGCCCGGTGTCCGATCTCGTCGGACTGCAGGCGACGGCGCCGAGCCAGTTCTCGACGATCACGATGGCCGACACGGTCACGACCGACACGCCGACCGACGCTTCACGCGCGGCCGAGCGCACGATCGGCTTCACCGTCGACGTCAAGGCCTGCCTCGCCGCCGCCGGGGCGCCGACCGGCAGCGGCATCGGCACGCTCGTCGGCCTGATCGCGATGGGAGCCGAGCAGCCCGGCGGCGCCAACACGACCGGCGCCGACTTCGAGGTCCGGCTTCCATAGCGGCGTAGGGTTCGCCGCGTGGGCCGGCGTCTGCTTCAGCTCTACACCGGGCTGGTCCTCTACGGGGTCAGCCTGACGATGATCCTGCTGTCGGCGCTCGGCAACGCGCCGTGGGACGTGCTGCACCAGGGCCTGTCGCGGACGGTCGGGCTCGGGACCGGGACCTGGGTCATCATCGTCGGCGCCCTGCTCCTGCTGCTGTGGATCCCGCTCGGGGAGCGGCCGGGGATCGGAACGGTCAGCAACGTGATCGTGATCGGCCTCGTGATCGACCTGCTGCTGCCGCGGATCGCCGAGCCGTCCGAGCCACTCGTGCGCTGGGCGCTGCTGGTCTGTGGCGTCGGGCTCAACGGAGTCGCCACCGGCATGTACATCGGCGCCGACCTCGGCCCGGGCCCACGCGACGGCCTGATGACCGGGCTCGCGCGACGCGGACTGTCGATCCGCGTCGCACGAACCGGAATCGAGATCACAGTCCTCGTTGCGGGGTGGATTCTCGGCGGCACCGTCGGACTCGGAACCCTGCTCTACGCGGTCGCGATCGGACCGCTCGCGCACGTGTTCGTGCCGTTGTTCGAGCGCCCTACTGAGACATGATCTTGTCCCAGGCGTTGATGAAGTCGCGGACGAACTTCGCCTCGGAGTCGGCGCTGCCGTAGACCTCGGCCAGTGCCCGCAGCTGCGAGTTCGAGCCGAAGATCAGGTCGACGGAGGTGGCAGTCCAGCGCAGGTCGCCGGTGCCGCGATCGCGGCCCTCGAAGACGCCGTCACCCGACTCGCTCCACTCCGTCCCGTTGTCGAGCAGGTTGACGAAGAAGTCGTTCGTCAGCGTCTCCGGGCGGCTCGTCAGCACGCCGTGCTGAACGCGGCCGGTATTGGCGTTCAGCACACGCAAGCCACCGACGAGCACGGTCATCTCGGGCGCCGTCAGCGTCAACAGGCTGGCGCGATCGACGAGCTGCTCCTCCGGCCGCCGGCCCGCGCCGGCGCGCCAGTAGTTGCGGAAGCCGTCGGCACGCGGCTCGAGCGGCGCGAACGATGCGGCGTCGGTCTGCTCGGGCGTCGCGTCGGTGCGGCCGGGGATGAACGGCACGCGCACGTCGTGCCCGGCCTGCCGTGCGGCCTGCTCGATCGCGACGCAGCCACCGAGCACGATCAGGTCGGCGAGCGAGACGCGCTTGCCACCGCTCTGCGCGCCGTTGAAGTCGGCCTGGACCTGCTCGAGCGCCTCAATCACGGCGGCGAGCTCGGCCGGGTTGTTGGCCTCCCAGCTGCGCTGCGGGTCGAGCCGGACGCGGGCGCCGTTCGCGCCGCCGCGATGGTCGCTGCCGCGATACGTGGCAGCGGACGCCCACGCTGCGCCGACGAGCTGCGAGACCGGCAGCCCGGCGGCCAGGATCGACTGCCCGAGCGCCGCCGCGTCCTGCTCGCCGATCAGCTCGTGGTCGACGGCCGGCACCGGGTCCTGCCAGATCAGGTCCTCGGTCGGCACCTCCGGCCCGCGGTAGCGGGACTTCGGGCCCATGTCGCGGTGGGTCAGCTTGAACCACGCCCGCGCGAACGCGTCCGCGAACTGGTCCGGATGCTCGAGGAAGCGGCGCGAGATCGGCTCGTAGACCGGGTCCATCCGCAGCGCGAGGTCGGTCGTCAGCATGATCGGAAGCTGGCGCTTGCCGGCGTCGTGCGCGTCCGGGGCGGTCGCCGCGTCCGGGTCGGTCGGGATCCACTGCCAGGCGCCGGCCGGGCTCTTGACGAGATCCCAGTCGTGCGCGAACAGCGTCTCGAAGAACGAGTTGTCCCAGGTCGTCGGCGTCGCCGTCCAAGGACCCTCGAGCCCGCTCGTGATCGTGTCGCCGCCGCGGCCGCTGGCGTAGCTGCTGATCCAGCCGAGGCCCTGCTGCTCGATGCCTGCGCCCTCCGGCTCGGGGCCGACGTACGCGTCGGCGTCGGCGGCGCCGTGCGTCTTGCCGAAGGTGTGGCCACCGGCGATCAGGGCGACGGTCTCCTCGTCGTCCATCGCCATCCGCGCGAACGTCTCGCGGATGTCGCGTCCGGCGGCGAGCGCGCTCGGCTGACCGTTCGGACCCTCGGGATTGACGTAGATCAGGCCCATCTGGACAGCGCCGAGCGGGTTCGCGAGCTCGCGGTCACCGCTGTAGCGCTCGTCACCGAGCCAGACGTCCTCCGGCCCCCAGTAGATGTCCTCCTCCGGCTCCCAGACGTCGGCGCGGCCGCCACCGAAGCCGAACGTCTTGAAGCCCATCTGCTCGAGCGCGACGTTGCCGGCGAGGATCATCAGGTCGGCCCACGAGAGCTGGCGGCCGTACTTCTGCTTGACCGGCCAGAGCAGGCGGCGCGCCTTGTCGAGGTTGGCGTTGTCGGGCCAGCTGTTGAGCGGCGCGAACCGCTGCGTGCCGGTGCCGGCGCCGCCGCGGCCGTCATGGATCCGGTAGGTGCCGGCGCTGTGCCAAGCCATGCGGATGAAGAGCGGGCCGTAGTTGCCATAGTCGGCCGGCCACCACTCCTGCGAGCTGGTCATCACCTCGGCGATGTCGGCCTTGGCCGCGGCGAGGTCGAGCTGCTCGAACTCGGCGGCGTAGTCGTATGCCTCGTCGGTCGGATCGATCAGCGGCGAGTTCTTGCCGAGCGGGCGCAGGTTGAGCTGCTCGGGCCACCAGTGCTGGTTGGCGATCGACCCGGTGCTCGAACCGGGATGACCGAGAACCGGGCATCCTGCCGTCGGCGCCTGCTCCTCGTCGGTCGTCGCCACCGCGCCCATGTGTTCGTCGCTCATGCCTGCTCCTCGATCCTCTTTGCCGGTCGCCTCCCACGCTATCGAGCGCCCGCCTTGCGACGATCCGCGGCAGGCCCGAGGATGGTGGTCGTCGTGGAGCTGAACATCGACATCGGTGAGGGCTCCGGGTCGGAGTCGCTCGCCCGCGACCTCGTCCTGCTGCGGAGCGCCGACCGCGTCAATGTCGCCTGCGGCTTCCACGCCGGCGACGAGGAAACGATGCGGGCGTTGTGGATCGCCGCGGGTGCGGGCGGGGTGGTCGCCGGGGCGCACGTCTCCTACCCCGACCGCCGCGGCTTCGGACGGGTCGAGACCGGCGATGCGGTGACGGTGATCGTGGGCGATGTCGGCGAGCAGCTACGCGCGTTCGCTGCCGCGTCCGGCGGCGCGGTGCCGCACGTCAAGCCGCACGGCGCGCTCTACCACCGGCTCGCCGCCGACGCCGAGGCCGCCGCGGCGGTCGCGGAGCTGATCGCCCGCGACCACGGCGGCGCGGCGGTCGTGACGCTGCCAGGCAGCGCGCTCGCACACGCGGCTGCGGCGGCCGGGCTGCCGGTGCTGCGCGAGGCGTTCGCCGACCGGGCCTACGGGCCTGACGGCGGGCTGGTGCCGCGCGACCGGCCCGGCGCGGTGCTCGACCCAGATGCCGCGGCAGCGCAGGCGCTGGCGCTCGCGAGCGGCGGCGAGTTCGACACGATCTGCGTCCACGGCGACGGAGCGCGTGCGATCGAGACGGCAGAGGCCGTCCGCCGGGCGCTCGACCGCCGATGAGCGTCACCGTCCTCCCCGCCGGTGACCGCGCCGTCCTGGTCGAGCCGGCCGCTGGCCACTCCGCCGTGCACGCGATCGCGGACGCGGCCCGTGCCGCTTTTGGCGCGCAGCTCACCGATGTCGTAGCTGGCCACGAGACGGTCCTGCTCGTCTTCAGCGCCCAGGCACCGCCGATCGGAGCGATCCGCGACGCGTGCCATGTGAGTTTCTCTCGCTCAGCGACAGAAAGTCCCAGGGCACGCGAGGTCGAGATCGCGGTGCGCTACGACGGTGCCGATCTGGCCGATGTCGCCGCCCACGCCGGCGTGTCGCCCGAGGAGGTGGTGGCGCGGCATGTCGCCGCCAGCTACGAGGTCGCGTTCTGCGGCTTCATGCCGGGGTTCGCGTATCTGCTCGGCGGCGATCCGCTGCTGGCCGTGCCGCGCCTCGACGCGCCGCGGCAGTCGGTCCCGGCCGGGTCGGTCGCCCTCGGCGGGCCGTACTCGGCCGTCTACCCACGCGAGTCGCCGGGAGGCTGGCGGCTGATCGGGACGACCGGCGCCGTCCTGTTCGACCAGGAACGCGAGCGCCCCGCGCTGCTCGAGCCGGGGATGACCGTGCGCTTCACGCGGGAGCCACGCGCGTGATCGAGGTCGTCCGTGCCGGGCCGCTGACGACGATCCAGGACCGCGGGCGACCGGGCTGGGCGCACATCGGCGTGCCGCCCTCCGGTGCGCTCGACCTGCCGGCGCTGGAGGCCGCGCTCGCGCTCGTCGGCGGCGATGCTGGTGACGCGATGCTCGAGACGACGGTTCGCGGGCCAGCGCTGCGAGCCGCGACGGCGCTCACCTTCGCGGTCACCGGCGCTCCGGCAGCAATCACCGTCGACGGCACGCCGGCGGTGCACGGCGCGGCGCACGCGGTGGCTGCCGGGGCGCTGATCGAGATCGGCGCGGCGAGCGCCGGCCTGCGCTCATACGTGGCGTTCAGCGGCGGGATCGACGGCCCACCGGTGCTCGGCAGCCGCGCGACCGACCTGCTGACCGGCCTCGGCCCGCCGCCGCTGCGTGACGGCGACCGGTTCACGCTGGGCCCCGCGCACGGCCATCCGCGCGAGGCCGCCACGCCTGCAACTCCTCAGGCCGGACCGGTGACGCTGCGCATCGTCGCCGGCCCGCGCGACGATTGGTTCTCCACTGGGCTCGACGGCCGCGCCTACACCGCGTCACCGGCCAGCAACCGCACCGGGCTCCGGCTCACCGGCCCGCCGCTCGCGCGCGCTCGCGACGGCGAGCTGCGCTCCGAGGGCATCGTCACCGGCGCTATCCAGGTGCCGCCATCGGGCGAGCCGATCGTTCTGCTCGCAGACCATCCGACGACCGGTGGCTACCCCGTGATCGGAGTCGTCGTCCACGACGACCTGCCGCTCGCCGCCCAAGTGCGGCCCGGGCAGGAGGTCAGGTTCGAGATCGCCTAACCGAGCCGGTCGCGCTCGTGCGGACCGTCGAGGTGGAGCGTCGGCCCGACCGGCACGATCCGCGTCGGGTTGATCTTCTCGTGCGTGCCGTAGTAGTGGCGCTTGATGTGGTCGATCGAGACGGTCTCGGCGATCCCGGGCTGCTGGTAGAGGTCACGCAGGTAGCCCTCGAGCACCGGGTCGTCGGCGATCCGGTGGATGTTGCACTTGAAGTGGCCGACGTAGGCCGCGTCGAAGCGGACGAGCGTGACGAACAAACGCCAGTCGGCCTCGGTCGGCTGATCGTTGCCGGCTACCAGCCAGCGCTGGCCCGCGAGCCGCTCCGAGAGCCAAGCGAGCGTCTCAAAGACGCCGCGGACGCCCTCCTCGTAGGCCGCCTGCCGGGTCGCAAAGCCGGCGCGGTAGACGCCGTTGTTGAGCGTGTTGTAGATGCGCTCGTTCAGCTCGTCGATCTCGGCCCGGTGCGTCTCGGGGTAGAGGTCGGGGCCGTCGCTCGACCATCCGTTCAGCATCCGCAGCAGCTCGGCGCTCTCGTTGTTGACGATCCGCCCCTCGGCGATGTCCCACAGCACCGGCACCGTGACACGGTCGGAGAACCCGGGCTGGGTCTGCTCGTAGGCCTCGGCCAGGAACTCGAAGCCGTTGACCGGGTCGGGCTCGTCGGTGAACCGCCAGCCGCGCTCGTCGCGGATCGGATCGACGACGGTGACCGTCAGCAGCTCCTCGAGCTGCTTGAGCTTCCGTGCGATCAGGATCCTCGACGCCCACGGACAGGCGAGCGAGACGTAGAGGTGGTAGCGGCCCGGCTCGGGCCGCTCGGTCACGTGTTCGCGGAAAGCGCTCTGCTGGCGGTTGAACGAACCGTCGCCGCCGCTCTCCTTGCCGTACTGGGCCTCAGCGCTCATGTGCCGACGGTAGTACGTGCTCGGGCTGCGCCCGAGCACCGGTAATGCCGAAGGCTGTCCGCGGTCAGCAACTCCCACCCTGGTACTGAGGACCGAGCTGCGGACCGAGCACGTTGACCTGGTACGCCGAGACCGCGGCGATCTCGCGCTCATCGAGCCCGAGCGCGGCGGCGACGGCAGGTAGCCGTTTTCGCGCCAGGCACTCAGCCCGCGCCTCGTCGGCGACGCCGCGCAGGTGCATCAGCTCGTGCGCCAGGACCGCGACCCCGAGCGCGGCCTTGGGCTCCTCGTTGCGGCAGGTCGTCCCGTCTGACGACGCCAACTCGAACCCTGGAGTGAAGGTGGCGGGCAGGCAGTCCCAATCGAGCCGCGTGATCCGCTGCTCGAGCACACGCAGCCCTTTGCAGGCTTTCGGCGACAGCTTCGTGTACGGCAGTGGCACACCGTCGCCGTCGAACCGGACCTGGCCTTCGAGCAGCGGCTTGTCGAACCGCTCGGCGATCGGTCCAGGGCAGCGGACGTCGATCTCGCGCCCCGTCTGCGCGAGCGCGGCCTTCTCGGCGAGCTGCTCAGTCGCCTCGATCGAACGCCGCGCCGACAGGTAGGCGAACGCCGCCAACAGCATCACGAGCCCGACGATCGAGAGGAGCACGCGCCCGGACATCGGGCGTCAGCGTATGCGTAGGCTCGGCAGCAGCATGATCGCCGCGCTGTTCGACCTCCACGGCAACCTGCCGGCGCTCGACGCGACCTTGGACGACGCGCGCGCCGCCGGCGCCGAGCGCTTCCTGCTCGGAGGCGACTACGCAGCGTTCGGCGCCTGGCCGCTCGAGACGGTCGGGCGGCTCGAAGCGCTCGGTGACGCTGCGACCTGGATCCGCGGCAACTGGGAGCGCTGGCAGGCAGAGCCGGACGGCGCGCCGCAAACCGAAGTCGTGCAGGGCGCCGGCGCCTTCGCGGTCGCAGCGCTCGGCGCCGCTCGTGTGGAGCGGCTGGCGGCGCTGCCGCAGACGCTCGCGACCGCAGGGCTGCGGATCAGCCACGCGTCACCGCTCGGCGACATGGAGGCGTTCGCGCCGGCGGCCGGCGATGACGAGCGAGTCCTGGCCGGTGCCGGTGAACGCCTCCAGCTCGGCGGCCACGTCCACGTGCAGTACGCGCGGGACGGGGCTGGTGGCATCCGGATCGTCAACCCCGGCAGCGTCGGGCTGCCGTGGGACGGCGACCGCCGCGCAGCCTACGCGCTGATCGGACCGGACCTCGCGGTCACGCTGCGGCGGGTCGCCTACGACGACGAGCGATCGGCGGCAGCGCTCGACGCGATCGGTGAGCCCTGGTCGGAGCTGACCGCGCGACGGCTGCGCCAAGCGCGCTTCGACGCCCTGTAGCGTCGGGCGCATGGAGCGCCTGACCGTCCTCTTCTACGACTACGTGCCCGACATCGTCGAGCGCCGCGGCCCACACCGAGAGCAGCATCTGGCGCTGCTGAACGAGCACGGATCGGTTCTCGCCGGGGCGCTCGGCGATCCGCCGCACGGCGCGGCGATCGTCTTCGAGAGCGCCGAGCAGGCCGAGGCGTTCCGCGCGGCCGACCCTTACGGGGCGGCCGGACTCGTCCAGGGCTCACGCATCGAGCCCTGGACGATCGCGGTCCGAAAGGAAGCGGGCGGAACGCCCGCCGTCTAGCTGCCCTTGACGCTGGCCTTGAGGCCTGCGCCCGCGGAGAACTTCGGGGCCTTGCTCGCCGCGATCTGGACCGGGGCGCCGGTCTGCGGGTTGCGGCCGGTACGGGCGCCGCGATGGGCGACCGAGAACTTGCCGAAGCCGGTGATCGCGACCTCGTCGCCCTTCTTCAGCGCGCCCTCGATCGTGCCGAGGAGCGACTCGACGGCCCTACGGGCGTCGGCCCCACTCAGGCCACTGTCGGCGGCGACAGCATCGATCAGCTCTGTCTTGTTCATGTCGTGAGGTTCTCCTCGTTGGACTGCGGTACGGGAGAACCCTAAACAGACCCTGCGGCGGAAGAACGCGATTCAACCCTTGCGGCGCTTGAAAAAGGCCGCTTGGAGCGGCCGTAGAGTGCCCGCCGATGGGGCCGCACACGCGCCGAACGTTCCTCGCCGGTGCCGCCGGAGCCGCCTTGGCGACGTCCGCCGGCAGCGGCTGCCGGCCGATCAGGCGCTCGGTCCAGCGGGTGCTCGTGGTCGGCGCCGGTGTCGCCGGGCTCTCAGCCGCGCAGGATCTGCGGGCCGCCGGGTTCGCCGTGGAGGTGCTCGAGGCGCGCCCGCGGATCGGCGGCAGGATCCGCACCGACCGCAGCTGGCCGGGTGCGACGATCGACGTCGGCGCGTCGTGGATCCACGGCGCCTCCGGCAACCCGCTGACCGAGGTCGCCCGCACCGCCGGCGCCCGGGTGCTGCGGACCTCCTACGACTCCGGCGAGGTGTACGTCGACCGCGCGCTGCGGGCGACCGGCCTGACCGAGCCCGACACCGCGCGCTGGCAGCGCCTGAGCGAACGGGCCCTGGAGCGCGCCGGAGCCGCGCCGCGCGACATCTCGATCGAGCGCGCGATCGACCGCGAGCTGGCGCGGCGCCCGCCGCTCGACCCCGCCGAGCGCGCCGACCTCGCCTTCTTCCTGAACAGCACGGTGACGACCGAGTTCGGCGAGGCTCCGCGCCGGATGTCGGCTTGGCACGCCGACGACGGCAGGACGTTCGGCGAGGACGGCGAGGACGCGCTGCTGCCGTGGGGGTACGACGCGATCCCGCGGTACCTGGCGCGCAACGTGCCGGTCCGGCTCGGCGTCGTCGTGCGCCGGGTCGACCTGCGACCCGGCGGGGTGTATCTGGCGACCAACCGGGGTGCGTGGCTGGCCGACGCGATGATCGTGACGGTGCCGCTCGGTGTCCTGCGCGACGAGTCGATCGACTTCCGCTTCTCGATCCCGCCGAAGATCGCCGAGGCCGTCGAGCGGCTGCGGATGGGCGTGCTCAGCAAGACGTTCCTGCGGTTCGAGCGCCCGTTCTGGCCGCAGGACGTCGACTGGCTCGAGTACGTCGGGCCGCGGGCAGGGGCCTGGGCCGAATGGGTCAGCCTCGCGCGCGCCGGCGCCCCGGTGCTCGTCGGCTTCAACGGCGGCGACCTCGGCCGAGCGGTCGAGCGGAGCGCCCGCAGCGAGGTGCAGGCCGAGGCGATGCGCACGCTGCGCGAGATGTTCGGCCGGTCGGTTCCCGATCCGGTCGCGACCCGGACGACGTCCTGGTCGACCGACCGCTACGCGCTCGGCTCCTATTCGGCGACGGTCGTCGGCGCGACCCCGGCCGACCGCCGCGCACTGACCGAGCCGGTCGAGGAGCGCGTGTTCCTCGCCGGTGAGGCGACCGAACCGGACTACAGCGCGACCGTCCACGGGGCGCTCCTGTCCGGCCGCCGCGCGGCCCGGCAGGTGCGCGCAGCGCTCACCTGAGCGTCGATGGTCATCAGATCGCGCATATCGCGCGATCTGATGACCATCGACGGGTGTGGGCGGCTCGCTAACGCACGTCGCCGCGCAGCTCCCGCTGCCGCTTCAGCTCCTGCCGCGCCAGTGACATCTTGTGCACCTCGTCGGGGCCGTCGGCAAGCCGCAGCGTGCGCAGCTGCGCGTACATGTAGGCGAGCGGGAAGTCCTGCGAGACGCCGCCGCCGCCGTGGACCTGGATCGCACGGTCGATGATCTTCAGGCAGATGTTGGGGACGGCGAACTTGATCCCGGAGATCTCGATCCGCGCATGCTGGTTGCCGACGGTGTCCATCAGCCACGCCGTCTTCATCACGAGCAGACGCGCCATCTCGAGCTCGATCCGGGCCTCGGCGATCCAGTCCTTGATGTTGCCGTAGTGGCTGACCGGATGGCCGAACGCGACGCGCCCGTCGGCGCGCGCGCACATCAGCTCGATCGCCCGCTCGGCGGCGCCGATCGCCCGCATGCAGTGGTGGATGCGGCCGGGGCCGAGCCGCGCCTGGGCGATCAGGAAGCCAGCGCCCTCGCCCATCAGGATGTTCTCGGCCGGCACGCGGACGTCGGTGAATGTGAGCTCGCCGTGGCCCTCGGTGTCGTGGTAGCCGAAGACCGTGAGGTCGCGGACGACCTCGACGCCGGGCGTGTCGCGTGGCACGAGGATCATCGACTGCTGCTGATAGGTGGGGGCGTCGACGTCGGTCTTCCCCATCACGATCAGGATCTCGAGGTTCGGATGGGTCGCGCCGGTCGTCCACCACTTGCGGCCGTTCAGCACGTAGTCGTCACCGTCTCGCTCGATCCGCATACCGATGTTGGTCGCGTCGGACGAAGCGACGTCGGGCTCGGTCATGCAGAACGCCGAGCGCGTCTCGCCGGCGAGCAGCGGCTCGAGCCAGCGCTGCTTCTGCGCCTCGGTGCCGAACTGGTGCAGCACCTCCATGTTGCCGGTGTCGGGCGCGCTGCAGTTGCAGACCTCGGAGGCGAACTTGGTCCGGCCGAGGATCTCGGCGAGCGGCGCATAGTCGCAGTTCGAGAGCCCGGCGCCGTCGTGCTCGTCGGGCAGGAACATGTTCCAGAGCCCGCGCTCCTGCGCCTCGGCCTTGAGCTGCTCGACGATCTGCGGCTGACCGTGCGGGTCGGCGGCGACCTGCTCGGCCCAGACCGGCTCGTTCGGGTAGATCCGCTCGTCCATGAAGGCGAGCAGCCGCTCGCGGAAGTCCTTGGCCTTGTCGGTCAGCTCGAAGTCCATGCGGTGTCAGTGCTCCTCGTTGGTGGCGGCCCGTGGGCCGGGAAGGTTCTTGAAGGCGAACGGCTCAGCCGGCCGGCCCGGCTGGATCCACCAGCACTCGCCGGTCATGTCGCCTGTGAACAGGCCGGTGACGGTGTCTGCGACCGTCTCCGCCGCTATCAGCGGCAGCCCGGCGGCGGCGAGGTGCTCGCGGATCGGGTCGACGATCTTCGACTCGGCGAAGCCAGGGCAGACGGCGTTGACGCGGATGCCCTCGTTCTGCCAGACCGGCGCGACCGAGCGGACGAAGCCAACGACGCCGTGCTTGTTGGCGGCGTAGTACGGATCGATCGGGACGGCGGTCAGCCCCGCGAGCGACGCGGTTGCGACGATCGCGCCGCCGTCATCCTGCGCCCGCATGTGGACGCGCGCTGCCTCGGCGCCGTAGACGACGCCGTCGAGGTTGATCGCCATCGCGCGCCGGTAGCGCTCTGGGTCAAAGGTCTCGCCCGGTTCGGTGAAGGTCGAGATGCCGGCGTTGAGGTGGACGAGGTCGAGCCGGCCGTAGCGGTTGACGGCGGCCTGCATCAGCTCGACGTTCTCCTCCCACGAGGCGACGTCGGTGCGGTGGAAGGCGCCGCCGATCTCGCTCGCGACTTGGACCCCCCCGACCTCGTCGATGTCGGAGACCAGCACCCGCGCCCCGGCCTGCGCGAGCGCCCGGCACGTGGCGGCACCGAGCCCACCGGCGCCACCGGTGACGACCGCGACCTTGCCGGCGAGTCCCGACTCGTTTGACATGCCGTCAGCCTATGGGTCTTGTGACGAAGTGGTCGCCCTAGCGGCCACTTCGTCACACCATCACCCGCCGCAGGGGGACGCGCGACGCGACCGCGGGCCGCCACGCAGGCCGAGCCACTCGGGCGGCAGGCGATCGTCGTCGCACGGCTCCCAGAGACCGCCCGACTCCTCGTAGCGACCGCGCGACCCCTCGGCGACGAGGAGTGCGGTCGCACCGGCGAGCCGGTCGATGTCAGCGCTCGTGCTGCCGACACCGAGGCTGGCGCGGAGCGCGCCGCCGGGTCCGAACCCGAGCCGGCGCGCGAGCGGGTGGGCGCAGAAGCGGCCGTCACGGACACCGATCGCGTGCTCGGCCGAGAGGTACGCGGCGACCTTGCCGGGCGCGAACCCGCCGACCGTGAAGCAGACGACGCCGATCCGCTCGGAGTCGTCCCAGATGCGGTGCAGCGTGACGGCGGGAATCGCGCGCAGTCCGGCTTCGAGCCGCGCGTGCAGCGCGCGCTCGTGCTCGGCGCGTGCGGCATCCGGCACGCGCGTGAGCGCGGTCAGCGCGTCGGCGAGCGTCGCGGCGCCAACGAGGTTCGGAGTGCCGCCCTCGTGCCGCTGCGGAGCCGCGGCCCACTCCGTGCGAACCGTCGAGACCTCGCGCACGGCGCCGCCGCCCGGCAGGTAGGGCGGTGCGGCATCGAGCCAGTCACGGCGGCCGACGAGCGCGCCGGCGCCGAACGGAGCGTAGACCTTGTGACCAGAGAAGGCGACGTAGTCAGCGCCGGTGGCGGCGAGGTCGATCCCGCCGTGCGGGATCAGCTGCGCGGCGTCGACTGCGAGCCGGGCACCGTGCGCGTGCCCGATCTCGGCGATCTGAGCGACCGGGAGCAGCTCGCCGGTGACGTTCGACGCGCCGGTGACGGCGACCAGGGCGGTGGGCTGCTCACCGATCGCCTTGTCGAGCCGGTCGAGCGTCTCGGCGAGCGTCGGCGCGTGAAAAACGACGCGGTGGTCGCCGCGCTGCTGCCAGGGCAGTAGGTTCGCGTGGTGCTCGATGTCGAGCGTCACGACGCCGCCGCGTTGCGGGACGGCTGATGCCAGCAGCGACAGCGCGTCGGTCGTGTTGCGGGTGAAGATCACGACGTCCTCGCCGGGCCGGGCGCCGACCGCATCGGCGACACGCGCACGCGACTCCTCGAGCAGCGCCGTCGACCAGCGTGACGGCAGCCCGGCACCGCGATGGACGCTGCCGGCGTGCGGCAGCAGCTTGGCGGCGCGGTCGGCGACGAACGCGAGCGCCGGGGCAGTCGCGGCGACGTCGAGGTCGACGTAACGGCGATCGGCGCCGCCGAGGACAGGGACGCGGAGGTCCGCGCTGACGAGGTCGAGCAGCGGCTCGACGCCTGCGGAACGGGTCGCGGTAGCGGTGGCACTCATGTCGGGTGGGTCCTTTCGGTTCAGGGACCCTGCCCTACCGCCGGGTCCGCGCTTGCCTCACAGATGGGCCTGTGATGGGCCTGGTCCTCACCCGGGGCACCCCGCCGCAGATTGGAGGGTTGCCGTCCAGCGAGCCGGGGCTTGGCGCTGGAACTCGTGACCGCCGATCTGTCGATCGGTTCGCGGGGCATCGTAGCACCGCACCCGTGTAATCGCCACCTGGCCGGTGGAGATTGAGCGCGAGTGGACGAACGGCGGGCGTGGTGCCGCGCGCGCGTCTCGGCGTGTTCTGATGCGCATGGCGACAGAACCCGCCGAGATACGCATCCGCCGCTATCGTCTCGCCGGCACGGAGAGGTGCCGGAGCGGTTGAACGGGCACGATTGGAAATCGTGTAACGGGGGTTGACCTCGTTCGAGGGTTCGAATCCCTCCCTCTCCGTCGCAAGCTCTGCTTGCCTAGCCGAGAACTTGGCCGAGCCACCCGGCCGCCGCGGCGAGGTGGTCGCGGGCGATCTCGTGGCCGCCGCCAAACTCGTGGTAGCTGACCGGCAGACCGGCTGCCACAAGCAGGTCCCTAGCCGTGTGCGCGAAGCCGATCTCGATCGCGGGATCGTGGTCGCCATGGGCGATCAAGACCGGCAATTGCGGCCGTGATTCGAGGTCCGGCTGCCAGCCGTCGACCGTCGGGATGAAGCCGCTGAACGCGAGCACACCGGCCGGCGCGGGCCGCTCCCCGGCCAGACCGAGCGCGTAGCTCATGACGGCGCCCATCGAGAACCCACCAAGCACGGTGCGCTCCGGCCCGACGCCGGTTCGCTCCCAAATCTCGTCGTGGAAGTCAGCGAGCGCCGTGAACGCACCGGCGAACGTAACGGCATCGGGGAAGCCGACGCGCGCGACGACATACCAGTGGTAACCAGGCGATCCGGGCAGCTGCAGCGGCGCGCGCGGAGCGGCGATGTGGAGCCGGCGGTCCGGGTCGAGCGCGCCGGCAAGCGCCAGCACGTCAGGCTCGTTCGACCCACGGCCGTGGTGGAGGAGGAGCAACCCCTCCGGCTCCCCATCGGCGGGCCGTTCGGCGAATGCGAGCGCGGTCACGGCGTTAGATCTGCCAGCGACCCTCGGCCAGCACCGGCACCTCGGCCCCGCCGTCCTCGACGCCGTAGACGACCTGGTCGGGCGCGCCGATCATGAAGTCGATGTGGATCTCAGACTTGTTGATCCGGCCTGAGTCCTCTTCACCGACGCAGATCGCGTAGGCCATCCCGAGCGCGATGTGGCTGGCGGCGTTCTCGTCAAGCAGCGTGTCGTAGAAGACGGTGCCGAGCGGGCCGATCCGGCCGTCGCCGTCGACGAGCGCGACCTCGCCGAGCCGGGCGGCGCCGTCGTCCTTGGCGACCTGTGCACGCAGCACGTCGGCCCCCTGCTCGGCGTCGATCCGCACCGCGCGGCCGCCGCGGAACTCGACCTCGAGGCCGAGAATCTCGGCGCCGCCGACCTCGAGCGGCTTCGTCGACCGCACGACCCCATCGACACGCTCGGGGTCGGGGGCCGAGAAGATCTCCTCGCTCGGCAGGTTCGGCCGGTGCACGACGCCGTCGACGGTCTCGAACTTCGCCGCCTCCCAGTTCGAGCTCGGCAGCAGCCCGACCGTCAGGTCGGTGCCTTCGGAGACGAACCGCAGCGCCTCGAACCGGCGCTCGTTCATCGCCGCGGCCGCCCGCAGCAGCGCGTCGCCGCGCGCCATCCAGGCGGCGACCGGGTCGGGCTCGTCGAGCCGCAGGACGTGGATCAGCTCGGCACAGAGCCGCTCCCACGCCGCCTGCGGTTCGAGGCCACCGAAGATGTGCTGCGCCCAAGCACGGGTCGCGCCGGGGATGATCGTCCAGTTGGTCGTGCGGTCGTTGACGACCTGCCCGGCCTCGCGAACGCGCGGCAGCGAGTCCTTGCCGACGCGCGCCGGATCGAGATCGTCGAACAGCCCGGGGTTGACGAGGCCGCTGAGGCCGATCCGCGCGGCGTGCTGGCGGCCGAGCTCGAGCACACGTTCGCCGAGCCACGGCGGCACGAAGTCGAGCGTCTCCTCGGCAGCGTGCTTGATCCGCGCGCGCTTGACGTACGGGTCGAAGTAGGCGACCTCGACGTACTTGGCACCGGCCCTGTAGGCCGACTCGGCGACGGCGCGCGCAATCGGCTCCTGGCCGGGCTCAGCGCCGATCGCGACGATCTGGCCCGGCTGCACGTTCGACCCGAACCGGATCGCGAGGTCTGCGAGCCGCGCCAGCAGCTCGGGGTCGTCGAAGGTCTGCGCGGCGGACATGGCGCGAGTCTATGGCCGTACGATGCCGCGCATGGTCAGTGTGATCACGGGGGCGTCGAGCGGGATCGGCGAGGCGACGGCGGAGCGGCTCGCGCACGAGCCGGACGCCGAGCTCGTCCTCGTCGCCCGCCGGGAGGACCGGCTGCAGGCGCTCGCCGACCGCCTCAACTGCAAGGTGAGCGTCGTCGCCTGCGACCTGACCGACGACAGCGCGCCCGACCGGATCAAGGCCGCCGTCGAGGAGCACCACAGCGGGCACCTCCACCTGCTCGTCAACAACGCCGGCCGTGCCGGGCGCGGCCAATTCGGCGACATCGGCTGGGACGGCGTCCGGAAGGCGATGGCGCTCAACTTCGACGCGCAGCTGCGGCTGACCGAGGCGCTGCTGCCGCTGCTGCGCGCGAGCGCGCCGAGCTCGATCGTCAACGTCTCCTCGACCGCAGGCCGCGTCGCCCGCGCCGACTCCGGCGCGTACTCGGCGAGCAAGTTCGCTCTGATCGGCTGGACCGACGCTCTGCACTTCGAAGAAGCGGCCCACGGCGTCCACGTCGGCCTCGTGAACCCGGGCTACGTGTCGACCGAGGGCTTCCCGCAGGACCAGCTGACGAAGAGCGCGAAGACGCGCTGGATCGTCTCGAGCCCCGACAAGGTCGCCGATGCGATAGTCGACGCCGGCCCCGGT
The DNA here is from genome assembly GCA_037045385.1 of Baekduia sp. Taxonomy (GTDB): domain Bacteria; phylum Actinomycetota; class Thermoleophilia; order Solirubrobacterales; family Solirubrobacteraceae; genus Baekduia. The sequence continues at coordinate 749,407 of JBAOHN010000008.1, read as the reverse complement.
GGCAAGGCCGAGCGCTACGTGCCGCGCGCATACGCGCTCGTGCCGGTGATGCGGTCGGTCACGCCCGGCCTGGTCCGCCGGATGATGCGCGGCGGGAACTGGTCGGGCGCGGTACGCAACCCCTAGGCAACGGCCCTGTCCTGGCAGGCCACACGGAGGAGGTCCGCCAAATGGCGGACCGACGATGTGGGCCCACAGCGCGTGGGCCTACGCCGCGTGGGCTAGCTCTGAGATCAGCAGCATCGCGCCGGCGCCGAGCACGGCCGCCGGAAGCGCCTGCACGGCGGCGAGCTGCCGCGCGCGAGGCAGCATCGTGACGGTCGCCGCGTAGACGAACCAGCCGGCGAAGAACCCGAGCGCGACGGGGAACACCTGCTCCGGGACGGGGGCGACGGTGCCGATCAGCGCGCCGAGCATCGGCATGCTCGCGATCACGAGCAGCCAGCGGCTCGAGTACTCGCGGCTCCGGCCCCGGGCCGCCAGGTACGCGACCGTGTTGAGGCCGTCCGAGAAGTCGTGGCCGAGGACGGCGATCGCGACGACGAGGCCGACGCCGGCGTCGATGCCGAAGCCGATCCCGATCGCCAGGCCGTCGAAGAAGCTGTGCAGAGCGAAGCCCGCGGCCCCCGCGGCCCCGCCCGGCTCGGCGTGCTCGTGCCCGCTCGCCCGCTCGACGATCGCGAACGCTCCGAAGCCGATCGCCGCCATCACGAGCGGCAACGCCCGCGAGACGCCGGACTCCTCGGCGTGATCGACGGCCTCGGGCAGCAGCTCCCCGAGCGCGGCGGCGAGAATCACTCCGCCCGCGAACACGAGCAGCAGATCGAGCCGGCCGGGCCAACGCATGACCGCGAACCCGCCGACCATCGTCGAGACGAAGGTCGCCCCGCCGGCGAGCACGACCGCCAGCAGCTCAGGCATCGCTGTCACGCTCACAGGCCGGGCAGACCCCGGTGAACAGCACCTGGTGACCGGTCAAGCGAAACCCGGTCCGCTCCTCGACCGCCGCACGGACCGGGGCGACGGCACAGCCGGGGACGGCGGCGACCTTGCCGCAGCGCTCGCAGCGAACGTGCTCGTGATGATCACCGGCCGGCTCGTAGCGGGCGACGCCGTCGCCGAGGTCGAAGCGGATCACGCGCCCCTCCTGCTCGAGCCGGGTCAGCGCTCGGAAGACCGACGAGCGGTCGGCGGCGACCTCCTGCTCGCGCAGCCCTTCGAGCACGGCGGCGCTCGTCCAGTCGTGTCGGTGACTGGAGCTGAGCAGAGCGTGCACGGCGTCGCGCACGTGGCTCGGTCGGGCCATCGTGACGTCACGCTAGCAGTAATGCAACTCAATCGCATAACCCCCGGACCGAGGTAGGGTCAGAGCCATGGCTGAGTCCCCCGTCCTGATCGAGCGCCGCGGAGCGTCGCTGCTCGTGACGATCAACCGGCCCGATCAACGCAACGCCGTCAACCGCGCCACCGCCGACGCGCTGGAGCAGGCGTTCCACGAGTTCGAGGCTGACAAGAAGGCCCGCGTGATGGTGCTGACCGGTGCCGGCGGGCGCGCATTCTGCGCCGGTGCCGACCTGAACGCGCCCGGCGGGCTGATCGAGCGCGACAACGAGGGCGGCAGCCCGCTCGGCTTCACGCGGCTCACGCCGAGCAAGCCGACAATCGCCGCCGTCCGCGGCTACGCCGTCGCCGGCGGGCTCGAGCTGGCGCTCTGGTGCGACCTGCGGATCGCCGCCGACGACGCGACCTTCGGTTGCTTCGAGCGGCGCTGGGGCGTGCCGCTGATCGACGGTGGCACGCAGCGGCTGCCGCGCGTCGTCGGTCAAGGCCGCGCGCTCGACCTCGTCCTCACCGGCAGGCCGGTCGACGCGACCGAGGCGCTCGCGATCGGCCTCGCGACCGAGGTCGTCGCCGCCGGCACCGAGGTCGACCGCGCGCTCGAGCTCGCAGAACGGATCGCCGCGTTCCCGTGGCCGACCGTCCTCAGCGACCGCCGCGCGCTGATCGAAGGCTCCGGCCTACCGCTCGACCGGGGCCTCGAGATCGAGCGCGACGCTGGACGCGAGGTTCTGCTCACGGCCGCCGCCGGTGCAAAGCGCTTCGCCGGCGGGGCAGGACGGCGCGGCAGCTTCGACGCTGTGTGATCATCGGGCCAACCGACCACGCCCCCGACCGCGTACACGGAGAACATGGCCCGCTACCGCACAGTCATCGACATCCCGATCAGCCGCGACGACCTCTTCGCCTACATGGCCGCCTTCGAGAACGTGGCCGAGTGGGACCCGGGCATCGTCGAAGGCGAGCGGACCGGCGGCGGCGAGCTCGGCGTCGGCACGCAGTTCCGGATCGTCGTCTCGAACTTCGGGCGCCAGAGCCCGCTGATCTACGAGATCGTCGAATACGAGCCGCCGGCCTCGGCCACCTTCCGGGCCGAGACCTCGGCGATCCGCTCGACCGACTCGATCACCGTCTCCCAGCGCCCGGGCGAGACCAGCCGCCTGACCTGGGAGGCCGACCTCCGGCTCAAGGGCGTGCTGCGGCTGTGGGACATCCCGATGCGCCTGATCTTCAAGCGGATCGGCGACAAGGGCCGCAACGGGCTCGTCGCCAAGCTCGGCGGGCAGATCGTCTCCTAGCCCGCCCGCTCGAAGAACGAGAAGCTGCCGTCGGTCTCCAGGACGACGAGGTCGACGCCGCCGAGCCCGTCGTGGCCGTTGCCGCGCGCGGCCGCCTCGAGGTCGGTGATCGTCACCCGCTCGGCGCGCATCGCGCGCTCGTCGACCTCGCCGCCCCGCACGAGGATCGTCGGCTCGCCCTCGAGGAGGCTGCGAGCGCGCGGGAACCGCCACGCCAGGTAGGAGAAAGCGACCGATGCGAGCACGAAGACGCCGAGGACTGTCATCGCGCCGACGAACGAGTAGTCCTCCTGCAGCACGCCCTGGGCGACGAGATCACCGAGAACGATCACGACCACGAGGTCGAACGCGTCCATCTGCGCGATGTCGCGCTTGCCGGCCACGCGCAACGCCACCCAGACGACCAGGAACATCGCCGCCGCGCGGATCAGGACATCCATCGAGCCTCCTCGCTCACGGCCAGACCGTCATCTTGAAGCTCGCGGACACCAGCGGCCTGCCACGTTCACGGACCTCGACCTCGTAGCGATGGCTCGAGAACCACTGATTGGGCCCCGTTCTCGCGTCGAGCGAAATCGCAAGCTCATGCCCGTCGGGTGGGTCGAACTCGTAGACGACCCAGTCGCCGTCGGCGGTCTCAGCCGACGGGTTCGGGTACCAGTTCTGGAAGTCGAGGTGTTCGAAGAGCCGCCGTGAGAACGCGATCTCGATCGGGTGCTCGCCGAAGCCGCCGGCGCGGCGCAGCCGGACCCGCACGGGCGTGACGATGCTCGAGCGCGTCTCCGACGGGTACTCGACGCGCAGGTCGTTGCCGCTCGCGCTCGCCGAGAGGGAGTGCTCGTCGGGCCCGAACACGCCGGCCGCGGCTGCCACGACCACCACGAACAGGATCACGAGACCGGCGCGCCTGCGGTTGCGCAACGCCATCGCCCGCGCGCCGCCGGCGGCGTCCTCGAGATTGTCGCGGTCATCCGCCACGTTCAGGTCCTACCTGGAACCGGGCGATCGCGAAACCGAGCGGACAAGACCGCTCAAGAGCACGGGGTTCGTGTCCGATCCCCAGGGGGTGAGTCCGACTGCGACTCCTGTGCGCCGCCCTGCCCTGATCGCGGGACTGCTCGTGCTCGTCTCGATCGGCTGCGCGCTGTTCGCAGTGCAGGTCATCACGGGTCTCCTGCCCGGCGGCGACACGCTGTACGTGCACTGGCTTAGCTCGGCGCTGATCCTCGCCAGCGCCGGCATCTGCGCGATGCGCGCAAGGCTGATCGGCCGCGAGAGCTCGGCCTGGGCCGCGATGGCCGCGGCTCTGCTCGTCTACTTCGCCGGCGACACCTACTGGAACCTCCAGATCGCGAACGATCCGGCGCCGCCGTTCCCCTCGCCGGCCGACGCCGGCTGGCTGCTCTTCTACCTGCCGGCGTTCGCGGCGCTCGCGTTGCTGATCAAGGGCCGGCGTGACCGTGTCCGCGTCGGCGAGCTGCTCGACGGCCTTGTCGCAGCGCTCGCGGTGGCGGCGATCGCGGCAGGCACGATCCTCGCGCCGATCCTGACCAGCGAGGGCAGCAGTTCCGCAGAGGTGATCACCAACGGCGCGTACCCGGTCGGCGACCTCGTGCTGCTGACGATGGTCGGCGCGGCGCTGCTCGTCGTCGGCCGTGACGCCGGACGCGGCTGGTGGATGCTGGCCGGCGGCCTCGGCCTGTTTGCGATCTCCGACGTGCTCTACCTGTTCCAGAACGCCGCCGACAGCTACAGCGACGGCGACCTGATCGACATCGGCTGGCCGCTCGCGTCGGTGCTGATCGCGTGGTCGGCGTGGGAGCCGATGGCCTCGCTGCACTCCGAGGAGGAGTCGCGGATCAGGACCGAGCAGTCGATGGTCGCCGCGTTCGCCCTGATGGCGGTGATCGTGCTCGTCGCCGACCTCGCGACCGACGTCAGCCCGTTCGCCCGCATCCTCGCGATCGCAACGCTCGGGCTGATCATCGTCCGGCTCGCGATCGACGCCCGTCAGGCACGCCAGATCGAGGAGGACCGCCACCGGCTCTCACGCACCGATGACCTGACCGGCCTGCCGAACCGCCGTCACTTCGAGCAGCGGCTCGACGCCGATCTCGAGCACCTGCGTGACATCCGCGGCACCAGCGCGCTGCTGCTGATGGACCTCGACCACTTCAAGGAGATCAACGACTCGCTCGGGCATGCCGCCGGTGACGTGCTGCTGCGCGAGGCCGCCGAGCGCCTGCGGCGGGTGGTCCCGGCCGACGCGTTCGTCGCCCGGCTCGGCGGCGACGAGTTCGTCGTGATGCCGGCTCCCGGGGCGACGGCCGCCGACGCCGTCGATCTCGCCGAGCGGATCCGCGCCTCGTTCGCGGTTCCGACCCAGGTTGCGGGCGTGCTCTGCCACCTCTCGGCGAGCACTGGCGTGGCGCTGACGCCCGAGCACGCGAAGGACGGCTCCGGCCTGCTGCGCCGTGCCGACATCGCGATGTACGCCGCGAAGCGGTCGGGCTCGGGCGTCTGCCTTTTCGATCCTGAGCAGGAGCAGTTCTCGAAGGCGGACGTCGAGCTGATCGGCGACCTGCGGCGCGGCATCTCACGCGGCGAGCTGGAACTCAACTACCACCCGATCGCAGCGATCGGGAACGGCGACGTCCACTGTGTCGAGACGGTGCTCCGTTGGCAGCATCCTCACCACGGGCTGCTGATGCCCGACCAGTTCCTCGGGCTCGCCGAGCGCCACGGGCTGATGACCGAGATCACCGACGCCGTCCTCGACGAGGCGCTCCGCCAGCAGAGCCGCTGGCAGGCGCGCGGCATCGGACTGCGCGTCGCCGTCAACCTCAGCGGCCCCGACCTGCTCGACCCCGGCTTCCCCGACCGCGTGCGAGCGGCTCTGGCAAAGACCGGCGCAGCTCCCGATCACCTCTGCTTCGAGATCACCGAGGACGTCGTCATGCTCGACCCCGAGCGCGTGCTCGCGAGCCTCCATGCGATCGAGGCGCTCGGGATCCCGATGGCGCTCGACGATTACGGCACCGGCCACGCATCGCTCGCCTACCTGAAGCGGCTCCCGGTCTCGAAGCTGAAGATCGACCGCTCGTTCGTGCAGGAGATGACGACCGATCCCAAGAGCGCGGTGATCGTGGCGTCGACGGTCGACCTCGCGCACCGGCTCGGGATGACCGTCGTCGCCGAGGGCGTCGAGACGGACGAGCACTGGCGGGAGCTCGCCGGCTTCGGCTGCGACGACGCGCAGGGCTTCCTGCTGACGAAGCCGATCGCCGCCGCCCAGTTCGAGGAGTGGCTGGCGGTCTGGGAAGGCCAGCGCGCGCGGGACGCCGCCTGAGGCTCACCGAAACGGGTCGGCGAATCGCGGATTCTTCGCGATGCTCGTGTCGGTCAGGGTCCGCAGGAAGGCGACGAGGTCGTCGCGGTCCTGCTCGGTCAGGTCGATCCCGGCGAGCAGCGGGTCCTTGTTCGGGTTCTGGCGTCCGTCGCCGGCGAACGGCCCGCTCAGGATCGTGCGGCCGCCGGCGGCGTAGTGGTCGACGACCTCGCGCAACGTCGCGATCGAGCCGTCGTGCATGTACGGCGCAGTCAACGCGACATTCCGCAGCGAGGGCGCGCGGAACATCCCCATGTCGGCCGGGTCGCCGGTCAGCTCGTAGACGCCGCGGTTGCCCTCGGGGTACGCGCCGGTTCCGCCGAGGTTGTAGAGCCCGTTGTTGTGGAACTCGGGCGTCGCCGGCTGCGCGCCGGCGTAGGTCGCCTGGTCGTTGAACAGGAACGTGCCGTGGCAGTGGTGGCACTCGGCCTCCTCGCCCGAGAACAGGCGCTGACCGCGACGCTCGGACGCCGTCAGCTTCGCCTCGCCGCGCACGTAGCGGTCGTACTTGGAATCGGCGGAGATCAACGTCCGCTCGAACGCCGCGATCGAGCGGACGATCGCCTGCCAGGTGACCGGCTGGCGGCGGCCGGGGAACGCCTTCGTGAACAGCTGCCGGTAGCGCGTGTCGTGCTTGATCCGCGCGAGCACGCGGCCCTTGTTGTTGTCGGTGACGCCCATCTCGACCGGCCGCTCGCCGAACAGCGGCACCTCCATTTGGCGTTCGAGCGTGACGAGGGCGGGGTTCGCCCAGGTCAGCGTCGGGCTGTAGGCGACGTTCACGAGCGACTGCGAGTTGCGCGGATGTGCCTCTCCCGTCGAGCCGACGGCCGTCTGCTTGCCGTCGGTGAACGCGAGTTCGGGCCGGTGGCAGCTGCTGCACGACTGCTTGGCGTTGGCCGAGAGGCGGCGGTCGTAGAAGAGCCGCTTCCCGGCCTCGACCTTGGCCGTGCTGAGCGCGTTGTCCTTCGGCACGCGCGGCACCGGGAACGTGTCAGGCAGGCGCCATACCCAGTCGCTGCGCGGCGGCGTGCCGCCAACGGTCTGCGGGGCGAGTGCGACGTAGCCGCCTGGCAAGGCTGCGGCGGCCAGCAGCAGGCCGGCCAGGCGGCGAACGCTCATCGCGCGATCACCGTGAACGCGCTCGGCGCAGCCCCGGTTGGTAGGCCGGTCCCACTGCCGTCGGCCTTCCAGTCGATCCCGAGCGCGCCCATCACCGCGCCGCACTCCGGGTCGGCCGGCCCGGACATGCAGCCGGGGGCGCCGCCGTTGTTGACGGTGATGTCGTTGCCGGCGAGCAGCGCCTGAAGGTCGACCGCGACCTGCTGCTTGGCCGCGTCGAACTTCGCGATCCGGACGGCGCCGCGGTTCGGCGACTTGCAGCTGACCGTCTCGCCTGCGGCCGGGTTGCCGGTGCAGCCGGTCGAACCGAGGTGGACGGTGAACAGCTTCGACGCCCACGTCCCCTCCGCACCACCCGGATCGGCGACCTCGATCTTCACGAACTTGCGGCCCGCCTGCCACGACCAGCCCAGCGACGCGAACGCGAGCGGAGCCGGCGCGCCGACGATGTCGGTGTGGTTGAGCGCGAACGGCACCCCGACCGTGAACTTGACGCCGGTGTAGGTGCCCTTTGGAACGGTGCCGCGGACGACCGCGTTGGTCCAGCCGTTGCCACTCTTCGCGCACGAGCCGGTCGCGTCCTCGAGGTCGATCAGCGTCACGCCGGACGTTCCGGCGGTGTAGCGGTAGCGCGAGTCCTTCGCGAGCGTGATCCGCTCAACCGACCCGTTCTTGCGAATCAGCTTCGCGTCAGAGACGTAGAAGCGCAGGTCGGCGAGCTGTGCGGCCTGCGCGGTCGATCCCAGCCCGGCGATCGGGGTGCCGCAGCGGACCGGCGTCTCGCCGGCGACCGCCGCAAAGCGGATGTCGACCGGCTGCGTCTTCGCGGCTTTGGTCATGGTGCTGCTGTGGTCGTGGGCGTTCGCCGGGGCGGCGACGCCGAGACCGAGTGCTGCCGCGGTCGCGGCAGCACGGACGTGCATGGTCATTCGGTTCTCCTTGGTTTCAGTTGGGTGCCTCACAGAGAGCGAGGCGAGCTGGGGTCAGGGAGAGACCGGAGGCGGCGGGCGAACCGCCAGGTGGAACGCGAGCAGCGCCGAGCCGCGGGCGGGGACCGAGCGCTGCGCGCGCAAGATGCCGACGCGCCGCGGCGCACGAGGCGCCGTCGCCGAACGCCCGCGCAGCGCGAACAGGCGCTCCTCGCCCGGGTAGCGGCCGAACCCGAGCGCGAGCAGCAGCAGCGCCGCCGGCAACGCGACGAGCCCTGCGCCGCTCGCGGCGAGTAGCGCGAGGAGCACGAACGCGGCGAGCAGGTGGATGCGGGTTACGCGCGGCACGGTCGCGGGAGACTCTACCGGCAGCCTGCCGCAGACGCCCCCGGCTCGCTCTGAGCGCCAGCGCACACAACGCGCCCGGATGGAGGCGTACTCTGGCCACCGGAGGATTACTTGTCTGGGACAGTAAGTCGGGACGTGCCTGAGGTCGCGCTCGGTCAGAACGCCGAGACGCTCGCGCTGCTCGACGGCGTCGCCGGCTTCGCCCAAGCCGAGATCGCCGCACGGATCCCAGCCCACGACGAGCCGTTGATGGCGTCCGCGCTCCGCGAGATCGCGGACGCCGCCACCGCTGCCGGCCTGCTCGACGACGACCCGGAGGGCGCCGGGCTGTGGTCGTCGGACGACAGCGACCGGTTCTGGCTGTCGACGATGTCGCTGCGGATCCTCGCGCGCGCGTCAGCTGGCGCGGCGCTCCAGCTCCATCTCGCCGCACTCGCCTCCGCCGCGGCCAGGAGCGTGTGGGACGAGCGCGGCCTCGAGTCGCCGGCGACGATCGCGCTCGGCGGCCGGCTCGGTATCGGAGGGGCTGCGCTCGGACGCTGGCTCGCCGGTCACCCGGAGGCCGGCGACGACCGCGCCGTGCTCGACGACGTCCATGGGCCCGGCGAGCGCCTGCGCTGGACCGCCGGCCCTGCGGCGCCTTGGATCACGCTCCGCTTCATCGGCGGCGAGGCGGAGCTCGCGCTGCTGCCCGGCGGCGGCGAGCGGGACGCGGCACCGCACGGCCCCGACGGCCTCGAGGTCGTCCGCCGGAGCGCCGCCGACGCGCTCACCGCGGCCCCTACCGGACGCGCGCAGCTCGCATCGCTGCTCGCCGCCCATCAGGCCGGCCTGGTCGCGATCGCGCAGGGCTCCGCCGACGCCGCGACCGAACGCGCCGCCGCGTACGCCGCCTCCCGGCATCAGGGCGGCGGCGCGATCATCGGCCACGACGCCGTCGCGCTGATGGCGACAGCGCAGCAGGTCGCGCGACGCAGCGCCGAGGCCCAGATCGCCGCCGTCGCGGCGACCGCACCCGAGCGGCGCCTCGCGGCAGCGGTCGCGCTGCGGCTCGGCGCTCTGCCGGAGCTCCACCGTGCGGCCTGCGCCGCCGTCCAGATGCACGGCGGCAGCGGGTACATGCGCGACACCGGCGTCGAGCACCTGCTCCGCGAGACCGGCGCGCTGCGGCTGATCGGCGGCGCTCCCGACGACCTCGCGCTGCTGCTCGCCGGACTGACGACGGCAGACGCCGCGACGCACGAGCCGTGTACCGACGAGCGCCGGATCGCCGGCCACGCGCGGCCGCAGTCAGCGCTCGACCCACAGCCCGGGTTCCGGCGCCACCCCGTCCTGCGGGCGCTGTCGAGCTACGAGCCGCTTGACAGCTGGGAGCGCGACAACCGCGACCTTCCGCGGCCGCTCGCCGGCTACCGGCGCCGGCTGCGCGACTTCGCGCGCCGCGAGATCGCGCCGGTCGCCGGCGCGCTCGACCTCGAGACCACCGATGCCGCGGCCGAGCCGGCGGCGCTCGCCGCGCTGCTCGCCAACGCCGGCCGGGCCGGCCTGCTGACCGACCTGCTGCCGCGCCCGGTCGGGTCGGTCCCGCTGGCCCGCTACCGGACCTCGCTCGTGCTCCAGCAGGCGCTGCGAACAGAAGAGCTGGCGGCGGCCGACGGCGGCCTGATGCTCTACCTCAGCGCCCACAACCTCGGGCTCGCGCCGATCCTGTTCTCCGGCAACCGCAGCGCGTACTGGGACGTGATCCGGCCGGCCTTCCGCGCCTGCGCGAACGGGGTGCCGGAGGTGTTCGCGTTCGCGATCACCGAGCCCGGCGCCGGCTCCGACGCCGAGGACGGCCACGGCGCGGCGCTCGCCAAGCCCGGGCTCGTCGCGTCACGGGCATCGGGCGGATGGACGCTCGACGGCGGCAAGGTATTCATCAGCGGCGGTGACATCGCGCGCTGGGTCGTGGCGTTCGCGGCGCTGGAGGGTGAGGGATTCGACTCGTGGACGGCCTTCCTCGTCGACACGCGCTCGCCCGGCTTCGAGGTGCTGCGCAAGGAGCACAAGATGGGCATGCGTGCCTCCGGCGCGGCGGCGATCGCGTTCGACGGCTGCTTCGTCCCGGACGAGCTCGTGCTCGGCGGCCAGCGCGGTGGCTGGGCGCTGAACCGCGCCACGCTGAACTTCTCGCGGCTCCCGGTCGCCGCGATGTCGGTCGGCTTCGCCCGCCACGCGACCGAGATCGCGATGGCGTTCGCCTGCCACGAGCGCGTCGCCGGCCGGCCGCTGATCGACCGGCAGCACGTGCAGCTCGCGCTCGCCGAGATGCAGGCCGAGACGGCCGCGATCCGCGCGCTCGTCTGGCAGTTCTCGCGGCGGCGCGTGCCGGAGCAGGCGAAGGCGTCGATCGCGAAGTTCCAGGCGAGCGACCGCGCGCAGGTCGTGATCGAGCGCGCGATGGCGCTGCTCGGCGAGCAGGCGCTGCTGCACGGGACCGGGCTCGAGCGCGTCTTCCGCGACAACCGCCTGACGCGGATCTTCGAAGGAACCAACCAGATCAACCGGCTCGCCGTGATCGAGGACCAGCAGGAGCTGCTGCTGGCCGAGGTCCGCCGGGGCCGGTTCAACCCATGATGCAGAGAGGCGCAGCACACATGCCAGGCCACGACGATGTCTTCTTCCAGGTGCCGCGAACGGCGGTGTCGACGAGCGAGGGCGCCGTCGCCCTGCCGATCATGTACTACGACGCGAGCGCGCTGTACGCGTTCTTCCTCGTCGACCGCGGCGCCGCCGAGTCGCTGCTCGGCGGCGATCGGCTGCGGCCGGCGCTCACGGCAGGCGACCGCGCGCTCGCCGCGATCGCCTGTTACCAGTACCGCGACACGTCGGTCGGCGTCTACAACGAGGTCGGGCTCGCGCTGTCGGTGACGGCCGACGACGCCGCTCCCCCGTTCGGCGGCTGGCCCGACATGGTCGTGACGCGGTCGAGCCCCGAGGCGCGGACGGTCGGGATGCACGTGCTCGACCTCCCTGTGACCACGGCCGCCGCGAACGCTGCCGGCCGTGAGATCTGGGGCTTCCCGAAGTTCGTCACACCGATCACGTACGCGAAGGAGGGGCGCCGGTTTGACTGCGAGGTCGCGAGCCCGGACGGCGGCTCGGCGCCGCTGATGCGGCTGGCGGGCACGCTGATGCCATCGCTGCCGGCGGCGCCGCTGTCGCTCGCGCTCTACAGCGAGCTCGACGGGCAGCTGCTGCGCTGCGTCGTCAACGCGCGCGGCCGCAGCTGGATGACCGCCGGCCGCGGCCTGCGGCTGACAGCTCCGGGCGGCGAGCACCGGATGGCCGGGCATCTCGCCGCGCTCGGGCTCGACGGCGCAACCCCGGCCGGCGTGATCTGGACCGACAACTTCCAGTCACGGCTCAACGCCGGGGTCGACGTTCCGGCGACGGCCACGTCGCGACAGGCCGCCGCCGCGTCGACCGCGAGCGCCGCATGATGCGCCGCTCGCTGCTTGCGGTAACAGCGCTGGTCGCGGGAGTGCTCTCCTTCACCGCCAGCGCCGAGGCGGTCGTGGATGTCAAGTTCACGGCCCGCCACGAGATGCGTACTTTGATGCCAGGCGTCAAGACCGTCGCCTGGACGTTCAACCACACCGTCCCCGGCCCGCTCGTCCGCGTCACCGCCGGCGAGGAGCTGCGGATCACGCTCCACAACGCCGACAAGCACCACGGCCACGCGCTCGACTTCCACGCCTCCGAGGTCAACCCGATGCGCGTGATGATGGACGTGAAGTCGGGTCAGACGAAGACGTTCAGCTTCACCCCGAAGCGGCCCGGCGTCTACATGTACCACTGCGGCACCGCGCCGGTGCTCGAGCACGTCGGCATGGGCATGTACGGGATGATCATCGTCGACCCGCCCGAACCGCGGACGCCGGCGCAGGAGGTCATGCTCGTGCAGAGCGAGTTCTACGGGACGCTGAAGAAGGGCGTGCTGACCCCGTCGCTGAAGGCGATGCTGACGCGGCAGCCGAAGTACACCGCGTTCAACGGCAGCCCGTTCCGCTACCTGCGCGATCCGTTGAAGGTCAAGGCCGGTCAGCCGGTCCGGATCTACCTGGTCAACGCGGGCCCGTCGCTCGGCAGCGCGTTCCACGTCGTCGGAGAGATCTTCGACGCGGTCCTGCCCGACGGCGGCACCGTGCCGTTCGGGTCGAACGTGTCGACCGCGTACGTGCCGGCCGGCGGCGCCGGGATCTTCGAACTGACGTTCGACGAAGCGGGCACCTACCCGGTCCTCACGCACGAGCTGGGGGTCGCGTCGCTCGGCGCGCTCGGACGGATCGTGGCGGAGTAGCGATGGCGAAGCGCGCCGGCGACGGCGCCTGGGAGCTCTGCGGCCACGCGGAGGTCGTCGACGCCGCGAACAACGCGGCGCGCTTCTCGTCGCAAGTCTCATCGCACCTTCAGCTACCGAACGGACTCGACGGCGAGCCGCACCGGGCGTACCGGGAGCTCGTCGATCGCTACATGACCGCCGACCGCGTCGCCGCGCTTGAGCCGATGCTGCGTGAGGTGGCGAACGCTCTCACCGGCGATCTGCCGGTCGCGTTCGACGCCGTCACCGGCCTTGGCGAGCCGTTCGCCGTGCGGGCACAGACGCGCTGGCTCGGGTGGCCCGAGGCGCTCGAAGCCGAGCTGATCGGATGGATCGCGGCCAACCGGTCGGCGTCACGCTCGGGCAGCCGCGACGAGCGGGCCGCAGTCGCGCGCCGGTTCGACGACCTGATCAGATCGGTCCTGCTGCCGCGGCGGCAGGCCGAGCCCGGCGACGCTCCCGACGACGTGACCGCCGAGCTGATCGCGGACGAGTCGCTCGGGCGCCCGCTGTCAGACGAGGAGCTGGTCTCGATCCTTCGCAACTGGACCGGCGGCGACCTCGGCTCGCTCGCGCTCTGCGTCGGGGTCGTGATGCACTTCCTGGCGACGCATCCGGCGGTCGCAGCCCGGATCCGCGCCGGCGTTCCCACCGGCAAGCTCGGCGCGATCATCGACGAGATCCTGAGGATCGACGACCCGTTCGTCGCAAGCCGCCGGATCGCCGCCTGCCCGATCGAGACCGGCGGCAGCCGGATCGAAACCGGCGAGCCGATTCGCCTCGACTGGGCCTCTGCCAACCGCGACCCGGACCGGTTCACCGATCCGCTCGCGTTCGACCCGGCCCTGAACGCGGCCGGGAACCTCGTCTACGGGACCGGGCCGCACGTCTGCCCGGGCCGGGCGCTAGCCACACTCGAGCTGTGCGTGCTGACCGAGGCGCTTGTCGCGGCGACCGAGTCGATCGAACTCGATCCCGGCAACGAGCCGGTCCGCTCCCAGCCTCCTGCCGGTGGCTGGGAGCGGGTTCCGCTGCTCGTCCGCTTCTCCTGAGGTCGCTCAGCCCTCACGCGGGACGTCGCCGCGCCAGCCGCCCTCTGCCGGCCCGCCTTGGTCACGCATCAGCTCGGCAAAGCGCGAGAGGTCGTTCTTCGCCTGACGGGTGATCCCCCCGAGGGCGTCGGCCGCCTTCTCGGCGGCACCCTCGGCCTCGACGTCCTGCTGCAGCGTGACGCGGGTGTGGGTCGGGTCGAGCTTGTGGAACGTGACGACGCCGGCGTTGTTCAGGCCCGACGTGCTCTTCCACGCGACGCGCTCCTCCGGGTGCTGCTCGGTGATCTCTGCATCCCACTCACGCTCGACACCGGCGATCTTCGCCTTCCAGTGCAGCCGGCGGTCGTCGAGCTGGCGGACCTCCTCGACACCCTCCATGAACTCGGGGAAGCGCTCAAAGCGCGTCCAGCGGTCGTAGACGGGGCCGATCGGCGCCTCAACGTCGATGTGCTCGGTGATGGTGGACATTTCGTCTCTCCTCCGTTTCGGGGGTTCCGTGCCGCTCTACCCCGATCCGACATCCCAGGCCCACCCGGTGTCAGACGGTCGACAGCGAACGAGCCGACCCGTCATAATTGGTGATATGGAAACCAAGACCGTGGTGCTGCATGGTCGCCCGTTGACCTATCTCGAAGCCGGCGACGGCCCGGTGCTCCTGCTGATCCATGGCATCGCAGGCGAGTACCAGAACTGGAAGGAGGTGATCGAGCCGCTCGCCCGCCACCACAAGGTGATCGCGCCCGACCTCCCCGGGCACGGCGGCTCGGCCCCGGGCGGCGGCGACTACTCGCTCGGCGCGCTTGCGGCCGGTCTGCGCGACCTGCTCGCGGCGCTCGGGCACGAGCGAGCCACGCTCGTCGGCCACTCGCTCGGCGGCGGCATCGCGATGCAGTTCGCCTACCAGTTCCCGGAGCTGACCGAACGGCTCGTGCTCGTCTCGAGCGGCGGGCTGGGGCCGGAGGTCAGCCTCGTGTTGCGCGCCGCGGCGCTGCCCGGTGCCAACCCCTTCATCGACGTGACGGGGCGGCTGATGATGAAGGCCGGGCCACCGCTGGGTCGAGCGCTCAAGGCGATCGGACTGCGGCCCAACGCCGACGTCGCGGAGGTCCTTCGTGGATACGTCTCGCTCGTCGACCCTGCGCGGCGGGCCGCGTTCCTCTCGACGCTGCGGGCTGTGGTCGGGACCGAGGGCCAGCGCGTCCACGCCGGGGATCTGCTCTACCTCGCGGAGGGTCTGCCGGTCCTGATCATCTGGGGCGACCGCGATCCGATCATCCCGGCACGGCACGGCGAGCACGCCCACGACCTGATCCCGGGCAGCCGGCTGGAGGTCTTCGACGACGTCGGCCACATGCCGATGCTCGAGGCGCCGGTGCGGTTCGTCGGTGCGCTCGAGCGGTTCCTCGAAGAGACCGAGCCGAACTCGTTCGACGCTCAGGAGTGGCGAGCGCGCGTGCAAGTCGCGCAGTCGGCCTGAGTCGGCGCAACCCAAGTTCCTGCGGCCGAAGCCGATCATCGGTGCGATGCCGCGCAACCTGCCGCAAGTCACGCTCGCCACCGCGATTGCCATTCTTGCCGTCGCCGGCGCAGATGCGCCGGCGAGCGCGCCCCCAGCCTGCACGCCGCACGTCGACAGGAACCACGTTGTCAGGGCCAAGGGCGCCAAGGGGTTCGTCAAGAGCACGAAGGGCGGCGCCCGCGAACTGGTCGTCCGCGGTGTCGGCCCGACCGGAGCCCGGCAGGCGATCGACGACGAAACCGGTTGTGACGTCGATCTCGACCGCTTCGAGCACGGGTTCCGCACCAGCCCGCGTGAGCTGCACGCCCGGATGGGCCGTGTCGCGGTGCGGGTGACCTCGTTCGACTACGACGCAGCCAGCGGCACCTTGCGTACCAAGGGCCGGATCGAGCACGCGCGCGCGGCGCAGGCCGCGCAGATGGTGAACTCGACGGAGATCGTCTACGCGTCGACGTTCATCCCGTTCGACTCGTCGTTCTAGCTCGCCGAGAGACTCGCTACCGTTCCGGCCCCGTCCGCATGGACACCTGGAGGGGTGCCGGAGTGGTTGAACGGGGCGGTCTCGAAAACCGTTGTGCGGCTTTGCCGTACCGAGGGTTCGAATCCCTCCCCCTCCGTTTTGGACAGCGAAGACCGCACCCCGACCGGCGACTTCGTCTCCACCGGCCGGCTGCCCGAGCCGGAGGAGGTCGAGCGCTGGCTCGGCGAGGCGCGTGAGCGCTTCGCACGCGTAGCGGACGGGCGCTGCTCGGACGTCTACCCCGCGCTGGCGGAGATGCCGCCGGAGCTGTTCGGCATCAGCGTCGTCTCGGCTGCCGGCCGCGTCCATCGGGCAGGCGAGCACGAGCACCCGTTCACGATCATGAGCGTCTCGAAGCCGTTCGTCTTCGCGCTCGTCTGCTCGCAGCTCGGCTCCTCTCGCGCCCACGACCTGATCGGCGCGAATCCGACCGGGCTGCCGTTCAACTCGAAAGAGGCGGTCGAGCGCGGGAAGGGCATCACGAACCCGATGGTCAACCCAGGCGCAATCGTGGCGACGAGCCTCGTCACCGGCGACCGCTGGCCGGCGATCCACGCCGCCCTGAGCGCGTTCGCCGGCAGGAAGTTGACGCTCGACGAGGACGTGCTCGCCTGCGCGCTCGAGAGCAACCACCGCAACCGCGAGCTGGCGGGCGCGCTCGCCGCCTACGACCGGCTCGGCTGCGACCCGGACGAAGCCGTCGAGCTCTACACCCGCCAGTGTGCGCTCAGCGTCACCGCGACCGACCTCGCCGTGATGGGCGCGACACTCGCGGACGGCGGCGTCAATCCGATCACCGGCGAGCAGGTGGTCGGCGCCGACGTCTGCCACGCCGTCCTCGCGGTGATGGTCACGGCCGGCATGTACGAGACCTCCGGTGACTGGCTGTTCCGCGTCGGCCTGCCCGCCAAGAGCGGGATCGGCGGGGGGATCGTGACCGTCTCGCCGGGCAAGGGCGGCATGGGCACGTTCTCACCACCGCTCGACGCGGCCGGCAACAGCGTGCGCGGGATGCTCGCGACCGCCTACCTGTCGGCGAAGCTCGGTCTCGACCTGCTCGTGTCGGCGCCGGCCGTCAGCTCCCGACCTTGACGCCACGGATCAGCGTGAAGGTGCGGTTCGTCGACTTGCGCTTCGCGTAGCGGCGGACGCGCGTCTCCGCGCGCATGTAGACCGTCGTCAGGCCGGCCGGCGGGGCGAACGTCGCCTTGAACTCGCCCTTCTTGTTGACCTTCACCGTCGCGACGATCTTGCCCTTGCTGATCGTCGAGCAGGAGGCCGAGGCGCGCAGGATCACCTTGCGGATCGGCCGGTCGAGCGGCTTCGTCACGAGCCCTTTGAAGGTCAGCTTCCCGCCCGACTGGGTGATCGACTTCGTGTACATCCGGCGAGCGAACTTCAGCACCTTGCTGCGCTCGGAGTCGTACTTGGCGAAGTAGCGCGCCTTGTTGGTCAGCCGCAGCTTCTTCGGAGGCAGCGCCACGGTCGCCGAGAAGGAGAGATCGGGATTGACGGTCGGCGTCGCAACGGTGCGGCCGTTCCAGTTCGAGACCAGCGTTACCCTCTGGCCGGCCGCCGCGCCGGGCGCGACGCCGATCAGCCGCGTCTTCTTGCCGTTCGGGAAGACGTCGGTCAGGATCAGCTTGTTCTGGAAGCAGCCGACCGACTGCGGGATCGTCGCACCGTTGTCGCCCGGGTTCGTCGTCGTGACGGGGTTGTCGGCGGTCGGTGCGCCCGGCCGGCCCGACCACGGGTAGCAGAGCTCGGTCGGCGAGTCGGCCTTGCGGTGGACCGCGATGCCCGGGTCGCCGAGCGTCCAGATGCAGCCGGTCGAGTCGGCGGTCACGGCGTACGTCTTCGACATCGGTGCGCTCGCGTCGCCACCGAAGAAGTCGTTCGGGTAGCCGGGGCAGACCGCCTTGGTCGCGTAGTCGTAACAGACGAGCCGATCGTTCTTGTCGAGCTCGGTCGTCGACTTGAAGCGATTCATCGCGAAGTACACGCGCGTGCCGGTCGTGTCGGCCTCGGCCATCCCGGCGACGCCGTACTGCCAGCCGGTCTGCCCGCCGGTCAGCGCGGTGCCCGCGAGACCGGGCGGAACCGTCTCCGCGCTGCCGTCGGAGAGCTTGAGGCACTGGACGGTGAGGCTGTCGCCCTGGTTGGCGAACGGGATGTTCTGGGAGACGAAGCCGCAGAAGCTGTCCCAGGCACCGTTCGTCTGGGCCGAGATCACGCTGCCGTTGACGGTCGTCGTGCCACTGCCGATCGTCGCCGGCCCGGCCCAGCCCGCGCAGACCGCATTGGTCGCGGCGTCGAAGCAGATCACGCTCGACGGGCCGAAGAGCAGACCCGAGGGATTCGTCCGCGCGATGAACTTGCTCGTGTCACCGATCCGCGTCAGATGCGTGCCTGCCTTGTCGGAGTCCGGCAGCCCGACGTCGTACGGCTGGCCCGCGCACGGAGCGCCGGTGGCCATGTCGAGGCAGTGGATCGTGCCGCGCGTGTCGATCGCGTAGAGCTTGCGCCCGTAGTCGTCACCCGAGTGGATCGAGCCGCCGAGCGAGCCGTCGTTGGGCAGCGCCCCGGTCCCGGTCTTGACGAAGCCGCAGGTCTTCGGCTTGGCCTTCGTCTCGTTTCCGACCTCGACGCATGCGAAGCCGACGTCCTGAGCGGCACCCGGCGCCTGCGCGGAGACCCAGAGCTTGCCGGTCTGGGCGTCGATCGAGCCGTGCGGCGCGAGCGCGGCCTCGGCGAGCGACGGATGCGCGAACGGGTACCCCGAGCAGCGCGAGCCGTCCTTGAGCTCACGGCACTCGACGTTGACCGGGTCGTGATGGTTGACGTTGTAGATGCGGGTCGCGGTTGGGATGACCGAGAAGCCGTCACCGACCGGCGCGCCGGTCTGGTACGGGCTGTCGGCCGCTGCGCCGGAGGCGCCGATGCCGAGCAACGTCAAGATGACCGCAGTCGTGGTCAGGGTCGCGCGCGTGAGTGAAGTCATGATCTTCGAATGATGGTCGGCTTTTTGGAGCGACAGCTTGAGCCGTACCGTGACACGTTTCGGGGCCGACTTCCAGACCCCTGCAACAACCTGGACGGATAGCGTTCTGAGGCGCTCAACCCAGCAGGTCGACGACCGCGCACTCGACCCGCCGCCGGGCGCGGTCGTGGGGAGCGTCCTCGAGAACGCCGGCGAGCTTCGGCGCGATCGTGCTGCCTGAGCGGTAGCGGTCGAACACGCGCGGATCGATGTACGAGCTGCGGCAGACCGCCGGCGTATTGCCGAGCTGAGCGGCCACGTCCTTGACGACGCCGCCGATGACGCGCTCCCGCGCCGCCTTGCCGCGCTCGCCGGGCGCGGCGGCCAGCGCGGCCGCCGCGAGCACCGTCGCGTTCCATGTGCGGAAGTCCTTCGCGCTGCAGTCGTGCCGCGAGCGGTCACGGATGTAGTCGTTGATGTCGGTCGAGCGGACGTCGACCCAGCGGCGGCCGTCCCGGAACGCGAGCAGCTCTGGCAGCCCGCCACGGCGCGCCTTGAGCCGCTCGATCACGGGCACGACGTCCGGGTCGGCGACGGTGTGCACACGCCGGACGCCGCTCTTGGCCGGGTAGTCGAAGACCACCTCGCCGTCACCGATCGACACGTGGCGCCGCAGCACCGTCGCAAGCCCGTGCGTGCCGTTGTCCTCCGCGTACTGCTCGCTGCCGACCCGGAACAGCCCGCGATCGAGCAGGCGGACCCCGGCGGCGAGCACCCGATCGCGCCCGAGCTCATCGGTGCCCTGCCCCAGGTCCCGCCTGACCGCCCAGCGCAGCCGTGGCAGCGCCTCGGCGAACTCGAGCATCGCGTCGAACTTCTTGCGGTCGCGATGCTCGCGCCATTTCGGGTGGTACAGGTACTGCTTGCGGCCGGCGGCGTCGATCCCGGTCGCCTGCATGTGCCCGCGCTCGTCGAGGCAGACCCAGACGTCGGTCCAGGCCGGCGGGATCGCGAGCGACGCGATCCGTTCGCGATCCTCGACCGTGACCGGCTGCCCGCCGGGCCCCTGGTAGGAGAACCCGCGGCCGCGCCGGACACGCGCGATCCCCGGGGCGGAGCAGTCGGACCGGCGCAACCGTGGCACGTCCGCGGCTTTACCCGCAGCCTCCCGCCGCGAACCGCTCTCCCGATTTGCCGATCTGCGGTAAGACGGGTACTCTGCCTGGTCGCTCGCGCGCCGCAACTTGCGGGCACGAACAGGGATCAAGGGAGAGAGATGCACTTCAGCCGCCGCCTACAGACGAGCGCGATCGCGCTCGCCGCCACGATCGCGTCCTTCGGCGCGCTCGCTCCGGCCGCCGGCGCCGTCGGCTCGTCGCGGATCAGCGACCCGTTCTTCCACTACACCGACACGAAGCCGCTCGACCAGATCGCGCCCGGCACGGTGCTGAAGACGCGGACGGTGCAGTTCCACCTGTTCCAGGTCCCGATGCCGGTCGAGGCGACGCAGCTGCTCTACCGCTCGCGCAACGTCAATGGCAAGCCGACGGTCAACGTCACGAGCGTCATCCGCCCCGGGATCTTCAACCTCGCGACGCCGAACCCGTCGAAGGTCATCGCCTACGGCTCGTTCTACGACTCGCTCGACCCGCGCGACCAGCCGTCGCTGGCGATCGCCGGGCAGAGCAACTCGACGCTCGGCGGCGCGCTGTCGAACGTCGAGTCGCTCGCGTTCACGCTCAACCTGCTCGGCAAGGGCTACACGGTCGTCGTCACCGACACCGAGGGCCAGGAGGCGGACTTCGCCGCCGGCCCGGTCTACGGCTACAACACGCTCGACGGCCTCCGCGCCGCGCTCAACTCACCGCAGGCCGGCGTCCCATCGAACGCGAAGATCGGGCTGATGGGCTACTCGGGCGGCGCGATCGCGACCGAGTGGGCGGCCGAGCTCGCGCCGACCTACGCACCGGAGATCAACAGCCGCCTCGTCGGCGCGGCGATGGGCGGCGTGCTCGTCAACCCGTTCCGCAACCTGACCTACGTCGACGGCAGCCAGATCTGGGCCGGCGTGATGGGGATGGCGCTGATCGGCATCTCGCGCGCCTTCGAGGTCGACCTGCTGCCCTACGCCAGCGACTACGGCAAGGATCTCTTCAGCAGGTTCCAGCACGCCTCGATCACCGATGCTCTGCTGCAGTTCCCGGGCCTGCGATTCAGCGACCTGACGAAGCCCGGCTACCAGCGCCCCAAGGACTTCGGGCTGCTGGTTCGCACCGCCAACCGGCTGATCATGGGCACCGGCGGCACCCCAACCGTGCCGCTGCTCATGTACCAGGGAGCGGGCGGCGAGGCCGAGGGCACGTACGGCGGGCGCCCCGATGTCGGCGCCGGTGACGGCGTGATGGTCGCCGGCGACGTTCGTACGCTCGCGCGCCAGTACTGCGAGAAGGGCGTGCCGGTGATCCACAAGGAGTTCCCGGACCTCAGCCACGTCGGGTCGGCCGGCCAGTGGATGCCCGACGCGGACGCCTGGCTGACCGAGCGCTTCGCAGGCAAGCCTGCGCCGCAGAACTGCGCCGACATCAAGCCCGGCAACTCGCTCGCTCCGGTGGCGGACCCCGACGCGCCGCCGGCGCCTGAGCCGCCGGTCCCGCCGGTGCCGGTTCCGGACAACAGCACCGGCAACAACAGCGGCCAGTCCTCCGGCGGATCGAGCTCGGGCTCGAACCCGGCGCCGACCGTAACGACCCCGACGAGCGCGCCGAGCAAGACGCGCGCCGTGATCAGCCTGATCCGCGTCCGCGGCCGCACGGTGCAGATCAAGGTCCGCTGCGAGGGCACGATCGGCCGCTGCCGGATGACCGCGACCGGTTCGGCCGGAGGCTCGACGGTGCTGCGCAAGCTCACGATCTCGCTGTCGGCCGGTTCGACGAGGACGTTCACCGCACGGCTCAGCAGCCGCGGCCGCAGGACGCTCTCGAAGCGCAGCTCGATGGCGATCCGCGTCTCGACGGTCCAGGGGACGACCCGCTCGTCGAAGACCGTGACGATGCGCCGTCCGGCGTCCTGACCGAGGAATAGCCTTCGGCTCGGTGCGCGCCGAGCCGCCACAGCCCGAGGGCTGCCTCGATGAGGCTGCCACGACCCTTGCGCTCCAGGCGATCAGATCGATGCCCGGGGTCGGCGTCGCGATCCTCGACGGGATGCTCACGATCCGGTTCGCCGGCGGACCGCTGTTCGACGGCCGGCCGATCCGCGAGGCGATCGGGAACCCGCTCGCCAGCGCGCTCCCGAAGGCCGAGGTCGAATCGCACATGCGGCTCTGCCGCAGGGCGCTCGAGGGCGAGCTCTGCGTCCTCGAACGCGAGGCGACCAAGGAGCACGGCACCGAGCTGACCGAGTTCGTCCCACTGCGCGACCACGACGGCCAGGTCACAGGCGTGATGGCCGTCACCCACGACCTCTCGTTGCAGATGCGGGCGACCCGCGCCCAGCAGGCGGCCGAGCGCGCGATGGAGGCCGAGCGCCGCGCCGCCGACGACCGCTTCGAGCTCGCGTTCGGCAACGCGCCGTCCGGCATCGCGATCGTCGAGCCCGGCACCGGTGGCCGGATCATCGTCGCCAACCACACGCTCTGCCACATGCTCGGCTACACCGAGCAGGAGCTGCGCGAGCGCACCGAGCTCGACATCACCCATCCCGGCGACCACGACGAGTCGACAGCGGCGATCGGCGCGGTCGAGGGCGGCGTGGTCGACCGCTGGTCCTCCGACCAGCGGCTGGTCACTGCGGGCGGGGCGACGGTCTGGGTGACGGCGTCGATCACCGCGCTGCGCGACGAAGAGGGCACCGTGCTCTGCCGCGTCGTCCACCTGCTCGACGTCTCCGAGCGCAAGCGCGCCCAGCTCGAGCGCGAGCTGACGACCCGCCGCTTCGGAGCGGCGTTCACCGGATCCCCGATCGGGATGGGCCTGCTCGACCGCGAGGGCCGCTGGCAGCGGGTCAACGCGGCGATGTGCCGCGTCTTCGGCCACGACGAGCCGGAGCTGCTGACGATGAGCGTCAGCGACTCGTTCTCGGGCGACGACCTCGCGATGTTCGCCGAGGCCCGGGCGCAGATCGAGCGTGGCGAGATCGACGCGTTCGAGTGCGAGGCGCCGGTCAGGACCGGCGCCGGCGAGGAGGCGCACCTGTCGATCGTCGTGACCGGGGTGCGCGAGCACGACGGCCAGATCGGCGGCTACGTCGTCCAGATCCAGGACGTCACGAACCGGCTGCGGCACGAGCGCGCGCTGCGCGAGTCAGAGCAGGCCGCGGCCGAGGCGCGAGACCGCGCGCTCGAGGCCTCGGAGATGAAGTCGCGGTTCGTCGCCTCGATCAGCCACGAGCTGAGGACGCCGCTGAGCGGCGTCCTCGGGATGCTCGAGATGCTCGAGCAGGCCGGCGAGCTGAACGCCGAGCAGGCCGAGATGCTCGCGAAGGCACGCTCCGCCGCCGACGTGCTGCTGTCGGTCATCAACGACGTGCTCGACCTCAGCAAGGCCGAGCACGGGCGCGTCGAGCTCGGGCGCGCGCCGGTCCACATCGACCGTCTGCTCGACGAGCTGCGCGCGACGTTCGCCTTCGCCTGCGCCGACAAGCAGCTCGCCTTCCTGACCGCGCGCGACCCATCGGTGCCGAAGGTCGTCGTCGGCGACCCGACCCGCCTGCGCCAGGTGCTGCTCAACCTCGCCGGCAACGCCGTCAAGTTCACCGACCGCGGCAGCGTGACGGTGCGCGTGCTGCCCGAGAGCGAGGGCCGCGTGCGCTTCGAGGTCGAGGACACCGGCATCGGCATCGCCGGGTCCGAGCACGACCGGCTGTTCGAGCCGTTCCACCAGGTCGACGCGTCGATCACCCGCCGCCACGGCGGCACCGGCCTCGGCCTCGCGATCACACGCGAGCTCGTGACGCTGATGGGCGGCGAGGTCGGGCTGACGTCCTCCGAGGGAAACGGCAGCACGTTCTGGTTCACCGCCGACCTCGGCGAGTACGTCGCCGGCCAGCCGGTCGAGCTGCCCGGCGGTGCCGTCGCCGGCACTGCGTCGGCACCGATCATCGACGGCACCGGCCGGCGTGTGCTCGTCGTCGAGGACAACGCGGTCAACCAGCAGCTCGCCGTGCTGCGGCTCGAGCGTCACGGCTTCCACGTCGACGTTGCCGAGAACGGGCGCGAGGCGGTCGAGCTCGCGACGAGCGGCCGCTACGACCTGATCCTGATGGACTGCTACATGCCGGTCCTCGACGGCTTCAGCGCGACCCACGAGATCCGGGGGGCCGAGGGCGCCGAGCGCCACACGCCGATCCTCGCGATGACCGCCGGCGCGCTCGACGCCGACCGCCAGCGCTGCGTCGAAGTCGGGATGGACGACTTCCTCGTCAAACCGGTGCGGCAGTCGGACTTGGACGCCGCGCTGGCGCGCTGGTTGTCTGCGTGATCCGCTGGTGGTTCGGGGTGTCGGGGAGGCGACCCGTCACTCAACCTCGCTTCGCTCGAGAACCGTTCCGGGCCCCCTCCCCGACACCCCGACGTAACGTCGCCGCCAGGACGCCCAGCCGCCAGCGCCGCGGCAGGTGCGGCTTTGGCTAGAGCGCTGAAGTCGTTTGGGTTGCCCGGGCTGAGATGCGGCCCTTGATCAGATCCGCGGCTCGCTCGGCCACCATCATCGTCGGCGCGTGGGTGTTGCCGCCGGGGATCGTCGGGAAGACGGAGGCGTCGGCGACGCGGAGGTTGTCGACGCCGCGGACGCGGAGCTCGGGGTCGAGCGGCGCGTCGCCCGATCCGATCGCGACGGTGCCGGTCGGGTGGTAGAGCAGCTCGACGTTCTCACGGATCCAGCGCTCGATCGACTCGTCGCTGCGGAGCGCCTCACCGGGGTGCAGCTCGGCGCCTCGGACCTGCTCGAGCGGGCCCGAGGCCGCGAGCTCGCGCGCGAGCTCGACGCCGGTGACCATCGCGGCCATGTCCTCGGGCTCCGTGAACGTGCCGGTCACGATCTTCGGCGCGGCCGACGGGTCGGCGCTGCGGATCGTCACCGAGCCGCGCGAGGCGGGTGCGATCAGCACCGGTCCGACGGTGAACGCGTCGCCTTCGTACTCCTCGGACCCGTGGCGCCAGAAGTAGGCCGGGGCGAAGTGGTACTGGAGGTCGGGCGCATCGAGACCGGTGCGGCTGCGAACGAACGCGAACGCTTCGGCCGCCGTCGACGTCAGGCCGCCGCTGCCGCGCAGCACCCATTCGAGCAGGCTCCACGGCCGGTCGGCGCCGTACAGCGACTCCGGCGCGAGGCAGTCCCAGATGCAGGTCGCGTAGGGGTGGTCCTGGAGGTTCGCGCCGACGCCGGCGCTGTCGACCAGCGTCCGGACGCCGGCCGAGCGCAGCACGCCGGCCGGGCCGACGCCAGAGAGCTGCAGCAGTTGCGGCGAGCCGAACGCGCCGGCCGCGAGCACGACCTGATCGGCTTCGATCAGCTCCTCGCGGCCGCCGCGGCCACGCACGCGCACGCCGGTCGCCCGCACGGCCGACACTCCGCCGCTCGTCAGCTCGACGCGCGTGACGAGGGCCCCGGTCCGCACGGTCAGGTTCGGCCGGCTCATCGCCGGCGTCAGGAACGCGTCGGACGCCGACCAGCGGCGACCACCCTTCTGCGTGATCTGGGCGATCGCCGCGCCGTCCTGCCTGCCGGTGTTGTAGTCGGGCGTGAAGGGGATGCCGACGGCCTCGCATGCGGCGAGGAACCTCGCCGTCAGCGGCCGCGGCGATCGCGGGTCGCGGACGTTGAGCGGCCCGCCGACGGCGTGGTACGCGGATGCCCCACGCTCGTTGTTCTCGGACTTCAGGTAATACGTGAGCGCCTCTTCCCAGCCCCAGCCCTCAGCGCCGGCCGCCTCCCAGCGCTCGTGGTCCTGCGGGCGGCTGCGGACGTAGAGCATCGCGTTCATCGAGCTCGAGCCGCCGAGCATCTTGCCGCGCGGCAGGTAGAGGCGACGGCCTGCGACGGTGGCCTCCGGCTCGCCGTGGAGGTCCCAGTCGCGCTTGGTGTGGAACAGCTTCGGGAACGCGGCCGGCATCTTCACGGCCGGGTGGCGGTTCGAGCCACCGGCCTCGAGCAGCAGTACCCGGCACTCGGGATCCTCGGTCAGCCTGGCGGCGAGCACGGAACCCGCCGATCCGGAGCCGACGACGATCACATCGAAGCCTGAGGTCCGTTCCATCACACCATCGTCGCGGACGGAGGCCGCCCGGCGCAAGCGTGGCTCAGGCGCGCACTGCGCCGGCGGACGCCAGCTCGGCGAAGCCGGCGAGCAGCTCGGCGAGCGGCGGGTCGGGCTCCTCGCCGAGCGTCAGCCGCCTCAGCTCGTAGCCGTCGATCAGCGCGACGAGCGCAGCGACGAACACGTCCTCGGCCGGGAGGTCGAGCGCCGCGAGCGTCGCGCGGGCGACGTCCTCGTAGACGCTGAAGCTGCGGGCGACCGCTTCGCGGAGGCTCGGGTCGCGCGCGGCGTGGACGTAGAGGTCGAACTGAGCGAGGTGGGCCTGGCCGCCTGCCTGGCGGAAGACCTCGGTGATCCGCTCGGCCGTGCCGGTGGCGCCGCCCTCGATCTCGGCGACGAGCGCGCGCAGCCGCTCGACTTCCTCATCGACGAACAGCATCAGGCTCTCGCGGAGCAGGTCGTCTTGGCTCGCGAAGTGGTAGGTCAGCGATCCGAGCGCGACCCCTGCCTCCGCGGCGACCGCCCGGTTGGTGACCGCGGCGACGCCCTGGCGCCCGACGATCGCGAGCGTCGCGCGGAGCAGCCGCGTGCGGGTGCCGACCGAGTCTGCCGAGCGCTGCGCCATCACGCCAGACCGTACCGAGACGGGTCGGGGCGACGCTCGTGCCAGCGTTCGGACGCCTCGAGCTGGGCGGCCAGCGAGACCAGCCGCGGCTCGTCGCCGGTGCGGCCGAGAAGCTGCGCGCCGACCGGCAGGTCGCCGGCGAGGATGCCGGCGGGGACCGAGATGCCCGGCCAGCCGAGCACGTTCCAGGCGAATGTGTAGGGGCAGGCACGCGAGATCACAGCGTTCGTCGCCCACTCACCGAGGTCATCGATCGCCCCCGCACGGAGCGGAGGCTCGGCTGTCGTCGGCATCAGCACGACGTCGGCTCGCTCGAAGATCTTGCCGGCGCGCCTCGCGAGCCCCGGCTCCGCCGCGATCGCGGGCCGGAGCAGGGGACGCATCGCCGCCCCGGCCTGCGCCGAGGCCCGTGTCCGCGGGTCGAGCTGCGACTTGGGGTCGGCGACGTGACGCTCGACCCAGGAGCGGCAGAAGTTGGCGCCTCGGATAACCCAGGTGACCCCGATCGGCCCGTAGTTGATCGTCGCCTCGAAGACCTCGTGGCCGAGGCCGGCGAGCACGTCGGCGATTCGCAGCACGGCGTTCTTGACGCCGAGGTCGAGCGCGTTCGGCGTGAACGCCATCGGCGCGTTGAGGACGACGGCGATCTTGAGCGCGCCGGGGTCGCGCTCGGCGGCGTGGAGCAGCGGGCCGTCGAGCGGCTCGTCGGCGTGGTAGCGCTCGTCGGCATGGAGGTCGCCTTCGAGCGCGTCGTAGAGGGCGGCCGCGTCGCTGACGGTCCGCGCCAGCGGCCCGTTGACCGAGAGGCCGAAGCCGTAGTCGATCGCCGGGTAGGACGAGATTCGCCCGCGGCTCGGCTTGATGCCGACGAGGTTGGTCCAGCTCGCGGGAATGCGGACGGAGCCGCCGCCGTCGGAGCCGACCGCGGCCGCGACGAGCCCGGCGGCGACCGCCGCCGAGGACCCGCCCGACGAGCCGCCGGGCGTGCGCTCGGGGTTCCAAGGGTTGCGGACGTTGCCGAAAGCGCGCGAGTCGGAGAGCGGCCACTGGCCGATCTCGGGCGCGTTCGTCTTGCCGACGACGATCGCGCCGGCCTCGGTCAGCCTCTCGACGAGGCGTGCGTCCTCGGCTGCGACCGGGAAGTGGCCGCCGCAGCCGAACGGCGTCGTCTCGCCCTCGACGTCGGTGTCGTCCTTGACGGCGACCGGCACGCCGAGCAGCGGCGCACGATCGCCGGCGGCGAGCCGCCGGTCAGCCTCGGCCGCCTCGCGGAGCGCGCGCTCCGAAATGACGGTCCGGAACGCGTTGAGCGTCCCCTGCGTCTTGCCGATCCGCTCGATCGCGGCGTCGACGAGCCCGGTCGCTGTCACCTCGCCCTCGGCCAGCGCGGCGGCCTGGCCGAGCAGCGTGTCGGGGATCTTCGTGTCGTTGGGGGCGTTCGCAGGCATGTGAAGGTGTTGGTCGTTCGACCGAACGAGAGAGTCCACGGTACCCAACGAGCGTCGAGTGGTCGGTTGATCCCGGACGTCCGGGATCAACCGACCACTCGACGGCGCCCTTCGGCACAATGTGGCCGTCGCTTGATAGCGATCTGACCGTTTTGGACGAATGACGTATCTACGACGATTGACCGGAAGTCGGTCTACCCGGATACTGCTCGCTCTCTTGTCGCGCTCCCTCGTACATCCAGCCCGCGCCCTGCTCGCACTGATCTGTGCGGCAGGGCTCGTGGCCGGCTTCGCGGCCGCTGCGCAGGCCGCCGTATCGACTCCGCGCGTGACCGACGGCGTCGCGTCGCTGAACGCGCTCCGCGCACGCGTCGGTGTGCTCCCCGTCCGCGCCGACGCGGAGATGACCGCCGACTGCCGCAGCCACGCCGCCTACTACGCGCTGACCGGGCACATCGGCCACGAGGAGATCCCGGGCGACAGCGGCTACACGGCTTCCGGCGACCGCGGCGCCCGCAGCAGCAACCTCGCCTACGGCCAGGGAGCCTTCACCGGCGCCGGTGACTGGACGCCCGCCGTCTACCACCGGATCGCGATGCTGCACCCGCGGCTCGCTACGAGCGGCTACTGGGCCGAGAACGGGATCGCCTGCCTCGGCGTCCTCGGTGACGTGCGCGGGCCGTCGGTCTCCCAGCTCACCGCTTACCCCTACCCGGCCGACGGCCAGCAGGGCCTGCCGGTCAGCTTCGGCTGCAACGAGCGGCCCGACCCGTGCACGGTCTACCCGGGCGCGTCGGCGAAGAAGCCGATCGGCTCGATCCTCTCGCTCCAGTTCGACGGCCCCGCCGACGACATCGACGCGACGACCGTGACCTCGGCGACGCTGACCGCCGACGACGCCGACGCGCCGGTCGTGACGACGGTGCAGGACTCGGAGTCAGGCCAGATCGCGCCGTACCTGCGCGGCGGCACGGCGGTCATCCCGCGGCGGCCGCTGACGCCGAGCACCTGGTACACGGCCCGCGTGACCGGCACCGTCGCAAGCAGCGACGTCGAGACCGGCGTCACCGAGGAGCCCTTCGACGTGACCTGGCGCTTCCAGACCGCGCCGGTCGTGCTCGGCGTAACGGCCCAGAGCGCCGCTCCGCGCTGCAGCAAGACGCGCAAGGCGAAGACGCGCGTTTCGAAGCGTTGCAAGAAGGCCGCGAAGCGACGCTGACCGAGCGGCGTCAGCGCCGCGCCCGGAAGAAGTCGGTCAACAGCGCCGCGCACTCCTCGGCCCGCACGCCGCCGGTCACCTCGGGCCGGTGGTTGAGCCGCGGCTCGGCGAGCACGTCGAGCACGCTGCCTGCCGCGCCGGCCTTCGGGTCGGTGCAGCCGTAGACGACGGTCGGGACGCGCGCGAGCACGATCGCGCCGGCGCACATCGCGCACGGCTCGAGCGTCACGTAGAGCGTGCAGCCGTCGAGCCGCCAGCTGCCGGTCGTCTCCGAGGCGCGGCGCAGCGCCAGCACCTCGGCGTGCGCGGTCGGGTCGTTCAGGAGCTCGCGCTCGTTGTGGGCACGGGCGATCGCCTCTCCATCCCTGACGACGACGCAGCCGATCGGCACGTCGTCGTGGGCGAGAGCGCTCTCAGCCTCCTCCAACGCAACGCTCATCCATCTGGCGTGTTCTGTGCGCACTACCTTCATGATTGCCGACCGCCCCCGCCTGATGTCCTCGCCCTCTCCGTCTCTCTGCCTGCGCGCGGCCGCGATCGGCGCCGCCGCGCTCGCGATCGCCGTGCCGGCGGCGTGCGCGTCGCCGGCGCCGGGTGAGGTGGTGGTCGACTTCCGCGGCGATGCCTCGAGCGAGCCGAAGGTGATCGAGACCGCGGACGTCGACGGAACGATCGCGCAGCTGCGCGCACGGCCGGACGTCCGCTACGCGGTCCGCAACGTCCGCGCCCGGGCGACGCAAACGCCAGCGACGTTCACCCCGAACGACCCAGGCCGGACCGGGCGCGCCGGCGGCTGGCGCTCGACGCAGTGGTACCTGAGCGGCGCTTACTCGATCAACGCGCCTGCGGGCTGGGCGAACCTGATCGCCGCCGGCAAGCCGGGAGCCGCCGGCGTGACGGTCGCGATTCTCGACTCCGGGGTCGCCTACAAGGCGGTGCCGCCGCGGCCGGCGTCGCCGGAGCTGCCGCGCAGCCGCTTCCTCGCCGGCGTCGACCTCGTCGACGGCGACCAGACCCCGGCCGACGAGTACGGCCACGGCACGATCGTCGCCGCGATCCTCGCCGGCGAAACCGACAACGGCCGCGGGCTGGCCGGGATCGCCTACAGGACGCGGCTGCTGCCGGTGCGAGTGCTCGACACCGAGGGCCTCGGCGATGCGACCACGATCGCGAAGGGCATCCGCTACGCCGTCAAGCGTGGAGCGCAGGTGATCAACCTCTCGCTCGAGTTCCCCGCCGAGTACAGCTCACGGGACATCCCGCAGGTGATCGACGCGCTCAAGTACGCGCGCAAGCGCGGCGTCACGATCGTCGTCGCGTCCGGCAACGAAGGTTTGACGAGCATTCCCTACCCCGGGCGTTCGTCGACCGTGATCGCGGTCGGCGCGACGACCGAGCGTGGCTGCGCCGCCGACTACTCCAACGGTGGCGCCGGCCTGGACCTCGTCGCCCCCGGCGGCGGCGACGACGGCGAGTGGCCGGATGCGACCTGCTCGCCGGCGACGCCCGGAGGCCGCGGGATCACGCAGCTCACCCTCGTCGGCGCGTCGAAGAGCACGCTCGCGCTGAGCAGCCGCGACGGCACCTCGATGGCGGCACCCCAGGTCAGCGCCGCCGCCGCCGCCGTGATCGCCAGCGGCGTGATCGGCCCGAACCCGACGCCCGCCCAGGTTCAGCGGCGGCTCGAGAAGACCGCCCGCGACCTCGGCCCGGCCGGCTACGACGAGCGCTATGGCAACGGGCTCGTCGACATCGGCGCCGCTACGTCAGCAACTCCTTGAGTCACCGTTCCGCTTCGCATCTCGCGACGATGCTTCGCTCCCGGCGACGGTCACGCACACAAGTGCGCTCCCTTGCCACTCCCTCGCCTCCCCGCGACTTGCTTCCCAGAACGGCGCCTTCGCTCAGGTCGTCCTGATGATCAGGACGCTGCACGGCGCGTGGTGGCTGACGCGGTTCGGCACCGAGCCGAGCAGGAAGCGCTTGGCGCCGGTCATGCCCTTGTTGCCGACGACGATCAGGTCGGCGCCCTCCTCCTCGGCTACGTCGAGGATCGCGTCGGCCGGGTCGCCGCGGCGGGCGTAGACCTCGGCCTCGAGCCCGTGCCGGGCCGCACGCTCGCGCGCCTCGGCGAGCGTCGCCTCGACCTCTTCGCGCTCGTGGACCATCCACTCGACGTCGTGCGGCGCCTGCTGAGCCTCGGCCTGGAGGCGCCCGGCACCGACCGGGGTGAAGGCGGAGACGACCAACAGCCGCGCGCCTGCGCGGGCGGCCAGCTCAGCGGCCTGGTCGACGGCCGTCCCTGCTGTCTCGGACCCGTCGGTGCCGACGACGACGACGCTCCACATGGGCCGACAGTACCTCAGACGAGGTTGACGATCGCGATGATCGCCGCGATCAGCACACAGACCGTGATCGCGACCTGAGTCCAGAAGAGCACCGGTGGCACGGAGCCGATGCTAGCCGGGATTCGCAAGCGCGCGGTCTATAGCAGCGATCGCGCGGTCGACCTCGAGACTGCGCTTGGCGATCGTCTCGTCGAGCGCGGCGCGGATGTCGCCCGCGGCGGCCGCGTCCGACTTGATGCTGAGCCGGCGCGCACGCGACAGCGCCCGCTCGTAGCCACGCAGTCCGCCGACGAGCCGCCGGTGCGCGGCGGCCGCCTCCGCCGGAGGCTTGGCTGCGACGACGGCTTCACGCGCCTCCGCAGCCGCCCGCTCGGCGAGCGCCAGCGCCTCGGCGTCGCTACGGGGGGTCGCGGTCGGCGGAGCATCGTCGCCGACCTTCGCGATGCTCTCCGACAGGGTCGCGCGGGCCTGCTCGATCGCGGCGACGTACGCGTTGCGTTCGGCCTCGGCGTCCGAAGGCCCACCGCAGCCTGCAATCAGCAGTGCGAGCGCAAGCATCGCCACGGCCAGCCCCCTGAACATGCCCGAAGCCTACGATGCGAGCCGATGGACCGGCCTCCGTTCGGCCTCTACCTGCACGTGCCCTACTGCGCGTCGATCTGTGGCTACTGCGACTTCAACACGTACGTGGCGCGCCGCGGCGATGCCGGACCGCGCGGTCACGTCGACGCGCTGATCGCCGAGCTCGAGCTCGCGGCTGCCGCGCTCGCAGAGGATCCGCGCGAGGTCTCGACCGTCTTCGTCGGCGGCGGTACGCCCACGCTGCTCGGCGCGAGCGAGCTGGTCCGGCTGCTGCACGGTGTCCAGGAGCGGCTGCCGCTCGCAGCCGGCGCCGAGGTCACGACCGAGGCCAACCCGGAGACCGTCGACGAGAGAGCGCTCGCCGAGCTGCGCGCCGGCGGCTTCACGCGCGTGTCGATCGGGATGCAGTCGGCGGCGCCGCACGTGCTCGCGTCGCTCGAGCGCGTGCACACGCCGGGGGCGTCGGAGCGCGCCGCCCGAGACGCTCGCGCCGCGGGCTTCGAGCACGTCAGCCTCGACCTGATCTACGGGACGCCGGGAGAGACGGCCGACGACTGGCGGCGGACGCTCGACGCCGCGCTCTCGGCCGGCCCCGACCACGTCAGCGCCTACGCGCTGATCGTCGAGCCGGGAACGAGGCTCGGGGCCGCCGTCGCCGCAGGGCGTACCCCGGCGCCAAACCCCGACCTGCTCGCCGACCGCTACGAGCAGGCCGACGCGGCGCTGAGCGCCGCCGGGCTGGGCTGGTACGAGATCTCGAACTGGGCGGCCGGAGCGGCGTCGCGCTCGCGTCACAACGACGGCTACTGGTCGGGCGGCGACTGGTGGGGCGCCGGGCCGGGCGCCCACAGCACCCTCGGCGGCGTCCGTTGGTGGAACGAGCGCTCGCCGCGCACATGGGCGCAGGCGCTCGCAGAGGGCCGCGTGCCGGAGGCCGGGCGCGAAACGCCTGACGAGGACGCCCGCCGGCTCGAGCGCGTGATGCTCGGCATCCGGCGGGTGGACGGGCTCGCGACGGGCGACCTCGATGCGAGCGCCGCCGAGCAGCTCGCCGCCGACGGCCTGCTCGATCCCGCCGCGCTGGCGGCAGGCCGCGCCGTCCTCACGCTCCGCGGGCGCCTGCTCGCCGACCGGGTGACCCTCACGCTGTAGGCCCACGTCGTCGGTCCACCATTTGGCGACCTCCTCCGTGTGGCCTGATATCAGGATCGGGCCTTCGGCCCGATCCTGTCCTGGCGGGGGCCGTTACACGAGGCCTCGCCGATCAGGCGCTCGACGAGGACGACGTCGCGCCACTCGCCGTCGAGCTTCGCGTGGCGCTCTTGCGTGCCGACGATCCGGAACCCGGACGCGACGTGCGCGGCGATCGAGCCGGTGTTGGTCGAGAAGATCCGCGAGGTCAGCTTCCAAAGCCCCTGGGCGGCGGCCGCTTCCGCAAGCGCGTCGAGCAGCGCCCGGCCGATCCCCTGCCGCTCGCGCCCGGGCGCGACGTAGACGCCGTGGTCGCCGACCCCGGCGAAGACCTCGCGCTGGCTGAACGGTTTGACGCGGGCGAAGCCGACGACCTCGCCCGCGTCCTCGGCGACGAGCACCGGCAACGTGCCGTCGAGCCATGCGGTGAGGTCGGCCGGCTCGCGTAGCTCCTCCTCGAAGGTCGCGGCACGCCCGGCGATGCCGGCGTTGTAGATCTCGGTCATCGCCCCGACGTCGTCCGGCGCGGCCGGGCGGATCACGACGGTCATGGCGCCGGTGTCGTCTCGGTCGGCGTCGTCGGGGTCGCCTGCGGGGTGGGCGTCGCGGTCGTGACCGTCGTCGTCACGGTCCGCGGCGTCGCCGGGGCTGCGGGCTCGGTCACGGTCGTGCTCGTCGTCTTGTCGGGCGTCGGGGTCACGGTCGTGACGTTGTTCGTGACGGTCTTGACGGTCACAGTTCGCTCCTTGACGACGACTGTGCGGGTGCCGCCGAACAGCGTCGTGCCGCGGTCCTTGTCGGTCACCGAGTTGCCGGCCGCGAGCTCGCTGACGGTGATCACGACGGCGAAGATCGCGAACCCGGCGAGGCCGGTGATCGCGGCGCGCCGCCAGTGGTGGTCGAAGCGGCCGGCGCCCGTCACCGTGCGCCCGGCGACGACGACGTCGGCCGGCTTGCGCAGCGCCTCCTTGGCGACCGCGACGATCACCGGCGTGAAGGCCGCGGACGCGAGCGTGCCCGGCGCCCAGACCTTCGAGGTGATGAAGGCAGCACCGGCCGACGCGATCGCGGTGATCACGAGGGTGAGCAGGTCGATCTCGCTGTGGCGCTGCGGCTGCTCGTGGGGCGTCTGACGCTCCTCGGCCATCGCCGCGAGGCTAGCGAGGCACCCGCGGATGCTCTGTGAGCAGCCCCTCGCAGGCGGCGTGGACGATGTCGAGCACGAGATCGAACCCGTCCTCGCCGCCGAAATAGGGATCGGGCACCGCGAGATCGCCGGCGGCGACGGCGGCCGGGTCGAACGAGCGCAGCAGCACCGCCTTCTTCGCACGCTCGGCGTCGGGCGCGATCCGGAGCAGCTCCGCGAGGTTGTCGTGGTCGGCGGCGAGCAGCAGGTCGAAGCGGTCGAAGTCTGCCGGCTCGACCTGGCGGGCGGCGCCCGCGACCGTGATCCCGCGGCGCGCGGCTGCCGCCACCGAGCGCCGGTCGGGGCCCTTGCCGACGTGCCACGCAGCGGTGCCGGCGCTGTCGATGAGGATCTCATCGCGACCGTCACGGGCGGCAAGCGCGGTCATCACCGCCTCGGCCGTCGGCGAGCGGCAGATGTTGCCGAGGCAGACGAAGAGCAGGCGCACGACCGCGGAGTATGCAGGCAGACGTGCGGCCGCCCACGGCGGCGGAGCTAGCGTCAGTGGCGATGCGCCGGATCGCGGCGACCTTCGCCCTGCTCTCAGCGTGCGCCTTCGTGGCCGGCACGGTCGTCGTCGTGCCCGCCTCCGGGCAGAGCGAGGACGAGCTCCAGCAGCGGATCAGCGGCTCGCGCGCCGATGACGCGCGGCTGCGCAAGGCGCTGTCGCGGCTCGCGGCGGTCGAGCGCCGGCTGGGCCGCGAGGCGGCCGTCGTGCAGCGCCGGCTCGATGCGGTCGAGGCGTCGTACGCGCAGGCGCGCGCGGAGCTGGCGACGACCCGCACGCAGCTGTCGGGCCAGCGCGACCGCGCACTGCGGATGCGGACCCGGCTCGCCGACGGTCGCGAGACGCTCGCCGATCAGCTGCGCCGCGGCTACA
Organism: Baekduia sp.; assembly: GCA_037045385.1. GTDB lineage: Bacteria > Actinomycetota > Thermoleophilia > Solirubrobacterales > Solirubrobacteraceae > Baekduia. The sequence goes on along the minus strand of JBAOHN010000008.1, from coordinate 713,814 downwards.
TGAGCGAGCCGCCCGACCTGGTCGGGATGGTCGTCAGCGCGAACGGGGTGGCGGACCTGCTCGACCGGCTCGCGTTCGAGCGGCGCGTCCAGACGGCGAACGCGAACGTGCTGCGCGCCGTGCGGAGCGCCCGCCGCGACGCCCGCGGCCAGGCCCGCCGGCTGGCGGCGCTCGGGCGCCGGCGTGAGCGCGCGGCCGTCGCAATCGGGCGCCAGCGTGCGGCTATCGCGCAGATCCGGGCCGCGTTCGCGGTGCGCGAGGACGAGCTGCGGACGGCACGCGCCGCGCGGCAGGCAGCGCTGCGGCGAAACGCGACCGGGAGGCGCAGCGCGGAACGCGCGCTGCGGCGGCTCGAGCGCGCCCGCGCGCAGCGCTACGACTCGCGTGGGCCCGGCGGACCGTGGGCGATCCCGTGGCCGATCGTGCAGTGCGAGTCGGGCGGCCAGAACCTGCCGCCGAACAGCGCCGGCGCCTCCGGCTACTACCAGTTCATGCCGCAGACCTGGCGCAACCTCGGCGGCTCGACGCCGAACGCCTACCAGGCATCGAAGGCCGAGCAGGACCGGCTCGCAGCGAAGCTGTGGAACGGTGGGGCCGGCCGCAGCAACTGGGTCTGCGCCGGCCTCGTCTAGAAGACGTCGCCGAGGGCTTCGTCGATCCGCTCGATCACCGTGGCCTGGATCGGTAGCGGACGAAGCGTGTGCGTCTCGGGATGCTCCGCGAGCCGTTCGTGCCGGATCGCCGGCCAGCGCTCGAGCTCGTCCCAGAGCCCCTTGGCGGCCAGCTCGCGGTCGAGCGGCTCCTCGCCGGAAAACAGCAGCAAGACACGAGCGCCGCGTTCGGCCACGCGATCGAGCAGCGTGCGGATCGCGGCGTCGAGATCCTGCCGTCGCCCGAGCCCAGCCGACCGGACGGCGCTCAGCGTCGCGACCGCCTCGCGCCGCCGATGCGGCACCTTGTGCCACGTCCGCGGCAGCACGATCTTGCGCGCGCGCCGCAGGTTGCGGCGGTAGACGAGGCGCTGGTCCCAGATCAGGGCACGCGGGTTCAGCATCACCGCGGAGACAACACGATCGTCGGCCGCCGCGACATGCAGTGCCGTGTACGCGCCGGAGCAGAGCCCGATGACCGCGACCCGACGGATGCCCCAGCGCCGTTCGAGGGCGTCGAGCAGCTCCAGCACCTGGTCGACGTAGAGGTCCCGGTAGAAGCCGGCGTCGTCGTCGAGCTCGCCCGTGTCGCCGTCCGACTCGCCGATCCCGGCGAGGTCGACGCGCAGCGACGGCACGCCCCGCTCCGCCCAGCGCCGCGCGATCTGGACCCAGAGCCGATTCGGGCCGGTGCGGTTGAGTGCGCCGGCGTTGAGGAACAGGAGACCGTCCACCCCTGGCTTGGCATCGGCCGGCCCGGTGTGGATCGCGAACAACTCGGCGCCGGGCAGCGCGATCCAGGCCGGCTCCTCGCGCACCCCTCCGCCCGTGAGCGCCGGCTCGAGCAGCGGCGCCTCGTGCCCAGCCTGCGCTCCGACGGCGGCGCCGAGCCACGCGCCGACGACCGGGATCGTCTGCACCGGCGTGCGCGCGTGCGCGGCGTCGCCGGTCATCGCGGTGAAGTCCGGCCCGGCGGCAGTGTCGACGACCGCACCGGCCGCGGAGAGCGCCGCCGGCAGCTCGTCGTCGGGCGCGGCATCCCCGCGACTCACCAGCAGGACGCGGCGGCGGTCGAGCGCGCCTGCCGGCAGCGCGCGCAGATCGATCTGGCCGAGCGCCTCGGCGGTCTCGGCGGTCATCACGTACCCCCCGGCAACAACGCCGCCGGCCTCGTCCTGACGGACCGCCTCGAAGCGCGCGAACGCGCGGAGTTCCCGCACGAGTCGGCGGCCGTCCGCGGGCACGCCCCAGGCGACGACGTCATCGACCGGCGCTTCCGTCGTGAGCGCGAGCAGCCCGCCGAGGCCAACGCCGATGACAGCGACCCGCGTGACGCCGTGGTCCTGACGCAGCAGCGCGACGCCGTCCGCCAGCGCCTGTTGCCAGCGTGAGACGAGGCCGGCATCACGCGGTCCGCCCGCGCTGTCGCCGGTCCCCGGCAGGTCGATCCGCAGCACGAGATGTCCGTCGGCGGCGAGCGCGCGCGCCCACTCGCGCAGCGGTCGTGTCGCCGTGATGCCCTCGAGCCCGAACGGCCCGCACACGAGGATTCCAAGGCCGGAGGTGCAGCTGCCGGCCCCGTCGATCAGCGCGAACGTGCCGCTCCCGAGATATCCGGCGCGGGCGCTCACAGCGTCACCGGCCGGTCGAGGTTGAGCGCGGTCACGGTGCCGCCCGTGGGTGTCCCGGACGCCTCGTTCGACGTCAGCCGTACGAGCCGCTCGCGCCCGGGCTCAAGCGTGAACGCGTCGTCCTCGGGCACGAAGCCGGGCACCGCGAGCCGAACGCCCCAGACCAGCCGCTCGCACGACAGCCGCACGACCGCTCGTCCGCCGGCCAGCGCATGCTCGGCGCGCAGGCCGAGGCGCTCCGGATCGGCGCGCTCGAGCGGCGGCCCGGCCGGGAAGAGCACCGCAGGCGCGATGTCAGGGAGGTCGAGGCTCGCGACGACGCTCGTGTGCGCGGCCGGCCCGAACCGGTAGGCCCAGGACGCGTCGACGAAGCGTCCGATCAGTTGCTCGGCGTCGAAGCTCACCGCGCTGTGCGGCTCGATCGCGACGGGCAGCTCAGCCGCTGCGACCTCGTGACCGGCGTCTTCGTAGAGCGCGACCCGCAACGTCGTCTCAAGCGCCGCGGGGTGATCGTTCGCGACGTGTACGGCGACGCCAGCGAGCCCCTCGTCGGTCAGCCAGACCGCGACCGGCGCGCTCGCCCGGCGCAGGTGGTGGTAGGCAACCTTGGGCTGCCCGCGATCGTCGAGCAGGCCCCAGCCCGAGCCGGGCTCGAGGTCGGCGAGCCACAGCACGAGCCCGCCGCCACACGGCGAGTCCGGCCGCCGCCACTCGCCGAACACGGCCGCGATCAGCTCACCGCTGATCTGCCGGCTGAGCGCGAGGTAGCGCGCCAGGTCGTCGCGCCGGAGCCCAGCCGGGTCGACGCCGTAGTGCTCGGCGAGGTAGTGGTCGCGCACGTCCGCGAAGGTCCAGTCTGCGCCGGCGTCCGCCGGCACGCCGCGGTCCCAGTCGGCATCGTCGTCGGGGACGTTCGCGAGCGCGAGGCACTCGGACGCGAATCGCACACCGGCAAGCCGCACATCGCTGAGCGGGCGCCGGTAACCGCCGACGCCGAAGTAGTGCGCGACGCCCGACCCGAAGCGGAACGGCAACGCGCCGCCGGACGGCGAGGACGTCACGTAGGCGGCATCCGAGCCCGAGGCCGCGACGGCGCCGGGCAGCAGCTCGGTGCTGAGCGGGCCCTGCGCCAGCTCGGGGTCGAGCCCGAGCATCGCGACCTGCTGCTCGATCTCGCTGCCACCGCAAAAGACCGCGACCGACGGGCGGTGCGCGAGCTCACCGGTGACCTGGGCCGCCTCCTTCTCCACCAGCACGCGAACGCCGTCGTCGGCGATCGGGTAGTCGAAGTTGGCGAACATGAAGTCCTGCCAGACGACGATCCCGAGCTGGTCGCAAAGGTCGTAGAACCGCGGCTGCTCGTACGCGCCGGTGCCGACGACGCGGAGCATGTTGAGCCCGGCGTCGCGGACGAGACCGAGGCGCGCTTCGAGTTGATCGTCGGGCGACGGCGTCCAGACCGCGCCGCGAACGAAGACCGGCACGCCGCCCACGGTCAGCTGGGCGTCGTCGAACGCCATCGTCCGGAAGCCGACCCGGCCGGCGTCGATCTCGACGACCGTGCCGCTCACCGTCACCGCGATCGTCACCGGCAACGTCGCGGGGTCGCCGTGCGTGTGCGGCCACCACAGCGGCGGGTCCGCGATCACCGCGTCACCGCTGACGCGCCCGCCGGAGACGACGAGCGACACCGGCAGCTCGCCACCGACCCGCAGCTCGGCGGCCTCGACCGGCGCGTCTCCGAACGTCGCAACGAGCGCGTCGACGGTGACGTGGCCGGCGCCGCGCTCGACACGAGCAGCGACCGCCAGCGACGCCACGCCGACCACGCTGCGCCGCTCGAACCGCACCGGGCGCCAAGGCCCGATCACCGGCGCGTCGGGCGCGATCCCCGGCGTGCGGCCGAGCAGCTGCGTACGGAAGAAGCGCAGGTTCGCGGCCGCGAGCTTGGTGCGCCAGCGGGCGCGCGGCTTGCGCGACTCGCCCAGCAGCGGCGCAAGCGCACGGCAGCAGATCGCAACCGTCACCTCGCCGCGAACGGCGTCGTCGAGGTCGACGCTGCTGCGCAGGAACATCGAACGGCTCTCATGCACGAGCACGTCGTCGAGGTAGACCTCGGCGACCGTCGCGAGGCCGTCGAACGTCAGCGTCCGCCGCACACCCTCGGCAGGCAACCCGACGTCGACCGCACAGCGGTACCACTGGGCGGTCGCGTCGGTGCCGTCACCGTCGTGCCGCCAGGCCGTCAGCTCCTCGCTGGTCGCCGTCGAGAGGCCGATCAGCCGCCGACCGTCATCAGTGGCGCAGCGCATCGAGGCCGCCCATCGCGCGATCCCAACTCGCCGCCATCTCGCCGATCGGCGTCGCGACGTCGAACGGCTTGCGGCGGGCGAGCCGAAACGACATCCGCTTCGACGCGTCGACCAGCTCGCGCATCGCAGCCGAGGTCTCCTCCCCGCCCGGGCCACAGCACCAGTCGACCATCGCGGCGCTGAGCTCGAACCCGGCGCCGATCATCCGGACGGTCGCGAAGGCGTAGTCGTGGTAGGCGGTGAGGTCGCCGTCGAGCAGCGCTGGCAGCACCGCTTCGAGCTGGGCGCCGAAGCGCGGGAACGGGTTCGTCGCCGGGCGCCGCGCGGCGTGTACGAGCAGCCGCGCACGCGCGCCATCGCGGAGCGCTGCGCCGGCCAGCGGCTCCGCGGCGTCGAAGCGAACGATCTCGGTGTACGGCGGCAGCACGTCTGCGGACCAGTCACCGGACGTACGGAACACACCGCGGTAATCCTCACCGGACAGCGCGTAGCGCCCGGCGTTGTGGAAGTAGGTCAGCGTCTCAGCCTCGGCGTCGATCGCATCGACCGCGATCGACGACTTGACGTGTTCTGTGCGGTAGCTCGTGGCCTCGGTGTCGGGCAGGTGGAAGGAGTCGGCCTCGACGATCATCGTCCGGCCGGCGGCGAGCAGCTCTGCGGCCTGGAGCGGCAGCGCGCGATAGGGCTGCATCTCGTGGATGTCGACACCGAGCAGCAGCTCGAGGTCTTCCGGGTCGGGCTTGAAGAACGTCCACTGGTCGCCCTCGAAGTCCAATCGGACGAAGCGCCCGAGCACCGCCAGCGGCTCGAGGCCGCGGGAGTGCAGCAGCTCGACGACGACGTCCGTGTAGCAGTTGGTCTCGTGGAAGACCGCGCCGCCGGCATGCACCGGATGCGGCGCGTACTCAACCATCGTTGCCCCAGAGCTGGGCGCGCACCGCGGCAGGCCAGGCGTCCGGATCGAGCCCGTGCTGGTGGAGCAACGCAAGGACGACGCGCTCCTGGCCGAAGCCGAGGCATGCGGTGTGAACCGGCGTGCCGTCCTCAGCCTGAAGCCCATAGACCTCGGCGAAGTGCGCCTGGTGCGCGTTGAACGAGGCGACCGCGGTCGGCTCGTCGCCGGCGAGCGGCGCGAGGACCTCGAACTTCAGTTCCTGCTGACGCTGGCCGCGGGCGAGGATCCGGCCGGCGCGGCCGAAGAACGGGTCTGAGGCGACCGCGTGCTGGGCGTCGAGCCCGAGCCCGCAGAGCAGTGCGACCGCGTCATCGCGCCACCGGTCGCGCCAAGCCATCACGACCTCGGGCGCACCGATTCGCACCATCTCGAGCTGGTGGAAGAGCTGCATCCGGGCCGGGTCATCCGACGGCTCGTTGCGGAAGACGCAGCCCTGCGTCGCCTCGACGGTGACGCCGCCGGCGGGCACCGGACCGCGCGCCGCGATCGCCGGGTAGACGGGGTAGCAGGCGGCTGGGGTCAGGGCGACGCCTGCCGGCTGCTCGTGCAGCCCGCCGTCATCGCCGGGGCCGAAGCCGGTGACGACGCCGGCGAGGTGCGGGAAGGTCTTCAGGTAGCCGAGCTGGTCGAGCTGCTCGCGCGGGATCAGCGGCGGGAACGCGAGCCGCTCCGGCGCGTCGATCGCGGCGACGCGACGCACCGCCTCGACGAACCGCAGGCGCACGTCCTCGAACACCGCGCTGCGCCCGTAGAGGCCAGGCACGCCGGAGGCGATCAGCAGTCCACGCTCGAGCAGCGCGTCCAGGAACGCTGGCTGCGTGCCGGTGGCCGCGCGGAACTCGGCCATCAAACGTCCTTGGCGACGAGCAGCAGCTGCGCGTTCGTGCGATGGATGCGGTCGTTGGTGACCATCAGGCTCGCCGACAGCGAGTCGCGGATGTGACGGCCGACGCTGAACGGCGTGTCGTTCTTGTACCCCATGATCCCGCAGACACCGAGCGCGCCCTGGCAGATGCGGGCCACCGCGTCGGCGGCCGTGATCTTGACCATGTTGATCCGCAGTGCCGTCGCCACGGTCGAGAGCGACTCGGGGTAGTTCTCGGCGGCCTCGACGTACTGGTCGTGTGCCTGGCGCACCTCGGCGCGCATCAGCGTCAGCTCTGCGAGCAGATGCGAGAGCTTCACGCCGCTCGTGGTCGCTGCGGTCGCGTCCTTGGCGGCTGCGGCGCGCACGAATGCGCGGGCGCGGTCGAATGCGTCGGTCGCGATCCCGAGCCAGACCCAGGCCCAGAGGATGTGCGTCGACGGAACCATCGACTGCGCGGAAACCTCGGCGAACGATGTCGGGACAACCTGCTCGGCCGAGGCCGTCGCGGAGAGGACCGCACCGGGCGAGCAGGTGCCGCGCATACCCATCGGGTCCCAGCCGCCCATCGTCTCCATCGTCGTCTCGGCGATCGAGGTCAGGATCAGGATCTGGTCACCGGGCTCCGCGTCCGGCGTCCGGCGGAGCGTTGTCAGCAGGTCGTCGGACTCGACGCCGTAGCTGATCGTCGGCGCCTGCTTGGTGAAGCTGACGCGGCCGTCGGCCTCGGTCGTGAGGGCTGCCACGGAGGCGCCGAGATCACCACCGGTGCCGACCTCCGAGGTCGCCGACGAGATCAGCCGCTGCTCGGCGACGAGCGACTCGAGGTAGCGCTCGTACCAGTCCGAGCCCTCGGTATGACCGACCAGCGAGTGGACCTGGATCTGATGCATGGCGAAGACCATCGCCGTGTTGGCGCAGCATCGGCCGAGCTCGAAGCAGGCCTCACCGAGCGCGTCGAACGACACGCCGAGGCCGCCGAGACGCTCGGGAACGTACGCCGATAGCGCCTGCGCCTCGCGCAGCGCTGCGATGCCCTCCTTCGGGAAGCGTGCGTTGCGGTCGACGTCGCCGGCCTGCTCGGCGGCGATTTGTCCGGCGGCGCGGATCGCATCGAGGAACGCGGCGTCGGTCGGTGCGGCGATCGTTGCGGTCAGCGCGCTCATACCGGCTCCGGGGCCGAGGTCAGCTCGCCCACGGCGGCGTCGATCGCAGCGATGCTCGCGAAGACGTCGCGGGTCAGCATCCGATCGGGGAACTCGAGGTCGAAGTGATCCTCGAGCGCCAGCATCACGGTGACGCTGGCGTGCGATGTCATCCCCGCTTCGTACAGATCGGTGTCGAGCGCCAGCGCGTCGGCGCCGATCCGCAGCTTGGCGTTGCCGGCGATCACGGTGGCGATCGCCTGTTGCGTTTCGGTCATCTGCGTTCCCCTTTACGCGGCCTGCGCCACGACGACGGCGCCGGCCATGCCTGCCTCGTGCGTGAGGCTCAGTTCAAAGTCTTCGAGGCGCTGCTCCTCGGCGCGCAGCGCCGCGGAGCGCGTCAGCCGCAGGGCGGTCCAGCCTCCCGGCCGGCGCTCGACCTGGACGTCGCGCCAGCCGATCCCGACGCGATCCGGGCGCAGCACCTTGCGCGCCGCCTCCTTGGCCGCGAAGCGCGCGGCGAGTCGCTCGGCGACGATCATTCCGTCGGCGTCGCGGCAGTCGTCGACCTCGGCCTCGCCGTAGATGCGTCGGAGGTAGCGGTCACCGTGTTTGGCGATCGCGGCATCCACCTCCGCATAATCGACCAGATCTATGCCAATCCGAACACCCACGAATCGGCATATTGGCACATGCCGGTCGTTCGCGCGAGTCCCGGCTCAGAGCACGTCGTCGTCGACGTACAGGTCGCGGCCGAGCTGGGCGCCCTCGACGAATGAGTACTTCGCGAGGTCGGTGACGCCCTCCTCGGCGAGCACGTCCTCGCAGAGGTAGGTGTTGCCGGTGCATGTGCGGCTGTCGCGGCAGAAGATCGCGTAGGCGGCGTCGGAGTAAACCTCGGGCCGCCGCGACATCGCCATCGCGGTGTCGCCGCCGAGCAGGTTCTGGACGGCGGCGGTCGCGACCATCGTCTTCGGCCAGAGCGCGTTGGAGGCGACGCCCTGCTCTGAGAACTCTCCGGCGAAGGCGAGGGCGAGCAGACTCATCCCGTACTTGGAGACGGTGTAGGCGCCGTGGCCCTTGAACCAGTCCGGGTTGAGGTTGACCGGCGGCGAGAGCGTGAGGATGTGCGGGTTCGTGCCCTCGATCAGGTGCGGCAGGCAGGCTTTGGTCACCACGAACGTGCCGCGCGTGTTGATCGACTGGATCAGGTCGTAGCGCTTCAGTTCCATCTCGAGCGTGCCCGAGAGGTTGATCGCGCTCGCGTTGTTGACGCAGATGTCGATGCCGCCGAACGTCTCGACCGTTTTGGCGACGGCATCGGCGACCGACTGCTCGTCACGGATGTCGCCGACGATCGGTAGCGCCTTGCCGCCGGCTGCCTCGATCTCCTCGGCAGCGGTGTAGATCGTCCCCTCGAGCTTCGGGTGCGGCTCGGCGGTCTTGGCGATCAACGCGATGTTGGCGCCGTCCTGGGCGGCGCGCTTGGCGATCGCGAGCCCGATGCCGCGGCTCGCGCCCGAGATGAACATGGTGCGGCCGGCGAGGGTGGTGCTCATCGGGCGATCGTACGGGAGCCGCGCCGCTCGCCGCGTGCCACACAGCACGGTGGCCCTCTGTACACGCCTGTACTCTCCCGCGCCATGTCCGCGACCATCTCGCCTGGCCTCTACCGCGCCGGCACCGGCGAACCGCTCCTGCTCATTCACGGTTTCACCGATACGTGGCGCACCTGGCGACCGATCCTCGGCGAGCTGGTTCCGCATTTCGACGTGATCGCGCCGACGCTCCACGGTCACTCCGACGGTCCCCATCTCGCCGAAGCCGATGACCCCCGAAGCTTCGCCGACATGGCCGATATGGCCGAGGAGATGCTCGCGGAACTGGGATTGGACACGTTCCACGTCGCCGGCAACTCGCTCGGCGGGGGCCTCGCTCTGGAGCTCGCCAGGCGCGGGCGGGCGCGCAGCGTCATCGGACTCGCCCCGGCCGGCGGACTCGACCACGGCAACCGCCGTGAGGCACTACGGATCGTCCGTCAGTTCCAACGGATGCAGGCGATGACGCGCCGGAACCTGCGGATCCTGCCGTGGGTCTTCCGTTCTCCGTCCCGGCGACGTCTTGCGCTGCTCGACGCGATGGAGCGCGGCCATCTGATGAGCGCCGCAGACGCGGTCGAGATGGCGCGGCGGTCGATCGAATGCGACATCGTCCGCGACGACCTGTTCGCCGTCCTCCGGTACGGCGCGCCGTGGCTCGACGGGCTCGAGGACATCAACTGCCCCGTCCTGATTGCCTGGGGTGAGAAGGACCGGATCCTGCCGATCGACCGGCACTCCGAGCGCTTCAAGAACGAGATTCCCCGGGTCGACTTCCGCGTCCTGCCGAAGATCGGCCACGTGCCGATGCACGACGACCCGCGGCTGATCGGCTCGATGATCCGCGACTTCGCGCTCGCCGCCGAGAACGCCCGCTCGACGAAGTCGTGAGTCCGGCCCGGCCGGCACGGATGGCCGGCGCCGACCGGCGTGAGCAGCTGCTCGACATCCTCGCCGGGCTGATCCTGAACGAGGGCCACGGCGCCGTCTCGATCGACCGGATCGCGCGCGAGGCCGGGATCGCGCGAACGGTCGTCTACGCCCAGTTCGACAACCTCGACGCGATGCAAGCGGCGCTCGCCGACCGCGGCGAGCAGCGGATCTTCGAGCAGATCCGCGGCGTGCTCCCCGACCTCGACGCAACCGAGGACATCGACGAGACCGTGCTCGCCGCCCTCGGCGGCTACCTGCGCGCGGTCGCCGGCGACCCGCTCACCTGGCGGCTCGCGCTGCTGCCGCCCGACGGCGCGCCGCTGCCGCTGCGCGAGCGCGTCGAGCGCAACCGGGCGGCCGTGGTCGCGATGCTGGCGCCGTTCTGCGCCGCCGGGCTCGAGCGCCGCGGCGGCCCGGCCGGCGTCGACGCCGAGATGCTCGCCCGCGTGATCCTCGCCTCCGGCGAGGAGGCCGGCCGGATGGTGCTCGCCGGCGGCGATGCGGAGATCGAGCGCGCCCTCATCTTCACCCGCGCGATGCTCGCTGCGCTCCGCTGAACCACGCCTTCGGCGTCTTGACGGTGTGTCACGCCGCACAGCGGCCTGCCACCGCGCTCCGTTAGCTTTCGCGGATGGCTTCAGTCCAAGGGAAGGTCGTGTTCATCACCGGCGGCGCGCAGGGCATCGGCGCCGAGACGGCGCGCCAGCTCGTTCGCAAGGGCGCGAAGGTCGCGCTCGTCGACGTCGACACCGAGGCGCTCGACGCGCTCGTCAGCGAGCTCGGCGACAGCGCGATCGGGGTCAAAGGAGACGTCACCGACCTCGAGCAGATGGAGGCCGCCGCGACCGAGGCGGTCGCGCGCTTCGGCCGCATCGACGTGACGCTCGCCAACGCCGGCATCGCAAGCTACGGCTCGCTCGAGGCGGTCGACCCCGCCGCGTTCCGCAAGGTGATCGATGTCAACATCACCGGCATCTTCCACACGCTGCGCGCGACGCTCGACCAGCTCGTCGAGAACAAGGGCTACGCGCTCGTCGTCGCCTCAGCGGCCGCCTACGCCGCCGCACCCGGCATGGTCGCCTACGACGCCTCGAAGGCCGGGGCCGAGCACCTCGCCAACTCGTTCCGGCTCGAGGTCGCACACCGCGGCGTCACCGTCGGCAGCGCGCACATGCTCTGGATTGACACGCCGCTGGTGCGCGAGTCGCGCGCCGACCTCGCCGCAGCCAACGAGATGGTCGAGGCGCTGCCCGGACCGCTCAGCGACACCGTCAGCGTCGAGGACTGCGCGGCCGCGTTCATCGAGGGGATCGAGCAGCGCAAGGCGCGCGTCAGCGTCCCCGGCTGGGTCGGCCTGCTGCGCTTCCTCAAGCCGTTCCTGACGACGCGAGCCGCAGAGTGGCGCGTCGCTCGCGACGCCAAGACGCTGCTGCCGCTGATGGACGCCGAGGTCCGCCGCCTCGGCCGCTCGATGAGCGAGCGCACCGCGGCGCTCAACAGCACCGACCGCGAGCCGGTCGCCTGAGCGTCGAGTGGTCGGTTGCTCTCAACCGTTTGAGAGCAACCGACCACTCGACGAACGTTGAGGAGCTCGCTCGACCGGATTCCGGAAGCTGCCGATACCTAGGCAGTCATGGCCCGTCCACGAGCGCTTCCCCGAACCCTCACAGCCGTCCTCGGCGCGCTCGCGCTGGCCGGCGCGCTCGCCTCGCCGGCCGGCGCCGCCTTCGGGATCGCACCCGAGATCACGGCGCCCGCGACCCTGACCGCCGGCGGCCACGAGAACGTGACGCTCCGGATCGGCGTCCCCGGCAACGGGATGTCCAACCCGAGCGACCCGCAGGACATCGACGTCGACCTGCCGCCGGGCCTCGTCGGCGACCCGAACGCCGTCACCCCCTGCACGATCGCGCAGGCGAACGCGAAGAACTGCCCCGCCGCCTCCCAGGTCGGCGTCGTCACCGCGGTGTCCGACGCGCTGATCGTCACCGACATGGTCACCAATGGGGTGATCTACGTGATGGAACCTCGCGGCGATGAGCCGGCGCGCCTCTTCATCAAGCTCGTCCCCGATTCGATCCTCTGGTTCACGCCGCAGCCGATCGTCACCGAGGCGCCGCTGAGCCTGCGCTCGCCCGGTGACTTCGGCCTGCGCAACTCGATCCGCGACATGCCGAAGACGGCGGTCCTCTACGACAACCTCGGGCAGTCGTGGAGCACGATCGACATCCACCTCAAGCAGATGACGATGACGCTGTACGGAACGCCGCCGCACAGCCCGAAGGGCCCGTTCCTGACGAACCCGACGAAGTGCCAGCCGGTCGTGCTCGAGGCGTCGGCGAGGAAGTACGGCTCGAACGACTGGGTCTCCGGCACGTCGTCGGAGGTCCCCGTCACCGGCTGCAACTCGCTGCCGTTCGATCCGAGCATGTCGGCGACGCCGAACACCGTCACCGCCGATCAGCCGACGCCGCTGTCGGTGACGCTCGGCTTCCCGGCGCCGAGCTCGAACCCCGCGGACTTCGGCCAGTCGACGGTCGAGAAGGCGCAGGTCGTGCTGCCCGACGGCTTCGGCCTGTCGGCGTCGTCCGCCAGCCGGGGCCTGGAAGGCTGCACCGACGCCCAGTTCGCCGCCGATCAGGCGAGCGACCCGAGCTGCCCAGCAGGCTCGGCGATCGGAACCGTCGACTTCACGACGCCGCTCGTCGGGACGGTCAGCGGCACGATCTTCGTCGGCACACCGAAGCCCGGTGCGACGCTGCGGATGCTGATCTACGCGGAGCTCGGGAACATCAAGCTGAAGCTGGCGGGGCGCGCGACGCCAGACCCGGCGACCGGGCAGCTGACGACGTACTTCGACGAGATCCCGCCGATCCCGTTCACCGCGTTCAAGATGAGCTTCCGCGGCGGGCCGAACGCGATCCTCAAGGCGCCCCCCACATGCGGTGACACGAACGCGGTCGCCCGGCTGACGCCGTCGGCCCGGCCCGGCTCGGCGGTCGAGGTGCAGGTGCCGGTCTCCACGACAGCCTGCGTCGCGCCTGCGTTCGCGCCCAAGCTGAGCGCCTCGCTCGCCTCGACCCAAGCCGGCGGCGACACCGGGATGACGATGTCGTTCGAGCGCAGCGACGCCGACGAGCGCTTCGACGGGCTCAAGTCCTCGCTGCCGCCGGGACTGCTCGGCCGCCTCAACGCCGTCGAGCGCTGCGCGATCACGGACGCGCGCGCCGGCAACTGCCCCGAGGGCTCGCGCGTCGGCACTGTCTCGGTGCTCGCCGGCACCGGCCCGGACCCGCTCCCGATCTCCGGCCCCGTCTACTTCACCGAGGCGATCGGCGGCGGCGTTGGTGGCCTCGCGATCATCGTCCCGGCAGCGGTCGGCCCGATCGACCTCGGCTTCGCGACCGTGCTCGCGAAGATGAGCGTGCGCCCGGACCTCGGGATCGACGTCGAGTCGGCCGAGCCGATGCCGCGGATGCTCGGAGGCGTGCCGCTGTTCGTCCGTTCGATGACGCTGAAGCTCGACCGCGACGGCTTCATGTTCAACGCGTCGTCCTGCGCCGAGCAGCAGATCTCGGTCACGCTGACGTCGATCGCCGGCAGCACGTCGACGAAGAACGAGCCCTACACCCCGACCGGCTGCGAGTCGCTGCCCTTCGCGCCGAAGTTCTCGGCGGTGGTCAGCGGCCCGCTGAAGAAGCCGGCGCTGACGGCAACGATGGAGCCGCGTCCCGGCGACTCGACGATGGCGTCGATGAAGATGATGCTGCCCGAGGGCTTCGGCCCCGACACGGCCGCACTCCGGAACACCTGCCAGGAGGCCGACTTCGTGGCCGGCACGTGCTCTGCGAAGGCGAAGATCGGCAGCGCGACCGCGCTCTCCTCGATCCTGCCCGACCCGCTCAGCGGCGACGTCTACCTGGTCACGCTGCCGGGCGAGACGCTGCCGGGCCTCGCGGTGACGCTCAAGGGCCTGATCGACGTGCCGCTGATCGTCCGCAACTCGCTCGGACCGGGCAACCGGCTGATCTCGAGCGTCCCGGCGATACCCGACGTGCCGCTGTCGCGGTTCGAGCTCAAGATCAGCTCGCTGCTGACCACCGACGGCGAGTCGCCGTGCAAGTCGACGCCGACGATCGACGCGACCTTCACCGGGCACAACGGCGCCACCTACACGAGCAAGCCGACGGTCGCCGTCACCTGCGAGGCGCGGCTGTTCGCTCCGCTCGGCAAGCTCAAGGTCACGGGCTCGGTCCGCAAGCAGGGCAAGCGCGGCGGCGCGCTGCGGCTGACGATCCGCGGTAAGCGCATGACCGGGGCGACGGTCACGGTGCCGAACGGGCTCGGGCTCAAGGCCAAAGCCGTGCGCAACGACGCTGTCGGCAAGGCGGGCACGTCGCTGCTGAAGCGCTCGATGGTCACCGCCCGCGGCAAGAAGGTCACGATCAAGCTGCCGGCCGCCAAGACGAAGGAGGGCGTCGGCGTGATCAGCCTCGACCTCTCCTCGGCGGCGATCCGCGGGAAGCTGAGGCGCGGCAAGAAGATCGTCCTCAAGGTCCGCACGACCCACACCGGTGGCCGCGCGAGCGCGGCGACCGTGAAGCTCAAGGTCCGCTGACGCAGGCAGAGCTGGGAGACTGCGGCCGATGGGATCGGCCGTCGCCTTTCTGATCGCCCAGGGCTGGGCGTCGGGCATCAGCGTCTGGGGTGTGCTCGTCGCGACCGGGTTCAGCGACAAGGTCGGCTGGATCGACGCCCCGGGATACCTCGGCTCGACCACGCTCCTGGTCGTGGCGAGCGTGCTGCTGCTGGTCGAGCTCGTCGCCGACAAGGTCGCCTACCTCGACTCGGCGAGCGACACGATCCAGACGCTCGTGCGGCCGGTCGTCGGCGCGGCGATCGCCGCCGAGTACGGCAGCGCCGGCGACGACCTCTCGACCGAGGTCGCGGCGTTGATCGGCGGCGGCTCGACGACCGCCAGCCACCTCGTCAAGTCGGGGATCCGCGCCGTCGTCAACCTCTCGCCGGAGCCCGCGTCGAACGTCGTGATCTCGACCGCCGAGGACTTCGCCGGCGCGACCGTGATCTCGCTCGCGTTCGCGGCGCCGTGGATCGCGCTCGCCGTCGCGCTCGGCCTGTTCGCGTGCTCGATCGGGCTGCTGGTGCTGGTGATCGTCCTCGTCCGGCGCGCGGTCAGAAAGCTCTCGCGCTACGAGCCGCCGCCGCCGAGCGGCCCGTTCCAGAGGCTCGCGAGCCGCGTGCTCGGGACCTCCTAACGCTGAGCCGCTCAGGCCTCCGCGGTCCGCTTGAGGCCCTCGGACGCGTCGCCGAGCAGCGCGTTCTTGACCTGGCCCTCGACGGGGCCGCGGATCAGCAGCCCGAGCATCCGGCCCGGGTCGACGGCGAGCGCGTAGGTCGCGCGGGTCCGGCCGTCGCCGAGGTCCTCGAACGCCCAGCTGCCGTTGACCGCCTTCGCGTCGCCGTTCAGCTGCTCCCATTGGATCGCGGTCGGCTCGTCGTAGGAGAAGCGCATCCGCCCCTTGACCGACTTGACCGCGGTGTGGTTGACGGTGTCGACCTCGACCGCGCGCCCCTGATCGTCGGTGCTGACCACGTCGACGCTCTGCAGCGAGCCCTGCCACTCGACGGCGCCCGGCACGTCGGCGGCGATCTCGAAGACCCGCTCGATCGGCGCGTCGATCTCGACGCTGCGCTGACCCTTGATTGCTCCCATGTGCCGGGATCCTAGTCAGCGGCAAACACCCGCTATAGTTATCCGGAATCACGAGGGGAGTACTTCTCTAAGCGCGCACCCGGTCATTACGAGCCTCGCGGCTCCCGGGGCGCCGCCGCGAAAGCGGTGAAGGAGACCTCATCCGACGAAGTCAGAGAGAGGACTCCCACGTGCACACGTTCATCGCGGCCGCAACGCCGATCACCGACACCGGCCCCAGCATCGGCAGCCCGTCGCTCTGGCTGCTGACGATCGGGGCGGTCATCGCGCTGCTCGCGCTCGACTTCCTGATCACGCGCAAGCCGCACGAGGTGTCGATGCGCGAAGCGGTCGGCTGGTCGGCGTTCTACATCGCGCTGCCGCTGCTGTTCGGCGTCTGGGTCCTGTCCGCGCACGGCGGCCAAACGGGCCTCGAGTTCTACACCGGCTACCTGGTCGAGAAGTCGCTGTCGGTCGACAACCTCTTCGTCTTCATGCTGATCATCACGGCGTTCGTCGTGCCGCCCGAGCTGCAGCAGCGCGTGCTGCTCGTCGGCATCGCCGGCGCGCTGATCCTGCGCGGAATCTTCATCGCGCTCGGCGCGCAGCTGATCACGAACTTCGCCTGGGCGTTCCTGCTCTTCGGCGCGATCCTGATCGTGACCGCGATCAAGATCTGGATCGACGCCGGCAAGGGTCACAAGGAGCTGAACGTCGACAGCATGCGCTCGGTCCGGATCGCGCGCCGGTTCTACCCGGTCACCGACGGCTACCGCGGCTCGCGCTTCTCTGTGATCGAGAACGGACGACGAGCGCTGACGCCGCTGGCGCTGGTCGCGCTCGCGCTGCTCGCCACCGACATCGTCTTCGCGATCGACTCGGTGCCTGCCGTCTACGGCATCACAGGCGACCCGTACCTGGTGTTCGCGACGAACGCGTTCGCCCTGCTCGGGCTGCGCGCGCTCTACTTCGTGCTCCAGGGCTCGCTCAGCAAGCTCGTCCACCTGCCCTACGGCCTGGCGTTCATCCTCGTCTTCATCGGCGTGAAGCTCGTCCTGCACTGGGCGCACGGCGAGTGGGACTCCGTCCCAGAGATCCCGACGTTGCTGTCACTCGGCGTGATCGTCGCGGCGCTGGCGACGGTGACCGCGACGAGCCTCGTCGCCTCGCGGCGGGCGTCAGCGAGCGGCCAGTGACGGCGCGATCGTGCGCACGCGCGCGGCCGAGACCCGCGCCGGGTCGACCGGCTTGAAGCGGCGGACCGAGGCGGCGCTCGCGCCCTGCGAGGCGAAGTAGTCGCGCAGCAGGTCGGGGATCGACGTCAGCAGGATGTCGATCCCCGCGCCGAGTCCGCCGAAGATGTCGCCGCTGCCGAAGCGGTAGGCCATCTCGCAGCCCTTGATCGACGGGACCGGGTTGCCGACGTCGGTGAACCAGTCGACGAAGTCGCGGCTGCGGTAGCTGACCTCGGGCTGGCCGGTGACGGCGCCGTAGTAGGCGACGACGTTCGCGGCCTCCTGCTTGTTGCGCATGATGTCGCGGTAGAGCTGCGAGAAGTCGTAGAGCGTCTTCTCGACGCTGCTCGGGAAGAGACCGAAGGTCTGCTCGGCGTTCTTCTGGCCGTCATCGGTCGATGCCTGCTCGGCGAAACCCCAGGCGCGGTCGTGCGAGCCGCGCGTCGGGTAGCCGCCGCCCTTGAGCGTCAGGACGTAGTCGCGCCAGAGCGCCGCGCCGGGGTTGCCGAAGTCACCGCCGCGCTTTCCGCTCGCCATCGCCAGGCCGCGCTCGATGCCCTCGACGATGCCGGCGTCGACCCACGAGATCCAGGTGTTCGGCGGACCCCACTGCTTGCCCCGGAAGAACGTGATCACGCCTTCGATGTTGCGCCAGCGCGACTGCGCGCGGAACTGGACGGCCGGGCCGGCCTCCATCAGCTGGACCATCTTGAGACGGTCGTTCATCGTCATCAGGTTGATCTCCTCGGCCGGGCAGTTGAGCGCCTTGGCGCACTGCGCGGGCGTGCGCGGCCCGGCGGCGCTCGCGGCCTGCGGAGCGACGAGCGCGAGCAGCGCGGCGGGGATGATCAGGACCTGGCGGCGGAGCATCCGCGAAAAGCTACCGGAAAAAGGCTCGGCGTCACACCGGCTCCTGGTAGCCGGCCGGCCGCGTACGGTGGCAGGCGATGGGACGCGGCCGGACATCCACACTGCTCGCGGTACTCGCGTCCGTGGCGCTGCTCGTCGCGACCGTCGCCGGCTACAGCGCGCGCTCGATCGGCAACTCGGGCCAGTTCGCGAACCGCGCGGCGCAGGCGCTCGAGGACGACGATGTCCGCGCGCTGCTCGCCGAGCGGATCACCGATCAGCTGATCCTCCAGCAGCAGGCCGACCTGATCGCGTTCCGTCCGGCGATCCAGTCCGGGGTCGAGCGTGTGATCGGTGGCCGCGCCTTCCTCGCCCTCTTCCGGGCGGCGGTCGCCGACGTCCATCGCGCCGTCTTCACCGGCTCGGAGGACACGGTCGTCCTGACGCTGCGCGACATCGGCACGGTCGCGGCGGAGGCGGTGCGCAAGCTCCAGCCCGAGCTCGTGACGAAGCTCGACCGCGCGCGGCCGGTGGAGATCGTCGTCGCCGACCTCGACCCGACGCTCGGGCGCGTCGTCGACACCGTCGACCGGCTGCGCCTGATCGCCTGGATCGCGGCGGCGCTCGCCGCCGGGCTGGCGGCGGCGGCGCTGACGCTCTCGCCCGCGCGGCGGCGAACCGCCGGCCAGCTCGGCGTCGGGACTATCGGCGCCGGCGTGCTCGTCCTGGCGCTGCTGATCGTCGGCCGCGCGTTGGTCGCCGGCTCGGCAGACGGCGAGCAGCAGCGGCTCGTCCGGGACGCGCTCTGGCGCGCGTACGCGGAAGGACTCAAGCAGACGGCTTGGGTGCTCGTGCTGCTCGGCGCGGTTCTGGCCGGCGTCTCACGGTCGCTGGTCCAGCGGGTGGGACTAGGCGAGCCGCTCGAGCGGACGTGGGAGTTCATCCGCACCGAGCCCCAGCGGACATCCCTGCGCGTCTTGCGCGGGCTCGGGTTCGCGGCAGCCGGCGTAGCGCTGCTCGTCGCGCGCGAGGTCGTGATCGACCTCCTGCTGACGGCGCTCGGCGCGTACCTGCTCTACGAGGGCGTGCGGATGGTGATCGGGTTGACCGGCGAACCGCAGTCCGCCGCGACCGTTACGGCACCGGCGCCGCGCCGGCTCTGGCCGGCAGCGATCGGCGTGCTGGTGGCAGCGACCGCGGTCGCGGCGTTGATCGGCGGCGGCCAGGTCACGGTCCCGGGCGCAGGCGCGCTGGCCTCGCCCGGCTGCAATGGCGCGCGCTCGCTCTGTGACAAGAGCTTCGACGAGGTCGCGCTGCTCGCGACGCACAACTCGATGTCGGTCCCGCTGCCGGGCTGGTTCTCGGCCGAGCAGGACGCGCCGATCGCCGACCAGCTCGACGACGGCGTCCGCGGCCTGTTGATCGACACCTACGAAGCCGACCGGCTGCCGAACGGCCGCTACCGGACGGCGTTCGAGAACGCCGAAGCCAAGAAGCGCTCGGAGGAGGAGAGCGGCCTCTCACCGGAGTCGGTCGCGGCGGCGAACAGGATCCGTGACCGGCTCGGCTTCGCCGGCGAGGGCGCGCGCGGCCTCTACCTTTGCCACGGCTTCTGCGAGCTCGGCGCCACGTCGCTGGCCTCCGTGCTCGCCGACATCCGCCGCTTCCTCGTCGCCAACCCGGGCGAGGTGCTGGCGATCGTCCACCAGGACCAGATCGCGCCGGAGGACTGGGTCGACGCGATCCGGCGGGCGCGGCTCGAGCCGTTCGCGTACGACGGCGCAGCGGGCGGCCCGTGGGCGACGCTCGGCGAGATGGTCGAGAGCGGCAAGCGGCTCGTGATACTCAACGAGAACCGCTCGGGCGGAGCGCCGTGGAACCTCGACGCGTTCGGCGAGGCGCTGCAGGAGACGCCGTTCGCGTTCACCGACGTGTCGCAGCTGACCGACCCGAAGAAGCTGGCGGCCAGCTGCGAGCCGAACCGCGGGCCTGCCGCTGCGCCGCTGTTCCAGATGAACCACTGGGTCAACCGGCCGCCCGCGCCGCGCCCGACCGACGCGGCGAAGGTCAACGCCTATGAGCCGCTGCTCGCGCGGGCGCGCGCCTGCGCCGAGCAGCGTGGCCGGCCGGTGAACATCGTCGCGGTGAACTTCTACCGGCGTGGCGAGGCGCTGCGCGCGGTGCGGACGCTGAACGGGCTGCGCTGACGGTGGCTCAGGGTGCGAGCGCGCCGACACGCTCGCACGCGCCGGCCAACTGCTCGGCGAGCTCGCACCTGACCGCCTCGACCGCCGCCGTGCGCCCGGTCCCGGTGCGCACGCCGACGAGGTTGTCGACCTGGTTCGGGTCGGCATCGCGGTCGTAGAGCTCGTACTCGGGCGCTGCCCGGCCGGCCGGGTCGAGGTAGACGGCGTAGGTGTGGCGACGGTCGCGGACGGCGCGCACGCGGTTCGGCTGCCCGGGCGCGTCCTGGCTGGCCGTCCCCGCCTGGTGGTCGTCGTAGGTGAAGAGCGTGTGACCGGGCGCCGCGTCGGCGGGCGGATCGTCGAGCAGGCGGGCGAGCGTCGCGGGCAGCATCGCCCGTTGCTCGCGGTCGGGCTCCGCGTGGGACGCGACGAGCGCGGCGCGGCTGAAGCCGTCGAGGGTGCTCGTGTGGCGGGCGCCGGCGAGGTCGAGCAGCGTCGGCACGAGGTCGGCGAGCGTCGCCGGTGCGCCGGTCTCCCGCGGCTCGGGAAACAGGAGCGGGTTGCTGATCGTGAACGGGACGCGGAGCGTCTCCTCGTAGGCGTTGAACATCTTCTGCCTCAGGCCGCCGTGCGAGAGACCGAGCTCGCCGTGGTCTGAGATCCGCGCGACGACCGTGCGCGAACGCAGCGATGACGGGTCGCCGGGGTCGCCGAGCGAGCCGACTACGCGGCCGATCTTCTCGTCGACGAGGCGATGCAGGTAGGCGTAGAAGTTGACGTAGTCGAGCTGCGCCCGGCGGTCGCGGAGCCCGCCGACGTAGGACGTCTGCCCGAGCCGCATCAGCGCGTGGACGGCCGGCTTGCCCGTCAGCCGCTCGTCGATCGTCGGCGGCAGCTGCACGCCGAGTCCGGCGAAGTCCTCGCGCCGGTACCCGCCCTGCTCGTAGGACGACGGGTAGCCGAGCACGTCGTGCGGGTTGACGAGCGAGACGACGAGGCAGAACGGCTCGGGCAGGTCCTGCTGCGCGAGGAATGCCTCGGCCTGCCGCGTGTAGAACTCGTCAAAGCCCTCGGCGAGCGGGCCGGCGGTGCCGCCTCCGAAGTGCTCGGCCTTGGCGTTCTCGCCGGAGTCGGGCGGCTCCCAACCGCCGAAGCCGTAGTCGCGAGCGATCCGCTTCGCGTCGTCCCAGCCCCAGGAGTGGCCGCCGGCGAGCGGGTGGCTGAGGTGCCACTTGCCCTTGTATACGACGGTGTACCCGGCGGCGGCGAGCATCGAGCCGAGCGTCGGGTAGCCGGCGGGAACGACGGGCTCGCCGCCACCGTGTGGCGGCAGGCGCAGCGCACCGCGGAGGAACGTCCGCGCCAGCCGCGCGCGCGGCGCCTCACCCCTGCGCGCGATCCGCGTGACGTCGCGCACGATCGCCGGGAGGTTGCGGGGGTCGGGCTGCAGGTCGCCGATCGTCAGCGTCAGCGTGGCGCCGTGCCGCGAGGGGTAGGTGCCGGTAAGGAAGGTCGCCCGGCTCGGCGTACACATCGCGGTCGCGGTGCACGCCTCGGTGAAGGTGATGCCGGTCCGGCGCAGCTCGGCGTCGGCGGGCATCAGCGCATCGAGCCAGCCGGGCTCGTCCGGCCAGTGCATCGCCGCGCGCTGCTGGTCGGTGATCAGCAGCAGGATGTTGGGCCGCTCCGGCGCCGGGGCCACAGCGCCAGCGTATGGGAGCGGCGGCCGGCCTGTCAGTCGCCGCGCATCTCGAGCGGCAGCCCGAGCGTGACCCAGTCGTGGATGCCGCCGCGGTAGAAGCGGAGCTGCGCCGCTGGGAAGCCGGCGGCGACCAGCTTGGCGATCGCGTCCGGGGTGGCGGCGCACTGCGGTCCGTTGCAGAAGAGGACGGTCTTGGTGTCGCGGTCGAGTTCGCCGATGCGCGCGGCGATCTCGTCGTGGTCGATGTGGACGGCGCCCGGGATCGTGCCCAGGGCGACGTAGTTCGACTTGCGCGTGTCGACCAGCGGGCGCCCGGCCTCGATCTGTGCGATCACCTCGAGCTCGCCGACGGTCTCGACACCGCCGGGCAGCGCGATCGGCGTGATCGTGCCCCAGGTGCCGTCGACGGTGAAGAGGCCCGGCTCGCCGGGGACCGGCCGCGGGACTCGCTGCGGGTCGTCGCGGCTCGGGATCCGGTCGAGTGGTGGCATCGCGCACCACGCTACCGGCGTGCGCGATGGCAGCCGCCGGGCCGGTGTGCGATCGTCCGCGCTGGTCGGGATGGCGGTCGCACGTGAGAACACCGGGCAGGACGAGCGCGCGCTCGCCGCGTTCGTCGAGGCGCGCGCGCAGGGCGACGCCGAGGCGGCGGCGCGCGCCTGGGGCGAGCTGCTGACGGCTCGCTACGACTTCATCGCCGGGCACCTGCGCCTCAAGAGCCACGGGTATCTGCGCCGGGGCGAGCAGGACGAGGCGCTCAGCGACGTGCTGCTCGATCTGGCGACGAAGGGGCCGGGCTCGTTCGCCGGCTCGTCGCTCGGCGAGTGGGTCAACTTCGTCAAGCAGGTGGTCTTCCGCCGCTGCGTCGACGTGCAGCGCAAGGCGACTGGCAGATCCGGGCACGAGGTACGACTCGACCTGCAGAACAGCGATGGCGACGACTACGTCAACCCAGCGGTCGCGAGCGCGCTCGCCGATTCGGCGGCGGCCGCCGAGGCGCTCACCGAGGACGTCGAGCTGCTGGCGCACGGCCGCAAGTTCCTCGCCTGGGCGCTGCCGCAGCTCACCGACAAGCGGCGCCAGGTCATGGAGCTCACGTTCGAGGAGCTGCCGTGCTCGGTGATCGAGGAGCGGCTCGGCCTCTCGCAGGCGGCCGTGCACCAGAACCGCAGCCGTGGCACCACCGATCTGCATCGGCTCGCAAAGGAGTGGCCAGGACGATGAGCACCGCCGACCGACTGCTGTCCGAGTTCATCGACGCCTGGAACGCCGGCGAGCGGCCGGACGTGCTCGACTTCCTGGAGCGCGCCGACGCGGCCGAGCGTGCCGAGCTGCGCGGGGCGCTCAAGGCCTGGCTGGCTGTCGCGCCGGCGCCCGCCTACAGCGATCAGACGCTGGCGGAGATCGCGGCCGAGCCGGCGTTGGCGAACGCATTGGCAGCGGCGTCCGCGCAACGTGAGCCGGTCGCGGCACGGGTGCGGCGGCTGCGCGAGCAGGCCGGGCTCGGCGTCGCCGAGCTGGCCGCGTCGGTGTCGTCGGCGTTCTCGCTCCCGGACGCCGCCCGTGTCGGCGGCTACCTGGAGCGGCTCGAGTCGGGCGAGCTCGCGGAGGAGCGGTTGTCGCGGCGGTTGATCGGCGCGCTGTCCGACGCGCTCGGCGCCGGCCGCGGGATGCTCGATCCGTCGCCGCCGCTAGCGGCGTCAGCGCTTTTCCGCGCCGCCGGCGAGGTCGAGGACGAGCTCGTCGAGGAGATCGGCGCAATGTCGGCCGCGGTCTTCGCGCAGGCGCCGGAGGCGACGATGGACGAGACCGACCGCCTGTTCTGCGGCGGGCCGGAGGGCTGAGGTCAGCCGGCGTCGATGGTCATGAGAACGCGCGATGTGCGCGTTCTCATGACCATCGACGTGTGGGTCAGATCCCGATCCGTCCGGCGCCGCGCGCGAGCGTGTCGGCGGGCACGCCGGCGGCGGCGGCCGCTGCGGTGGTCGACACCTCGCCGCGGGCGACGGCGGCAAACGCTGAGCCGCATTCCGACGGCGAGAGCCGTGGCAGCCCGGCCTCGCGTGCCGCTGAGATGCCGTCGGCGTGCGGCTCCATCCCGAGCCGCTCCCACGCCTCGCGATGCGCGTCCTCGGCGATCGCGGCTTCGAGTTCCGCGCGGCGGCTCGTCAGGCCGAGCGTGTTCAGGCGGTAGAGCATCGCCAGCGTCGAGACGCCGAACTCGCATGCGAGCGTGACGACGTCATCGAGGTCCGGCTCGCCGCCGCCGATCCGGGCGCGGATGCCATCGGCCGGCATCAGCAGCTCTGCGGCGAACGCGTTCGCCTGCACCTCGCGGCTGTCGGTCGTCTTCCCTCCGAGCGTCTGGAAGGTCTCGACCGGGAGCGAGCCGTCGTGACCGCAGCGGCGGTGCCCGACCTCGTGGGCGAGCGTGAAGCGCTGCCGCACGGGCGCATGGCCGGCGTTCACCCAGAGCAGCACGCGCTCACCGGACTGCCAGCAGCAGCCGTCCATCACCGCCCCGAGTTCGGCGAGAACGACCGGCAGCCCGAGCTGCTCCTCGACGAGCGTCAGCAGGCAGTCGAGCGGTGCGGCCGGGTCGAGCGCGAGCTCGGCGCGCAGCTCACGCGCCCGCTTTGCGCCGGTGTTGCGGTCCTTGCTCATCGGGCGGGCCGAGCGTACCGGGGCTCAGGTCAGCCCGCCGCCCGCTTTGCGACCCTCCCGCGATGCCGCCGGCCCGCGTGACGCTGTTCGAGGAGGACAAGCTCGTCCTGCTCGAGTCGGGCGGCGACCGCGAGCTGGCGGCGGCGTTCGCGCTCGTTCCGGGTGCGTTCGCGTACGGGCCTGGACAGTGGACGGCGCCGCCGTCAGCGCCGGTGGCGGCGCGGCTGCGGGAGCTGCGCGGGGGCGGCCTGGCGTTCGACCTGTCGGGCGAGACGGCGCAGTGGCTCGACGCCGGCCCGGCGCCCCGGTTCGCGGTGCCGGAGGGGCTGGCGCCCGCTGAGCCCGAGGCGCCGCCGGCGCCGCCTCCTCTGGAGGTGGAGGAGGATCCGGAGGAGCAGGTGGAGGAGGAGCCGGAGGCGGAGCCGGAGCTGCCGGCAGGCCCGACCGGCGAGCTCGACGTCGCCGACCGCCGCGGCGTGCTGACGCTGGTCTGCCTCCCGTACGAGGACGCGCGGGTCGCGGCGGCGTTCGAGGCGCGCGTCGCGCCGATGCTGCGGCTCCATCGCCGTGACGACCCGAACGCGAAGGTGCTGCCGATCGACGCGTGGCGGCCGGAGACGCTCGATCGGGTGCTCGACGAGCTGCGGCTGGTGCTGACCGAGGAGGCGGAGCGGCGGCTCGACGCGGTGCTCGTTGGCGGCGCGGAGCGCGAGCGGATCGCCGAGATGTCGCGCGCGCACGACGCGCTGCTGGAGGTGCCGGGACTCGACGGCGAACTGATGCCGTTCCAGCGGGCGGGCGTGGCGTATCTGCTCGAGCGCCGCCGGACGTTCCTCGCCGACGAGCAGGGCCTCGGCAAGACGGTGCAGGCGCTGGCGGCGATCGAGGCGGCAGGCGCGTACCCGGCGGTGATCATCTGCCCGGCGTCGCTGAAGCTGAACTGGCTGCGCGAGGCCGGGCGCTGGCTGCCGCAGCGGCGCGCGGTTGCGATCAGCGGCGGCGCAGAGCAACCGCTCGACGGTGTCGAGATCGTGGTCTTGAACTACGAGATCACCGGACGCCATCTCGACGCGCTGGAGGCGATCCGGCCGGGCGCGCTGATCCTCGACGAGGCGCACTACGTCAAGAGCCCGAAGGCGGCCCGGACGCAGGCGGTGCAGGAGCTGTCAGCGCGGCTGAGCGCGGACGCGATGCGGGTCGCGCTGACCGGGACGCCGGTCGTCAACCACCCGGCGGAGCTCGCGCCGCAGCTCGCTGCGATCGGCCGGCTGACGGAGTTCGGCAGCATGGCGAGCTTCGAGCGCCGGTACTCGAAGGCGAGGACGCGGCGCGAGCTGCACGAGCGGCTGCGCGCGTCGTGCTACGTGCGGCGGCGCAAGGACGAGGTGCTGACGCAGCTGCCGGCCAAGCAGCGCGCGATCGTGACGATGCCGCTCGAGAACGAGGCCGAGTATGTGCGCGCGGAGAAGCAGTTCGTCGCGTGGCTGCGCGACCAAGAGCGAGATGAGGACGGCCAGCTCTCGGGCGCGCTGCGCGCGCAGGCGATGACGAAGATGACAGCGCTGCGGAGGCTCGCGGCCGAGCAGAAACTGACGGCGGCGCTGAGCTGGATCGAGGACTTCACGGCGTCAGACGAGCGGCTGGTCGTGTTCGCGCACCACCGAGCGATCCAACAGGCGGTCGCGGAACGGTTCCCGGGCTGCGCGCGAATCCTCGGCACCGACAAGCCGGAGGAGCGCCAGGCCCAGGTGCAGCGCTTCCAGGCGGCCGGCGGACCGGCGCTGTGTGTCTGCTCGATGGAGGCCGCGTCACACGGCTTCACGCTGACGGCGGCGGCGAACGTCGCGTTCCTCGAGCTGGCCTGGACGCCGGCCAAACACGACCAGGCCGAGGACCGCATCCACCGCATCGGCCAGGACCGCGGCGTGACCGCGTGGTATCTGCTCGCGGCCGGGACGATCGACGAGCGCATCGCGAGGCTGCTCGACGAGAAGCGGGTGGTGGTTGACGCGGTGGCGGACGGCGTCGAGAGCGAGGGGCGGGCGCTCGTCGGGGCGTTGCTTCAGGAGATGGCGGGGTGACAACGCCACCTGCGAGAGTCTCCCGATGCGCCGCCTCGCCCTCTGCGCACTGGCCCTCGCCGCCCTCTCGTTCACCGCGTGCGGCTCGAACGACGCCAGCTCAACCGCCCCCGCCCCGACCGTGCCCACCGAGCCGACGGAAGAGGGCGCCCCTTGCCCCGCGAACGAGGAGTTCACACGCAAGCTCGTCGGCAAGACTGAGGACGAAGCGCGGACGATCGCCACGGGCAACGGCTGCACGCTACGCGTGACCGAGCGGGACGGAAAGCCGTCGGCCGTGACGCTCGACTACCGCGAGGACCGCGTCAACGTCACGGTAGAGGACGGCAGGGTGAAGCAGGTCACGGGCGTCGGCTAGATGCGGCGGCTCAGACCGCTGGGGCCACCAGGGCTTTGCGGCGCTTGATCTCCCGGCGGGCCTTGTCGAGCGCCGCTCGCCACTGCGCCTCCGCGCTCGAGTACCGGCTTGCGAGCGACCCTGACGACGATACGAACTCCTGCCACCCGGGAACGCTCGTGTAGTCGTCGTAGTCCTCGCGGTTGTACTGGTACTCGCTGATCCCGTCATATGCCGCGTTAACGGCGTCGACTGCCTCGGTGATCACCTGCATCAACTGGCTGTGTGCTGAGCCCATGTCCGGCGGCGGTGACTGGAGCTTCAGCGCGTCGCGCAGACTCGCACGCTGAGACGCAGCCTCGCCGAGGAACTCGTAGGCGTCGCTGAACGTCGTGTCGGCGTCGATCCCGTCGACCCACTTCTGCATCTCGGTTCGAAGCCCGTCATACCGCTGGAGGTGCGACTCCATCGTTCCGCGGTACGCCGCGAGGACGGCGAGATCTGAGCGCTGCTTGGCCTGGAACCTTCGGTACTCCGCACGCCAACGAGCGAGCTTCCGGTTCGCGGTGCGGACCACCGGGCGCAGGTGCTGGAGCGACGCCGACAGTGTTTCGACCCGCGGCAGCACAGCCTGCACTCCCTCGATGTCGAGTTTCGCGACGCCAGCGGACGCTGCGCGGAGTTGCTCGATGCTCGCATCGGCGCTCGCATCCTGGCGGGCGAACGTTCCGATCGTGGACGGCTTGAGGGCAGCGATCGCAGCGAATTGCGCGATCACCTGTCGCTCTGCCTGAACGAGCTCCGAGACCGCGTCGCGGTATTCGTCGCGATCGATCGCGCTGACCTGCGCGTCGTACCGCTGGAGCTGCTGCGCGGCGCGCTTGAATTGCGGTTCAGTGCCTCGGACCTCTTTGAGCGTCGAGGCCTCGGCGAGCGCCGCGACCGGCGCCTCTGTCGTCCGCTTTGCCGCCGCCGCGATCCGCCGGGACTGCTCCGGTGCGTCGCTGCGCGTCAGGAAGAACACGGCTGCACCCGCGGCGAGCAGCGCGACGGCCAAGCCCGCGATCAGATACCGGCGACCGATCCGACGACCTGTGGACGCGCCCGGCGGTGGCTCCGGAGAGGGCTCCTGGTGCCCGGCAGCCCGGCTCGTCGGCGCTCCACAGTGCGGGCAGAACGCATCGCTGTCTTCGTGCTCAGCCCCGCAAGCGCCGCAGAACAGCTCGCCCGCCGACGGCATCAGCGGAGCGTGCTGTGGTCTGCGGGATCACGATCGGTTCCACCCGGGACGTCGTAGTTCGAGACCGGCAACTCGAGCTTGCGCACGACTGCCAGCGCCTCGGCGTTCAGTTCCCTGATGGCAGGCAGCGCGCTCTCGTCGCGGAGCGTCTTCGTCTGGGCACGGTCGACGTACCCGCCCTCGCCCTCGCCCTGTGCCGGCTCCCCCGGGTTCACGGCCTTGGTGAGCGTGTCTGCGTTGTATGTCGCGTCCTCTTGGAGTGAGCGGATCGCGGAGGTGAGCTGCGCGTAGAACCGCTTCAGTTCCTCTGCGGGGGTGATCGAGAGCACGGTCGCGTTGAGCTTGCCGAGCCGTGTCGCGGCGGAACGAAGCTCCTTGATCGAACTGCCGACGTCAGGCACGTTCGGCATGTCCTCGTAGGTCGGGTTCGGACATGCAACCGAGCCGTTCGCGCAAGCGTCGAAGAGCGGCTCGTTGGCGTCGCTGATGCGCTTGTTGGCGTCGCGAACCTCCGCCGCGCGGCGCTGGTAGCGGCGGAGCGCGGCCCGGGAATCGGTGTTGGCCGACAGGAACTCGCGTTCTGCGAGCAGCAGGGTGTCTCGCGACTTCATAGCGTCCTGGAATGGCTCCCGGAGACGCGCGACGAGAGCCGCCTGCTGCTCTTCCTCGGAGTTTGATCCGCCGATCACGCCGGTTGCGAGGAGCACAGCGAGGAGCACCACGAGCCCGATGCCACCGGCGACGAGGTAGCGGAGGCCGCGGCGAGGAGATACCGGGTCGTCGGTGGGTGCCGAGGCTGTGGCCGCCGCGTCCGGGGCATCATCCGCGACAGGGGGTTGCTCGGACGTGTCCGGGTCCGGCGCCGCTGCAGTCGGCTGCTCGGCAAGCCGGGCTCCGCACGACCGGCAGAAAAAATCGTCATGCTCGGCTTCCGTGCCGCATTTCGTGCAGTGACGCTCACTCATTCCACGATCCTATATCCGGCGCGTCGGCAGCGCCCGCCCGCTCCCCGCCTCCCGCCCGATCTCCTCGACCACCCGCCGCAACTCCTTCGCGGCCGGTTTGGCTTCAGGTCGGGGCCTCCGTCGTCGGCGCTGACGGCCTGGACGATCACCGGGGGGCCGGCGTCACGATCCTGGGTGCTGCGGCGCCTGCCGGTGTCCAGATCGCGGACCGGGATCTCCGCGACGGCGTGATCGCCGTGGTCGCTTGCGTCGGCAGTCCTCCTCGTGGGCGAAGCCCGCCGCCGCGGATCCGGTCTGACAAGCGGCAGCGCGGTCAGCCACAGCCACGGACGACCGCTGGACTGAGCACATCGAGTACCTCAGCCACGATTGTCACCGGATCCTCGCCCTGCCCGTCTTCGATCACGATGGGTTCGTATCCCGCTCGGTCCGTATCCGGTCGAAGGACGACCCGCTCTCGCACCCATTCGTCAGCCTGGCCGATGAGCTTCGTGCTGGAGTACACCTTCACCGTGAACCGCCCTCCCGTATCGGGATCCTCGATCGACCGATGCTGGGCCAGTACTGCACGACCTTGGCGGGACCCAGCCGGGTGCAACCGGAACAGGCAGTAGGCGCCGTTCGGGATCCGCCGGTTCATCGACTCTCCGACGACCCGTGCAACGAACAGGCCGGCTGCGTCGGCGTACCGCGACGGGATCTCAACCCAGTCCTCGAAGTCCAGGCTGGACGCTTGGAAATCGCTGAAGCCACCGGCCGCGACCGCAAGGTCCACGACCGGCGCGTAGCACCGCTCGGGGACGCACTCGACGGCCCTGACCAACGGAACCTCGACATCCGGCCTCGGATCGACGATCTGGAGCAGTCCTGGGCTGAGCCGAGAACGCAGGTGATCTGCGAGCGCGGCGTCCGTGCAGTACACAAAGCAGCCCTGCATTCCGCGGGTCATGAGCGTCCGGTACGTGTTGCGGATGATGCGTCCCGCAAGTTCCTCCGCGCGCGCCGGGTCCTTCTTGAGCATCCCTTTGATGCCGCGAAGCGACATGTCGGTTGCCGCGCGAGCGAGAGGATCAGCGACAACGGCTCCGTCCTCGAAACGCAGGTCCGGACCGATGATGACGCCGACGTAGTCGAGGTCTAGACCCTGGATGGTGTGAATGCAGCCGACCTCATCGATCGATCCCTCCGAGATCGCCCAGGCCTTGCCTCGGCTGTTCAAGTTCCACTTCCGCCGGTAGCGACCATCGTCCAAGACGATGTCGTCCTCGCCGAGGTCCTTCTTGCTCAACCAGTCCCAGCAGTAGCCGGCGACGACGCGCGACCGACCGTTTGCGTTGCGGTTCTCGATCAGGCCATGCAACTCGGTCGCCGAGTTCACCACGCGAAAGTCGTATTGATTGATGTCGAGAGCGTCGTTCGCGGTGTCAGCGATGCCCAGGACGTCTTCGACCCACGCGATGTATCCATCCGCTCCGGCACAGCGAAACTGCGAGTGCAGATACAGCTCCGTCACGTGCGCGCCTGCCGCCTGGGCGTGCTCTCGGATCTCCTCTGCCTCTCCAATGTCCTTGAGCGTCACCCGCTGCTCGTCATCAACGAAGAAGATGGTGGCCCGAGCCGCTGAGATCACTTCGACGATCTGATTGACGCCGAGATTCTGGAAGTGCCCCGACTTCTCGGTGAGCCTGTGCGCCTCGTCGACGACGAGCGCGTGAAAGACGTTCGGTTCGCTGTCCAAGAACGCGCCCGATGTGGCGAACAACGACTCAATCCGCTTCTTGCTGAGGGCGCCAGCCAAGCGCGTGGCGTAGACCTCGCGCGGCGCCGCGTTCTTGGAGACGTACCTCGCGTTCAGATCGGCCGCGATGGCATCGGTGAGCAGACGGACGGCCACGACCGATTTGCCCGTTCCCGGCCCTCCACGCACGATCACGACTTCCTTCGTCCCGCCTTCCAGACTCGCGCGCTGGATCGCCTGCCGAGATGCCTCGAAGACCGTCTTCTGGTCATCGATCAGCACAAACTCCGGGTTGCCCCGCACCATCGACGCAACCGCGTCCGCCAGCGACTTCGAGGGTCGGATCTCACCACCCTCAAACCGCCACAAGAGGTCCCCATAGTCGCCGTCGCGCACGTGGCGCCGGATGAACTCCCGCAAACGCAGGACCTCCGATTCGCCCTTCAAGAACAGCGGCGCCTTCTCCAGTACTTCTCGGTATCGAGGGCCGTCGATGCCGCCGTCGGCCGGGTGGTTGTGCAAGTAGGCGCAAGGTCGAAGTTCAGCCTTGCCCTCCTCGGCGGCGGAGTTGAAGTCGGCCAGGAGACACGCATAGCTCCACGCCTGGTACGAGGGGTGCGGTCCCTCTCGGGCGACCGCCTTGCCTCCACGATGGGCGATCACGATCGCGTCCTGATCCGTCGGGGTAGACGACGACCAGCGCTTCAGCTCGACTATCACGGCGAGGGGGCGGCCTGCCGAGTTTGTGCCGGTGATGACGAAGTCGATGCGCTTGTCCGACGCCGGAATCCGGTACTCGATTCCGATGCCGCATTGCGGTGGGATCCCAGAGTCCCTGAGCACGTTCGCCATCTGGCCGAGGGACTCGCGCCAAGCGTTGAACTCCGACAGCGACACGCCCTTACTCGACCGACGTTGCGCCACGTACCGATCGCGAACGATCTCCGCGATGTCGCCGTACTCGGTGTCGTGAAGGAACTGGCCCTTCGTCTCCTGATAGATGATCACTGGGCCGTGTGCGGCGCCTTGCGAGCGTGACCGCGCGCGTTCTCCAGGCCGTACCGCTCGGCGTTGAGCTCAATCTTGCGGGCTGTCTGCTTGAGCAAGTCGAGATTGAGGCGATCGGTCAGGTAGAGGAGGTAGATGAAGACGTCTGCCAACTCCTCTCCGACGGATTCGCGGGTGGACGCATCAAGGGAGTCGCTGTCCTCGGGCGTCAGCCATTGGAATCGCTCCAGCAACTCGCCAGCCTCGACGTTCAGTGCGCTCGCCAAGTTCTTCGGCGTGTGGAACTGCTCCCACTCGCGCGCCTTGGCGAACTCGCGCAGAGCCGTCTGGAGGTGCGCCAGATCTCGATCCACAAACCGATGGTATGCGCAACCGGGCGCGCCGGACCACCACGTAGCGTCCTCCCCACCATGCGCACCGTCCGCCTCGGCCACCTCGCAGGCTTCCCGATCGGCTTCCAGCCGCTGTGGCTCGTGATCCTCGGCCTGATCACCTGGTCGCTCGGTGACCAGTACTTCCCGGCCGAGGTCGACGGCATCGCGCCGCTCGCCTCCTACGCCCTCGGCTTCGCCGCCGCGGTGTTGCTGTTCGCCTGCGTGCTGCTGCACGAACTCGGGCACGCCGTCGTCGCCCGAAGGCACGGCGTGCAGATCGACGAGATCGACCTCTGGCTTCTGGGTGGCGTCGCGCGCATGTCGGAGGAACCCAAGCGCGCGAGCGACGAGCTGGCGTTCGCCGCCGCGGGCCCAGCCGTCACGCTCGCGATCGCGCTCGTCCTCGGCGGCCTCCACCTCGTGCTGCCGGACTCCGTACCGGCGCTTCAGGCGCTCGTCGACTACCTGCTGCTCGTCAACGTCGCGATCCTCGCGCTCAACATGCTGCCCGCGTTCCCGCTCGACGGCGGCCGCATCGCCCGCGCGATCCTCTGGCAGCGCACCGGTGACCACGCCCGCGCGACCGAAACCGCCGCGCGGGCCGGGCGCGGCTTCGGCGTCGGCATGATCGTCTTCGGCCTGCTGTCGACCGCCGGCGGCGCCCCGGGCGGCCTGTGGTTCATCCTCGTCGGCGGCTTCCTGATGTTCGCCGCCGCCGCCGAGGCCCAGCACGCGACCGCGCGCGACCGGCTCACCGGGCAGACCGTCGCCTCTCTGATGGGCACGCCAGTCGAGACGATCACCGCTGGCATCACGCTGCAGGAGGCCGTCTCCTCTCACTTCACGCGCCACCTCTACTCGGCCTTCCCGGTCGTCGACGCCTCAGGGCGCACGCTCGGCCTGCTGACGATCGACGCCGTCCGCGCCCGCCCCGAACCCGAGCGGGCCGCGACGATGGTCGAGCATGCGATGGACGCCGACCCCACGCTTCGCGTCGACCCGGCGCTGCCGCTCGCGAACGTCGTCGGCAGCCCAGCCTTCCTGCGCCACGGCCGGCTGATCGCTGTCGGACCGGCAGGCGAGCCGGTCGGCCTGCTGTCGGCGACCGACGTGCAGCGCTGGCTGCGCGCGAGCGATCTGTTGCCGTCGCTTGCGGCGCCCGGGGCGGCCCGCCGCCCTACCATGAATGTGTGAGGGCATACCTTCTCGCAGCCGCCGTCACGGCGCTCTTACTGACCACCTCCGCGGCCGCCCACGCCGCGCCGCCCCAGCGCCCGCCGACCGGCTACTCCTCGCTGACCCAGTCGCAGACGACGACGCACTTCATCGTCCACTACACGACCACCGGCACGAGCGCGATCAGCGCCTCGCAGGCCGCGACGCTCGGCGCTTACGCCGAGACCGCTTACCAGTGGATCGTCACCACCTGGGGCTACCCGCCGCCGCTCGACGACGGTGACGGCCGGACCGACATCTACGTGCTCGACGTGCCCGGCCTCGGCGCCGGCACCGCACCCGACGAAGCCGCGCCCGAGCACACGACCGCGTTCCTCGTGATCGGCCCGAGCAACCTCGCAAGCGGCTACCCGGTCGCGCACGAGTTCTTCCACGCGATCCAGATCGGCATCTACCAGCACGAGCAGTCCTGGCTCGACGAGGCGACCGCCGAGTGGGCCGGGCAGAACGTCTACGCCGCGACCGGCCTCGTCCCCGGCGTCAACTGGTTCCCGTCGCCGTCGGTCTCGCTCGACTGCACCGGCTCGTCCTGCGCCGACGGTGACGTCGGCGGCTACCGCGGCTCGATCTTCTTCGAGCACCTCGACCAGCGTTTCGGCCCCGGCCTCGTCCACGACGCCTACGACCGTGCCGCCGTGCTCGGAGCCGGCAACCGCACCCAGCACTCGATCACCGCACTGCAGGACGCGCTCGCCGCGCGCGGCACCACGCTCTCCTCGGCCTTCACCGAGTACGCGTACGCCGCCGTCAGCGGCGGGATCGAGCGCCCCGGCGTGCGCGCCAGACGACCGGCCGTCGCCGCCACCGTCACAACCGGCGGCACCGGTACGTTCGCCTCGAGCGCGAGCCTCGTCGCAGACCACCTCGCGCTCGTCACCGTCGGCTTCGCCGGCAACACGACCGCCGCGACCCACCCGCCGTGCGACGGCGAGGTGCTCGCGCTCGACGTCACGCTTCCCGCAGGCGCCGACTCCGCTCCCGCGATCTACCACGACGGCGCGCTGACACCGCTGGCCGTCGAGGGCGATCACGCGCGCGGCGAGATCACCTGGGGCACATGCGCCAGCACGACCGCCGTGCTCGTGCTGCCGAACGCCAGCCTCGCCACCAACGGCGCGGCGTTCAGCGTCAGCGCCACCGTGCGCGACGCGGTCGCGTCGGTGCCGCCGGACACGAAGCCAATGCCGACGAAGGTCATCGTCTCGACGAAGACCGGCCGCCGCGGCGCGATCACGGTCCGCACCAACACCGCGATGCCCGGCCGGCTCAAGATCAAGGCGACGAGCCGCCGCTCCGGCCGCACTCGCACCTACGCGACCGCGAGCAAGAAGGTGATCGCGGGCGGCACGACCACCGTCACCCTCCGCCCTGGCCGCACCGCGCTCGCGCTGCTGCGCAAGGCAAGGCGCCTCAAGCTGACGATCGCCGTCACGTTCACCCCGGCGACCGGGGACGTGAAGACCGTGCGGCTGACGCGGACGATCCGGTACGTGCGCTGAGGGCGGACCGCGCGACCACCGCCTCGCAAAACTTCGATCCCTCCGAAGCTTCGCGAGACGGGGGAGCACCCCCTGGGCGCGCCCGCGCCACGCTTACCGCCGCCCCCAAAGGAGATACGCCAGCGGCCCGACCGGCTGCACGAACACAACGGGCAGCCACGCCAGCTTCGATCCGCCGCGGACCGAGCCGCGATCGCGCCGGCTCAGATCGAAGAGCGAGTACGCCGTCGCGGCCGTCTCGGCGAGGCCGCCGCCGACGATGACGGTCTGCTGCGTCGTGGTGAGGTCGGACCATGAGCGCTTGGCCATCTGCTGACGGTAACGCCGCCGGGAACGCCGCGGCCCCTAACCTCCCCCGCCACATGGCCGAGAAGAAACCGAAGAAGGCCTCGCGCACGCGGCGGCTCGCAGGCGTCGCAACCGTTGTCGGCGGGCAGGGCGCGAAGACGCTCGCGACGACCGCGGCGAACACCATGCGCAGCGAGGAGAAGGCCGCCGCGGCCAATCAGAAGCGCGCGCTCGAGGTCGCCGAGCAGCTCGTGACGCTGCTCGGGACGATGCGCGGCGCCGCGATGAAGGTCGGCCAGACGCTGTCGGTCACCGACTTCGGCCTGATCCCCGAGGAGAACCGCGAGGAGTTCCAGCAGAAGCTCGCCTCGCTCCAGGACAACGCGCCGAAGGTGCCCTGGAAGAAGATGAAGGCGCAGATCGAGAAGGGGCTCGGCGACAAGATCGACAGCGTCTTCGCCGAGTTCGACGAGGAGCCGGTCGCGGCCGCATCGATCGGCCAGGTCTACCGCGCGCGCCTCGACAGCGGCCAGGAGGTCGCCGTCAAGGTCCAGTACCCGGGCATCGCGCAGACCGTCCGCGCCGACATCAAGAACCTCCGTCTCTTCGCTCCCGCCGCCAAGGGCCTCTTCCCCGGCATCGACCTGAACTCGATCATCGACGAGGCCGAGGAACGCGTGCTCGAGGAGCTCGACTACGAGCACGAGGCGCAGAACCACCGCACGATCGCGCGCGCCTACCGCGGCCATCCGTTCATCCGCGTGCCTGACGTCCACACCTCGCTCTGCAGCGAGGTCATCCTCGTCAGCGACTGGCTCGAGGGCAAGCCGCTCGCGAGCGCATACGAGGCCGACCAGGAGACGCGCAACCGCGTCTCCGAGATCCTCTTCCGCTTCACGATGGGCGCGCCGTACGTCTCCCGCTGCTTCAGCGGCGACCCGCACCCAGGCAACGCACTCGTCCTGACCGACGGCACGCTCGGCTTCATCGACTTCGGCCTCGCGAAGACGATCAGCGCCGCGGACGCCGACATGGAGCTTGCCGCGATGCGTGCGCTCCGCGACCGTGACGGGGAGACCCTGATCCGGCTGGCACGCGCGAAGGGCCTCGAAGCATCCGAGGACCGCATCACCCCCGAGGAGATCATGGACGCGCTGATGATCTCCCAGGGCTGGTACCTCACGCGCGGCGTCTCCGAGCTGACCAACGAGATCGCCAACGACATCGCCGGCCGCTCGACCGACCCGCGCTCACCGGTCGTCCGCGTCTTCAAGGGCGAGTCGCTGCCGGTCGAGCACCTCGTTCAGCGGCGCGTCGAGATCCTCACGCTCTCGACGCTCGGCCTGCTGCGGCCGAAGCTCGACTTCGGCGCGATCATGAGCGAGTGGATCGACGGCGCCGAGCCGGTCAGCGAGCTCGGCCGGCTCGAGGCCGAGTGGCACTCGGCCCGCGGGCTCTGAGGCGTCAGCCGGTGCTGTTCGGGCCCGAGCCCGCGACGCGGCCGGTGTAGAAGACCGAGTGGAACGCCGGCTTGACCTGCACGCCGGCGAAAGACAGGCGCAGGAACGTCGAGGGCGCGACGCAGCGGTACGTCACCCCGGGCACAACGAGCGACACGAGCCCGCCGACCGCCGCCTCCTGATCGACCCGCGTGCCTTTCATCGAGGACGTGAAGTCCGGTGGCCGCTTGTACCCCTTCACCTTGCGCGGCCGGCACGTGATCGCGACGACGGTGAAGAACGAGTGCAGCTCCGTCCACTCCGTCGAAAAGTCCTTGATCGCGACCTTCGAGAGCTTGACGCCGACCTGCTTGCCCTTGACGCGCACCGGCGTGACGGAGCC
Source organism: Baekduia sp. (assembly GCA_037045385.1). Taxonomy (GTDB): domain Bacteria; phylum Actinomycetota; class Thermoleophilia; order Solirubrobacterales; family Solirubrobacteraceae; genus Baekduia. Next base: position 676,768 of record JBAOHN010000008.1, on the reverse strand, counting down.
GATCGCCGAGCCGTGAGCGGCCGGATCCCCGTCGCGCAGGAGCGGCGCGGTCTTCGCCCCCGCGGGCGCGGCGGCGAGGACGAGCAGGACGGTCAGCGACGACAGCGGTATGAGGCAGCGCATGCATTCACCGTGTCACCGCGGGCGGGCCCCCACAACCGTGGTTGACCGCAGGATCAAGGAGCTGTGAGCGGCTTCACACGCGCAGCTTCGCGGTGCAGGTCTGGCCCGAGCTACTGACCGCGCGCGCCGAGATCGTGTCGGTACCGGCCGGGTTCGCGATCTTGCGCTCGACCGAGAACGACCCGCTCGCGCCGGCGGTCCTGCGCGTCGTGTTCACGACCACTCGATCGTTGCGGCGGATCGTGACCGTCCAGCGCACGCCCGAGCGGTTCTGGTCGACCTCGAACTCGACCTCGAGCCGGCCGTCATCGGGCTTGGCCTGGAGCTTCGTGCGGGCCGAGCCGCTGCAGTCGCCGGCCGCGGAGACGAGGCCGTCACTGCCGCCGTTCTTGGCGTCCGCGAGTTGTGGAGCCGCCGCGACCGAGGCGGCGATCAGGGCTGAGGCGAGGACCGTGCGCATGGGAACGACCCTAGGCCCACACCGGTAAACGGCCGGGCAAACCTCCGTCAAACGCCGGCAAGCTTTGCCCGCACCCGGACCAGATCGGCCGGGTCGTGCGAACAGAAGACCGTCACGTCGCCTGCGTGCTCGCGCGCCAGCTCGGCGAGGCGGGCCGCGTTCTCACGTCGCAGCGTCTCGTCGACCGAGTTGAACCGGTGGTAGACGACCCGCCCACGCGTCGTCCGCACCGGCGTCTCGATCTCACCGTGGTGGAGGTACGCGTCACCGGCGTGCAGCAGCCAGCCGCTGCCGGTGTCGATCGCCACGCCGCTGTGCCCGGACGTATGCCCGTGTAGCGCGATCAGCGCGACCTCCGCGCCCGCGTCCTCGAGCAGCCGCGCCCGCGCGAACCCATTCCACGCGTCCCCGTCCTGCGTCTCGTGCGCGGCCCACTTGGGCCCGTGCGCCCACTGCGCGCTGCGGTACCGCGTCGCCGTGCGCCGGGTCGGATGGAGCGCGGCGTCGAGCTCGGTGCGATGCACGTGAACTTCCGCGTTCGGGAAGTCACCGATGCCGCCGGCGTGGTCGAGGTCGAGGTGGGTGACGACGATGTGGCGGACGTCGGCCGGGTCGAGCCCCAGCCCTTCGATCTGACGGATCGCCGTCTCCTTCTCGTCGAGGATCGGGCCGGTGAGCAGGCGCGCCGGGCCGAGCCGGCCCCGGTCCCTGACGTCGTCCGTGCCGAAGCCGGTGTCGACGAGAATCAGCCCGCTCGAGCCTTCGATCAGCAGGCATTGCGCGACGAGGTGGCCGGGGTCGGCCTCGATGATGCCGAGGCGGACAGCACCGTTCGGGCACATCGTCGAGCAGTTCAGCGAGTGGATGACGGGCGCGCTCATCGCCGCATCATCGCCGCTTCGCGCCGGTAGGGTCGGCCCGATGAGCGAGCCGGTGATCCTGTACGAGACGACGGGCGCGATCGCGCGGCTGACGCTGAACCGGCCCGAGCGCGCCAACGGCCTGACCGCCGAGCTGATCGGCGAGCTCGAACGGCTCGTCGAGCACGCCGACCTTGATCCGGCGGTCCGCGTGCTGCTTCTGAGCGGGAGCGGCAAGGGCTTCTGCGGCGGCTACGACCTCGTCGCGAGCGCCGAGAGCGGGATCGACTCCGGCTATGGCGGCGTAGAGGGCACGGTGCTCGACCCGATCGTCCAGGCGAAGAACCACGACCCGGCCGGCCAGTGGGACCCGATGGTCGACTACTCGATGATGAGCCGGAACGTGCGCGCGTTCATGTCGCTGTTCCACTGCTCGAAGCCGGTGATCTGCAAGGTCCACGGCTTCTGCGTCGCCGGCGGCACCGACCTCGCACTCTGCTCGGACCTGCTCGTGATCGCCGATGACGCGAAGATCGGCTACCCGCCGGCCCGCGTCTGGGGCTCGCCGACGACCTCGATGTGGACCCGCCGGCTCGGCCCCGCGCGCGCCAAGCGCCTGCTCTTCACCGGCGACTGCCTGAGCGGCAGCGAGGCGCTCGACTGGGGCCTTGCGACCGAGGCACCGCCCGCCGCCGACCTCGACGCACGAACCGAGGCGCTCGCCGAGCGGATCGCCCGGATGCCGCTCAACCAGCTCCAGATGATGAAGCTGCTCGTCAACCAGGAGGTCTACGGCGGGCTCGGCCAGACGCAGGCGCTCGGCACCCTGCTCGACGGCATCACACGGCACACGCCTGAGGGCTACGGCTTCCAGCAGCGCGCCGCCGAGGCCGGCTTCCGCGAGGCGGTGCGCGAGCGCGACGAGCCGTTCGGCGATGCCGGGCCGCGCACGTCGGGGGTGACCGGCACGTGAGCGGCGAGCAGGTCGTCACGCAGCGCTCGGTCCTGACCGCAGATGCCGCGGCGGTCTGGCAGCACGTGACGACGCCGGCCGGCATCAACGAGGAGCTCGGCCCGTGGATCCGGATGTCGATCCCCGACGGCTTCGAGCGGCTGACGCCGGAGACGGTGCCGCTCGGCGAGCGGCTCTTCCGCAGCCGCGTCTCGCTGTTCGGCGTGATCCCGTTCGACTACGACGACCTCACGCTGATCGAGATCGAGGACGGCCGCCGCTTCCTCGAGCGCTCGCCGATGCTGAGCGCGCGGCTCTGGCAGCACGAGCGCATCGTCGAGCCGGCAGGCGACGGCCGCTGCGAGCTGACCGACACGCTCACGTTCGTCCCGCGGGTGCGCCTGATCGGCCCGCTCCACCGCCGCGTCGTCGCCGCGATCTTCCGCCACCGCCACCGGCGCCTGCGTAACCGTTTCGGCGCTCAGGAGTATTAGTAACGCCTGCCACAATGTCGAGCCCGCCATGTGAGGCGAGCAGCAGGCCCAGGAGGTAGTTCAGATGGACCTCATGAAGCGACTCGAGCCCCTCGCTCTCCTGCTCGTCATCCTCGGCGGCGTCTCCGGCGCCATCGCGGTGTTGTTCGACACCAACATCATCACCTCGGTCGTCGGCACCGGCACCGGTGCGGACGTCGTCTACGTCCTGATCGGCGTCGGCGCCTTGATGTTCGTCCCGAAGCTCGTCTCGGAGCTGCCGGTGGTCGGCCATCACGACCACGCGCACTCCGCGTCCTAGGTGGTTAGCCCGTCGCGTCCGGCGCCCCACCGGCGTCGGACGTGGCGGCAACCTCGTCCTTGCGCGCCTCGATGAAGCCGAACGCGAGCCGGCGCAGCAGTTCCACGAGCACTCCGATGCCGACGAGCTGGTAGGCCATCGCGAAGACCTTGATCCAGTTGCCGGTGAGGACCAGGTCCGGATCGCTCTGGCTCGTCGTCGTCAGCAGGCTGAGCGAGAAGTAGGCGCCGTCGACCGGCGACCAGCCTTCGGCGAGCGCGAACGCCACCGTCCCGATCACGAGCATGAAGGCCCCGGCGCCGAGCACGGGGAGGAACTCCTCGTCACGCGCCGCGAACCGGACCGCCCGCCTCATCCGGCGCAGCATCAACAGTGCTGAGAGCATCTATGCCGGTGTTCGCTTCGCGGGTGCCCGAACCTGCTCGCTCAGCCTTGAAGCTGCGCGCGCCAGCCGCAGAGCACGGCATGAACCTGCGCGGCCCCGATGATCGGGTCGCCGGATACCGGCAGCGACCTGGGATGCAGGATGAACGGCTCGGTCTGCGGCCCACCGAGCCCACCGTGGAAGGAGATCAGCTCCTCGAACGCGCAGCCCTCGTCGAGCTCGGGGTCGTAGAACGATCCGACCCAGATGTCGGGCGCATTGGAGAATCCATCGCTGCGGATCAGGTGACGGGGCGCGTTCGCACCGAACACGGCGAGCGGGTCCACCCCGTCCACCTCGCCGGAGACGAGCCGGTGCTCGGCACCGTCCGCCCCAAGCACGACCGCGCCGTCCCCGGCCGAACGCACCATCACCCAGCCGACGTGCGGGTGGTCGCGCAGCGCCGCGAGCAGCCGCGGGTGGGCGGCGTCGATCTGCTCGCGCGTCATCCGCTCGCGCGACTCCATCAGGTAGATCAGGCCGAGGTTGCCGGAGCCGAGCACGATCGCCTCGCCGCCCGGCTCCTCGCCGCTCTCGCCGGCGGCGTCCGCCGCGCTCGAGCCGGTCGCCTCGGAGACCGCGATCCGCGCCATCGCACGTTGCTCGTCGCCGCCGGTGTAGGCGCTCACGGCAGCGCCACCGAGCGCCTCCTTGACGAGATCCTCGAGCGCGTAGCCGTTCCGTTGCCTGAACGTGGCTCCCTGGGTCTGGCCGTGATCTGAGAGAACGACGATCTCGTACGGGCGCGGGGCGAAGCGGCGCGCAGCCGCGATCCGGCCGAACTGCTGGTCGACCTTGCGCAGCGCCTCGAGCGTGTCGGCGCGTTCGAGGCCCGAGTGGTGGGCGACCTCGTCGTAGCTCGCGAACGTCGCGTAGACGGCGGGCCGCCCGCGCATCATGTCGGTGAGCACGCCGAAGACGACGAGGTCGCGGACGAAGACGCACATGAACGCGCGCAGGAACGGGTAGATGCCGCCGCGGTGGCCGCGCGGGCGCACGTCGCGGCGCCGCGCGCGCAGCGCCGCCGTCCATTCGAGCAGCAGCTCCCAGCCGACCAGCGCGAGCGTCCGCGAGACGTTGAACCCGTTGGCGAAGAAGGCGCGGTAGCCGGGGTTCGAACGCATCTCGGAGCGCGCGCGGCTGACCGTCAGGATCGCCTCGTCGGCCTCACCGGAGAGCAGGTTGCCGCGGCTCGCGCCGCCGCTGCGGAGCAGCCCGTCACCGGTCGAGATCCGCCGCTCGATCGCGGCGCAGTCCCCCGGTGACGAGCATGCGACGACGGTGCCTGTCTCCTTCTCGACCCAGCGAAACGCCGGGATGCAGTCGTTCGAGCCATGGAGGATCCCGGCCTGGCTGGCGCCGGTCTGCGAAGAGAGGTCGGGCTCCCAGCCGGTCAGCTCGTAGCCGTGATCGGCGACCCAGCGCGCCATCTCGGGCGCGCTGCCATCGCGCATCGCGCGCCGCAGGATCCCGAGCGCGAGCCCGTCGATCTCGAGGAAGACGATCCCCGGAGTGTCGGTGCGGGCGACGGCGCCCTGCCGGCGGGCGACGCGCTCGATCACGCGCAGCCGGTAGGCCGAATCGTCGTTGGTCCCGGCAAGGACCTCGAGCACGATCGCTACGGCCGAGATCACGAGCGCCGCCCAGAGCGCAGCCGCGAACGACTCGACGTCGATCATCTCCTCGAGCAGCCGGTCGGCGGCGATCAGCGCACCGGCGTCGACGATCAGCACCAGCAGCAGCCCGAGCACGAGCGTGAACGGCAGCCGCAGTGCCGCGACGAGCGGCGTGATGACCGCGTTGACGAGCGCGATCACGATCGGTACGAAGAGCGCGCTGGTTGGGTCGGCGAGCGTGACCCCGGGCGTTACCTTCGCCGCGACGATCACCGCGACGGTCGTGATCGCCCAGGCGGCGAGCAGCCGCAGCACGTGCAGCTTCGGCCGCTCGGGCTCCCAGCGGACCGCCTCCCCGAACGCCTGGTCGCTCACAGCTCCGTCCTCTCCCCGTGCGCGAGCACACGGACCTCGACATCCGGCGCGCACTCGGCAGCGTGGGCGGTGAACTCGGCGGCAGGAGCGACGGGCGCCGCGCCGCGGCGGTGGATCGGCGAATAGGTGCCCCAGTGGATCGGGATCGCGACCCGAGGCCGGAGCACTGCCAGCGACTCGGCGGCGCTGTGCGGGTTGAGGTGACCGGCGGGCAGTTTCGGGCCCCAGCCGGAGATCGGGATCAGCACCGCGTCGGCGCCGGCGAGCTCGGCCATCCCGCCGAAGCGATCGGTGTCCCCGGAGAACAGCACGCGATCCGAGCCGACGACCTCGTAGCCGATCGCCGGCACGATCGCGGTCATCGGCACGCGCTTGGCGGTGTGCTCGGCCGGCGTCGCCCGCACGACCGCATCACCGACGGGGTGCTCATCCCCCGGCAGCAGCTCGACGACATCGGTGAAGCCGCGGCGGCTGACGAGCCGCCCGGAGCCGCGCGGCACGATCACCGTCGTCCCCTTGCCGACCTGACGGAGCGACGGCTGGTCGAAGTGGTCAAGGTGAACATGGGAGAGCAGGACGGCGTCGACGGCGGCGCCGGGCACCGTGACTGCGTTGTCACGGCGAAGATGGGCGACGCGGCGACGCAGCAGCGGGTCGGTCAGCAGGCGAGCGCCGCCGGACTCGATCAGCACGGTGCTGTGCCCGAGCCATGTGATCACTGAGCCCATCGCGGCGAGGCTATCGCCGCGATGGGTCAGCGCGCGGTCAGCGGATCCGCAGCTTGACCTTCTGCCTGACGGTCGTGACCTTGTTGCCGTTGACGGTGAAGCTGACGGTCACGATAGCCGGCACGGTCTTGGACTTCAGCTTCCGCATCAGCGTCCTGACCGCCTTGCCGCGCTTGGTCAGCGGGACCTTGATCGCCTGCTTGTTGCCGCCGGCGATCAGGACCTGCGCGGTGCCGAGCCGGAAGCTCACCTTGCGCTTCTTCTTCTTCGCCGCAGCCGATACATCGAGCCCGCGGCGAAGCGCCTTGTTCGTGACCGCGCCCGGCGTCGCGTTCGGGTCATTCGTCGCCGGCGGCGTGACCGGCGTCGCGTTGTTCTGCGAGGCGGAGCCGCTGAGCACCTGACTGACCTGCGTGGCGACGTTCTTGACCGACGACGTCAGCGTCTTGAGCGAGTTCGCGACGTTGGTGGTGGCGCCCTTCAGCACCTTTGCCATGCCCTTACCGTCGGCGTCGACCGCGACCGAGACGCCGCAGAGGTCACCGGTGACCGGGCCATCCTTCTGGGTCTGCCCGCCGGCGGCGCAGCCGATCGTCATCGGGATGTTCGACGACGTGATCGTGCCGCCCTTGCCGGAGAGATCTATCGCGACGCCGCTGACGCACTTCGTCGTGCCGATCTCGATGCAGGCGGCGTTGATCAGCTTGTGGACGCCGGTCGTCGGCCCGAACACGCCGTCGCCCTCGTAGACGGCAGTGACCGGGAAGGCGACGCCGATCCCGTCCTGGTCGGACGGCGTGTACTGGATCGCGCAGCTCGCCACGCCCGGGGAGAGCGGCGTCGGCTGGAGCTGACACGAAGCGGTCGCCGGAGTGCCGCGCGTCGCCGTGAAGTTCACGGCGCCGGTCGGCGTCTGCCGCGGCGGCGGGCCCGCGTCACCGACGGTGACGGTGCACGGCGCCGCGACGCCCTTCTGGGCGGCGCGGTTGCAGAACACCTGGATGCCGGTCGGCCGCTTGATCGCGAGGCCGCGCTTGAACACGTCGATCGTCACGTTCGTCGCGGCCGCGTTGCTCGCGTCGGCGGTCAGCTCGAGGTTCCATGTGCCGACGGCCGGTAGCTGGCCTTCGAGCAGCGCGTACGTCGGCTGCGAGTTGAATGCCTCGCCGGTCAGCAGCGCGTCCGGGGTCATCGCGCTCTGGTCGGGCCGGATCGCGCGGACGCCGACCTTGCCGGTCGACCAGGCGGCGAGCGCGCGGAACGAGCCGTCACCGGCCGAGACGACGAACGGGATCGTCCGCGTCACGCCCGGGGCGAGCGTGAACGACTCGGTCACGTTCGACTTGTCGCATGTGAGGCTGGAGACCGCACGGCCGAAGATCGCCTGCAGGTCGCCGGCCGACTGGGCGTCCGAGTAGGTGCCGCCGGAGAGCGACGCCATGTTCTGCAGGATCGTCGCGTCGGCGGTGCCGAAGCGGACGGTGTAGATCGGCACGCCGAGCGCCGGGACCGCGGTCGCCGCGTCGAAGCCGCTGTTGGGGACGCCGTCCGACATGAAGACGACGACCTTCTTGTCGGCGTCGGTCATCAGGTCGAGCTGCGTCTTCGCGATCGCAAGGCCGTCGGCGTAGTCGGTCGAGCCGGAGGAGGCGAGGCCCGCGGCGGTCGCCTGCTTGATCGTGTTACGGCCGTTCGCGTCGATCAGCGTCGGCGCGCTAATCACGCTCGCGTCGGTCGAGAACTTGGTTACAGCTGCGACCGATCCGTCGGGGAGCTGGTCGACGCCGACGCCGACCGCGCTGCCGCGCAGCTTGTCGGGATCGTTGCTGAGCATCGAGCCGGAGTCGTCGATCACGAAGACGACTCCGAGCTTCTGCGGCTTGACGCATGTTGCCTGGGCGCGGCTCTCGTCGGAGCGGGCGAGCAGGGCGATTGCGAGCGCGGCTAGCGCCAGTGCGGCGAACAGCCAGCGGACACGATGAGCGGTGGTGACGGCGAAGCGCATAGGTCGATCCTCCCCCGGGAGACCTGGACGGCAGTTGTTCGCGTTCGAATGTACCGGGATTCGCGCGCTATGTGGCGATCTTTGGTGTGCGGTCCGTCAGCTGACAGATGCACCCGGCCACGGCCGCGCCTGTTCGAGCTCGAGCGCCAGCTCGAGCAGCGTCGCGTCGCGGCCGTAGTCGGCCCAGAGCATCGACCCGACCGGCAGGTTCGTCTCGGGGTCGAAGCCGAGCGGCAGCGTGATCGCGGGCGTGCCGGCGACGTTCGCGATCGGCGGGAACGCGATCCACGGCGCGAGCCGGTCGAGCATCTCCTGGTAAGGCACTTCGGCGCCGAGATAGCCGAGCGGCGGCGGCAAATGGGTCAGCGTCGGCGTCAGCAGCACGTCGTAGCGGCCGAAGACCTCGTGCAGCCGGGCACGGGCGCGGCGCAGGCGGCGCGAGACCCCAACGATCCGGCCGGGGTTCTTCTTGAACGCGTTCGCCATCCCCTGCGTGTAGTCGGTGAAGTCCGCAGTCGTCACGTGGCCGCCGTGGCTGAGCCGGGCCGTGCGCGTCGCGAGGAACGAGAGGAACTGGAAGAAGAAGATGAAGTCGTCGCGGTCTCCCTCGGTGAAAGGCGCGGCGGTCTCTTCGACCTCGTGGCCGAGATCGGTCAGGAGCTGCTCGGTCGCGGCGAACGTGGCGGCGGTCGGCGCGTCGATCTCGACGTCGTAGGGCACGTCGGCGATCGCGCCGATCCGCAGCCGCCGCGCCGGCGGGCTCGTGACCTCGCCGATCATCGGCAGCTTTCTGTTCGGGCGCACGCGTTCCATCTCGGCGTAGAAGCGCGCGGTGTCGCGAACGGAGCGCGTGACGACGCCATCGACGGAGACCGCGACCGGCATCAGCTCCTCCTCGGGGTGCGGTCGGAGCCGGGCGCGCGTCGGCTTGAGGCCGACGAGGCCGCCGCAGGCCGCCGGGATCCGGATCGAGCCGCCGCCGTCGGCCGCGTGCGCGATCGGGACGACGCCGGCTGCGACGAGCGCGGCGGCGCCGCCGGAGGAGCCGCCGATCGAGCGCTCGAGGTTCCAGGGGTTGCGGGTCGGGTCGGTGTGCGGGAACTCGGTCGAGGAGGTGAAGCCGAACTCCGGCATCGTCGAAAGACCGATCGTGACCATCCCGATCCGGTCGAAGTCGACGGCGATGCCCTTGCTCTTCTTGATCGGCGGACCGCCGTGGAGGGCGACCGACCCCCACGTCAGCGGCAGGCCCGCGACCGGGACCATGTCCTTGATGAAGGTTGGCAGCGCGTCGAGCGAGCCCGGCCGCTTGCGCTCGGGCGCCGGCGCGGCGAGCACCTCGTCGAACCGCTCGCACGCGATCGCGCCGAGCTGCGGCTCGACCTTACGCGCGCGGGCGACGGTCGCCTCGAGCACCTCGCGAGTCGTCAGCTCGCCTGCGTCGATCGCCTCGCCTGTCGCGACGGCGTCGATGCGGCCGAGGTCGTCGTCGAAGGCGTGGACGGCAGGAGCCGAGGGCCAGGGGGGAGCGTCGGGCATCGGGGCGGGAATGTTGACAGCGGCGGCGGCGCGTCAGGGCGCGGGCGCGCACGGGAATCGGTGTCGACACGGATCACCCGCGCGGGCGGCGCGTCATCCGTGCCGCCCTGGCATCGGCGACCGCACGCATCCGAACCATGAGCGCGGCCGACGGCGTCACGCTGCCGGTCCTGTAGGTGGAGAGCCGTGTCCGTGAGGTGCCGATCCGGCGCGCGAACTGTTCGGCGCTGAGGCCGCTGCGATCGTGAAGCCGCCGAACCTCGCTCGCGACCACGGCACGTTCGTTCTCTTCGGCGGACTCGCGCGCCCGGACAATCGCCCGATGCAGCAGCGCGGTGACGCCGCCGGGCTCCGCATAGGCCAGGTACTCCTCGACCTGCCGCGCGACCTCGCCCCACGGGTCGAGAGCGATCTCGGCGGTGAGCCGGGCCCAATCGCCGATCAGGCCGCGCTCGATCGCGGTGACGATCGCCTCGTACGGCCAGGTCGACACCGGTGCCCGCGGGTCGCCTTCGAGGTTGCGGAACGTGAGCGTCAAGGCGCCTCTTCCTCAACTCGCACGAGCGTCGCGTCGGCCAGCGCCTGACAGGCCGCGACCACATCCTTCCAGTCGTGCCAGGCCGGATCGAGCCGCTTGTAGGACGGCAACTGTTTGGTCGCCCGGCTGTCCCGCGGCGACGGGGCAGAAAGGCGCTCGACGACACCGGTCAAGACCGAGCCCGCCTCTCCGGAGCGGTCGGCGTAGTAGTCGTCGATTCCGGCGAGCACCGCCGCGGCGGCGCCAACGCCGAGCGTGCGGGCGAGAGCGGCGACATCGAGGTAGTCCCGGACCTGATTGCGTTGCAGGCACAGGTACGCCTTGATGCGAAAGATCTCCTCGATCGTCGGGACGGTCACCTCGGCGCCGCCGGGCAGCGCAACCCGCTCGACTTCGAGCGGCCGAGTCCGCCTCAGCTGACGAAGACCGGCCTCGATACCGCCGAGCTGCCCGAGCAGCGTCATCGGTGGCGAGCTGGCGCGGACGCTCGTGATCCAGCCTTCGGTCGCCTCAACCGCCTCGAGCACGTCCGCGTAACGCTCGGACAGGTCGGGAAGGACGTGATCGTGATCGAAAGAATCACGGTGCCCGGCGTAGTGCGCGGCCGCCGCACCCCCGACGAGCACGGCATCAGGGACGACGCGCTGTAGCTCGGCCGCCGATGCGAGCACTGCTGCGAGGTCGAAACCTGGGTATTCACCGGACACGATGCAAGTGTATCGGATCTGATACATGATTGCTTGAGACCAAGACGTCGAGCTCAGCGACCGGGTTGACACATCGTCAAATCAGCTACAACACGCAGGCGATGACCAACTCCACAGCAGCCACACCCAGCGTCGCGATCATCGGCGCGGGCCTCTCCGGGATGATCATGGGCAGCGCGCTCAAGGACTCCGGGATCGAGTCGTTCACGATCTTCGAGAAGGCCGGCGAGGTCGGCGGCACGTGGCGGGAGAACCGCTACCCGGGCCTCACCTGCGACGTGCCTGGTCGCTTCTATTCGTTCCGCAAGCGACCGAACCCCGATTGGAGCCACCTGCTCGCGCCGGGCTCCGAGATCCAGCAGTACATGCTCCGCTACGCCGACGAGGAGGGCCTGCGCCGGTTCATGGAGATGGACACCGAGATCGCCTCGGCGGAGTGGGAGGGCGACCACTGGCGGCTCGTGACCGCCGCCGGCGACGAGCACGAGGCCGACGTGGTCGTCTGCGCGACCGGCGTCCTCCACCACCCGAAGATGCCTGAGATCGAGGGGATGGAGACATTCGCCGGCCCTTCGTTCCACTCGGCGCGCTGGGACGAATCGGTCTCGCTCGCCGACAAGCGTGTCGCAATCGTCGGCACCGGCTCGACGAGCGCGCAGATCGTCGGCGCGATCGCCGGCGTCGCGTCGCACGTCGACGTCTACCAGCGCTCGCGGCACTGGGTGTTCGAGATCGCCAACCCGGAGTACTCGGACCGCACACGGAAGCTGCTGAACCGCTTTCGGAAGCTCAACCGCGTCGGCTACGCGTTCTGGGACCACGTCCTGCGGGACTTCTTCGGCCACGCCGTGATCACGCCCGGGCCGCGGCGCCGGTTCGCGCAGTGGCTCGTCCGCTGGAACATGAATCACGTGATCAAGGACGATGCGCTGCGCGCGAAGATCGTTCCCGACTACGAGCCGCTCTGCAAACGGCTCGTGATCGCGCCCAACTACCTCAAGGCGCTGCAGCGGCCGGACGTCGAGCTGCTGACCGACGGCATCGACCGCGTCGAGTCCGGCGGGATCCGCACGAAGGACGGCGTGCTCCACGAGGCCGACGTGATCGTCTACTGCACCGGCTTCGACGCGGCCGCCTTCATGCGGCCGATGGCCATCACCGGCAAGGACGGCCTGACGCTCGAAGAGGCGTGGGCGGACGGGCCCCAGGCCTACCGCTCGGTCGCGATCCCAGGGTTCCCGAACATGTTCACGCTCCAGGGGCCACACAGCCCTGTCGGCAACTACTCGCTGGTCGCGGTCGCCGAGACCCAAGTCGCCTACGCGATGCAATGGATCGAGCGGATCCGCCGCGGCGAGGTCGTCGCTGCCAGTCCGCGGCAGGACGTGACCGACGCCTACTACCGCGAGATGGAGAAGAGCTTCCCGACGACGACCTGGGCCGGCGGCTGCCAGTCCTGGTACCACAACGCCGAGGGCAAGATCGGGATCTGGGCGTGGTCGGTCAAGCGCCACGGCCAGCTGCTCGACCACGTCGAGCCGGCCGACTTCGAGATCGAGCGGCCGGTCGCCGCGATGCACAACTGACAAGGGCCGCCTGTCAGCCTGCTGCGCGGGCGCGTGATCGAGCGCGACGCTGGTGCCCTCTAGGTGCTCCGAGCTACAGGCCGAGCGAGCGGCCGACCAGCTCGCGCATGATCTCGTTCGTGCCCGCGTAGATGCGGTTGACGCGCGAGTCGACCCAGTACTCGGAGACCTTGTACTCCTCGGTGTAGCCGTAGCCGCCGTGCATCTGCACGCAGACGTCGCAGACGTCGGAGAGCACCTCGGTCGTCCAGGTCTTGGCCATCGCAGCCTCGGCGACCGTGCAGGTGCCGTCGATGTAGCGCTGGAGCGTGCGGTCCGTGAACGCGCGCGTGACCTCGGCCTTCGTCTTCGCGTCGGCGAGCTGGAAGCGCGAGTTCTGGAACGTGCCGACCGGCTTGCCGAACGCCTTGCGCTCCTTGACGTACTCGAGCGTCAACTCGACGACGGCCTCGGTCGCGGCGGCCGAGCTGACAGCGACACCGAGCCGCTCGGGGATCAGGTGAGTCATCAGCTGCGCGAAGCCGGTGCCCTCCTCACCGAGCAGGTTCTCGCCCGGGACACGGCAGTCGTTGAAGAACAGCTCGGCGGTGTCGTTGGCGTGCTGGCCGCGCTTGTGGATCTGCTTGCCGCGCTCGAAGCCCTCGAAGCCACGCTCGATGACCATCATCGAGAGGCCCTTGTGCGGGTCGTCGCCGGTGCGGACCGCGACCACGACGAGGTCGGCGTTGATGCCGTTGGAGATGAACGTCTTGGCGCCGTTGACGATCCAGTCGTCGCCGTCGCGCACCGCGCGAGTCGCGATGCCGGCGAGGTCGGAGCCGGTGCCGGGCTCGGTCATCGCGAGCGCGAGGATCTTCTCGCCGGTCACGATCTGCGGGAACCACCGCTCCTTCTGCTCCTCGTTGGCGGCCGCCATCAGGTAGGGGACGCCGAGATCGTTGTGAACGGTCGGGCCCATCCACGAACTCACCACACCGGCGTAGGCGGCCTCCTCGCTCATGATCGCGTTGAAGCGCCAGTCGGTCACCTCAGCGCCGCCGTACTGCTCCTCGACCGGAAGCCCGAGGAAGCCGTTCTCGCCGGCCTTCGTGAAGAGGTCACGCGAGACGATGTGGTCGTGCTGCCACTGCTCGTGGTTCGGGACGACCTCGGTCTCGAGCCAGCCGCGGAAGCTCTCGCGGAAGTCGTCGTGGACGTCGTCGAACAGGTCCCCGCGCGTGCCGGGGGCGGTTGTGATGGCCATGCCTTGAGGGTAGCCGGGCGTCGGCGCCGCGCGTGCCCCGCTCCGCTGGTACCGGCTGACGACCGTATGTGTCGCCAGGCGGTACCAGCGCCGCGGTAGCGCTGGCGCCCGCGTGCCCCTACAACGCCGGCCGCCGCCCCGCCCACGGCTGCGCCGCCTCGAGCTGCGCGGCGAGCCTGAGCAGTTGGCCCTCGCTGCCGAGCCGGCCGACGAACTGGACGCCGAGCGGCAGGCCGGCGGCGGTCCAGTGCAGCGGCACGCTCGTCGCCGGGCGGCCCGTGATGTTCGCGAGCTGCGTGTACGGCACCCAGCCGAGGTTCTTCTCGATCATGTCCTTGACGATCGACGTGTGACGCAACAGCCCGCCGGCACGAGCCTTGATCACGGCTTTCGCCGCGGCTTTCATCGCCGGCGGCTGGTCGAATGCGCCGACCTTCGGCGGCGGCGTCGCAAGCGTCGGAGTCAACAGCAGGTCGTGCTGCTCGTGGAACGCGGCGAGCGCGCGGACGTGATCCTGCTTGCGCTCGATCGCGGAGCAGAACGCGACCGCGCCCGCACCGCGTCCGAGCGCGGCCATGATCAGCGTGTCGTCCTCGAAGTCGCGGTCCTTGGCGCCGGTCAGCGCCTTCGCCTCGGCGACTCCCCAGGCGCAGTAGGCGAACCAGCCGATCAGGAAGTCCTCGGCGAGCTGCGCGTCGTCGAACGGCGCCGTCGGGAGTGCGGTGACCTCGTGCCCGAGCGACTCCAGCAGCGCGGCCGCATCATCGACGGCTCTGACCGCCTCGGCGTCCGGACTCGGGTTGATCGCCGTCTCCGTGAAGTAGGCGATCTTGAGCCTGCCTGGGTCGGCTCCGACCTCATCGGCGTAGGGCGTCTCCGAGCCCTGGATCAGATACGGCGACTCAGCCGCGGGCCCGGCGAGCACGTCGAGCATCCGCGCGCTGTCGCGGACCGAGCGCGAGACGACGCCGTCGGTCGCGCTGCCGTTGAGCCCCTCGCCCTGGAGCGGGCCGTGCGGGATCAGCCCGCGGCTCGGCTTGATACCGAACAGGCCGCAGCAACCGGCCGGGATCCGGATCGAGCCGCCGCCGTCGCTCGCGCCGGCGCACGGGACGATCCCGGCCGCGACCGCCGACGCCGAGCCGCCGGACGAGCCGCCCGGCGTATGGGCCGTGTTCCATGGGTTGCGCGCCGGTCCGAAGGCGTCCGACTCGGTGATCGCCTTGGCCCCGAACTCGGGCGTGTTGGTCTTGCCGAACGGGACGAGGCCTGCGTCGAGCCAGCGCTGGACGACCGTCGCGTGCTGCTCGGCGCGGACGTGGCGCATCGCGTTCGAGCCGCTGCCGGTCGGCAGCCCGGCGAAGTCCTGGCCGAGGTCCTTGATCAGGAACGGCACGCCGGCGAACGGCCCCGACAGCTCGCCGGCGGCGAGCTCGTCGGCCTGCCGGTCCATCGGCGTGATGATCGCGTTGAGCCTGCCGTTGACCTGCTGCGCCCGCTCACGCGCGAGCGCCAGCAGCTCGGCCGCCGTGACCTCCTTGGCGGCGACCTTCTCAGCCAAGCCGGTCGCGTCGTGCTCGAGGTACTCGGAGAGGTTCATGGCGGGGAGTCTGGCGACTCGGCTACTCCCCTGCTGCGCCGATCCAACCCTTCAGCGCGGTCACCCGGCCGTTCCTCACGACTGCGCTGACGACGGCGTACTCCTCGCCCTCTCCGAACGGCGAGATCGCGGTGCGAAGCCACCAGGCGCCTTGGCGGAACACGGCCTCCCGGTGGCGCTCGGGAATCGTCGATGACGCCGCTCCCGGACGAAGCCCTTCCCACGTCCGGAAGCGCGAGGACTTGACGGTGAACGACTGCGCCAAGCCGACCGAGGGCCGGCATTTGTTCTCGGCGGCGGCGACCCCGTAGTTGACGAGGTTGATCGTGAGCCGAAGACGCTTCCAGTTGGCAACGCAACCCCAGCTCGTCTGCTTGAGCGAAGGCGTACCGAACACCCTCATCGCAGCTCCGAGCGACCCGTCCTTGCTGAACGGCGCAAAGGCCCCGATCCTTGCGACCAACCCGTTGTTCGTGCGGATCGTGTAGGACTCAGCCGCCCTCGCGCCCGTGGGCGCCAATGTCAGGCCGACCATCGCGGCGAGTACGAGGCAGCGAACCGATCTCATGGCGGGGAGTCTGCCGGAACGCTCAGTAACAGACCGAGCCGCGCTTCCAGAGGGTGTTCCGGTAGTAGCCGCCCTCCTCGGACGATCCCTTGATGATCGTGACACCACGGCAGATCCCCTGGTAGTCCTCGTCGAGGCCGCGCCAGTAACAGACCCACGAATGGAAGTCGTACTTCGCCGTGTCACCTCCGTACCGCGGATCGCACCAGGCCTGCGTGTGTGGGTAGCCGCGGTCGTAGTGCAGGTAGTCCCGCATGAAGTGAATCGCTTCCCGGCGATTCAGGTGGTACCCGGCCACGGCCGAGGCCGGGCCCACGAGCGTGATCGCCGAGCCCACCACGAGCCCGGCGGTCACACAACTCCTGATTGATCTGCGCATCGCGCCTGGGTCCCCTTTCGTGTCGTGCGCTTCGGGCGCACGATCCTCGAGACGAGTCGAGCCGTCAGCGCCTGTCTGACAGGCGCTGGTATGCGCGCCTCAGACCGAGGCCGGCGCTGCCGCGTTCGCCTTCTTGACCGTCAGTCCGACGGCGATCATCACGAGGCCGCGGAGCATGAAGCTGATCGAGACGATCCAGATCAGCGTCACGATGCCCACCGTCGGGTGAACGAGGATGATCACACCGGCGACGAGGCCGATCAGGCCGAAGATCAGGTTGAAGACGCGGCCGTCCGAGGCAGTGAAGCCTTGCGCGAGCTGGACGATGCCGCTGATCCCGAACCAGAGGCCGAGCACCCAGGCGAGCGTCAGCAGACCGGTGCCCGGGCGGAACAGGAGGATGATGCCGGCGGCGATCGCGAGGACGCCGAGCAGTCCGAAGAAGATCCTCGCCCCGCCTGAGGCGGTCTTCGTCTGCACGGCCGCGAAGAGGTCCTCGAGGCCGGAGATGATCAGGAAGATGCCGAAGGTGAGCGCCACCAGCAGCAGCGTCGCGCCGGGCCAGACGAGGGCGAGGAAGCCGGCGAGGATGCCGAGCACGCCGACGCCGACGATCAGCCACCACGGGACTTGAGGGAGACCGGGCTCCGCGGCGGTAGCGGCGGCTGCGGCCGCAGGTTCAGGGGCGTCGTTGTCGGACATCCGGTGAGCATAGGTCCTTTCGCGGACACCGGCTGGCATGATCGCGCCCGTGCGGATCGATCGCGAGCAGCTGCTGCGGCTGCTGACCTTCTGGCTGCGCCCGGACTTCGTGCTGCGGGTAGTCGCCCGGTTCCAGTCGGTCGCCGGCTTCGACCGCTCGATGGGGCTCGCCTCGAGCGCGATGACGGCGACGATCCCGATCACGATCCTCGTCGGCGCGCTGCTGCCGGTGCCGAGCGACACGGCGTCCCGGATCATCGAGCGCTACGAGCTCTCCGGTGACGGCGCCGAAGCGGTGCGTGACGCGTTCCAGCCGATCTCCGATGTCGACACGAGCCTCGGCATCATCGGCTTCCTGCTGCTCGTCTTCTCGCTGCTCAGCTTTACACGCGCGATGCAGCGGCTGATCGAATCGGCGTGGGAGCTCGCGCCGATGTCGATTCGCAACACCGTCGGCGGCGCCAAATGGCTGCTGGCGCTGATCCTCTACCTCGGCGTCACCGGCGTCGTCGTCTCACTGATCGACGTCGGGCCGCGCGAAATGCTCGCGAAGATCGCCGTCATACCGATCACCTTCGCCTTCTTCATCTGGTCGGCGATGACGCTGAGCAGCGGCCGGCTGAAGGCAAGCGACGTGATCCCGTTCGCCGCCGTCGCCGCCGTACTGCTGGCTCTCTACGAATTCGGGGCCTCGTTCTACACGCCGACGGCGTTCAACTCGTACGCCTCGCGCTACGGCGTGATCGGCGTCGTCTTCGCGATGATCTCGGCGCTCTTCGGACTGATGCTCGCGATCGTCGCCTCGGCCGCGGTCGGTCGCGAGGTGCGGGTCGAGCTCGACAACATCCGCGACGGCATCCGCCCGAGCGATGACGAGATCAAGAAGCAGTGGGACATCGTCATCGAGGGCGCCCGCATCCGCCGCGACGCGGTCCGCGAGCAGCTCGGACGGCTCAGAAGGACCAGATGAGCGGCACGTAGAAGACCGCGATCACGAAGAACAGCCCGAGCATCGGCAGGCCGAGCCGCCAGTAATCGCCGAAGCGGTAGCCGCCGGGCTCCTGGACCATTAGGTTGGCGGGCGTCGCGATCGGCGTCAGGAACGCTCCGGCCGATGCGACCGCAAGGCTCATTAGAACCGGAGCAGGCGAGATCTCGAGCTCGCCTGCGGCGGCGACCGCGATCGGGATCATCACGAGCGCGGTCGCGGTGTTGCTGATCACCTGGCTGAAGACCGTGGTGATCAGGAACAGGCCGATCAGCAGCGCGTACGGCCCGCCGCCCTCGACGACGCCGACGAGCGCACCGGCCACATCATCGCCGGCGCCGGTCGTCCGGATCGCGGTCGCGACCGGCAGCATCCCGGCGATCAGGAAGATCGTGCTCCAGGCGATCGAGCGATGCGCCTCGTCGGCGGTCAGCACACCGCCGACGATCAGCGCACCGGCCGCGAGCACGCCGGCGACCGCCGCCGGCACGAGCCCGCCAGCCAGCAGGACGATCATCGCGACGACGACCGCGGTCGTCAGCCAGGCGTCGCGCCCGAGCGGCGCCGCCTGGCGGCGGATCGCCGCGGGCTCGTCTACGACGAGCACCTCGGGATCGCCGAGGTGCTCGTCGAGGTGCTGCCACGAGCCCTCGAGCAGCAGCGTGTCGCCGGCCGCAAGCGTGACCGGACGCGGGCCTGTGTCCTCACCCTGACGGTGGACGGCGAGCACGACGAGGTCACCGCTCTCCGTGACCATCCCGGGGAACGCCTCATCGCCGATCAGCTCCGAGCGCGGCGGGATCACGACTTCGGCGACGCCGCTCGCACGCGTGTACAGCTCGCCCCGGGAACCGGCATCGCCCGCTGCGTCCCCGTACTGCGCGAGCAGCGTGCGTGCGTGGTCGCTGAAGTCGGCCGGCATCACGCGCGGCGTCCGCTTCGGCAGCAGTCGTGGCCCGGCGACGACGAGCAGGACAACCGACAGCAGCGTCAACGGGACGCCTGCGAGCGCGAACTCGAAGAAGCCGAAGCGCCCCGAGCCGGCGTCCGCGGCGGCGTCGGCGATGATGATGTTGACCGGCGTACCGGTGAGCGCCAGCAGCGAGCCCGCGTGGCCGGCGAACGCGACCGGGATCAGCAGTTCGGACGGGGAGCGCCCGATCCGCATCGCGATCACGACCGCCATCGGCAGGATCGCAGCGACCGCGCCGTTGACTGTGATGATCGCCGTCGCGATCGCGGTCATCGTCAGCAGGGCGACGACGAGCCGGCCGCTGCCGCCGCCGGCTGCCCCTGTGAGCCGCTGGCCCGCCCACGACGTGAGGTCGGCGGCCTCGAGCCCGGCGCTGACGATGAACAACGCGGCGATGAAGACGACGGTCTGGTCACCGAATCCCGAGAACGCCTCTTCGGCGCTGATTACGCCGGTGGCGTAGAGCGCGAGCGCGGCCCCGATCGCGACGACGCCGACCGGGAGCCGGTTCCAGACGAACAGCGCGACAGCCGCCCCGAGGACGAGATAGGTGATCGAGGCGTCGTCCACGAGAAGTGGCGGCTACACCGGCGAGCCCGGTCCGAGCGGGATCCCGAGCAGGTACCACGACGCGAACAGCACGAGCCAGACGACGGTCAGGATCAGCGCGTACGGGAGCATCAGCGCGATCACGGTTCCGATACCCGAGTTCTTGTCGTAACGCGAGGCGAACACAACGATCAGCGGGAAGTAGGCCATGATCGGCGTGATCACGTTCGTCGGCGAGTCGCCGATTCGGTAGGCGGCCAGCACCGTCTGCGGCTCGACGCCGAGCCGGATGAACAGCGGCACGAAGATCGGCGCGAGCAGTGCCCACTTGGCGATCGCCTGCGGGATGATCAGGTTGACGATCACCGTCATCAGGATCACGCCGATCAGCAGCCAGATCGTTCCGATGCTGGCGCTCTCGAGCAGGTCGCCGAGCTGAACCGCGGCGACAGTCGCGACGTTGCTGTAGTTGAAGAACGCGATGAACTGCGCGATCAGCAGGAACAGGAACAGCAGACCGGCGAGCCCGGCCCACGACTTCGTGACCGCCTCGATCGCCTCGGTCAGCGAGCTGAGCTTGCCGACCGCACGGCCGTAGCCGACACCGGCCGCGAGGAAGATCATCGAGATGATCACGACGAGGCTGTCCATGAACGGCGAGGTGCCGATGATGTCGCCGGTCTCGGGGTTGCGCAGCGGCGCGCCCGGCGGCAGGGTCAGCGCGGCGAGCAGCGCGATCACGCCGAGCGTCGCGAAACCGGCCCAGCGAAGGCCCTTGGACTGGAGTTCCTCGGATGGCTCGTCGGCGTCGGTTGCGTCGGCCGCCTCGTCCTCGGCGGGCGCGACCGACGGGTCGTAGGCGCCGAGTCGCGGCTCGACGATCCGCGTCGTGATCAGCGACGCGATGATCGTGATCATGACCGTCGAGATCGACGCCGAAGTAGAGGTTCGCGGTCAGGTCGATCGTGCGGCCTGAGTCGACGAGCCCGATCGCCTCGTTGGTGATCTCGGTCAGGATCGCATCGGTCGGCGTGATCAGGAAGTTGACGCCGAAGCCGGCCGCGACGCCCGCGAAGGCCGCGGCGATGCCGGCGAGCGGGTGTCTGCCGACGCTGTGGAACGCGGCGGCGCCGAGCGGTATCAGCACGAGATAGCCCGCGTCCGAGGCGATGCTCGAAACGACGCCCAGCAGCACGATGATGTACGTCAGCGCCGCTTCGGAGGAGACGGCGACGAGCTTGCGTATCAGCGCCCCGATCAGCCCGGACATCTCGGCGAGGCCGACGCCGATCATCACGATCAGGATGATCCCCATCGCGGTGAAGCCCATGAAGTTCCCGACGAACGCCGGTGAACATGAAGCGGACGCCGTCGGCCGTGAGCAGGCCCTTGACCTCGGCCGTCTCGGTCCGGACCTCGTAGTCCTTGGCGTCCGGGTACTGACCGGCGATCGCGCCGTACTGGTAGTCCGAGGTCCCGACGTCGCCGGACTGGACCTGCGCCGGCGGCGGCTCGACGACCTCGTAGGTCGCGGACGCACCGGTCCAGTCGAGCACTTGGCTGAGCACGATGATGATCGCGATCAGCGCCAGGAACAGCACCGCGGGGTGCGGGACCTTGTTGCCGACCCGCTCGATGCCGCCGAGGAACCGATCCCCGAACGACTTCTTCTCCGCTGCCGCCGCTGCTGCGCTCATCCCTGATCTCCCTTGTGGACCTCGGCGTAGCGCCCGAAGAACTCAGCCTCCGCGACGATCGCCTTCTCGAACTCGTCGAGCAGCACGCGCTCGTTCGGTCCGTGGATGTTCGCGTAGCCGTCAGTCGTGCCGACGAGCAGCATCTCCGCATCGGGCGCCGCCTGCTGGAGCGCGTTGACGAGCGGGATCGATCCGCCGACGCCGGCGGTCACCGCTTCGCTGCCCCACGCCGCCTGCCAGGCGTCGCGAGCCGCGTCGTAGGCCGGGCCGTCGGTCTTCGCGGCGAAGCCGTTGCCGGTCTCGCCGGCGGTGACCGTGAGCGAGATGCCGAACGGCTTCTGCGCCTCGAGATGGCGAACGACGGCGGCCTGAGCCTCGGCGGCGTCCTGCTCGGGATGAACGCGGACGTTCAGCTTCGCGCGCGCGCGTGGGGAGACCGCGTTGAGAGCACCCGCGACCGACGGGGCGTCGATGCCGATGACCGTGATCGCCGGGCCCGAAACGACGCGTGACCCGAGGTTGCCGCTGCCGATCAGCGGCTGGCCTTCGACGACCTCGGCGAGCGCGCGGAACTCCTCCTCGCTGTAGCCGCCTCCGTCCCACTGCTCGCGGCGGAGGCCGTCGACGGCGACGTCGCCGTGCTCGTCGTGCAGCGTCGCGAGCGCCTGCAGCAGCGCGATCAGCGCGTCGGGAGCAGCGCCGCCGTACTGGCCGGAGTGCTTGCCGGAGGCGAGCGTCTCGCACTCGATCGTGACGTTGGCCATGCCGCGCAGCGCCACCGTCAGCGTCGGCCGGCCCGGGACGACGCTGCCCATGTCGCCGATGATCATCGCGTCGGCCTGGAAGTAGTCGGGGTTCCCGGGCGGGTAGGTGGTCAGGGCCGCGCCGCCGACCTCCTCCTCGCCCTCGATCACGAGCTTGATGCCGACCGGCAGCCGGTCGCCCCAGGCCTTGATCGCGGCGGCGTGGGCGACAATGTTCGACTTCGTGTCGGCGGCGCCGCGGCCGTAGATCGCGCCGTCCTTCTCGACGGCCTCGAACGGCGGCGTCGTCCACTCGGACTCGTCGCCGGCGGGGACGACGTCGTAGTGGCTGTAGAGCAGCACGGTCGGCGCGCCGGGCGGCGCCGCGATCTCGCCGGTGACGATCGGGTGCGTGCCGGGGAGGCGCAGCACGTCGACGTCGA
Organism: Baekduia sp.; assembly: GCA_037045385.1. Classification (GTDB taxonomy): domain Bacteria; phylum Actinomycetota; class Thermoleophilia; order Solirubrobacterales; family Solirubrobacteraceae; genus Baekduia. Next base: position 654,175 of record JBAOHN010000008.1, on the reverse strand, counting down.
CGCCGGCGTCGGCGAAGAGCCGGCCGACGAACTCGAACGCCTCGAGGATCGGCTCCTCCGGCTGGCCCTCTCCGGAGATCGAGGGAATGGCAACCAGATCGGCGAGCTCCTTGCGAAACTCGGGCATCAGGCCATGGACCGTCGTGGCGAGGTCGGACATGGCTGGAACCTACTTGGTCTGCGTTCAGACGATCGTCAGCGGCGCGCCGACTTCGACGATCCTGAAGAGCCGCTCGATGTCCTCGTTGCGGACCCGGATGCAGCCGTGCGACGGGCGCCCGGGGATCAGCCACGGCTCTCCGGTCCCGTGCATGCCGACGACGCCGCCGCCCGGCCAGTCCGAGAGCGTCGGCGCGTATGCGGCGGTGCCGAGCGCGCGCGTGCCGTAGAGCGGTGCGTTCTTGAAGCGGAGCTTCTCGCGGATCCAGAAGTCGCCGGGCGGCGTCTTCGTTCCGACCGCCCCGACGCCGACCCGCGCCCTCCAGACGACACGCCCGCGCTCGTAGAGCCGTGCCGTGAACGCGCGCCGGTCGACGACGAGCCGCTGCTCGGTGCGGTGGTAGGAGCCGAGCGTCTCGCGGCGGACCCAGCCGGTGATGCCGTTCGGGCGCTGAGGGAGCCGCAGCTGCACCCACATGTCGCCGTCGGCGTCACGGGTGCGGCGCAGGAGCAGGTAGACCTCGGGGTAGCCGTCCTCGGTGAAATAGCGCAGCCGGCCGACCCGGCTCGCGCCGTCCTCGGGCTCACTGCGGACGACTGCGTTCTGCCCGGCATGCGCCCAGCGGCTGAGCGTGCGCTCGTCGGAGAGACGGACGCTGTCAGGCGACGCGGCGCCAGCGCTCGCCGGTGCGAGCGCCAAGGCCAGCGATGCTATGAGCACGCCGCGCGACATCGCCCTGGAGAGTAGGGGCGCAGCTATGCCGCCGGTGCCGGTTGACTGCCATATCGGCAGGCATCGGGCACCAGCGTGCCCGAGCGCGGCCACATGGCGGCTCGGCGGGTGCTACCTGATGAAGATGGGCGTGCCGACCCGCACGCGGCGGTAGAGCTGCGCGATCTTCTTGTTCGGGACGCGGACGCAGCCGTGGGAGACGCGGCCGGGCAGGATGCCGGGCTGGTTGGTCCCGTGGATGCCGATCACGCCGCCGCCGGGCCAGTCCGAGAGGCCGGGTGCGTAGGCCGAGGTGCCGATCGCGTGCGTGCCGTACGCCGGGGCGCCCTTGACGCGGAACTTCTCGCGCACCCAGAACCTGCCTGCCGGGGTTCTCGTGCCCGCCTTGCCGACGCCGATCTTCGACGACCAGACCTTGCGGCCGCGGTAGAAGAGCGTCGCGCGCAGCGTCCGCCGATTGACGACGATCTGGTGGCGGTTCTCCCGGTACGGCCCGAGCGAGGAGCGCTTGACCCAGCCCGTGCGCCCGTTCGGCCTCCCCGGGAGCCGGACCTTCACCCAGATCCGCCGCTTCGAATCGACGTACTCGTCGAGCAGCAGGTAGACCTCGGGGAAGCCGTCCTCGGTCCGCATCCGCAGGCGCCCGCGGTACCCGTTCGAGAGCGAGTGGTCGCGGTAGATGCGCGCGCGGCGCTCCGAGTAGGCCCAGCGGCTCAGCGTCCGCTCATCGGAGAGCTTGTAGGTCTGCGGCGCCAGGATGCCCGCCGGCGCGAGCTTGTTCGTCGGCAGCGGCGCGGCAATCCGCGGCACCGGCGCGAGCACCGTCTCCGTGGCCGGGGTCGTCTCCGTAGGGGCCGGCGGCGGCGCGTCCTCGGCGACGGCGGCGACCACCGGCAGGCCGAGCCCCGCGACAAACGCGAGGGCGGCAGCGATTACACGGGCAGGTGCCATCACCACAGTGATCGGCCAGCCCAAAGGGTTTTGTAACGGCCCCTGCCAGGACAGAACGGGTAGGCCCACGTCGAAGGGCCGCCATGTAACGGCCCCTGCCAGGACAGAACGGGGCCGCAGGCCCCGTTCTGATTTCAGGCGACATCGGCCGGATTCGCCATGTGGCGAATCCGGCCGATGCGCCTACCTCAGCCCGTGAACTTCGGCGTCACAGCGACCTTCGGCCGGCAGCGGCTGAACTGCCTGTCGAGCGTCGCGCTCTTCGGCGTCGCCCCGGTCACGTACGTGACGCGGGCGGTGATCTTGTAGTTGCCGTACTTCAGGCTCTTCGCGCGCAGCTTGAGCCTGTAGTTCTTGCCGGAGTTCGGCTTCGTCAGCGTCTTCGTCTTCTTGCCGTTGACGTAGAAGACGACCTTGGCGATGTTCGAACCGCTGACCGTCGCGGTGCCGTATGCGCTCTTGACGCATCCGGCGGTGCCGGTCAGGCGCGAGCGCCCGTTGACGACACCCTGGCCTTCGGTCCCGCCGCCGCCGGTCACGACCGCCGGCAGCGCCTGCGTCGCATCGTCGGTCGCCGTCGGCTGCTTGCCGCCGGTGTCGGTGCCGGTCACGGTCGCCACGTTGCGGATCGCCGTGCCCTGCTGCGCGGCCGTCGTCTGGACGACGCAGCTGTAGCGCCACGACTCGCCCGGATCGAGCGTCGCCGGCGAGCCGTCGGAGCCCTTGTCGGGGCCACTCAGGTTCGCCGGACAGAGGTCGTCGCTGACCGCGACGGTGACCATCGACGTGTTGCCGGTGTTCGTGACGACGATGTCGAACGTGATCGCGTCACCGGCCTGCGCGTTCTGGGAGGCGGCGTTGACCGTCTTGTCGATCGCGATGCCCGGAACCAGCAGCTTCGTGATCGCGGTGTCGGTCGACGGTGGCACGTCGCGGCCGAGCTCGTCCCTGGCGGTGACCGTGACCGTGTTGGTGATCGGCGCGGTCGTCTGGCCGAACAGCGCGGCCGCGCTGATCGAGCAGCTGTACGTCCACGTGTCGCCCGGGTTCAGCACCGCCGGCGTCGCGTCGGTGCCGGTGTTCGGCCCGCTGACCGGCGAGCACTTGTCGTCGGCGACGGCGATGTCGGTCAGGTCGGACGTGCCGGTGTTCGTGACCTCGTAGGTGTAGGTCGCGGTCCCGTCGATGTAGACGGCCTGCGTCTCCGGCTTCTTGACGACGATGTCGACCGCCACGATCCGCTTGTTCGTGAACGTGCAGGTGATCTCGTCACCGGGCTGCGGCTCGATCGTGGTCGACCGCTGCTGTGCGGTCGCCGACTCGGCTTCCTTCAGCGAGAGGCGGACGTCAGGCGGGGCGCTCTGGCCGGTGCACTCGATCGACGTCAGCAGGTAGCCGGGGTCGATACCGGAGGCATCGTCCTCGGAGACCACGAACGGGCCGTTCGCCGTCGAGACCTTGACGCTCGTCTGCTGGCCGTTCTTCAGCGAGAACGTGTTCGGCTCGCCAGCGACGATCGGCTGGTTGCCCTCGCCGCCGGGATGATCCGGGAGCGTCGTCGTGAAGCCGAACGCAGGCCCGTCGCCTTCGACCGGGTTCGAGACGACCTTCTTGATCGTCACACGCGCCTTCTTGACGTTGGTCCACGTGCAGTTCAGGAACTCGTTCTCACGGAGCGTGATGACGTTGTTCTCGGGCGTGAATCCGCCCGACTCGTCGTAGTTCGACCAGCAATAGAGCGAGCGGTCGTAGTCGCCGAGGTCGGCCGGCGAGACAGCGGTCTCGGTGAGCGTGACCGGCACGCCCGTCGCGAGCTTGATCTGTGTCGACCGGTCGCCATCACCGAACGCGGTTCCGCCGGCCTGCGAGTCGACCGTGGCGGCCGTCCCGTCGTAACGGAGGTTGAACTGGTCGCTGTTGTTCGACGGCCGCAGCGACTTCTCGAGCACCAGCGTGCCGGACTTGCGCGCGTTGGTGAAGGTGCAGACGATGTCCTCGTCCTTGCCGACGCTCACTCGGTTCCCTGCACCGTAGATATAGGGCTGACCGTCACGCTCGCAAGCGAGGCTGGCGTTGTAGTCGCTGAGGCCACCGGTCTCGGAGACGTAGTAGTCACCGGTCGGCACCGTCTTTACGTCGGTCGCGAGCGGCGTGCCGCCGTTCGCGCCGGTCGGCTGCGAGGTCGTCTCGGAGCCGTTCAGTGTCGTGCCGATGTTCAGCGTCGTCTGGCCACCGCTGCCGGGGCCGGACCAGATCTTCTTGACCTGGATCGTGCCGGTCTTGCGGGTGTTGGTGAACGTGCAGACGACCGCGTCGTCCTTGCCGACCGTGACCGAGTCGTTGGCGCCCGGCGTGTAGTCCTGGCCGTTCTTCTTGCAGGCCAGCGAACCCGTGTGATTCGTGAGGCCGCCGGTCTCCGACACGTAGTAGGTGCCGGTCGGGACGGTCTTCACGTCGGTCTCAAGCGGCGCGGCGCCGTTCGCGCCGGTCTGCTGCGAGGTGACCGAATCACCGCCGGCGCCGGTGCCGATCTGCAGCGTCGTCTGCCCGGGCTCGTCGCCGGTCCAGACCTTCTTGACCTGGACGGTGCCCTGCTTGCGGGTGTTGGTGAACGTGCACACGACCGTGTCGTTCTTGCCGACCGTGACCGAGTCGTTCGCGCCAGGCGTGTAGTCCTGGCCGTTCTTCTTGCACGCAAGCGAGCTGTCGAAGTCGTCGAGACCGCCGGACTCGGACACGTAGTACGTGCCGGTGACGACCGACTCGGCGTCCGTCGTCAGCGGCGCGCCGCCGTTGGCGCCGGTCTGCTGGCTGTCGACCTGGCTGCCGCCGGCCGACGTGCCGATCTTCAGCGTCGTCTGCCCACCGCTGCCGGGGCCGACCCACTGCTTCTTGACTTCGATCGTCCCGCGATGACGGTCGTTCGTGTAGGTGCAGACCACGGCGTCACGAAGGCCGACGTCGACCTGACCGTTGGCGCCCGGCGTGTAGTCCTGACCGTTCTTCTTGCACGCAAGCGAGCTGTCGAAGTTGGCGAGGCCGCCATCCTCCGAGACGTAGTAGGCGCCGGTGTCGACCGTCTTGGTGCCGGTCGACTGCGTCCCGGTCCCGTTCGGGCCGGTCTGCTGGTTGGCGATCGATCCGCCGCCCGCGCTCGTGCCGATCTTCAGCGTCGTCTGGCCCGGGTCACCGCCGGTCCAGCTCTTCTTCAGCTCGATCGAGCCCTGCTTACGGGTGTTGGTGAAGGTGCAGACCCAGTTGTCGTTCTTACCGATCGTGATCGTGCCGTCGGTGTCGGCCGGAGCCGTGCCGTTGACGCAGCTCAGCTCCTCGACGTAGTCGGCATCGGCCGCCGGCGAGATCGCGTCCTCGCTGATCGTGTACGTACCGGTGTTCTTCGTCATCTGACCGGTCGAGTCGTTGTGACCGAAGGCGGTGCCGCCCCCCGGCGAGACCGTCTGCGCGACGCCGTCCACCTTCAGCGAGAAGCGGTCGGAGCCGCCGCCGATCAGGTGCTTGACCAGCGTCAGCTTGCCGGTCTTGCGGGTGTTGGTGAAGGTGCAGACGACCGCGTCGTCCTTGCCGACCGTCACCGAGTCGTTCGCGCCGGGCGTGTAGTCCTGACCGTTCTTCTTGCACGCGAGCAAGCTGTCGTGGTCGGCGAGACCCCCGGCCTCCGACACGTAATAGGTGCCGGTGGCGACCGTCTTCACATCGGTCTCGAGCGGCGCGGCGCCGTTCGCGCCGGTCTGCTGCGAGGTGACCGAATCACCGCCGGCGCCGGTTCCGATCTTCAGCGTCGTCTGGCCGGCGTCGCCGCCTGCCCACAGTTTCTTGACCTGAACGGTGCCCGTCTTGCGGGCGTTCGTGAAGGTGCAGACCACCACGTCGTTCTCGCCCACGACGACCGCGTCGTTCGCGCCCGGTGTGTAGTCCTGACCGTTCTTCTTGCACGCGAGCGAGCCGTCGTAGTTGGCAAGACCACCGGTCTCGGAGACGTAGTAGGTGCCGGTGTTGACGCTGTTGGCGCCGGTCGTCAGCGGCGCGGCACCCGCGGCACCGGTCTGCTGCGTATCGACCTGGTTACCACCGGCAGACGTGCCGATCTGCAGCGTCGTCTGGCCGGGGTCACCACCGGTCCAGCTCTTCTTCAGCTCGACCGACGCCTTCTTGCGAGCGTTGGTGAAGGTGCAGACGACAACATCGTTCTCGCCCACGACGACCGCGTCGTTGGCGCCCGGCGTGTAGGCGTTGCCGTTCTTAGTGCACGCGAGCGTGCTGTTGTAGTTCGTGAGGCCGCCGGTCTCGGAGACGTAGTAAGTGCCGGTGTTGACGCTGTTCGACCCGGTCGTCAGCGGCGCGGCGCCCGCAACACCGGTCTGCTGCGTGTCGACCTGATTGCCGCCGGCAGAGGTGCCGATGTTGAGCGTCGTCTGGCCCGGATCGCCACCGGTCCAAGACTTGACCAGCTCGACCGACCCCTTCTTACGCGCGTTCGTGTACGTGCAGACGACGACGTCGTTCTCGCTCACGACGACCGAGTCGTTCGCACCCGGCGTGTACGCGTTGCCGTTCTTCGTACACGCGAGCGTGCCGTTGTAGTTGGCAAGACCGCCGGTCTCGGAGACGTAGTACGTACCGGTGTTGACGCTGTTCGCCCCGGTCGAGAGCGGCGCGGCGCCCGCAGCACCGGTCTGCTGCGTATCAACCTGGTTACCACCGGCAGACGTGCCGATCTGCAGGGTCGTCTGACCGGGGTCGGTGCCGGTCCATGCCTTCTTCAGTTCGATCGAGGCCTTCTTGCGCGCGTTCGTGTACGTGCAGACGACGACATCGTTCTCACCGACGACGACCGAGTCGTTCGCACCCGGCGTGTACGCGTTGCCGTTCTTCGTGCACGCGAGCGTGCCGTTGTAGTTGGCAAGACCACCGGACTCGGACACGTAGTACGTGCCGGTGGCGACGCTGTTGGAGCCGGTCGTCAGCGGCGACGCGCCGGCCGCGCCGGTCTGCTGCGTATCGACCTGCGTGCCGCCCACCGACGTGCCGATCTGCAGCGTCGTCTGACCGGGGTCGGTCCCGGTCCACGCCTTGACCAGCTCGACCGAGCCCTTCTTGCGCGCGTTCGTGTACGTGCAGACGACGACGTCGTTCTCGCTCACGACGACCGAGCTATTCGCGCCCGGCGTGTAGGCGTTGCCGTTCTTGGTACAGGCGAGCGTGCCGTTGTAGTTGGCAAGGCCGCCGGTCTCGGAGACGTAGTAGGTACCGGTGTTGACGCTGTTCGCGCCGGTCGTCAGCGGCGCGGCGCCCGCGGCACCGGTCTGCTGCGTGTCGACCTGGCTGCCACCGGCGGACGTGCCGATGTTGAGCGTCGTCTGACCCGGATCGCCACCGGTCCAAGCCTTGACCAGCTCGACCGACCCCTTCTTGCGCGCGTTCGTGTACGTGCAGACGACGACGTCGTTCTTGCCGACGACGACCGAGCTGTTCGCGCCGGGCGCGTACGCGTTGCCGTTCTTCGTGCACGCAAGCGTGCCGTTGTAGTTGGCAAGACCGCCGGTCTCGGAGACGTAGTACGTGCCGGTGGTAACGGTCTTCGCCCCGGTCGTCAGCGGCGCCGCTCCGGCCGCGCCGGTCTGCTGCGTACCGACCTGGCTGCCGCCGGCAGACGTGCCGATCTGCAGCGTCGTCTGGCCCGGATCGCCACCGGTCCACGCCTTGTTGAGCGTGATCGTGCCGGTGTCGCGCTTGTTCTTGACCGTGCAGGTGGTCACGTCGGTGACGGCCAGCCCGGTCAGGGTGAAGGTCTCCGTGTCCGGGACGTTCGCGATCGCATTGCCGTTCTTCGAGCAGGCGACGTCGGTGACGCTGTAGCCGGGCTGCTGCGTCTCGCTGACGATCACCTGGCTGAGCGCGGAGGGCGTGTCCGGCTTCCACTGGAAGGTGACGGTCCCGGCACCTGACGTCGCCGCGCTCTGCGGGTTGAGCCCGGCCGGCTGCACCCATTGGAACGTGCCCGTGTTGACGGAGACGTTGCCGGTGAAGGTCCAGCCGTTCGCGGCGTTGTAGCCCTGGCCGTCGCTGTTGTCGACCTGCTTGGTGATCGTCACCGACGACTTGCAGAGCTCGGTCGCGATGTTCTTCAGCGCGGTCTCGAGGTCGGAGAAGTTCGTGACGAGGGTGTAGTCGCCCTGGCTGAACGTCGGGTTCGGCGACGGGTACTTGTCGGTGCCGGAGATGTCAGCGATGTGTGCCTGGCTGCTCGCATCCGAGAGCGCGTCACCGACACCGACGACGAACATGTGCGAGCCCTGCGTCTTGACCGCGTCGGCCTTCGGGATCGCCTCATCGAGCGCGGTCTGGGAGAAGCTCCCGAACGTCACCTGCGGGTCGCCGCTGTTGTCGAGCCATGCAGTCGGGTTGCCGTCGGTGATGAAGACGACGAGATCGGCGTCGGTCGTGTTCCCGGCCCAGGCGCCGGTGCCGTTGTTCGCTGCGACGACCTGGTCGAGGGCGGCCTCCCAGTTGGTCGCGCGATCGTTGCCGCTGTACCCGGCGGGGTTGTAGTCGGGGTTGGTCGACGTCGGGTCGTTGTAGAGGTAGCCGTAGAAGAGGCTGCCGGAGGTCTCGGCAGCGTTCGCGCTGGTGACGGTCGTGTAGTTGAAGACCTTGCGGGCCTCGGTGTTGAACTCAACCATCGCGACCTTCGATCCGGTGTCCTTCAGCGACCGGACGAACGCCATCGCGCCGTTGCGGACAGCAGTGGTCGCGCCGCTCGTGTCGGCGATCGAGCCGGACTCGTCGAGAACGACCATCACGTTGAGTCCGCACCGGGCGTTGAGGTTCGGGTTCGCGACCGCCGCCGAGGCCCCGACCGGGGCTGCGAGTACGCCCGCGCAGGTTGCGACCACCGCCAGCGCCAGCGTCCAGAGTCGACGGAGTCCCTGCTCCATCGCACTGCTACCCGAGAAAGTCATTGCGGTCAGGCCCCCAAGCCATCCGATCGAACGCTCGCGCCGGATTCCGACCCGCGCGCTCGGCATTGCCGATCGGTCAGGTTTACCAGCCTTCTGACGATTGGTAAAGGCCCGAACCTTCACTTGCGGCCGAACACTCGTCCAGGCCGCGTCCAGAATGCTCAAGTTCCTGCTCGTTGCGGGGTGTGCGCTCGATCACGGCGCGTAGGCTGCAGACCGGTGGACGACCTGCTGCGCATCGTGATCGTGCTCGTCCTCGTCGGCGCCAACGCCTTCTTCGTAATCGGTGAGTACGCCGTCGTGGCGGCTCGCCGATCGGCGCTCGCGGGCCGTGCCGAGGCCGGCAGTGCCCGCGCCCGCGCTGCTCTGCGGCTGATGGACAACCCGGTCCGCGTGATCTCGACGGTGCAGGTCGGCATCACCGCGCTCGGGATCCTCACCGGTGCGATCGCCGAGCCGCTCGTCCGCGACCTGCTCGGCGGCGGCATCCCGCCCTGGGCGAGCTTCCTGCTCAGCTTCGCGATCGTCACCTACCTCTCGGTCGTGTTCGGCGAGCTCGTGCCGAAGGCGCTCACGCTCGCGCGCGCCGAGGCGCTGTTGCTGCTCGTCGCACCCGCCGTCGAGCTGCTCTCGACCGTCCTGCGGCCGGCGGTGTGGCTGCTCGAACGGAGCTCGCTGATCGTCCTGCGCCCGTTCGGGGTCCGCGATGTCAGCACCGGTGACGCGATCCGCAGCACCGAGGAGCTGCGCGCGCTCGTCGACGAAGCCGAGGGCACCGGCGTGATCCCGACGCCGCAGGAGACGCTGCTCCACAACGTGATCGGCTTCTGGGGCCGGCGCGTTCTCGACGTGATGGTTCCCGCCGCCGAGGTCGTCTGGCTCGATGCGGACGACACCGTCGGCCACGGGCTCGCCCGACTGGTCGACGAGCCCCACAGCCGATACCCGGTCGCCGACGGCTCGCTCGCCTCGCTGCGCGGTGTCGTCCACGTGCGCGAGCTCGTCGCGGCCGCGCGCGCCGACGACGCGACGACCGTCGGCTCGGTCGCGCGGCCTGCGCACATCGTTCCCGAGACCAAGCAGCTCGGTGAGCTGCTCGAGGAGCTGCGCGCCGGCAGCCATCAGCTAGCCGCGATCGTCGACGAGTACGGCGGGCTCGCCGGGATCGTGACGCTCGAGGACATCCTCGAGCAGCTCGTCGGCGAGATCTACGACGAGTACGACGCGCCGGCCGCGCCGTTCCGGCGCGAGGCCGACGGGACGATGGTGGTCGCCGGCTGGCTTCCGCTCAGCGAGCTCGCCACGCTGACCGGGGCCGGCTTCCCCGGCGTCGCGGCGCGGACCGCGGGCGGCGCAGTCTTCGAGCTGCTCGGCCGGGCGCCGGCCCTCGGTGACGGCGTCCGGCTCGGGCCGTTCACGGCCACGGTGACGGACGTCGACGGCGTGCGTATCCGGCGGCTGCGCCTCGGCGGCCGCTGACGTACGTCAGCTCACCGCGTCCGGCCGCATCGGCAGCGACGGCCGCAGGACCCGGCGCAGCGCTCCGCTGAGCGCGAACTCGATGTCGACCAGCCGCTCGTCGCTCGGTGACAGGCCGGCCTTGCGCAGCCGCTCGCGGGCGGTCACGGCGGCGCGCAGAGCGGGGATCGCGAGCGCCGCCGCGGCGTTGTCGGGGATGTCGAGCATGTCGGCCCGCTCCTGCCCCATCCAGCGGCGCGAGAAGGCGGCCATCAGGTTCCCCACGGCGCCACGGGCCGGCCCGGCCAGCGGCGCAGGCAGGTACTTGTCGTACGGGATCGAGTGGAAGAAGAGCGCGTCGAGCAGCTCGTCGGCGCCCTCGACCTTCTGGCAGTCGAGCGCGTGACCGGTGTGGAAGAAGGCGGCCGCCTCGTCGTAGTTCTTCGGCAGGTACTTCTCGGGCACGCCCATCAGGTATGTGATCCACGACCAGAGGTGCGTCATCGCCTCGAGCTCGTCCTGGCTGTAGTCGACGCCGAGGTCGCGGAGGCCCTCGATCGGGAAGGTGAAGAAGCCGATCAGACCGGTCGCCGCGGTGTCGCCGACGCTGATCGGCTCGCCCCAGTTCGCCGTGTCCCACCGGCCCGAGCGGCGGATGTGGTCGCGCACGAGCGCGTGGACCATGCGGATGTGGACGGTCTCGCGCACGCCCTTCTTCCCCGGGCGCAGCTCCCCCGGCCTCGTCGCCATCCCGACCCAGCCGGCGGTCTCGGCCAGCCGCCGGGGTGCGCGGGTCGAGAGCCGGCCGGTGAGGATCAGAGGCCGCGCGAAGCTAGTGCCGTAGCCGTAGGCGAGCGAGCCGGCGGTCAGCGCGATCAGCTGCAGGAAGCCGCCGGTCCGCCACCAGGCGACGGCGCCGCGATCGACGAGCTCGAAGTCGACCCACGGCGGCGGCACGAGCGCGTCGGCGACGACCTTGAGCAGCTCCGGCGGCGCGTCCGGCTCGGCGTCGAGGCCGTGACGAAGGACGTTGTCCAGCATCCGCCAGCCGGTCGCGCCGGGCAGCTCACGGAAGACCGAGACGAGGTCGTCGGCGAGCTCGTCGGTCTCGAAGACGCTGCCGACGAGAAGGTCGACTAGCTCGGGGTCGTGCTGGGCGCGGATCGCTTCGAGGTCGCCGAACCGCGAGGGTGTGGTCTTCGGCATGGGGCGGAAGCTACAGGTGGGTGGCGTCGCCACGCAGCCGCGCGTAGCCGGCCAGCGCGCCGATCACCACAGCTCCGACGACGAGCCCGAAGATCGCATAGCCGAGGGCGCCCAGCAGCCACGAACCGAAGCCGCCGAGCGCATCCTCCCCCGCGTGTTCGAGGTCGTGGACGAGGTCGGGGATAGCGTGGAGCCCCGCCTCCTCGATGCCGTGGACGATGATGCCGCCGCCGACCCAGATCATCGCCGCCGTGCCGACGACCGAGAGGGTGCTCAGCAGCACCGGCATCGCCTTCGCGATCCGCCGGCCGAGCGCGCGACGGGCCGCGTTGCCCTCACGGGCCAGGTGGATACCTACGTCGTCCATCTTCACGATCAGCGCGACCGCTCCGTAGACCGCTGCCGTGATGCCGACGGCGACCGCGGCGAGCGCGACGAGCCGCAGCAGGAACGTCTCCTCGGAGAGCTCGTTCAGCGCGATCGCCATGATCTCGGCCGAAAGGATGAAGTCGGTCCGGATCGCCCCGGCGACCTGCCGGTCCTCGAGCTCCTGCGGATCGGTGATCTCCTCGACCTGCTTGTCGTGATCGGCCGAGGGCCGGATCGCGTGCAGCACCTTCTCGGTGCCCTCGAAGACGAGGTAGACGCCGCCGGCGACGAGCAGCGGCGTGATCAGCCACTCGGCAACCGCGCTCAGGAGCAGCGCGCCGGGCAGCAGGAACAGCAGCTTGTTGCGTAGCGAGCCGCGCGCGATCTTGGCGACGATCGGCAGCTCGCGCTCAGGCGGCAGCCCGGCCGCGTACTGCGGTGTGACCGCGGTGTCGTCGATCACGACGCCGGCCGCCTTCGTCCCGGCCTTGGCCGATGCGGCACCGACGTCGTCGAGCGAGGCGCCGGCGAGCTTCGCCAGAGCGGCGATGTCGTCGAGCAGCGCGGTCAGTCCCGTGGCCACGGGCGGACCGTAGCGGCGCAGGAACCCGACGCCGCCGAGCGAACTCCTGTTCCGACCCCCTCGTCCGCTTGGGGCACCCGTGCCCGCACCGTTCTTCCCTGTCCGTCGTTCTGCGACGGCCGCACTCACCGCAGCCCTGCTCGTACTCGGTGCGACGACGGCCGGCGCAGCGACGGAGACGTTCTACGCAGCCCCGGTCGCCGGCGGCACCGCTGACTGCGGCTCACGCGCCAACGCCTGCGCGATCGCCGACGCGGTGACGACCGCCAACGCCGCCAACGTGGCGGACAGCATCCGGATCCTGCTGGAGGGCGGCACGTACACGCTCCCGACCGCCAACCCGACCGCGCTCGACGTGACCTTCCAGGGCCCCGGCGTGACGATCGAGGCGGACGGCGGAACACCGGTGCTCGACGGCACCAGCACCATCAGGATCCTGCAGGTGTCGGCCGGAGCGACGGTGACGGTTGACGGGGTCGAATTCGTGAACGCGCTGACCGCCGGCCTGGGCGGCGCGATCCTCGACTCAGGCACGCTGATGGTCCGGCGCGCGACGTTCTCGGGCAACCAAGCGGCGAACGGTGGTGCCATCGCGGTCAGCGGCGGGGCGACTGCGACGGTCGAGGACAGCTCGTTCACCGCGAACACGACGACTTCGGTCGGCGGCGGCGCCGCGCTCAACTCGGGGACGTTGACGGTGCTGCGGTCGGCAATCATCGACAACGCCGCTCCGGTCAACGGCGCCGGCATCAACACCCAGGGGTCGGGCACGACGAACATCACGAGCTCGACCTTCAGCGCAACGTCTCGGGCGGCCTCGGCGGCGCGATGTCCAACCTCGGCACGACAACGGTCCAGCTGTCGACGATCATCGGCAACTCGAGCTCGTCCGGCTCGGCGATCGCAACCGGCAACACGAACGTCACGTTCGCCGGCACGATTCTCGGACCGCAGACAACCGGCGGCGGATGCAATCCCGCTAACGGCACGATCGGGACCGACGCCGGCTACAACCTCGACAGCGACGGGACCTGCCTCAACCTCCCGACCCCGGCGGAAGGCAGCCACCTCGGCTCGGAGACGCTTGGAACCGCCACGTACGCCGAGGCGCTCGACGCCTACCTCGCCGACACCCCGGCGCTGAACGGCGCGCGATCGAAGACGTTCGCGCTGTTGAACACACCCTTCCCCGCGACGACGGCGCCGAACCCGGCCTACGACGTGATCCCGGCCGGCTTCGCGCTGCCGGTCGCCGCCGGCGGCGCCACGACGGCATGCGCGGCCGCCGACCAGCGCGGCACGGTCGCCGTGGCGGGGGCGAAGTGCGCGATCGGCGCCTACCGCCTGCAGCCGACGACGACCGCGGTCACCGTCTCCCCGGACGCCCCAGTCGCCGGTACCCCCGTGACCTACACCGCCACGATCACGCCTGCCGCGACCGGCGGCACGGTCGCGTTCGACGACGGAGCGGGCGGCGCGGCGACGAGCGCCTGCGCGGCGCAGCCGGTTACCAACGGCGTCGCGACCTGCACGGTCACCTACGGCACCGCCGGCGATCTCCAGGTCACGGCGCGCTACAGCGGCGACGGCGCCGGCAACAGCTTCGTCGCGTCGGCGAGCCCGGCGAGGAGCGTCACGGTCGCGCCCATGCCGGTCGTCCCGGAACCGCCGGTGACGCCCGACACGACCGCCCCGACGAGCCGGATCTCGAAGATCTCGACCGCCAAGCAACCGATCACCGTGCGTGGCACCGCGAGCGACGCCGGCGGGGTGGGCCGGGTGCGGATCTCGCTCGCACGCAAGGCGGGCGCCCGCTGTCGTTTTCTGCGCGCGAACCGCACGTTCGGCGCTCCTCGTAGCTGCAAGCGGACGCTGTACGTGACCGCCACCGGCACAAGCTCGTGGCGCCTCAGGCTCCCGAAGCTCAGCGCCGGGCAGTACGTCGTCTGGTCACGGGCGATCGACTCCGCCGGGAACGTCGAACGCAAGTCATCGAGCCGGAACTTGCGCCGGCTGCGAATCGGCTGAGGACACCCTGTCCGTCGCGCGGACGATGATGGCGGCCATGAGTTCGCCGCAGTCGCCTCAGCGTGTCGCGATCGTAGTTCCCGCCCGCACGATCCTGGTCGTGCTGGCGTTCGCGGCGCTGGTCGCGCTGGTGCTGCTGTCGCTCGGGACGCTGCTTTCGCTGTTCGTCGCGTCGGTCTTCGCGCTCGCCCTCGACCCGGTCGTCGACGGGCTCGTGCGGAACCGGGGCTGGCGGCGCGGGCGGGCGGCCCTCGCCGTCTTCTTCGGGACGTTCATCGCACTGTTCCTGATCGTCGCGGTCGCGGTCGGGCCGCTCTGGCGCGGGGTCCGTGACCTCGCCGGCGAGCTCCCCGGCTACTGGGACGAGCTCAAGCAGACCGACCTGTTCGACGCGCTGATGACGAGCGGGATGGAACGGTCGGTCAGCGATGCGGCGCGCGAGGTCGCCGGCCACATCCCGGATGCGGCGTCAACGCTGCTCGGCGTCACCGGCGGGCTGTTCGGCTCGGTGCTCTCGGTCGTGACGCTGTCGTTCATGGCGCTCTACCTGATGATGGAACGGCCGGCGATCACCGACTGGGTCTTCTCGCTCGTGACCCCGGATGCCGAAACGCGCTGGCGCCCCGCGACCGAGCGCGCGATCCGCGCGATGTCCTCAACGATGCTAGGCAACCTCGCGATCTCGCTCGTCGCCGCGATGGTCGCCTATGTCTCGGCGCTGATCTTCGGACTGCCGTTCCCCGCCGTGCTCGCCGTGATCGTCGGGCTGCTCGACCTGATCCCGATGATCGGCGCGACGATCGCGGCGATCATCCTCGCTTTGGTCGCACTGACCGTCAGCACCAAGGCCGTGGTGGGGATCGTGATCATCCAGCTGATCTACCAGCAGATCGAGAACTACGTCGTCGCCCCGATCGTCTACAGCCAGGCGGTCGACCTCTCGCCGCTGACGACGGTCGTCGCCGTGCTGATCGCTGCCGCGATCCTCGGCGTCGTCGGCGCGATCCTCGCCGTGCCGTTCGCCGCCGTGATCAAGATCGCGCTCGACGAGTACACACGCCCGCGGCGCGAGGCGATGGCGGCGCTGCGGGAGCTCGGTGGCGCCGGCGCCGGCGCGAGCTGACTCGGCGCGAGATACGAAGAAGGCCTCCGAACGAGGCCTTCGAGCGCGCCCGAAAGGATTCGAACCTTTGACCTTCGGTTCCGTAGACCGACGCTCTATCCAGCTGAGCTACGGGCGCAGGCGGCGGAGTCTAGCGAGGCGGCCGGACCACGGGGCGGTGTCGAGTCGCTGAATCGTTGCGATCCCGTCACGGTCTCGCCGCACAAGAGTCTGGATTCTCGGCACGCCCTGGGGGCACGATCTGCCGATGGACACGATGAAGGTTCACGCACGTGTACTCGACCTGCTCGATAGCGACGGAGTCCCGCTTCCGGGCCGCTGGTTCCATGACCTCGCGACCGGCTCGGTGACGTACGGGTACGCCTCCAGTCCCAACACGTTCAAGTGGGACGCCGAGGCGGTCACGTCGATGGCACGCGATACCGCCCAGGAGCCAACTTCCAACGCCGGCCGTGAGTTGCTCGAGCGCTGGGCTTCGATCCGCCGCATGCTCGACGAACTCGACGACGGAGACCCGGACGCCGTACTCGTTGATCACGACGCACAGGAGACGACGCTCATCTGGGAGGAAAGGAAGGTCGCGGTCGTGATCGAGCACACCGGCGAGCGCGAGCCTTCTTCGGCTTCCTCCACCCCGTAGGCTCGCCTCATGCAGGTCCAGCCCGCCTACAAGCTCGGGTTCGATGGCGCCCGGCGCGTTATCGATGAGCACGGATGGGGCCGCGTCGTCACCGCCGGCCCGGACGGGCTGCGCGCTACCTACGCGTTCTTCCTGCTCGACCCCGAGCCGGCCGACGAGGTCGTGATCCGCGGTCATTTCGCCGCAGGCGACCCGCAGTGCGCAGATATCGAGGCCGGGCTCGACGCGCTCGTGATCTTCGAGGGCCCGTGGGGGTTCGTGTCGGCCTCTTGGTACCCGCCGGAGATCACAGACGTGCCGAGCACGATGAACCACGTCTCCGTCCACGTCGCTGGTAAACCCGAGCTGCTCGAGGGCGACGAGCGCTTCGACGTGCTGCGGCGGACGCTCGACCGCCACGAGGAGGTGCTAGGCGAGCAGCGATGGAAGCTCGAGGGCGGTGGGCTCGCGCTGTCCGAGCGGATCGCGCCGCAGACCGTCACGTTCAAGATCGAAGCGGAGCGCGTCGAGGCGAAGGCGAAGCTGTCCCAGAAGATGCCGCTGCCGATCCGCCGGCGGATCGTCGAGCGGCTCGAAGACGGCGACAACCCGCACGCGAACGCGCCGCTCGCTGCATGGATGCGCGAACACTCGCTCGGCCCGGACGCGACCTGAAGCCCGCTTAGACTGAGGCCGATGCCCGACGGGAACGGCAACCCGCTGCTTCGCCCCGGTTCGGAAGCACGCTGGGCGGAGATCCACGCAGGCGACCGTGCGTCGCAAGGCGGCCTGGACCAGACGGTCGAGCAGCGGTTGATGCGCGGACAGCGGCTGTCGGCACAAGCGGCTGCGCTCAGACGCGCGGTAAGCGATGCGCGGTCCGACCGACCCTGACCTACGCGCCGCGACCGCGGCGCTCCTCGCCACGGACGCCGACTTCGTCGTGATCGGCGGGTTCGCGGTAATCGCGAACGACTACGTCCGCGCGACCGAGGACGTCGACCTGTTGATCCCCGACGATCCCGACAACGACGCTCGGCTCGATCGCGCGTTGCTGTCGGTCGGCGCCGCCTGGGACGAGGGACGGCCTTTCAACGCCGGCGAGCTGACCGATCGTGATCACTCCCGCCTCCACAGCGACGCCGGGCGACTCGACCTGCTCCGCGAGGGAACCGCGCCGCTCGACTTCGCGACAGTCTCGTTCAACGCACTGGCGGCCGACCTCGGGGACGGCCCATTCAAGGTGGCCGGCCTCGAGAGCCTCGTCGCGTTCAAGCGCCTCGCCGGCCGGCCTCGCGACCGCAACGACCTCGCCGAGCTCGAGCTGATCCACGGGCCGCTCCCGCACGTCGACGTGCCGGGCCTCGACCGCCCCACCTGACCGCTCAGCAACGCGTGACCTTCGCGGCCCGGACGACCTCGAACCGGCGCCCATCGAGCGGCCGTTCATGGAACTGGTCGATCGCGTCCGCCCAGCGCGGGTCGGACGTGCCGGTCACGTACATCGCCGAACCCTGGTCTGCGTAGATCAGCCCGTAGCGCTTCATCGCAACCACGATCGTCTTCGCGGCGCCCGTGTATTGGGAGGTCGCGACGCCGCGCTTCAGCCGGAGCCGCATCCCGTACGCGGGCAGGCTCGAAGCGGTGTTGCCGCGCGGGCCGCAGTGCCGCGCCGGCGCCGTGTACGCAGCCCGCGCCTGCGGCAGCGTGACGCGGATCGCGTGCTCGATCCGGCCGCTCGCCGCCTCCTCGTACCGGAGCAGGCCGGGGAAGATCGGCAGGCCGGCGGCATCGGCGCTCGTCCACCCGGCAGGGCGCAGCCGGTTCGAGCGAAGGTTCCACCGTGCGGATGCCGCCGCCCGCCAGCCGACCACCGCGCCGGCGCGATCGCGCACCCGCTCGGCGGCGTACAGCTCGGTCAGCGTGCACTCCCCGCGCTGGATCACGATCACGTGACGGTCGCCGTCGTCGGGATCGGGGCGCGCCCGCGTGCCACCCTCGATCGGCGCGTCCTTCGGGATCGGCACCGGCCCGCGGTCTGACTCCTCGCGGTAGTCCTCGCCGCCGACGCCGAACCTCAGCGGCAGGAGCGGTTGGGAGGCCGGAACGATCGTGAACGGGATGCCGTACTCCTCCTCTGTCGAGCCGAGATCGAGATGGACCGCCTGCCCGGCCGCTTGCCGTGCGACGATCGCGCGAGAGCGCCGGTCGACCGGCCGCGTGTCGATGCGCTGGTTCCAGGGACTCGATGCCGGGAAGACCGGACAGCCACCGGCCGTCGGGGCGGCCGTTGCGGGAGAGATCTTGGCGGCCAGGAGGACCGGGACGAACAGCACCGCGGTCGCGACTGCGCGCATGACCGGAACGCTACGACGGCGACCGGCTCATCGCGACCGATCCCTCCCACCGGCCGGCCCGGATCTCGGGCAATACACGGTGGTGACGCCCTACCCCGGCACGTTCCGGATCCCCGTCATCCCGCCCGCCGCCCTGACGTTCGTGAAACCAACATCGGAGGTGACGACCAGAAGGACTCCGATGCGATCACTGACGGCGCGCTCGCCGGCTGGACGACCGCCAATGTCGTCATCGCCTCCAACGTCATCAGCACGACGATCTGGGACTTCGGGCTGCGCTGAGGCGCCGACGGAGAGGGAGGGATTCGAACCCTCGATACGGTTCTAAGCCGCATACTCCCTTAGCAGGGGAGCGCCTTCAGCCACTCGGCCACCTCTCCAAGGTCGGAACAGCGTACCGGCCTACATGCGGCCTCAGTCCTCCGGCGGCACGTCGCCGCCCCACCAGCCCGGCAGGATCCGCCCGTCGCCCTTGAGATGCGGCCCGAACGCCAGGAACTCGAGGCCGTCGTCACCTGCCTCGAAGCATCGCGGGGTCGTCGGGGCCAGCCGGATGAGGTCACGCTCAGCGAGTTCGACGACCTCGTCGCCGACGTTGACGCGCCCGGAGCCGGACAGGACGAAGAACAGCTCCTCGGCCTCGTGGTGGACGTGGCCGAACCCCTGCCGGACACCGGGCTGCAGCTTGTGGAGCATCGCGCCGGTCTGCTCGGCGCCCGCCGGGTCGCGCAGCCCGCGAGCCTCGACGCCCTCCATCCGGCCGGCGGCGAAGTCCGGCGCGTCGGCGGTGGCGATCTTCGTGTAGTCGGTGCTCATGCGCCGACCTTAGCTCCCGCTCAGCGGACGGGGGTACGTTGCGTCCCATGGCGATCTTCGGACGTGATAAGAGCTCGATGCCGGCGCCCGGCGAGGCGCTGCCCGGACGTGACAGCCAGATGCCGTTGCCAGCATCTCACGAGGTGTTGGCAGCACCGCTGAAGCCACCGTTCCCGATCGGCACCGAGGTCGCCTACTTCGCGATGGGCTGTTTCTGGGGCGCCGAACGGATCTTCTGGGAGCTTCCGGGAGTCGTGACGACCGCGGTCGGCTACCAGGGCGGCGAGACGCCGAACCCGACCTACGACGAGGTCTGCACCGGCCGCACCGGCCACACCGAGGCGGTGCTCGTCGCCTACGACCCGACGGTGCTCGGCTACGACGAGCTGCTCCGGCACTTCTGGGAGCAGCACGACCCGACGCAGGGGATGCGGCAGGGCAACGACCGCGGCACGCAGTACCGCTCAGCGATCTACACGACAACGGCCGAGCAGGCGCAGGCCGCCGCCGCGTCGCGCGACTCGTACGCGACCGCGCTCGCGGGCTCAGGGCATCCAGCGATCACGACCGAGATCGGCGAGGCGCCGGCGTTCTACTACGCCGAGCCGGAGCACCAGCAGTACCTCGCTAAGAACCCGGGCGGGTACTGCAACCACGGGTTCTGTCAGGTGGCCTACCCGGCGGCATGAGGTCGGCGTGATCCGGCACGTGGACCCGACACGGCACCGTGGGCGGTTCTACCGCTCCTACGCCCGGTTCAGCGCGTCGCGGGCCGGTCTGTGGTTCTCGCGCGCGGTGAGCTGGCGGCTCGATCCCCTGCTGCTGCGCCTGACCGGTGGGCGAGTTGGCACGGGAGGCATCATCACAACCGCGGTGCTCGAGACGACCGGCGCGCGCTCGGGCAAGACCAGGCGAAACGCGCTGATCTACTTTCACGACGGAGATGACGAGATCGTCGTCGCCTCGAAGGCCGGTGCGCCGGAGCATCCGTCCTGGTTCCACAACCTGCGCGCAGACCCACGAGTCCGGTTCGGAGGCGAGCCGCGGCTGGCGATGCTTGTCGAGGACGGCGCCGAGCGCGCCCGCCTGTTCGCCCTCGCCGACAACGTCTTCCCTCCGTTCGCCAGATACCGCGAGCGGGCCGGCCGCGAGATCCCAATCGTGAGGCTGTGTCGGCAGGACTGATCCCGGGCATGCCTGCCGCATGGCAGAGAACAACGGATTCACGCCCCAGAAGCAGGACCCGCCCGGGGCGACCGCCGCAATGGACCCGGTTCCTGACCACGGCGAGACGAGCTGGCTCGGCACCGGCCGGCTGAGCGGTGCGCGGGCCCTCGTCACCGGCGGCGACTCGGGGATCGGCCGCGCAGTCGTGATCGCGTACGCGCGCGAGGGCGCAGACGTCGTCTTCACCCATCTCCCCGAGGAGCACCAGGACGCCGCCGAGACTGTGCGCGTCGTCGAGGAGTCCGACGCGTCGGTCACGCCGATCGCCGTCGACCTCACGGAGCGCGAGCTCTGCGAGGAGATGGTTGCGGAGGCGGTGCGAACGCTCGGTGGGCTCGACGTGCTCGTCAACAACGCCGGCTTCCAGTGGGCGCGTGGGGAGCCAGGGATCGACGGGCTCGAGCCCGACATGGTCGAGCGCGTGATCGCCACGAACCTGCTCGCGACGATCTGGATCACGCGGGCGGCCGTTCCGCACATGGAGGCCGGCGGCTCGATCATCAACACCACCTCGATCCAGGCATACGACCCGTCGACGACGCTGCTCGACTACGCGGCGACCAAGGCCGCCCTCAACAACCTCACCGCGAACCTCGCCGCCGACCTGGGCCCGCGTGGGATCCGCGTCAACGCCGTCGCCCCCGGGCCGATCTGGACGCCGCTGCAACCGGCAACCCAGGAGCCCGACCACCTCGAGGAGTTCGGGACCAAGGTCCCGCTCGGTCGTGCCGGCCAGCCGGCCGAACTCGCGGGCGCCTACGTCTACCTCGCCTCGGCGACCGAGGCCAGCTACGTCAGCGGGACCGTCCTCGGGGTGACCGGCGGAGCGCCGGTGTTCTAGGAGCGGTCCGTGTCGGCACCGATTACAGACCGTTTCGGTGCGCGATCCGTGTCGGCACGGATCGCTCCGCTCACTCGTAGACGACGACTTCGGGGCGTGGCTGGAGCGCCATCACGGACGTCGGCTGCATCAGGCCGGCGTCCTCCTTGTAGAACAGCTTGAAGCCGTGGCCGGCTTGCGGCGTCCGCGCGGCGAGCTCCTGGTACTTGACGGTCTTGTCGGCACGGCTGCCGAAGCCGTCGATGTTGACGACGAGCTGTACGCCGCGGGGCTCTCGAAGGGCGGCGTCGCCGACGATCATCGACTCGGTGAAGCGGTGGACCAGCAGCAGCTTTTCGGGCAGGTCGTGCTTGGCGACCAGCTTCGCGAGGTAGCCCGCGACCGCGTTGATCGCGCTCGCGTCGGTCGATCCGATCACCTGCCCAGGAACCTGCCCCGGGCCTACGTGCCACTCCGGGTCGAGCGCGAGCCCGACGTCGGGCTGCTTCAGCCACTTCTCGAGCCGGGCGACGTCTGGCCCGAACTTCGCGCGGCCGGGCTGGATGTCGAGGATCAGCAGCGCCTTGGCCTTGCGGGCGGCCTTCAGATAGCGGTCGATCATCGCGGCCGGCATCGGCTCGCGATGGTCGGCGCGCGGACCCGGCGCCGCGGTCGCGACCGTCGAGATCAGCTCCATCGCCGGCAGCACCGGCCGCGTCTCGCGCGCGTACGGCTCGGCCTGCCGCTCGAGCTTGATGCCGGCCCGGGTCGGCGTCCCGATCCCGAGCTCGCCGAGCTCGGCGGCGCGCGGGTTGCCGTAGAGGGCGACGACCCGGTAATCCGGGAACAGGCGCCGGCCACCACGCGGTAGCTCAGGCCGGGCCGGCTTCTCGGCCGCCGCGGCCACGCGCGACTCCGACTCGGCATCATCGCCGCAGGACCGAACCAACGCTGCAAGCAGCACCAGGGAGAGCGCCGTGAGCAGGCCCGCGACGAGCCGGCGGCGCGCGTACAGAGAGAGCCCCACCCGCCAAAGCATGACGCAAGGCTCGTCGAGTGTGCGCCGGGGTCCCTCTAGCGACAGTTAGTGCACACTCGACGCGCCGAGCGCGTCGAGCTTCGACTGCGTGCGCATCTCCGAGAGGATCCGCTCGAGCCGCGGCTCGGTGTCACGGTCCACGTGCGTCATCGCGGCCGCCACGATTGGGTGGACGCGCTCGATCTCTGCATGCATCTGGTGCGCGACCGCGCGGTAGCTCGGATGCCCTTCGCGGCCCGATCGCAGCTCGATCAGCTGCATCGCCTCGCGGGCGTTGAGATCGAGGATGAAGCGGATCCGGAAGCCGAGGCAGAGCGCGTACGCGGCGGCACGCGGGTTGCCGGAATCGGCGAGGCGCTGCCAGGCGGCCTCGGAGACCTCGTAGGCGCGACGGGCGCTGTCACCGTGGCCGGCCTCATCGAGCTCGCCGGGAACGCCGGCCCCGAGATGTGGGGTCAGCTGCTGCCACTGGACGGTCAGCATCCGGTGGCGCTGGAGATCGCGGAAGGCGCCGTAGTCTGCGACCACCTCGAACCGGTAGCGGAGCGCCTCGAAGCCCCGGCCGGGCCGGTGGCGACGGTTCTCGCGGGCGCCGACGAGCTCGGCGAGCATCCGTGCACGCTCGTCCGCAGACAGGTCACGCAGGCGGTCGAGCGTCCCCTGTTCGCTTGCGCCGGTTGCCTCGAACAGCAACGCGGCAAGCAAGCGGTCCTCGTCGCCGTCGACGTGCAGCAGCCGGACCGACGGCCGGCCGTCGGCGGCCTGCTCGCGCGACTGCGGGTCGAGGCCGAGCGCCTCCGCCCAGCGTGCGCCGGCGGCGTCGCGCTCGCGCAGGTAGTCGACCCAGCGACCGCCGCGGTCGGGCCGCTCGACGCGCGAGACGAACGACGGCATCACCGCGTTGACCGCGTCGAGGATCCCGGCGCCGGTCTCGCGGGCCTCGGGCAGCGGGTGCGCGAGCAGGTGGAGAATCAACTGCTCGTAGGTCTGCCCCGAGGCGTAGATGCCCATGTGCGACAACGACGCGGCAGGCAGGATCCCGCGCAGCAGGTCGAGCGCCTTCGCCTGGACGGCACGGTCACGGGCGGGCCCCGGGTCACCCGGGAACGACCGGTCGACCCACGCCGTCACCTGCGGGAGAGAGCTGCTGTAGATCCCGAAGATCTCCTCCATCGCCTGCTCGTAGGCGTCGCCGAGCGCCGGGTCGCGGTAGTAGCGGTAGCCGAGCGGGCGGGCGGGATCCGATGACATCGGCGTGTCGTACGGGATGTAGCGCGTCGACTGCTCGAGATACGAGCCGATGCGGGGCCGTTGCAGGACCTTGGTCAGGACGTTCGAGCACCACTCGACCGCGACGTGCATACCCCCGAGCTGGGCGACGGAGTCATCCCCGTAGCCGAGGAAGATGCGGTCGTAGAGCTCGGAGGCACGGTCCCCTTCGGAGCCCTCGAACGGCGGCGCGGTCGCGTCGAGCGAATCGGCGAACTCGTCGAGGAACAGCCGGCGGAGCGTGCCCTGATAGCGGGAGTAGCGCGCGAACAGCGCACCCTTGACGGTCTCGGGCAGGTTGACGAGACCGAACACCGGGCGGTCGAGGTTGGTGACGTGAGGCGCAAGACGAGCGCGCTCGGGTTCGGTGAAGCTCTCGACCGGGTACTCCATCGG
Organism: Baekduia sp.; assembly: GCA_037045385.1. Taxonomy (GTDB): domain Bacteria; phylum Actinomycetota; class Thermoleophilia; order Solirubrobacterales; family Solirubrobacteraceae; genus Baekduia. Next base: position 630,042 of record JBAOHN010000008.1, on the reverse strand, counting down.
GGTGCGCAAGGCTACCCACGCTCTCGGCGGGCCGGCAGAGAGCTGCTGGATCTTCACCGCTATGCGCGGGAAATCCATCGGCCTGATACCCCCTGGGGTATGGTGAGACGATGAACGTGATCATCATCGGCGGGGTCGCCGGCGGGATGTCGGCGGCGACGAGGCTGCGCAGGCGTGACGAGAACGCCACGATCACCGTGCTCGAGAAGAGCGGGCACGTGTCGTTCGCCAACTGCGGGCTGCCGTATTACATCGGCGGCGTCATCGAGGACCGGAAAGACCTGCTGCTGCAGACGCCCGAGAGCCTGCACCGCCGCTTCGGGCTCGACGTGCGCGTGCGCACCGAGGCGACCGCGATCGATCGCGAGGCGAAGACGGTGACCGCTCGCGACCTCGACTCCGGCGATGAGCTCACGATCCCCTACGACGCTCTGGTGCTGGCACCGGGCGCCGCGCCGATCCGCCCGGACATCCCCGGGATCGAACGCGCGCTGACGCTGCGCGACGTCGAGGACACCGACCGAATTTTCGCCGCCGCCAAGGAGGTGTCCTCGGCGGTGATCATCGGCGGCGGGTTCATCGGCGTAGAGCTCGCCGAGAACCTCGTCCAGCGCGGGATCGCGACGACGATCGTCGAGGCGGCCGGCCAGGTCATGGCGCCGATCGACCCGGAGATGGTCGCGCCGGTCCACCGCCGGCTCGCAGATCGCGGCGTTCGCCTCGAGCTCGGCTCCGGCGTCACGAAGATTGGCGCAGACGACGTGACGCTCGAGAGCGGCGCAGTCGTGCCGGGCGATCTCGTGATCTGCGCGATCGGCGTCCGGCCCTCGACGGCGTTGGCCGAGGCAGCCGGTCTCGAGATCGGCGAGCGTGGCGGGATCGCCGTCGACGAGCGCCTGCGGACGAGCGACAGCTCGATCTACGCGGTCGGCGACGCCGTGGAGAAGCGCGATGCGATCAGCGGTGAACAAGTGCTCGTCCCGCTCGCGAACACCGCCAACCTCCAGGGGCGCACGGTCGCCGATGTGATCGCAGGCGACGAGGACGCTCGTGACCGCCCGGTGCTGGCGACCGCGATCGTCGGCGTCTTCGGGCTGCGCGTCGCGGCGACGGGATGGAACGAGAAGCGGCTCCGCGCCGCCGGCCGTCCCTACCGCGCGATCCACACACGAGCAGCCCACCACGCGGGCTACTACCCCGGCGCCGAGGAGATGTCGCTGAAGCTGCTCGTCGACCCCGAGACCGACGCGATCCTGGGAGCACAGGCCGTCGGCGGCGACGGCGTCGACAAGCGCATCGACGTGCTCGCGACCGCGATCACCGGCGGCATCAGCGCTTCCAAGCTGTCGACGCTCGAGCTCGCGTACGCGCCCCAGTTCGGATCGGCGAAGGACCCCGTCAACATGCTCGGCTTCATCAACGAGAACCGTGCTTCGGGGATGGCGAAGTCGATTCAGTGGCACGAGCTGCCGGCGGCGGTCGAGCGCGGAGCGACCGTCATCGACGCCCGCTCACCGGAGGAGCACGCTCGCGGCGCGATCCCGGGCGCGATCAACGTCCCGCTCGACGAGCTGCGCGAGCGGGCGGGCGAGCTTCCGGACGGCGAGCTCGTCGTCCACTGCGCAGTCGGCCAGCGCGGTCATTCGGCAGCGCGGATCCTCGTCCAGCAGGGTCGCGACGCGGTCAACCTGGACGGCGGATACGAGACGTGGGTGGCGGGCACGGGCGCCGCCGGCGAGCCGCAGGCACGTTGACGTACCTATACCCCAGGGGGTATACTGGCTGGCGATCGGCAACACCTCGAAGGAGACCTCATGGCCGACGTAGTGATCTTGGGAGCAGGAATCGCGGGGCACACCGCGGCGCTCAACACGCGCAAGATGCTCGGCCGCGGCGACACCGTGACCGTCGTGTCCCCCAACTCGAACTGGAACTGGATCCCGTCCAACATCTGGGTCGGAGTCGGGGAGATGAAGAAGGAGCAGGTCGTCTTCCCGCTCGCGCCCGTCTACGAGAAGCACGGAGTCGAGTACCGGCAGGCCAAGGCTGTGGCGATCCGCCCGCACGGCGACGCCGAGAGCGAGCGCGGCGCGGTCGACATCGTCTCCACCGCCAAGGGCTCGGCCGGCGCCGAGGATCGGATCCGTTACGACTACCTGATCAACGCGACCGGCCCGCGCCTCAAGTTCGAGGCGACCGAGGGCCTCGGCCCGGATGCCGGTAACACCCACTCCGTCTGCACCGCCGACCACGCCGCCGGCGCCTCGGCCGCGCTGAACGCCGCGATCGAGAGGATGCGCGGCGGCGAGAAGCTGACGCTCGTCGTCGGAATGGGCCACGGCACGTGCACGTGCGAGGGCGCCGCCTTCGAGTACACGTTCAACGTCGACGCCGCCCTCCGCGCAGCAGGTGTGCGGGACAACGCCCGGCTGATCTACCTGACGAACGAGAACGATCTCGGTGACTTCGGCGTCGGCGGGATGACGTTCGTCGAGCACGGGTTCGAGACGAACAGCTCGCTGTGGACAGGCTCGCTGTTCCGCGAGCGCGGAGTCGAGCCGATCCTCGGCGCGCACGTCGAGAAAGTCGAAGCCGGCGTCATCCACTACGAGACGCTCGACGGTGAGCACCACACCCTGGCCTACGACTTCGCGATGCTGCTGCCGCCGTTCGGTGGCCAGCCGATCAAGGCGTACGACCGCGCGGGCGAGGACATCAGCGAGCAGCTGTTCGCCCCGAGCGGGTTCATGAAGGTCGACGCCGACTACACCGCCAAGCCCTACGAGGAGTGGAGCGCCGACGACTGGCCGAAGACCTACCAGGCAGTCGGGCTCGACAACGTCTGGGCCGTCGGCATCGCGTTCGCGCCACCGCACCCGATCTCGAAGCCGCGCAAGAGCCCGGCGGGCACGGTGATCGCGCCGTCGCCGCCACGCACGGGCATGCCCTCGGGTGTGATGGCGAAGACCGTCGCGCACACGATCGCCGACCGGATCAAGCACGGAGCCTCTGCGCCCGCGCACCAGGCATCGATGGCGAGGATGGGAGCCGCGTGCGTCGCGTCAGCCGGCGCAGGCCTGACGAAGGGCACGGCGGCGACGATGACGATGATGCCGATCGTGCCCGACTACTCCCGCTACCGCACCGGTCGCGACCTCGACCGCACCGGCGGTGAGATCGGCCTCGCCGGGCACTGGCTCAAGCTGCTGCTGCACCACATGTTCCTCTACAAGGCCAAGGGCAAACGCGGCTGGAGCCTGATCCCGGAGTAGATGACGATGACCGCCACAGACCAGACACAACCGATCGCCGACCTCTCGGGGATGCCGCAGCCGACGAAGCTGACCGTCCGGATCCGCAACAACCTGCCGTTCCAGCTCGGGCGCTTCGTCGTCCTGAACGCGCGGATGATCCGGATGGTGCTGAGCGGGCACGAGAAGGCTCACTGAGCCAGACGGCCCACGGGACGTCCGCGGGGCGATCAGGCGAGGCTCAAGAAGAGCTTCTCGAGTTCCGTCGCATCGATCTCACCGTCGGGATCGGTCGCACACTGCTTCATCCCCTGCGCGATGACGGCGAACCCGGCGCGGTCGATCGCCTTGCTGACGGCGGCGAGCTGCGTGATCACGTCGCGGCAGTCGCGCTCCTCCTCGATCATCCGCAGCACGCCGGCAAGCTGCCCTTCGGCCCGGCGCAGGCGGGCGATCACGGCGGCACGGCTCTCAGGCTCGATCTCGCGCATCGGCCGCATGATACCCCCTGGGGTACCTGTCCCGACGTTGGTCCCGGATGACTGCCCATATGGAAGGCAGGTGGCACCAGCGGCCGTGGGCGCACGTTCACCCGCGGCGTTGGTCCCGGATGACCGCCGATATGGGAGTCAAGTGGCACCAACGGCGGAGCGCGCCCGCGCCCGCGCCCGCCTCTAAAGCCCGAGTGCGCGGGCGGCGTCGCGAGCGACGTCCATCAGCTCGTTCGGAACGACCCCGGCGACAACCGTCGCTGCAGCCGCGGCCAGCGCGAGCGCCGTGACCTCCCAGCCGCCCGGCGCGCGGACGCCGGAGCCCTCGCCGCCGGTCCGCCAGATCACCGCGACAACCCGCAGGTAGTACGCGAGCGACACCGCGGATCCGAGCACGATCACGATTCCGAGCCATGCGTACCCGCCGTCGGCGACGGCGCCGATCAGCGCGAACTTGCCGATGAAGCCAACGGTCGCCGGGATGCCGGCGAGGCCGAGCATCGCAATCGTCATCGGCCAGGCGAGCAGCGGCCGCGAGCTTCCGATCCCGGCGAGCGAGTCGATGCTGTCGCCGTGCTCGCTCTCGCGCTCGCGGGCGATCACAACCGCGAAGGCCGCCAGAGTCATCGCCGCGTAGCCGGCGAGGTAGAACAGCGTCGCCTGGGCCCCGAACGTCGTCGCGACGACGACGCCCGCCAGCAGGTAGCCGGCCTGCGCGACCGAGGACCAGGCCAGCAGCCGCTTGAGCGAGTCCTGGCCGAGCGCACCCGCGTTGCCGACGACGATCGTGACCGCCGCGAGCGTGGCGAGGATCGGCGCCCAAGTGTCGTGCGCGTCGAGCAGCGCGACGTCGAAGATCCGCAGGAACGCGATCAACGTCGCCGCCTTCGTCGCGACCGCCATGAACGCGGTGACCGGGGTCGGCGCACCCTCGTAGACGTCGGGCGTCCACTGGTGGAACGGCGCGACCGACGCCTTGAACGCGAGGCCGACGATCGTCAGCGCGATGCCGGCCAGGACGAGCGAGTCGCTCGGGTGCTTGGTGACCGCCTCGGCGACGCCGCGGAGGTCGGTGTCACCGGACGCGCCGTAGAGCAGTGCCAGCCCGTAGAGGAAGGTCGCCGAGCCGAGCGAGCCGATGATCAGGTACTTGAGGCCGGCCTCGAGTGACCGCGCCCTCCTCATCTCGGCGGCGCAGAGCACGTAGAGCGGGATCGAGAGCAGCTCGAGCCCGACGAAGATCGTGACGAGGTTCTGCGCCGCCGCGAGGATGACCATGCCCCCGGCGGCCGCAAGCAGCAACGCGTAGTACTCACCGTGCTCGGCCTGCTCGGGCGCCCGTGAGCGCAGCGACAGGATCACCGTCGCGAGCCCGGCCGCGCAGACGAGCACCATCACCGCCACCGCGAGGTCGTCGAAGACGAGCGCGCCCTGCGCGCCCTTGGCGACGAACAACTCGACGGCGTCGCCCCAGCCGAGCGCGCCGAGCGCGCCGGCGACGCCGAAGCTGACGGCGGCGAGCAGCGGCGCGAGCCCCTCGCGGAACCAGGGCGAGGCGCCGAGGCCGGCGAGCAGCACCACGACCGACCCGCCGAGCAGGACGAGCAACGGCAGCGCGGCGATCCAGTCGATCGAGGGCGTCGAGACGGCGGCGGCGATCACGGCGACTCCTCCTCGCCGAGACGGCCGCCGTCGTGGTCGGGCGTCGCGATCGGCTCCGGGCCACCGGCGACGGCCGTGGCGGGCGGCACGGGCGGGCGGGCACCGACAGTCGCGGTCGCCCGTTCGGAGCGCTCGAGCAGGAACTGCGGAACGAGCGCGAGCGCAACGATCACGAGCACCATCGCGACCAGCGGCGTCGCCTCCGACGCGTCGAGGTCGCGGCTGGCGGCACCCGACTGCCGGTTGTGCATCGCGCCGATGAAGAGCCGCAGCGCGTAGACCGCGGCGAGCACGACGCCGACCGACGCGATTGCCGCGACCGCGACGCTCTCCTGGAACGCGCCGAGCAGGATCAGGAACTCACCGACGAAGTTCGACGAGCCCGGCATCGCCAGCGTCGCGAGGGCGACGATCAGGAACAGGGCCGCGAGTACCGGCGCCCGGAAGGCGATGCCGCCGAGGTCGCGGAGATCCTCCGAGCCGCCGGCGCGGGCGCCGAGCAGCGCCACGATCAGGAAGGCCGGCGCCACGACGAGTCCGTGGTTGACCGCCTGCAGCAGCGCGCCCTGAGCGCCGTCGGCGCTGAGGGCGAAGACGCCGAGCAGGATGAAGCCGAGCTGCGCGACCGACGAGTACCCGAGGATCAACCGCGTGTTGGTCACGGTGAACGCCATCAGCGATCCGTAGAGGATCGAGCAGAGCGCGACACCGATCATCAGCGCCTGGAAGGTGTCCGCCGCGTCGGGGAGCACCGGCAGCACGATCCGCAGGAACGCGTAGGCGGCGACCTTCGACAGCACCGCGGAGAAGACGGCGAGCACCGGCAGCGGCATCGCGCGGTAGCCGTCGGGCATCCAGCCGTGGAACGGGAACGCCGGCATCTTGATCAGGAACGCGGCGGCGAAGCAGAGGAAGATCCACTCCTGCGAGGAGGCTCCGACCGGTGACTGCTCTAGGTCGCTGAGCACGAAGCTGACCGACCCACCCGGGCCGGCGTCGGCGTAGATCGCGAGCGCCGCGGCCGCCGCCAGCATCAGCAGCGAGCCGACCAGCGTGTAGATGAACAGCTTGATCATCGCGCCGGCACGGTCCGGGCCCTCGCCCCAGCCGAAGACGAGCAGCAGGAACGGCAGCAGCATCAGGTCGAAGAAGGCGATGAAGAGCAGCAGGTCTTGCGCCATCAACGCGCCGAGCACGAACGTCTCGGCCGCTGCGAACAGGATCAGGAAGCGGCGTTCATTCGGCCACTCCTTCATCAGCGCCCAGACGAGGCAGAGCAGGAACAGCAGCGCCGCCATCGCGATCAGGGCGATGCTGAGCCCGTCGATCCCGAGCTTGTAGTGGGCGCCGATCGCTCCGATCCACGTCTCGTCGGTGACCTTCTGCAGGCCGTGCTCGTCGCCGGCCGACGGGTCAAACCGCCACAGGACGCCGCCGGCCCAGCCGAGCACGAGCGCCATCGCGCCGAGCACGGTTGCGCGGTGAAGGACCCGCGGCAGCACGCCACCGGCGAGCGCTGCGGCGAGCGGGAGCCAGAGCGGGATCGAGAGGGCGACGCTCATCCGGCCACCAGCACGAAGAGGAGCAGCGCGGCGACGCCGAGCACGACGAGTCCGGCGTAGGCGCGGAGGAACCCGGTCTGCAGCGCCCGGGCCGCAGCCGAGCCGGCGCGGACGACGCCGGTCGTGCCGCCGATGAGCGCGCCTTGGACGATCAGCCGCTCGAACGTGTCCCGAGCGAAGCGGCCGATCCACGAGGCCGGGCGGACGATGAGCGCGTCGATCAGCTCGTCGAACCACCACTTCGAGACGAACAGGCGGTGGAGGCCACTGAAGCGCGCCTCGAGACGGCGGGCCGGCGCGCCCTCGCCGACGACGTAGATCCGGTAGGCGATCCAAATCCCGAGCAGCCCGACCGCGGCGCCGAGGACAAGCCCGAACCAGAGCAGGCCGTCGGACGGCTCGATCTGCACCGCCGAGTCGTGGAAGGTCGGGTGCAGGAACTCCTCGAGCCAGTGCGTGACCTTCGGGATTCCGACGACGCCGCCGACGATCGCGAGGAAGGCGAGCACGCCCATCGCGACACGCATCGGCAGAGCCTGCTCGGCGATGTGGTGCTCGGGGCCGGGGAAGCCGACATCGGTGTCCTCGACCTCTCCGGTCGCCGGATTGACCGGTTGCGGCGCGTGCCAGAGGTGGCCTTGCTCGAGCTCGCGCGCCTGCTCGCACGGCTCACCGTGGAAGGCGCGGAAGATCATCCGCCACGTGTAGAACGCGGTCATCAGCGCGGCGACGTAACCGGCGACGTAGAGCGCCCAGTGCCAGCCGCCCTGCGCGCCGATCCCGAGCAGGATCTCGTCCTTGGAGAAGAAGCCGGAGAACGGTGGGATCCCGGCGAGCGCGAGCCCGCCGATCACGAACGCCCCGTAAGTGAACGGCATCGCCTTGCGGAAGCCGCGCATCCGGTCGAGGTTCTGCTCGCCGCCCATCGCGCTGATCACCGAGCCGGCGGCCATGAACAGCAGCGCCTTGAAGAACGCGTGCGTCATCAGGTGGAAGAGGCCCGCGACGTAGACCCCGGCCGAGACCGCCATGACCATGTAGCCGATCTGCGACATCGTCGAGTAGGCGATGACGCGCTTGAGGTCGGTGACGACCATGCCGATCGTGGCGGCGATCAGGAGCGTCAGGCAGCCGACGATCGCACCGGTGTTCGCGGCGGCCGCCGACTGCTCGAACAGCGGGTGCATGCGGGCGATCAGGTAGACGCCCGCGGTGACCATCGTCGCCGCGTGGATCAGCGCGGAGACCGGCGTCGGGCCCTCCATCGCGTCCGGGAGCCACGTGTGGAGCGGCACCTGAGCCGACTTCGCGAACGCGCCGACGAGCAGCAGGATCAGCCCGGCCGTCAGGTCGCCGTGCGCGGAGGCGCCAAGCTCCTCGGCCTTGGCGAACGTGCCGAGGAAATCGACCGTGCTCGTGTGCTTGATGATGAAGAACGTGCCCAGCACGAGGCCGACGTCACCGACGACGTTGATGACGAACGCCTTGATCCCGGCCTTCGTCGCCGTGGTCCGCCGGTACCAGAAGCTGATCAGCAAATAGGAGGCGGCGCCGACGAACGCCCAGCCGACCGTCAGCAGGACGAAGTTGCCGGCGAGCACCAGCAGCACCATCGAGAAGACGAAGAAGTTGAGGTACGCGAAGAACCGCGAATAGCCGCGGTCGCCCTCCATGTAGGCGATCGAGTACAGGTGGATCAGCATCGACACGCCGGTGACGACGAGCAGCATCAGAACGCTGAGCGGGTCGACGAGGATCGAGAGCTTGACGTCGACCGAGCCGGTGACGGCGTAGTCGTAAAGACTCGACACCAGCTGCCGATCCTCCTCGCCGCGGGCCTGGAGCTGGAAGAACGCGACGACCGCCATCACGAAGCTGACTGCGAGCGCGGCGGTGCCGATCACGCCGGCGACGACCTTGCCGGCGGTGACGCGGAACAGCAGCCCGTTCAGGATCGCACCGGCGAGCGGTGCGAAGAGGGCGAGCCAGGCAGCGGTGGTAGCGCTCATCCGCTAGCCCCTCAGCTCGCTTGCGGAATCAACGTCGATCAGGAAACCACGCCTGTGCATCGCGACGATCAGCCCGAGGCCGATGCAGACCTCGCAGGCAGCGACGACGAGGACGATGACCGCGAAGATCTGGCCCTCGCCGTTGCCCCACATGCGCGCGAACGCGAGCAGCGCAAGGTTCGAGCCGTTCAGCATCAGCTCGAGGCAGAGCAGCGTCGCGAGCGGGCTGCGCCGCGTCAGCACGCCGGCGGCCCCGATCGAGAAGATGATCGCGGAGACGGCGAGGTACCAGGAGATGCTCATGCGCCCGGGTCCTCGGTCGGGGCGTTCATGAGGGCCGTCGGGTTCTGGAAGCCGGTCGCCTCGGTCATCGCGCCGACGCCCTCGGGCATCCGGGGCGCGACGAACGGCTCGGCCTCGAGGTCGGCCTGTCGGCGGCGGGCAAGCACGACCGCGCCGACCGCGGCGAACAGCAGCAGGATCGATGCAGCTTCGAACGGCAGCAGGAACTTGGTCAGCAGCAGCTCACCGATCTGCTGCGGTGTGCCGTAGCCCGGGTCCCACTGGGCGCCGTCGCCCTGCACGCCCTTGAGCCCGGTCCCGAGCAGCGCGATCAACAGCTCGACCGCTAGCCCGGCGGCAACGAAGACGCTCAGCGCACGCAATCCCGGGCCGCCCAGCGGCCTGAGCCGCGACGCGCTGTCGGCGCCGATGTAGGCGACGACGAACAGGTAAAGGACCATCACGCCGCCGGCGTAGACCACGACCTGCGCGGCGGCGACGAACTCGGCGCGGAGCAGCAGGAAGAGCGCCGCCAGGCAGAGCAGGTGGAAGACGAGCGCGAGCACCGCGTAGAACGCGTTCCGCAGCACGACGACGCCGATCGCCCCGGCGATCGCGCCGGTGCCGGCGATGAAGAAGAGGATCTCGGCCACTACTCCCCCTCCCTCCGCAGCGGCTGGCGGTCGAACGGCTCGGCGAGCAGCATCTCCTTGGTGAAGATGAGGTCGGAGCGGTCGTAGCCGGCCATCTCGAAGTCGTTGCCCATCGTGATCGCGTCGAACGGGCATGCGATCTCGCAGTAGCCGCAGAAGATGCAGCGGCTGAGGTTGATCTCGTAGACGGCGGCGTGGCGCTCGCCGGCCGAGACCCGGTTCTCGGGCGTGTTGTCGGCGGCGACGACGCGGATGCAGTCGGCCGGGCAGGCGGCGGCGCAGAGCGAGCAGCCGACGCACTTCTCGAGCCCGGTGTCCTCGAAGCGGTGAAGGCGGTGGCGGCCACGGAAGCGCGGGTAGACCGGGACCTTCTCCTCCGGGTACTGGATGACCTTGACCGGCTTGACCGACTGGCCGAGCGTCGTCTTGAGGCCGCGCAGCGTCTCGCCGAAGGCGCGGTAGAGGCCGCCCGGACCGCCCGCCTCGGGACCCTCGACGACGTGCAGCTCCTCGGGTGGCAGCGGCCAGCTCACAGCGCCACCACCAGGATCGCCGTGACCAGTGTGTTCAGCATCGCGATCGGCAGCAGCACCTTCCAGCCGAGCGACATCACCTGGTCGTAGCGGAGCCGCGGCAGCGTCGCGCGGACCCAGACGAAGAAGAGCACGACGAGCACGAGCTTCGCGAGCACGACGAGCGGCATCGCCCAGCCGGGCGTCGTGACGAACGGCAGCTGCCAGCCGCCGAGGTAGACGGTCGCGATGATCCCGGAGGCGACGACGACGTTGAGGTACTCGGCGAAGTAGTAGACGGCGAAGCGGCCACCGCCGTACTCGGTGTTGTAGCCGGCGACCAGCTCGGCGTCGGCCTCGACCATGTCGAACGGCGGCCGGTTCGTCTCGGCGAAGGTCGCGACCAGGAACACGATGAAGCCGACGAACTGCGGGACGATGTACCAGAGCCCGGCCTGCGCGTCGGCGATCTCGACGAACGACATCGTCCCGGCCATGATGATCACGCCGATCAGCGCGAGGCCCTGGGATACCTCGTAGGAGATCATCTGCGCGGCGGCGCGCATCGCGCCGAGGAACGCGTACTTGTTGCCCGACGACCAGCCGCCGAGCATCAGCCCGTAGAACGCGATCGAGCCGAACGCGAACAGGTAGAGCGGCCCGATCGAGACGTCGAGCCCGTAGAGGCCGATGTCACGCCCGGCGATCGTCACCACATCGCCGAACGGGATGATCGCGAGCGCGGCGACCGCGGTCGCGATCGAGATCAGCGGTGCCAGCGTGTACATCCAGCCGACCGCGTTGCGCGGCCGGAACTGGCGCTTGGAGAGCAGCTTGAGGATGTCGGCGACCGGCGTCAGCGCGCCGAACGGGCCGACCCGGTTCGGGCCGTAGCGGTTCTGCATCCGGCCCATCACCTTGCGGTCGGCCATCAGCGCGATCGGGATCAGCGTCAGCCCGAGGCCGAAGATGATCACCGACTTGATGACGATCACCCACCACGGCTCTGCGAGCAGGGTGTCGGCAAGGATCATGCGCACTCCTCCCCCTCGATCGCGACGCCGGCGAGCACCGGCTCCGGCTCGGGAGGTGCGGGGTCGATCGAGACGAGCGGGCCGTCGAGGAGTTCGGCGGAGAGAAAGGCCGAGCCGACCGGGACACCGGTGCGGATCTTGAGCGACGCGCGGACCTCGTGGCCGCCGGCGCGGGCGGTGCCAGAGCTGCCGTCATCGGAGCGCAGCAGGACGGCGGCGCCCTCGCGGAGATCGAGGCGCGCGGCGTCGTCCGGCGCCAGCTCGATCACCGGGCTGCGGGACAGGAACGCGAGCGCCGGTGAGTGCTCGGCCTCGGCGCCGTCCCACGGCGAGCGGTGCGTGCCGAGCCGGAGCCGCCCGCCGACCGGGGCCTGTCCCGGCTCGGGGATCTGCGCCGGCGGCGGCTCGACCGCGACCCGTCCCGAGTCACCTTCGGGGACGACACCGTCGCCGCCGATCGTGTCGAGCGTGACGCCCTCGTAGCGCGGAACGGACTCGAGCAGCAGCCGGCTCGCCTGGGCGCCCGCGACGAGACCGAAGTCGTGGCCGAGGCGGCGGGCGAGCTCCTGGACGACCCACCAGCCGGGCTTCACCTCACCGGCGCGGGCGACGCCCTGGCGGGCGCGCTGCAGGCGGCCGCCAGGGTGGCAGAGGATGCCGTCGGCCTCGCCCGGCAGCTCGGCCGGAAGGACGACGTTGGCGTGCTCGGCGAGCCCTTCGGTCAAGAACGTGGCGTGTGCGACGACGCTCGACGCGCGCTCGAGGCCGGCCTCCCAGCGCTCGCCGCCGGGCAGGTCTCGCGCGGGGTCGACGCCGACGAGCCAGAGCGCGGCCACCTCACCGGCGGCGGCGGCGTCGCGGATCCCGGCGGTGCCGCGCCCCTTCGCCGCGCCACGAACGGCGTCCGTGGTGAACGGCACCACCCCGGCCTCGCGGAGGCCGCGCCCGTTCGCGAACGTCGGGATCGCGAGCAGCCCGGCGCCGTCACGGCCGGCAAGCCCGAGCGCCTCGGCGATCGCGAGCAGCGCCGCGCCGCCCGCAGGGTCGGCCAGCACGCGCTCGCCGTAGAGGATCACGATGTCCTCGCCGCCGTCCTTGAGCAGCCCGACGAGTTCACCGAGCTCACCGGGAACGTCACTGCTCGTCAGCGCCTGGGCGAGCAGCCCGGCCATCCGGGGCTCGTCGCCGGGCGCGAGCCGGACGATCGACGCGGCGCCCGGGTCGAGCGCCGAGGGGCGCGCCGTCGCAATCGCGACCTTGACGCCGTTGCGACGGATGCCCTTGCGCAGGCGGAGGTCGAGGATCGGCGCGTCGTCGAGCGGCTCAGTGCCGAGGACGAGGACCGTGTGCGCGTACTCGAGGTCGGCGACCGTCGCCTGGAGCCGCGGGTCGGCCAGCGCCTCGGTGACCTGCGCGTCGCACGCGGCGCGCTCGCGGCTGTCGATGTCGGCGGTGCCGAGCAGATCCCTCGCGACGCGTGCTGCGAGCAGGCCCGTCTCGCCGGTCGTAGCGCCGCCGGCAATCAGGGCGGCGCGTGCGCCGGCGCGGCGCAGCGCGCCCGCCGCCTCGTCGAGCGCCCGCTCCCAGCTCGCCGGCCGCAGCACGCCGCCGTCGCGGACCATCGGCGTCGTGACCCGCTCCGGCGCGTAGTTCGCCTGGTAGCCGAAGCGGCCGCGATCGCAGAGCCAGCCGTCGTCGACGTCGTGGTTGGCCCGCGCGAGCACGCGCAGGACGCGGTCGTCACGGACGGTCTGCGTGATGTTGCACTGGGCCGGGCAAAGCGTGCAGACGGTGCCGGCGCCGTCGATGTCCCACGGCCGGGCGCGGAAGCGGTATGCCTGGGTCGTCAGCGCGCCGACCGGGCAGAGCTCGGTGATGTTGCCGCTGAACGGCGCCACGTACGGCGTGCCGTCAAAGGTCGCGACGAACGTGTGCGCGCCGCGCTCGCGGAAGATCAGCTGGTAGTCCTCGCTGAGTTCCTGGCTGAAGCGCACGCAGCGGTAGCAGAGGATGCAGCGCTCGCGGTCGATCGCGATCAGCGGGCTGAGCGCGATCGGCTTCTCGAAGTGGCGCTTGGGCTCGACGAAGCGGCTGACGCCGCGTCCCCAGCCGAAGGAGATGTCCTGGAGCGGGCACTCGCCGCCCTTGTCGCAGACCGGGCAGTCGAGCGGGTGGTTGATCAGCAGGAACTCGACGACCGCGTTCTGCGCTGCTTCCACGCGTTCGGTCTCGGTCCGGACGACCATGCCCTCCTTGACCGGCGTCGAGCACGCGGTCTGGAGCTTGGGGATGCCCTCGATCTCGACCAGGCACATGCGGCAGGCACCGACAGGGGCGCCGAGCTTCGGCTCGTAACAGAAGACCGGGATCTCGACGTCGCCGAGCTTGGCGGCGTCGACGAGCATCATGTTCTCGGGCGCCGCGACCTCACGATCGTCGATCGTGAACGTGATCTCCTTGATCTCCGGGCGCGGCACTAGGCGAGCGCCTCTTCGGGATAGGGGTTGGCGGCGCGCGCCTCTTCGAGGTGCTGCTCGAACTCGCCGCGGAACTTCGTGATCATCGAGCTGATCGGCATCGCCATCGCGTCGCCGAGGACGCAGAGGCAGTTGCCCATGATCTGCTGCTGGACGGAGGCCATGATGTCGAGGTCCATCGGAGTCGCGAGGCCGGTCTTGATCCGGCCGAGCATCTTCACCGTCCAGTTCGTGCCCTCGCGGCAGGGCGAGCACTTGCCGCAAGACTCGTGCTTGTAGAACTCGGCCGTCCAGAGCGCGATGTCGACGACGGAGTTCGAGTCGTCGACGACGATGATCGCGCCGGAGCCGAGCATCGACTTCATTGCGGCGATCGAGTTGAAGTCGTAAGCGACGTCGAGGTCCTCGGGCAGCAGCACCGGTGACGAGGACCCACCAGGGAACCAGAACTTGATCTCGCGGCCCTCCGGCGGCCCGCCGGCGAGCCCATAGATCAGATCGCGCGCCGGGGTGCCGAGCTCGATCTCGTAGTTGCCCGGCCGCTGCACGTTGCCGGAGATCGAGATCATCTTCGTGCCGGTCGAACCCTCGACGCCGTGCTCGGCGTACTCGGCACCGCCGATCTCGACGATCACCGGGACGGTCGAGAGCGTCTCGACGTTGTTGATCAGCGTCGGCCCCTGGTAGAGGCCCTGGTTGGCGGGGAACGGAGGCTTGAGGCGCGGGTTGCCGCGCCGGCCCTCGAGCGAGTCGAGCAGGCCGGTCTCCTCGCCGCAGATGTAGGCCCCCGCGCCGCGGTGGACCCAGAGCGAGAGCGAGTGGCCCGTACCGAGGATGTGGTCACCGACGAGCCCCTCGGCCTTCGCCTCTTCGAGCGCGGCCTCGAGGATGTCTGCCTGCTGTTCGTACTCGCCGCGGATGAAGATGAACGCCTTGTTCGCGCCGGCGGCGTGCGCGGCGATGATGATCCCCTCGATCAGCTGATGCGGGTTCTTCTGCATCAGCTCGCGGTCCTTGAACGTGCCCGGCTCGGACTCGTCGGCGTTGCAGACGAGGTACTTGTCCATCGCGCCCTTGGGGATGAACGACGCCTTCATCCCCATCGCGAAGCCTGCGCCGCCGCGACCGCGGAGTCCGGATGCCTTCAGCTCCTCGACGAGTGCCTCGGGCGGCATCGTGAGCGCCTTGCGCAGCCGGTCGCCGTAGCCGCCACGCGCCTTGTAGACGGAGAGCGTGTTGAGGCCTGGCTCGTCGATGCCAGCGAAGATCAGGTGCTGGCTCACGCGTCATCACCGTCCTCGGCGTTGGTGTCCGGGGCGTCGGTCTCGTTGTGGGCGCCGTTGGTGGCGGAGCTGGGTGGCGTCGGTGGGGCTTCGGCCGGCACGCTCGGGTCCGGCTCGGGTTCAGCGCGGCCTCCGGACGGCGGGGCGTACGGCTCGGCGGCTCCTGCGTCCGCCGTCGGGCGCTTGAGCAGCTGCTTGCCCGGCAGCGGGTCGTCACCGGAGACGATCTGCGCAGCGAGCGCTTCGACATCGCCGTCCTCAATCGGGCCGACGAAGACGCCGTCGACCGACGCCATCGGCGCGATGTCGCAGGCGCCGAGGCACTCGAAGCCGCGGATCTGCACGTCGTCCGCGTCGCCGACGGCGAGCGTCAGCTTGTCGAGCAGCTCACGGCCGCCGCGCAGCGAGCACGAGATGTTGGTGCAGACGTAGACCCGGCGCCGGCCCTTCGGCTCGAGGTCGAGCATGTCGTAGAAGCTCGCGACGGCGACGAGGTAGGCGGGGGTCAGCCGCATCACGCAGGCGACCTGACGGAGC
Organism: Baekduia sp.; assembly: GCA_037045385.1. Lineage (GTDB taxonomy): Bacteria > Actinomycetota > Thermoleophilia > Solirubrobacterales > Solirubrobacteraceae > Baekduia. Next base: position 614,289 of record JBAOHN010000008.1, on the reverse strand, counting down.
GCGTCCGGTGAGACCCAGCCGTGCAGTCGCTGGGCGGCGGCGAGCGCCGGGATCGACGCCGACTTCGGGTCGGGGTACCGGCCCATCAGCTCCTCGATCTCGGCGCGCAGCGGCTCGGGCACCGGCGTCAACGCCGGGTCCGGGACTTCCTCGGGAGCGCGACGTCGAGTGGTCGGTTGGTCCCAACCGTTTGGGACCAACCGACCACTCGACGCGCTGGCTGTCGTCTCGGGCGTCATCGGTCGATGCCTCCGAGGATCGGGTCGAGCATCGCCAGCGTCGCGATGAAGTCGGCGATGTAGTTGTCCTTGACCATCGGCGCGAGCGCCTGGAGGTTCACGAACGACGGGTCGCGCATGTGCACGCGCGCCGGCTTCGAGGAGCCGTCGGAGCGGACGAAGACGCCGTACTCGCCGCGCGGCCCCTCGACCGGGTAGTAGGTCTCGCCGGCCGGGACGCGCATCCCCTCGGTGACGAGCTTGAAGTGGTGGATCAGCGCCTCCATCGAGGTCGCGAGCTCGTGCCGGGGCGGCAGCGCGACCTTGCGGTCGGTGGTGATGTGCGGCCCCTCGGGGAGCCCGTCGAGCGCCTGCTCGATGATCCGCAGCGACTGCTCGATCTCCGCGATCCGGACGGCGTAGCGATCCCAGTTGTCGCCGGTCGTCCCGACGCAGACCTTGAAGTCGAAGTCCTCGTAGGAGCTGTAGGGCATCGCCTTGCGCAGATCCCACGGGTCACCGGCGGCGCGCAGCAGCGGGCCGGTCACGCCGTACGCGTTCAGGGTCTCGGCGTTGAGCGGGCAGATGCCCTTCAGACGAGACAGGGCGATCTCGTTCTTGTTGACCATGTCGCGGTAGACGCCGACACGGCCGGGCATGTGCGCGAGGAACTCGCGCAGCTTCTGCTCGAATCCGCGCGGAATGTCGTCCGCGACGCCGCCGATCTGGTAGTAGCGGGTGTGCATCCGCTGGCCGCTCGACTGCTCAAAGAGGTCGAGGATCAGCTCGCGATCCTGCAGCGCGTACCAGATCATCGTGACCGCGCCGAGGTCGAGGAACGAGGTCCCGAACCAGAACAGGTGGCTCGCGATCCGCGCCAGCTCGTCGTGGATCACGCGCAGGTACTTCGCGCGCTTGGGCACCTCGACGCCGAGCAGCGTCTCGACGGCGCCGCAGTACGCGTGCGAGTTGGCGTGGTAGGCGAGGTAGTCCATCCGCTCGACGAGCGGGATCACCTTCCAGTACGCCTTCTGCTCGCAGGTCTTCTCGATCCCGGTGTGGACGTAGCCGATCACCGGCTTCGCGTCACGGACGATCTCAGCCTCGAGCGTCGTGACAACGCGCAGCACGCCGTGGGTCGCGGGGTGGTGCGGGCCGAAGTTGAGGGTGAGTAGCTCGGTCCGGGCTCCGTCACCGGTGCGCTCGGCGGTCACCCCCGGAGCCATCGTCTCGACGCCGCTCATCGCCGCGCCCCCGTGATGCCGGGCTCGGTGTTGAACGTGAACAGGATCGGCTCGCCGCCGATCGGCACGTCGCGGCGCTGCGGGTGCCCGGTGTAGTCGTCGGGCATCAGGATCCGGCGCAGGTCCGGATGGCCGTCGAAGACGACGCCGAGCAGGTCGTAGATCTCCCGCTCCTGGTGGTCGGCCGTCGGCCAGTCGGGTGTCACCGACGGGACGTTCGGCGCGTCGGTGGCGACGCGCAAACGGACTGTGATCCGGTCGAGCGCGTCGCGGTCGAGAAGCTCGTACTGGACGCCGAGCCGCGGCTCGTCCGGGTAGTAGTCGAGCCCGTGGACGCTCATCAGGTGCCGGTACCCCCGATCGCGCAGCGCGAGCAACACGCCGGCAACCGCCTCCGGCCGGACGTCGATCCGGCCCTTGCCGAGCACGTGGTCGTGCGCGAGAACGGCGCCGCCGAACTCGCCTGCCAGCGCCGCCGTGCGCTCGGCGTCAGGCACCGCGCACCTCGGCGATCTCCTTGGCGTACCGCTCTTCGTCCTCGGGCGTCAGCTCGATCGTGTGCTCGGCGCCGTGGCGCTCGCGCCAGCCCATCGCCGGGTCGCCCTGCACCATCGAGCGCAGCTTGAGGATCCCGTACATCACGGCCTCCGGGCGCGGCGGGCAGCCCGGAATGTGCACGTCCACCGGCATGAACGTGTCGGACGGGACGATCGCGTAGTTGTTGAACACGCCGCGCGAGCTGCAGCAGGCGCCCATCGAGATCGCGAACTTCGGCTCCAGCATCTGGTCGTAGATGCGGCGGACGATCGGCGCCATCTTCGTCGAGACCCGGCCCGCGAGGATGATCATGTCGGCCTGCCGCGGCGATGCGCGCATCGCCTCGAAACCGAAGCGGGCGATGTCGAGCCGAGAGCCGATCAGAGAGATGAACTCGATCGAGCAGCAGGCCAGTCCGAAGGCCGCCGGGAACAGCGAGTTGCCGCGCGCCCAGGCGACCGCCTGGTCGAGCGTCGTGGTGATGACGCGCTCCTCGACGTACTTCTCGAGCTCGGCGTCGTCGAGGTCGGCGCGCAGCATCTGCTGCGCGGTGCGCTGACGGATTCGCAGCCCGTCGGGGTCGATGGGGTCGCGGCCCGTGATCTCCATGCCTACCGCCACTCCAGGGCGCCGCGGCGCCAGACGTAGATGAACGCGACCAACAGCAGCGCGATGAAGACGATCGTCTCCACGAGCGCGAACATCCCGAACGCCTCGAGCTGGACAGCGATCGGATAGAGGAAGACGACCTCGACGTCGAACAGCAGGAACAGCATCGCGATCAGGTAGTAGGAGATGTCGAATCGCAGGCCGCTGCGGACGTGCGACGGGAGCCCGGACTCGTATGGGTCGTCTTGATAGCTGGTCGGCCCCTTCGCGCGAGGACCGAGGAAACGTCCGGCAAAGGCGAATGCGAGGCCGACCGCAGTGCCGAGGCCGAGGAAAACCAGCGCGGGGAGGTACGTCTGGATCACGCGCCTGCCGTTCTATCAGCTACTTGTGACGGCTTGCTACAAAGTAACGAGCGGCACATGAACGGGGTTCCTTGCGCGATCTGAACACGTTGGCTGCGGCTGCGACCGCGGTCACGACCGGCATCTCCGGCGTGATCGCGCTCTGGCTCTGGTGGCGAGTCGACCCGCGGGCCTGGGCCTGGCCGCTGCTCCGAGTCGGTCAGCTGTTCGCCGTCCTGCAGGCGGCCGCGGCAGGGTTGCGCTACGCGATCGGTCCGGAGCCAGGCCATGGTCTGTTCTACCTCTATGCCCTGCTCCCGGTGACCGTGATCTTCATCGCCGAACAGCTCCGCCTCGCCTCGGCAGACACGGTGCTCGAGGCGCGCGGGCTCGAGGACGCCCAGGCTGTCGGCCGACTGCCGGATGACGAGCAGCAATCGGTCGTGCTCCAGATCCTCCGCCGCGAGCTCGGCGTCGTGGCCGCCGGCGCACTCGTGGCGTGCTTCCTCGCGCTCCGCGCGATCGGCGTCACGACCTGACTGTGGTCTAATCTCCGAAATGCGGAGCAACGTGATCGGCAGGGCGATCACGGTCGCAGCAATCGGAGTGCTGTGCGGCGCGGGGACCGCGCATGCAGCTGCGGCGCCGGCACCCATTGGGTGAGCACATGGTCAGCTGCACCCGGTGACGCAGGCGGCTACTACACGCCCGACGACGGTGGCCTGCTGCTCGAATTCGTCACCCACTGGTTCGACAACTCCTTCAACGTCAAGCTCCCGCCGGTCGAGGAGACCGACCGCGTGATCCTGACCCCGCACTGGGGCGGCTCCAAGGTCCGCCTTCACCTCTCCAACCGGTTCGGCACGACGCCGGTCACGTTCGGGGCGGTCACGCTCGGCAAGCAGGCACAGGCGGCCAGCCTCGCCCCCGGCTCGGTGGTTCCGGTGACGTTCGGCGGTAGGCGCAGCCTCACGGCGGCTCCTGGAGCGGACATCGTCAGCGATCCGGTCGCGATCACCTACGCGGCTTTCGAGCGGCTGGCGGCGAGCGTGTACGTGCAGGGCGCGCCCGGGATCGCGACCGAGCACTTCACCGGCCGGCAGACCTCCTACATGACCGGCTGGTTCGCCGGGAACCGCACGGCCGACACATCGGGCGGCTCCTACACGCGCCGGACGACGACGCGGCCGTACGTCAGCGGCCTCGACGTGGCGGCCTCGCGCAACGTCGGCGGCGTCGTCGCGTTCGGCGACTCGATCACCGACGGATACCAAGGCGAGCTGCTCGGTTTCCCCGAGACGATCGAGGGGCTCGACCAGGACGCTCGCTGGCCCGATGGCCTCCAGCGCCGGATCAACGCGGCTGGGCTCCCGTTCGCGGTCGCGAACGCCGGCCTCAGCGGCAACCGGATCCTGCAGGAGGGAACCTACGGCGACGGCGTGGTCGCCTACGGACCGAGCGCGCTAAAACGCCTCGATGCCGACGTGCTGGCCAGCGCCGGCGTCGGCACCGCGATCGTGCTCGAGGGCGCCAACGATCTCGGGCTCCAGCCGGTCTCGACCGCGCCTCAGATCCAGGCGGGCATCACGCAGATCGTCGCGCGCCTTCGGGCAGCCGGACTACGGGTGCTCGTCGGCACGCTGACGCCGATGACCGCCGGGGGTGGCGGGTCACCGATCGGCTTCTCCAAGCACGGTACGCCCGCGGCGAACGAGGCGCGGCTGGCGGTCAACCGGTGGATCCGGACCTCTGGCATCGGCGACGGCTTCGTCGACTTCGACGCCGCCGTGCGCGACCCCGCAGATCCCTCGCGGCTCAAGCCGCAGTTCAACGGCGGCGACAACCTGCACCTGAGCAGCGCGGGCTACGCGGCGATGGCGGCCGCCGTGCCGCTCGACCAGCTCTCCGCGCACGCCTCAGCCTGCAACTGAGCCGAACCCCGGTACGGCGTTACGAGAACGAGCCGCGCTCGTAGCGCAGCGGCAACGCCGCCGCGTCGTGTTCGAGCGCGATCACGCGGCCGACGACGATCACGTGGTCACCACCATCGTGCTCGGCCTCGAGGTCGCAGGCGAACCACGCGAGCGCGCCGTCGAGGACCGGGACGTCATGCTCGACCGTGTGGGTGACCTGCTCGAACTTCTCGCGGGGGAGCTGCTTGGAGGCGAACACGCGAGCCAACGGCTCCTGGTCGTCGCGCAGCAGGTTGATCGCGAACCGCCTCGCCGCGCGGACCACCGGCAGCGTCCGCGACTCGCGGTCGACGCAGACCAGCAGCAACATCGGATCGAGCGAGAGGCTGCTGAGCGCGTTCGTCGTCAAGCCCGCCGGCTCGCCGTCGGCGATCGCGGACACGACCGCGACGCCGGTCGGGAACGACCCGATCGCCGCGCGGTAGGCGTCCGGCGAGGGCATCGTCATCGCGACCGCGGATCCTCGCCCTCGGGGATTACCTTGAGCTCGCCGTGCATCCCGAGGTTCTCGTGGTTTCCGATCGAGCAGACCAGCCGGTAGACGCCGGGCTTGAGCCGGAACGGCCGGACCTCGGTACCGAGCTCGCCTGGATGGAGCGTCGGCGTCCGTCCGTAGAGCTTGGGCTCGACCCCGATCTCCGCGCCCTCCTCCTCGACCACGAGGTTGTGCGTCAGGCGCCCGTCGTTCTGCGCGAACAGGTTTATCTCGCCAGCGTTGACGATGATTCGTTGCGGGCTCAGCCGGTACTCGGTCAGCCGCACCTGGATCGTCGAGTCGAGCGCGTAGCGGTAGGGCCCGCCGCCCGAGCAGCCGGTTGCGACCGCCACGAGGACAGATAGGGCTGCGATGGGTGACAACCGGCGTCGCACGACTCCCGTAGTATTCCGGCCCGCATGACTGGCCGGTTTCTCCCTGTTCTGATCCTCGTCGCTGCTCTCGTGCCGCTGGCCTCCGCCTGCGGCCAGCAGGAGACCGACGCCAAGGGCCCTGGGCAGGAGGATCGGCTGACGAGCGTCGCCCCGGAATACCGGGAGGGCGCGAAGATCTTCGTCGAGCGCTGCTCGGGCTGCCACTCGCTCGGGATCGTCGGCGCTGAGGGCGGTTCGATGAGCCCGAAGACGACCGAGCCGGTCGACGGACCGAACTTCAACGTCCGCAAGGAGACCGCCGACAACGTGCGCTACGCGCTGCGCAACGGCGGCTTCACCGGCAAGATCATGCCGAAGAACCTCGTAACCGGTGAGCAGGCGGACGCAGTCGCGGAATTCCTCGAGCGCTACGCCGGCTACGGAAGCAAGGACGACCGCAAGCCGGACGGCAACAGCCGCGCCGAGTAGCTCCGGCGGCGCGCCTTGCTCGACCTCAGGCTGATCAGGCGCGACCCCGACGCGGTGCGCTCGGCGCTCGCGCGCCGCGGCGACGGCTCCGGCGAACGGGTCGCCCGGGTGCTGGAGCTCGACGAGCGCAGGCGTGAGCTGCTGCCGCAGGTCGAGGGCATCAAGGCCGAGCAGAACGCGGCCAGTCAGAAGATCGGCAAGGCGAAGGCGGCCGGCGAGGACGCGTCGGCTCAGGTCGCCGCGATGCAGGAGGTCGCCGCTCGCGGCAAGAAGCTGTCGGCCGAGCTGGAAGCGGTGTCGGAGGAGCTCGACCCACTTCTCGCCTCACTGCCGAACGTGCCCGATCCGACGTCGGCCGACGGCGACACGGTGATCCGCGAGGTAGGCGAGCGGACAAGGTTCGCGTTCGAGGCGCGTGATCACCTCGAGCTGGCCGGCCCGGACCGGATCGACATGGAGCGCGGCGCACGGCTGTCGGGCGCGCGGTTTGCGTACCTCCGCGGCGACCTCGCGCGGCTGGAGCTGGCGCTCGTGTCTTGGACCCTGGATCTGCTCGCGGGCCACGGCTTCGAGGCGGTGATCCCGCCGGTGCTCGTCCGCGAGGAGGCGCTGTTCGGGACCGGCTTCCTGCCCGACACAGAGCAGCAGATCTACCGGCTCGCCGACGATGACCTCTACCTGACGGGGACGAGCGAGGTAGCTCTGGCCTCGCTGCACGCCGGCGAGATCCTGGCCGCTTCGGAGATGCCGCGGCGGTACGCCGGCTTCTCGCCGTGCTTCCGCCGCGAGGCCGGTGCGGCGGGCCGCGACACGCGCGGCATCTTCCGCGTGCACCAGTTCGACAAGGTCGAGATGTTCAGCTTCGTGCTGCCCGAGGAGTCCGAGGCCGAGCACGACCGGCTGCTCGCGATCGAGGAGGAGATCCTCCAGGCGCTCGGCCTGCCCTACCGCGTCGTCAACATCTCGGTTGACGACCTCGGCGCGAGCGCGGCGAAGAAGTACGACTGCGAGGCGTGGCTGCCGGCGCAGGAGCAGTACCGCGAGCTGACGTCGACGTCGAACACGACCGACTACCAGGCGCGGCGGCTCGGGATTCGCTTCCGGCCCGAGGGCGGCAAGCCCGAGATCGCCCACACGCTGAACGGCACCGCGGTCGCGGTCGGGCGGACGATCGTGGCGCTGCTGGAGAACGGCCAGCAGGAAGACGGCTCGGTCGAGCTGCCGGAGTGCTTGACACAGTTCGGCGCGCCGGCAGCGCTCAGCGCTGCTTAGTTGCCTGGGCCTGCTTCTTCGTAGGCCCTACGTTCACGACCTTCGCGTCGGCCGGCACCTCGACCTTGAGCAGCGTCTCGTTCTCGGGAGTCAACTTGAGGCGCTCGAAGAGCTGGAAGTCGACCGTGCTCGCGATCTGTGACGGCTGGCCCTTGGCGCCGAATCCGTCGATGAACTGGATCGGCTCGTAGTTCTCAGGGTCGACCCGATAGTCGTAGGTCAGCTGGATCTTCGGACGCTTCTTGAAACCGCCCAGCGGTGCAGCGTCCGCGACCTCGGACCCGATGAACCGCACGGCACGCCGGCCACGCACCTCCACCGTGCCGGCGCTCCGCAGCACGCCCGAGGCGAGCAAGCCCGTGACCTTCTTGACCGGATCGCCGTAGTCGCTCATCTTGGCGAGCACCTCGTCGCCGATGTACGACCGGTACTTGAGCTTTCGCCGGGCGTCGTATTGGTACAGGTAGTCACCTACCCGCCAGCGCTCCGACCCTTGCGTTAGGTCGCGCCACCGTGGCGGGTCCGACGCCGCCCAGTACTCGCTGACGACCGGCTTGGAGGGGCCTGTGATGGCGTTGGTAGTGGCGCTGACGCGGTAGTGGACGATCTCCTGCCCTGGATTGAGCGCCTTGCGCGCCTGCGCGACGACGTCGGCGCGCGCGTCCGTCGGACCGCCCCCGGGAAGCACGGCGACGGCGATGCCGAGCGCGAGGCCGGCGGCGGCGCTCGCGACCGCGACGCGCTTGACCGGGAGTGAGCGTGTGCGTTGCCGCCGCTGGGCCCGCCCCAGCTCGTTGCCGTACCTGCGGATCATGTCGTCGAGTTCGCCGGGCATCACGCCACCTCCATCGCTGCGTTGTCGTCGAGCAGTTCGCCGAGGGCCCGCAGCCCGCGGGAGACCCGGGCGCGAGCGTTCTGCTCGCTCGTGGCGAGCCGGGTCGCGACCTCGCCGTAGGACAGCTCGTGCACGACCCGCAGCTCGACCGCGAGCCGCGTCTCCTCGCTGAGCGCCGCCATCGCCGTCGCCAGGTCGGCCCGCAGATCGGCGAGCCCGGCCTCGCGGATCAGCTCCGCGCCGGCCTCCTCGCTCAGCTGCGGCCGCTCCAGCTCCAACCGCTGCTGCGCGCGGCGCTGCACGGCGCCCTTGCGCCAGTAGCGGGAGAGCTGGCGATGCGCGATCCGGTACAGCCACGCGGCCTCGGCGTCGGCGCCGCCACCGCGGAAGCGACCGCTCGACGCGACCGCCTGGGCGAAGGTCTCCGCCCAGAGATCGGTCGCGACCTGCGGATCGAACGTCCTGCGCGTGAAGAACACGAGCAGCCCCGCAGCGTGGCGCTCGTAGAGCGCCTCGACGTCGAGTGGTTGTCGCTGAGCCATCGGGCCTTCAGTGCCGCGGGCGTTGCGACTGTGACACTCCGCCCGAGGTCAGGACGACTCGGCGAGCCCGATGTTGTTGCAGCGCTCGCACGTTTCCTCGGGGATCACGCCGAGCCGCATCAGGCCACCGAAGATCACGCAGCCGAGGCAGAATCCGAACGCCGACTCCAGCGTCGCGGCGACGAGCAGCATCACGAGCAGCACGGTCACGACGGTGCTCGCGCCGAGCAGCCACGCGACGAGCGCGGCAGTCGTCATCGCAGCCCCCATCGCCTGCGCGAACCGCTTCGGCGGGCCGGCGACGGTCACCGGAGCGCCGAGCCTCGGCGCGGCCACCCGCGTCGCGAACTGCGCGAGCGGGCTGAACGCCGGCCCGGCGATCACGCGCGCCCAGAACCCGTAGGCGAGCGGGATCGTGAGCCAGTGCCAACCCGTCACCAGAGCGAGCAGCGCCGTGAGCGCGACGACACCCGCGACGGTGCGTGCGGCCTTCTCGTTGATCGTGTCCGGGAAGCGAGGCATCAAGACGACGAGGATACGCACCGATAATCTGCCTGACCGTGCCGGAGCCGCTTCCGTACCGCGCAGGACGCCACACGGATGCCCGGCTCGCCGCCCGCGTCCATGAGGCGCTGGGCGCCGCCGAGAGCATTCTTCACGTGAGCCCCGGCGCGGGCACGTACGCGCCCGCGAACAGAGAGGTGACCGGGGCCGCCCCCGACCGCGGCCGGCTGCCGTTCGAGGACGACCAGTTCGACGCGTCGATGAGCTGCCTGGCGACCTTCGACTGGGGCCAGGACTGGCCGTCGGTGCTCGCGGAGATGCGCCGCGTCACGAGTGGCCCGCTGGTGATCCTGACGCTCGACCTGCCGCACCTCGCTGGCTGGCAGAAGGACTACCTCGCCCCGGTCATTGCGATCGAGCGCGCACGCACGCCGACGCCCGCGGAGCTGGCGCCGTTCCTCGGCCGGCGAACCCGGATCGACGCGCTCCGGACTCCGATCGACTGCGAGGACGGCTTCATCGACGCGCTTTGGGCGCGGCCCGAAGCGTTCCTCGACGCCGATGTACGGGCGGCGCAGCCCGCTTGGGCGGAGCTCGCCGAGCACGAGGTCGCGTCGATCGTCGGGCGCTTGCAGACCGACCTCGTGTCCGGCGCCTGGTACGCCGACCACGGGCACCTCCGCAGCCACGCCGACTACGACGGTGCGCTGCGGCTGATCGTCGATGACCCCGCCGCCGTCTCCTCACTGCCGCGCAATGTCTGAGTGCTAGCTTGCCGAGCCACCCCGGAGGGGTGGCAGAGCGGTTGAATGCACTGGTCTTGAAAACCAGCATCGGGGCAACTCGATCGAGGGTTCGAATCCCTCCCCCTCCGTCGCAAGCTCCGCTTGCTTACGCGAGTTCGACTGGGTCGAACTCGGGGGCTCCGGGTTCGCATGGCTTCCCGATCGCCCCGCTCAGCGGCGTTCCTGCGAGAGTGGACGCCGCGCTCGACACCGGCTAGTCGTCCACCCCAGCCTCCAGCGCGTCAAGAGCGCCGGCGGCCCGCCCGAAGAACGGACAGATGCGCCGTTCGGTTCGTCATCTGCTCGCCCTGCTTGCTGCGGCCGCTGCCGCCGCCGTCGCGATGCCGGCCGCGGCCGGCGCGGAGACGCAGGCCGGCGGCGCGACTGCCGCCCGTCACGACGACGACAGCTTCGGCGGCAACTACTACGAAGACGACGGCAGCAGCGACTACTACGACGACGGCGGCTCGAGCGAGTACGACGACTACGAGGACGTCAGCGACCCTTCATCGACCGGGGGCCAGCAGCCGTCCGGGACGACGCGCGCGCCGGCGGCGCCGGCGCAGCCGGTCACGCCGGTGATCCCGATCACACCGACGATCCCGACCGGCCCACCGGTCGCGTACGTCTCAGGCAAGGTCGCCCAGCTCCAGTCGAACGGCAAGGCCGCGATCCCGCGCGGTGCGCCTCAGTCCGTCCGCAGGATGATCTCGGCCGGCAACCGGCTGATCGGAAAGCCGTACAAGTGGGGCGGCGGCCACGCGAAGCTCGAGGACAAGGGCTACGACTGCTCGGGGTCGGTCAGCTACGCGCTGATCGGCGGTAGCGCGCTCGTCTCGCCGATGGTCAGCGGCGGGCTCGCGAAGTGGGGCGCGGCCGGCCCCGGCCGCTGGGTCACGGTCTACGCGAACGCCGGCCACGTCTACATGGAAGTCGCCGGGCTGCGGCTCGACACGAGCCCGATCGGCGACGCCTCGCAGAACAAGGGCCCTCGCTGGCGCCCGGTGATCGGCAAGCGCAGCGGCTTCAAGGTCCGCCACCCCGTCGGCCTCTGAGTCCGCACCGCCTCCACCAACCCCCGAGGTCGAGTGTCGCGTGACTGGTTGCGGGCAACCAGTCACGCGACACTCGACCTGCGATGCGGGTCAGGCTCGTTCGGCGTAGAGAGCGACCAGTTGCGACGCGACGACCACGGGGTCCGTGACCATCTGCGCCTTTGGGACGCGGTGAACGTGGATGCCCTGACTGGCCAGCTCGGCGTCGCGGTACTCGTCGCGGGCGACGAACGACGGCAACTCGTGATGCGGACCGTCGGCCTCGATCACCAGCCGCCGGTCAGGCCAGCAGAAGTCGACGAAGATCGTCTCGGCCGGGGAGCCGATCACGAATCGCTGTTGGAGCACCGGATGCGGCAGGCCGGCGTCGAGGATCAGCCGCAGCAGCTGCCGCTCGAGAAGCGTGTCACAGTGCCGCGCAGGCTCGCACCCGAGCAGCTCCCGCAGCGCGACGACCCCGCGCGGACGGCTGATCCCGGCAATCACACCCGCGAGGTGCGGGAGATCGAGCCACCCACGAAAATCGGCTTCGCGTATCGCCTTCCCGAGATCGTGCGCGGATAGAACCCCGGCCAGGTCGACAAGCGTTCGGGAGACGCTCGTGCAGGGCACGCCGTCGACAACAACGCGATCGGCAGCCGTCAGCGAGCCGAGCCGGAGGACCTTGACGTCTGATCGAACGCCGCCGCGATACGACGGCACCGCAATCTCGATCAAACCGTGACTCGGACGTCGCGTCGTGAGCCGGTGGTGATGCCCGGCGGAGTAGCGGGCCGCCATGGCAGCGCCGCCATTCACGGACCAGACCGCGGCCAACCGCTGTCCCGCGTCCGTGATCCGCCGGTGCCCCACCGCGAACACCGATGGATGCACTCGATCCAAGGAACCTGCGCCTAGTCGATGTCGTATGGCCTGGTCGGTGATCCCGAGTGCCGCGAGCTGCGAGTGATGCACCAGCCCGTGCTGCCGGTTCGCGAGGTCGACCAGACGTTCCATGGTCAAGGAATAGGGCGCCAGCGGCCGAAACTCTCCCCCCAACCTGTTCGCCACCGGACAACCCCCAAAGTCGAGTGTCGTCCCTCTGGTCGCCCGCCACCAGTTCCGCGACACTCGACTTCCGGCGGACGGGCGGCGGCGCTCAGTCGTCGTGGGCGCCGGAGGCGATCGCGCCGGAGATCGCCTGCATCACCGTCGGGTCGCGCAGCGTCGTGACGTCGCCGAGCGCGCGGCCCTCGGCAACGTCGCGGAGCAGGCGGCGCATGATCTTGCCCGAGCGCGTCTTCGGCAGGTCGTCGGCCCAGACGATCCGCGCCGGGCGCGCAAACTTGCCGATCCGCTCGCCGACGAACGTCTTCAGCTCGGCGCCCATCTCGTCATCACCGTGGCGCTCGCCCTCGAGCGTGACGAACGCGCAGATCGCCTGACCGGTCTGCTCGTCCGCCTGCCCGATCACGGCCGCCTCCGCCACCCCGTGATGAGCGACGATCGCCGACTCGATCTCGGCGGTCGAGAGCCGGTGGCCGGAGACGTTGATCACGTCATCGACGCGGCCGATCACCGACAGATACTCAGCCTCGTCATGACGCGCCGCGTCGCCGACGAAGTAGACGGAGCCAGGCGCGCCCGCGACCGATCCCGGCTCCCACTTCGACCAGTAGGTCTCGACGTAACGCTCGTCGTCGCCGAACAGCGTCCGCAGCATCGCGGGCCACGGCCTGCGGATCGCGAGCAGGCCCTGCCTGCCGCCCCACAGCTCCTCGCCGCCCTCGGACAGCACGGCGACATCGATCCCCGGCAGCGGCCGGCCTGCGACCCCGGGACGCATCGGCTGCGCGCCGGGGAGCGTCGTGACCATGATCGCGCCGGTCTCCGTCTGCCACCAGGTGTCGACGACCGGGCAGCGCTCCTCCCCGACGACGAGCCAGTACCAGAGCCACGCCTTCGGGTTGATCGGCTCGCCGACCGTGCCGAGCAGACGCAGCGACGAGCGATCGAAGCGCTGCACGTGCTCGGCGCCCCACTTCATGCAGGCTCGGATCGCCGTCGGCGCGGTGTAGAAAATCGTCACACCGAGCTCCTGACAGAGCTCCCACCAGATCCCCTTGTGCGGGTAGTCGGGCGCGCCCTCGTACATCACCGACGTGCAGCCGTTCATCAGCGGCCCGTAGACGATGTACGAATGGCCGGTGATCCAGCCGACGTCGGCGCTGCAGAAGTAGACGTCGCTGTCTGCCTTCAGATCGAAGACGTGCTTGTGCGTCCACGCGACCTGGGTCAGATAGCCGCCGGTCGTGTGGAGGATGCCCTTCGGCTTCGCCGTCGAGCCCGAGGAGTAGAGGATGAAGAGCGGGTGCTCGGCGGAGAGCACCGCCGGCTCGCAGACCGGGTCCGCCGCCGCCAGCGCCTCGTCCCACCAGAGGTCGCGCTCGCCGATCGGGCAGTCCTCGATCCCGGAATGGCGGACGACGAAGACCGTCTGCACCGGCATCCCGGCCTCGTCGACTGCGCGCTTGGTCGCGACGGTCCTGCCCTTGCGCCGCGAGCCGTCGACGGTGATCAGTGCCTTGGCGCCCGACACCTCCATCCGCTCCTTGACGGACTCCGGGCTGAAGCCACCGAAGACGACGTTGTGCGGCGCTCCGACGCGCGCGCAGGCGAGCATCGCGACGACGACCTCGGGGATCATCGGCAGGTAGATGCCGACGACGTCGCCGCGCTCGACGCCCGAGCTCGTGAGCGCGTTGGCAGCGCGCTGGACCTGCTCGAGCAGCCACCCGTAGGTGATGTCGCGCCGCTCGCCCTCCTCGCCGCACCAGTGGAAGGCGACACGGTCGCCGAGCCCGGCCGCGACGTGGCGGTCGAGGCAGTTGACCGAGGCGTTGATCTCGCCGTCGGCGAACCAGCGGTAGAACGGCGCCTCGCTGTCGTCGAGGACAGACCGCGGCTCGGTGATCCAGTCGAGCGCGCGCGCCTGCTCGGCCCAGAACCCGGCCGGGTCCTCGTCGGCCCAGCGGTGCGCCTGGTCGTCGCGCAGATGCGCCTCGGCCGTGAACGCTTCGGCGGGCGCGATCTCCGCGCGCTCCATCAGCTCGTCGAGACGAGCCTCGATCTCCTGCTCGGTCAGCGGCGCCATGCCGCCGACCTTACCGGCGCTTCTTGCGCTTGCGCTGGGATGTGGCGGGTGACGGCGCGGCGCTGACCGGGCCCGTCTTCCGCGCCGTCTCGCGTGTCGCCTGCTCGCGCAACTCCTGCTGAGTCGGCCAGGCGACCGCCTCACCGGCGTCCCACGCCGGCGGCCGTCCGTTCGGCGCACGGCCGCTGAGCGCGACGGCGACGAGCAGCGCCCACGCCATCTGGAAGCTGTTGAAGCCGGTCCCGCCGGTCTGCAGGACCGTCAGCACCATCGTCGCGCCGACACCGACGCCGACCCAGCCGAGGAACCTGGTCAGGAGGCCGGCGCGCATCGCGCCGAGCCCGATCATGATCGTGGCGACCGCGAGGCCCATCACGGCGAGCAGCAGGATCAGCTGGAAGATCATCGTCGACCGATCGCCGGCCGGCCGCGTGAGCCAGTCCTCCTCGCTGATGGCGCTGCGGACGTGGAGCTGGGTGGCGACCTGCAGGCCGATCGATCCGAGGCCGCCGAGGACGGCGCCCGACGCGGCCATCATCTGCGCCACGCGCGGGACCGGATGCCCGCGCCCGGTGATGGCGCGGAACAGCACGACCAGGACGAAGCCGTAGAGCGTCAACGAGAGCCCCTGGAGGAAGGCTGTCGTCAGGTAGGGCAGCGCCTTGTCGTCCACGTGCTCGAGCAGGTCGGACGTGAGGCCGGCGCGGCCGATGTTCCGGCCCGCGGCCACGTCGAGCGAGTCGAGCAGCGTGACGCGCGGCAGCGTGCCCTGCGTCAGCGAGGCGAACAGCGCGGCAGCGAAACCAAGCACCGCGGCCGCGATCCCGGCTTTGACCGCGCGGGGCCGTTCGATCTGCTCGCGCTCGAGCAGGCCGGCCTTGGCCACGCGGCCTTCAGCGGCCATCTTCGATTGCCCGGGCGTCTTGACGGCCGCGCGGGGAGCCGGATTCGAGATCCCGTGGCTCGGGCGGCTCGGCGACCGTCGAGATCTTGTCGCCTGCGAAGAGAACGAGGTCGAGCACGGGCGCCGCGAACCGCAGACCGGTCTCGATGCGGCCGCGCCAGAGCGCCTGCGTTGGGGACAGCTGCGACATCGTGGCCGAGAACGTAGCTACTGAAGGCCCTGCCGCGCTTCCCGCACCAGCGTCACGGCCTCCGGGAAGACGACGGCCATCACGCGCCGGATCTGCTCGGCCTGCTCCTCGGCGTTGCCCTGGACGTTGACGCGGTTGATCGCGGCCATCGTCATCTGCACCGCAAGGCCGATCGCGTTGTCGGCCCACGCGAGCTTCTGCTGCCCCTGCATCTGCTCGGCGAACTCCGCCATCCGCCGCTGCAGGTCCTCTGGGTCTCCGAACAGTCCTCCAAAGCCTTCCATGGTCTCACTGTAGGGCGCGGGGCTTGGGCGGGACGAGGGTAAGCCCACCTCGTCGGTCCGCCATTTGGCGGCCCTCCTCGGTGTGGCTTGAATCAGAACGCGGCCTTTGGCCGCGTTCTGTCCTGGCAGGGGCCGTTACACGCGTTCGGCCTTCTCGGCATCCCGGTGCTCACGGCCGGCGCGGATGACGTCGCCGAACGAGCGGAAGCGGAAGATGAAGAGCAGCGCGAGGAACCCGGTGACGAACGCCGTGATCGCGATCGCGACCTGCTGACCGACCGAGTAGGCGGCGACCGTCGCCGTCCCGGCCGTCTCCGCGAAGACCTTGACCAGGAAAGCCTGTTGAACCCCGGCCCCACCGGGCGTGAAGGGCACGGCGGCGGCGACTGCGTTTACGCCGAGCACGAGCAGCACGTTCTTGACCGAGCCGCCGATGTGGAACGCGTCGAGCAGGAACCAGAACGCGGTGAAGCGCAGGCACCATGCCGCGAACTGCACACCGAAGACCTCGCGCATGTAGCGCGGGCGGTCCCAGAGGATCGTCAGCCCCTGCCGGACCCGCGCCCAGAAGCGCGCGACACGTTGGCCCAGCCAGGCGAAGAGGACCAGGCTGAGGACCGCCAGCGCGGTCAGGACGAACAGCAGCATCTGCGGGTTGTCGGCGAAGTAGCTGAGGTCGAACGCGTTGAGGTCGGCCCAGTCGGGCGGCCGCGGGAAGACACCCTGGGTGAAGGCGAACGTGAGGATGAAGACGCCCATCACCGCGTCGAAGACCGACTCGACGAAGAGCGTCGCGCCGATCGCCGGATAGGTCGAGTGCGGTACCGACTGCTTGGTCAGGAAGACCTTGATCACGTCACCGCCGCGGGCTGGAACGACGTTGTTGAAGCCGTACGCAGCGATGTACGCACCCCAGATCAGCTTGTAGGGGATCGGCTCCTCGGGGTACGCGGCGCGCAGGATGTTGCGGAACGCCGCGGCCCGCATCGACAGGTAGGCGATGAAGAAGGCGAGCCCGACCAGCAGCGGCTTCGCCGAGATGTGCGAGAGCTGGTCCGTGAACGACGAGACCGCGTCGCCGAACGCGGTCAGGTCATCGCCGAGGGAGGCAGCCGGTGCCACCCCGTCACAGTACGGGCATCGCGGGCCCGAGCCCGCACTCCTCCCAGACGGCCGGGTCGGCGAGCGACGGAAGCTCGCGGTCGGCCGGGGGCACGAGCGCCACACCGGGAACCGACGGGATCCCGATCACCCGCATCTCCGCCGCCTTCGCCGCAAGGGCGCCGGTCGGCGAGTCCTCGAACGCCAGGCACCGGCGGGGGTCGGCGCCGAGCCTGCGGGCGGCCTCGAGGTAGACGTCGGGAGCTGGCTTCGATGCCGCGACCTCACCGGCGGAGACCGTGACCGTCAGCAGCCCCGCGATCCCGGCGAGGTCGAGCACCTCGTCGATGAAGCGCCGCGACGAGTTCGAGGCGAGAGCGAACGGCACTCCGGCTGCCGAGAGCGCCTCGAGCAGGTCGCGGGCGCCGTGCCGCAGGTCGACGCCGCCGGCGATCTCCTCGTGAACGAGCTCGACGACCTCGGCCATCAGCTCGCGATCGCGGCCCGGCTGCTCGAGCCACGAGGAGAGCAACGCTCCTGCACGCTCGCCGGAACTGCCCATGATCTCGCGCTTGTGAGCATCGGTCCATTCGTGGTCGTAGCGGGCGAACAGGCGCGCTTCGGCGCGCGACCAAGATTCCTCGGTGTCGCAGAGCAGCCCGTCGTTGTCGAAGACGATCGCCGCGGGAGCGTTCATGAGGACACCAGCCGCAGCAGCGAGAGCTCGTTGCCGGCGGCCGGGAGCGCGCGGCGCGCCTCGATGAACGCGTCGGCTTCGAACAGGCCCTGTGCGAGCGCGATGTAGGGCCATGACGCCTGGATCGCCGAGCCCTCTAGCAACTGCTCGCCGTCGATCTCGCCTGCCCGCCAGCGCCGCCAGTGCGCCCATGTCGAGCGCAGCACGAGGTCCGCGCCGGGTGGCGCAGTGAGGCTCGGCTGCAGGCCGGTGTAGACGTCGTCGACAAGCCTCATCGCGACG
Organism: Baekduia sp.; assembly: GCA_037045385.1. GTDB lineage: Bacteria > Actinomycetota > Thermoleophilia > Solirubrobacterales > Solirubrobacteraceae > Baekduia. Next base: position 596,442 of record JBAOHN010000008.1, on the reverse strand, counting down.
AGCTGGCCATCGGTGAAGTCGTACTCGATCGCGCGTGCTCCGTACGGGCTCTGGTCGAGCGAGAACACGACGACGACCGACGCCATCGGCACCGCCGGAAGGGCGGCCAACAGCGGCGCCTCGTCGAACGGCGCGAGCGGCGTTCCGTCCGCGCGATGCGGCGGCTCACCGGGGTCCGTCGGCAACACGATCGTGTCCGGGCCCGGCTCGGGGACCGGTTCCACCGACGCCCGGTGCCCGGCGACCGTGAGCCGGTAGCCGTCGGCGTCCTGCTCGCGCCGGACGACGAGCTCGCCATCATCGAGCGCGGTGATCACTCCGGTATCGGGCAGCCAGTCAGCCATCGACAGCCCTGACGATCGTCTCGACGACAGGCCCGCGACGAACTCCGACCTGGGCGTCCTCGTGAACGGAGAGGTCGAAGCATGCGGCGATCGAGAGCTCGCGCTCGGGGTCGACGACCAGGAAGGACGTGCCGCCCTGAGCGTTGTGGCCGAAGGCGCTTCCGCTCAGCGAGACGCCGGCCATGCTCGTGAAGAGGTCGGTCCAGAAGCCGAGCCCGAACGACGCCTCACGCCCGAGCCCCCGGTCGTGGACCGGCTCTGCGACCGGCGCCGTCGCGAAGCGGATCAGATCTCTGCTGACCGTCGTCCGGCCATGCCACGCGTCGCCGAGCGCCGCACCGAGGCGCGCGACGCCCATCGCCGACGTGTACCACCCGAGCGACGGGTTCCACTGCGACTGGACGGTCCGGGTCGCCTCGTTGAGCAGCGGCACCGGGTCGCCGGACTGGCTCGGCTGGTAAGTCACGGCGAGCCCGCCGGTCGGAGCCGGCAGGACCTCCGGCCCGAACATCCCGGTGACGACGCTGCCGATGACGTCCGCGTAGTGGCGGTCGTGCAGCCGCTCGAGCATCGCGGCGACGAGCCAGCCGACCTCCGAGACCGAGTAGCACTGTGTGCCGCGCGGCATGTTCGGAGCCTCGAGCAGCCACTGCTGCGAGACGCGACGGAGGTGGAACGGGACGAAGCGGCTGACCGGTCCCTGCAGCGAGCTGAACCCGGCGCGCTGGGAGAGCGTGTCGAGGATCGTCGCCTCTGCGACCCAAGGGTTGGCGTCGGCGAGGATCTCGCCGATCCGCGTCTCGGGGCTGATGCGGCCCGCGTCGATCGCGCCTAGCAGCGCGAGGAACAGCGGCACCTTCGAGATGCAGTAGGTGCACGAGTACGAGCCGGTCGCCATCGGCTCGCCGAGATGGTCGACGCCATAGGCGACGTCTGCGACGAGCCTGCCCTCCTGGAAGGCCGCGACCTGGGCGCCACCGACGATCAGCCCGTCGCGCTGAAAACCGGCGAGCAGCGCTTTCAGATCGTCGGTCAGGTCGGACACGCCGCCGGAGACGATACGTGGCCGGGACTCAGGTCGCGGCACCGAGACGCTCGAGGCCGGCGCCGATCGCGGTGCCGATCAGCTCGATCTCGTGCGCCTCGATCGGCAGCGGCGGCGAGACCGCGACACCGCGCCCGAGCGGACGGACGAGCACGCCCTCCTCCCGGCACGCGAGCGCCAGCCGGAGTGGTGCGTCGGGCCGCGCCGCGAGCACGCCCTGGTCCAGCTCGACCGCGCCGATCAGCCCGGTGCCGGCACGGACCTGCCCGACGAGCGGTGACGACTCGCTCGAACGCAACGCTGCTTCGAGGTCGCCTTCGAGCAGTCGGCCTCGCTCGAGCACGCCGGTCTCATAGATGTCGAGCGCGGCGTTCGCGGCCGCGCAGCAGGTCGGATGCCCGCCGTACGTCGCGCCGTGCCTGAGCACGGGCGCCCCTGGTTCGCCGGTGAAGAACGGTTCGGCGATCTGTGGCGAGACGACGAGCGCGCCGAGCGGGAGAACCCCGCCGGTGATCCCCTTCGCGAGCGTGATCATGTCCGGCTCGATCCCCCAGCGGTCGACGCCGAACCAGGTGCCGAGGCGGCCGAAGCCGGCGATCACGCAGTCGGCGACGAAAAGGACCCCGTATTCACGGCAGATCTCGGCTGTGCGCTCGAGGTACCCGTCCGGCGGCAGGTGGACACCGCCGGCGCCGATGACCGGCTCGCAGAAGAACGCGGCGACCCGCTCGGGCCCGACGCGCTCGATCTCCGCCGCGAGCGCGTCGGCACTGTCGAACGGGATCTGCGAGGCGGCGCCGACGATCGTGCCGAAACCGGTCTGGTTGGCCTCGATCCCGCCGACGCTGGTGCCGAAGCCGTGTGTGCCGTGGTAGCCGTTCGTGCGGCCGATCAGGTGCTGGCGGCCGGGCTCGCCCCGCTGCGCGAACCAGGCGCGGGCGATCTTCGCCGCGCTGTCGATCATGTCGCCGCCGCCGGAGCCGAGGAAGACCTTCGAGCCCGCGTGCGGCGCGACCGCTGCGAGCCGTTCACAGAGCCGCTCGGCCTGGGCGTTCGTGAAATCGCCGAAGCACGAGTATGAGTCGATCTGCTCGAGTTGCGCGGCAATCGCCGCGTTGATCTCGGCGCGGTTGTGGCCGAGGTTGCAGCACCACAGCGACGCGGTCGCGTCGAGGTAGCGGCGCCCGTCGCTACCGGTCACCCACACTCCGTCGCCGCTCGCGATCTCCATCGCGTGCTGCTCGACCGCCCCCATGTCGGCGAACGGATGCCAGAACGCGGTCATGGCGCGAGCCTAACCGGAGCCGCTACAGCGCGGCGAGCACCGCCAGCACCTGCTCGTCGTGCTCAGCCGGTTTGACCTTCGCCAGCACGTGCGCGATCACGCCGGCCGCGTCGACGATGAACGTCGCCCGCTGCGCGCCCCAGAACTTCTTGCCGTACATCGACTTCTCGGCCCAGACGCCGTACGCCTCGCAGACGGCGTGATCCTCGTCGGCGACCAGCGTGAAATTGAGCGACTGCTTGTCGTGGAACTTCGCGATCGCCTTGACCGGGTCCGGCGATACGCCGAGGACCCGGGCGCCGAGCTTGGCGTACTCGGCCTCGTGATCGCGGACACCGCAGGCCTGCGTCGTGCAGCCGGGGGTCGAGGCCTTGGGATAGAAGTAGACGACGACTGGCTGACCGCGCAACGCGCTCAGCGCGACCGGGTCGCCGGCGTGGTCGGGGAGGGTGAAGTCGGGGGCGGCGTCGCCGGGCTGGAGCATGCCCTCACCGTAACTCGGCGCGTTCTGCTGCAGATGGCGGCAGAACGCGCCGAGTTGCGATTCGTCGCCTATGCGGCGACGACGCCGGCGGAGTTGCGCGGCAGTGGGACGGCCAGCCCGTCGGCGCGCAGCGCGTCGAGGTGCAATGGGATCGCCGCTCGCATCAGTCGCTCGACCTCGTCGCGGGTGTCCGCGACGACGGCGACTCCGGGCAAGTCCGGCGAGTACGCGCCCCATGAGGTCTCGCCTTGCTCGTAGATCACGAGATACTCGGTCATCGCAGATCCTCCAACCCAGTGCTCTGTCGGATGGACTTCAGGGTACCGACAGGCACATCCTTGTTGTCCTTCCCGGCGACCGTGACGACGCTCCGGCCGTCGGGGCTCAGCCACTGCTCGTGATCGCCGCGGGTACGCGCCAGCGTCCACCCGGCCTTGCGAAGCGCTCGCCTGACTTCTCGGAACTTCTTCGCCACCGGCCGAACCTACCCCGACCAGCGGACGAACATACGTTCGACTATCGAAGACGGTCAGCCGCCGCCCTACCTCAGCAGCCGCGACAGCCGGCGGTCCTTGAAGACCTTGCCACCGGTCTGGCACTGCGGGCAGTAGCAGAGCACGTAGTCCTCGAAGTGGACCGCCTCGATCGTCGTGCCGCAGCGCGGGCAGGGCTCGCCGTTCTTGCGATGGATCTCGAGCGGCAGCGGCAGCTTGTCGGGCAGCGGCAGCGCGAGCACGTGCTCGTAGTGCGCGATCGCGCCGCCGAGGCGCCCGGCGATCGCGGCGCGCAGTCCATCGGCATCGGCCTCGCTGAGATCGGCCCCGCGCGAGAAGGGCGACAGCTTCGCCGTCCAGAGGATCTCGTCGACCCAGGAGCGGCCGATGCCGGTGATCACGTGCTGATCGCGGAGCACGCTGTACAGCGGGCGCGCGCCTTCGGCCGCGAGCCGCTCGCGGAGGTCGGCCGGCGACTCCGGCCACGCCTCGGGACCGAGCCGCGAGATCGCCTCGTCGCTCTCGAGCTCGCCGGTCCTGACCAGCTTCGCCCAGGCCCGCTGGCGCGTACCGAACTCACGCAGCCGCAGCTCGCGCCCATCATCGAGCTCGAGCAGCACGCGCGCCGTGCGGTCGCGCATCGACGCCGGCTTGTCGTAGAGCTGCAGCCGTCCGGCGCTCATCAGGTGGATCAGCAGCGACAGGCCGCCCGCCGTGTCGACGATCAGATGCTTACCGCGCCGTCTCACGCCCGCGATCTGCTCTGTGGCGAGCGAGTCCATCGGTGGGTCGAAGGTCTTGACCGCGTTGAGCCCCGGCACGCGCACCTTCGTGATCGTCCTTCCGCGGGCCGCCTCGGAGATGAGACGGGCCGTGATCTCGACCTCGGGCAGCTCAGGCAACCGCTATCCGCCTTCGGCCATCGCCGCCAGGTCACGCGGGCGCAGGAGCACCGCGAGCTCGCCGGGCGGGGCGATCCGGATCCCGCAGAGTGAGCCCTTCGGCAGCCGCACGCGCGCGCCGGTGAGGTCGTGGACGAGCTGCGAGAGGTACGGGTCGTGGCCGACGAGCAGGACACGGCCGGCGTGCGCGAGCGCCAGCGCATCACCGGCGTCGGGCCCTGCGGCGAGCCCGGCGTCGAGCACCGGCTCGATGCCGAGCGGCTCTGCCGCGAGCATCGCCGTGTCCCGGGCGCGGACCTTCGGGCTTGCATAGATCACGTCGAACGAGACCCCGAGCGCCGCGAGCGCCGCTCCGGCCTGCCGCGACTGCGCGCGGCCCCGCTTGGTCAGCTCGCGCTCGGCGTCCGGTCGCGAGCCGTGGGGCTCGGCCTCGCCGTGCCGGAGCAGCCAGAGATCGATCGCCATCTGGCGACCCTATCCGGCCTCAGCGGAGTCTCGAAGGCCAGGTGTAGGCGGGCACACCCGGCGACGTGAAGACGGTGCCGTCCGGCGCAGTCCAGACAACGCGCCAGCGACCGTTCGACACGTTCCGCGACGTCGCGGTGAAGACGCCGCGGTTGTTCGTCGCGGGTGAGGCGACCTGCGACCACGCGCCGCTGCCGGAGCGACGCTCGATCGCCACGTTCGTCGTGGCGGTGGCGGGACGGACGAGGCCCCAGAGCCTGATCGTGCTGCCACGGCGCTCGGCGACCAGCGGCAGGCGGAAGCCGTCGAACGACGGCTTGTCCTTGCCGTCGAAGGTCCGCAGGCCCGATTCGAAGCCACCGCAGCAGTTGATGCCGGTGCCCTTCGAGATGTCGTCCGAAAGCAGGTACTGCGAGATCGCGGCGACGCGCGAGTTGTCGTAGGCGATCTTCTCGGCGATCGCTCGGAAGGCGTTCTGCTTCTCATAGGAGACGCCGTAGACCCGGTCGGGCACCGATTGGACCCCAAACTCGGTCAGGTAGAGCTTGACGCCCTTCTTGATCGCCTTCGCCTTCGCGGCGCGATCGAGCGCGATCGTCATCCGCGAGAGCACACCGATGTCGGCGAGCCGCGAGTTCGGAGGCAGCTTCAGCGGCCCCGCGGCCTTCGTATACGGGTGGTGGGCCCAGCCGTCGACGCGAGGCTGCACGCAGGCACGTGTCCGCTTGTACTTGCTGTTCAGGCAGAGCGCACCCTGGAGGAACTGGACCGGCGGGACCGAGCGCGGGCTCTGCCCGTTGGGCGCGGTCTCACCCATCAGCACCGGCTTCGTGTCGCCGGCTGAACGGAGGCCGCGAAGCGCCGCGTCATAGAGGCCCCTGTAGATCGACGGCGAGACGGCCTTGCCATTGTCGTACTGCGGCAGCAGGAACTGCGGCAGGTTCGGCTCGTTCATGATCGAGTAGCGAGCGACCTTCGACGAGTAGTGCTTGCTGACTGCGACGACGAACTCGCGGAAGCGATCGGGGCTCGGGCGCGTCAGGTTGTCGCGGGCGCCCTTCGTCGCCCAGCGCGGCACCGGGCTGGAGATCGTCAGCTGGACCTTCACTCCGCGCGACTTCGCCTCGTCGAGGATCGGGTCGTAGGCAGACCAGTCGTAGGAGGCGGGGGCGGAGAGATCCTTGGAGGGGCGGATCCGGCTGTCCGGCGACGGAGCGACGGCCTTCCAGCCGAGGACGACACGCAGCGAGCGCGCGCCGAGGCTGTCCATCTCGTCGAACGTCTTCACGAGCAGCAGCGGATCGAGCAGATCACGCGGGGCCTCAAAGATCATCTCCTGGCTCTTCGTCGCCGCGGCGGGCGTCGCCGGCACGGCAAGGAGGCCGGCGAGCAGCAGCAGGGTCAGGATCGGGCGGCGGGTGCGCATCACGAAGGCGGACAAGCTACCGGTGGGTCGAGCGTCTCCATCAATGGATGAGAACGGTCTCATCGCGTTTTGGTTGCGGTCTATAGATTCGAGCGCCATGGCACGGGAGCTCGCTAGCGACGACGTCGTCCGCACCGCCGAGGAGGCGGCGGCAGCCGAGCGCGCGCCGCTGCTCGTCCTCGACCCGCTGCTCGCCTTCCTCGACGCGCAGCGAGACAGCGATCGTCTCGGCAGCGGCGACGAGGATCCACGGATCAGCCTGATCGGCGACGGGCACTCCAACGAGACCTTCCTGATCGAACGCGGCGGCCGCCGCTTCGTACTTCGGCGCCCGCCACGCCCCCCGATCCCACCGAGCGCGAACGACATGCTGCGCGAGGCCCGCGTGCTGACCGCGCTCCACGGCCGCGCCCGCGTCCCGGAGGTGCTCGCGGTCTGCGACGACGAGTCGGTGATCGGAGCCCCGTTCTACGCGATGGAACTGGTCGCAGGGGTCGCCGTCACGACACAGCTGCCTCCGGCGCTCAACAACCCCGAGCAGCGCCGCGCTGCCGGCGAGGAGCTGATCGACGCGCTCGTCGAGATGCACGCGGTCGACTGGCGCGCGGCCGGGCTCGACGGCTTCGGCAAGCCGGAGGGCTACCTCGAGCGCCAGGTGCGCAGGTTCCTCGGGCTCTGGGAGCACAACAAGACGCGCGAGATCGACGCCGTCGAGCGCGTTGGCGGATGGCTCAGCGAGCACATGCCGCAATCACCGGCCGCGACCGTCGTCCACGGCGACTACCGGCTCGGCAACGTGCTCCTCTCCGAACAGGCTCCGGCGCGGATAACCGCGATCCTCGACTGGGAGATGTCGACGATCGGCGACCCGCTCGCCGACCTCGGCTATCTCTGCACCCTCTACGTCGATCGCACCGACCCCTCGCTCGGCATGTTCGAGCTGGCGTCCCTGACGCGGGACGAGGGCTGGCCGCTACGTAGCGAGCTCGTCGCCCGCTACGAGGAGAAGAGCGGAAGGTCGATGACCGACATCCGCTGGTATCAGGCGCTGGCGCTGTGGAAGTCGGTCGTCTTCATGGAGGGCAACTTCAAGCGCGCCTCGGCCGGCCAAACCGACGACGCCTTCCTCGCCTCGTTCGGCGACGGCGTCATCGAGCTCGCCGAGAAGGCGCTCGAGATCACCGGCGCCTGAGCTGTCAGGCGGCCGCGTCCGGCTCGCGCGTGAGGCGCCACGCGCCGACCGCCAGGACGGACCCGACCAGCGGGGCGACCAGGAACAGCCAGACCTGGTCCAGGGCCTTGCCGCCCTCGAACAGCGCCGGGCCGAGCGAGCGGGCGGGGTTGACCGAGGTGCCCGTCAGCGGCACGCCGACGAGGTGCACGACCGTCAGCGCCAGGCCGATCGCGAGCCCTGCGAAGCCGACCGCGGCGACCTTCTCGGTCACGAGCAGGATCACCATCACAAAGGCAGCGGTCAGCAGCGCTTCGAGCACGAACGCACCGCCCATGTTGATCGCCCCGTTGTCGTAGCCGTTGGTCCCGAGACCACCGGTCTTGTCGGCGACGTCGAAGGACGACACGAACAGCTTGAGCATCGCGCCGCCGGCGATGCCTCCGGCGAGCTGAGCGAGCACGTAGCCCCCGGCCTCCCTCGGCTCCTGACGCTTGGCGAGGACCATCCCGAGCGTCACGGCGGGGTTGACGTGCGCGCCGGAGATCGGACCGAACGCGTACGCCAGCACCAGCAGGACGAGGCCGAACGCGAGCGCGACGCCGACGGTTCCCGACGACGGCCCGTCGGCTTCGGCGCCGAGACCGCCGCTGATGCCGAACACGGCGGTGCCGACGGCAAGGAACACGAGCAGGAACGTGCCGATGAACTCGGCGGTGAGCTTGCGAGTCATGGGGCGAGCCTAGACGCGGGTCCGGCGCCTAACCACCGGCAACGGCGATCACGCCGGCGAGCGCGAGCGCGACACCCGCGTACTGAGATCGCAGCAGCCGCTCGTGAAGGAATGCCGCGGCGAGCAGCACCGTCACGACCGGGTACATCGACGCGAGCACGGAGACGATGCTGAGCTCGCCCTCGGCCGTCGCCAGCGCGATCAGCGCCGTCGCGAGCAGGTCGATCGTGCCGGCTGCGAGCAGGCCGGCGGTGAGCCGCGGCGCCGGCAACGGCCTTCCGGCTCGGGCCCAGACCCCGATCAGCACCGGCATCGGCGCGACGCGGATGAGCAGAGCCGACCAGAGCGCAGACTCCTTGGCCGGGCCTTCGAGCAGGATGAAGAACGAGCCGAAGCAGACGGCCGCGACGAGCGCGAGCAGCACGGCTCGCCGCTGAGCCTCCGCGTCCGCCGCGACCTCGGACTGCTCGCGGGAGGCGAGCATCACCCCGGCGACGACCGCGACGAGACCGGCCCACTGCAGCGCCGACGGGCGGTCACCGGCGACCACCCCGGCGGCGACCGGCAGCACGACGCCGCTCCCCGCCACGGGCGCGACCACGCTCATCGTCCCGATCGCCATCGCGTGGTAGAAGAGGCCGAGGCCCGCGACGCCGAGCAACCCCGCTGCGAGGAGCTGAAGGACGTCGCCGGTCGGCGGCAGCGGCGGCGCCAGCAGCAGGCAGACGGCCGCGCCGACGATCAGCCCGCCGAACTCGACGAGCAGCAGCACCGTGAGCGTCGAGATCCGTCTCGACGCCACTCCGCCGATGAAGTCCGAGCAGCCCCATGCGAGCGCCGCGGAGAGAGCGAGTACGACTGCCATCGCGACCATCGTCGCAGCCGCGGCGCGTGAAGCTGACCTGACCCCGGTTTATCGTTGACGACGTGTCAGGGGAGACGCAGACAACCGACGATCTTCGTGCGCTGCTGAACGAGTCGGGCCGGACGGCCGAGGCGCGCGAGCAGCAGCTCGAGCGATACGCCGACGACCTGCGCGAGTCGTTCCGCCGCGAGCGCGACAGCCGCGACGAGCTCGAGCGCTCGTACGTCGCGACGGTGCGCGCGCTCTGCAACGCAGTTGAGGCTCGCGACGCCTACACCGGCAGGCACGCCGAGCGGGTTGCCGCCTACGGGATGGCGATCGCCCATGCCGCGGGCGCGCCGTTCGCCGGCGACAGCGAGGTCGAGTTCGGCTTCCTGCTGCACGACATCGGCAAGGTCGCGATGCCCGACTCGATCCTCTGGAAGCCCGAGCCGCTGACCTCGGATGAGCGCACGCTGATGGAGCGCCATCCGGTCGTCGGCTGGGAGATCCTGCGCGAGGTCTCGTTCCTCGACCAGGCGAAGCTGATCGTCCGCCACCACCACGAGCGCTGGGACGGGACCGGCTACCCCGACCACCTCGGCGGCGACCGGATCCCGCTGACGGCTCGTGTCTTCTCGGTTGCCGACACGCTCGATGCCCTGACCACGCTGCGCCCCTACCGCAGCCCTTCGTCGATCGCGGACGCCAAGCAGATCATCGCCGACGCGTCGGGCACGCAGTTCGACCCGGACGTGGTCGAGGTGTTCATGACGATCGAGGACGAGCAGCTCGCGGAGATCCAGGCACGGGGAAGCTGATGGTCTCCGACCTCCTGATCGTCGACGACGACCCGTTCATCCGCAAGCTCGTGACGACGACGCTGCGGAACGTCGGCGCGTTCCGCCTGCACGAGGCTGAGGACGGCGCCGCCGCCGTCGAGCTCGCCGAGCAGCTCCGGCTCGGGATGGCCTTGCTAGATGTCGACATGCCGGAGCTGGACGGGATCGAGACCTGCCGCGTCCTGCGGGAACGGCACGGCCCCGAGCCGGTGATCGTGATGCTGACCGGGTCCGAAGACGAGGGCGTCGAATCCCGCGCCATGGCCGCCGGCGCCAACCGCTTCCTGACGAAGCCGTTCTCCCCGATCGAGCTGCTCGAACTCGTCGCCGAGCTCGGCGTCGACGACGGCGAGCCGCCGGACGACGCGGCGTAGGGACGGGGCCTACGACTTGCCCCTGCCGTACAGGAACCCGAAGACGCGCCCGAGCAGCTTCGTGCGGCTCGCGGTGTAGGGGTAGAAGTGCGGTTCCTTGCTCATCGCGAAGCGCGTGATCAGGACCGACTGCTGCTGGCAGAACTTGCGGATGCCGCCGCGGCCGTGGCGGTGGCCGAGGCCGGACTCCTTGACGCCGCCCATCGGCAGCTCGAGCGCTGCGTAGTTGATCAGCGCATCGTTGACGCAGACGGCACCGACGTCGAGCCGGCGGCCGATCTCGTCGGCCTTCTCGATGTCTTTGCTGAAGATCGACGCGCCGAGACCGTACGGCGAATCGTTCGCGAGGCGGATCGCCTCCTCGGCGTCACGGACCTTCATGATCGGCAGCGTCGGGCCGAAGGTCTCGTCGCGCATGCACGTCATCTCGTGGTTGACGTCGACGAGCACGGTCGGCTCGAACCAGTAGCCCTTGCCCTCGTTGACGCGCTTGCCGCCGGCGAGGATCTTCGCGCCCTTGGCCTTCGCGTCCTCGACGTGGGACTCGACGATGTCGACCTGCGGCGGGAACGTCATCGAGCCGACGTCGGCCGACCCGGCCGCCCCGTAGCCGTTGCGCAGCGAGCGGACCTGCTCGGAGACGAACTCGACGAAGCGGTCGTAGACCGCCTCCTCGACATAGACGCGCTCGACCGAGATGCAGGTCTGGCCGCAGTTGAACATCGAGTAGTAGACGAGCGTGTTGGCCGCGCGGTCGAGGTCGGCATCGGCGCAGACGATCGCCGCGTCCTTTCCGCCGAGTTCGAGCGAGACCGGGATCAGCTGCTCGGCGGCCTCCTTCATCACGAGCTTGCCGGTCCGTGTCGAGCCGGTGAACATGATCATGTCGACGTGCTCGATCAGCGCGGCGCCGGTCTGGCCGGTGCCGGTCGCGACCTGGAAGACGCCCTCCGGGATACCGCACTCGCGCATCCCCTCGAGCAGCTTGAGCGAGGTCAGCGGCGTGATCTCGCTCGGCTTGAGGATCACGCTGTTGCCGGCGGCCAGCGCCGGGATGCAGTCACCGAAGGAGTTCGTCAGCGGGTAGTTCCACGGCCCGATCACGCCGACGAGGCCGAGCGGTTTCCAGCGGACCTTGAGCTTCTTGCCCTTGACGAGCGCGGCCTGTGACTTGACGCGCTCCTCGGCGAGGTAGACCGGGGCGTGGTCGGCCCAGAAGCCGAACGCGGCACCGCCGTAGGAGACCTCGGCGATCAGCGCGTCCTCGTACGTCTTGCCGGTCTCCGAGCGGATCACGGCGATGACGTCGTCCTTGTTGTCCATCAGCCACTTCTGCATCCGCTTGAGGACGCGTCCCCGGCCCTCGAAGCCGAGCGCCTCCCATGCGGGCTGGACGGCGCGGCCGTGGGCGGCCATCGCCTCGATGTCACTGGAGCCGAGGTCAGGCAGCGTCCGGATGACCTCGCCGGTCGCCGGGTTCTCGACCTTGAAGGTGGCTGTGGTTCCGCCTGCGGCGGAACCATTCACCGAAGCCTCCGGCTTCGGTGGGCTTGGGGCGGGGGCGGCTTCGGTCGACATGGTGTCAAGCGTACTGCCTGACACCATCCATCCGCAATCGGCTAGCTGACCGTCAACGACTCGATCTTGATGTCCTCGACCGGCTTGTCACGGCTGTCGGTCTCGGCGTCCTCGATCTTGTCGAGCACATCGAGCCCTTCGGTGACATGACCGAAGACGGTGTGCTTGCCGTCGAGCCACGGGCAGGCATCGGTCGTGACGAGGAAGAACTGCGATCCGTTGGTGTTCGGGCCCGCGTTCGCCATCGCGAGCGTGCCGCGAACGATCTTGTGCGCGCTTATCTCGTCCTCGAACGTGTAGCCGGGGCCACCGGTGCCGGTGCCCTGCGGGCAGCCACCCTGGATCATGAAGTCCTTGATCACGCGATGGAAGGCGAGCCCGTCGTAGAAGCCGTCCTGAGCGAGCTTCTTGAAGTTCTCGACGGTCTTCGGGGCGTCCTCGTCGAACAGCTCGATCGAGATCTCGCCGAGGGAGGTGGTCATCGTGGCCTGGGACATGAGGCCACCCTACCCGTCCCCGAGCGGTCCCGAGGACGCCCTAGCGAAGCGCGGTGATCGATAGCGAGCCGAGCGAGACCGACGGGCCGGCCGCGCCGGCGGTCGTGAACCAGATCAGCACGAGGTCGTGCTTCTTCTTCGAGGACGTGTCGAACGTGATCGTCTTCTCGCCGTCGAGCTTGTCGGCCGAGCCGAGCTTGGTCCACGCGCTGTCGGTGACGTCGGGCGGGAGGTCGTCGGCCGAGGTCGCGTAGACCTCGAACGCCCCCGAGGCCCCCGCGAGCGTGATCTGCTTGAGCCGCTCGGCCTGCTGGAGGTCGACCGTGATCCCGAAGCGGAGCTCACCCTCGCCCTCGAGCGCGGACGCTGTCCAGGCGGTGTCGGGATCGTCGTCGAAGAGCTTGCCCCGGTTGGAGGGCGGGCTGACGATCCTCGACTCGGGGTCATAGGGGCCGACGTCGGCCGCCTCGAGCTCGAGCGCTGTCGCGGTCGGAGTGGTCGTGGTGGTGGTCGTGGTCGTCGTCGTGGTCGACCGGGTGGTCGTTGTCGACGGCGTCGACGGGATCGAGGGGACCGATGGGACCGACGGCAGCGGGTCGGGCGTCGGCGTCTTCGGGATGCTCGGCAGCTTCGGTGTCTTCGTCGACGGGATCGAAGGCAGCGTCGGCGTCGTCGGCGTGGTCGTGGTCGGTGCCGGGACCGTGTCCGGGTTACCCGGGTACGGAACGGTCTGGGCGAGCTGGATCGGGTCGGACGGCGGCTTTGAGAGCGCTGCGTACGCGGCGGCGACCGCGCCGCCCGACAGGAGCAGCGTCAGCGCCGCGATCGTCGCTCCGGCGCGTCGTCCCGGCGTCCGCCGGGCGCGGTCAGAAGCCCTCGTGCCGCAGGCCAGGCACCAGTCCTGCTCCTGCTCGAGCGGGGCGTGGCAGTTCGCGCAGGCGCGGGTGACGGCGGTCGTGGTGGTGTCGTCCTGGGCCGACATCGCCGGTCGAGGGTACCGGGACCGGGGTGCGGGTCAGACCGCAAGCGGCTCGGCGGCGAGCGGCCTGCCGGAGACGGTGGCCCCGCTGAGCGCGCCAAGCGCGTCCTCGATGCCGTCGGCCGGCAGCGAGAAGAGCGTCATCCGGTCGAGCATCTTGACGTCGCGCACCGCCTCGCCCTGAAGGCCGGTCGCGGCGGTGACGGCGTGGATGACGTCGGCGATGCTGACGCCGTCTGCGGAACCGACCGCGGCCACCACGCGCCGCGAGGGCTCGTCGCTCTGACGCGAGATCTGCGGCTTGGCGTGCCGCTTGGGCCGCTCCTCGACCTTCGCCGGCTTCGTGTGCCCGCCCGGCTCCCAGACCGCCATCGTCGTGCCGATGTGATCCTCGATCGCCGCGAGCTCCTTCTTCTGCTTGGGCTCGACGAAGGTCACGGCACGGCCGGAGCGGCCGACGCGGCCGGTGCGGCCGATCCGGTGGACGTAGACGTCCGGGGACGTCGGGACGTCGAAGTTGACGACGTGGGTGACGGTCGAGATGTCGAGCCCGCGCGCGGCGACGTCGGTCGCGACGAGGATCGGCACGCGGCCGCCCTTGAACGACAGCATCACGCCGTCGCGCTGGCCCTGGCTGAGGTCGCCGTGGAGCGCCTTGACGTTCATCCCGCCGTTCGAGAGCTTGCGGTAGAGCTGGTCGGCGCGGATCTTCGTGCGGGTGAAGACGATCGCCTGGTCGGGGCGCTCCTCGCGCAGCACCTCGACGAGCTTGTCGGCCTTGTCCTTCTGGCCGACCTCGAGCTGGAACTGCTCGACGGTGTCGACGGTCAGCGTCGCCGCCTTCACCTTCACGAGTTCGGGGTAGTAGAGGTAGTCGTCGGCGAGCGCGCGGATCTCCGGCGCCATCGTCGCGCTGAAGAGCGCGGTCTGGCGGGAGTTCGGGCAGAGCTTCAAGATCGCCTCGACGTCCTCGAGAAAGCCGAGGTCGAGCATCTCGTCGGCCTCGTCGAGGACGACGTAGCGGCAGCCGGCGAGCTGGAGCGAACCGCGGCCGATCAGGTCCTTGACGCGGCCGACGGTGCCGACGACGACGTGGCCGCCGTCGTGCAGCTGTGCCTGCTGGCCGCGGATCGGCGCGCCGCCGAAGACCGCGACGACATCGACGCCCTTGCGCGCGCCGTAGGTGCGGAGCGCCTGCGTGACCTGGATGCAGAGCTCACGCGTCGGCGTCAGCACGAGCGCCTGCACGGCCTTCTCGGACGGGTCGACGTGCTCGACCAGCGGCAGGCCGAACGCGGCGGTCTTGCCGGAGCCGGTCTGCGCCTGGCCGATCATGTCGCTGCCGCCCAGCAGGATCGGGATCGCCTGCTCCTGGATCGGCGACGGCTGTTCGTAGCCGACGTCCTGGAGGGCCTCGAGTGTGGTGGAGCTGAGGCCGAGATCGGCGAAGGCGGTGGACATGCGGCGCCCAGGCTAGTGGGGCATCTCGATCAGCAGCTTGCCGCTCGTCGTACGTGCCGCGAGATCGATCTGCGCCTGGGCGGCGTCGGCGAGCGGATAGGTGGCGCCGATCCGGGCTTCGATGTCGCCGGCCGCGGCGAGCGCGAACAGCTGCGCGAGCGGCACTTCGAGGTGGCGGCGCTGACCCAGGTAGTGGTAGAGCCAGAAGCCGATCACCGACTGCGAGCGCTTGAGCAGGCGTCCGGTCCGGACCTCGTTCTGCTCACGCGAGGAGATGCCGTAGACGACGAGGCGGCCACAGTCGGCGAGTGCGTCGAGGGCGGTATCGAAGACCGCGCCGCCGGCCATTTCGAAGACGGCGTCGACCGGGCCGGACGGCGCGTCGCCGGTGCCGATCGCGTCGGCGGCGCCGAGTTCGAGGCAGAGCGCGCGCTTCTCGTCGGTCGACGCGGTCGCGATCACGCGGGCGCCGAAGTGCGCGCCGAGCTGCACCGCGAGGCTGCCGACGCCGCCGGCGCCGGAGACGACGAACACGGTCTCCCCCGGTTCCACGCGCGCGCACGTCGTGTAGAGGTGCCAGGCGGTCAGTCCCTGGAGCAACAGCGCAAGCGCGGTGCCGTCGTCGCAGCCGTCCGGGATCGGGAAGACGCGATCGGCCGGCGCGACGACACGCTCGGCGTAGCCGCCGCTGACGAGCGCGACGACGCGCTCGCCGGTGTCGGCGCGCACCCCCGCGACCTCGGCGCCGGGGATGCGCGGCAGGGACTGGGCGGCGACGTAGCCGTCCTCGCGCTGATGCGTGTCGGCGAAGTTGACCCCGGCGTACGTGACGTCGATCAGCAGCTCGCCCTCGCCCGGGACCGGGTCGGGCAGCTCGACGAGTTCGAGCACCTCGGGACCACCGAACTCGGTCTGCTGGATCGCGCGCACCGGGCGAGAATAGGCTCGGCGGCGTGCTGCCCACGCTCGCCGGTGCCCGCCTGACGCTCAGGCCCCAGCTCGAAACCGACCTGGTCGTCCTCGGCAGCTTCCTCGGCGACCCATCGCTGGCGCGCTGGTTCGGGCAGGACGACGCCGACGATCTGCGCAGCAGCGACGCCGCGTCGACGCGCTCCGAGATCGACGACCAGGCGTTCACGATCGAGGTCATGGGCGATGTCGCCGGCTGGATGCTCGTCGCCGAGGAGCCGCACCCCGACTACCGGGAGGCCGGGCTCGACATCATGCTCGGCCCCGCGTTCCAGGACCGCGGGCTCGGCCCGGAGGCGCTCCGGCTCGCCATCCGATGGCTCTTCGAGGAGCGCGACCACCACCGCGTCACGATCGACCCGGCGGTCGCGAACGCGCGCGCGGTCGCCGCCTACCGGGCGGTCGGGTTCCGCGACATCGGCATTGCGCGGCGCTCCGCGCGGACGCCGGACGGCGACTGGGAGGACTCCCTGCTGATGGACCTGCTCGACGGCGAGCTGACGTGAAACCGCGACGGTACGCTCGTCCGATGCGGGAGATCCCGAGCGACCTACCCGGCGCCGATCTGATCGCGGCCGGCCTGCGAGATCTCGAGGCCGGCGTCGAGACCGAGGAGTCGCTGCTCGTTCAGATGGCCGCGCCGAGACTGGAGCGTCTCGGCATCGCCGTGCCGGGGGGCGCCGACGCGGGCGCCGGTCACCGGCTCTACGCCCTGATGTCCGATGGAACCCCGGCGGCACACAGCCGCTACCGGGCAGCACTCCGGCGCATCGCCAGCTTCGCCGGAGCCGCCGAGCATGCGACCACCCGTTGACGAGGCGCGTCTGCGCGCCTTTGCGCGGGGGCTCGCCGAGCACACGCGGACGCCGATGACGCTCTACCTGACCGGGGGCTCCACCGCCGTCCTGTTCGGCTGGCGTGAGACGACGGTCGATATCGACATCCGAGTCGAGCCGGACCTCGACGAGGCATTCCGCGCGCTGCCTCGCCTCAAGCTGCAGCTCGACATCAACGTCGAGACGGCGTCGCCACCGGACTTCATCCCGGAACTCGATGGCTGGCGGGAGCGCAGCCCGATCGCCTTCACGGAAGGCTCGGTGACCGTGCGGCATTTCGACCCGTACTCGCAGGCGCTGGCCAAGATCGAACGGGGATTCGCGCAAGACCTCGACGACGTCCGCTCGATGGCGCGTTCGGGGCTGATCGAGACGGCCCGGTTGCTGGTCCTGTTCGCTGAGGCCGAGGAGCGACTCTTCCGGTACCCGGCGATCAACCCCCGCGAGTTCCGGGACAAGGTCGAGCAGGCTGTGGCCGGGCTCGACGGCGAGCTGACCTAGCTGACGAGCTGCGCGAGCGAGACACCGGGCCGTGCGCCGGTGTGGCCGATCACGGCCCCTGCCGCGATCGCGCCGAGCTCGCCGCAGCGCGCGAGCTGCTCGCCCTGCGTGTACCCGTAGAGGAAACCGGCGGCGTAGAGATCACCGGCGCCGGTCGTGTCGAGGACTTCGGGCACCGGGACGGCAGCGATCTCGAACGTCTCGTCGCCGTGGAGAACGACCGAGCCTTTCTCGCTGCGCGTCAGGCAGGCGATCTTGACCTTGTCGCGGACCTGGGCGGCCGCCGTCTCGAAGTCGGTGCCGTAGAGCGTTGTGATCTCGGCCTCGTTCGCGAACAGGACGTCGGTGCCCTCGGCGATCAGGCGCAGCCACTCGTCCTGGTGACGGGTGACGCAGAAGCTGTCCGACAGCGTCGTCGCGACCTCGCCGCCGGCCTCGTGCGCGATGCGCGCCGCCTCGTGGAACGCGGCACGGGCCGGATCGCGGTCGAAGAGGTAGCCCTCGAGGTAGGTGACCTTGGCGGAGGCGATCACGTCCGGGGCGAGCTCGGCGACGCCGAGGTCGGCGGCCGCGCCCAGGTAGGTGTTCATCGTCCGCTGCGCGTCCGGGGTCACGACGATCAGGCAGCGACCGGTCGGCTCGCCCTCGTCGTTGGGCAGCGAGACGAAGCGGACGCCGAGCGCGCTCATGTCGTGCTCGAAGACGCGGCCGAGGCCATCCCGGTTGACGCGGCCGATGAAGGCGGCCGAGCCGCCGAAGCTCGCGATACCGGCGAGCGTGTTCGCGGCCGAGCCGCCGGAGACCTCCTGGCCGGACGACATCGCGCCGTAGAGCTCCTCGGCGCGGACGGTGTCGATCAGCGTCATCGCGCCCTTGTCCATGCCGAATCGCTCGAGGAAGGCGTCGTCCTCGTGGCTGAGGACATCGACGAGCGCGTTGCCGATGCCGACTACGTCATGCGGGGTGGTGGTCACGCGAGCGATCCTACGAGCCGAGCCGGTGAACCCGATGCTCCGTTCTGCGGGATTACGAGCCACTCGGCAGCGACGGGCCGATGTTGAGCGACCGCGTGATCGACGTTTCCCCTTTGTTTGCAACGTTAGCCCGGTTGTCAGGTTCTCGGACATCCGTCCGCTCGCGGCGTGATCGGTCCACCGGGCGTCCAGTCCTCGTGGCCGTCAGTGGAGGCAGCCCGGAGGTCCGCCGACCGGTTTCTTGAGCGTCGCAAGGGGCGGCGCTCCCGAAACCAAGATGACTCCCCGCACTCTCGTCACCGCAGCCCTTCTGACCTTCGGGCTGCTGGCCCCTCAGAGCGCCGCCGCAGCCACCGTCTCAACCGACGGGCTGGAGGCCGGCAAGCCAGCGCGCAGCGGCCCTGCGGTCGCCCGCGCAGCCGACACGAGCGTCGAGCCGAACCTGGTCGACCAGTGGGCGCTGGCCAGCGATCAGGTCATGGGCATCCTGACCGCTTGGCGGCAGGTCACCGGCAGCGACACGATCGTCGCGATCGTCGACTCGGGCGTCGACGTGTCGCACCGCGACCTGGCGCCGAACATCTGGACGAACGCCGGCGAGGTGGCCGGTAACGGCGTCGACGATGACCACAACGGCTTCGTCGACGACATCAACGGCTACGACTTCGTCGACCGTGACGGCAACCCGGCCGACCAGAACGGCCACGGCACGCACGTCGCCGGGATCGTCGGCGCGCGCGGCGACAACGGCCTCGGCGGCTCGGGCGTCGCCCAGCGGGTCCGGATGATGGCCGTTCGTGTGCTCGACGCGAACGCAGCGGGCACGACCGACAACGTCGCCAAGGGCATCCGTTACGCCGTCGACAACGGCGCCCGGATCGTCAACCTCAGCCTCGCCGGCCCGAGCGCCGGCGCCGAGCTCGAGGCGGCGGTCGCCTACGCCCACGCGCGCGGCGTCCTGATCGTCGCCGCGGCCGGCAACCAGAGCCGCGACCTCGGCGCCTCGCCCGCCTTTCCGGTCTCGCTCGCCGACGACTTCGTGATCGGCGTCGCTGCGATGAACTCGCAGCTGCAGCTCGCCGACATCTCCAACTACGGCGCCGGCGCCGACATCGCCGCGCCCGGCGCCGACATCCTCTCGACCGCCGTCGGTGGCGGCTACGAGTGGCGCACCGGCACGTCGATGGCGGCTCCGGCGGTCGCCGGGACGCTGGCGCTGATCGCGGCCGCACGACCGGACCTCGGCGCCGACGGACTCCGTGACGCGCTGTTCGCCGGCGCGACCTCCACGAACCTGCCGGTCGCCTACGGACAGGTGAACGCGGGGAACGCGCTCCGCCGCGTGATCGCACCGGAGTCCTGGAAGGAGCCGGTCGCAGCGAAAGCCCCCGACGTCGTCGCCCGCAGCGCCGCGGACGTGCGCAAGGCACGCGCCGCGGTCGATGCCCGGGTGAAGGCCGCCGCTGCGAAGAAGGCCGCCGTCAAGCGCCTGGCCGCCTGCAAGAAAGCCAAGAAGGCGGCCGCGAAGAAGGGCAAGAAGCTCTCCAAGCGCTGCCGCACGATCCTCAAGGCCGCGGCCAAGAAGTAGAAGCCGGGGCCGCGCCCCGCACTGCTTGTGCGAGGATCGGAAGCATGGATCCGCAGCGTCCTTCATCGGTGCTCTCCGACGGCACCATCCGCAGGCTCGTCGACGAGGGCCGGATTGAGATCGACCCCTGGGACCCCGGGATGGTCCAACCGGCGAGCGTCGACCTCAAGCTCGGCAGCTCGTTTCGCGTGTTCCACAACCACCGGATCCAGGTGATCGACCTCGCCGACCCGCCGAGCGGACTGACCGAGCACGTCGAGGTCTCCGACGACGAGCCGTTCGTCATCCACCCGGGCGAGTTCGTGCTCGGCCGGACCGAGGAGTTCGTCCGCCTGCCGGGTGATGTCGTCGCCCGGATCGAGGGCAAGTCGAGCCTCGGCCGGCTCGGCCTGATCGTGCATGCCACCGCCGGCTTCGTCGACCCCGGCTTCGCGGGCTCGCTGACGCTCGAGATCACGAACTTCAACTCGGTGCCGATTGTCCTGCGGCCCGGTCTGCCGATCGCCCAGCTCTCGTTCATGACGCTCGACGCCGAGGCCGAGCGACCGTACGGCCACCCGGAGCTCGGTTCGCACTACCACGGCCAGGTCGAGGCGACCGAGTCGCGGTATGAAGGCGGACCGGCTCAGGTGGCGAGGAGCTGACATGCGCATCCCGATCACGGCAACGGTGGTGAGTGCCGCGCTGATGCTCGTCCCGGGCACAGCAGCGGCCTCGAGCTCGTGCGTCAACGCCACCGCCCCTGCCGGCCTCAAGTCGGCGCTGACCAAGCTCCACCACCGAGGCGGCGCCAAGGACGGGCCGATCGCCGCCGGCTCCCTCTACTACGGGCGCTGCGGTAACACGCAGTACGCGATCGCGTCTTTCTCGAAGGCGCTCGCCGACCAGCCGGAGAAGTTCCGCAGGCTCCCGGGACGCGGCTGGGTCGACATCGGCGACGGGTTCGAGGACGGCTGCTCGGCGTCGGCCCGGCGTCCGATCCCGTGGGCGCTCGTGAAGCTGTGGGGCACCTGCATGCAGCGCTCCTGACCTCGATCGGCCGGGGCCGGCCGCGGCTAGTATGCAAGCCGTGCCTGAGGAGACACTGACCGTCACCGACAACCGGACCGGCAAGACGTACGAGGTGCCGATCACGGATGGGACCGTCAAGGCGATGGACTTCCGCCAGATGAAGGTCTCCGACGAGGACTTCGGGCTGATGACATACGACCCGGCGTACACGAACACCGCGTCGTGCCGCTCGGCCGTCACGTTCATCGACGGCGATCGGGGCATCCTCGAGTACCGCGGTTACCCGATCGAGCAGCTCGCCGAGCACTCGACCTACCTCGAGGTCGCCTACCTGCTCGTCCACGGCGAGCTGCCGAGCGAAGCCGAGCTCGCGGAGTGGACGCACCAGATCACGATCCACACGTTCGTGCACGAGAACATCAAGGAGTTCATCGCCGGCTTCCGCCACGACGCGCACCCGATGGGAATGCTGCTCGGCTCGATCGGCGCGCTGTCGACCTTCTACCCGGACGCGAACAACATCTCCGACCCGGAGAACCGGATGATCCAGACGATCCGGCTGATCGCGAAGATGCCGACACTGGCCGCGTTCGCCTACCGGCACACCCGCGGGATGCCTTACGTCTACCCCGACAATGACCTCGCCTACTCGGGCAACTTCCTCGGGATGATGTACAAGATGACCGAGCTGAAGTACCAGCCCGATCCGCGGATCGAGCGTGCGCTCGACATCCTCTTCATCCTCCACGCCGACCACGAGCAGAACTGCTCGACATCGGCGGTCCGCAACGTCGGCTCATCGCAGGTCGACCCGTACTCGGCGGTCGCCGCCGGCGTCGGCGCTCTCTACGGGCCACTCCACGGCGGCGCGAACGAGGCGGTGCTGCGGATGCTGCGCCGGATCGAGAAGGTGGAGAACATCCCGTCCTTCATCGAGGGCGTGAAGGCCGGCGACGAGAAGCTGATGGGCTTCGGCCATCGCGTCTACAAGAACTACGACCCGCGCGCGAAGATCATCAAGAAGGCGACCGAGGACGTCTTCGAGGTGACCGGCGTCAACCCGCTGCTCGCGATCGCCCAGGAGCTCGAGAAGATCGCGCTCGAGGACGAGTACTTCGTCCAGCGCAAGCTCTACCCGAACGTCGACTTCTACTCCGGTCTGATCTACGAGGCGCTCGGTCTGCCGGTCGAGATGTTCCCGGTGATGTTCGCGATCGGCCGCACCTCGGGCTGGATCGCGCAGTGGCTGGAGCTGGTCCAAGACTCCGAGCAGAAGATCGCCCGCCCGCGCCAGATCTACACCGGCGAGCGCACGCGGGACTACGTCCCGATCGGCTCGCGCTGACCGCGAACCCTCGCCGATGACCCGCCGCGACAGCGCCCTCGCGGTGCTGGTGATGGTGATCTGGGGCGTCAACTTCGTCGCGATCGACGTCGGCCTGGAGGACGTCCCGCCGCTGCTGTTCGTGGCGATCCGGTTCTGCGTCGTCCTGCTCCCGGCGTTCCTCTGGGTCGCGAAGCCGGACATCCCGTGGCGGTACCTCGCTGCTGTCGGCCTGCTGATGAGCGCCGGGCAGTTCGGACTGCTGTACGCGGGACTCGACGCTGGGATGCCGATTGGCTTGGCGTCCCTCGTGCTGCAGATCCAGGTGATGCTCACGGTGATCATCGCCGCGGTCGCGCTGCGGGAGCCGCCGACACCGCGGCAGATCGTCGGCGTCGCCGTCGGCATGGCGGGCCTCGTGATCGTCGGCGTTGGGCGTGACGCGGCCACCCCCGCGCTGGCACTGCTGCTGACGCTCGGTGCGGCCACCTCATGGGCGTGCGGGAACGTGGTGTCGCGCAAGGTCGGGACCACGGCAGGCCTGGAGATCACGGTGTGGTCGGCGTTCTTCGTCCCGCTGCCGCTGTTCCTGCTGTCGCTTGTGCTCGACGGACCGGACGCGGTCGGCCACGCCCTCGCGCACTTCTCACTCGGCGCGGTGCTGTCCACGCTCTACACCGCGATCCTCAGCTCGCTGGTCGGCTACGGCATCTTCAACACGCTGCTGAGCAAGTACGAGACCGCGAACGTCGTGCCGTTCGTGCTGCTCGTCCCGCCGATCGGCATCGTCTCCGCGTGGCTGTACGAGAACGAGGTGCCGAACGGCGCCGAGATTGTCGGCGGACTCGTCCTGTTGGCGGGCGTGGCGATCACCACGCTCGGCCCACGCCGCAGCGTCGGCACCACCTAGCGATCAGCGCCGACGGGCGAGATACAGCAGACCCATCGTCACGCCACCGACCGCGATCACCACGAGCAGCACGTCGTCGAGCGCGTTGATCGGGCCGTCGGCACCGATCCACCCGAGGACACTGAGCAGGCCGTAGAGGATGGCGGTGCCCACGGTGACGAGCTGGGCGACGGCGGCAAGTCGATCTCTATCCATGGCCGGGACCGTACCCGGCGTCTCGGTTCTACCGGCTGCGCATGAACGCCATGACGAAATACAGCAGCTGGCCGAGCGCGGCGACGCAGCCCGCGACGTAGGTCCACGCAGCCGCGTTCAGCACCTCACGTGCCGCGGGCACCTCTGCGGGTGACAGCAGCCCCTGCTGCTCCAGGGCAACCAACGCGCGGCGGGGCTCGCGATCGTCGGCGTCGGCCGCGACGCGGCCACCCCCGGGCTCGCGTTGCTGCTCACGCTCGGCGCCGCCACCTCGTGGGCCTGCGGCAACGTCGTCTCGCGCAAGGTCGGGACGAGCGCCGGCCTCGAACTGACCGTCTGGTCGGCGTTCTTCGTCCCGATCCCGATGTTCCTGTTGGCGCTGGGGATCGAGGGTCCGGACGAGATCGGCCACGCCCTCGCCCACTTCTCTGCCGGAGCGATGCTGTCGACCCTCTACACGGCGGTGCTGAGCTCGCTCGTCGGCTACGGCATCTTCAACACGCTGCTGAGCAAGTACGAGACGGCGAAGGTCGTGCCGTTCGTGTTGCTCGTGCCGCCGATCGGGATCGTGGCGGCCTGGCTCTACGAGAACGAGGTGCCGAACGCCGCGGAGCTGGTCGGTGGCGTCGTGCTGCTCGCCGGCGTGGCGATCACGACCCTCTCCACGGCGTCTCGTGGCGCCGGACAGGGGTGAGCAGACCTGGTCCCTGGGTGCCGTGGCCGCGGCCACGGTTCGGGCGGACGATGCAGGTCGTCCAACAGGCCTCGTGCGGAAGGACCCGCGCACCGGGGTCGGCATCGGCGGATCCGGTCTGGAGCTGGCTCAGGTCAACGTCTACACGACGAACACCAACCAGGACGTCCGCGTGCGCGCCGGCCTCTTCATGTTCAAGCGCGGCGTCTACCTGCAGGGGTTCAAGAGCGAGCTGTACACGCTGCCGCGGGCGCGCCAGAACCTGATCGGCGTATCGCCGACGAAGGTCGCGTATTGCAAGGGCCCTAACAACGGCGCCGACACGCTCGGCGGGACGCTGCCGAACACCAGCTTCACGACGCCGTGCCACGCCTGGAACGAGGGCTACCGCCTCGGCGCCAACTTCGTCCGGCCGGACGGCAGCGTCCTGACCTCACTGCAGAGCGACGACCAGACGCTCGCGATCACGAAGTAGGCGACCGATAGGGTCGCAACGGTGAGCGACCCTTTCGGCGGATACCTCGATGGCCTCGACGGCGACCGGCGTGTGGTCGTCGGACAGGTCATCGAGGCGATTCGATCGGGCATCGACCCAGGGTTCGAAGAGTCCATGCAGCACGGGCTCCCGGCCTGGGCCGTCCCGATGGCGGTCTATCCGGCCGGCTACCACTGCACGCCGTCGGACCCGGTGCCCTACATGCAGGTGGCGAGCCGCGCCAAGCAGATCGTCGTGTACTCGATGGCGATGTACGCCCGCGCGGACTGGCTCGCCTGGTTCGAGGACGAGTACGCCAAGCTCGACCTCGGCAAGCTCAAACGCGGCAAGAGCTGCCTGTACTTCACGAAGCTCGATCGGATCCCGCTCAACCTGATTGGCCGGCTCGCGGGCAAGGTAACGCTCGACGAGTACGTCGAGCACTACCGCACGGTCGACCCGCGCTGAGCGGTGCTCAGTCCCTGTTCCCCGCGAACATCATCACGAAGTAGAGGAGCTGGCCGAGCGCCGAGACGAAGCCGGCGACGTAGGTCAGCGCGGCCGCATTCAGAACCGCTCGCGCCCCGGGCACCTCATCGGAGAGCAGCAGCCCCTGCTGCTCGAGTGACGCAAGCGCACGCCTCGACGCGTCGAACTCGACCGGCAGCGTGACGAGCTGGAAGAGCACCACGATCCCGAACAGCGCGATACCGGCCAGCAGCAGCGCGCTGCCGAGCTGGTTCGAGGCGCCGAGCAGAAGGCCGCCCATCGCCGGGAAGATCCAGAACCCCTGGGCGAACATCACGGGGCCGACGATCGCCTGGCGGAACCGCATCGGCCCGTAGTTGTTGGCGTCCTGGATCGCGTGCCCGGCCTCGTGTGCGGCGACGCCGAGCGCCGACAGCGAGCTGGCCGCGCCGACGTCCTGGCTCAGGCGCAGCGTCTTGGCCTTCGGGTCGTAGTGGTCGGTCAGGTGGCCCGCGATCGGCTCGATCGTCAGCGCCGGCAGGCCGGAGCTGCGCAGGACCGCGGCGGCCGCGTCAGCGCCGCTCATGCCGTTGGCGGGCCGAACCTCGGAGTACTTGGCGAAGGTCGACTTGACCTTCATCTGCGCCCAGAGGCCGAGCAGCAGGCCGGGGGCGGCGAAGAGCAGAAAGAGCGGATCGATGAACATGGTGCCGATCAGGCTAGGTACCCGTCCCTAACGCACGCTAAGGATTTCGGGTATCGGGGCCGGGGAGTGCCAGCGTCGCGCCGTGCGCGCGTAACCATGCTCGCGGTTCCCCGTACCCCGGGTACAGCCGCTCGACCAGCGCCCAATACCGCTCGGAGTGGTTCATCTCTGCGAGATGGCAGACCTCGTGGACGACGACGTACTCGGCGACCTCGTCGGGCGCGAGCATCAGCCGCCAGTTGAGCGCGACGCTCCCGGTCGTGCTGCACGAGCCCCAGCGGGTGCGCTGGCCGCCGATCGTCGTCCGGCGATACGGGATCCGGATCCGGCCCGGCGCGGTGCGGTCGAGCTCACGGACGGTCGCCTCGACGCGCGGCGTCAGGTCGGCCTTGGCCTGCCTGCGGTACCAGCGCTCGAGTGCGGCGGCCCGCGTCTCGGCCTCACCGGGGACGAGCAGCTCGTCGCCGCGGCGGTGGACGCGGGTGCGGCCCTGCTCGGATCGCAGCTCCAGGGTGGCGCCGAGATAGGGCACGGTGTCGCCGCGCGCGCTCACGTGCGCCTGGGCTGCGAGAGCCTTGGCGCGGTGCCTGTCGATCCACGGCGCCAGCTCGACGACGGCGTTCGCGGCGTCGCGCTCGGATGCGCGAGCCGGCAGGACGACCTCGACACCGCCGTCGTGCGGGTCGACCCGCACGGTGATGCGCTTTGCGCGGGTCGAGTGGCGCGTCGTGTACGCGAGGCCTGGGCCGGTCACAGGGCGGCGCCGGGAACCTGGGTGATCGGCAGGACGGGAAGCTCGTCAGCGGCGAAGCCGTAGGTCGGGTCCTGCAGCCGGCGGAAGAACGCGGTCGCGATCCGGCGGCCGTGGTTGATCGCCGCGTCCGCGACCTCGCCGGCGAAGAGCTCGTTGACCGTGTTCTCCCAGAGCACGACCCAGCGCGTGAAGTGCCCGGCCTGGAGCGGCACCTTCTCGTGAAGCCGGGCGTGGACGGCGAACGCGCCGCCGCCGTAGGTCCCGGCACCGAGCAGCAGCGTCTCCCAGAACGCCGTGATCGTCGGCCGGTGCTTCTCGAGGTCGAGGTGGGCGACGTCGGTGAACAGGAACCCGATCAGCGGATCGACCATCGCCGTCTCGTAGAAGCGATCGACTAGCAGCTCGATGTCGGCGCGGGTGGCGATGTCGTGGCGCTCCTGCATTGCGCCTGAGGGTACGGCGCGATTCGTTGCGAACGCCGTGTCCAGCGCCACAGATGGCCTGCGAGCGTGCCGGCAATGGCGAACCACCGGCCGACGCCCCCGCCCGCGCGATCCGTGTCGACACGGATCGCCCTCGCACTCGGTGTGCAATCCGTGCCGGCTCTGGCCGAATGGCAGCACGGCGTCGTGGGACGACGGCAGCTGATCGAGCGCGGGCTCACGGACCGCGTGATCGCGGGGTGGCTCCGCAACGGCCGGCTGCACCGGATCCACCCCGGCGTGTACGCGCTCGGCCACCGCCGTATCGACGCGACGGGAGTGCGTATGGCCGCATTGCTGACCTGCCGCCCGGGGTCGTTCATCGGCCGGCGATCGGGGATCGCTTGGCACGCGCTGCTCGCCGACAACCGCTCCTCGATCGACGTCGTCGTCCCCGGCCGAGGCGTCGCAGGCGGGCCGGCGACGGTGAACGTCTCGCGTATGACGAGCGTCCACCCCGACGACGTGACTGCCGACGGATGCCTCCACGTCGCGTCCGTTGCGCGATCCCTCGTAGACGGCGCGGGGGCGCTTCGAGACCGCGAACTGGCGAAAGCGATCAAGGAGGCCGAGTATCTGCGGGTGCTCGATGTGCGAGCTGTGCTCGACGCGCTGGAGCGGACGCCGACGCGCCCGGGCGCCGGACGGCTCCGCAACGCGCTGGGCGCCGACCAGCTGCTGCTCTCCCGCGAGGAGTTCGTCCTGCGCTACGTCGCCCTCTGCGAGCAGCACGCGCTCGACATCCCGCAGATCGATGTTCGGCTCGATACGGGACTCGACAGCCTCGGCCAGATCGACCTGCTGTACGCGGACGAGAAGGTGATCATCGAGCTGGACGGGGCTCAGGCGCACATGACGAGGACGCGCTTCGAAGAGGACCGTCGCCGCGACGCCTACCTCGCAGCTCGCGGATACCTGACGTTGCGGTTCACGTGGCGCCGGCTGATCGCAGAACCGGCGGCGATCGCCTCCGAAGTGCGCGCCGTTCTCGACGCGCGGCGATCCGTGTTGACACGGATCGCGCACCGCATACGAGTGTGATCCGTGCCGACACGGATCACACCGGCGGCTCACACAGCCGCAGGCGGCGTGCGCGGCGCGCCGAGGCCCGTGCGCTCGGCGTCCCACGGGCGCCAGAGCTTGAGCGCGCTCATGATCGCGCGGGTCGCCGGCGACTTGTTGAGCGTGTAGAAGTGCGCGCCGGGCGCACCCCTGGCGAGCAGGTCGGCGGTCTGCATCGTCGCGTAGGCGACGCCGAACTCGGCCACCGCCTCCTCGTCGTCCTTGCGCGCCTCGAGCTCGCCGAGCAGGTGCTCGGGCAGCGACGCGCCGCACATCGCCGTGACGCGGGCGATCTGTGCGTAGCCCGTGATCGGCCACACGCCGGGAACGATCGGCGCGTCGATCCCGATCGCCCGCGCACGGTCGACGAAATCGAAGTAGAGGTCGTTGTCGAAGAACATCTGCGTGATCAGGAAGTCGACACCGGCGTCGACCTTTTCCTTGAGGTACCGGAGGTCGTCCTCGCGGGACGTCGCGTGGATGTGCCCCTCGGGGAAGCAGGCGGCCCCGACCGAGAAGTCGTAGTCGGCCTTGAGCAGCGACACGAGCTGCGAGGAGTACTCGAGCCCTCCGTCGGTCTTGACCCAGTCCTCCTGGCCCTGCGGCGGATCGCCGCGAAGGGCGAGCACGTTGCCGATGCCCGCGTCCCGCATCTGATCGAGCACGCTGCGCAGCTCGGCCTCGGTCGCGCCCACGCAGGTGAAGTGCGCCATCGCCGTCAATCCGTGCTCCTGCTGGATGCCGGAGACGATCTCGAGCGTCTTCTCCTGGGTCGACCCACCCGCGCCGTAGGTGACGGAGACGTAAGCGGGCTCGAGCGTCCGCAGCTCGTCGAGCGCGGCGTGCAGGTTCTGCTCACCCTGCTCGGTCTTGGGCGGGAAGAACTCGAACGAGAACGTCGGCTCGTCCGACTGCAATAGCTGATCGATCCGCGTCACTGCGGAGAGGCTAGCCAGCCGCCGGTTCCGAGCAGTTGAACATCCAGCGCGTGCCGAAGCGATCGACGCAGTAGCCGAAGTAGTCGCCCCAGAACATCTCCTGCGGCGCCATCTCGGGCTCGCCCCCTTCGGAGAGCGCGGCGAAGAGCCGATCGGTCTCTGCCCGCGTGTCGGGCTGCAGGTTGATGCTCATCGTGTTCCCCGGGGACCACTCGTCGCCCATTGACTTGATCGTGTCGGTGCCCATGAGCCGGTGCCCTGCGAGGATTGGCAGTGAGACGTGCATCACCCGACCCTGCTCGTCCTCTGCCAAGGGCGTCTGTCCGGGCGCCATCGGGATGTCCCGCATGTACTGGACCGGCGCGTCGAACTCGGTGCCGAACACGTCGCGGTAGAAGTTGAACGCCGCTTCGGTGGTGCCGTCGAAGTTGAGGTAGGTCGAGACGGAGGCCATGCCCCGACCCTACCCCGCTGCTCGCCAGCGCTCCACCGGCCCGAACTCGCCGGGCATCCGCTCGACCGCACCCTGCAGCTCGAGATGCGTCAGGTAGACGAGCGTCTCGTTCAGCCACCAGGCCCCGGTCATCGGGTTGAGCGCACCCTCGTAGACGTGCGGGATGACCTCGAATGCCGCCAGCGGCTCGCCGCGCACCGCACCCAGCACCTTCTCGATCCGCTCGTGGACGAGCTTGCGGTTCGCGTCGATGTGCGCGCCGATGTCGGTGAACGTGCGGCCGTGGCCGGAGAGGCAGAGCCGGGCGTCGAGCGTCTCGACGAGGTCGAGCGAGCGAAGGAACTCCCCGGCCGGGTCGGGCGAGTAGCCGTAGTCGTACCAGAGCGAAACGCGGCCGAGGAGATGGTCGCCGGAGACGAGGATCCGGTGCTCGGGCTGGAACAGGCAGACGTGCGACGGGGCGTGGCCGGGCGTCTCGTAGACCTCCCACGACCCGAGGTCGGTCGAGACCGTGACCCCGGGCAAGAGGTCTTTCGCCGGCTCGACGACCCCGGCGATGCCGTACGGCTGACCGCGCCGCTGCTCGAGCAGCTCCAGCGCCGGCTCGGGCACTCCCGACTGACGGGCAACCTCGATCCGGCGGTCGAGTGCCGCGTCCGGGTCGTTCGCCGTCTGCAGCATGTGGCCGTGGTTCGGGTGCATCCACAGCTCGCACCCCGACCGCTCGGTCACGGTCTTCGCCTGGCCGTAGTGGTCGGCGTGTGCGTGCGTGCAGACGAGCAGCCGGACGTGTTCGACCTTGAGGTTGACCTGCTCCATCGCGCGATCGAGGTGCGCCTCCGAGCCGGGTTCGTGCATTCCGCAGTCGAACAGGACGACGCCGTCACCGGCCGCGACCGCCCAGGCGTTGCAATGCGGGACGCCCGGCCACGGCAGCGGGAGCCTGAGCCGCCAGACGCCGGGAACGACCCGTTCGCCGCGGCCGACCTCGCGCTTGTGGGCGGGAGACGACATGCGGCCACGCAGCCTAGTGCCGGCTCGGACCGTCCGGGCCGCGCCTACTCTCTGTCGGGGTGTCGGGCAACTGCCTCCGCCGAGCGATCGGCGCCTCCCTGCTCGCGCTCGCGCTCGCTCCGTCGGCGCTGGCGAAACCGATCACCGGGGGCGCCGGGCCGGACGTGCTGCGCGGGACCGCGAACGCCGATTCGATCTGGGGCCGGGGTGGCCCTGACCGCATCCACGGGAACCGAGGCGCCGACAACCTCTACGGCGAGACCGGGCCGGACCGGATCTGGGGCGGCGCGGGCGCCGACCGGCTCGACGGGTTGACCGGCGATGACCGTCTGGCCGGGCAGTCAGGCGACGACACGATCAGCGGCGAATTCGGCCACGACGCGATCACCGGCGGCGCCGGCGCGGACGCGATCGACTCCGGCGCCGCGCCCGACGTCGTCTGGGGCGGCCCCGGCGACGATGTGATCCACGGCGGCTCAGGCAACGACGCGCTGCACGGCGGCACTGGGGCCGACACGATCTTCGCGGACTCGGGGCACGACCGGATCTTCGGCGGCGACGGCGCTGACACGGTCCACGCGAACCTCGGCCATCCGATGCGCTCGGTCGACTGCGGCCCGGGGCGCGACACGCTCGTCCTCGCGCCCGGCGTGCCGCGTACGGGAGTGCGCAGCTGCGAGATCGTGATCCGCCGGTCGCCATCCGAGCAACCGCTGCTCGGCCGCACCGTCCTCGTGCCCGCGGGCGCGGGGCAGACAGTCACCGGGACCGAGCGCAACGACCGGCTGCTCGGCGGCCACGGCTCCGACCACCTCGACGGGATGGCGGGCGACGACGTGCTCTGGGCCGACCGGCTGCCGGGCCCCGGCGGTGCCGGTTCCCGGGACCTCATCTCAGGCGGCAGCGGAGACGACCGGATCAACGGCGGCAGAGGCCACACGACCGTGTTCGGCGGGCCAGGGGCAGACCGGATCCAGGGCGGCAGCGGGCCCGGCACCCTCAGCGGCGGGCCCGGCGACGACGAGATCCGCGTGCGATCCGGTGGCGGCGCGACGGTCGATGGCGGCGACGGCGCCGACACGATCGTCGCCCGGGTGTCGCGAGGTGTGGTGGCGATCACGTGCGGCCCCGGCGCCGACACCGTCGACGCCTCGCCCGGCGTGATCGTCGCTGCGGATTGCGAGACGGTCGAGCGTTGATGGCCAAGCGCAGGCGCGACTCACCCCAGGCTCCCGCCACCGACTACCCGTCGCCGGACGGCGAGATGACGCTGCGCGTG
Organism: Baekduia sp.; assembly: GCA_037045385.1. Lineage (GTDB taxonomy): Bacteria > Actinomycetota > Thermoleophilia > Solirubrobacterales > Solirubrobacteraceae > Baekduia. The sequence continues at coordinate 564,884 of JBAOHN010000008.1, read as the reverse complement.
CGTGGCGTCATGACTGTGAAGACGCGCGAGCAGTACCGCCACGAGGCGAGCCCTGCAGGCACGACGGCGGCGGCCAACACGGACGACATCCGCGAGCGCGCGATCGAGTTCCTGTTCGAGCGGCTCGTCGCAGGCTGGACGATCTCCGGGGTCGAGACGAAGAAGCCGAAGGAGCTGCTGCTCCGTTACCGGTTCGCGTCTCGTGAAGAGCGCGAGTGGATCACGGGCGTGATCCGCGAGCACTGCGCCGAGTGGTTCCCGGACATCGTGGTTCCCTGAACTGCGTTCAGGGAACCACGATGTCCCACGTAGCATCCGAGTCATGTCTGCGATCACGCTCCACGTCCTGCCGCCGTCCCACCCCTGCGCCGCGGCCGACGCAGCGCTCGCGCTGAAGGGGCTCGAGTACGAACGCGTCGAGCTGCCGATGGACGGCACCCACATCGCGACGATGGAGGCGATCTACGGTGACGGCAACAGCCGGGTTCCGGGGGCCGTCATCGACGGCGATCCGGTGTACGGATCGAATCCGATCTTCGAGCGGATCGATGCGCTCGCGCCCGACGCCCACCCGCTCTACCCCGAGCCGATCGCCGAGCAGGTGCGCGCCGCGGCCGCGTGGGGCGACGAGGTGCTGCAGCCGATCGGTCGGACGCTGCCCTGGGGTGCGCTGCACTTCCGGCCGGACGCGCTCGGGCTGATCGTCGGCGGTGACGCACTCGACGCCGCCGGCTGCGATTTCGCGCTGAAGATGGTGCGCGTCCTCTGGCGCCGCCACGAGGTCAGCTGCGCGCGGATCGCCGCCGAGTTGCAGGCGTTGCCCGGTCATCGCGATCACATCGACTCGCTGATCGACGACGGCATCATCGGCACCGATCACGTCAACGCCGCAGACCTGCAGATCGGCGCGACGCTCTCGGTGCTGCTGGCGGTTGGCGATTCCGCGGGGCTGTTCGCCGACGAGAAGTACCGCCGGATCGCGGAGACGGTCGGGCTGCGAGCCGGCCAGATCCCGGCCGGCGCGTTCCCGCCCGGCTGGGTGCCCGCGGGCTAGACCTCAGTCGCTCAGGGCGATCTCGATCATCGCGACGCAGTCGCCGACCGGGCGATCGGTCCCGAGCAGCACGTGCTTCTCCGGCGCGATCTCGTCGAGCGGCTCGCGCGCTACCCGTTGTCGCGCAAGCACGGCGGCGTCGGCGTCAGATACCGCGCCCGGGTCGGATCCCCGTGCGGCAAGCCGCGCCTCGAGCACCGCATCCGGCGCGGTGCACTCGACGAAGAGCACCCGCTCACCTGTCCGCGCGGCCAACAGCGCACGATCGTGCCGCCGCAGGAACGTCGCGTCGACGATCACCGGCAGCCCGGCGGCGACGCGTTCGGCCGCACGCTCTGCGAGCTCAACGTAGACGCGCTCCGTTACAGCGGGCACGTATCCGGCCTCGCCGGCACGCTCGGCCGGAGCGATCCCGAGCATGCGCTTGCGAACGAGATCGGAAGCGATCACGGGGATGCCGGACGCCTCCGACAGCGCCTCCGCGATCCGGCTCTTGCCGCTGCCAGACAGCCCGCAGACGGCGATCGCCAGCGGCCCATGCGTCTGCCAGGCGAGCCGGCGCGCGACCCGGAGCATGGTCTCGGCACCGGTTCGGGCCGAGTCGGCGTCGGGCCCGCCCTGGTCCGCCCGCAGCAGCTCGACCTTCATCCGCACGAGCGCGCGCCTGGCGCCGAACAGTGCCAGCAGCGCCGGCGAGCAGACGGCCCCGCCCGCGTCCTCGTAGGCGGCGACGAGCCGCTCCGCGAGCTCGGGACGGCCGAGCGCGGTCAGGTCCATCACCAGGAACGAGAGGTCGTCGGCGACGTCGACACAGCGCAGGTCGCGGCGGTACTCGAGCCGATCGACGACGAGCAGGCCTTCGCCAGGACGAGCGACGACGTGCTCGGCGCGAAGATCGCCGTGGCAGTCTCGGACGAGCCCGTCCCGCCCCCGCCGCCCCGCCTCGTCGGCCAACTCCATCGCCGCGGCCTCGAGCCGGGCGGCAACGCCGTGCACGACCAGCACCTGCTCATGCACGGTCACGAGCGACCGCAGCTCGCCGAGCTCGGTCTCGGTCGCCCGAATCAGGGCTGCGGCCGCGCCTGCCGGATCGGCCGGCACGTCTTCGCAGTGAGGCGCAGAGCGGTGGAACCGCGCGATCCGCATGGCGAGCTCGTCGATCACAGACGCCAATCCGGCATCGGGTTCGCCTGCCCGGACCCGGGCGGCGAGCGTCGCGCTCTCGTCGAAGCGGCGCATCTCGACGACGAAGTCGATGGCCGCCGGGTCGTCAGCGGCGACAAGCGACGGCTCGGAGCCGGCAACGACGCCGTGAACCGCGACGTACACACCCGGCGCCAGCTCGGCGTTCAGACGCAGCTCGGCCTCGGCCGACGCGCGGCGGGCGTCCAGCGAACGGTGGTCAGCGAATGCGAACGCGATCGCACGGCGGATCTTCAGCACCCGATCGCCACCGATCAGCACCACGCTCATGTGTGTATCGCGCCGTTCGACCGGGCCTTCCCGGCCGAGCGCCGCCTCCGCGGCGGCGATCGAGACGAGCGTCGGGTCGGGTGCCATGCTTCGAGTGTGAGGCGTAGCGTGGACGTGGCATGAGCCGGGCGCTGTTCTTCGACGGGGTGGGCAGGCCGCTGCGCCTCGCCGAGCGGGAGATCCCGCAGGCCGGGCCCGGCGAGCTGCTGCTTCGGGTGCTCGCGTGCGGCATCTGCCGGACCGACCTCCACATCCTCGACGGTGACGTCGCCGTAGAGGACCCTCCACGCGTGCTCGGCCATCAGATCGTCGGCGAGGCCGAGGACGGGCGACTGTTCGGCGTGCCTTGGCTCGGCTGGACGTGCGGCGAGTGCGCGGCCTGCGGGCGCGGTCAGGAGAACCTCTGCGACCGGGCCCGCTTTACAGGCTGCGACATCGACGGCGGGCTCGCCGACCACGCCGTCGCCGACGAGCGCTTCTGCCTTCCGCTTCCTGCCGGCTACCCGCCCGAGCAGGCAGCGCCGCTGCTCTGCGCCGGGCTGATCGGCCACCGCGCGTACGCGCTGGCACTGCGCGACGTTCCGGATGCGCGGCGGATCGGCATCTACGGTTTCGGCGCGGCCGCGCACATCCTGATCCAGGTGGCGCGCAGCGAGGGCCGGGAGGTCGCCGCGTTCACCAGCGAGGGCGACGACCGCGCCCAGGGATTCGCGCGCGAGCTCGGCGCCTCGTGGGCAGGAGCCTGGGACGAGCGACCACCGCGGCAGCTCGACGCGGCGATCATCTTCGCCCCCGACGGGCGCACCGTCCCGGCCGCGCTGCGAGCGGTCCGGGCAGGCGGCACGGTTGTCTGCGGCGGCATCCACATGTCGGACATCCCGTCCCTGGCGTATGCGGATCTATGGGGCGAGCGCACACTGCGCTCGGTCGCCAATCTGACGCGGGCGGACGGCGCGGCGTTCCTCGCGCTCGCGCCGCATGTGCCGGTGAGGACGCACGTGACGGCGTACCCGCTCGAAGAAGCGCCGCGCGCCCTCGATGACCTGCGCGCCGGCCGGCTCAGCGGCGCCGCCGTCGTCGTTCCGTGAACGGACCGCTCCGATCTGAAAGAGTCCCGGCCCATGAGCCGCCTCCGCTCGGACCTCAGGTCCACCTCCACATGGATCGCCCTGCTCGCGCTGTTCGTCGCGCTCGGCGGCACGTCGTACGCCGCGCTGAAAGTCACGAGCAAGGACATCGTCAACGGGGCGGTGACGAGCGCCGACGTCAAGGACGGCAGCATCGCGCTCAAGGATCTGTCGGCCGCGACGCGCAGCGGCCTCGCCGGGAAGGCCGGGCCTGCCGGAGCGGCCGGTGCAGCCGGTGCAGCCGGTGCGACCGGGGCAAGCGGGGCGGCCGGCTCCCCGGGTACCAACGGGTCCAACGGCACGAACGGGTCCAACGGCACGAACGGCGCGCCCGGCTCGGCCGTTGCTTACGGCGGCGTCTTCGGCATCGGTAGCTGCAACGTCGACACCGGGCGGTTGCTGAACCTGGCGACCACGTGCACACGCGCGTCCAACGGCGTCTACGACGTAGACGTAACCGGCGGAATCGACCTCTCCAGCCGTGTGGGGACGTGCTCCTTGCGCGGGCCAGCCGTCGGTCTCTGCACACTGCGGTTCACCGACTCCGACACGATCAGGGTCGAGACCTTCAACGCTTCGGGCACGCCCACCGAGACCAACACCGGCGCCTGGTTCGCGGTCTACTAGAAGTGTCCCGCCGCGACCAGATAACGATGAGCGAGGGCGAGGTTCTTGCCTTCTTGGGTGAGGAGCGAATCGTCACGTGCGGGACGAACGGCCCCCACGGCTTCCCGCACCTGATGCCGCTCTGGTTCGTGATTCGATCCCACCCGACCCCGACCGTCTGGGCCTGGACGTTCGCCAAGTCCCAGAAGACCAAGAACCTCGAGCGCGACCCGCGAGCGACGCTCCAGGTCGAGGCCGGCCGCGACCGCTATGACCAGCTCCGCGGCGTCATGCTGGAGACCGAGGTCGTGATCCATCGCGACCTGGAAACGGTGCTCGGCGTCGGGCTCGACGTCTTCAGGCGCTACACAGGGGTGGAAGACCTCGACGGCGGCGTCGCCGCGATGGTCGAGAAGCAGGCACCGAAACGCGTGGCCTTCGAGTTCGTTGAGAAGCGAAGAGCCACATGGGACCACCGCAAACTCGGCGGCACCTACTAACTGACATGAACGCACTCAAAGGCCTGATCCTCTCGGGCGGCAAGGGCACGCGCCTGCGCCCGATCACCCACACCTCCGCCAAGCAGCTCGTTCCGGTGGCGAACAAGCCCGTGCTCTTCTACGGGATCGAGGCGATGGCACATGCCGGCATCGAGGAGATCGGGATCATCATCGCGCCCGAGACCGGCGACGAGATCCGCGAGGTCGCCGGCGACGGCTCGCGCTGGGGCGTCTCGATCACCTACATCCCCCAGGCCGAGCCGCTCGGTCTGGCTCACGCCGTGCTCACCGCCGAGCCATTCCTCGGCGCCTCGCCGTTCGTGATGTACCTCGGTGACAACCTGCTGCAGGGCGGGATCGACGACCTCGTTGCCGCGTTCCGTGCCGAGGAGCCGGACGCGATGATCCTGCTGACACCGGTCCCCGACCCTGAGCACTTCGGCGTCGCCGAGCTGAAGGACGGCAGGGTCGTCGCACTCGCCGAGAAGCCTGAACGGCCGAAGACCGACCTCGCGCTCGTCGGCGTCTATCTGTTCACAGCACAGATCCATGACGCCGCGCGTGCGATCGAGCCGAGCCCGCGCGGGGAGCTCGAGATCACCGACGCGATCCAGTGGCTCGTCGACGCAGGCCGCCGCGTCGACCCGCACGTCGTCCAGGGCTGGTGGAAGGACACCGGGCGACTCGCCGACATGCTCGAGGCGAACCGGCTGATCCTCGACCGCGTGGAACGCCGGGTCGACGGCGAGACCGGTGGCTCGGAGGTCGAAGGCCGCGTCGTGATCGAGCCCGGCGCGACCGTCACCCGCTCTCGAATCCTCGGCCCGGCGGTGATCGGTGCCGGAGCGACGCTGACCGACTGCTACATCGGCCCCTACACGGCGATCGGTGAGGGCTGCGTCGTCGAGGGTGCCGAGGTCGAGTACTCGATCCTGCTGGCCGGGTCGAGCGTGCGCCACCTCGACGGCCGGATGGAAGCGAGCCTGCTCGGCAAGAACTCGGCGATCTCGCGCGGCGACCGCCAGCCGCGGGCACACCGCTTCCTGATCGGCGACAACTCGACCGTCGAGATCATCTGAGCGCGATGCGGGTGCTCGTCACCGGCGCGGGCGGGATGCTCGGCACGCGGGTCGTCGCGGAAGCCCGCGCGCGTGGCCTCGCAGTCGCCGCGCTGACCCGTGACGACGTCGACCTCACCGACGGGGCGCGGACCCAGTCGCTGTTCGCCGAGCGCGAGCCTGACGCGATCATCCACTGCGCGGCGTACACCGACGTCGACGGCGCCGAAGCCGACGAGGCCGCCGCGATGGCCGGCAACCGCGACGCCGCGCTGAACGTCGCCCGGGCTGCCGAGGCATCCGGCGCACGGATCGTCGCCGTCTCGACCGACTACGTCTTCGACGGCCGGATGGCCGAATCTGCCGACCGGCGCCCCTATCTGGAGTCCGACGAGACCGGCCCGATCGCCATCTACGGACGCACCAAGCTGGCCGCCGAGGACGCTGTCGTCGGTGCCTGCGGCAACCACGCGATCGCCCGGACCGCATGGGTCTTCGGCGCCGGTGGAAAGAACTTCTGCGACACGATGCTGCGGGCGGCAGAGACCCGTGACCGGGTCGCCGTGGTCACCGACCAGATCGGCTCGCCGACCTGGACCGGCCACCTGGCTCCGGCGCTGCTCGACCTCGCCGCGATGCCGAACAAGGGCGTGTTCCACCTCGCCGGCGACGGCCAGTGCTCGTGGCACGAGCTGACCGTCGAGCTGTTCGCGCAGGCGAACGTCGACTGCGCCGTCGACGAGACGACTTCGGATGCCTTCCCGAGGCCCGCCGCCCGGCCCGCCTGGAGTGTGCTTGCATCAGAACGCGACGAGACGCCGCGACTGCCCCCGTGGCAGGAGGGCGTGCGGGGATTTCTTTACGAGAGAGGACGCGGGACCTAAATGAAGCTGATCGTCTGCGGGGGCGCCGGATTCATCGGCTCGAACTTCGTGCGCCAGCGCGTGCGCGAGCACGGCGACGAGGTGATCGTCCTCGACAAGCTGACCTACGCGGGGCGACCGGAGAACCTGCAGGACCTCGGCGATGACGTCCGCCTGATCGAGGGCGCGATCGAGGACCCGGCGAAGGTCGACGAGGCGCTCGCCGGCACCCGTCCCGACGCGATCGTCAACTTCGCCGCCGAGACGCACGTCGACCGCTCGATCTCGGGGCCGTTCGCGTTCGAGGAGACAAACGTGCGCGGCACGATGGTGCTGCTCGAAGCGGCTCGCCGGGCGGAGATCCCCCGCTACGTCCAGATCTCGACCGACGAGGTCTACGGCTCGATCGAGAAGGGTTCGTTCACCGAGGAGTCGCCGATCGTCCCGTCGTCGCCCTACAGCGCAACGAAGGCCGGCGGCGACCTCGTCGTCCAGTCCTACTTCCACACGTACGGGATGGAGACGGTGATCTGCCGCGGCTCCAACAACTACGGGCCGTACCAGTACCCCGAGAAGCTGATTCCACTGATGGTGCTGAACGCGCTCCACGACGACGCGCTGCCGGTCTACGGCGATGGGCTCAACGTGCGCAACTGGCTCTACGTCGAGGACTTCGGCCGCGGCATCAGCCATGTGCTCGCTCACGGCGAGCCGGGCGAGGTCTACAACGTCGGCGGCCCGAGCGAGTGCACGAACATGGAGGTCGTCCGCGCGATCCTCGAACAGACCGGCAAGGACGAGTCGCTGATCGAGTACATCCGCGACCGCCCCGGCCACGACCGCCGCTACTCGCTCGGCTCCGAGAAGGTCCGCGCGCTCGGCTGGGAGCCACAGGTTTCGTTCGACGGCGGCCTCGAGCAGACCGTCGCCTGGTACCGCGAGAACGACTGGTGGTGGGAGCCGATCCGGTCAGGCGCGTACCGCGAGTACTACGAGCGGCAGTACGGGAAAGCCCTCGGCTAGCGCGTCAGGTCGAGCTTCCAGCCGCGCTCGTTGACCAGCGACAGCGTCGCGCGGTCGTCCTTCTCGGCGTCTGGGACGACGACCTTCGCGGTCGCGCGGCGGCCGTCGATCGTCACGGCTTCGACGTCGAGCTCGCGGGCGTCGGCGGCGGCGATCAGGTCGGGCAGCGCGTCGGCGCACGGCTTGCGCTGCGTCCTCGTAACGAGAACGCGGCTACGGGTGCTGAGGAAGCGGCTGCAGATCGACTGCTGATCACGCTTGCGGGTCGCGGCTGCGAAATCCTCGACGACCTTCGCGACCTTCGCCTGCTCGCCCTTGAAGTCCTCGGCGGTGTTCTTCGGCGGTGCGGTGCAGCCTGCGAGGGTCACGGTCGCGGCGAGCGGGAGGACGGCGAGACGGCGCACCGGCGGCAGGCTACCGGGCGCCCGGCGATCTAGACTCAGGCCCATGGGCGAGGGGACCGAGGACGAGGCCGGCACCGGCGCCACACCCCGGGGCGCGGCCGCTCCACCGATCCAGCAACGTCGCGGATCGCACCGCGAGCGCCTGTTCGACGCCGGGATGGCCGTGTTCGTGCGCGACGGCTACGCCGTCGCGTCGGCGGAGGCGATCGCCAAGGAGGCGGGAATGTCGAAGAAGACGTTCTACGAGCACTTCTCCAGCAAGGACGAGCTGCTCTTCGAGCTCTTCGACAAGGCAGCGTGGACGTTCATCCGCGAGATCACCTCCGCTTGGACCGCGGGCCCGCCGGCCGACACCTACGAGCAGCACACGTCGGCGCGGATCGCGGCGCTGCTCAACACCCTCGACGAGCACCCCGAGCTGGCACAGATCGCGTTCCTCGAAGTGCAGGCCGCGGGCGAGGAGGGGCGCGAGCGCCGTGATGAGCTGATCGCGAACTTCGCGTCTGCCTCGTACTACGACAACCACGAGATGGCCGCGAAGTTCGGCGCGCCGGTCTACCGCGAGCGCGATGACGCGCTGGTCGCGATCTACGCGGCGATCGAGATGGCGCTGCGGCAGATCCGGCTCGGACAGCCGGAGACGATGGACGAGCTGGTGCCGCTCCTGACGCGGCTGATGTTCGGGGCGCTCAGCACCACGTGACCGCGAGGACGCTCGCCGAGCACGAGGCGGCCGTGGAGTCGTGCCGGGCGTGCCCCCGCCTCGTCGCCTGGCGCGAGGAGGTGGCGGAGGTCAAGCGCGCGTCGTTCGCCGCTGACACGTACTGGGGCCGGCCGGTGTCCGGGTTCGGTGACGCGGACGCGCGGATCGCGATCCTCGGCCTCGCTCCGGCCGCCCACGGCGCAAACCGGACCGGCCGCGTCTTCACCGGCGACCGCTCTGGTGACTTCCTCTACGCGGCGCTGTGGCGCGCCGGCCTCGCGAACCGGCCCGAGGCGGTCTGGCGCGACGACGGCCTCGAACTGCACGGCGCGTGGGTGACCGCCGCCGTTCGCTGCGCGCCACCGCAGAACAAGCCGCTGCCGGCCGAGCGCGACCGCTGCGCGCCGTGGCTCGTCGAGGAACTGCGGCTGCTGCCACATGTCGAGGTCGTCGTATGCCTCGGTGGCTTTGCGTGGGATGCCGCGCTGCGCTTGCGGCGGGATCTAGGCTTCGAGCCGCTCCGCCCGAAACCACGCTTCGGCCATGGCGTCGAGGTGGCCGCCGAGCCGTGGACGCTGCTCGGCTGCTTTCACCCGAGCCAGCAGAACACGTTCACCGGCAGGCTGACCGAGCCGATGATCGACGACGTGTTCGCCCGCGCCGTCGCGCTGACGGGCTGACGGGCTGACGCGCACGACTGCGCCCACCGCGACCGCGAGGCCCGTACCCTCGGGCGCGTGCCGCTGACCGGCTTCACCGACGCAACGCGTGACTGGTTCGCGCGCGCGTTCGACGGACCGACCGAGGTCCAGTCGCTGGCGTGGCCGGCGATCGCCTCCGGCGACCACACGCTGATCAGCGCGCCGACCGGATCGGGCAAGACGCTCGCCGCGTTCCTCTGGTCGCTCGACCGGATCGCGGCGGAGCCGTCGACCGCCGAGCCCACCTCATCCGCGGGGAGTTCGGCCGAGCCGAACTCCCGACGACAACCGCGAAGCGGTTGTCGCGTCGTGTACGTCTCGCCGCTGAAGGCGCTGTCGTACGACGTCGAACGCAACCTCCAGGCACCGCTACGCGGGATCGGCGCGCCGGCGACGGTCGCGATCCGCACCGGCGACACCTCGCAGCGCGAGCGCGCCGAGATCCGCCGCCACCCGCCGGACGTGCTGATCACGACGCCCGAGTCGCTGTACCTGATGCTGACCTCGCAGGCGCGCGAGATCCTCGACGCCGTCGAGACGGTGATCGTCGACGAGATCCACGCGGTCGCGTCAACCAAGCGCGGCGCGCACCTGGCGCTGACGCTCGAGCGGCTGTCGGCGGGTGTGATCGCGGCCGGCGGCGCAGACCCGCAGCGGATCGGCCTGTCGGCGACGCAGAACCCGCTTGAGGAGGTCGGCCGCTTCATGGTCGGCCCACGGCGGCAGTGCCGGATCGTCGACGCCGGCGTCCGCAAGCCGCTCGACCTCGAGATCGTCGTGCCGGTCGAGTCGATGGTCGAGCCGGAGCGCTCAGCGACGCGCGAGAAGGACCCGCTCGACCCCGAAGCACACGTCCACGTCCAAGGGTCGGAGGCGACGCAGCGCTCGATCTGGCCGGCGATGTACCCGAAGATCCTCGACCTCGTCCGTGAGCACCGCTCGACGATCGTCTTCGTCAACAACCGGCGGTCGGCGGAACGGCTCGCTCTGCGGTTGAACGAGTTGGCGACCGGGGACTCAGAAACTCCGGTGGAGATCGCTCGCGCGCACCATGGGTCGCTCGCAAGAGAGGAGCGGCTGATCATCGAGGAGCAGCTCAAAGCCGGTCAGCTGCCGTGCCTCGTCGCGACGAGCTCACTCGAACTCGGCATCGACATGGGTGCGGTCGATCTCGTGTTGCAGATCGAGTCGCCGAAGTCGGTCGCGCGCGGTTTGCAGCGGATCGGGCGTGCCGGGCATGGCGTCGGCGATACGTCGAAGGGCAGGATCTTCCCGAAGTTCCGCGCCGACCTCCTGGAGTGCGCGGTCGTCACCAAGCTGATGCGCGAGGGCCGGATCGAGCCGACTGTCGTGCCACGGAACGCGCTCGATGTGCTCTGCCAGCAGATCGTGGCGATCGCGGTCGAGTACGAGGACGACGAGTCCGAGCCGCTTGCCGTTGATGCCCTGTTCGACCTCGTCACCAGCACCTACAGCTACGCCGAGCTGCCGCGCCCGCTGCTCGAGAACGTGCTCGACATGCTCGACGGCCGCTACCCGTCGCAAGACTTCGCCGAGCTGCGGCCGCGGATCGTCTGGGACCGGATCGCGGGAACGATCCGCCCGCGCAAGGGCGCCCGCCAGCTCGCCGTCACGAACGCGGGCACGATTCCCGACCGCGGCCTCTATGCCGTCGTGCTGCCGGACGGCCGCCGCGTCGGTGAGCTCGACGAGGAGATGGTCTACGAGGCGCGCCCCGGCCAGGTCTTCCTGCTCGGCGCGTCGTCCTGGCGGATCGAGGAGATCGAGCGCGATCGCGTCGTCGTGACGCCGGCCCCGGGCGCGCCAGGGGCGGTCCCGTTCTGGCGTGGCGACACGGTCGGGCGGCCGAAGGAGCTCGGGCGCGAACTCGGCGCGTTCAGCCGCTGGGCGGTCGAACAGGACGAGGACACGCTCGCCTCGCAGTACGACCTCGACCGCTTCGCCGCCCGCAACCTGCTCGCGTTCCTGCGTGAGCAGCAGCAGGAGACGCGCGTCGTCCCGTCCGACACGGCGATCGTCGTCGAGCGCTTCCGCGACGAGATCGGCGACTGGCGACTGTGCGTGCTGTCGCCGTTCGGCGGTCGCGTCCACGCCGCCTGGGGCCTCGCGCTCAGCGCCCGGATCCGCGACGAGCTCGGGCTCGAGTCGGACGCGATCTGGTCGGACGACGGCATCATCGTCCACCTGCCCGAGGCCGACGATCTCGACCTCGGCAAGATGACCGAGCTGATCCTGATCGAGCCCGACGAGGTCGAAGACCGCGTCGTCAAAGAGCTCGGCGCGAGCGCGCTGTTCGGCGCACGCTTCCGCGAGAACGCCGGCCGCGCGCTGCTGATCCCGCGTGCCTACCCCGGCAAGCGCACGCCGCTCTGGCAGCAGCGGCTGAAGTCCCAGACCCTGCTCGAGGTCGCGCGCGAGTACAGCGACTTCCCGATCGTCCTGGAGACCTACCGCGAGTGCCTGCGCGATGTGCTCGACGTCCCCGGGCTCGTCGAGCTGCTGACGGCGCTCCATTCGCGCGAGATCTCGCTCGTCGAGGTCGAGACGCGAAACGCCTCGCCGATGGCGAGCTCGCTGCTGTTCGACTACATCGCGACGTACATGTACGAGGGCGACACGCCGAACGCCGAACGGCGCGCGGCCGCCCTGTCGCTGAACCGCGACCTGCTCGCCGAGCTGCTCGGCCAGGAGGAGCTGCGCGACCTGCTCGATCCGGACGCCGTCCGCCAGGTCGAGGACGCGCTTCAGCACCGCGACGAGCGGCTGCGCGCGACCGACGCCGACAGCCTCGCGGACGTGCTCCGTCGCGTCGGCGACCTGTCGGATTCCGAAGTCGCAGAGCGGGTGCTCGCCGGCATCGACCCCGGCGGGCTGCTCGACAAGCTCGCCGACCAGCGCCGCGCGGTCCGGGTGCGGATCGGCGGCGAGCAGCGCTGGATCGCAGCCGATGACGCCGGTCTCTACCGCGACGCGTTCGGCGTCGTGCCACCGGGCGGACTGCCTGCGGCGTACCTCGAAACCGCCCCGGACCCGGCTGAGCGGATCGTCGCCCGCTACGCCCGGACCCACGGCCCGTTCACCGGCGCGGCGCTCCGGACCCGATACGGCGTCGACATGTCCGCCGCGTTGAAGACACGCGAGGCGGCCGGGAAGCTCGTGCTCGGTGAGATCGACCCGCACGGCACGAGCGGCCACCGTGAATATTGCGACCCCGACGTGCTGCGCCGGATCAGGCGTGCGTCGCTCGCGGCGCTGCGTAAGGAGATCGAAGCCTCCGAGCAGCGTGCCCTCGGTGCATTCCTGCCGTCGTGGCAGGGCGTCGACCGCCACACCGCCGCCGGCGCCGGGATCGACCGGCTACGCGAGGTGCTCGTGCCGCTCCAGGGCCTCGCGCTGCCGGCGGACGTCTGGGAGCGCGACGTCCTGCCGCGCCGCTGCGGCGCCTACTCGGCGACCTGGCTCGACCAGCTCTGTGCGGCCGGCGAGGTCGTCTGGATCGGCGCCGGTGCGCTCGGGCGCAGCTCCGGCCGAGTCGCGCTCTACTTCCGTGAAGACGTGGCGCAGATCGGTGCGCCGTGGGCGAAGGCACAGGGCGCGGCCGTTGAGCACGCCGGTGACGTCCACCAGGCGCTCCGCGCCTGCCTAGGCGCATCGCCGCGGTTCTTCACCGACCTGCTCGCCGACGAGGGCTTGATGCACGTCGCCTCGCCGCAGGAGCTGCAGGAGGCACTGTGGGATCTCGTCTGGGCCGGCGAGGTCACGAACGATGCGTTCGCGCCGCTGCGCGCGCCGCGGCTGACGCTCGCGACCGCACGGCAGGCGGCGGGCGGTCGCCGCGGGACCCGCTTCGGGTCGCGTCGCGGCTCCGCGGCGGTACCGCTCCAGGGCCGCTGGTCGCTGACCTCGACGCTGCTCGGCGCCGCCGAGCCCGACCGGCGCACGATCGCCGAGCTGCTGCTCGAGCGCTACGGCGTGCTGACGCGCGAGCACGTCGTCGCCGAGGGTCTGCCGGGAGGGTTCTCCGGGCTCTACGGCGAGCTCTGCGACCTCGAGACGCTCGGCGTCTGCCGCCGCGGCTACTTCGTCGAGGGCCTCGGCGGCGCGCAGTTCGCGCTGCCGGGCGCGGTCGAGCGGCTGCGCGCGAGCGGCGACCACCCGGAGGAGGCCGCGCCGGTGGTGCTGGCTGCGACAGACCCCGCACAGCCCTATGGCGCATCGCTGCCCTGGCCCGAGCGCGCGGCGGACGATCCGAGAGCCCGTCCCGCCCGCGCTGCCGGCGCTTTCGTCGTGCTCGCCGGCGCCGAGCCGGTGCTCTACGTGGAGCGCGGCGGCAAGAGCCTCCAGCTGCTCGCAGCCGATGCCACCGACCCTCGCATCGAGCCCGCGCTCGACGCGCTCGCCGTGCACGTGACCGGCGACCGGCGGCGCAAGCTCAGCATCGAGCGCGTCGACGGCGAGCCGGCATTGACCTCACCGCTCGCCGAGCGGCTGGTTGCCGCCGGTTTCCGCCAGGGGCCGCGCAAGCTGACCCTGAGCGCGTGAACCGAAGAGAGTCAAGGCCGAAGAGCAGCGATTGACCTCATTTCTGACTCTGGATATTGTCGGCGTATGACGACGTTCAGGGGGAAGGCGCTCGCCGTTGCGGCGGGCGTGACATCGCCGTTCGCGTTCGCTGTGAACGCTCACGCCGACGCGTCGTCCTGCGACTGGTGGGTTGACGCGAAACCGCTGTGCATGGTGGTCGAGGGATCGATCAACAAGGTCGTGATCAAGAACTTCAACTACGGCACCGGGCGAGGCCTCAAGCTGGTCAGGCTCGCCGCGCTCGACGCCGGCGGCGGCCGTAGGTGGGTCTCCCGGACGTGGCTGATGCAACCGGACACCACGGTCACCGCCTGTTCGAAGTCGGACGGCGCCGGGATCTTCGCCTCGACCGACGGCAAGCCCTGCCATGTCTGGCCGAACGGCTACCGCCTGCGCCTCGAGGAGTGGTACGACACACGGGCCGGCAGCGACCCGTGGCGGAAGTCGTCGGCACCCGACGTCGACATCAAGAAGTAGCACCGGCACCGCCACTAGGGTTCGCGCGGTGACGAGCCCCTCGCCTGCAGACATCCGCGCCGCCGGCGGCCTCGTCGTCCGCGACGGCCTCGTCTGCATCTGCCACCGGCCCCGCTACGACGACTGGTCGTTGCCGAAGGGCAAACTCGACCCCGGCGAGACGTTCAAGCAGGCTGCGCTGCGCGAGGTCGAGGAGGAGGTCCGGCTGCGCTGCAGGATCGAGGGCAAACGGCTCGCGAAGGTGACCTACCCGGTCAACCAGGGGGTCAAGGAGGTCCGCTGGTGGCAGATGTCGGTCGTCGAGGACCTCGGCTTCGAGCCGAACGACGAGGTCGACCAGGTCGTCTGGCTCTCACCCGGCGACGCCCGTCGGCTGCTGACGTACGACAAGGACCGTCAGCTCCTCGGGCTGGCGCGCGTCTAGCCGCAAGTCGCGCCGAGAGCGTTTGACCAAGATTTTCCCCGGGCTTGGCCGGGCGCTGTCGGCTGCTGCCGATCATGTCGGCAACCCCCGAGCCGAGAGGCAACCCAGATGCTCCGCACACGTACCGCAGCCGTTGTCCTGACCCTCGCCGCTCTTGCCGGTCTCGGGACCGCGGCCGCATCGAACGTGACCGGCAACGCACCGGCGCCGGCGAGCACCGGCACGGTGACGACGGTCGTGACGCAGCGTGTCGTTCACCGCACCCGGCACGTGACGGTGACCGACCGGCCGCGCAAGGCATCGCTGGCGCAGGCACGGCCGCAGACTCCGACCCCGGCCCCGTCCCCAGCGCCGGCCGCCGCCCATCAGGCTGCTCCGGCGACTGTCACGACCGCGCAGGCCCCGGCGCAACCGGTTACCGCTCAGGACCACGACGACGACCGTGGCCGCGACGACTTCGAGGAGCGCGACGACGATCACCACGGGTCCTCGCACGAAGACCAGGAGGAGTTCGATGACTGACCGCCGTCGTCCGGCACCGCCGCGTGTGCGCCCGCCGCTCGTCTACGGCTCCGCCATCGCGGCCTTCGTGATCGCCGGCGGGGGTCTGTCCGCCCAGCTCGCGTCCGGCAACGACCCTTCGCTCGGAGCAGGGGCGGTACCGGCACCGGTGAACACCGTCCGTCGCGTCGAGACGAAGGTGATCGTCACGACCGTCGTGCGGCATCGTGCGCCGAAGGCGGTATCGACGGCGAGCTCGGCACCACCCCGCGGTGCGGTCGCAGCCGCCCCGAGCGTCCAGCCCAGCGCGGCGCCTCAGGCGCCCGCCCGTGCGACGCCGCCGGCCTCGCCGGCACCCGCACCACAGCCGACGACCCGGAGCAGCTGAGCCCGTGCGCGCCTACGCCGACCTGCGGTTCGCGTGCATGGGCTCGGACTTCCGTGTCGTCGTCGAGGAGGGTCCCGACGTCCACCGCATCGCCACCCATGCCCGCCGCCTGCTCGAGCGATTCGATCGCGCGCTGACACGGTTCGATGAATCATCGGAGCTGTCCCGCCTGAACGCGGACCGGCGCACGACCGTCGCCGTCTCGCCGATGCTCTGCGCCGTCGTCGATGCCGCCATCCGCGCATCGCGGATCACCGGCGGCCTGATCGACTGCACGCTGACCGATGCCATCGAGCAGGCCGGCTACAGGACGACGCGTCGCGGCGAGACTCCGATCGAGCTCCGTCAGGCACTGGCGGCTGCGCCGCCCCGCGTGCCCGCACGGCCCGATCCACTGCGCAGCTGGGAGACGATCCGAACCGACCGGTCAGCGTGCTCGATCAGCCGCGAGCCCGGGATCAGGATCGATCTGGGCGGCGTCGCGAAGGGCTATGCGGCGGACGCCGCAGCGCGCCTGCTCCGCGGTGGCGGTGCCAGGCGCTTCTTCGTCGACTGCGCAGGCGATATCGCGATCGAGTCCGGGGACGCCGGCGCCTACGAGATCGCCGTCGAGGCAGCCTTCGGCGGTGAGATCGCCGCGACGATCCCGCTCGCGCGCGGAGGCATCGCAACTTCGGGCATCGACCGGCGGATCTGGCGAGGCCCGGACGGCATCCCTGCACACCACCTGCTCGACCCTTCGACCGGGCGGCCGGCCTGGACCGGGCTCGTCTCGGTCACCGCGGTTGGCGTCTCGGCCCTCGAAGCCGAGACGAGCGCGAAGACCGCGCTGCTCGCCGGCGCCGAGGCGGCGAGGGAGATGCTCGCCCGCCACGGCGGCGTCATCGTCCACGACGACGGCGCCGTCGAGCTGCTCGCTGCGCAACGGGAGCCGGTCGCCGCATGATCGCCGCCGCCCTCGACCCTGGGCATTACGGATGGTGGCTCGCGAGCCGTGCCGCAGCGATCGTCGCTCTCATCCTGATGGCGCTGTCGGTGCCGCTCGGATTGACGATGGCCACGAAGGTCCTTCGACGGCCCCGGCTCACGAAGCTGCTCGCCGGACTTCACGAGCACGCGTCGCTGGCCGCGCTCGTCGCGATCGCGGTCCACGGCCTGGCACTGCTGGGTGATCGCTGGCTGCACCCGAGCCTGGCGCAGATCGCGCTCCCGTTCGCGATGCCGTACCGGCCGTTGTGGACCGGCCTCGGGGTCATCGGCGGGTACTTGACGGCCGTCCTCGCCCTCAGCTTCTATGCCCGGAAGCGGTTCGGGTCGTCGCGCTGGCGGTTCGCGCACCGCTTCACCCTCGTCGGCTACGCCCTCGGCGTCGTGCACGCGCTCGGCGCCGGAACCGACGCAGGCACGACCTGGTTCCAGGTCGTCGCGCTGGCACCGCTCGTGCCGATCCTCGGCCTGCTCTCGCTCCGGTACCTACCGCAGCGATCGCCGGCCCCCGCTACGGGTCGCTGAACGGCTGCACGGCGAGCCCGTGGCTGGTCTCGCGCATCCCGAGTTCGTAGGCGCCGCCGAAGCGGGTCGTGAGCATCACCTCGTCACCGTGACGTCCGCGGAACTGGACCTCGAGCGCAGCGGCCGAGCAGTTGGCAACGTGGTGCTCGGAGCCATCGGGGTCGGCGTAGCGCCAGACGACCGTCTGCTGGATCGGTGACTCGGCACGCAGTGCGAGCGAGGTGCTGCCCGAGCCTCCGCAGACGAGGCTGAGCGCGGCCGGCGAGGCGTCGACCTGCGGCCTGCGAGCAAGGCCGCCGATCCGGTAGCGGTGCTCGCCGAGCGAGAGCACGCCAGACGCGATCCACGGCAGCACGCGCGTACCGACGAGAACGCGGCCGAGGACGAGATCGAGCCATGCGCCCTGGTGCTCCTCGAACGCGACCCCGTGTAGCCAGATCCAGCGTTCGGCGTGCTGCCTACCCCAGTTGTGGCCGACCATCCCGGGCCAGGAGTGGAGCTCGAAACGGGTGTCGCCGATCTCGACCTCGCCGCTGATCCGTGCGGCCGGCAGCGGGCTGACCGGCTTGGTCTTCGGCAGCGGCGTGCGGTAGAGGATTGGGCTCGGAAGGTGGTGGAGCTCACGCTCGCCGGACTCCCAACGCAGCGACCAGCGGGCGCCGTCGATCTCACCCTCGACGCCGTTCGGCCCGAAGCTCGACCCGCCGATTCGGATCCAGTCACCGGCCGGCGACGGCGCGATGTCAGGCGTCGACTCCTTCGTCGCGCGGACACCGTCGCCGGCACCGAACAGCGTCAGCCAGATCGAGCCGACCGGCGGCTCTCCGCCGCCAGCCGCGTGGACGGTGTGGCGCAGCCAAACGGCGCGGCCGCTCTCCGGGTCGACGGCACGTGCGTAGTACGACTCGTAGCCACCGCCGCGGTCAAGCTTCGGAAAACGCGGAGCGTGAGCTTCGTTCACCGGCCTCTCCCGGCCCTCAGCCCGAGCCGCAGCCAGAGCGGGTAGGTCGCGAAGATCAATGCGCCGACCACGTGGCCGCGGGCCCCGACCTTCGTCTCGTCGATCCGCAGCACGCCCGAGTTGATCATCCAGTCGCGGCCGTTGCGCGCGCGACAGAGCTCCCAGATCCGGCGCGTCCAGCCGAGGTTCAGGTACAGCGAGACGCTCGTGATCAGGAAGACGGCGATCGTCGCCGCCGCGACCGGCTCCTGCGCCTCCTCGGGCAGCTCGGCGATCGCGCGACCGTTCGCGTACAGCCAGGGTCCGTCGATGAGGAACGACATGTGTCGGTCAGGCTCCTTTGACTAGATGTTGCCCGAGCCGGATAGCCAGGGCCATGATCGTGAGCTGCGGGTTGACGCCGAGCGCGGACGGGACGGCGGCGCCGTCGGCTACGTAGAAGCCGCTGACGCCGTGGACAGCGCCGTTCGAATCGCAGACTCCATCCTCCGGACGAGCCGCCATCCGTGCTGTGCCGAGCGGGTGAAAGGCCATCAGCTTCAGCCGCTGCGGCCTGCGCGGCACGGCGCGCAGCGGGCGGAGGTCGCCATCGGTCAGCTCGGGCACACCGTTCACCGGCGTCAGCACGCGCCGCGCCCCGGCCGCGAACAGGAGCTCTACGAGCCGCTCGAGTCCGGTGAAGATCAGCTCCGTGTCCTCGCGCCCGACGTCGTAGCGGATCACCGTGCCGGCGCGTCGCGCAAGGCGGCCGGTCGGAACCGACCCGCGCGAGCGGTCGCGGATCATCAGGCCGAACTGCGCGACGTGGCGATACCGGAGCATCAGCTCACGGTGGGCGTCACCGCTGTAGGGCACCGACAGCGCGAGGTAGGCGGGCGGCCCGGAGATCCCCTCGAGCATCAGCCCTTCGGCGGCGAACTCGTCGATCGCCAGCGATTGTGGGACGCCGATGCCCATCTCGATCTCTTCGTCGACGACGCCCCACGCCGCCGTCGCCGGGTGGATCGAGAGGTTCTTGCCGAGCCAGCGGTTGCGGATGCCGCTGGCGGCGAGCAGCCCGGGCGTGTGGAAGGTGCCAGCGGCGACGACGACGCGCGGCGCGTCGACGCGGAGCGTGCCGCCGCCGGCTGTCGTGGCGTGGACGCCGCGCACGACGCCGCCCTCGATCCGAACGGTCGACGCCCGCGCGTGACAGAAGGTCGTCGCGCCGCGGTCGTGGGCGCGCGCGAGATAGGTGATCGCCGTGTGCTGCTTGGCCCCGGCCGGACAGCCGAACGCGCAGACGCCGGAGCCGACACAGCCACGTGCGTTGCGCGTGAGGTAGTGCGACGACCAGCCGAGCGACGTGGCCGCGGCCTCGATCCGGCGCGCGTTGCCGCCGGCGAGCTCGGGCGTGACGGCGCCGACGCCTGACTCCGATTCGGCTTGCTCGTAGAACGGCGCGAGCGCGCCCGGCGCGAGATCGTCAAGCCCGAGCGTGCGGACCCACTCGCCGAAGACGGCGTCGGGCGTGCGCAGGCATGTGCCGGAGTTGACGAGCGTCGTGCCGCCGACCGCGCGACCGACCGGGACGATCACCGGGGTGTTGCCGGTCGTCATCGTCTGGCCGCCGTCGCGATACAGCCGCCCCAGCTCGGTGCGCGGGTCCGACGTCAACTCGTCGGTGCGGACGTACGGGCCGTCCTCGAGGACGACGACGCGCAGGCCTGCCGCCGCCAGCTCGGCAGCGACCGGTGCGCCGCTGGCGCCGGAACCGATGATGCACACGTCAGCGGTGACCGTGCGGTTGCCGACGACCGCCTTGCCGTCGATCACTCCGGCCTCCGCGAGCACGCTCATGCGCGCTCCCGGGGAGGGACGTAGCCGAGCACGGCGGCGACGCCGCGATCGCCGTAGTAGCAGGAGCCGGCGGCAGCACGGACGGCGTCCAGCAGCAGCGGGCCGTACGGCGGAACCGAGAACAGCCGCTCGAGACGTGCGAGCCGGTCGGCCGGATCGTGCGCGTGCCATGGGCGGCCGGATGGCAGCGCTGAGAGCTCGACGCCGACGATGATCGCGCGCATCCCCGAGCGGGCGACCACCGGGAAGCGGCTGAGCCAGGTCGAGAACGCGGCGACGGCGTCGGTCTCGGCGACCGGCGGCAGCGGCGGCGCCGGCGCGAGCAGCGTGTCGATCAGCACCTCGAAGATCCGCTGCTCGCGCGAGCTGAGGGCGCCGCTCATGCGCCGCCGCCTTCGAGCATGCCGCGGACCTGCAGGGCGCAGAGCTCGTCGATCCCCGACGCGGCCGCGTCCCCGTCCGCGGCGCCGACGGCCGCGGCGACGCCGCGATACGCCGGGGCGAGATCTGCGGCGCTCGCGACGAGCCCGGCGTAGGTGTCTGCCTGTGCGAGGTAGCTCTCGCGGATCGAGTTGAGGATCAGCGTGAAGACGAGGTTCCCGGCCGCGTCGATCAGCGCCGCCATGAAGGCGAGATCGATCTGCTGGCGAGCCTCGCGGGTGCCCGCGTCGCCGAAGGCGGCGGCGAGCCGTGCGAGCTCGTCGCGCTGCTCGCCGGTCGCCCGCGAGGCGGCGAGCCGTGCGGCCTCGCGCAACAGGATCGCCCGCGCCTCGAACATCGCGACGAGCAGCGCCGGCTCGGTGCCGGCCGCGCGCGCGAGCAGCTCGACCCCGCCGGCGCGGCGCCAGTCGGCCACCCGCATCGGCTCGCCGTGACGGACCTCGACGAGCCGCAGCTGCGCGAGCCGGTCGACCGCAGCCCGCAGCGACGCCATGTTGACGCCGAACTCTGCAGCGAGCGCACGCTGCGACGGCAACCGGTCACCGGGCGCGTAGCGACCGTCGAGGATCGCCGCGACGAGCCGGTCGAAGACCTGATCGGGACGGGAGGTCTGCTGCACTGTTCGGAACAGTACCACTGTTCCGAACAGTGCAGACACTGCACCCGCTGGTGACTGGTCCCCAACGCGTGTGGTTGGGGCCTAGCCTCTCCAAGGGATGCCCGAGGGCGACACGATCCACCACGCAGCGCTGCGGATCCGCGCCGTGCTGCCGGCTGGCACCGTGCCCGACGAGGTCGCCACGCCGCACGCACGCTTCGGCCGCGACCGCTGGCCCGAGCGCCTGGCCGGGCTGCCGGTCGACGAGGTCTCGGCCCACGGCAAGCACCTGTTCATACGCTTCGGCGACGAGTTGACGATCCACTCGCACCTGCGGATGACCGGCGCGTGGCACGTCTACGCGGACGGTGAACGGTGGCGGCGCTCACCGAGACGCGCGTGGCTGACGCTGCGTCGTGGCGAGCAGACGGTGGTCCAGTTCGACGGCCCTCTGCTCGAGCTGCTGACAGAGTCCCGGCGACGGTTCGATCGCAGACTCGCCGCACTCGGCCCCGACATCCTCGGGGAGCAGTTCGACCCCGAGGCCGTGATCGCCCGGCTGAGGACCGACGATCCGACACGGCCGTTCGGCGACGCGCTCCTCGACCAGCGCAACGTCGCCGGCATCGGCAACATCTGGAAGAGCGAGAGCTGCTTCGGCGCAGGGGTCGACCCGTGGCGCCGGCTCGGCGAGATCAGCGGCGAGGAGGTCGTAGCCGTGCTCGAGAACGCACGGCCACGGATGCAGCGCTCGGCGCTGACCGGCCGGCATGATCGCGACATCGCGATCTATGGGCGTGACGGCCGCGTCTGCAGCCGCTGCGGCAGCGATCGTGTCCGGGCCCGGGGTCAGGGTGACGCGAACCGGATGACGTACTGGTGCCCGACCTGCCAGCGATGACGGCCGACCAGGACAGCATCCCGGCCCGCCCACCCGTGCGGATCGGCCACAAGGGCGCCGGCACGATCGCGCCGCCGGGCAACACACCGGCCGCCTTCGACGCCGCGCTCGAGTGCGGCGTCGACATGATCGAGTTCGACGTGCTCTCGGCGGGCCGCGACGGTAGCGGCGAGCTGATGCTCGCCCACGACCTCCAGTCGTTGGCCGCCTCCGAAGCCGTCACCCTCGCCGAGGGGCTCGACCACCTCAGCGGGAACGAGTTCGCCGGCCTCCGCCTCAACGTCGATCTCAAGGCGCAGGGCTTCGAAGGCCGAGTGATCGACGCGCTGCGTGAACGGGGGCTCGAGGAACGCGCACTCGTGTCGACGATGGAGGTCGCGTCGCTGCCGGTCGTCCGGCAGGCGAGCCGGGTCGTCGCGCTCGGCCTGTCGGTGCCCAAGGTCAAGCGCAACTACGCCGAGCACTGGGCGACGCGTCCGGTGGCGGTCGGGACCCTGATGGTGCTGCGGCGGCGCGTGCCGAAGCTGGTCGCCCGGGCGATGCGCGCCGGCGGGATCGACGCCTGCATGGCCCATCAGAGCCTGGTCACGCCGTACTTCGTCGAGCAGGTCCGTGATGCCGGCGGCTCGCTCTACGTCTGGACGGTCGATACCGCCGCCGACATCGCCCACTTCGCCGCGATGGGCGTCACCGGCATCACGACCAACGACCCACGGCTGTTCAGCGTCTTGGACGAACCAACACCGCGCGTTTCGTAGAAACGCGCAACGCGTCCCGGAACGGGAGGCGCAACGACCCGCGGCTGTTCAGCGTCTTGGACGGGTAACGGCCGCCGTCACGGGGCGACGACGATGCACTGCGCTGCCGAGTAGCCGGCCGGGTCGGCGCCCTGCACGTTCGCCGTCCTCCCCGCGGTCAGGCGCTTCGCATGGCGGACGACGGCTGCGCCACGGCGCCACTCGAAGTCGACACTGCCACGAATCCGGAACTGCTGGCCGGGGGCCGGGGCCGACAATTTCTGCGTCCAGCCGGTCTCACGGCGCAGGAAGGTCGCTTTGCCGAGCGACAGCCAGCCGGAGTCGGCCCCGTCGCCGAGCGAGATCCACGAGGAGGTCGAGCTGCGGAAGTACTGCAGCCGGATCCGCGCGTACATGCGCTCGTTCTTCTTGCCCGAGCCCGGCATCGAGACACGGACGCCGACGGTGTTGGGCGCCTTCGCCGTGTCGCAGACGTTGATCGTCGCCCAGAGCCGCTTGGACTTGGTGACATCGGCTGCGCCCGACGGCGCCGGAGCGAGCAGCACCGAGGCGATCGCCAGCGAGAGGATCGGGCGCACCACCCGAGCGTAGCCGCGTGTGATGGATCGGCGCGCCGGACGTAGTGTCGGTGTGACAACGATCATGGCCACTCCTCCACAACAGGCGACGGCGCGGTTCGATGCGCTCTATCGCGACGCCGCGTCCGACCTCTTCGCCTACGTCGTCACGATCGTCCGCGATCGCCAGGCCGCCGAGGACGTCACCCACGCCGCGTTCGAGAAGGCCTACCGAAAGCAGCGCTCCTACAAGGAGAAGAAGGGGAGCGAGCGGGCATGGCTCTTCGGAATCGCCCGCAACGCGGCGCTCGACGAGCTGCGTCGCCGCAAGCGCACCGCGAGCCTCCACGGCGAGCCACCGGACCCCGAGCTGCCGGAGCCCGATGAGGACGATGCCGCGGTCCGCCGCTCTGCCGTCCGTGCCGCGATCGCCGAGCTCGATCCACGCGACCGCGAGCTG
This sequence comes from Baekduia sp., assembly GCA_037045385.1. Taxonomy (GTDB): domain Bacteria; phylum Actinomycetota; class Thermoleophilia; order Solirubrobacterales; family Solirubrobacteraceae; genus Baekduia. The sequence continues at coordinate 540,950 of JBAOHN010000008.1, read as the reverse complement.
ATCGCACTCAAGTACTACGCCGGGCTCAGCAACGAGGAGATCGCCCGCGTCCTCGGTGTCTCGCCTTCCAACGCGGGCACCCGCCTTCACCGCGCCATCAACCGACTCCGGGAGTCCTGCAATGCCTGACCAGACCACAGACGCGGCCTTTGCCAGCTTCGAGGACGAGGTGCGTGCAACGCGCCCGGAGGCCGACGCCGCCTTCATGGCACGGCTCGACCGCGACGTCGCAGCGGGATTCGCGACGCCGCCGCGGGCCGCACGCCCGCGGCGGTCACGGCTCTGGACCTTCGGGCCGCTCGGCGCAGCCGCGCTCGCCGCGACCGCGCTCGCCGTCGCGATCGTCCCCGGAGGGGATTCGACGGCACCACCGGACGGCGCGGTCGCCGAGGACGCGCGCCAGCAGGCAGCCCCGTCTGCGGGCGGCGTCGCGACGTCGCCGAAGGCGGCCGCCGAGGCGGACACGCTCGCCGGGCCGTCGTCGGCCCAGACAAACGTGCTTCCGGCCAACCCCGCCCCGGGCAGCGCCTCGAGCGAGTCGAAGACCGAACGCCAGGTAGAGCGTTCCGCGTCACTGACGATCGCGGCGAAGGACGGCGACGTTCAGGCGGCAACCGACCGCATCGTCCAGACGACCGCGAGACTCGGTGGCTACGTGGCGCAGTCGAACGTCTCGGTGCGCGGGCGTGCCGGAAGCGCCTCGCTGACGCTGCGAGTTCCGACCGGCCGGCTCGACGAGGCGATGGCGGCGCTCGCACGCGTCGGCAGCGTCCGCGCGATCGATCAGCAGCAGTCCGACATCACATCGCAGTTCGACGCCGCCGCAGCCGAGCTGCAGGAGGCAAAGGCGGAGCGGATCGGTCTACTCAGCGCGCTGCGGCGTGCCGAGGACGATGCTCAGATCCAGCGCCTGCGCCAGCGGCTGCGTGAGAGCACCGCGCGGATCAAGGCGGCCGACGGCGCCCTGTCGCAGGTGCGCGCGCGCGCGACCCGGGCGACGATCGAGGTCCAGGTCACCGGCCGGGCGACCAAGGTCGAGCCCGACACGCGCGAGCAGGGCTTCGGGCTCGGTCGTGCCGCAGAGATCGCGGTCTCGGTGTTGGCCGCGAGCGCCGGCGTTCTGCTCGTGCTCGTCGCGGCGGCGATCCCGCTCGCGGCGGTCACGGGAATCGGGCTGCTGGCGAGCCGTGCCGTGCGCCGGCGCCGGCGTGAGCAGGCGCTCGGGCACGAAGACCGCTGATCACAGTCGCCCGCGACCAGCCCGACTGGTAGAAGTTGCTCGTGCCCTCCTCGTCACAGAGCGAGCAGCTGCTCGCGCGCGTGCCGGTCTTCGACGCGCTCGCGCCGGACGACCTCGCACAGGTTGCGGAGGTGACCGTGATGCGCACGTTCGAGCCCGGCACCGTGATCTTCCGTGAGGGCGATGCGAGCGACACCTGTTACATCATTGGCTCGGGCCACGCGCGCGCCGTCCGCGAGAACAGCGACGGGCGGGCGATAACGCTGGCCCACTTCGGCCCTGGTGACATCTTCGGGGAGCTCGCGATGTTCGACGACGAGAGTCGCTCGGCAACGGTCGAGACGATGGACGACGTCGAGGCGATCGCGATCCTCGGCGCCGACATGCGAAGGCTGATGCGGCGTCACCCGGACCTCGCGGTGAGGCTCGTGGTCGGACTCGGCAGGCGCCTGCGCGAGGCCAACGAGCGGCTCAGCCGGCAGTCGTTCCAGACCGTCCAGAGCCGTGTCGCGGGTGTGCTGATGAAGCTCGTCGCCAAGGCCCAGGAGGAGGGTGCGCCCGAGACCGGGGTCCTGATCACGATCACGCAGGCCGAGATCGCTCAGCTCGCCGGGTCATCACGCGAATCGGCGAGCCGCTTCCTCGCCGTGCTCGAACGGGCCGGTGTGATCGCCCAGGGACGCGGCCGGTTGACCGTCGTCGACCCGTCAGCGCTCGCCGGATACGTGTACTAGGACCGGTAGGGTTGACGAACCGATGCAGGTCCTCAACTTCTACTCGACGATCTTCGCCGACCAGCTCAAGCGCGGCCGCAAGACGGCGACGATCCGTCTCGGCGACAAGTCGCACAAGTACCAGAAGAACCAGCTCGTCCTCGTGACGATCGGATACCAGCACTCACCGCGCGAGAAGATCTTCGACGCCGTGATCGATCAGGTCGAGGTCAAGAAGGTCAAGGAGCTGACTCCCCGGGACATCGAGCACGACAACCCCGAGTTCCGCCGCCACGAGGAGATGATCCACTTCCTCGAGCAGATCTACGGGCGCAGCGTGACGATGGACGACACCGTCACGGTCGTCCGCTTCTCCCAGATCGTCGACCGGCCGCAGTCGTTCACCGACGCCCGGCTCGGCATCGGCGGCGCCCAGAACTGACCGCGGGGCACCGGCGGAGGCCGGTCAGCTGGCGAGCTGCTGCTGCATCGCCGCGGCGGCGGCCTCGGCGCGCTGGAGCTGCTCGAGGATCTGGCGGGGGTGACGGACGCCCTCGAGGACGTCGTATGCGTTCGGGTCGGGTTGGGCTTCGGCCGGCTCAGGGGCAGGCATCGGCTGCGGCTCCGCGACCGGGGCCGCGACGGGCACCGGTGGTGCGACGGCGACCGGGGCCGGCACCGGCTCAGGTTCGGCGACTGGAACCGCGACAGCGACCGGTGCGGGCGCCGCCGCGACCGCGGCGGGGACGGGCGCAGGAGCCGGAACCGGCTGAGGCTGCTCCACGACCGGGACGGCGACAGGTGCGGGCGCGACGGCGACCGGGGCTGGGATGGGCGCGGGGGCCGGAGCCGGGGCCGGGACGGGCGCGGGGGCCGGGGCCGGCTGGACCTCGATGGCCGGGACGACGACAGGAGCCGGTGGCGCGACCACAGCCGGGGCGGGGGCCGCTTCGGCGACCGGCGCAGGCTGAGGCGCCGCAAGCGGTTCGGCGATGACCTGCGCCGGGGCGGGAACCGGCTCCGCAGCACGCACAGGCGCCGGCACCGGTTGGACGGGCAAGGCCGTCTCTGCAGCCACGGCCGTCTCTGCAGCCACGGCCGTGTCTGCAGCCACGGCCGTCTCGGCGGCCACGACCTCGGCAACCGGCGCTACCGGCAACACGGGCGTCGTGGCAACGACCGGTGCGGCCGGCTCGGGGACGGGCAGGCCCGGCTCCGAGCTCTCCGCGGGGCCCGGCGAGGCCATCGGCGGCGCAAGCTCCCATTCGGGCTCGGCAGCCGACAACAGGACCGGCGGAGGCCCGGACGAGATCTCGACCGGCCCGTCCGTCGCAGGCGGCGGAGCGACCGGCGGCGGCACCGACCCGTTCGGGGCTGAAGCGCTGGGGAACGGCACCTCGTTCATGCCCATCTGATCGGCCCGCGAGACGCCGCGCTTGGGCGTGCGCGTTCGGAGCGGACGAACGTCGGGCAGCCGCGGCGACACGCCGCATCCCGGATGATTGGCACTCTCCACGCCCGAGTGCCAAGCCGCTATAGTCCGCACCGCTTGGCACTCACCTGTGTCGAGTGCCAACCGAGAAGTGCTGAAACGGACCTACGGAGAACGCACCAAATGAAGCTCAAGCCTCTTGGCGATCGCGTGATCGTCCGGGCCATCGACGAGGAGGAGACGACGGCCAGCGGCCTGGTCCTCCCCGATACGGCCAAGGAAAAGCCCCAGAAGGGCGAAGTCATCGCCGCAGGTGATGGCCGCTGGGACGACGAGGGCGAGAACCGCATCCCGCTCGACGTCGCAACCGGGGACGTCGTGCTCTACAGCAAGTACGGCGGCACCGAGATCAAGGTCGACGGCGAGGACCTGCTGGTCCTTCGCGAGTCCGACATCCTCGCCAAGGTCGGCTGACCGGGAGACTGAACCAACATGGCTCACAAGGAAATCCGCTTCGACGCATCGGCGCGCAAGGCTCTTGAGGCCGGCGTCGACACCGTCGCCAACGCCGTCAAGGTGACGCTCGGTCCGAAGGGCCGCTACGTCGTCATCGACAAGAAGTTCGGCGCCCCCACGATCACGAACGACGGTGTGACCATCGCCCGTGAGATCGAGGTTGAGGACGTCTTCGAGAACCAGGGCGCCCAGCTCGTCCGCGAGGTCGCCACGGCGACCAACGACGTCGCCGGTGACGGCACGACGACCGCGACCGTGCTCGCCCAGGCGATCGTCAAGACCGGCCTCAAGAACGTCACCGCCGGTGCCAACCCGCTCGCGCTCAAGCGCGGGATCGAGGTCGCCGTCAACGACATCGTCGACGGCATCGCCAAGCTCTCGAAGCCCGTCCAGGGCAAGGAGCAGATCGCTCGCGTCGCCGCCCTGTCGGCCGGCGACGAGGAGATCGGCGACGTCATCGCCGACGCGATCGACAAGGTCGGCAAGGACGGCGTCGTCAACGTCGAAGAGGGCCAGACGTTCGGCATGGACCTCGAGTTCACCGAGGGCATGCAGTTCGACAAGGGCTACATCTCGCCGTACATGGTCACCGACCAGGACCGCATGGAGGCCGTCCTCGACGACCCGTACATCCTGATCGCCAACCAGAAGATCGGCTCCGTCCGCGACGTGCTGCCGGTGCTCGAACAGGTGATCCAGTCGGGCAAGCCGATCCTGATCATCGCCGAGGACGTCGAGGGCGAGGCGCTCGCGACGCTCGTCGTCAACAAGCTGCGCGGCACCTTCACCGGTGTTGCGGTCAAGGCGCCGGGCTTCGGCGACCGCCGCAAGCGCATGCTCGAGGACATCGCGATCCTGACCGGCGCCGAGGTCATCACCGAGGAGATGGGCCTCAAGCTCGAGAACACCCAGATCGCACAGCTCGGCCGTGCCCGCCGCGTCGTCGTCGCGAAGGACAACACGACGATCGTCGACGGCTCGGGTGACGCGGACCAGATCAAGGGCCGCATCGCGCAGATCAAGAACGAGGTCGAGAACACCGACTCGGACTTCGATCGCGAGAAGCTGCAGGAGCGGCTCGCGAAGCTGTCCGGCGGCGTCGCCGTCGTCAAGGTAGGAGCTGCGACCGAGACCGAGATGAAGGAGAAGAAGCACCGTGTCGAGGACGCCCTCCAGGCGACCCGCGCGGCGCTCGAGGAGGGCATCGTGCCCGGTGGCGGCGTCGCGCTGCTGCAGGCCTCGTCCGGCTTCTCGGTCGACACGATCGCCGACGAGGACGAGCGCACCGGCGCGCGGATCATCCTCCGCTCGCTGGAGGAGCCGCTCCGTCAGATCGCCGAGAACGCCGGCCACGAGGGCTCGGTCGTCGTCTCGGACGTTCGCAAGGCGAAGAAGGGTTTCGGCCTCAACGCCGCGACCGGCGAGATCGTCGACCTCGTCTCCGAGGGCGTCATCGACCCGGCCATGGTCACCCGTTCTGCCCTGCAGAACGCGGCCTCGATCGCCAAGAACATCCTCACGACCGAGGCGATCATCGCCGAGATCCCGGAGAAGGATGCGGGCGGCGGGATGCCGGATATGGGCGGCATGGGCGGCATGATGTAAGGGGTTCGGGGCGGCGGGGGCGCCTCGCGGCGTCCTCGGCCGACTCGCCTATCTCCGATAGGCGTCGCGGCCTGCGTCCTTGTGACGCACCACCGCCGCTCCCTCTCGAAGCGTCAGAACAGCTTCGGACTTGGAAGGCCCGCTCCTGGCGGGCCTTCTTTGTTACTCCGGCGCTTCTTCGTCCGCGGCGTTGGCCATGGAGTCCAAGAGGCTCATGGCGGTGATCTGGGCGGGAGTGCCCGCGATTGCCCCGTCCTCGAGCTCCTGGAGCTGGGGCGTGAAGGTGACGTGGACGGAGACCTCGTCCTCGGACTGGTCCTCGAAGACGATCACGGCGCGGCCGACGTCGTCGGCGCCGCCCTCGGGGACGAGCGCCGAGCGAGCGGAGGCGAGCACCTCGACCGCGAGCTCGCGCCAGTGCCCGAGCGCGTTCTGCTGCTCCTCGGGCTCCATCGATTCGAGGTGGTGGCGATTGCGCTGAACCAGCGCCCCGACTCCGGCCTCGACGGCGTTGGTGCCGAGCAGCGCGTCAGCATCGATCATCGTGGGACCTTCGGCGTCAGCCATGGGTCCATCCTCGCAGAACGGTCAGGAACCGGGCCCGACAACCGCCGCCAGCAAGCCGATCGCGGTGCCGAAGAGGTCATCGGCGTCGCCCTGCCGGGCCACGAAGGACTCGAGCTGAACGCCGCTCGCAAGCGCGCTGATCAGCGTCGCGAGCCGGCCCGGATCGATCGGCGACGCAAGGCCGTCACGCGCGAGCCGGGCGGCGAGCGCCTCGGCGAGGCGATCGTGCATCTCGTTGTGGCGCCGCGCGAACGCGGAGCGGAACACCGGATCCCGGGATGCCTTCAGCAGCCCCTCCAGGTACAGGCGTTGCCAGCCGGGGTCGGCCCGGACGTAGGCCTCGAAATCGCGTGCCGCCATGACCGCCTGGTCATCGTGCTTGCCCGGCGACGCGAGCAGCCGCTCCAGCTCGGTCATGCGCGCGTCGTAGCGCGCCTCGAGCATCGCGAGGAAGAGCTCGTCCTTGGAGCCGAAATGCGAGTAGACGGCCCCCTTCGTGAACCCGGCGGCGGCGGCCACATCATCGACGGTTGCCCCGTCGAGCCCGTGCTCGGCGAAGACCCGCGATGCAGCATCGAGCAGCTGGCTCCTCGTCTGCTCGCGCTTCTCGGCTCTGGTGAGCCGCACGGCGCAGCTCATGCGGCGGCCCGCGTCGCGATCACCTCGCCGCCGCGAGACGGGACCAGCGTGATGACCCGGCGCCGGACGCGCTCGGGGCGCGCGTCGGCCGGGGCGAGACGGACGGCCGCGACGATCGCCGACAGCACTACGCGCATCTCCGCCTCGGCGAACGCCGCGCCGACGCAGCGGCGCACGCCACCACCGAAAGGGAACCAGTGGTACGGGCTCGGCCGAACGCCGATCCAGCGGTCGGCGTTGAAGCTGAGCGGGTCCGGGTAGAGGTCGGGGCGGCGGTGGACGAGGAAGATCGACGGCGCGAGCCACGTGCCCTCCGGGTACTCCCAGCCGCCGACGGTCGCCGGCTCCTGCAGCTCGCGGACGACGAACGGCAGCACCGGCCGCAGGCGAAGCGACTCACGGATCACCGCCTCGGCGTAGTCACCGTCGCCGGCGGCGACAGAGTCGTGGAGGCGATCGAGCTGCTCCGGGTGGCGGGTCAGGCGCTCCATCGCCCAGGAGACGCTCGTCGCCGTCGTCTCGTGGCCGGCGATCAGCAGCGTCATCAGCTCGTCGCGGAGCTCGTCATCGGACATCGGAGTGCCGTCATCGTGCGTCGCGCACATCAGCATCGAGAGGATGTCGTCGCGCTCCTGAAGGTCGGGCAGCTTGCGGTGCTCGTCGATCACGAGCCGGACGATCCGGTCGACCGGATCGATGATGTCGGCGAAGAGGTTCTGCTCGAAGACCTTCTCGGGCCCGACGATCGCCAGCTTCAGCATCCGCCGCGTGTTGGCGGCGGCGTCGGTGACCAGCGTCATCTCGCGCCGCAGTCCGTCGAGCAGCGGCGAGTCCTCGTCGACGCCGAACACGATCCGGAGGATCACCTCGAGCGTCAGGCGCTGCATCCGCGGCGCCAGCGCAAACGGCTCCCCGACCGGCCAGCTCGAGACCTCGCGCTCGGCGATCTCGGTCATCAGCGGACCGTGAGCGCGCATCTTCTCGCCGTGAAGCGGCGGCAACAGCAGCTTGCGCTGGGTCAAGTGCTCCTGATCGTCGAGCAGCAGGACCGAGTTCTTACCCATGAACGGCAGCAGGATCACGTTTCCTTTGCCGGCGTGGAAGACCGCCGGGTCGCCGGTGAAGACCTCCTTGACGTCATCGGGATCGGACAGCGAGACGAACGTCGCCTGCCCGAAGCGCATCGTGAAGCGGTCGCCGAACTGCTGGTGGGCTCTGGTGATCGAGCCGAATGGGCGGGCGGTCCAGCCGATTGTCTGGAACGCGCGCGGTGCTGTCGGCCCGGGCGGCAGCCCACGGCCGATCACGGTGGTCGGAGGACGCTCAGCGATCGTGGCCATACCGACGAGTATACGAATACTCGCGGTATCGGTTCAAATCCGCGTCGATTTTGTTGCAGATTTGCCTTTGTTGGTCGAGTTTCCTCATATAGAGTATGTCCAAGATGGAGAAGATTTCGTCGGAGATTTCCCGTCAGAGACTTGAGTCGACGCGCACGCATCCTTGGATCTCGTTCGCGTTCGACCCGAACGCGCTACCTGGGCCGGTCTGGGGAATGCTGGGCCAAGGTGAGTCGAAGTGCCTGCACCTGCAGCGGACGCCATTGAAGCCAGAGGTCGCTCGGAAGATGCACCGGATCGCCCTGATCAAGGGCGCGCAAGCAACGGCCGCGATCGAGGGGAACACGCTGTCCGAGGAACAGGTTTCGGCAGCCGCACAGGGCACCCTCGAGGCGCCCCCGAGTCTTCGCTATCAGCAGGTCGAGATCGAGAACATCCTCGGCGCCCTGAACGAACTCGGCGAAAGCCTTGGGCACCGGGACGCCGCGCCCCTCGAACTGAGCCCTGCTTGGTTCAACCACTGGAACGGGCGGCTGCTCGACGGAGCCAAACTGGATGACGATGTCGTCCCAGGAGAGGTCCGCGCGCACTCGGTCGTGGTGGGCGGGAACTATCGAGGAGCACCCGCACGCGACTGCCCCGCCCTGCTGGACATGCTCGGCCGATGGGTTTCCGGTCCGGAGCTGAAGCCGAACGATGCTGCGCCGGCAACCCATGCTCCGAGCAGCTTCGCCTCGGCCTTCATTCGCGCGACCGTTACTCATCTCTACGTCGAGTGGATCCATCCATACGGGGACGGCAACGGGCGCCTTGGCAGGCTCGCGGAGTTCGCGGTGTTGATGGATGCAGGTCTATCGCTGCCGGCCGCGCTCCAACTGAGCCAGCACTACAACCGAACGAAGGCCGAGTACTACCGGGTGCTGGCCCAGAGCACGTCAGACGGGTCTCGCGGCGTGGCGCAATTCATCGCGTATGCGGCGCAGGGCTTCGTCGACCAGATGCAGTCGCTGCTCGACGATGTCGCTGACCAGGTCGCCGACTCCACGTGGCGTGAGTTCCTCTACGAGACACTGCCCGCCACGACGGCGGCCGAACGTCGATGTCGCAAGCTCGCGCTTGCGCTCCCGACCGATCGCATCGGCAAGTCGCGATCTGACATCCCGACCCTCACGAGCGAACTCGCTCAGGCGTACGCCCACGCAACCGGCAAAACGGTCACCCGCGACATCAACACGCTGTTGCGGAGCGGCATCGCGGTCGAGGCCGACGGCAAGCTCCTGGCGAACACCGCGATGCTTCGGGACAGACTGCCGCTCGGCCGCGAACGGGACGAGCAGTGGCGCCTGGACCACTGAACGTCCTCTGGGTCAGACGGCGCTGACCGGCCGCGGACCCGGACCGACGTACTTCGCCGACGGGCGGATCAGCTTGGCGAGCCGCTTTTGTTCGAGGATGTGCGCCGACCAGCCGGCGACGCGAGCGCACGTGAACATCGACGTGAACAGCTCGGCGGGGATCTGCGCGGTGTCGAGGACGACGGCCGACCAGAACTCGACGTTCGTCGCCAGCACACGGTCGGGCTGGCGGGCCTTCAGCTCCGCGAGTGCGGCCTGCTCGACGGCCTCGGCGACCTCGAACCGCGATGAGCCGATCTCGCGGGCAGTCCGCCGCAGCACGCGCGCGCGCGGGTCCTCGGCGCGGTACACGCGGTGGCCGAAGCCCATCAGCCGCTCGCCGCGGTCCATAGCGTCCTTGACCCACTTCTCAGCATCTCCGAGCTGCTCGACCTCCTCCAGCATCTGCAGCACCCGCGACGGCGCTCCGCCGTGCAGCGGGCCGGACAGCGCGCCGATCGCGCTCGACAGCGCCGCAGCACAGTCGGCACCGGTCGACGCGACGATCCGGGCGGTGAAGGTCGAGGCGTTCATCCCGTGCTCGGCCGCGGAGATCCAGTAGGCGTCGATGGCCTTCGCGGCCTCGGGGGCCGCCTCGCCTCGCCAGCGGATCAGGAAGCGCTCGGCGAGCGTCGTGCCCTGGTCGATCTCCTCCTGCGGCACCCACGGCTTGCCGAGCCCGCGCGCGCTCTGCGCGACGAAGCTGAGCGCCATCACCGACGCCCGCGAGAGGTCGAGGCGTGCCTGCTCGTCGGAGATGTCGATCAGCTGCTTGAAGCCCCACTCGGGTGCCAGCGCGGCGATCGCGGCCTGCACGTCGACGCGCGGATCGCCGGAGCGGATCTGCAGCGGGTGCTGCTCGGCGGGCAGCAGACCCGGTTCGAACGACCCATCGACGAGCAAGCCCCAGACCTTCTCGTACGGCAGCGTGCCGACGAGGTCCTCGATGTCGACGCCGCGGTAGCGGAGCGCGCCGCCCTCCTTGTCGGGCTCGGCGATCTCCGTGGCGAAGGCGACGACGCCTTCGAGACCGGACTGGACACCTTCGACCTCGGGGCTCATGAGACGCATGATGACGCGTGAGGACCCCGGGCGGCCGTTAGGGTCCAGCCAATGCCCGACCAGGACCTGATGTTCCGCCCAGCCGGCGAGCTGGCTCAGCTCGTCAAGACCGGCGAGATCAGCGCCGCCGAACTCGTCGAGACCTCGGTCGGCGCGATCGAGGAGCGCAACCCCGAGCTGAACGCGTTCGTCGACGTCTTCGGCGACGAAGCCGTCGCCGAAGCTCAGACGATCAGCGCCGACGACCCGCGCCCGTTCGCCGGCGTGCCGATCGCGATCAAGAACAACCGTGCGGTCGCCGGCAAGCGGCTGACGTTCGCGGCCAACTTCGCCGGCGATTTCGTCGCAGGCCACGACTCGAACGTCGTCGCCAAGCTGAAGCAGGCCGGCTTCGTAGTCGTCGGCACGACGACGCTGCCCGAGTGGGGGATCATGCCCACGACCGAGACCGCCCGATTCGGCGCGACCAGGAACCCGTGGGACACGACGCGCACCTCCGGCGGTTCGTCGGGCGGGTCGTCGGCCGCGGTCGCCGGTGGCATGGTGCCGATCGCGCACGCCAACGACGGCGGCGGATCGACGCGGATCCCGGCCGCCTGTTGCGGCCTCGTCGGGCTCAAGCCGCAGCGTGGCCGAATCTCGACCGCGCCGGAGACCGGCGAGGTCTTCCTCGTCACCGACGGCGTCCTCACGCGCACCGTCGAGGACACCGCACGGGTGCTCGACCTGATCAGTGGCCCGGTGACCGGCGACTCCTCGTGGGCGCCGCCGCCGGCCGAGCCGTTCGCCGAGACGGCCGCGCACCAGCCGGGCGGCCTCAAGATCGCGATGACGCTGCTGCCTCCGCTGACCGACGCGACCGTCGACCCCCAGGTCGAGAAGGCGACGCGCGAGACCGCCGACCTGCTGCGATCGCTCGGTCACGAGGTCGTCGAGGACGACCCCGACTGGCAGCGTCCCGACACCGCCCATCTGTTCACCGCCCTCTTCGGCCCCGCCGTCTGCACGCAGATCGCGATGATGGAGATCGTCAACGGACGGCCGCCCGGCGAAGGCGACATGGAACCCCTCAGCTGGGCGATCTGGAACCTCGCGAAGTCGATCGACTCGGTCCAGGCGATGGGTGCCGGCTTCATGCTCCAAGCGTTCGCCCGGCAGATCGTGACCTGGGCGAGCCAGTACGACGCCGTCCTGACGCCGGCGCTCGCCGAGCTGCCGCTGCCGCTCGGGACGATGAGCACGATGGACACCGAGGAGCCGATGGCCGGCTTCACGCGGTCGGCGCAGTTCACGCCGTTCACCGCGATCAGCAACGTCACCGGGTCGCCGGCGATCTCGGTCCCGCTCGCTCAATCCGCAGAGGGCCTGCCGATCGGCGTCCAGCTGATCGGCAGGCCGGCGCAGGAGGGCAACCTGCTCGCGCTCGCCACGCAGCTCGAATTCGCCCGGCCCTGGGCGTCGCGCCGTCCCGGCGATTGACGAACCGCACAGAGGACCGCGGGGCCGGTCGCCGAACCGGTCTGCCAAGATACGCCGAGACGGCAAGCACGCCGTCAAGGATTCCCCCGACCCACCGAACACGACTTACATGGCCTACGTCATCACCGAGCCCTGCATCGGCACCAAGGACAACTCCTGCGTGGAGGTCTGCCCCGTCGACTGCATCCACCCGACGCCGGACGAGCCCGACTACGACAAGGTCGAGATGCTCTACATCGACCCGGAGGAGTGCATCGACTGCGACGCGTGCGTCGAGGCATGCCCGGTCGACGCGTGCTTCGCCGAGGACCAGGTCCCGGACGAGTGGCAGCACTTCGTCCAGAAGAACGCGGACTACTTCAAGAACACCGCCTGAGCAGCAGCGCATGTCCGAGACCGACCGGATGGTCGAGAACGCCGAGCACTACCGCTCGGTGTTCGAGCCGGGACCGCCGACGCCGGCGCCTGCCCGGAAGGTCGCTGTTGTCGCCTGCATGGACGCTCGCCTCGACCTCTTCGGGATCCTCGGCCTGACGCCCGGCGACGCGCATGTGATCCGCAACGCCGGCGGCGTCGCGACCGACGACGTGATCCGCTCGCTCGTGATCAGCCAGCGCAAGCTCGGCACGCGCGAGATCGTGCTCGTCCACCACACCGACTGCGGGATGCTCACCTTCAGCGAGGACGAGCTTCGCGGCGAACTGCTCGAGGAGACCGGCATGCGGCCGTCCTGGGCAGCGGAGTCGTTCACCGACCTCGAGACCGACGTTCGCAGCTCGATCCGCCGGATCGAGAACGACCCCTTCATCCCGCATCGCGACAGCGTGCGCGGCTTCGTCTACGAGGTCGCGACCGGCGTGCTGCGTGAAGTGTCAGCAGACTCCGTCGGCTGACACTTCACGCCGGGCGAACGGCTTCGCCCTTCGCCCACCTCCTACGCCATCGGTAGCGCGGGTCCAGCCGTCGGCTTGACCTGCACGACCTCGAGCTGCGGCGTCGGGTCGCCGCTCACACCGGCGAGTACCGGCAGCTCGACGGGCAGCATCGCGAGAAGGCCGCGCGCCGCCTGGCGGAGCGTCTGGGCGGCCGGATCGGTCTCGTCCTCGAGCACGACCGGGAGGCCGGCATCGGCCTGCTCGCGCAGGCCCATCGTGATCGGCACCTTCGCGACGAGCGGCACGTCGATCTCGTCGGCGAGCTCCTGGCCGCCGCCCTCGCCGAAGAGCGCGAAACGCTCACCGGACGGGGTCGTGAAGCCGGACATGTTCTCGATCACACCGCAGATCTCGAGCGAGACCTTGTTCGCCATCTCCGCCGCCCGCCGGGCGACGCGCTGCGCCGTCGCCTGCGGCGTCGTGACGAGCAGGAACTTGGCGTCCGGCAGCAGCTGGGCGAGCGTCATCGAGACGTCGCCTGTGCCGGGCGGAAGGTCGACGAGCAGCACGTCGAGTTCGCCCCAGGCGACGTCCTCGAGGAACTGAGTCAGCGCCTTGTGCAGCATCGGGCCGCGCCAGACGACAGCGCTGTCCTCGTCGACGAAGAAGCCAATCGACATCACCTTGACGCCGTACGCCTCCATCGGCTGGATCTTGCGATCGGGCGAGATCGGCGGGCGGCCTGAGCCGAGGCCGAACATGCGCGGGATCGAGTAGCCCCAGACATCGGCGTCGAGCACTCCGACACGCTTGCCCTCGAGCGCGAGTGCCGCCGCCAGGTTGGCCGTCACCGACGACTTGCCGACCCCACCCTTGCCCGAGCCGACGCAGACGACGTTCTGGACCCGCGCGAGCGCGCCGGACGGCAGGCTCCCGGGCCGGCCGAGCTTGCGTTGCAGCGCGGCCTTCTCGTCCGGCGAGAGCACGTCGAAGCGGACCGAGACGTCGCTCGCACCGATCCCTTCCACCGCCTCGATCACCGACTTCTCGAAGTGGCTCTTGATCGGGCAGCCAGGCGTCGTCAGCGAGACCATCACGTCGACGCGCCCGTCGTCGGCGGTCAGGATCTCGCGCACCATCCCGAGCTCGACGATGTTCTGCCGCAGCTCCGGATCGATGACCGCGGTCAGCGCCTGGGTGATCTCTTCCTTGCTCAGCTCGGCCATTGCCGACACGGTACAAAGCCCTGAACGGCGACCGGCCGCGCCCCTCCCCCTCACGAGGAGTGGCGCGGCCGGTGCGGTGCGGCCGGAGGGGGAATCCGGCCGCGTGGTGTCGCGAGTTCTAGCGGACCGAGGCGACGCGATCGCTGACGCGATCGACGGTCGTCTGGACGAGGTTCTCAGCGGTGCTGCGGCGGGCCTTGAGGTCCTTCTCGAGGCGCGTGCGGCGGCTCTTGAGGTCCTTCTCGAGGCGCGTGCGGCGGCTCTTGAGGTCCTTCTCGAGGCGCGTGCGCGCCGTGGCGCCGCGACGCTCGAAGCGCTGAACCTCGGCCTCAAGGCGCTTGCGGCGGAGCTGAAGCTCCTTGCCGACGGCGTCGGTCGACGCGAACGTCGAGCGCAGCGTGCCGACGGTGTCGGTGACGGTCTCCGCGACAGCATCGCGGGCGACGAGCGTCGCGCCGAGCGGCACATGCAGCGCGCGGTCGGCTGCCGTCTGGGGCACCTTGGCGGCGGCCGGCTTCTTGGCGGTAGCGGTCTTCTTGGCGGCCGGCTTGCGGGCGGCCGGCTTCTTGGCGGTGGTCTTGGTCGTAGCCATGATCGGGTCCTTGGGGTCGTGTTCGGAGTTCGGGGGGTCGGTTCGGCGACCGTGGGTCATGCGAACACTTGTTTGTATTCCCCGATGGCCGCGAGGTTACGTCCCGAACACGCGTTCGCCCCACCTACTGTCCGATATCGGACTTCTGTCCGACCGTGTGTGGCCTCACACAGGCACGCGTGCGAACCAGAGCGAGGGGTTCCGCAGCTCCGCCGGCGTCGGCGCAGTGTCGGCCGAGGACCACGCGGCGAGCAACCCGTCGTTGCCGCGCTCGGCGGCGACCCTGTCGCAGAAGTCCTTGCCGTGCTTGTACTGCTGAAGCTTCATGTCGAAGCCGAGCACGCGATCGAGGACCTTGAGCAGCACCGGTCGCTCGGCCCGCCTGGCCGTCATCGCACCGCGCAGGGCGGCGACATCTTCGATCGCCCGGTCGCCGGCCGCGTCCATCGCCCACTCGGCGTGGCCCTCGACGAGCCCCATCGTGCCCTGCATCCGCTCCATCACCGCGCGCTTCTCCGGCCCTGCGACGGCCCCGAGCAGGCCGCCCTGCCGGATCGACCGCAGCAGCGCACGCAGCTCCGGCCCTCGCATCCGCAGCAGCGCGCGCGGGTCGGGACGGATCTCGGCGAGCGCCAGCATCTCGCCGAGGCCGCTGCCGAGCTCCTCCCGCAGCCAGGGGACGCTCGTGAACTGCACGGCGTGCGTCATCTCGTGCAGCAGCACCCAGGTCTGGAAGTCCTCGGCGTCGACCTCCATCCGCTCGGGCGCCGCCGTCAGGTTGGGGCCGACCATCAGCAGGCGGGGAGAGCGCTCGAGATCGAGCAGGTCTATCTCCAGCTGACCGAGGACCCGGCGCGAGAGCATCCCGAGCAGGCTCCCGATCTCGAACGCCACTGCGGCGATCGCGGCCGTCGCGACGATCGGCGCCTGGGCCGGGGCCGACGACCCGCCGGCGCCCGCGACCCGCTCGACAACCGGGTCGATCAAGCCCCGCATCGTCGCGACGTTCGCGTCGATCCAGCCGGCTCGTGTCACCCACTCGACCGCGGGCAGCGGCTCGGCCGGGACCATCCCGGTCGCGGCGATCACGTGCTCGGCCGCCTCCTCCGCGCGGCGGTCGAGACCACCGGGCACGATCATCCCGGGCGAGTCCCCGCTCGCCACTCGCGCGATCTTCGCGGCCAGATCCCAATCGACCTTCATCAGCGGGCGGCCGGTGCTGTCACGGGCAGGTCGCGGAGGCGGTCGATCGCCTCCGCCGTGCGAGCCGCGACGATCGGGTGACGCGGCTCGAGGTCGAGCGGCGCCCCGAGCGGGCCCTGCGGGCAGCCGACGAACTCGACGACTCCGCCGGACTCGCGGACGATCAGCTGCGCGGCCGCGACGTCCACCGCCCGCACTCCGGCCCACGAGAACGCTGCGTCGACGCGTGTCTCTGCGACCTGGCAGAGCGTCACGGCCATCACTCCGAATGCGCGGACCCGGTTCGTGAGCCGCTGCAGCGAGTCGGCCCGCGAGACGAGATGCCGGGGGTCGGTCGACTCCATCGCCACGAGCTCGAAGCGGCCGTCCGGCAACCTGCGCTCAGGCTGCGGCCGGACCGGCTCGCCCGCGAGGAAGGCGCCTTCGCCGCGGATCGCGTGCCACTCGTCGCCGCTGCCGAGGTCGAGCACGTAGCCGAGCACGACGTCGGCCATCGTCGGGCCGTCCGCGACGGCGATCGAAAGCGCGTGCTGGCGAAGCCCTCGCTTGGCGTTGAGCGAGCCGTCGAGCGGATCCACGACGACGAAGCGCTCGTCGGATCCGAAGTCGACCCGGCCGCGCTCCTCGGAGATCACCGTGAACCGCTCGCCACGGTCGTGCAGGCGCTGGAGCTCGCCGAAGACCTGGTCCTCGGCGAGCCGGTCGATGACGAGCGTGCGATCGCCGCCTTCGCCGACCGTGCCGGTCTCGACGACCCGTTGGGCGCTCGTCGGATGCTCGCGCAGAACGTCACGGAGGCCCTGCGCGGCGCGGCGGCAGCTGTCGAGCCAGACCTCACTCCCGGACAGACCCTCGAGCCCTGATGACGAAGCGGCCACTGCGGCATATCCTAGGCGCGTGGCGACCCCTCCCGGCACGATGCGAGCGGCTCCGACCCACCCCCGCCCGCGATCGGCCTCCGAGGAGCGTGACCTGCGCGCGGCGCTGGACCACGCAGGCGGGCCGCTGCTGCTGACCGGCGCCGCCGGATCCGGGCGGACCACGGCACTGGCCGAGCGTTTCCGCGCCCTCGCCGACGCCGGCCTGGCGCCCTCCAACGTGCTCGCGATCGCGCCGGGCCCGGTCTCCGCCGCCACGCTCAGGGGCGCGGTCGCGTCCGCGTTCGACGGCTTCTCCGGCGATGAGCCGACGGTGACGACGATCACCGCCGCCGCCGCGAAGCTGCTGCGCGACGAGCCGGCCGCCGGAGGCGGCGACGCGTTGACGCAGACCGCCACACGGACCGACCGGCTCGCGCTGCTGCTCGACCGTCTCGACGAACTGCCGCTTCGCCACCACGACCTCGGAGGCCGCCCGGCAGCGACGCTCGCCGGGATCCTGACCCGGATCGACGAGATCAAGGCGGCGGGCGCGTCGTCGGCCGACGTCGCCTCCTGGGCGGCCGGGCTCCCCGACGACCGCCGCGGTGCCGCGCGTGAGCGCGAGTTCGCGGCGATCATGCAGGCGCACGACCGGATGCTCGAGGCCCAGGGCCTGCTCGATCATGGCGAGGTCGTGCTTAGGGCATCGCGTCTGCTCGAACGCCGCGAGGACGTCGCCGAACGAGCGGCGGCCCGCGCGCGCGCGTTGCTAGTCGACCGGCTCGAAGACGCGAGCCCGGCCGAGCTGCGCCTGGTCGAGCTGCTCTGCTCCCGCCACGGTCAGCTCGTCGCAGCGATCGACGACGACCCGCTGCTGCGCTCCGGGGCGGCACGCATCTCGGCGTTGTCGGCACACGGAATCGGTGGCCACCGGACGACGGTGATCGACCTCGGGGGAAGCCGCCGCTGCTCGCCGCAGATCGAGGCCGCGGCACTCGGCGCCGCCGGCCGCTGGCAGGCGGCGCCGGCCGATCCGGGCGGCAGCTCGGTCAGCGCCTGGCGCTGCAGCGGCGTCCGCGCCGAGGCGCAGGCGATCGCCATGCATGCCGGCGAGCTGATCGCATCGGGCGCCGAGCCCGAGCAGATCGCGATCGTGGTCCCGAGCGCCCGGCGCGAAGGCCAGCACGTCGCGGCGGCGCTCGAAGAGCGAGCGATAGCGCACCGGGTCCGCGGCTCGGCGGCGCTGTTCGCCCAGGCCGAGGTCCGCGATGTGGTCGCCTGGCTGCGCCTGCTCGTCGACCCGTCAGACGCGAGCGCGGCAGTACGCGCGCTGACACGGCCTCCGTTCGAGCTGCACTCGATCGATGTCGCCCGCTGCCTGCAGATCGTCCGCCGCCGCAAGCTGGACATGGTTCGCGGGCTTGCAGCCGCGACCGAGTCACCTCAGCTGCCGCCCGAGGCGCGCGACCGGGTGCTCCTGTTCCTGCGCCAGTACGAGCAGCTCGCGGCGATTCTCGACACGAGCCGCCCAGAGCTGTTCCTGCATCGGCTGATCGACGACCTCGGGCTTCGCCGGCGGCACGTCTTCGCCGCGCAGGCGGACGTGATCGAGCGGATGCGCGGCCTGTCGCGCCTCAGCGGCCTCGCAGAGAGCTACGGCGACCGCGCCGCGCATGCCACCCCGCGCGACCTCGCGCGCTGGCTCGCGTCGGTCGCCGATGCCGGCACCGGCGCGGACGACGACGCCGAGGATGCGGTACTCGGGGTGACGATCGTCGAGCTGGAGGCGGCCTCGGACGGCGAATGGCAGCACGTGATCGTCTGCGGGTTGACAACGGAGGCGTTGCCGGGCCGGGTCGGAGCGGCCGCGACGCCAGTCCCCGCGGAGCTGCTCGGCGCCGCCGAACCGGCCGAGGACGAGGGCGACGGTGGGCGCGCCGCCGCCCAGGAGCGCCGTGCGCGGCGGATGCTGTCGCTGGCCTGCTCGCGAGCGTCGCGCAGCCTGCTGCTGTCGTTCCCGGCCGAGAGCCTGGGTGGCGAGACGCGCAGGCCGTCGCCGCTCGCCGAAGACGCGCTTGCCGCCGCCGGCGTCACATGGCACGAGCCGCGCCACCTCGACGCTGACCTCGACACGACGCTGCAGGCCGCCTACCTCGAGCTGCGCGACGAGCTGCTCGCCGATGTCCAGCGGATCGGCGCGCGGCTCGGCGAGCTGCGTCTCGACACCGACCTCGACGTCGCGCACGGCGCGACGCGCTACCTCGAGCTGCTGAAGGTCGCCGCCCTGCTCGCTCGGCCCGATGGCCAGAGCGTCGACGAGGCGATGCCGTCCGTGACCGGCGCGATCGAGGGTGCGGCCACCTCGCTCCAGCGCGAGATCCTGCGCACCTCCTCGCTCGACGACCTCCTGACCGGGGCGGCGACCTCGGCCGCGGCCCGAGCACGCGAGGCGGCGTCGACGGCGCGACACGAGCCGTCGCTCGGCCCCTTCCTCCCCCGCCGCGGCGAGGGTCTCGCGCTGTCGGCCTCCGACATCGAGACCTACCGGAGCTGCCCGCTCAAGTACAAGTTCGCCCGCGTCCTGAGGGTCCCGCTCGAACCAACGCTCAACCAGCGCTTCGGGATCGTGATCCATCAGGTCCTCGAGCGGTTCCACCAGGATGGCGATCACGCGCCCGCGCCCCGTCCCGCGAGGCCGAGATCGCTCGAGGAGCTGCTCGGCCTGCTCGAGACGAGCTGGCGCCGCGCCGGCTTCGGCATGCAGACCGACGAGGAGGTGCAGCTCTGGCACAAGGCCGAGCAGGCGCTGCGCCTGTACCACGCCCGCTTCCACGCCGACGACGTCGAGCCGCTGTGGTTCGAGCGGTCCTTCAGCTTCACGCTCGGCCGGCACACGCTCCGTGGCCGCGTCGACCGCGTCGACCGCCTGACAGGCGGCGGCTACGAGCTGATCGACTACAAGACCGGACGGCCGAAGAGCGCCGAGCAGCTCCGTGACGACATCCAGCTGACGCTCTATGCCGTGGCCGCAGAGCGCGCCTGGGACCTGCCCGGCTCGCAGCAGTCCTACTACTACGTGCTCGACGACGAGAAGGTCCGGCTGCCCGGGACGAGCGGCGGCCCGGAGTGGATCGCCGACGTGGTCGACGAGGTGGCCGCCGGGATCGAGGCCCAGGGCTTCGAGCCGACGCCCTCCTTCAGTGCCTGCTCGATGTGCGACTACCGGATCGCCTGCCCGGCGCGAGAGACGTGAGCCTCTCGGCTGTCGCCGTTCGTTCGCCGGCTCGTAACCGTGTCGCATCAAGTTGCGCATCGTTTGATGCGATACTTGATGCATGCGGACGACAGTCACGATCAACGACGGCCTTCTCGAACGGGCAGCTGAGCTGACCGGGCGCAGCGAACGGAGCGTCCTCCTCAACCTCGGTCTCGAGGCGCTGGTCGCTCGCGAGAGCGCGCAGCGCCTGGCACTGCTCGGCGGCAGCAGCCCGGATGCCACTGCCGGGCGCCGGCGACGCTCGGACGCGGCGTGATCCTCGTCGACACCACGATCTGGATCGATCACTTCCGCCGCGGAGACGCGCGCCTGATCGGTCTCCTCGAACAGGGAATTGTCGCGTCACACCCGATGATCCGGGGTGAGCTCGCGGTCGGCTCCCTCTCCGCTCGCGACACCGTGCTTGGCTTGCTCGCCGACCTGCCGGCGGTGGTGCGCGCCGACGACGACGAGGTTCTCGAGCTGATCGAGCGCCGCTCGCTACACGGGCGCGGACTCGGCTTCGTCGACGCCCACCTGCTGGCGAGCTGCCTGCTGACGCCTGGCACCCGGCTGTGGTCACGGGACCGACGGCTGACCGCAGCCGGGCGCGAACTCGGGGTCTGACTACTCCGAGCGATCCCGTAAGAACCGCTGGAACTCACGTGCGATGACGTCACCGTCGGGCATCTCCATCGGATCGGCCATCGCGCGCGATGCGGCGTCGGCCGCGGCCTGCTCGTCCTGCTCCTCGGCTGCGCGCTCGAGCCGTTCGACGAACTCCATCACGTCGGGATCGGACTGGACGGCAAGCGAGATCTGCCGCTCGTAGTCCGCGGTCGCCTCCTCGAGCTCGGTGGAGTCGATGCAATGCCCGACGAGCACCTCGAGTTTGTGGACGAGCGCAAGTGCCGCCTTCGGGTTCGGCGCGGCGGCGACGTAGTGCGGCACGCTCGCCCAGAGGGAGGCGGAGGGGAGCCCGCGCTCGTGGCAGGCGGCGTGGACGACGCCGGTGATCCCCGTCGGCCCCTCGTAGGTGGTCGTCAGGACGTCGAGCCGCTCGACGAGCGTCTCGTCGCTCGCGATGCCGCTGATCGCGACCGGCCGGCTGTGCGGCACGTCGGCGAGCAGCGCTCCGAGCGTCACCGTCAGCCCGGCGCCGAACGACTCCGCCATCTCGACGATCAGCGAGGCGAACGTGCGCCAGCGCATGTTCGGCTCCGGACCGGAGAGCAGGATCAGGTCGCGAGGTGCATCGGGCACGCGTGCCGCGTAGAGCTCGATCGTCGGCCAGCAGACCTCGCGCGTCGATCCTTCCGAGACCTCGATCCGGGGCCTGGTCTCCTGGAAGTCGTAGAACTCCTCGGGGTCGATGTGCGCGAACCGCTCGGCGTCGACGGACGCGCCGAAGTAGCGCAGGGCGGCGGAGGCGGCGTCACCGGCGTCGTTCCAGCCGGTGAACGCGCAGACGACGGCCGGTGCCCGAAGGCCCTCCGGCCGTCTCTCCCAGATCAGAGGCCCCATTGGGCACGAGGGTAGCCCGTCAGCAACGCCCTCTGGCCGGACAGACCCTGATCACCTACCGACCTGAGCCGGCATTGATCTCGGCCCGCTCTGCGAGCCCCGACAACGCCAGCCGCCAGGCCACGAACAGCGTCAGCAGCACGAATCCGATCCTCGCAACGTGCTCGGGCACGACGTTGACGAGCACGACCCCGGCGAGCGCGCCGGGGATCGCAAGCAGACCGAGGACGACCGCGTCGCGTTCGGCGACGTTGCCGTACCGGCGCTGGTTGAGCGCGCCGACGGCCGCTACCGGGATGATCGCGAGCAACGACGTCGCCTCTGCCTCGACGACGCCCATCCCGACGACCAGCGTCAATGCCGGCACGAAGAGGACACCGCCGCCGACGCCGAAGAACCCGGCGACGACGCCGGCGAGCAACCCGAGCGCGATCAGGAGCCCGACGGTCACGGGTTCACCAGCAGCAGGATCGCGGTGACGGCCATCAGCGCCGCGAAGACGATCTTGAGCGTCGCCTGCGGGACACGCTGCTGCGCCGCGGTGCCGATCAGCACACCGGAGACCGCCGGCAGACCGACGAGCAGGGCCCGGCCCTCGTCGACGTTGCCGTAGCCCTCGTGCGTGACCGCGGCGGCGGCGGCGATCAGCACGATCGCCGCGAGCGACGTGCCGGTGGCGGCTCGCGCCTCGTAGCCGAGCAGCAGGATCAGCAGCGGCACGATCACCGTGCCGCCGCCGACGCCGAACAGGCCGCTGAAGAGCCCGGCGGCCGTCCCGATCAACGCGAGCCGCAGGATCCGGGCCGGCCCCGACGGCGGCGCTGCGGCGGCGGCCTCGTTCATGGCTGCGATCATATGCGCGTGCCCCCGGACCCCACGATCGACGAGCTGCTCGCGCCGATCGTCGCTGCGCCGGCCCGGGCGGCGGTGCTGCTCGACGTCGACGGGACGCTCGCGCCGATCGTGCGGATGGCGAACGACGCCCACGTTCCGCAGACAACGCGCGCCCCGCTCGCGCGCGTTGCGAAGGAGTACGGCCTCACCGCCTGCGTCTCGGGCCGGCAGGCGACCGTGGCCCGCCGGCTCGTCTCGCTGGGAACGGTCTCGTACATCGGCAACCACGGCGCCGAACTGCTGCGGGCGGGGACGACGACCGTCGAGCCGGCACCCGAGGCAGAGCGGCATCGCGCGCAGGTCCAGCGCTTCGCACGGGCGGCGCTCGCGGGGGCCGACGTGCCGCGTGCCCGGCTGCGCGGCGAGGACAAGGGCGCGATCTACGCCTTCCACTGGCGCGGTGCCCCCGACGAGGCGGGTGCCGAACGGGTCGCGCGGCAGCTCGCCGCCGACGCCGAGGGCGAAGGGCTTGCCGTGCACTGGGGCCGCAAGGTGCTCGAGGTCCGCCCGCCGGTCGCGATCACGAAGGGCACCGGCGTCAGAGCGCTGCTCGGGCGATCGCCGGCGATCCGCACGGCGCTGTACGCCGGTGATGACCGCACCGACGTCGACGCCTTCGACGCCCTCCGGCAGCTGCGTGACGAGGGCGCCCTCGATCAGGTGGTGTGCCTGGGCGTCGCGTCGGCCGAGACGCCTGAGGAGCTGCGTGCGGGCGCCGACGCGCTCGTCAGCGGACCGGAGGGCGTGCGCGAGATCCTCGAGCGGCTGGTCACCGCGCTCTGATGCTGTTCACCGATCTGCTCCGCGCGACGGTGCTGCTGTCCGGTGGCTCGGCGACCGCGATGATCGTCGTGACGCTGGTCGCCGCGGGCGATGGCGGCGGCGATGCGACCGTTCGGCGCGCCACCGCGTTGTGGGCGGCGGCGCTGCTGCTGGGGCTCTGGCTGAGCCGCCGGCGGGAGACCAACCCGGCGATCGGCCGGCTGCTGGCCGACGCCCGGCCGGCGGAGCGGATGCCAGAGCTGCGGCCGGGCCTGACAGTGCTGAACCGGCTCTGGCCGATGCTCGTCATGGTCGTCTCCGCCGGTGCGGTGGCGACGACCGTGGGAGCGCAGGTACCGGCGCTGGTCGCGGCGGTGACGATGATCTGGGGGCTCGGCTGGCGCAGGCAGGCGCAGGCCGTGACCGCGATCGAGGAGCGCGACGGGGTCACCTTCTTTGTCGCGCGGACCGCCCCCTGGCGGGCGATCAAGCTCGAGCGGCTGCCCGGCTTCCGGCGCGAGCGGATCGCAGAGGGCGGCGTCTAGGTCACCGCGCCGGTGATCGTCGCGATCAGCGGTGCGAACAACAGCGCCGGCAGGTAGTTGCCGACCTTGACGTCGAGCAGGTCGAGGAGCTTGAGCGCGATACCGATGATCAGGACGCCGCCGGCCGACGTCATCGCGAGCAGCTCGTCGGAGCCGGGGGCGAGCCAGGAGTCGAGCTGCCCGGCGGCGATCGTGAGCGTCCCCTGGTAGACGAGGACGCTGATCGCCGAAAGGCCGACGCCCCAGCCGAGGCTCGCCGCGAGCGCGATCGAGGCGAAGCCGTCGAGCATCGACTTGGTCAGGAGCGTGTCGGGGTCGGCCTGGAGCCCGTCCTGGATCGAGCCGACGACCGCCATCGCGCCGACGCAGAAGAGAATGCTCGCGGTGAAGAAGCCCTCGCTGATCCGGTGGTGGTCGAAATCTCCCGGATGATGCTCCGGTGGCGGCCCGCCGAAGCGCCCCTGCAGGCGGTCGCCGAAGGCGGCCAGGCGGTCCTCGATCCGCAGCAGCTCGCCGGCGATGCCGCCGAGCAGGATCCCGCCGAGAACGAACAGCGTGTTCGTGTCCTTCCACTCGAGCGCGAGGTCGACGCCGATCACGAGCGTCACGAGGCCGAGGCCGCGGAGCACGCGTTCGTGAACGCGCTCGGGCAGGCGATCACCGAGCACGGTGCCGATCGCGGTACCGGCGACGATCGCTGCGACGTTGACGAGCGTGCCGAGACCGGTCATGCGGGTGCCACTCTACGGCCGCGGCGCCAGCGCGTACGATCGCCGGGTGTCAGGCCGCTCGCCAGACGTGCTGCTGGTCGGCCTCGGGTCGACGTTGGGGCTGCGCGAGGCCGAGGATCAGCTGCGCGGGTCACTGGTGCGCGCCGGCGCCTCGGTGGTGCTGGTGCGGCCCGAGCGGCCGGCGGAGGTGCGGACGCTGATGGCGACCGACTACCGCTGGGCGCGCGCGGCGCGGGCGGCCGCCACAGCGGCGCTGATCGAGCACCGGTCGCCGGGCGCGGTCGTCTACGGCACGACGACCTCGGCCCTGTTCTGGCCGCGTGCCGGCGCGATCCGCTTCGACGCCCCGGCCCGCGAGAACCGCCCCGGCCGGCACGGCCTCTGGCAGCGTCCGCTCGAACAGCGGCGGCTCGCCGCCGCGCCGCTGCTGATCCCCCAGTCGGCCGCGGCGCTCGCGTCGGCACGGACGACGAACGACAGCTCGGTGATCGTGCCGGTCGCCGTCGAGCCGTCGGGCCCGGCAGTCGACCGGGACGTCGCTGCCGTCACCTACGCGGCCGACCCGGAGAAGAAGGGGCTCGATCGGGTGCTCGACGCTTGGAAGGCGGCGCGCCAGGAGGGCGAGGAGCTGATCGTCGCCGGACTCGACGCCGCGCCCGACGGCGTGGAGCGTGAGGGTGTCTCGTACGCCGGCCGGCTCGCTCCGGCCGACTACCGGGCGCTGCTCAGGCGCGCCCGCGTCTACGTGACCGCGCCCCGCCGGGAGGACCACGGGATCGGCCAGCTCGAAGCGCTCGCCGACGGCTGCCGGGTCGTGACGACGCCGGCGCCGGGGCCGTACGTCGCGCTACCCCTGCTCGAGGCCGGCCTCGGCTGGGTCGCACCGCCCCATGGGCTCCGGGCGGCGCTGCGAGCCGCGCTCGACGACACCGACCCGGGGTACGCCGCCCGGGCGCTGGCGGCGATCGCGCCGTTCCGGCAGGCGGAGGTCGACCGGGTGGTGGCCTCGGAGCTGCTGCCGGCTCTGCTCAGCGGTCGCTGACCGAGAAGAGCTCGCCGGGCGAGCAGTCGAGCGCGTCGCACAGGGCGGTCAGCGTGGAGTAGCGGATCGCCTTGGCGCGGTTGTTCTTCAGGATCGAGAGGTTGACTGTGGTGATGCCGACGCGCTCGGAAAGTTCGGTCAACGTCATGCCTCGTTGTTCGAGGATCCGGTCGAGATGGCAGGTGACGCGATGGTCTTCTGCCATCACACGACCCCTTCGAGCTCTTCGCTGACTGCCGCACCCTGGCGAAGCACCTCGGCGAACGTGAACAGCGCAACCACGATCAAGAGCGGGGAGAAGTCGATCGACGCAGCCGCCGAGACCGGCAAGGAGTCTGGTGCCGCGGCACCCAACCGAACCTGGGCGGGCCCCGTCAGGAGGAGGTAGGCGAGCGTGCCGATCCCGGCGACTCGCGCTGCCCCGACAACGCCGCCGACGGTCTCCGTGGCGAAGGTCGCACCGGACCGGATCCGGCGCACGGTGCGGTAGAGCATCGCCGCCGCGAGTAGGAGCGTCAGGGCCGCGACCAGTGTCGGGACCCCGGCGGCGAGCCGTTCGATGAGCGTCGGATCGCTCAGGGTCAGCGTCGCGGTCTCCGGCTGGACAGAGGCCGACCCGGCCGTCATGACGTCGGTGAACGGCTTCCCGACCCCGGGCGAGTGATGGGTCAGACCGACGGTCGCGGTCACGTCTCCGGTCATCGCGACGGCACCAGCGACGATGCCCATCGCTCCGCCCACCATCGCGAGGACGAGCGCCCCTTCGGTCACTGCCAGCCACGCATTCCGTTGCCGCCGCATACATCCACCTCGTATCGATTATCATTACCAACGACTTTCGTTATAGCAAACGACTTTCGATATGTCGAGGTCAGCTGCGAGCGTGCTTGCGCAACGGCGCGAACTCGCTCCACGGCAGCGTGTTCGCGATGTCCTTCGCCTCGAGGCCGGCGCGGCGGGCGGTCGCGACGCCCCAGACCGGGTTGCCGACCCTGTCCGGGCGGTGCGCGTCGGTGTTGATTACGACGTGGACGCCGGCGTCGACCGCCTGGCGGGCGTGGATCTCCCTCAGGTCGCGGCGCTCGATCGATGCGTTGATCTCGAGCATCGTGCCGGTCCGCGCCGCGGCCTCGATCACCGCGTCAACGTCCACGTCGTAGCCCGGCCGTTTCTCGATCCGGCGGCCGGTCAGGTGGCCGATGCAGTCGATCCACGGATGCTCGATCGCGGTGATGATCCGCGCGGTCATCTCGTGGCGCTCCATGCCGAAGCTGGTGTGGACCGATCCGATCGTCCAGTCGAGCTGCTCGAGCACGTCATCGGGGTAGTCG
The DNA here is from genome assembly GCA_037045385.1 of Baekduia sp. Lineage (GTDB taxonomy): Bacteria > Actinomycetota > Thermoleophilia > Solirubrobacterales > Solirubrobacteraceae > Baekduia. The sequence continues at coordinate 514,122 of JBAOHN010000008.1, read as the reverse complement.
GGGCGGCCGTCGGGGAGGATGTTCGTCTCGGTGCCGATCAGCAGCTCGAGGTTCGGCAGCCGCTCGTTGAGCTCGTGGACCCGGTCGATCTGACGACGTAGGTCGTCGGCGGTCACGTGGTTGCCGAACCCGTGGGTCGCCGAGTGGTCGGTGATCGCCAGGTACTCGAGCCTGCGCTCGACCGCGAGCTCGGCCAGCTCCTCGACGGTGGCAAGCCCGTCGGAAGCGACCGTGTGGCAGTGCAGATCACCGCGCAGGTCGGCCAGCTCGATCAGGCGCGGCGACTGCCAGCCGGGCTCGAGCTCGCCGCGGTCCTCGCGCAGCTCCGGCGGGATCCACGGCAGGCCGAGGCGCTCGTAGACCTGCTCCTCGGTCGCGCAGCGCGTCGTCTCGCCGCTCTCGTCGTCGGCGATTCCGTACTCGCTGACGTGGAGCCCGCGCCGGACCGCCTGCTCGCGCAGCTTCGCGTTGTGCGCCTTGGAGCCGGTGAAGTGCTGGAGCAGGTTGCCGTAGCGATCGGGGGTCACGACCCGGAGATCGACGGCGACGCCGTTGTGCGTCCTCCCGCGGGCCGCGTTCTCACCCGGGTTCGATGCCGTCTCCTCGTCGATCAGCGACAGCCCGGCGAGCGCGGCCGTCACCCGCGACGGGTCATCGGCGGAGGCGACGAGATCGATGTCCTTGACCGACTCGGTCAGGCGGCGAAGACCTCCGGCCGGCTCGACGTCTACGACCCCCACGTCGGCCTCGCGGAGCGCGTCGCACAGCTCCTCGGCCAGCTCGAGCGCGCGGCTCGGGAGCAGCCGCGGCTCCGGCCGCTCGGCCACGCCTGCGGCGAACGCCTCGAGCACGGCCTGCTGGAACTTCGGACCGAGGCCCTTGACCGTTTTCAGCCTGCCCTCCTTCGCGGCCTCGTGGAGCGCGTCGAGCGAGTCGACGCCGAGCTCGGCGTAGAGCGTCCGGGCGCGCTTCGGACCGAGACCGGGCAGCCGGGTCAGCTGAAGCACTCCGGCCGGGTACTTGGCGCGAAGCTTGTCGGCCGAAGGGATCGTCCCGGTGTCGAGCAGCGCTGTGATCTTCTCCTCGAGCGTCTTGCCGATGCCGGCCAGCGACGTCACGGTTCCGGCGCGGGTCAGCTCGGCGACCGAGCGCGGGGCGTCGCGGACGGCCTTCGCCGCGTTGCGGTAGGCGAGGACGCGGTGAACGATCGCGCCGTCGAGCTCGTAGAGGTCGGCGAGCTCCTCGAAGGCGTCTGCGATCTCTGCGTTGGAGCGGTCGGCCACTGCGGCCTCACACTAATGACCGCAATACCCTCCGATGACCGTGAGCACGGGCGCCTGGCTGATCCTGCCGACGTTCAACGAGGCCGAGAACCTCGAGGCGATCGTGCGTGCGTCGGCCGGTGTGCTCGACGGCGCGGCGCCCGGCGCGTGGAAGATCCTCGTCGTCGACGACTCCTCACCGGACGGCACCGGCAAGATCGCCGACCGGCTCGCCGCGGAGACGCCCGAGCTCTCGGTGCTCCACCGGACCGAGCGCGAGGGGCTCGGTCCGGCCTACCTGGCCGGCTTCCGCCACGCGCTCGATCACGGTGCCGAGTACGTGTTCGAGATGGACTCGGACTTCTCCCACGATCCGGCCGATCTCGCGCGGCTGCTCGCCGCGGTCCGTGACGGCGGCGCCGACCTCGCGCTCGGATCGCGCTACGTGCGCGGTGGCGGGATCGAGGCATGGGGCGCGATCCGGCGCTTGATCAGCCGCGGCGGCAGCCTCTACTCCCAGGCCTGGCTCGGACTTCCCGTCAAGGACCTGACCGGCGGCTTCAAGTGCTTTCGCGCGGCGGTGCTCGAAACGATCGACCTTCCGAGCGTGAGGTCACGTGGCTACGCGTTCCAGGTCGAGCTGACCAACCGCAGCGTCCGCGCCGGGTTCCGCGTCACCGAGGTGCCGATCGTCTTCCGCGACCGCGTGCGCGGCACGTCGAAGATGTCGGGCAGGATCGCGCTTGAAGCGGTGCTGCTCGTCCCGAAGCTGCGCTGGGCCTGGCGGCCGCCGGCGGCGGCGGCTCCAGAAGCGGCGCCACAAGCCGATTCCCAGATCTGATGGCGCCCGAGCTCGTAATCACCCAAGGGCTGCGGCGCACCCGTTCGACGCTCGAGCTCTGGCACCGCGAGCGCTGGCGCGTGCTCATACCGTGGTTCGCCGGATCGTTCACGATCGCCGTGCTGCTGCTGGTCGCCGTCTGGGTCGTGTCCCTGCTCGTGACCCCCGACGACGCGCGCTTTACCTACTTCGGCGTCTTCCCGGACGAGATGTCGACCGTGCTCGCCCGCAACGGGCTCGTGCTCGCCCTGCACGCGATGGCCTGCGTCGCGGGTTTCATCGCGGGCTCGTCGCTCCCGCTCGAGGCCGAACGATACGGCCCGCGCTGGCGAGCGATCCACGACCACGCCGGTCGGCTGGCGATGCTGTTCGTCTCCGCGGCGACGCTCTTCTCGCTGACGACGCAGGCGCTGATCATCGGCTTCGGCGCGGCCGGCATCGCCGACCGGCTCGACACGTCGACGGCCCTACTGCTCGTATGCGTGCTACCGCACGCGATACCCGAACTCGTGGCCTTGTTCCTACCGCTTGCGGCCTGGCTGCTCGCAAGCCGCAACGAGGACTGGGATCACCTGCTCGCCGCCACGTTCGTCACGGTCGCGATCGCGGTCCCGATCCTGATCGTCGCCGCGTACATCGAGGTGAACGTCAGCGGGGATGTGGTGCGGGCCGTGATCGGCTACTAGTGCCACCGTCGTGCTCCGCTCATGGCGCTACGGTGGGGGCATGGCCGGCGACATCACCAACGTCACTGACAGCAATTTCCAGGCTGAGGTTCTCGAGTCCGACAAACCGGTGCTCGTCGACTTCTGGGCGCCGTGGTGTGGCCCGTGCCGTGCCGTCGCGCCGGTGCTCGAGGAGATCAATGCCGAGCGCGAGGACCTGAAGATCGTCAAGCTCAACACCGACGAGAACCAGACGACCGCCGGCAAGTACCAGGTGCTTTCGATCCCGACGATGATCGTCTTCAAGAACGGCACCGAGGCAGCGCGGATCATCGGAGCGAAGCCGAAGCGCAAGCTCGAGGCCGAGCTCGAGCCAGTTCTCGGGTAGTTCGAACGTTTGTGGTGCGTCGGGGCGGTCAGGTCGCCGCTTGTTACGTTCTGGCCGCTCCAAGGACCAGAACGTCACACACTAGGCCGGGACGTTCTCGGTCGTCCCCGCCGGCCGCGCACCCAACTCGTCGTCGAGCTTGAGCAGGCCGTTGCCGTCTGAGCCGATCAGCTTGATCTTGCCGATGATCTCAGAGACGGTCGCCTCCTCCTCGATCTGCTCCTCGATGAACCAGTTGAGCAGCGGGCGCGAGTCGAGGTCGCCGGCCGCCTCTGCCGCGCGGTAGAGGCTGCGAATCGACTCGGAGACCTCTTGCTCGTGGCCGAGCGCGGCCTCGAAGCAGGCGAGCACCGAATCGATCTCGGCGACCGGAGCTGCGGTCGCGCCGATCCGAGCATCGCTGCCGCGGTCGGTGACGTGGTCGATGAACTTGTTGGCGTGGACGATCTCCTCGTCGGCCTGGTGACGCAGCCACGCCGCCATCCCGGGCAGGTCGCGCGAGTCCATCGCGATCGCGAGCTGGCGGTAGGCGATCGACGACTCGAACTCGAGCGTGATCTGATCGTTGAAGGCAGATTCGAGGTCGGCGCTGAGCTTCATGCGGCGGACTCTAGCTCCGCGCGACCTCAGCTCGAAGCGTGAGGCCGTCAACGGCGATCTCGACGGCTCCGCCGCCGTCGTAGCTGACCGAGGTCGCGAGCACCTCACCGGCGATCAGCGCCTGGTACTCGCGGAACACCGCGACGATCGCCTCGTCACCGCCGATCGTCAGCGCGATCCGGTCGGTGACGTCGAGCCCGGTCTCCTTGCGCGCGTTCTGGAGACCGCGGATCAGCTCACGCGCCTGGCCCTCCCGCCGTAGCTCATCATCGATCTGCAGGTCGAGCGCGACCGCGTGCCCGGCCTCGCGCTCGACCTGGAAGCCATCCAGCGGTTCGAGCCCGATCAGCACGTCGTCAGCCGTGAGCTGGTGGTCGTGACCGTCGACGCTGACCCCGACCGTCCCGCCGGTGCGGAGCGTCGCCGCAGCGTGGCCGGCGTCGAGCGCCGCGACGGCAGCGGCCGCCTGCGGCATCCGGTTGCCGAAGCGCGGCCCGAGTGTGCGGTAGTTCGGCTTCAGCTCGTAGCTGCCGAGCTCGTCGGCCTCGTCGACGAACCGCAGCGTCTTGACGTTCAGCTCATCACGAACGATGTCGGCGAGCTGCTCGAGCGCCTGACGCTCGGGGCCGGCCGCGACGATCACTGCCTCCGCGAGCGGGCGGCGGAGGCCGATCTTCGCGGTCGCGCGGGCCCGCAGGCCGAGCGTGACGGCTTCACGTGCGGTCGCCATCGCGACCTCGAGGCCGAGGTCGCGGTCACCGGCCATCGGCCAGTCGGTCAGGTGGACCGACTCGTCGGAGCCGTCGAGGTTGTCGAAGATCTCGTCGGCGATGAACGGACAGAACGGCGCGAGCAGCTGCGCGACCGTGACGAGACAGACCTCGAGCGTCGCGAACGCGTGCGGCTCGCCGTCCCAGAAGCGGCGGCGGTTGCGGCGCACGTACCAGTTCGAGAGATCGTCGACGAAGCGCTCGATCGAGCGCGCGCCGGCGGTCGCGTCGTAGCCGTCGAGCGCCTCGGTGACCTCGGCGACGGTGGCCGCGAGCCGTGACCGCACCCAGCGATCGAGCTGGAGATCGTTCGGTGTCGCCTCCGGCAGCGGGTCGGTGGCCGGGGTGCCCGCATACAACGCACAGAACCCGTACGTGTTCCAGAGCGTCTTCAGGAACAGCCGCACGCCCTCGCCGATCTGCTCGGTCGAGAAGCGGTAGCCGTCCCACGGCTGCTTGGAGCTGAAGAAGTACCAGCGCAGCGCGTCGGCGCCGAACTCGTCGATCACGCTGAACGGCTCGACGATGTTGCCCTTCGACTTCGACATCTTCTGGCCGTCCTCGTCGAGGATCAGGCCGAGGCACATCACGTTGCGGTACGGGGCGGTTCCGTTGAGCAGAACGCTCACCCCGAGCAGCGAGTAGAACCAGCCGCGCGTCTGGTCGAGCGCCTCGCAGATGAAGTCGGCGGGCCACGACTCCTCGTAGCGCTCGACGTTCTCGAACGGCGCATGGTGCTGGGCGAACGGCATCGCTCCGGAGTCGAACCAGACGTCGATCACCTCAGGGACGCGGCGCAGCTCCTTGCCGGTCTCCGGGTCGGTGATGACGACGTCGTCGACGTACGGGCGGTGCGGGTCGTCGAGCTTGACGCCCGACAGCTCTTCGAGCTCGGCGAGCGAGCCGATCACGCGGACGACCTCGTGATCCTCGCTGCGCCAGACCGGCAGCGGCGTGCCCCAGTAGCGCTCGCGGCTGAGCGCCCAGTCGACGTTGTTCTCCAGCCAGCGCCCGAAGCGGCCGTGCTTGATGTGCGGCGGGTGCCATGTGACCGTCTCGTTCGCGGCCAGCAGTTCGTCGCGGAGCGACTGCGTCGCGATGTACCAGCTCGGCTTCGCGTAGTAGAGCAGCGCGGTGCCGCAGCGCCAGCAGTGCGGGTAGCTGTGCTCGTAGGGCTCGGCGCGCAGCAACCGGCCGCGCGCGCGCAGATCCTCGACGAGGTCGGTGTCGCAGTCCTTTACCTGACGGCCCGCGTACTCGGTGATGCGCTCGTCGTAGGTGCCGTCAAGCCCGACCGGGTTGACGACCGTCATCCCGTGCTCGCGGCCGAGGCGGTAGTCGTCCTCGCCGAACGCGAGCGCGGTGTGGACGATCCCGGTGCCGTCGTCGGCGGTGACGAAGTCGCCGACGAGCACGGTGTTGCCGTGCTCGCCCCACTCGTTGCGGTCGATGTACGGGAACGGCGGCTCGTAGGCGGTGCCGGCGATCGCCGAGCCGGTGAAGCGCTCGATCACCTTCGCGCCCTCGCCGAGCACCCTCTCGACCAGCGCCTCGGCGAGGATGAACGGGCCGTCGCCGTCGGCGGTCACCGCGCGGACGTAGGTCAACTCGCCGGCGACGGCGGCGGCCGCGTTCGAGATCAGCGTCCACGGCGTCGTCGTCCAGACGAGCAGGCGGTCGCCGATCTGCGCCGGGCCTTGGCGATCGGTGACCGGCAGCGTGACGTAGGCCGAGAGGTCGGTGACGTCCTGGTAGCCGAGCGAGAGCTCGTGGCTCGAAAGCGCGGTGCCGCAGCGCGGGCAGTACGGGACGACGCGGTGGCCCTCGTAGAGCAGGCCCTTCTCATGGATCTGCTTGAGCGACCACCAGACCGACTCGACGTAGGACGGGTCGAGCGTGCGGTACGGAACGTCGAGATCGACCCAGAACGCGATCCGCTCGGTCAGCCGGTCCCAGTCCTCGAGGAACGTGAAGACCGACTCGCGGCACTTCTTGTTGAACTCCTCGATCCCGTACTCCTCGATCTCCTGCTTCGAAGAGAGACCGAGCTGCTTCTCGACGGCGATCTCGACCGGCAGGCCGTGGCAGTCCCAGCCGCCCTTGCGGCGGACGAGATGGCCGCGCATCGTCTGAAAGCGCGGGAAGATGTCCTTGAACGCGCGGCTCAGGACGTGGTGGACGCCAGGCCGGCCGTTCGCCGTCGGCGGCCCCTCCCAGAACACCCACGGCTCGGCACCCTCGGCCTCGCGGCGCCGGATCGACTCCGCGAAGACGTCACGCTCGCGCCAGCGCTCGAGCACCTGCTCTTCGAGCGCGGGGAAGGACTGATTCGGGTCGACGGGGCGCAGCGGCACGAGCGCCTGATGCTAGTGACGGGCTGGTGTCATGCGTTTGTTCGGAGGGTCCGAACAAACGCATGGCAGCAAGTGTTCGCGCCTAGGCCGCGAGCTTCGCGCAGATGTCCGCGAGAGCCTGCTGCTCGGCGCGGTCGAGGCAGGAGAACGCATCGCTGACGCGGCGTGTGTGCTCGGGCGCGAGCCGGTTGACGAGCCGGCGCCCGGCGGCAGACAGCCGGACCGACGCGGCGCGCCGGTCGTGGGCGAGACGGAACCGGCCGACGAAGCCGCGCTGCTCGAGCGTCGTCACGACCTCGGTCGCGTTCGCCTTCGATGTGCCGAGCCGTTCACGCAGCCGGCGCAGCTCGAGTTCGCCGCCGCTCTCGGACAGGATCATCAGCACGGTGAAGCCGGAGTGCGAGAGCCCCTCCTGCTCGAGGTCGGCGGCAAGGCGGCGGCGGACGATCGCCTCGGCCCTTGAGAGGGACTCCAGCGCCGACTTTGAGAGCTGGTCGATTGCGGCTGTTTGCGGCATGTTCGCGCGATCATCTAGTGCGCACCGGACGGGACGGGCCCGAACCGGGGCCGCTCACGCGAATCGCGCCCAACGCCGCGGCGCCAGCCGCGGCGCCAGCGTCAGGAACCGCGCCAGCATCAGCCCGACGATGCCCCACCAGACGCCGCGCACGCCCCAGTCGTTGCGGAGCGTCAGCAGCGCTATCGGCAGGAAGACGCCGAGCGCGCTGATGACCATCGCGATCGCGATGTAGCGCAGGTCTCCGGCGCCGAGCAGGATCCCGTCGAGAGCGAAGACGACGGCACCGACCGGGAGCATCAGTGCGAACACGGGCCAGAGCTCCGAGCAGAGCCGAAGCACCTCCGGGTCCGAGGTGAACGCCCGCGGCAACACGCCCCGCCCGGCGAGCAGAAGCAGCGCGCCGCCGGTTCCGGCGACGAGGCCCCAGCGGCAGATGCGCAGCGCCGTATCGCGTGCGGCGCCGGCCTGTCCCGCCCCGAGCGCCCGGGAGACGAGCACCTGCGCGGCGATCGCGATCGCATCGAGCACGAGCGCGAGGAAGATGAAGATCTGGAACGCGATCTGGTGCGCCCCGAGACTGGGCGCGCCGAACCGTGCCAGGACCGCCGTCGCCACGAGGAAGGCCGCGAGCAACGAACCGGTGCGAATCACGATCGGCGCTCCGATCGTGAGCTGGCCGGCCATCGCCCGTGGCGCCGGCGCGCTCGGCACGTCAGGGTCGTCGCCACGAACGCGGCGCACCGTCACGACGACGAACGCGGTCGCCATCCCGGCCTGCGCCACGACCGTGCCTGCCGCCGACCCGTCGAGTCCCCAGCCGAATCCGTAGACGAAGAGCAGCTCGAGCGCCACGTTCACCACGTTCGCCCAGACGACGATCACGAGCGGTGTCCTCAGATCGGCCACCCCTCGTAGGTAGCCCTGTGCGGCGAGCGCGATCAGGGCGAACGGCAGTCCCAGGGACCCGATCCTCAGGTAGCGGGCGGCTGCGTCGCGCACGTCGGCGCGCTCGTCGCCGGCGAGCAGGTCCATCGCGCCTCCGGCGAGCAGCAGGCAGGCCAGGACGACGACGGCACCGACAGCCGCGGCGAGCCAGAGGCCCTGGATCCCCTCGAACGCAGCGGCCCGCCGATCGCCCGCGCCCACGAGGCGACCGATCCGCCCGGTCGCTCCGTAGGCGAGGAAGTTGCAGAGGTTGACGATCGCCCCGAGGACGACGGCGGCCAGCGCCAGCGCGGCGAGCTCGCGCGTGCCGAGATGCCCGACGATCGCGGTGTCGGCGAGCAGGTAGAGCGGCTCTGCGGCGAGCGTCCCCAGAGCCGGCAGCGACAGCATCGCGATCTCGCGGTGAGAAGCCGGACCGGCCACCGTGCCGAGCCTACGATGTGCATGCCGCGCCCATGCGTCTGCGTCTCTTCCACACCCCGGACGGCACCAGGATCGCCTACCGCGAGCATGGAACCGGGCGACCGCTGATAGTCGTCCACTCGGGCGGCCTGTCGCACCGCGAGTTCGAGCCGCTCTGCGGCGAGCTGGGCGACCGCTACCGGCTCGTTCTGCCCGACCTGCCCGGCCACGGCGACTCCGAATCGAGTCCTCCGTCCGCGCGCCGCCGCTACGACTACGACTGGCTCGCGAGCACGATCGCGGCGTTCTGTCACGACCGCGGTGGGACGGCGCCGCTGGTCGGCGGCCATGGCCTCGGCGCCGACCTCCTGCTGCGGGCGATCGCGCTCGGAGAGCTGCGCCCCGGGCGACTGGTGCTGATGCCCTGCCGAATGCACCGGCCGCCCGGGCCCGTCGCCCGTGAACAGCTTCGCCGCGCCCGGATCGCGGCCCGGCTCGGGCCGATCGCTGGGACGGCGGCGGCGGCGGTGATCCCCCGCGTCGCGCGGATCGACAGCCGTCGCCTGACAGTGAGCGACCAGCCGGCCGCTTCGGCTCTGCTCCGCCACGCCACGATCGACCTCGCGACCGACCGTGACCGGGTCGCCGCGTGGTCGCGTGTCGCCGAGGCCGGCGCAGCGGCGCACGGCGAGGTGCTCGACCTGCTCCCGAAGATCGCCTGCCCGACGCTGCTGCTCTGGGCCGACGCCGATCCGGACCATCCGCTGCGCGCCGCGGAGGAGGCGATCGACCTGCTGCCCGACGGCCTGCTGCGCGTCCTTCAGGGCGCGGGCTACCTGATCGCCTACGACGACCCGGTCGCTGTCTCGCGCGAGCTCGCCTCGTTCTTGTCCTGACCCGGTTCGTCGGCGATCACGACCCGGTTGCGGCCCTCCTCCTTGGCCGCGAGCAGCGCGGCGTCGGCCCGGTCGAACGCCGGGGCGTACTCGAACCCGTGCTCGAGCGAACTCGACAGTCCGAGCGACACGGTCAGCGCCCGGCCGCCGCACGGCCGCTCGGAGATCGCCTCGCGCAGGCGCTCTGCGATCTGCGCGGCCTCGGGCCTGCCGGTCTGAGGGAGCAGGACGACGAACTCCTCGCCGCCGATCCGGTAGAGCACGTCGACGAGCCGCAGCTCCTCCTGCATCCGCCGGGCGACATCGACCAACACCTGGTCGCCGGTGTCGTGGCCGTAGGTGTCGTTGATCTGCTTGAAGTGATCGAGGTCGGCGACGATCAGCGTCACCGGGCCGTAGCTGCCGGAGTCCGCGCGTTGCAGCTCGGCGACCCTCGCCTCGAGCGCGCCGCGGTTGAGCGCTCCGGTCAACGGATCGATGTTCGCGGCTGCCGCGTGCTCCATCGTCGAGCTGACCAGGGCCATCCCGATCAGCGTCGTGACGCCGATCAGCCCGACCGGCAGCGAGACCACGAGCGGATTCTCGACGACCAGCCCCGGGTCGACGATCAGCCCGGTCACCAGCATCAGCAGCGCACCGGTCACGCCGATCAAGATCGACCCGAGCGAGCGGTAGGCGACGATCGAAGGGAAGGCGGGGATCGCGATCAGCGGCAGCAGGTACAGCGCCTCCTGGTTCGCGCTGATGATCGCGATCGACAGCATCACCATCCCGAAGAGCGACTCCCAGAGCAGCCCGAGCTCGCCACCGCGCAGGCCGACCGGCAGGCCAGACCGGCGCCGAACGGCCGGGTCGAGGACCAGGAACGCGATCAGCGCGACGATCAGCGGGCCGGGACCGAGCCAGAACGCGCCCGCAGCGGCCAGCAGCACGAGGCCGAGGTTCATCTGCCGCGTGTTCTCGGGGTTGCGCAGCTCGTTCCACATCACCCTGAGGTGATCGCGCTCGAGCCGGGTCCGCACCAGCCGCCAGGAGCCGCGTCCGGGCCGGGGCCGGGCGACGGTCTCAGCCGCGAGCCGAAGGCCGTGGCGGTGACGCTGGCCGGGCAGCTGCGGAAGGCCGACCAGCACCCTGTTGCGGCCCTGCGCCTTGGCGTCGTACAGCGCTGCGTCCGCACGGTGGAACATCGATCCGAGATCGAGCTCCTCGGTCAGGCGGTCGAGGACGAGCCCGCCGGAGACGGTCAGCGACCGGTCTCCGACACGGACGCCGGCGACCGCGGTCCGGAGCCGGTCGGCGATCCGCTCGGCCTCGCGCTGCTCGACCTCCGGGAGCAGCACGACGAACTCCTCGCCGCCGTAGCGGAACACGCCGGCGCCGTCCGGGGCCGCCGATGCGAGTGCCTCGGCCGTGGCCCGGAGCGCATCGTCGCCGGTGGCGTGGCCGAGGTCATCGTTGAGCGCCTTGAAGTGATCGAGGTCGAAGGCGACGAGCGCGATCGGCGAGCCCTTGCCCCCGTCGCGGAGCAGCTCGCGGACGTACGTGTCCATCGCGGCGCGGTTGCCGAGACCCGTCAGCACGTCGGTCAGGACGGCGAGGCGGTTGCGGCGGTCGACCACGTAGACCATCGAGATCATCACCGTCAGCATCACGAGCCCGACGAGCGGCCCGACGAGCGCCGGCGGCTCCTCCCCGATCCGCTCGGGAACCCAGAGGACGGCGCCGGCCACGATCGCCGTGGCGAGCGTCGCGACCGATACGAGAACGACCCGTGGTGGCCAGATCATCCCGATGAACGGGACCGAGATCGCGGCGCCGACCCAGAGGTACGCGTACGGAGGGCCGGCCACCCGCGCGGCGATCAGCGACGAGATCAGGCCGCAGCCCCAGGTGGCGGCGGCTGTCAGCTCCGGTAAGCGTGAACGCGCCGGCCAGGTGAGCGCCAGGTAGTAGAACAGCCCGGAGAACGAGAGCGGGACGATCGGCCAGGCCGTGTAGTAGACGAGGCCGGGCACGAACGAGAGCGAGATCACCGTCCACGCGGCCGGGTAGGCGCGCTCCAGCCGCCGCATCATGTCGAACGCCTGCCGGTGCACCTCGGGCCCGCCAAAGACGCGCTCGAGCGCCCCGTTGAGCATGCGTAGCACCGGCTCGAGAGCCCCCATTGAAGACAGTGTCGGCGAGATCGGGCCTGGACTAAAGCGCCGATGCCACGCAGACTTGGTTGCGGCCCAGCTCCTTGGCCTCGAGCAGCGCAGCATCGGCACGGTCGAACGCAGGCGCGTACTCGAAGCCGGCCGCCTCGAAGCTTGCGAGCCCGAGCGACGCGGTCAACGGCCTGCCACCGCACGGCCGTTCCGAGATCGCCTGCCTCAGGCGCTCGGCTATCTGCTCGGCCTCCAGCCGGCCGGTGCGCGGGAGCAGCACGACGAACTCCTCGCCACCGATCCGGTAGAGGACGTCGACCAGGCGCAGCTCCTCCTGCATCCGGCGAGCGACGTCGACCAGCACCTCGTCGCCCGCCTCGTGCCCGTAGGTGTCGTTGATCCGCTTGAAATGATCGAGGTCGGCGACGATCAGGGTGACCGGTTCCCCGTCATCTCGCAGCACCCGCTCGAGCTCGGTGATCCGTGCCTCGAGCGCGCCCCGGTTCAGCGCGCCGGTCAGCGGGTCGAGGTGAGCGAGTGCGGCGTGCTCCATCGTCGAACGGGCCATCGCGATCCCGACGATCGTGACGAGCCCGAGCAGGCCCATCGGCAGCGTGACGATCAGCGGGTTGTCGGCGACGGCCGATGCGTCGACGAACAGTCCGGTCGCGAGCATCAGCAGAACGCCGATCGCGGCGACCAGAACCGAACCGAACGCCCGGTAGGAGACGATCGCCGGGAACGCCGAGAGGACGAGCACCGGCAGCAGGTACAGCGCAGGCTCGTCAGCGAAGGCGATCGCCGCGCAGCTGATCGTCATCCCGGCCACGGCCTGCCAGAGGACGATCCGTTCGCCACCCCGCTCCGCGTAGGCGCCCTCCTTGACGACCGGCTGCCAGCGCGACTGGAACGCGAGCACCCCGAGGAACGCGGGCACGGCGAACGACCATCCGAGCCACGGCACGAGCGCCAGCGAGCCGGCGACAACGCAGCCGCGGACGATCCCTGCGCCGGGCATCGTCAGGAGCATCTCGGCCGTCGTGCGAAGGTGCTCGCGCTCGATCCGGTTGCGGACGAGGCGGAGATCCCGGCGTGTCGTCGCGGGCTCGTCGGCGGTGATCACCGGAGTCTGGCGGCGGCGGGCGGCGGCGAGATGAGCCTGCGTGCCCGGACCGGCGGCGATGACGCGGTCGCGGCCCTGGCGCTTAGCTTCGTAGAGGGCGGCGTCCGCGGACCGCAGCAGCGCGGGCAGGTCGATCCGCCGCTCGAACCGGCACGCGGCGACGCCACCGGACACCGTCACCGGCCGCGGCGCGACCGCTGATCCGGCGACCCTCGCGCGAATCGCGTCGGCCACGACCCGGCCCGACTCCTCGTCGGCATCGGGCATCAGGACGACGAGCTCCTCGCCACCGGTCCGGAACAGGCACGCGTCATCGGGCAGCGCGGAGGCCATCGCGTCGGCCACGCGCCGGAGCACCGCGTCACCGGTCGCATGGCCGTACTCGTCGTTGAGCGCCTTGAAGCGATCGACGTCGAAGACACAGGCGGCGATCGTCTGCGGGACGACAGGCGCGAAGCGAAGGTCGGTCAGGAACCCGTCGAGCGCGGCGCGGTTGCCGAGCCCGGTCAGAGCGTCGGTTACGACCGCGTTGCGGTGACGGCGGTCGATCTCGCGGACCGATGCCGCGAGCCCGACGACGAGTGCGAAGCCGAGTATCGGCCCGACCAGCTCGGCCGGGTTCTCCCGGAGATCGTCCGGCGCCAGCCAATTGGCGACGACGACCGATCCGGCGACGAAGGTCACCGTGGCGGCGAGCGTCGCCCGCGGCGGCCAGATCACGGCGATGAACGGCAGCGACACGGCCGGGCCCGCCCAGAGATAGGCGTAGGGCGGCCCGGCGACCGCGAGCGCGAACAGCGAGGAAGTAAGACCGAGCAACCACATGATCACCGAGATCAGCTCGGGCTGCCGCGAACGGCGTGGGAGCGTGATCGCTCCGAAGTAGAACGCTCCGGCGGCGATCATCGGCACGGCGGCGAGTCCGTCGTAGACGAACAGGCCCGGCAGGAAGCTCGCGGTGACGACCGCGACGACGGCCGGGTAGGCGATCCGCAGCCGGCGCATCATGTCGAATGCCTGCCGGTAGGCCGCCGACCCGCCGAACAGCCACCGCAGGCCGGCGTTCAGCAGCGCGAGAGGTGACGGCATGCCGTCCATTACCCAGGATTGTCGGCTGTCAGTCGCCAGGTCCTGAGCATCTCACGGCCTCACCGCGCCCGCTGGACGGCTCGACGTAGGCTGTCGGTATGTCCAAGATCCTCTACGGCGGCGAGACCGCCAAGGCCGTCGCCAACTTCCCGATCAGCGGCGAGCCGGTGCCGATCGAGGTCATCCACTGGCTCGGCCGGGTCAAGGGCGCCGGCGCGCTCGTGAATGCGGAGCTCGGCAACATCGGCAAGGGTCTCGGCAGGCAGATCGCGAAGGCGGCGCAGGAGATCGCGGACGGTGGGCACGACGAGCAGTTCCCGATCGACGTGTTCCAGACCGGCTCGGGCACGTCGACGAACATGAACGTCAACGAGGTGATCTCGGCGCTGACCGGCGGTAAGGCGCACCCCAACGACCACGTGAACTTCGGGCAGTCGTCCAACGATGTCTTCCCGTCGGCCGTCCATCTCGCCGCGCTCGACCAGGCGCAGAACACGCTGCTGCCGGCGCTCTCGCAGCTCGAGAAGGCGCTCGACCGCAAGGCCCGCGCGTTCAAGAACGAGGTCAAGTCCGGACGCACGCACCTGATGGACGCGGTGCCCGTGACGCTCGGCCAGGAGTTCGGCGGGTATGCGGCCCAGGTACGCCTCGGGCGCGAGCGGGTTGCGGCTGCGCTCGTGCACGTCGGGCAGATCCCGCTCGGTGGCACGGCCACCGGCACCGGCCTCAACACCCATCCGCAGTTCGCCTCGAAGGTGCGCGCGATCCTCAAGAAGGATTCGCGCCTGAAGCAGATCGCGCCGCCGGCAGATCCGATGGAGGGCAACGCCTCGCGTGACGCGCTCGTCGAGCTGTCGGGCGCGCTCAAGGTGCTCGCCGTCTCGCTGACGAAGATCGCCCAGGACATCGCCCTGATGGGCTCCGGGCCGCGCGCCGGGATCGGCGAGATCTTCCTGCCGGAGCTGCAGAAGGGCAGCTCGATCATGCCGGGCAAGGTCAACCCTGTGATGCCGGAGGTCATGCTCCAGGTCTGCGCGCAGGTGATCGGCAACGACACCGCGATCACGATCGGCGGGATGCAGGGCCAGTTCGAGCTGAACGTGCGGATCCCGCTGATCGCCCGCAACCTGCTGCAGTCGATCAAGCTGCTCTCGAGCGCGTCGGTCGCGTTCAGCGAGAAGTGCGTCGACGACATCACTGCCAACAAGGCCGGAACCGCCGCTTCGGCGGGCGCGACGCTGGCGACTGCCACGGCGCTCAACGGCGCTATCGGCTACGACAAGGCGGCCGTGATCGTCAAGAAGGCCGCCGAGTCGGGGCGCCCGCTCCGGGATGTCGCGCTCGAGGAGGGCGTCGACGCGAAGCTCTACGACGCGACGATCGACCTGCGGCGGATCGCCGCAGGAAACCAGTCGTAGCGGCGGGTCACGCGCGGCGCGCGGTGAGCTTCCGGGTCTTGACGCCCTTGCCGCTGACGGTGATCTTGACCGACCTGAGCTTGCCGGCCTTTGCGCCGAGGTTGACCGTCTTGGAGACCGAGCAGGCGCCGGCGCCGGCGCCGGCACCGGTGCGGCGCACGCTCAGCTTGACGCGCTTCGTCCGGAGCCCCTTGGCGCTGATCGTCGCCGTCACGGTCGCCGGGCAGCGCTTGCCCTTCAACGGGGTCACGTCGAGCCCGATGACGATCTTGGTCTTCTCGAGGTAGGCGGCTGGCGGGTCTGGCGGGGTGATCGTCGGCGGAGCGACCTCGGGCGGAGTGACCGGCGGCGTTTCCTCTACGGGAGGCTGTGGGACGGGCGGTGCGAGCGGCGTACGGTGGACGTACTCGATCGGTGTGCCGCAGGACGAGGTGTTACCGGCGGCGTCCGTCGCCGTCCCGCGGACCTGGGTGGTTGAGTCCGTCGCGACGGTGAGCTCGGCGCCGGGGTCGGCGAGCGCCGCCGCGTTGAGCGTCGCGAACGCCTGCCCGGAGCAGTCGGGGTTTGTGTAGAGCCTGACCTCTGACAGCGCCTCGGCGGTTCCGAGAACCCTGGTCGTGGTCGTCTCGGACGGCGAGGCCGGCGTCGTGCCGACCAGCTCGGGAGCAGCCGGCGCGGTCCGGTCGTTGACGTACGCGATCGGATCGCCGCAGGCCGAGGTGACGTTGCCGGTGTCGGTCGCCGTCGCTCGCACCAGCGTCGTCTCGTCGGCGGGCACGGTGACCTCGATCCCCGGCGCGGAGAGCGCAGCGGCCGTTCCGGTCGCCAGCGGGACGCCGGAGCAGTCAGCGGTCGCGTAGAGCTTGACGGTCGTCCCGGCCTCGGCGCTGCCGATCACCTTCGACGTCAGCGACTACGCCGGCGACGCGGGGTCGGTCGAGGTCAGCGATGGCGCGTCCGGCACGGTCGTGTCATTGACGTAGGTGATCGCCGCTGAGCAGAGCGAGGTATTGCCGGCAGCGTCGGTCGCGGTCGTCCGGACCTGCGTCGCCGGACTGCGCGTCCTTGAACTCTCAGCGTCGCTTCTGGCGCGCGAAATCGCGCTTCTCGTTGCGCGACTTCGTCTGCAGAGCGGTGACCGGCGCCTTCCGCCGGGCGAACGTCTCGCTGCGCGGCTTGCTCCACTGCTTCGCCGCATCCTGCGCGGTCACCGAGACGCGCCCGGCGTACTCGAGCGGCACGTTCGCGAAGCGGCGGGTTCGCGCGTTCTTCCCGAGCCGGACGGTGCGGCTCGGGCCGTTCGCGCTCTTCAGCGTGACGGCGTACCCCTTCGCACCGTCGACAGCCGACCAGCGGACGATGACGTTCTTGCCCTGGCGCCGGAGCTTCACGGACGCGGGGGCAGCGATCTTCTCGTCCTTGCGGACCACGAACGTCGCGACGTCTTGGTCGGGGATCGGTGATCCCTCGATCGTCGCGACCGCCTGGATCACGCGCTTGCCAGGGCCGCCCTCGGGAGCCGGAGTGAACTTGATCGTGCCGGTACCGCTCGTCGCCGTGCCCAGGATGTGCGCCGCCTCGCCGATCCGTTCGACGAACGTGACCGACTGGCCCATCGGCTTGCCCACGTCGTAGGTGAGAACGCGCTCGGCGCCGCTGCCCGAGACCGACGCCGACCAGTCGCTGGAGTACCCGGGCCGGGTCTCGGAGATCGGCGAAACCGGGACCGATCCGTCGAGCGCCTCGATCGTGTACTTGCCCGGGACGCCGTCCTTGACGCCGGCCCACACGACGTTGCCCTCCTCCTGCCGCAGCGCGACCATGGTCTTGGTCGTAACCCACGTCTGGTTGGTGTCGCCGATCGTGAGGGTCTCGCCGCCCGGCGCCGTGATCTTGATCTTCGGTGCTCCTCCGGCTCCGGGAATCTCGAGCTGCTTGACGGCCTCGCCCTTCGCGACGGTGAACGTCCGTGTGTCCGTCGCCTGGGCGGCAGCTGCCTTCTCCCAGAACCGGCTCGGCTTGCAGCCGTCGATCGGCCACACCTTCGGCCAGCTCGCACCCCAGATGTAACCGCCGCCGGGATGGAGCCCGGCGATAGTGAGACAGGCCGACATGCCGCGCGAGCCGACCATACCGGAGGCACCCGCGCAGGCGAAGTCCGGGATCCCGGCGATACACGCCTCGACCGACGCGGCGAGCTGGAAGCGCCGCGCACGTGCCTGCGCCCAGCCGTTCATGCCGCCGGTGATCGACATTCCGGGGACGACGACCCGAACCTTGCCGCCGAACGCGACGAAGTCGGGGTAGGTGTACATCAGCGCGCCGTTGCCGAGCTGGATCTCGCCGAGCGCCGGTACCGGCACCTTGACCGCGCCGCCGACGGCGATCGTCGTGCCCTTCATCAGGCTGCCCTCGAGCTGCGCGAACTCGGCGCCGGCGTCCTTCGCGGTCAGCCGGTACGGCTGGTTCGGCGTCGCGAAGACCATGAACAGCGCGCCGTCGACCGTCGTGAAGTCGGCGACCGACAGCCCGGCCTCGCCGCGCAGCAGCGTCGGGTCGAGCTGCATCGCGAAGCCGACGTGTGTCAGGAAGACGCCCGGGAATACCTCGGGCCGGGGGATCGGGCCACCGAACACGATTTTCGCGCCCGCGTGCTTGAAGTTGCCTGAACAGAACCCGACACCGTTCTGCGACGGCGGCGGTGCGAGGATGAAGCCGGTGTCGCCGGTCTGCGGCGTGCCGCTGATGAAGATCTTCGCCTGCGCCTTCCACTGTTTGCGGTCGCACGACGTGCCCTCGTCGTAGTCGTTGTCGATGTGGCCGTGGAGCGCGTAGCGGAAGCGGACATCGCGCAGGTAGACGGCGCCGAGGTTCGTCTCCGGCACCTGCAGGTCGAGGTTGTCGAGCACCGGACCGTTGGTGCCGTTGTCGGCGGTCAGCCGCACGTCACCGGTCGGCGGGTTGCCGCCGAACACGTTGAACACCGGCGGCAGCCCGACGTGGACGTCGGCGGTCGAGGAGCGCACGCCGGCGACACCCCGCAGCGCGAGCTGGACGGTGCCGTTGAGCTGGAAGTTGCCGATCGACGGCAGGCTCTTCGCCGCGTCGAAGTAGAGGAGATTGGCCTGACCTTCGGGCAGCACGTCTTGCTTGCCGCCGATCGTCTTGACGGTGCTGTTCGAGACGTTGAGGTCGATCGTGCCCTCTGAGATCGTGAACGATCCCCAGGTCAGCTTCGCGTTGCTCGAAATGACCCGTTCCTGGCTCGGGTAGACGACGACCGAGGCGCCGGACCGCGGCGTCAGGGTCATACCGTTGATCTTGACCGCGCCCTTCGAGTAGTAGACGTCGATCGCGCGGCTGCTGAAGAACGCGCGCGCCTTGTCGCAGTCCTCCTGCGTCGTCACCTTGCCGGTGCCGTTCGTGCGGCCGACGTTGTTGCAGATAGCGGCGACCGTCTTGTTCCAGATCTCGCTCGCGTAGTGGTTGCGCACGACGGCGCGCTCGGCATCCGGAACCTCGTCGATGTTCGAGGTCCGGTTCAGGCAGCCCTTCGCCTCGACGAGCCGGAAGATGACGGTCGACGGGTAACAGATCTTGTCGACGATCGCCGTCGGGTCGAGCGCCGGACCGAAGATCTTCGCCGACGTCGAGGTTGCGAGCACGGTCGGAACGCCGACCTTCGTCGCCGCGGCCTTCGGGCCTGTGCCGAGGATCGCCCCGGCGGCGCTGGTCGCCGACGCGCCGGCGACGCTGACGGCCGTCATCTTGACCGCGCCGCTCAGCTTGCTCGGCGTCCGCACCATCACGAACGGCTGCGATGGGTCGGTGACAGCGTCGGTCTTGCCGTTGCCGTTGAGGTCCCAGCGCAGCTGCGACGCGTTCACCGTCGCGCTCGCGTCGAGCAGCTGAGCGCCGAAGAGCCGGTTCACCTTCGCAGAGCTGGTGAACGAGGAGACCGGGGTTGGCGCGCCGCCGCCGTCACCGCCGCCGCCGCCACCGCCACCGCCACCACCACCGGGCCCTCCGCCGAGCGGGGCGAGGTCGGGCGGGCTCGTCGCGGTCGGGTCGTGGAGCTGGGTGATCTCGCTCGCCGTCAGAGCACGGCTGTGGACTCGAACCTCGTCGAGCGCTCCAGGGAAGTCGGAGTTGCCGCAGGGCTGCCCGATCGACTTGTCGGCGTAGGTGCCGACGGTGAAGGCCGTCGTCGTCTGGTTCGCGCGGCGGTACTCGATGCCGCCGCCGGGCGCCGGCGTTCCAGTGCCGACCTCGGCCCCATCGACGTAGAGCCGGACCGTGGCACCGTCGTAGGTGCCGGTCGCGACATGCCAGTTTCCGTCCCAGACCGAGGAGGAGGGCGGCAGGTTCGGCGAGTTGACGCCGACGCCGTTGGCCTGTGTCACGTAGAAGTTGAGGCCGAAGTGACCCGGCTGGTTGTAGCCGGTGTACATCCCGTAGGAAGAGCCCGGACACTGCCCGAGAACGCCGAGATCGCCCTTCGCGACCAGGTACTTGAGGAAGCCGGGCCACCCGTTGCGCTTGAACCAGACCGTGACCGAGACGTTCTGGGTCGTCGGTTCGAGCGACCAGGCGCCGCCGGGCGCGTTCACCTGGAGCCAGCGGAAGCTGGAGCTGAGATCGAGCGCGTTCCCGAACCGCCCGGCCGTCGTGGTCGGCGTGCCGGTGAACGCACCGGTCTGTCCGTTGCCCGAGCTGTCGGGCGTCGTCGAGGACGCGCCCGTGCCGTCGACCTGGTCCAGATGCCACTGGCCGGCCAACCCCGGGTCGAGCGCCACCGCCGGGGCGGCGATTCCCCCGAAGGCCGCGCACGCAGTGAGCAGTACGAGAAGCCCACGTCGCATCGTCCGACACTCCCAGAGCGGGAGCTTTCGCGTCAACCCGTGGTGACGTGCATGAGACGGCGGTCGGCGACCTCGACCCGGACGCCGGCCCCCCAGTCGAGCGCGAGCCGATCGTCCTCGATCCCGTCACCGAACACGACGCCGTCATCACCGTTCTCGCAAGTCAGTTCGAGCGCCTCTCCAGTTGCGAGCCGGCCGAGGCCGAGCGAGGTGCCGGTCCCCGGCCCGCTCCACGCCTCACGGACGAACCAGGCCAGCGCCGGTTCGATCGGCGCCGGAAGCAACAGCGGCTCGCCGCGATCGCGATTGATGCTCTGGGCCCAACCGGTCGACCCGGTCCCACTCGCGACGATCACACCGGACGAGGACTGACGCTCGAGCGAGTCGCCTGCCTTGAGGGTGTAACGCGCGGACTGGTGGGTGCGGTGCCCGATGAAGATCTCGTTCAGCGCGACTATCTCGCGTCCGTCGTCGACGGTCGCGCGGATCATCGTCCGCGCGGCGATCGTCGCCCGGCCGGCGTCGACGTCGGCGCGCAGGTCCGCGAACGCCGAAGGTCGGTGCGGCACGAGCACCCCGGGATTCGAGCCGGGATCGGGATCGATGCCAATCACGGGTTGGCCATCGAGGTACTTCGCCGTGTTGGCGACCAGCCCGTCCTGGCCGATGACAACGACGACGTCGTCCGGTTCGAAGAGGAAGCCCGGGAGGTCCCGGCGACCGGCGGCGGCCTGCCTCCAGTCGCGCGGGATCGCCGCGACGACCTCGGCGCGGGCCTGCTCGTGCGCGTTGTGACGGCGCTCGAGCTCATCGATCTCCAGGCCGCGCTGCCCGAGGAAGAACTGCGCCTGCTGACGCGTGCCGTGACGGTCGATAAGCTGCCGGTACTCGGTCGGCCGCTCGACGATCACGCAGCGCTTCGCGGTCGCCGTCACGTCCGCTCACCACCGGCCGCGCGCGCCAGGACCGGGCCGATCAGGTCAGGCGTGACGGTCAGGTGATCGATGTTTCCGAGCTGTCCCGCCAACTCCCGCAGCGCGACCGCCAGCAGAACCTCGGGCGGCGTCTCGGCGTTGATCCGGGCCCGATCCTCCTCGATCCGCACCTGAGCGCCCTGCACCTCGGCGATCGTCGCAGCCTGGCGCCCTGCGGCGAGGGCGTTGCGCTCGTCGGTCGCCTGCGCCTCGATCATCGCCGCGGCGGCCTCCTCCTCGGCCCGCCGCCGCGCGTTCGCCCCGTCCTGTGCGACCAGGTCCTCCTCGCGGCGAGCGAGCTCGATCCGGTTCTGGAGCTCGTTCTCGGCGATCGCTCGCTCCTTCTCTACCGCGAGCGCGCGGCGGCGGAACGTCGCCTCATCGGCCTCCTGCTGGATCGCCTCACGCGTCGGCTGCTGCAGCGCGCCGTCCATGTCGGCCGTCGGTATCACCGCGGCGACGCGAACTGCGACGACCTCGATCCCGAGCTCGCGGAGCGCCGGCTCAGCCTCCAAGCCCGCGGCGATCTTGGCGCGCACCGGCGCGACGCCCTCGGCGAGGATCGTCCGCAGATCCATCCGCACCAACTCGTCGATCGTGAACTGCTGAGCGAGCTGGGTGACCATCCCGGCCAGCTGCTCGAGCGGGTTCTGGCGCCAGAACCCAGTTCGCAGGTCGATCGAGAAGTCGATCCGGCGGGCGACCTGCTCGGCGTCGATGACCCGGAAGGTCACCGCTCCCTGGACGCCCAGCTCCTGAAAGTCGGCGCTCTTGGCTCGGAACAGGAACGGCAGCTCGCGGTCGTCGATCGGGACCTCCGCGATCGCCGCCGCGTCGGGCCGGAACCAGAACGCCTGGCCGGGCCCCTGACGACGGAGGCGCCCACGGCGGTGGTGCAGCACGTGGTTCGTGGTCTCGCTCCTGAGATGGCGGATCAGCGGATAGGTGGCGATGTCAGCCATGACGACGACTCCTTGTTGTTTTGGTCGTACTGCCTATTATAGCTCGCGTCGTCGTGCTGTCAACCCGGATCGCCGGGTGTGCGCTCCTACCGGCGGCCGAACCCGGCCAGCCCGACCCGTGCCGCTCTTGCCGCGGGCTTCGCCAGGCCCTCCCGCGTGAACAGCCCCTTGTCGTTGAGACCCGGCGTCGTCGCGAGCGCCGGCACGAGCTTGGCGATCGAGCCGCCGACGTAGCGCGGCGTCATCCGGAAGTCGCGCAGCGACCAGATCAGCGCACCCTCCAGGCCGGGAACCGTGCGGTAGACCGCAAGGTGGTCTGCGATCAGCTCGGCCTGACGGTCATGGCCGCCGATCGCCGGGGCCGGGTTCAGCGCGTTCCCGCCTGCGCCGAACTCCGTGACCGCGCGCAGCTTGCCCGCGAACACACCGGTGAATCGGCGCACGAGCGCCCGGTTCTCGCGCAGGCGCTCGCGCCTCGAGGCGAGCGGGTGTGTGAACCAGCCGGTGTACTCGGTCAGGCCGACCGCATCGAGCTCTTCGTACAGCGGTCCGGCCGACCGCGGCAGGTGCGTTCCCCAGATGTCGACCGAGACGAGCCGGCCGGGATCGGTCCTGTGCAGCGTGCGCGTCAGGCTCCGGACGTAGGCGACCTGAGCCGGGCTCGCACCGTTCGCGGCGACCTCGTTGACGAGGTTCCAGGCGAGCACGGAGGGGTGGAGCCGTTCGGTCTCGACCTGACGGACGACCCGGCTCTTGGCTGCACGCGTCATCGCCTTCGACTCGCCGGTGTTCCAGCGGCCGGACGCCTCGAACGGCCCGACGCCCTGCCAGACGAGGATGCCGGCGCGATCGAGCGCGCTCAGCAGCTTCGGGTCGAGCGAGTGCTGGGCGCGCGTCGCGTTGGCGCCGACCTCCTTCAGCCGCGCCACGAACCACGCGATGTCGCTTTCGTGAAGAGCATCGCCGCGGCCGGGCACATCGGGCTGGATCGAAGCTCCGCGGAGCCGGACCACGCGCCCGTTGACGAGCAACCTGCCGCGGCTGACGCGGACCTCGCGTAGGCCGACGCGCTCCTGCAGCTCGGTCTCGCCGGGAATCGCGATCCGCAGGGTCTGAAGCCTCGGGCTCCCCGGCGCCCAGAGCGCGGGCCGCTCGACGCGGACCTTCGTGCGTACCCGCACGCGCTCGCCCGGCGCGACCGTCACCGGCGAGAAATGCAGCGGATCGCGGCCGATCGCGCCGAGAAGCGTCAGCGTACGCGGCTCACGAGCGCGGTTCTTGACGTCGACCGCGACCGTGACGTCGGCTACGTCTCGGTCGAGCCTGGTGACAAGACCGGGCCTCGAGAGGTCACTCAAGCCGAGCGGCCGCAGCGATACCGAGCCGTTGAGCCCGCCCCAGTTGAACCAGCCGCGGTAGAAACCGAGCTCGCCCTGGCGGTCGGGGTCGCGGTAGTCGGTGCGGACGACGAGTCGGTGACTCTCACCGGCGGTCAGCCTGGGCAGCGTGAAGCCGAACGGCTCGTAGGCGCCGCGATGGTTGCCGACCAGACGCCCGTCGAGCCAGACCATCGCGTCGAAGTGGGCCGAGCCGAACGAGAGTCGCCAATCCCCGGCCGCCGGCGCGCTGATCGTCGTCCGGTACCAGGCGATCCCCGACTCCGGTTCGCCATCCGCCCCGTTGGCGACGTCCGGCAGACGGACGCCCTCGCCGGGGAACCCGCCTTCCGGCCAACCCTGCGTGAGGCCGCCGTCGCCGGGATCGAGCGCTCGCACCCAACCGTCGTCGAGCGACATCGGCTGTGCTACCGGCGGCGCCGGGGGCGCGGCGGACTCGCGCGCATCGCAGCCCGAGGCGGTGAGAAGCAGCAGCAGGACGATCGTGGCGAGGCGGCGCATCGGCCTCAACGGAACGAGTGCGCGCGACCGAAGCGACGCGCCGCTCAAGCCGGGCTGTTCATCGCGACGTACCGGGTCTCCAGGTATTCGTCGAGCCCCTCGGGGCCGCCCTCACGGCCGTAACCCGACTGCTTGACGCCGCCGAACGGAGCGCCCGCGTTCGAGACCATCCCCTGGTTGAAGCCGATCATCCCGGTGTCGAGCGCGTCGAACGCGCCGAAAGCGCGGTCGATGTCCTGCGTGAACAGATAGGCGACGAGCCCGTACTCGGTGTCGTTAGCCATCGCGATCGCCTCGTCGTCGGTCGCGAAGGTCGTGATCGGGGCGACGGGCCCAAAGATCTCCTCGCTGAGCAGGTCGGCGCCCCGCGGCACGTCGGTCAGCACCGTCGGCTCGAAGAAGTAACCCGGTCCCGCCGCCCGCGAACCGCCGCACAGTACGCGCGCGCCTTTCGCGGTGGCGTCCTCTACGTGGCGCTCGACGCTGCCGAGCTGCGCCGCGTCGATCAGCGGGCCGACGTCGACGCCTTGCTCGGTGCCGCGGCCGGCCTTCATAGCCCCGATCCGCTCGGCGAGACGGCCGGCGAACTGCTCGGCGACCGACTCGTGAACGATGAACCTGTTCGCGCTGGTGCAGGCCTCGCCGCCGTTGCGCATCTTCGCGAGCAGCGCCCCGTCGACGGCGCGCTGAAGGTCGGCGTCGTCGAAGACGATGAACGGCGCGTTTCCGCCGAGCTCCATCGAGACGCGCAGCACCTGCTCGGCCGACTGCTCGATCAACTTCTTGCCGACCTCGGTCGAGCCGGTGAACGACAGCTTGCGCACGCGCGCGTCGGCGATCAGCGGCGCCATCAGCGAGCCGGACGAGCTGCCGGTGATGACGTTGACGACACCGGCGGGAACACCGGCCTGTTCGAGGATCTGGGCGAAGGCGAGCATCGACAGCGGCGTCTGTTTCGCCGGCTTGACGACCGACGTGCAGCCGGCGGCGAGCGCCGGCCCGATTTTGCGAGTGCCCATCGCGAGCGGGAAGTTCCACGGCGTGATGAAGAGGCAGACGCCGACCGGGCGCCGCATCGTCAGCACCCGGCCGCCGCCGGCCTCGTTGGTCGTGAAGCGGCCGTCGATGCGGACGGCCTCCTCCGAGTACCAGCGCAGGAAGTTGGCCGCGTAGGTGACCTCGCCGGCCGACTCGGCGAGCGGCTTGCCCATCTCGAGCGTCATCAGCAGGGCGAGGTCGTCCCTGCGCTCGATCATCAGGTCGTAGGCACGGCGGATGATGTCGGCGCGCTCGCGCGGGGCGGTGCCGGCCCACGCCGCGCCGGACTCGTGCGCTGCCGCGAGCGCGTCCTCGGCGTCCTGCGCCGATGCGTCGGCGACCTCGGTCAGCGTCTCGGTCGTCGACGGGTCCTCGACGGCGAGCTCGCCCGCGGCGCCGGGGCGCCAAGCACCGCCGATGAAGAGCCTGGTCTCGACCTGGTCGAGAACCCGCCGCTCGTCCGCCTGGGTGACAGCCATGGCGCGAGCCTACGTCAGGCGCAGCGCCGCGAACAACGCCTGCAGCGCACGCTCCTCACGAGCAGACCAGTCGAGGCCGAGCGTCTCACGCGCCTCCGGTGGCAGCAGCCCGCGGCCAACCCAGAGCGGAAGACCGCGGACACCGGGCACTCCAAGCTTCGCCAACACGCCGCCGACGACCGGGATCGGCGACGGCGCGGGAATCTCGGCGCCCGGGCGCAGCAGCACCAGCACCGCCTCGGTCGGCTCGAGCAGACAGGTGAGGGTCACGTGCCACTGCTCGCGGTACTCGTGGAGCGAGGCCGGGAGCGTCTTGCGGATCTTCGCGGTAACGGCCGGCCAGGTCAGTGACTCGGTGTGGACGTCTTCCTGCTCGAAGGCGTTGAGCGGGTGGCCGAGCAGATCGGCGCCGACGAGCAGCGAGTTGAGCAGCGTCGCGTGGACCCAGGCGCCGGCGTCGGCGGTCAACCGAGGCCGCACCGCGGCATCGATCCCGGTTCCCGTGCGCAGATCGGCGAGCGGCGCGACGCACTCCCACGGATCGTCGAAGAAGCCCGGCGCGGCGACGAGCGCGTCGGAGATGTCGGGATGCATCGCCTGAAGCAGGCCGGTCCGGGCGAGCAGCAGCGACATCCGCGGGTCGCGCAGCAGGCGGGCCGTGCGGGATGCCGAGGCGAGGGCGGCGGCGGGGGCGGCGGTGGGCACGCGGTCATTGTGGCCGATGACGGATACGATCGCGGCCATGGCGAAGCTCACGATCAACGGCGTCGACGACCTGCGGACGTACATCGGTAAGGAGCTCGGTACGAGCGACTGGCTCGAGGTCACTCAGGCGGACGTAGACGCATTCGCCGACTCGACCGGTGATCACCAGTGGATCCACGTCGACCCCGAGCGCGCGAAGGAGACGCCTTTCGGCGGCACGATCGCTCATGGCCTCTACACGCTTTCGATCGGGCCGAAGCTCGTCGGCGAGCTGTTCGAGACGACCGGGATCGCGATGGCGCTCAACTACGGCTACGACAAGGTCCGGTTCCCGGCGCCGCTGCCGGTCGGCTCGAAGGTTCGCCTCGTCGCATCGTTGAAGTCGGTCGACGATGTCGCCGGCGGGGTTCAGGTCGTCGTCACGCAGACGTTCGAGCGCGAGGGCTCGGACAAGCCGGTCTGCGTCGCCGAGCACGTATTCCGCATGTACCCGGGGTAGCTCGCACCCGGGTAGCAGCGATCCGTGTTGACACGGATCGCTGCTCGTATCGGGCTGTGATCCGTGTCAACACGCGTTAGTTTCGCCTCCGAATGCCGCCCGGAACCGCTCCGCTGCTCTGCATCGACGCGCCGTCGTTGCTCTACCGCGCCTGGTTCGGGTTGCCGGACTCGATCAAGGGCGCAGGCGGCGAGCCGGTCAACGCGCTGCTCGGCACGGCGAACCTCGTGCTCAGAGCGGTCGCCGACCATGCGCCGCGCGCCGTCGTCCTTTGCGACGGCGCTGAGGCCGCCGCCTACCGCAAGGCCGCGTATCCGCCCTACCACGCAGACCGCCCGCCGGTCCCGGGCGGCCTCCAGCACCAGTGGGACCTGGCACCGGCCTTCTTCAGCGCCTTCGGCTGGCTCTGGGAACACAGCGAGGAACTCGAGGCCGACGACCTGCTCGGCGCTTTCGCTCAGGCCGAGGAGGCCGCTGGTGGCAGCGCCCTGCTGTTCACCGGAGACCGCGACATGTTCCAGTGCGTTACCGAGCGCGTCCACGTCCTCTACCCGCAGCGCGGGCAGGACGGGCCGGCGCGGGTCGACCCGGCCGCCGTCCGCGATCGCTACGGCGTCGAGCCCGCGCAGGTGCCGGACTTCATCGCGCTCCGCGGCGACCCGTCGGACGGCCTCCCGGGCGCGAAGGGCATCGGCGAGAAGACGGCCGCATCACTGCTCCGTATCCACGGGACGCTCGACGGCGTACTGGCGGCAGCAGCACAGAATGAGGTCGCGCCGCGGGTGACCAAACCGCTGACCGAGGACGCGGATCTCCTTCGCACCTTCCTCGATGTCGCGACGCTGAGGCCACCGGAGGTCACGCTTCCGGCCGACACTCCGACCGACCTCGAAGGCGCCGCGAACGCCGCCGATGCACACGGGATGCGGCGTCTGGCCGAACGCCTGCGCAGCTGACTCCGGCGCGCTCAAGTTCGCCACCGAAATGCCGACCGCAGGGGCGTGGTTGCCAGCACCGCCCGGCGACGCGCATGGCTGCTCGCCGCGAGCGCCGCGCTCGCCACGACCCTCCTCCAGACGACCCCGGCGCGATCCGCCGGTGCACGAGTGGTGCCGCTGAACAACGCCGCGTGGTCGTTCAAGGCCGACCCGGCCGATCGCGGCCTCGAGCGCGGATGGCAGAACGGCTCGTTCACCGGCGAGCCGGTCACGCTGCCCCACATCACCGACGCGCGCACGACCGACCGCGCCTATCAGGGCTCGGTCGGCTGGTACCGCGCGCGGATCGAGCCGCCGAAGGCAGCCTCGGGCGCGAGCTGGGAGCTTCGCTTCGAGCAGGTCCGCCGGATCGCCGATGTCTGGATCGACGGTCGCCGGGCCGGTGGCAACCGCAGCTCCTACGAGCCGTTCGTCGTTCCCGCCGCCAGGCTGTCCGACAGCAGGCCGCACACGATCGTCGTCCGCGCCGACAACCGGCTCCAGAGCGGGCGCCGCCCCGACGGCTGGTGGAACTGGGGCGGGATCACGCGCGCCGTCACGCTCGCCGAGCGCGGCGACATCGCCGTCCGCGACACCGGCCTGATGCCGGAGCGGCGCTGCGACGCCGCCGGCGACTGCAACTGGACGGTCCTCACGGACGTCACGGTCGAGAACCACGGCCGCCGCACGCTGCGCCCGCAGATCACAGCAGCACTGACCGCGCCGGGAGGCGACCCGGCCGGCCGCGCGGGCGTCATGTCGAGGCCGCTCGCCCCCGGCGAGTCGGCCAGGGTCCGCTTCCGGGTGCCTGTCGAGGGCAAGCCCAGGCTCTGGTCGCGGGAGAGCCCGGCCCGCTACCTGGCCGCGATCAGCGCGAGCGCACCCGGCGCCCTTGGCCCGCGAGCCACCGACGAGCACCGCATCGGCCTGCGCACCGTCCGCGTGGTCGACGGAATCCTCTACCTCAACGGCCGCGCGATCGAGCTGCGCGGCGCGTCGATCCACGAGGACGTCCCCGGGCGCGGCCCGGCGATGACCGACGCCGACGTGAACGCGCTCGTCAAGCGGCTCGACGCGATCGGGGCGAACGTGACCCGCGCGCACTACGCGCTCGACCAACGCTTGCTCGACCGGCTCGACGAGGAAGGAATCCTCGTCTGGTCACAGGCGCCGGTTTACCACCGCGACAACGAGCTCGAGACCGCAGCCGGCCGCGCAGAGATGCTCGGACTCGTCCGTTCGGCCGTGATCCAGACCCGGAACCACCCCGCGGTGATCACGCACTCGGTCGCCAACGAGCTGTCGACGCACCCCGACGAGCGCAAGGGCACCGGCATGTTCCTGCGGCAGGCGCGCGAGCTCACGACCGACCTCGACCCGACGCTGCCGACCGCGCTCGACGTGCTCAGCTACCCGGGGCTCGAGCGGCAGCGCGCCCACGCCGCCTTCGACATGCTCGGCGTCAACACCTACTTCGGCTGGTACGAAGGCCGCGACGGGCACTCGACGGCCGAGCTCGAGACGCTCGTCCCGTTCGTTCGCGAGATGCGCCAGTGGTATCCGGCCAGCGCACTCGTGATGACCGAGTTCGGGGCCGAGGCGACCGAGAACGGCCCCGCGAGCCGCAAGCAGACGAACGCGTTCCAGAGCCGCTACATCGACGAGACGCTCGACCTCGCCGGTGAGCTCCCGCAGCTCTCGGGGGCGATCTACTGGACGCTCCAGGAGTTCGCCGTCAAGCCGGACTGGGACGGCGGCGCCCAGGACAACGTCGACGCACGCGACTCGATCCACCACAAGGGCGTCCTGACCCACGACGGCCGGCGCAAGCCCGGCTGGGAGACGCTCCGCGAGCAGATCGCCGCGATCCCCTTCGAGCGCAGCGCCCGTGAGATCGAGCTTGCGACCGGGATCCCGCAACCGTCGGCCTCGCGCGGCCGGCTGGGCGGGCTCGCGACGCTGATCCTGATCATCACCGTCGTCGCGGTCTTGATCCTCGACCTGATCGCGCTGATCGCCTGGCGCCGCCACGTCCACGACCACGAGGACGAGCTGATCGAGGCTGCACTGGCCGTGCCGGTGCCCGAGCCGGTGCCCGCGCTCGCCGTACTCGACGGCGGCGGCGAAGGCGACGACGACGCGTCCCGCGTCGCCTGAACGGCTCAGATCCGCCCGCGGCGGATCGTGAACGAGGCGGACACCGGTTTGCCACCGACGATCGCGCGGACCTCGAGCTTCGCCGACCGTGACCTGACGAGCTTCGCGGGCAGTACCCCGGTCAGCCGCGCGCCGGCCGAGACGGCCTTCCACCCGCGCGCCTTGGCCGTTATCCGCGATGCCCCGCGAACGGTCACGACGATCCTGGTGCCGCGCCCACGGGTGACGATCACCTTCGGCTTGCCGCCGGACGTGGTCGTCGCCGGCTTCGCAGCCGGTGGCGACGCGAGAACGGGCGGCGACAAGGCGGACGCGGTGGCGCTAAGGGTGGCGCTCAGATTACCGGCGGCGTCGACTGCGCGCACCGCGTACGAGGTCACAGCCGCCGGCGCGCCCTCGTGCACCCAGACCGCTGTCGCACTCGACGCCGACCCACCGATCCACTCGACCCGGTAGCCCGCGACGCCGCGGTTGTCGGTCGCCGCGAACGAGAGCTGCACGCGCCCGTCGCTGCGGCGCACGGCGACCACCTGGGCCAGCTCGGGGGCGACAACGTCCGGCAGCGCGACCGTCAACGGCGCACTCGAAGTGCTGTTGCCGGCCCCGTCATAGGCGTAGACGCGATAGACGGCCGTCGCAGCCGTCGCCGGCGGCCGGTCGGTGAAACTGCGAATGCCGGCCGGAGTCGTCGCGACCGGCTGGCCGTCCCGGCGGACCTCGTAGTGGTCGACGCCGACGTTGTCGGTCGCCGCGGCCCAGTTCAGCGTCACCCCTGCGACGACCGAGACCGAAGCCTGGGCCACGGGAGCGCTCGGCGCCGTCGCGTCGCCCTCTGTCACGGAGACGGCGAGCGTCGCGCTGCCCGAGCCGGTCAGCGTATTCGTGATCGTCACGCCCGACGCCGGGTCGGTGAACGTCTCACCGACCTGCAGCGGAGCGTTCGAGAAGCCGCCGGATCCCGGGTGCGCGTCGAGCAGTTCGGAGACGTCGATGACCGACAGCGCGGGGACGAGCCTGATCGTCACGCCTGTCACGGCCGCCGACGAGGGCGCGAACGCGTCGAAAGCCCCGAACGGCGAGCGCAGCTCGATCGCGAAGTACTCGGTGACCGGCGCCGAGCCGACCTGGCGCGGGACGAGCAGCAGTCGCGGGTCGTCGGCGACGGCGCCGTTGGCCTCGTCGAGCACGTAGCTGCCGGCGGTCGTGACCGTCTGCAGCGCGGCGACCGGCAGCTGCTGCACCTGGGCGCGGTGCCAGCTCGACATCAGCGCCGAGCTCGAGCCCATCACGTCGAGCGGATCGCCGTACTCGGAGTAGCTGCAGCCCGACCGGCTGACCTTGATCGTGCTCGATCCGCACGAGAGCGACGCAGCGTGGTGGGCGCCCATGTTGTGCCCGATCTCGTGGGCGATCACGCTCGTGTCGTCGTAGCCGTTGATCCAGGACCAGCTCCCCGGGAGCTCCCCGAGCCCGGCCCAATCGCAGGCGCTGTTGTCGGCGAACCAGACGACGACGTGCTCGTAGCTCGCGAGGTTGACGCCCTGCGTCCCGTCGTAGGCGAGCAGCGAATCCTTGAGATCGAACATGTCGTCGACCGTGCACGCCGTCGGCTTGTCGACCGGGAGCTGCCACCAGCCGAAGACGTCGCCGCTCGGGTTCGCGAGCCCTTCGATGCTGGTCGTGCCGCCCGACTGCTGTTCGTAGAAGTCATGCACCGACGCGGCTCCGGTGAAGACCGTGCTCTCGAGCTGGGCCGCGGTCACCGGCTCGCTCGTCGCATTGCGGAACTTGACGAGCACGACAGCGGTCTCACGGACGTCGTCGGCCGAAGCCGCGACCCGACGCACGCCGCTGGTCTGCTCGGCTGCACCCTGAAGACCGGCGACGCCCGAGCGGTCCTCGACCGCGACACGCTGTCCGACCAGCTCGCGCGGCTGGTCAGGGTCGAGCATCCGCATCCTGGCTCCGGTGTCGAGGCCGAACCCTGGAATCGGGTCCTCCCCGATCTGGTCGGCGTGCAGCTCGACGAGCCGTCCTGTGGTCGTGCCCTCGCGACCGCCCGGTCCGGCGCCGGCAGCGGGCAGCACCAGCAGCGCCGCAAGGCCGAGCAGGAAGATGGACCGGATCAGAAGACGGAGCATGGCGCCGCGGCGCCCGGGTCCGGCGCCGTCCAGTTAGCGGTCGGCGTTCGGACGGGCGTGCGCGACCGCCGAGGCGGCGTGCGGACAGATGTTTCGGCCGTTCAGCGTGCGCGACCGAGGACGGTGCCGAGTGCTGCGCCGGCGACGATGTCCGACGGGTAGTGGACGCCGAGGTAGAGGCGCGAGAGCGACATCGCGGCGGCGATCGGCAGCAGCGCGCGTGCGCTGCTGCCGCCGAGCGCTTCGGCTACCAGCGGGCGGTAGGCGGCGGCCGCAGCGAACGCGGTAGTCGCGTGGGACGACGGGAAGCTCAGCTGCGTCGGCGTCGTGATCACGTGCCCGTCCGGGGAGGGGGCAGGACGTGGCCGCCGGACGATGTTCTTGGTCGCGACGCCGGCGCCGTAGGCGAACAGCAGCCGGGCCAGCGCCGACCGCCAACGGCTGCGGCGCGGCCGGTCGATCGTCGCCCCCGCAAGGCCGATCGCGATCCAAAGGCGGCCGTACTCGCCGAGGTGGGAGAAGCGCGCGATGCCGCCTGTCACCGAAGGCGGAACGATCGCCCGCAGCTCGCCGATCCGTGCGAGCAGCCGCTCCTCCGCCGCGAAGATCAAGCGCCGAAGCCGACGCGCTGGTCGCTCGCCTCGACCCGCAGCCAGAGCACGTGCTCGAGCTTGACGGTGACCTGCCCGTCCTCGGACTCCAGCTCGTGCCAGGTCTCGCCGGCGGCGAGCGCCTTCTGCAGAGCGGTCAGCGCCTTGTCCTCGACGCGGAGGGCGAGCGGCGGGCTCGCGTGGAAGCCGATCGAGATGCGCTGGGCCATGGGGCGAACCCTAGTGGGCCGGTTCCACGATCTCGGTCAGAACGCCGCCGGTGCTGCGCGGGTGCAGGAAGGCGACGCGGCTGCCGCGGATGCCGATCCGCGGCTCGGCGTCGATCGCCTTCAGCCCGGCCTCACGCACCGCAGCGAGAGCGGCGTCGATGTCGTCGACCTGGAAGGCGACGTGATGGATGCCGGGCCCGTTCTTGGCGAGGAACTTGCCGACCGGCGTGTCCGGGCCGAGCGGCGCGAGCAGCTCGACGTGGTTCTCGCCGACGTCGAGCAGGACCGCCTCGACGCCCTGCTCGGCGACTGTCTCGCGGTGGACGAGCGCCATCTCGTAGTCGCGCTCGTAGAGGATGATCGCGGCGTCGAGATCCTCCACGGCGACGCCGATGTGGTCGATCCGGGTGAACATCAGCGGCAGCCTACCGCCGAAACGCGTGCACGTTGCGGCGGACAACTGTGCCGGTCATCACTGCACCGCTCATGTCCTGCCTGCACGCGCCGATGAGCTACCGAGGTGTCTTTCGGCATCACCCAACACCTGCTGACGTTCTTCGGCCTCTTCGGTGACGAGGTCGACGGCAGCCGTGCCGAGGACATGTCGCGCCGCGTGATGCGCCAGCAGCTCCTGGCGGTCGTGATCGTGACCGCCGTGTTCCTCTCGGGCGGCTATGGCGGCGACGCCGCCCTGCTGATTGCGCTCAGCGAGATCGGCTTCCTCGGGGCGGTCGTGCTGCCGAGGTACCTCGAGCGCCCGCAGCTGCCCCTCGTCGGGCTCTGGCTGCTCGGTCAGTCGCTGCTCGTACTCGCGATCCTCGCCGCCGGCAGCGGCCGGGCCTACCTCTGGGGCATCCTCGCGATCTCGATCCAGTTCATCGGCGTGATCTGGACACGGAAGCTGACGATCACCGCGACGCTGGTCACGATCGCGATGATCGCGGCTGCCGTCGCCTGGATCGGTGGCGGCATCAGCGATGCCACCCCGGTCGAGCTGATCCCAGCGATCGTGCTGCTCGGGATGACGGCGGCGGCAGCATCGACGCTCCGCGACCTCGACTACGCCTCGCGCGGGAACGTGCTCACCGACGCGCTGACCGGCCTCAGCAACCGCGTCGCGATGCAGCAGCAGATGGCTGCGATCACGACCGACGGAGGGCCCGCGGCGATCGTCGTCCTCGACCTCGACCACTTCAAGTCGATCAACGACATTCACGGCCACGCGGTCGGCGACGCCGTCCTGACCGCGGCCGCAATCAGGATGGAGCGCGCGCTCGGCGACGACGGGACCCTCTACAGGTACGGTGGCGAGGAGTTCGTGGCGATCCTTTGCAGCGAGGCGATCGCGCGTGCCGAGCAGGTCGCCGAACGGCTGCGGGGCGCGATCGCCGAGTCGCCGGTCGGCGGCCTGACGGTGACCGTCTCCGGCGGCCTGGCCACCACGACCAGGCGTCACGAGGCCGACGCGCACGAGATCTTCCGCCGCGCCGACGCTGCCCTGTACCGCGCCAAGGACGAGGGCCGGAACCGGGTCGCGATCGCCTCCAAGGAGGCCGAGCAGGCCGACGGGCGCCGCGAGCTGCCGATCGCGATCAAGGGCCATCAACCCGACGGCATCGCGCGGCCGCTCCAGACCGGCGGGCGCAGCCGCTGGCTGGTCGGCTCGGTCGTCCAGCGCGACCAGCTCCTCGCCGTGCTGCGCGGGTTCAGCGTGACACGCCTGCGCGCCGTCAACCTCGTCCTGGTCGGCGCCGGGATCGCCGCCGCCCCGAGCGTCGGCTGGTGGCCGGCAGTCGCGCTGGCGGCGCACGCAGTCGTGCTCGACCCGCGGCTGCGCCGCTCGTCACGGATGGCCGACGACAGCACGCTGCGGACGGAGAGCGCCGCGCTGGCGGAGGCGGTCGCGTCGATGATCTGGATCGCGGCAGCGGTCGCGTTGGCGAACGAGCCCGCGCTTTACCTGCTCGCGCTGCTCGTGCTGCCGGCCTTCCCGGTGAGCGCCGCCTACCCGCAGCGCGCGGTCGTGCTGCTGGTCGGCGTCTCCGCCCTGCTCGCGGGTGCAGCCGGCTTCTTGATCGCGCCGGACGAGATCGCCGGCAACCCCGCGATCGTGACGATGCCGGTCGCGCTCGTCGCCTGTGTCGGCATGGTCGGCGCGGCGATCGGGCGCTCGGCGGTCGACCACCGCTCGGCGGCGATCATCGACCCGTTGACCGGCCTGCTCAACCGCGCCGCTCTCGACCTGCGCCTGCCGGAGATCAGCGAGCACGCCTCATCGCACCGGACGCCGGTGACCGTGATCGTCGGCGACCTCGACCACTTCAAGGCGATCAACGACGAGCACGGGCACGCGACCGGCGACCGCGTGCTCGCGGGCGTCGCCGAGCGGATCCGCGAGATCGTGCGCTCGGCCGACGCTGCCTACCGCGTCGGCGGCGAGGAGTTCGTCGTCCTCCTGCCGACGACCCAGACCGGCGCCGGCGCCGGCGTGGCGGAGCGAATCCGCGAGGCGATCGCGCGCGAGCCGGTGGCCGGGGTCGCGGTTACGATGTCCTTCGGCGTCGCCGGCTCCCCCGGCGAGAGCTTCCGTTACAGCGAAGCGTTCAGCCGTGCCGACGCGGCGATGCTCGCCGCCAAGCAGGCAGGACGGGATCGCGTCCTGACGGCGCCGCCGGCGCTGCGGGCACTGGCAGCCGCATAGTCCCCATGTTCCCCTCGCGCCACATTCCCTGACGCTCTGATGGCCCTGACGAGGGAACACGTCCTGACGGCGTTCGGCCTCTTCGGTGACGAGGTCGACCACGAGCGCGCGCGCGACATGAACGACCGCCTGCTGAAGGTGCAGGTGCTGCAGATCGTGCTGCTGACGGTGATGCTGCTCGGCGGCATCCCGCAGTACAACAACTGGGCGGCGGTGCCGCTGTTCCTCTCGGAACTCGGGTTCCTGATCAGCCTGCTGTTCCCGCTCGACTTCAGCCGCGCCCAGCT
Organism: Baekduia sp.; assembly: GCA_037045385.1. Lineage (GTDB taxonomy): Bacteria > Actinomycetota > Thermoleophilia > Solirubrobacterales > Solirubrobacteraceae > Baekduia. Next base: position 478,202 of record JBAOHN010000008.1, on the reverse strand, counting down.
CGGGCTCGTCGCCGGCTGGCTCATCGGGATGGCCGCGACGATGGCCGGGATTGTGATCGCCGGCGAGCCGCGCGTCTACCTCTGGGCGGTCGCCCCGGTCTCGATCCAGTTCATCGGCGTCATCTGGACCCGGAAGCTGACGCTGACGGCGTCACTGACGACGCTGATCCTGGTCGCGGTGACGGCGCTGGTCTTCGATCGCGAGGCGGTGACGGACGACTGGTGGGTGCTGCTGCCCGCGGTCGTGGTGACCTTCCTGACGGCGGGCGCCGCGATCACGCTGCGCGACGTGGACAACGTGACCCGCGGTGCGGTGCTCGTCGACGCGCTGACCGGCCTTCGGAACCGGGTCGCGATGCAGTCGGCGATGGCCGAGCTGACGACCGAGGGCAGGCCGGCTTCGATCGCCGTCTTCGACCTCGACCACTTCAAGGAGATCAACGACGTCCACGGCCACGCCGCCGGCGACACCGTTCTCCAGACCGCGGCAACGCGCATGCGAGAGGCCCTCGGTGAGAGCGTGCAGCTCTTCCGCTACGGCGGCGAGGAGTTCGTCGCCGTGCTCCCGGACGCCGATGCCGGCGAGGCCGAGGCGATCGCTGAAGCCGTGCGCTCGGCCGTCGCTGCGGGCACGATCGGCGGGCTCGCGATCACGCTCTCGGCGGGTGTTGCAACGGCCCAGCAGGGTCCGGCGTTCCACGGCAACGAGGTCTTCCGCCGTGCCGACGCCGCGATGTACAGAGCAAAGGAGGAAGGGCGCAACCGCGTCTGCGTCGCCCCTGCCTGCGAGCCGGTCGCCGACCCCGATCCGGGGCGCACCGGCGAGGTCAGCGTCGTCGCCCAGATCACCGGTGGGGATGGCGTTCCACGCCCGCTGCCGACCGGCGGCCGTCACCGCTGGCTCGTGCGCTCGGTGGTCCAGCGCGACCAGCTGCTCGCCGTGACCCGCGGCTTCACTCCCGCCCGCCTGCGGATCGGCAACTTGACGCTGCTCGCGACGATGTTGCTGCTGATCGGCGAGATCGGGCCGTGGCCGGCGGTCGTGATGGCGGTGCATGCGGTGCTACTCGACCCGCGCCTGCGGCGTTCACAGCTGACGCTGGGCGAGCAGATGCGCGGCGGCGAGGCGGCGGTGCTCTGGGAGGCGGCTTTCTCGATGGTGCTGATCGTGCTCGCGATCGCGCTCGCCGAGCAGCCGGCGCTCTACCTGCTGCCGCTGATCCTCGTTCCCGCCTTCCCCGCGACCGCCGCCTACCCGAGCATCGCCTCCTGGCTGCTCGCCGTCGAGGGTGTCGTCCTCTGCGTCGTCGCCGGACTGATCGTCGATGCGGACCTTGTCTCCGGCAACCCGCTGATCGTGACGCTGCCGATCGGCCTGTTGCTGTCGTTGCTCCTGATCGGGGCCGGCGTCGGCCGGTCGGCTGTCGACCATCGCGCCGCGGCGATCATCGACCCGCTGACCGGCCTGCTGAACCGCGCCGCGCTCGACCTACGCCTGCCGGAGATCGGTGAGGCGGCCTCGGCGCGGCGGACGCCGGTGACGGTGATCGTCGGTGACCTCGACCATTTCAAGTCGATCAACGACGAGCACGGCCACGCGACCGGGGACGATGTGCTGATCGCCGCCGCCGAACGGATCCGCGACGAGGTCCGCACCGCTGACGCGCTCTACCGCGTCGGTGGTGAGGAGTTCGTCGTGTTGCTGGCGTCGACCGACATGGAGGTCGGCTGCGACGTGGCCGAGCGGATCCGCGCGGCGATCGAACGCGAGCCGGTCGGTGGCCTTCCGGTGACGATCTCGCTCGGGGTCGCGAGCGCGCTCGGCGCCGAGTTCCGTTACACGGAGGTCTTCGGCCACGCCGATGCGGCGCTGCTGTCGGCCAAGCAGGGCGGGCGCAACCGCATCGCGGCGGCGCCGGCGGGCTGACCGCTTACCCTGACCGGATGCCCGCGGCCGCCTACCCAGGCAAGGAGTGCGTCTGCCAGCACGCGCGCGGGATCTGCGACCAGACCTGCGTCCGGGGCATGTTGGACTCGGACTTCTACATCGCCTGCCTGCGACTCAACGGGCGCCGCTGCCTGGTCGTGGGCGGTGGCGAGATCGGCCTCGAGAAGATCGAGGGGCTGCTCGCATCGGACGCGTCGGTGACCGTGATCGCGCCGGAGGTGGTGCCGGATGTCGAGCGGCTCGCCGGCGAGGGCTCGTTGACGTGGGAGCAGCGCGAGTACGCGGGCCCGGCCGACCTCGAAGGGCATCTGCTGGTGATCGCCTGCACCGACTCGACCGACACCAACATCCGCGTCTATGACGATGCCGAGGCGCGAACGATGCTCGTCAACGTCGTCGACGTGCCGCCGCTCTGCAACTTCATCCTGCCGGCGGTCGTCCGCAGCGGCCCGATCGCGATCGCGATCTCAACGGCCGGCGCCTCGCCGGCGCTGGCAAAGCGGATGAAGGACGAGATCGCCGCATCGTTCGGCGACGAGTACGCGCGGCTCGCGGTGATGCTCAACGACGTTCGCGGCTGGGCGAAGGCAACGCTGCCGACCTACCAGGACCGCAAGGCCTTCTTCGAGGAGATCGTCGGCGGCGACCCCGACCCGATCGCGCTCCTCCGCGCCGGCCTCGACGACGCCGTCCGCAAGGTCATCTCCGACGCCCAGAAGCACCACGGCGCGCGCACCGGGTGACGGCCTGCGGCCAGCTCAGCTGTCGAGTCCGGACAAGAGCGTCGCCGCGAGAACGAACACGAGCACCATCCCAGTCACCCGTCCGACGAGGACGCCGGCTATCGCCCAGCCACCCCTGGCGCGCGATGACGCATCGGGTGGTTCGCGGAAGCAAGACAGGACCAACGCGGAACACACGGACAGCAAAACGAACGCAGCGACGCTCACCGCGTCGCTCGAAGACCGCAGCATGAAGATCGCCCAGAGGACCCCCTGGAGCGGGCCGTTCACGAGTAGCGCCATCAGCCAGGAACTCGAGTCAGGCATGCGGTTGACCATCACTCGAAATGCAAAGTAACGCAACGCCGGTTACCCATTCATCGCACGAGATGCCATCCGGCGAGACCGGTTACGCGTGCCGAGCGCAGTTCAGTCGAGCAGTCTGTCCCAGAAGTTGAACGCCGTGTCGACGGCGAGCGTGCCGGGGAAGAGGAGTGCAGCGATCAGCCAGCCCGACCTACCGCGCGGACGAAAGTGCCATGCGAACACGTACGCCGCAGCGATCACCAGAGCAGCGACAACGAGGTGGGGGAAGATGCTGCCGTCGCTGTCCAGGGCGAGCATGCCCAGCCGCCACAAGGCCAAAGCGGCGACCGCAGGCACGACAACGACCACGGTGAGCACGGCGGGCAGATCCGGGTATCAGCGTCAGGCTCGGGCCATCGTGCAACCAAGTACGCGGAAACGGCGCGTTGGGTTACGCGTGCTATGTGACTTGTGCCGCCCATCGCGGCACAAGTCACATAGCACGCCGGCGGTTACGCTGACGTCGTGGGCGGCGCGATCGAAGCGGCAGGGCTCGGGCGCCGCTACGGCGAGCGCGCGGTGCTCAGCGACGTCTCGTTCACGCTGGAGACCGGGCAGACGATGGTCGTGTTCGGGCCGAACGGGGCCGGCAAGTCCACCCTGCTGCGGATCCTCGCAACGCTCTTGCGCCCGCACGCCGGCAGTGTCGCGATCTTCGGCGAGGACACCGTCACGCGCGGCTGGGGGCTACGTGGGCGGATCGGCCTGCTCGGCCACGAGCCGATGCTCTATCGCGACCTCTCGGCGCGCGAGAACCTGCGCTTCCACGCCCGCCTCCACGGGGTCGGCGAGAAACGCGCCGACGAGCTGCTCGCCCGGCTCGAGCTGACCGCGCGCGCCGATGACCCGGTCCACACCTACTCGCGTGGGATGGTCCAGCGCGTCGCGGCGGCGCGCGCGTTGCTGCACGAGCCCGAGCTGCTGCTGCTCGACGAGCCGACCGCGAACCTCGATCCGCACGTCGTCGCGCTGCTTGACCCGCTGATCGGCCGCAACGCTGGGCCGACCCGCGTCGTCACGAGCCACGACCCCGCTGGCGGGCTCGCGAACGCCGACATCGCGCTGGGCCTCCGAGACGGCCACGCCGAGTTGTTCGGCGATGCGAGCGCGTTCTCCGCCGACGACATCGGAGCGCTCTACGCATGATCGCCGCCGTCCGCGCGCTCGTCGCCAAGGACCTCGCGCTCGAGCGACGCGTACCGCAGCAGCTCGGCGCGATGGCGCTGTTCTCGCTGACGACGTTCGTCGTCTTTCACTTCGCGCTCCAGGAGAACCGCGTCGACGGCGCGCTCGCGGCAGGCATCCTCGTCACGACGATCGTCTTCGCGACGATGCTCGGGATCGGCCGCCTGTTCGTCTCAGAGCAGGAGGACGGCGGCTTCGACGGCTTCCTGCTCGCGCCGGTCGACCGCACGTCGCTGCTGGTCGCGAAGGCGCTCGTGCTGCTGCTGTTCCTCGTGCTCGTACAGCTGTTCGCGCTGCCCGCCTTCGCCGTGCTGCTGCTCGACCCGGCGCTGTCGGCCGGCCGGATCGCGAGCGCGACCGCCGTGCTGCTGCTCGCCGACGCCGGCCTCGCGGTGATCGGCACGCTCGTCGCGGCGCTCGCGATCCAGACCCGTGCCCGTGACCTGCTCGTACCGCTGATCGCGCTGCCGCTGCTGCTGCCGGTCGTGATCGGCGCCGCCGAGGCGCTCGCGCCGGTGTTCGCAGCCGGCGCGGCGGAGCCGCTCCCAGGCCGCTGGCTGCTGACGATCGGCCTCTATGATGCGGTCTTCGCGCTGCTCGCCTTCGCGCTCTTCGACTACCTCGTCGAGGATTGACCATGCACAGCAACCACCTGCGCACGCTGACGATCGCGACGCTGATCACGCTGACGGCAGGTCTCGCGCTGGCTGCCTTCGGCGCGCCTATGGACGCCGACCAAGGCATCAGCCAGAAGATCTTCTACATCCACGTACCGATGGCGATCGTCGCGCTCGGCGGCTTCGTCTTCGGTGGCGTCGCGGGGGCGATGTACCTGCGAACCGAGGATGCGCGCTGGGACCTGCGCTCCTACTGCTCGATCCATCACGCGACGATCTACGCGATCGCGGTGCTCGTCACCGGCGCGATCTGGGCGAAGACCGCTTGGGGCCAGTGGTGGCTGTGGGAGGAGCCGACGCTGGTCGCGTTCCTGATCGTCTTCCTGCTCTACGTCACCTACAGCCCGCTGCGGTTCGCGATCGAGGACCGCGAACGCCAGGCGCGCTACGCCGCCGTCTTCGCGGTAATCGCCGGCGTGTTCGTGCCGCTGAACTTCATGGCCGTGCGGATGGCGACGCCGCTCGTCCACCCGCGCACGCTCGACGATTCCTCCGGCAACCTGCCGGGTCTGATGGCGGCGTCGTTCGTGCTCTGCATCATCGGCTTCACGCTGCTGTTCGCAACGCTCGTCAAGTACGAGATGACCCAAAAGAACACGACCTTCCAGCTACGCGCGCTGCGCCGCCGGCTCGGTGACGAAGTCGTCACCGGGCGCTCGGCGGCGCCGAACCTCGAACGGAGCGGCTCGTGACGGTCCTCGCAACCACCCCTGCGCTGCCGGACGGCGGTGGCTACGTCGCCGCTGCGGTGCTCGTCGTCGTCGCGCTGTTGCTCGTCTACTTCGCGGTGATGGCGGTCCGGCTGTCGCGCCTCGAGCGCGAGGTGCTGAGCCTCCACCGCCTGCTGGACACGCGCGACGCCACGACCGGCGAGGAGCCGGACGATGCGTGAGCTGCTGTGCCTCGGGATCTCGCACAAGACCGCGCCGGTCTCGCTGCGCGAGCGCGTCGCGCTGCTGACCCGCGACGCCGAGGCGCTCTGCGCTGAGCTGGTCGAGCTGCCCGAGGTCGACGAGGCTGTCGCGATCTCGACCTGCAACCGGACCGAGGTCTACCTCGCAGCCGAGACCGGGCCGGCCGAGGCGGCGCTGCTCACCGCGCTGACAGCGCGCGGTGGTGACAGCGAGGAGCTGCGCGCCGCTGCATTCCGGCTGACCGGCCGCGATGCGGCGCGCCACCTGTTCCAGGTGACAGCCGGGCTCGACTCGATGATCGTCGGCGAGGCCGAGATCCAAGGCCAGGTCAAGCGCTCGTTCGAGCAGGCGCAGGCCACAGGAACAACCGGGCCGTTGACCGGCGACCTCTTCGGCTCGGCGATCCGCGCCGGCCGCCGTGTTCGCTCCGAGACCGGGATCGGCGCCGGCCACAGCTCGGTGTCTTCGGTCGCGGTAGCGCTCGCTGCCGACGAGGTCGGTGAGCTGCCCGGCCGCAAGGTCGTGATCGTCGGCGCCGGCGAGACCGCCGAGCTGACCGCGAGCGCGCTCGCCGGCCGTGGCGTCAGCACGATCGTCGTCACGAACCGCCACACCCATCGCGCCCGCGTGATCGCATCCCGCTTCGGCGGCACCGTCTCCGCGCTCCACGACCTCCCCGAGCACCTGCTCGACGCCGACATCGTCGTCTCGAGCACCGCCTCGCCGCACACGCTGATCGGCGCCGATGATCTGGCGCCAATCGCCCAGCGTCGCGACGGCAGGCCGCTCGTGCTGATCGACCTCGCCGTCCCGCGCGACATCGATCCCGCCTGCGCCGCGATCGACGGGGTCTCGCTTTACGACATGGACGACCTCCAGCGCCGCGCGGCCGAGACGCTGCGTGTCCGCGAGGTCGAGCGCCGTGAGGCGGAGACGATCGCCGACGCTGAGCTCGATCGCTTCACCGGGAGGATGCAGCGCCGTGATGTGACGACGCTGATCGCCGAGCTGCACCGCTACGGCGACGATGTCGTCGCTGGGGTCCTCGGAGACAACGCCGGGCGCTGGGAGTCCGCGTCGCCGCGCGACCTCGCGCGGGTCGAGGCGCTCGCCCGGGCGGTGATGCAGCGGCTGCTGCACGAGCCGGCGATCCGGCTCAAGGCCGCCGCCCAAGAGCCCGAGACCGCGGGCCGCCACGCCGAGACGACCGCGGAGCTGTTCGGCCTGCTCGATACCGAGCGGCCGCACGCCGAGCCCGGTCTCGCCGACGTCCTTCCGCTGCGCCGGTCCTGACGATGCGGCTCGGCACGCGCGGCAGTCAGCTCGCGCTCGCGCAGGCGCGGCTCGTCGCAGGCCACCTCGTCGAAACCGCTGCCGCCGCCGAGGTCGAGATCGTCCCGATCACGACCAGCGGCGACCGCGGCGAGCAGGCCGAGCCGATCGGCAAACGCCGCTGGGTCGACACGATCGAAGACGCGCTCGCGAACGGTGAGATCGACCTCGCCGTCCACTCCGCCAAAGACGTGCCCGGCGACCACGAGCTCGCCCAAGGGATGTCGGTCGGAGCCGTACTCGCGCGCGCGGACGCCCGCGACGTGCTCGTCGGCGCGTCATCGCTCGACGCGCTCGCAACCGGCGCGCGCGTCGGCACCGCGTCGCTGCGGCGGCGCGCCGAGCTGCTCGCGATGCGGCCCGATCTCGACATCGTCGAGATCCGCGGCAACGTGCCGACGCGGCTCGCCAAGCTCGAAGCAGGCGAAGCCGACGCGCTCGTGCTCGCCGCGGCCGGACTCGACCGGCTCGGCCTCGGCGACCGGGTCGGGGCCGCACTCGACCCGTCGCTGTTCGTCCCCGCACCGGGCCAGGGCATCCTCGCGATCGAGGGCCGCAAGCTGCCGGACGCGGCGCTCGACGCGGCGTCCGGGTCCGCGCTCGCCGCCGAGCGAGCGATCTCCCGGGCGCTCGGCGCGAACTGCGAGTCGGCGCTCGGCTGTTACGACGACGGCGCAGCGCTGCACGTCTTCGCCGGATCACCGGACGGGACCGCATGGATCCGCGACACCGTCGTCGCATCCGATTCGGCCGGGCGCGTCCGCGCCGCGATCGAGCGGCTCGACCTGCTCGGCGCGAAGGAGCTGATCGCCGGTGGCTGATGGACGCGTGATCCTTGCCGGCGCCGGCCCGGGCGACCCAGGTCTGCTGACCGTCACCGCCGCCGAGGCGATTGCCACCGCCGACGTGATCCTCCACGACCGCCTGATCCCGGTCGACGCGCTCGCCGGTGCCCGGCCGGACGCGATCGTGATCGACGTCGGCAAGACCGGCGGCGGCCACCAGGTTCCGCAGGAGGAGACCGAGCGGCTGATCGTCGAGCACGCGGCCGCGGGCAGGACGGTGCTGCGACTGAAGGGCGGCGACCCGTTCGTGTTCGGGCGCGGTGGCGAGGAGGCTCAGCTCTGCCACGAGCACGGGATCCCGTTCTCGGTGATTCCGGGCGTCACTGCCGGGATCGCAGCGCCGGCCTACGCCGGCATCCCGGTGACCCACCGCGGCGTCGCTCCCGGCGTCGCGTTCGTGACCGCGCACGAGTCGGCCGAGAAGCCGGGTACGCAGGTCGACTGGGCCGGGCTGGCCCGCTTCCCCGGCACACTCGTCTTCTACATGGGCGTCCGCGCGCTGCCGCGCGTGACGGCGTCGCTGATCGAGCACGGACGCTCGGCGGACGAGCCGGCGGCGATCATCGAGCGCGGCACCTACGGCGACCAGCGCAGCGTCCACGGCGCGCTCGAGACGATCGCCGCACTCGCCGCCGAGCACCGGATCGGCGCCCCCGCCGTCACGGTCGTCGGTGATGTCGCCGCGCTCGGCGAGAAGCTCGCCTGGCGGGGATCGGGGCCACTGGCCGGCGTCTCGATCGCGGTCACGCGGCCGGCCGGGCAGGCGTCGGCGCTCGCCGCCGCGCTCGCCGCCGAGGGCGCGCGCGTGATCGAGGCGCCGGTGATCAGGACCGAGCCGCTGCCCTTCACGCTGCCCGACGACCTCGACGCGTTCGACCTCGCCGTCTTCTCGAGCCCGAACGGGGTCGACGCGTTCTTCGGCGCGCTCGCAGCGGCGGGGCGCGACAGCCGTGCGCTCGCCGGCGTGCAGATCGCCGTGATCGGACCGGGGACCGCCCGCGCGCTCGCGCGCCACGGCATCACCGCCGACCTCGTGCCCGATCGCGCGGTCGGCGAGTCGCTGGCCGAGCTGCTCGTGGCTCTCACCCCACGCGCCGCGATCATCACGCGCGCCCACGGCGGACGCGACGTCGTCAGGGCCGCGCTCGAAGCCGGCGGCGCGCCACGGATCGAGATCGTCGAGCCCTACCGGACCGTCCCGGTCGCACTCGACGACCAGATGCGCGAGCGCGTGCTCGGCGCCGACTGGGCGACGGTGACCTCGGCTTCGTCAGCACGAGCGCTCGCCGGGGCCGCGGGCGGCGCCGCGCTGCCCCGTCTCGCCTCGATCGGACCGGTGACCTCCGCGCAGCTGCGCGAGCTCGGGCTCGAACCGGCGCTCGAGGCTCGCGAACACACACCCGCCGGCCTCGTTGCTGCGATCCTCGGAGCCGTGGAGCGAGGATGAACCGGCCGATCACCTTCCTGACCGACTATGGGCTCGAGGACGAGTTCGTCGGTGTCTGCCATGCGGTGATGGCGCGAATCGCGCCGGAGAGCCGGGTGATCGACCTCTCGCACGGGCTGCCCCGCCACGACGTCCGCAGCGCCGCGCTGATCCTGCGCCGAACGCTCCCGTTCTGCGAGCCGGGCGTCCACCTCGCCGTGGTCGATCCGGGAGTCGGCGGGATGCGCCGGCCGGTCGCGCTTCGAACCGCCGAAGAGGACCGCATCCTCGTCGGCCCTGACAACGGGCTGCTGTCACTCGCCGCCCAGCGCTTCGGCGGCGCGACCGAGATGGTCGACCTGAGCCGCTCGCCGCACCGGCTCCAGCCTGTGTCGGCGACCTTCCACGGACGCGACATCTTCGCGCCGGTCGCCGCCGCGCTGGCAGCCGGCGCGCCGCTCGCCGCCGCAGGCGACCCGCTCGACGCCGGCGAGCTCGTGACGCTCGAGATGCCGCTCGCCCATCAGGAGTCTGTTGGAGAGCTCCACGCCCACGCGATCGCGTTCGACCGCTATGGGAACGTCACGCTCGACGTCGAGCACGACGAGCTCACCGGAGCGGGGCTGCGGCTCGGCGCACCGGTCACGATCAACGGCGTCCCGGCCGTCTACGCGTCGACGTTCTCGGACGTCGACGAGGGCGAACTGCTCGTCTACCAGGACCCCTACCGGACGCTCTCGCTCGCGGTCAACCGCGGGTCGGCGCGCGACCGGCTCGCGCTGCGGACCGACGACCTCGTCACGGTGCGGGCGCTGTGACGCTCGGCCTGCCGCGGCTACATCTCGCAGAGACCGGATCGACGAACACGCTCGCCCGCGAGCTCGCCGAGGCCGGGGCGCCGCACGGGACGCTCGTCAGCGCCGGGATCCAGACCGCAGGCCGCGGCCGTCAGGGCCGCGGCTGGCGCTCACCGGCGGGCAGCCTGTCGCAGTCCTATGTGCTGCGGCTGCCGCAGGAGCGCGTAGCGCTGCTTCCGCTGGCGGCGGCCGTCGCGGTCGCAGAGCTCTGCGGGCCGGACGCGCTCGTCAAGTGGCCGAACGACGTCTGGCTCGAGCCGCGACGCAAGGTCGCCGGGATCCTCGCCGAGACGCGGGGTGGTGCCGGCTGGCAGGTGCTCGGCATCGGCATCAACGTCGCAGTCGCCGCCGCCGACCTCGGCGACGACGGCGCGCGCGCCGCGACGCTCGGCGCATCGCCAGCAGAGCTGCCGGCCTGGCGCGACCGGCTGACCGACGCGCTCGAGACCGTGCTCGCCCAGAGCAACGAGCAGGTGGTCGCCGCCTGGCGCGAGCGCGACGGCCTAATCGGCCGCACGATCACCTGGGACGACGGCCACGGCATCGCTGCCGGTATCGACGACGAGGGTCAACTGCTCGTCGAAACGAGCGACGGAACGACGCAGGCGCTCATCGCCGGCGAGGTTCACCTGTCGCTCGCTCCCTAGGACAGCGGGCCGGACGAAGGCGAAGCCGTCGTCCTTCAGCCCGGCGCGTAGCGCCGGGCGACTAGCCCCACGTAACGATGGCGGCAGCGGTCACGAACCCAGCACCGACCGCCGCCATCAGGACCTTCTGGCCGGGCACGAGGCGGCCGGCCGCATAGGCGTCGTCGAGCGCGATCGGGATCGACGCCGCCGACGTGTTGCCGGTTCGCTCGACGATGCTGATGGTCTTCTCGGGCGGCAGCTGGAGGCGGTCGCCGACCGCTCTGAGGATCCGGCCGTTGGCCTGGTGGTAGACGAACAGGTCGATGTCGTCGAGCTCATCACCGGCGAGCTCGAGCACCTCGCGGGTGGCGTCGACGAGCGAGCGCACGGCGACCGTGTAGGTCTCCTGGCCGGACATCGTGAAGATCGGGCGGCCGTGCTCCGGATGCACGCGCACGGCGGTGACGAGGTCCGCGTACTGGCCTTCGGCGTGGATCACGGCGGGTCCGATCCCCGTCTCGTCCGGTGCCGATCGCCGCATCACGACGGCGCCTGCGCCGTCGGCCATCAGCAGCCCGGCGGAGACGTCATCGGGACCGAGCAGCTGCGAGACGATCTCGGCGCCGGTGACGAGCACCGTCTCGGCGCGCCCGGCCTCGATCATCGCCGCCGCCAGGCTGACGCCTGCGAGCCAGCCGGTGCACGCGGCGCCGATGTCGAGCGCGCCGGCGCCGGTGGCACCGAGCGCGTCCTGGACGATCGTGGACGACCCTGGGCACTGGTACTCGGCCGTCGAGGTGCCGAGCAGGATCAGGTCGATCTCGTCGGCGGCGACGCCCGCCCGTTCGAGCGCGATCTTCGATGCCTCGACGACCATCGCCGACACCGTCTCGCCCTCGGCCGCGAAGTGCCGTTCGGCGACCTGCGTCCGTTTGAGCACCCACTCGGGGTCGACGCCGTAGTCGGCTGCGGCCTCGGCGACCGGCACTACCCGCTCGGGCAGATAGGAGCCGACCGAAACCATCCGGGCGCCGTACGGCGTCCGGACCCCGGTGCTCGAGCGATCAGCAGGCATTGGTCCTCACTCGTCGCAGGGTGCCAGAACTTCGACATCCGGTCCAACAGTCTTCGCTGCCTGTCCCGCGAGCGCGTGGCCCGGTCCGACGTCGATCATCAGCTGCGCACCGGCATCGTGGAGGCCGATCACCGTCTCGCGCCAGCGGACCAGCGTCGCGCACCCGGCGGCGAGCTCGGAGCCGACGTCGCCGAACGGGGCGGCCGTCGTACTCGACCAGACCGGCGCCGTCGGCTCGGCCAGCTCGAACGCTGCGACCGTCGCGGCGAGCGGCTCGACGACGGCGCCGACCGCCGGCGTGTGCCCGGCGACCTGCATCGGCAGCATCACGGCGCGGAGCCCGCTGGTTCGGGCCTGCGACCTGGCCGCGCGGGTCGCCTCCCTGGTCCCGGCGATCACGACCTGCTGCGGGGAGTTGTCGTTGGCGACCGCCAGGTCCTCGCCGGCCTGTGAGCGGGCGAACGCCAGCGCGCCCTCGCCGACGATCGCGCACATCGCGGCGGGCTCGCAGGTCTCCTCGACCTCTTGAAACAGCTCGCCTCTGCGGCAGACGAGCTCGACGCCATCGGCGACCGCGAGCGCACCGGCGGCGACCAGCGCAGCGATCTCGCCGAGCGAGTGGCCGGCGAACGCGATGATCTCGACCGGCCCGTCTCGCAGCGTGCCCTCCGCGATCGAGCGCTCGACCTCGCGCCAGCAACCCATCGACGCCGCGAACAACGCCGGCTGTCGCCAGCGCTGCCCCTCGTCGGCGCGCTCGAAGATGTCGGAGCCGGCCCTGCCCGTGATCAGAGCATGCAGCTCCGGATCGGTCCGCTCGAGCCTGCTCGACAGGTCGGCCGGGAGATTGCCCTGGCCCGGGAAGAGGAGTGCCGCCCGGGTCACGAGCCGCCGGCGCGCTCAGCGATCACCGCGAACGCGTCGCCGACCGTCACGCACTCGGCGAAGTCCTTGACGTCTACGGCGACATCGCACTCCTCGCGCAGCATCTCGGCGAGCTCGGCGACGTCCAGCGAGTCGATGTCGAGCGCCTCGAGCGTCGTGTCGTCGGCGATCATGTCGCGTTCGGCGCCGAACGAGACGAGCGAATCGGTCACACGAGCACGGAGTTCTTCTGAAAGCGGCACCGCGGCCTCCTTGGGTTGAGAGATTCGCTTCGTATTCAAGCGAAGCTGAGTCCGCCGTCCACGGTCAGCACCGAACCGGTCACGTACCGGGCCTCCTCTGAGGCGAGGAATCGTACGCATGCGGCGACCTCGTCGGGCGTGCCCATCCGGCGCATCGGGACGATCGCCGGATCGACGCCGGTGTTCTCGTCGTGGATCAACTGCGTGTCGATCAGCCCCGGCGCGACGACGTTGACGGTGACGCCGCGGCGCGCGACCTCGACCGCGACGCTGCGCGCGAGCCCTTCGAGCGCAGCTTTCGACGCCCCGTATGCGGACTGGCCGGGCACGGCCTTGTGCGCAGCGAGTGACCCGATCAACACGATCCGACCGCGCCGCGCCCGGACCATCGGCATCAGGACCCGCTGGATGCACCGCTGGGTGCCGACGACGTTCGTCTCGAGCACGGCTGCGAAGTCGTCGATCGGCTGGGTGACGGCGATCTCGGTCGCCAGCATGCCGGCGTTCGCGACGAGCGCACCGATCGGCCCGAGCTCCTGCTCGGCGCGGGTGCACGCCGCATCGATCGATTCCGAATCGGTTACATCGAGCCGCGCGAAGATCGCCCGGGCGCCCGACGCGACCAGCTCGGCGCACAACTCGTCCGCCTCACGCTCGTGCGTCCGATAGGTGACGCAGACCGGCCAGCCGTCGGCTGCCAAGCTCCTGGCGACGGCCGCCCCGATCCCGGTCGCACCGGTGACGAGCACCGAGCCGCGGTCGTCCTCAGGCATCTGGCGGCGAGTCTAACCGACTTGCGGCGAGCATCCTGATGTGTACCCTGCGCGCTCCATCCCCGTCTTGCCGGATTCCGTATGAACGCAGAGCCGACCCCAACCACCGAGGGAATGACCAGCCTCCTCGGCGCATTCAAGCGCCGGGCGCGGTGGATCGTTCTCGTTCCGCTCGTCGGGGTGCTCGCCGCGCTCGCGCTGGCGCTGATCCTGCCGGACAAGTACACGGCCGAGTCGACCGTCCAGTTCGGAGTGGCGCCGGTCGCCGCAGCCGCCGCCGGCCTCCCCATCGGCAGCTCCCAGCCCGATGAGCAGCAGGCGAACACGACGCTGAAACTGGCCAAGCTCGCGATCGTCCGGGAGCGCGCGGCTGCACGGCTCGGTCCGGAGTACACGGCCAAGTCGCTCAAGAAGAAGGTCAAGATCGAGGCCGAGTCCCAGACATCGCTGATCGTCTTCTCGGCGACCGCACGAAGCGCAGACGAGGCCGCCAGGATCGCCAATGCAGCCGCCGACTCGTTCGTCGATCTTCGCCGCGAGGTGTACGGCCAGCAGCTCGCAACAGCAGTCGCCCGTCTCTCGGCCGACTACAAGCGCCTGCGCGACGCGGGCGAGACCGGTTCCCGCATCAGGACGCTCGCGAGCGGCCTGACCGCACTCCGTCTGCTGCGCGCGACCCAGACCGGTGACGTCGTGATCTCCGAGCGCGCGACACCGCCGGACAAGGTGAGCGCGCCGCGACCGATCCGCTACGCGATCATCGGCGGCTTCATCGGGCTGATCCTCGGCTTCGCGCTGGCCGTCGTGCTGGAGCAGCTCGACCGGCGCCTGGCAGACGTCTCCCAGGTGACGGACGCAGCCGGGCTACCGCTGCTGGCCGGGATTCCGACGGCGAAGGAGCTGAGGGGGAACCTCCGCCTCGGCCACCTGTCTTCCGGGGTCCGCGACGCCTTCCAACGGCTGTGGAACGTGCTCGACGCACCGGACCACGGCAGCGGGGCTTCGCGGTCGTTCCTCGTCGCCGGGCCGGGCCCTGGGTCGGGAGCGTCGACCGTCGCCAGCGGCCTGGCGGCCAGCGCCGCCGAGTCGGGCCGCAAGGTGCTGCTGCTCGAGGCCGATCTGCGCACGCCGGTGCTTGCCGAGCGGCTCGCCGTCCGCCAGGCGAACGACACGGCAAAGCGCCTCGGCCTCTCGGCCGACACCGGGATCTCCGCCCTGCTCTCGGCCGACGGGCCGGGTGGCCCGGCGCGTCTGCTCACCTTCGAGGACACCGGCGGCCTGCTCGACCTGTTCGAGGCCGGCGAGCCGGCCGGCAATCCGTCGGCGATCCTCGGCGACAGCGCGATGAGCAAGCTGCTGGCCGACTCGAAGGCCGCGTACGACGTGATCGTGATCGACGTCGCCTCCCCGGTCACCGTTCCCGACGCCCTGCCGCTGATCGGCCAGGCCGACGGCGTCGTCGTCGTCGCCCGGATCGGGCACGACACCGACACCGCTGTCCGCGAGCTGCGCGCGGAGCTGACCCGCGCCGGTGCCGCGGAGCGCGGCGTCGTCACGGTCGGTGGCCGCACCCGCGCGTCCGGCAGGAGCTGACGCCCGGTGGCGGCGACCGGAGTCGCGGCTCCGCGCCCGGTGCCGCAGCGGGCGGCAAGCGTGGCGGTCGGCTGCGCGCTGGGACTGACCGTCCTCCTGACTGCGGCGGCCTCGCTGGAGCCGCTGCTGTTCCGGCTCGTCGCAGGGGTGTCGGTCACCTGCCTGCTCGGAGCGATCGCGCTTCGGGACGCCCGCGAGGGCCTGCTCGCGACGATGGCCTACCTGCTGTTCGTCGCCGAGATCCGCCGCCTGCTGATCCCGCTGACGGGGTGGTCACCGGCCGACCCGCTGCTGCTCGCAGGCCCGATGGTGCTGGCGCTGCTGATCACGACGATCTACTTCGTCGGCCGCAGGTCGCCTGTCCTGCGCGACGACAGGATGAGCCAGATGCTCGCGGGCCTGACAGTGCTCGGGCTGCTCAGCATCGTCAACCCGCTCGCGCTCGGCATCGCGTCCGGGATCGGCGGCCTCTTCTACTGGGGACCGCCGATCGCGTGGTACTTCGTCGGCCGTGCCGTCGTCGACGACACCGTGTTCGAGCGCCTGATCCAGCTGCTGGTGTGGTGCGGTACGGCGATCGCCGTCTACGGCCTCTCGCAGGGCTTCATCGGCCATACGCCCTGGGATGCGACCTGGTACCAGACCGCTGCGTCGCTGTCGTTGCGGGTCGACGACTCCGTCAAGCCGGTCGGCACGTTCTCGTCTTCGTTCGAGTACTCGACGATGCTGGCGGCCGCGCTGTGCGCCGCGACAGCGATGCGCCTGCGCGGCCACCGGGCGATGGTGCTGCCGCTGCCGATCCTGTTCTTCGCGCTGATGACGTCCGGCACTCGGACCTCGATCCTGTTTGCGTTTGTCGGCATCGCAGCGATCGTCGCCGTCTACCCGCGCGACCTCAAGCGGGCGATCGTCGTCGGCAGCGTCGGCCTGGTCGCCGCGATCGGCGGGATGCTGGTGATGAGCTCCGCGCTGTCGTCCGTGCTCGGGGGCAACGATCTGGTCGCCCACAGCTCTCAGGGGCTGTCGAATCCGCTCGACTCGAACGAGTCGACGCTGATCGTGCACCTGAAGATCGCCTGGGAGGGAATGAAGATCGGGATCACACAGCCGACCGGGCTTGGGATCGGCGCGACGAACCAGGGCGGTGCGGCACTGACCCGGGACGCGACGGCGCTGCGCCCGGCCGAGATCGACCTCCCGAACGCGTTCGTGGCGCTGGGCGTTCCCGGCGGCCTGCTCTATGCGGCGATCGTCGCGTTCGCTCTGTTCTCGGTCGTACGTCTGCACTTCGACGGCAAGGAACTCGCCTTGCCCGCGCTCGGCCTACTGGTCGGCGGGTTCGGCCAGTGGCACACCGGCGGCCACTACGCAATGGCGCCGATCACCTTCATCACACTCGCTTGGATAGCGAAGGGGATGACCGAGCGCCGCAGTAACGGCCCCCGCCAGGACAGGTTCGCCACACGGCGGCGCGTGTAACGGCCCCTGCCAGGACAGGTTCGTACCGAAGGTCCGAACCTGATACCGAGCGACACGGAGGAGCGCCGCCAAGTGGCGGCGCGACGACGTGCGCTCACCGGCCCGTCAGCCAAGCAGGCGCTTGGTCCGAGCCTCGGTCGACCGCTCCTGCACCAGCTGCCGGCGCCGCTCCCGCACCGGCGCGTCGGCCGGCTCCGCGACGCAGCGCTCCAGCGCCGCGGCCCATTCCTCGACGCCGCTCGCGAGCTCGATCAGCTCGGGATCGTGCTCCTTGAAGGCGATCGTGTCCGCGACGGGGATCGAGACGACCGGGACGCCCATCGCGAAGTAGTCGAGCAGTTTCGCGAACGCGTTGCCGGCGGCGAAATCATCTTCCTTGAACGGGATGATCGCGACGTCGGATTCGGCGAGAGTGGCGAGCGTCTGGTCGTAGGGGGTGAACCCGAGGTGGTGGGCGTTCGGGCGGGCGGAGACCTCGGGCGGCCCGAGGTGGGAGTCGCGGCCGATGAATACGAAGCTCAAGTCGGGGTTCCTGCTCATGAGTTCGGCGAGCAGCGGCCAGTCGGCGCGGTCGGCAAGCTCGGTCGCGACGCACGTGACGATCGGGCGGGGCAACGACGCGAGTGTCTCCGGCGCGACGAGCCCGGCCTCCCGGAGCGCGTCGACCTTGCGCAGGTCGAACGCGTTCGGCGCTAGCTCGATCAGGCGTCCGGCGCCCTCACGCGACGGGATCAGGCCGCTCGAGATGACGTACGTCCGGTCGGCGCGGTCGAGCAGACGGGCCTCGACCTCGCGGACCTCGTCGGCCGAGAGCATCGAGTCCGGGTAGCTCGTGTGCTCATCGGTGCAGTCGTAGATGACGCGCGTCGCCTCCGGCAGGTGGTCGAGCACCTCGGCGGCGAACCACCAGTACGCGACCACGGTGCAGCCGGCGGCGCCGCGCTCCTTCAGCCAACGCCGGGCGGCACGCGCTGCTCTGCGGGCGTGGTAGCGGCGCAGCGGCCCGTACGCGGCGGTCGGCAGCAACGTCCAGATGCCGCCGATAGATGCCAACCAGAGGTGGGCTGAGACCTTCCGCAGGCGCATCGGCGTGCGCGCCAGGCCGCCGCCGCGTAGCGGGTCCTCACGGCCGCCGCCGAAGGTCTCGCGGATCAGCTTCCAGAGCCTCACCCCGACGCCGCCGCCGACCGCCTCCGCATGGATGTAGAGCGTGTCGCGATCGCGGCCGATCTCGGTCGAAACCTGGACCGCCATGTGGATCACGCTCGGCGCCCACAGCGGTCCACCGATCACGACGACAGGGTCGTCCTTGGGTCCGGTCGCACTCATCGGGGCGGTAACGCTACCGTTGCGGCCGATGTCGCGACCCAAGATTCTGATTGTTGGTGCCGGACTGACCGGATGCACCGTCGCGTGGCGGCTCGCGCAGGAGGACATCGAGGTCGTGCTGCTCGAGCGCGAGAACGTGATCGGCGGCCTCGTTCGCTCGGACCACATGAACGGCGTCCTCTACGAGCCGCACGGCTCGCACATCTTCCACACCGAGGACGAGGAGGTCTGGGAGCTCGCGAACCGGATGACCCCGTTCAACGACTATCGCCACCGCGTCGACATCAACGTCGAGGGCAAGCTCCACAACTGGCCGATTCTCCTCAGCGACATCGAGCACCAGTCGCGCGGTGACGAGATTCTCGCCGAGCTCAAGGAGCGGGAAGGCGTCGACTCCGAGTCCCGCGCCGCGGCCGCGAACTTCGAGGAGTGGTGTCTGGAGCTGATGGGCCCGATCCTCTACGAGCGCTACATCCGGCCATACACCGAGAAGCAGTGGGGACGGCCTGCCGCCGAGCTGTCGGCCGGGTGGGCCCCGCGTCGCGTGTCGGTCCGCTGGGACAACGACCCGTACCTGTTCCCCGACCCCTTCCAGGGCTGGCCGGCCGGGCCGAACGGCTACACCGACCTGCTCGACGGCCTGCTCGACGACCCACGGATCACGGTCCGCACCAACGCCGACGCGACGCTCGAGAACATCGACGAGCACGCGCAGCGTGAGCAGGCCGACATGATCCTCCTGACCTGCCCGCTCGACCTGTTCGCAGGCGAGTGCTTCGGCCGGCTCGACTGGCGCGGGATCGACGTGCGCTCGGTCTACATCCCGCACATGGACTTGGCCCAGGGCGCGATGGTCGTCAACTACCCGGGCACCGAGTACCCGTTCATCCGCATCCACGAGACCAAGCACGCCTCGCGCCAGCAGTGCGAGGGGACGGTGCTCGGCTTCGAGTTCACCGGCGCGCCGAGCCGCTACTACCCGATCGAGCTGCCCGAGAACCGGGCGCTCAACGACCGCTACCGCGACCACGTCCGCGAGCAGATCGGCGCCGGCAGGGTTCACTTCGCCGGCCGGCTCGCGAACTACGTCTACATCGACATGGACGACTGCATGCGCCAGGCGCTCGACGAGTCGGCCGAGCTCATCGCGGCTCTCCGGTAGCGGCCCCCGCCATCACAAAGGCCCGCCGGCAGCCCGTGATGCGCGTGCCGGGTCGATCCGACCGAAGGCCGTCCGGTCCACCGTCAGCGGGCCGGTGAGTCCGGCGAGCTGCAACCGCTCGCGGAGACGGAAGCGGCCGCGGGAGTAGATCCTTCCCTCCTGCCACGCCGTGCTGTAGTCGGACTGCTGCGGCGGCGCCCAGCCGGGAAACGGCCCGGTGCGCCGCGCCTGGACGTACAGGTACTGGGCGCCGCGGCCGCGGAAGTTGCCGCGCTTGCCGATCTTCGCCGGGTCGGCTACGTCCCACCACCGCGACCGTCCCGGCCGCGCCAGCCGCTCGCCGAGCCACATCGCCTCGACTTCGTAGCCGTGCTCGGGCGCGAGGCAGCGGTAGAGGAGCTCGGGGCTGAACTGGTAGAAGCCGTGGCCGAGCTCACCGTTCGCCGGAGTCATCGCGATGTAGGTGCCGCCCTCGCGGACGAGCTGCATCGCGTTCGCCATCGCCGTCGGGAACGAGAAGACGTGTTCGATCGTCCCGCCGTCGATGACGGTGTCGAAGCGCTCGTGCATCTCCGCGGGCAGCGGCTCGTTGAGGTCGATGACGATGCCCGCGCCCTCGAACGCGCTCGCGTCGGCGGCGTCGACGCCGGTCGCGCCGAGCGCGCGCAGCAGGTTCCCGGCGTAGCCGTCGTCGCCACGGCTGAGCTGCTCGGCCTGCGCCGCCGTGATCGGACTGCCATAGCGCGCGAACACCTTCCGCAGGCGCCTCGGGCGAACGAACATGTCCTGCCTACCGAGCTGGCAGACCGATCCGAGCTCGAGTCCGGCGGCCCGCTGCGCGAGCAGGAATTCGAGTTCCAGCAACGTGATGCCCACGGCGGCAGCGTAGCCGCGCCCCGGTTCCGCACGCCGGGCGGCGACTGCTACCTTCGCCGCCGTGCGCGTCGTGTTCATGACCCACGCGTCGCGCCTGTCGGGCGGCGAGATCGGGCTGATGCGCTTCATCGCCACGACTCGCGACGAGATCGAGGCGATCGTGATCGTCGCCGAGGACGGGCCGCTCGTCCCTGCCCTGCAGGACGCCGGCGCGGTCGTCGAGGTCCTGCCGATGGACGAGCAGGTCCGCGGACTTCGCCGCGAGGAGATCGCGCGGCCGGGACTCCATCAACTGCGCGCGGCGGCCGGTGCCGGCGGCTACGTGGCGACGCTGCGCAAGCGGCTGCGCCAGCTGCGCCCCGACATCGTCCACGCGATCTCGCTCAAGTCCGGTCCGTACGGAGGCGCGGCGGCGCGCGCTGCCGGCGTCCCGATGGTCTGGCACCTGCACGACCACCTCGTCCCGTCGTATCTGGCGCCGCATCTGATCCGCGCCGTCCAGACCGCGATCGCGACGCTGCCTTCAGGACTGCTCGTCCCCTCGCGGTCGGTGCTGGCGACCACCGGGAGGCGCCGGCGCGGCCTGATCACCGACGTGATGCCTTTCCCGGTGCCGCTGCCGGACCGCCGGGCGCCGATCCGCGACGAGGTCGGGACGGTCGGCATGCTCGGCCGGATCACGCCGTGGAAGGGCCAGGACGTGTTCCTGCGCGGCTTCGCACAGGCGTTCCCGGACGCTGACGTGCGCGCCCGCATCATCGGCAGCGCGATGTTCGGCGAAACCGACTTCGAGGCGCACCTGCACGAGCTCTGCGCCGAGCTCGGGATCGCCGGCCGCGTCGACTTCCGCGGATTCCGCGAGAACGTGTACGCGGAGCTCGACGAGCTCGACGTCGTCGTCCACGCGTCGACGAGCCCCGACCCGCTACCCGGTGTCGTGATCGAGGCGATGGGCGCCGGCCTGCCGGTCGTAGCCGCCAACGCGGGCGGCAATCCCGAGCACGTGACCGACCACGTCACGGGGTTCCTCCACGAACCGGGCGACCCGGCGAGCCTCGCCAGGGCGCTGACCGAGGC
Organism: Baekduia sp.; assembly: GCA_037045385.1. Taxonomy (GTDB): domain Bacteria; phylum Actinomycetota; class Thermoleophilia; order Solirubrobacterales; family Solirubrobacteraceae; genus Baekduia. Next base: position 456,810 of record JBAOHN010000008.1, on the reverse strand, counting down.
GGCCGGCGATCGCGAGCACCGCGAGCAGGTCGGCACCGCGGCACGCGAGTCGGCGCGCCGGTACGCACCCGAGACGATCAACCCCCGGATGCTCGCGTTCTACGCGCGGGTCATCGCTGGGCGTTGACGGCGGCCGCCATCCGCCCGCGGAACACCGCGGCGGAGAAGCGCTCGGCGTTCTCGCGGCAGCGGGCCTGATCGATCCGGTCGAGCTCGCCGGATCGCAGCACGGCGGCGAACAGCTCCGGGTCGGGGCGGTCGACGAGGATCCCGGTCTCGCCGGCGATCACCGTCTCGACCGCTCCGCCGGCACCGAGCGCCAACACCGGCTTTCCGGCGGCCTGCGCCTCGACCGCGACGATTCCGAACTCCTCGGTCGACGGCACGACGACCGCCCGCGCCGACTCGATCAGGCCGGTGAGTCTGCGGTCGTCGACGCGGCCGGCGAACTCGACGAGCCCTGGATCGCGGTAGCGGGCCTCGAGCTCGTCCTTGTCGGGCCCATCGCCGACGACGGTGATCGGGACGCCGGCGGCAACCGCCGCCTCGATCGCGACCGCCGTGCGCTTGTGGCGGGTGACCTCGCCGATCACGAGCAGACGCTCGCCGCGGGGCGAAGGCGTGAATCGCTCGACATCGACCGGCGCGTGGATCACTTCGGCGTCGCGGCCCCAGTAGTCGGCGATCATCCGGCGGCAGTGCTCGGAGTTCGCGATCAGGTGGGTCACCCGTGAGGCGGCGTCGAGCTCCCAGCGGCGGATCCGGTCGAGCAGCGCGCCGACGGCCGGTCGCAGGATCGCCGGCTGCTCGGCGAGCGCCTGCTCACGCGCGTGCCAGGCGTAGCGGAACGGTGAGTGGCAGTAGCAGACGTGCGGAACCCCGGGCGGCGGCCGGAACCCGATCGCGAACGCGCTGCTGTCGGTCACGAGCACCCCGGAAGCCTCGATCCGCATCCGCCCGGCGGCGAGCGGGTAGAGCGGCAGCAGCGCCCGGAAGCCGTCCTGGCGCACACCGAGCCGTTGCAGCGAGGAGACGTGGACGGTCCGGCCTCCAAGCCGCTCCCGCAGCATCTCGTCGTGCTCGTCGGCGAGCAGGGTGTGGATCGGAGCGTTCGGCCAGATCGCCGCGATCTCGCAGAACACCCGCTCGGCCCCGCGGAGGACGAGCAGATAGTCGTGACCGAGGGCGACTTCGGGTGCATCTGCGGACGGGCTGCGCAAGGCCCGAATCCTAGGAGCCAGGACTAGTGGCGCACGATCCGGCGGACCACCGGCGCCGTCCCGAGCGGCAGAACGTCGCGCGCGGGCTCAGCGTCGGCTCGGGCGGCCATCACGCAGAGCGCGACCACGACGAGCGACACGATCAACCAGCAGATCACGACGATGAGCAACATCAGCGTCCTCTCCTATCGGCAGAGCCTCGAGCGAGCTTGACCTGTCCGGTGGACAGACTGTCAAACCGTTCTTCCCAAATTGGGGCGAGATCGTGCAGCCGCTGGGCTGTCAGCGATCTCAGGGCGCGATCGAGATCACGCGCGGGCTGTCGGTCAGCTCCAGTTCGACGGTGATCGAGGAGCCGCTGCGGGCTGCCACCGAGACCGGCACGCTGCGGTCGGTCTCGGGGTCGTAGGCGCTCACCGAGACCGGGCCGGCGGCCAGGCCCGAGAACGTCAACCGGTACCGCTCTGCGGGCAGCTTGCGGGTCATGTCCCGCGTCATCACGTACGCGGGGATCGCGTACGAGCGCGGCCCGCGCTGGAACGGAAAGGCAGCGGTCACGTCGCGGTTGTAGAGCGGCGGGTGCGCGGCAGTGCCGTCCCCTTGGAACTGCACGTGGTCGTGATCGTCGGCGATCGACTCGAGTGCGAGCGGCTCGATCCGGTCGGGGGAGCCTGTCCCGACCGCGGCGAGCAGCCGGCGGATCGCGCCGACGCTCTGGCCCGCGGCCGCGTCGGCCGCCGACGAGTTCGTGAAGAACCCCTCGTCGACCAGGCCGTACTCGGGGTCACGGGCCGCGTACAGCTCCACCGACGTCGCTCCCTTCGCGACCATCGCGACGAGCGCGCGCATCGCCCAGCGAGCCTGCAGGTCGCGGGCCGCGGCGGCGCTCTTACCGAGCGAGGAGGCGATCAGCCCGGTCTCCGTGACCCGAACGCCGAGCGGCTGCCCGTCGGTGGGGTTCGTCACCCCGCGGCCGTGCGGCACGTCGCCGATCGGGGTGGTGATCGGCGAGAGGTCGCGGATCATCGTCTCGGTCCGCAGTGCCGACAGCGGGTTCTCGGGGAACAGGACGCCGGTCGTGGGGGTGAATGCGTCGCGCCAGCGCCCGCCGCCGACGTCCGTCCCTTCCGGCCGGCCGGTCGCGTCAACCGGCTGACAGGCCGCCTCGGCGCGGCCGCCGCTCAGCGTCGCGAACGAGTGGTACGGATGCTTCGACATCGTCGTGAGCCCGGCCGGCTCCCACGCCGCCGACTCCCATGGCCCCTGGCTCGCGAAGCCGTCGGAGATGCCGATCGTCCCGAGGCCACGCGCGGGGTCGCGGAGGAAGGCCGTCGTGCGGGCGAGGATCGTGGTCGTCACCGCTCCCGTCCCCTGCAGCTCAGCCGGCAGCGGGTAGTAGTACTTCGAGATGTCGAGGAAGTCCGAGCCGAAGCTGAGCTCGTTCCAGACCTCGACATCGAACCCGCCGGCCCCGGTCACGGACTTCGCAAGCTCGGTGACGGCGCCGACGTACTGAAGCCAGCCGGCCAGCGTCTGCTCGAACACCGGATGCTGGGCGCCCGCCAGGGTCCGCGGCGCGGTGAACGGCCGGTAGCGGAGCGTGTAGGCCGCGTAGACGCCGGGTGGGACGATGACCGGGGAGGGGCGCGACAGCGTCGCGACGCCCGAGGGGGAGACGCTCGTGATCAGGAGGTCCGGGCGCTTGCCGGTGTCGAAGCCGGTGAGCCCGGGAACGACCTTTGCGGCCGAGTCGGCATCGAGCTGAATCGTCGTCTGCCCGAGGCCGACCGGCTGGGTGATCCGCAGCTGGTCGACTCGCACCGGTCCCGGGTCGCTGTGGTTGGCGTTCAGCAGGATCAGCGGGCGGATGCCCGCGTCGCGCAGCGCGACGAGCTTTGCGCTGAGGGCGTCGGGGTTGCTGAGCCGGCTCGGGTCCGCGTACGACATCTCGCGCCAGCCGATCTCCACGCGCGCCGTCCTGAACCCGGCCCGGCCGATCATCGCGGCGGTCCGGGCGAAATCGCCGGCGCCGATCGCAGCGTTCATGTTGATCCCGGTCCCCTGCCCGAGCGCCGACGCCGGCCGCGTGTCGAGGTAGCCGCGCCAGGGCTGAAGCCAATAGGAGCGCTTGCACCACCCGATCGCGGTCTGTTGAACGGGGTCGATCGGCTTGTCGAGCACGTGCCAGCCCGCCCATGACGCGGTCGTGGGCGGCTCGGAGGTCGTGGCCGGTGCCGACGTCGGCGTGGCAGCCGTGCTCGCGGCGGGTGCCGGCTCGGCAGCCGGCGTCGCCGCCGGCTTGGGCGCGGGCTTCGGCGCGTACAGGCTCGTCAGGCGCGTCTGCCGCAGCGAGACCCTGTGGCGCAGGACGCGCGTCCCGCGGCACCTGAGCTCGAGCGTCGCCGATGCCGCAGCGAGCCTCGGGAGGACGGCGCTGAGGCGCCGGCGGCGATCCTGGACCCGGACGCGGAGCCGGTGGCCGCCGAGCTGCGCCCGGGCTCCGGGACATGCCGTGCCGCGCACGATCACGACGCGGTCGGCACGGCCGTCCCGGTTGACGTCGGACACCGCGACGCGCTGCATCGGGGCGGCGGCGGTCGCCGCCGGAGCAGATCCGGCGAGGGCGATCAGGGCGGATGTCACCGCCGCTGAGGCGAGCCTGCTCACCCCGGTGCCATCGGCATCGTCCGAAATGCCGCATATCAGCGATCCGGATCGTGGACGGCTGTTGGACAGGTCTGCTGGCCGTCCAGCGGATACAATCGGGTCGTGACCTCACCGGGCGGTTCGACCGACAGTGGGTCGGTCTGCGCGGTGGTAGTCACCTACAACCGCCGCGAGCAGCTCCGCACCTGCCTCCAGCGACTGGGCGACCAGACGCGCCCGCTCGACCGGATCGTCGTCGTCGACAACGCGAGCGACGACGGGACGCCCGAGATGATCGCTGCCGAGTTCCCGGACGCCCTACTCGTGCGCCTGCCTGAGAACGTCGGCGGTGCGGGCGGGTTCCACGCCGGCCTCGAGCGTGGCATGGAGCTCGGCTGCGACTGGCTCTGGCTGCTCGACGACGACACGTACGCGACAGCGACAGCGCTCGAGGCGCTGCTCGCCGGAGCGGCCCGCGCGCCGGTCCCGCCGGCGCTGGTCGCGAGCCAGGTGCGCTGGAAGGACGAGCGCCTCCATCCGATGAACGTCTCGCTCCCGCGCTGGAACAACCTCGAACTGATGATGGACTCGGCCGCCCACGGCCTACTCGAGATCCGCTGGACGACCTACGTCTCGGTCCTGATCCGGCGCGAGGCGATCGAGCAGTACGGGCTGCCGCGGGCGCACTACTTCCTCTGGGCCGACGACATCGAGCACACCGTCCGAATCCTGCGTGACGAGCGCGGCTACCTGGTCCCTGAGAGCGTCGTCCACCACTGGACCGAGAAGGCGTACTCGCCGTCCTCGGAGTTCACGCCGCGGTTCTACTACCACGTGCGCAACTCGATCTTCACGCTGCGCGGGCGCAGTTTCGCGCCGGTCGAGCGGCTGATCTATCTGATCAACACCGCGAAGTCGATCGTCGACTTCCTCCGCCGCCACGGACGCCGTTCGGATGCGCGGTCGATCGTCGTCCGGGGGATTCGCGACGGCCTCCGGAGGCCGGCCCGATGACCGTCACGACGATCGAGGGCGGCGCGATCGAGCCTCAGCTCGAAGCGGCACCCGAAGGGCTCGTCTGGATCCTCTCCTCCGGAGGCACGCCCGGCCCCGGGGCGCTGGCCGAGCTGCTCGCCGCTCGCGAAGAAGAAGGAGCCGAGATCGCGACCGGCGTCGCAGTCGACCAGAGCGGCGCGGTGATCCGCTGGCTGGCGCCGACCGCGCGTAGCTGCGACACCGTCGAGCTGTACGAGATGCTGAGCCGGTCGCGGATGCCGCTCGTGGCCGCCGGCGACGAGTGCCTGCTCGTCCCGCGCGACCTCGCGCTGGCGGCATTCGCCGGCAAGGCCGAGCGCTACGGCCGGCTCGCCGGGCGGGTCGCAGTCGCCGAGCTGCTCCGCCACGGCAGCGGCGTGATCGTGCCCGGCGCCCGCGTGACCGTCGACCCGGCGAGCGCCGGACCGCTCCGGGCCCGCGACCTGCCGAACGGCCTGCGCGCGATCGGCGCCGGTGCGACTGTGCCACGCGACCTGCTCAACATGGTCGCGCCGCGACTCCGCTGAGCCGGGGCTACAGCGGCGGTCGCCAGCCGCGTCCCGGATCCTCGAGCAACCAGCGGCCTGGAGCCCACTCGATCGACTCGGGCCACGCCAGCAGCGCCTCGGCCTGCCGGTCGACGAGCTCCTGCAGCAGCTCCTGCCAGCTTGCTGCCTCGGCTGCGTCGATCGGCTCCTCGATCGTGATCCGTGACCCGAACGGTCCCGGCCCGGGCGAGATCCTGAGCGGGAACACGAGCGCCTTGTGCAGCTTCGCCACGCGCGCAATCCCGGGCTGCACGTGTACGTCCCGGCCGAAGACGTGGACCGGATGGCGACCGTGCATGTCCCAGGCGAGCATCACCGCCTGCTTGTTCGCGAGCGCCTCGGCGACCGGCTCGACCATGTTGTCGTTCGAGATGATCGTCACGTCCGACTCGAGCCCGTTGAGGATGTAGCGGCGGTCGCGGTAGCCGGGGAACCCGGGCTGGGGCTCGCGGAAGTAGTGCGAGGACCCGACGATCGCCGTGTCGATGCCGGCGCGAGCCAGCGACTGCGGCGCGTCCTGGAACCCGCCCATGTGGAAGAGCGCGACTATCACCGGCCGTCCGGCCGCCTGCGCCTCGCGGATGCGCTCGACGCCCTCGACCGGAACCGACCCGCACAGCCACGGACGCCAGACCAGCTCAGCGCGGCGCCCGCGCTGGAAGCCGTTGCGGCGCGCGACCCGCTCGAGCGCACGGTCGTCGAAGACCGACTCCGGATACGCGTAGCGCATCTGCTCGATCTGGTCACGGCGGTAGCCGGCGGAGATCCGCCACCGGATCTCGCTGCGGAGCCACATCAGCAACATCGCGATTCGCCACGGCACGAGCCGATGCGTCAACGGCGACACGTAGATCCGGTGGATCGGCGAGAGACGATCGGTGAGCTTCGGGAGGTCTTCCGGCCCCGGCGTGCCCGACTCCGGTTCAATGTTCCCGGTCATCAGCGAGATTCTAAACAACCCGCTATTCGGAGCATCGATGATTGCCGTACTCTCGTGGCGTGCGCGGCCGACTTCCGATCCTGGGGCACGTCGCGCCGATGGTCAGGCGCGGGCGCGACGCGGTCCGCCATCCGATCAGCCGCAACGCGATCGCGCTCGGCTCGATCCAGCTCGCGACCTTCCTGCTGCCGCTGATCACGATCCCGTACCTCTCGCGGGTGCTGGGACCGTCTTCGTTCGGCGCCCTCGTCCTGTCCCAGAGCCTGTCGTTCCTGCTGCTCGTGATCGTCGACTACGGGTTCGCGACCTGGGGTGCCCGCGAAGCCGCCACGCGCCGCAACAGCCCCGAGGAGCTGACCGACCTGATGCGGAGCATCATGAGCGCCAAGGTGCTGCTCGTGGCGGTCGCCGCGATCGTCGCCGGGATCGCCGTGGTCGCGCTGCCGCTGGCCCGCGAGGATCCGCTGCTCGCACTGATGGCGTGGATCGCCGCATCGGCGCAAGGCGTTCAGCCTATGTGGCTCCTGATCGGCATCGAGGATGTCCGCTTCGTCGCGACGCTGCAACTCGTGACGCGGGCATCGATAACGGCCCTCACCTTCGTGGTGGTCCAAGACTCAGGTGACGTCCGCTGGGCGATGGGGCTCTTCACGCTCGCTGCGGTCGCCCCGGCCGTCGCGACGGTCATCCTGGCCGCCAAGCATGTGAGTTACCGCGGGCCGCGCCTTCGGCTCGGGCTCGGTCCGATCCGGGCTGCCTGGCACATGTTCATCGGTGTCGGCGCGTTCAACCTCTACACGACCGCGAACGTCACGCTGCTCGGATTCTTCGCAACCTCGGCGCAGGTCGGCAACTTCGGCGCGGCCGAGCGGATCATCCGCGCCGGCTCGGGGCTGATGCTGCCGGTGGCGGCCGCCTCGCTCCCGCGGCTCGCGTTCCTGCTCTCGGAAGGGCGGCGCGATCGCGCCCTCCAGCTGCTCGGCCTGCTCACGGCGGCGATGGCGATCATCGGCGGGATCGGCAGTACCCTGCTGGTCCTGCTCGCGGAGCCGATCACCCACCTGATCTACGGCGCGGAGTACCCGCAGGCCGCTGAGGTGCTTCGCATATTGGGCCCGATCGTGCTGCTCGTGGCGGTCAGCAACGCCTGCGGCGCCGGCTGGCTGCTGGCCAACAACCTCGACCGGCAGATCGTGCGGATCGCGCTCGCCGCCGCGGCGGTGAACATCGTGCTCGCGGCCGTGCTCGCACCGGCGCACGGCCCGGTCGGCATGGCGGTCGCGGTGCTGACGGCGGAGGTCGTCGTCATGATCGGATGCGCCTGGGCGATCTTCCGCCATGAACGGCTCGTGGCCACCCCGGTGCCCTCGTGAACGTCCGCTGGCCCGTCCTCGCCGGATTGGTGGCGCTCTGCCTTGGCCTCGCGTTGCTCCTGATCACGCGCGGCGACGAGCAGGTGATCGAGCCGTTCCCTTACGACCGTGGCCGCCCGCTCGACATCTCGCGCGAGCAGCTCGACGCCCCGATCACCGCCGTCAAGCTCGAGCGTGTGACCTTCTCGAGCTCGGACGGCGAACGGGTGCCGGCGACCTTGATCCGGCCCGCGACACCGCCGGCCGACCCGCAGGCCTGCCTGATCTTCATGAACGGGTACGGCACGAACTCCACCGATTCGATCCCGGCGATGGCCGGCCTCGCGGCCGCCGGCGTGCCGGTGCTCTTGATGGATGCGCGGCTGAACGGCGCCCGCGAGCCACGCCCCGGTGCCCGCGTCGACGCGATTCGTAGCCCGGAGAAGAGCGCTGCCGTGATCCGCGCATCAGCGGTCGACGTCCGGAGAGCGGTCGACGTTCTCGGCAAGGAAGGAGCCTGCGATCCGTCACGGATCGGCGTCGTCGGCGTGTCCCAGGGCGCGATCGTGATGACGCTGGTCGCGGCGACCGACCGCCGGGTCGCGGCGAGCGCGCTGCTGATGCCGTCCCCGGATGCGCGTGCGGCGCGCACGGCGCTGCGGCGCATCCAGGACGGCGCGCTCGGGGACCTGGCAGAGGCCGAGCGGCTCGTCGACCCGTGGATGCCGATGCAGTGGCTGCCGCGGATCGACCGCGATAAGCCGGTGCTGCTGATGCGCGGAGCGAGGGACGAGCTCGTGCCGATCGAGGCGAGCAAGGCGCTGTTCGCGCTCGCCCGCCGCGAGCGGCCACAGACCAAGCTGTACGTCTCACGCGGTGGCCACGATCCCTTCGGCGGCCCGGCCGCCCCGGCAGTCGCGCGGCAGATCCTCGCGTTCCTCAGCAAGAACCTCGGCGTGGACGATCTCGAGGCGGTCGCCGGTCTCTCGGCGGTGACCCCGCCCTACCGGTCCGACGCCCCGCTGGAGACGAGAACGCGCACGGCCCGAGCGCCGGGCAGCTCGGTGACCGCGAAGCGCGTCCGCTTCTCGAGCAGCGACGGCGAGCGCGTCCCGGCGCTGCTGCTGCTTCCGCGCGGCGAACGCGCACCGGGACGAACGTGCCTGATCGCGATGGGAGGCGCCGGGACGTCCGCCCCGGAGCTGGCCAAGTCGGTCGGAGCGCTGACCGGCGCCGGCATCCCGGCGCTGGTCGTCGATGCGCGACTCAACGGCGAGCGCGCACGCAAGGGCGCATCGCTCGCAGAGGCGGCGCGGAACCCGCTGCAGGCCGCGGCGGCGATCGGCGGCTCGGTGGTCGACGTCCGCCGCTCGATCGACTACCTACAAAGCACCGGCCGCTGCAACCGTCGGGCTATCACTCTCACCGGTATCAGCGAGGCCGGCTACATCATGCTTGCGGCGGCTGGCGCCGACGACCGCGTGCGCACGACGATCCTGCTGACCGGTGTCGGCGGAGCGGGTGCCAAGTCGTCCGGCCGCGCCGAAGCGGTCGCGCGCACGGCGATGTCGCGAAATCCACAGCCACCGGAATCGTGGCTGCGTCAGGCGGCCCGCGACGGAGGGGTGCTGGTGTTGCGTTCGACGTCACGGAAGCTCGTGCCGCTTGCGGCCCGTTCCCGATACGCGGCAGGGCGCGGAGTCTGCGCTGTGATCGAGCCGGCCCGGCTCAGCCCCGGCAGCGGCCTGGACGCCAAGGCGTGGACCGACGTCCTGGCCGCAGGCTCCGCCGGCTGGCGGCCGTGTCGCTCCTGACCCTCCGATCGCCCGAGCGCAAACATGAAGACTTGCTATCGCGACGGCAACGTGCTGTCATCTGGTGCGTCGCCGGCGGTGGCATAGCCCGGACGGAACCGGGCCCGCCGCGACGCCCTGACCGATGACGTCCTCCACCCGCAAGAGGCCTGCGCGCGCCCGTTTTTCGGTGCTCGAGGGCGGGCGCGCGACGGCGCGCTGGCACGGCGCCCATGGCGGACGCGAGGCGTTCGATCTCGTGCCGATGCTGCGCCGCGACTCGCGCGTGCGCCGGGCGCTCGTCGTCTCGGACGTGGTCGCGGTGGCGGCGGCGATCGTGCTCGCGACGGTCGTCATCGGCGCCGACACGCTGCGCCTGCCGGCGCTGGCGTTCATTCCGCTGATGGTCGGGTGGGCCAAGGTCGCGGGCCTCTACGACCGCGACGACATGCTGCTGCGCAAGACGACGCTCGAGGAGGCGCCGGCGCTCTTCCACCTCGCCACCGTCGGCACGCTGATCGCGGTCGTGCTGCAGCGACCGATGTTCGACGGCCCCTTCGGCGGCGACCAGGTGCTCGGCCTGCTGATGCTCCTGTTCGTGATCCCGCTCGTGCTGCGGGCCGCCACCCGCCTCCTGATCCTGAGCACGACGACGCCGGAGCGCTGCATCGTGATCGGCAACCCCGCCGAGACGGGCGCTGTCGCCCAGCGTCTCGGTGAGGACCACAGCATCCTCGCGACGCTCGTCGCCGAGGTGCCGCTCGACTTCGAGCGCGACCGCGCCGTCGACTACCGGGATCTCGTCGAGGCGATCTACCAGCACCGGCCCGACCGGGTGATCCTCACACCGCGGACCGCCGACTCCGAGGCCGTGCTCGATGCGATCCGGCTGATCAAGCGGATCGGGGTCAAGGTCGCGCTGCGCCCGCGGCTGTTCGATGTGGTCGGCTCTGCTGTCCAGTTCGACTCGATCCAGGGCCTGACGCTGCTCAGCGTTCCCCCGTTCGGTTTGAGCCGGTCCTCGCAGGCGGTGAAGCGGGGCATGGACATCGTCGGCGCGACCGCCGGCCTCGTGGCGGTTGCGCCGGCCTTCGCGCTGATCGCGCTGCTGGTCAAGCTCGACGGCACCGGCGGCCCGGTCCTGTTCCGTCAATGCCGTGTCGGCCGCGGCGGCGACACCTTCTCGATGCTGAAGTTCCGAACGATGGTGCCGGGCGCCGAAGCGATGAAGGATTCGCTGGCAGCGCACAACGAGCTCGAAGGCATCTTCAAGATCAGCGACGATCCGCGCGTGACGAGGATCGGGCGGATGCTGCGCAGCAGCTCGCTCGACGAGCTCCCGCAGCTGCTGAACATCCTCCGCGGCGACATGTCGCTCGTCGGCCCGCGCCCGCTGATCGCCGACGAGGACCGTCAGGTCGAGGGTTGGAACCGTCGGCGCCTCGCGCTGACACCCGGCATGACCGGCCCCTGGCAGGTCCTCGGCGGCACCAAGGTCCCGCTGCAGGAGATGGTCAAGATCGACTACCTCTACATCGGCAACTGGTCGCTCTGGACCGACATCAAGATCCTCGCGCGAACGATCCTCCACGTCGCGCGCCGCAACAACCTCTAACCGCGGTCCGCGCCTAACCCTCGGCGTCCAGCGACGCGCGTTCCGCGTCCGGCCCGCCACCATCGCCCGAGCGGACAGGCGCGTCGTCGCCGCGGTCCGACGACGAATCGGTGCGATCAGCCACGGCGTCGACATGGGCGTCGTCGGGCGTCGTCGCGAGCGGTGATTGTCCCGCGGAGTGACGATGCCCGGCGACGTCCTGACCACCAACGTCCGAGGCACCATCCGAACCAGCACCACCACCACGCCGACGGCGACGCGACCGACCCCGCGAGCGTTTCTTCGGGAAGTTCCGCAGCAGCTCCCGTGAGAGCGCGCTCGGTTTGCGGGCCATCCGCGTCCGCGCGCCGCGGACGACGTCCATCGCCTCCGGCGTGTGCGCAGCGGCGGCGGCCAGCATCGCTGCGCAGAGGCGGCGGTCCTGCTTGCGTGCGTGCTGGACGAGCTTGCGCGCATTGCGCGCGTGGGCGGCGCCCGATGAGTTGACGAGCAGGCCGAGCAGCCGCTTGGTCTCCGGCGCGCGCTGGACGGCGTACTCCTCGTGGACCTCACGCGTCATATCGGCGAGGTCCCAGATCCAGTGTGCGGCCTGGTCGCGGCGGCCGATCCGGCGCTCGGCGAGCGCCTGGAGCAGGATCTTCACGCCCTCGCGGCGCTCATCGCGCGACCAGGTGCGAACGATGTCGACCGAGCGCTCGAACGCGTCGGGATCCTTCGAGGCGACGATGTCCTGGAGCGCGCGCAGGCGCAGCTGCGAGTTCTTATTGCGCTCGACGGCGGTGAGCAGGAACGAGCGCTTGAGCTCGCCGCCCTTGTCGAAGTGCAGCATTGCGCGGGCGCGGCGCCAGCCGCTCGGCGCGACGCGGGCGCCGGCCAGCGCCGCCCACTGGATCTGCTCGCCGTAGTCGAGGTGCTCGACGGCGATCCGCCAGAGCTCGCGCTCGAAGACCTCGATCCGCCGGTTCTCCTCGGCGCAGACCGGGATCACGCGGCGCTCGACGCGGACGCGCCGCCCGCGCCCGCGGCGGACCGGGCCGACGACGATCGCGCCGCCGCGGTAGACGTCGCGGTCGAGCAGCGAGTGGAGCGTCACGACCGGGTCGTCGTGACGGGTCGCGGGCGCGACGAAGTCGACGACGATGCCCGACTCCTTGCCGGGATGGCGGCGCGTGACGCGGCCGACGCGCTGCTGGTAGATGCGCTTCGACGCCGTCGGCGCGAGGTGGAGGCAGACGGTCGCGCGCGGCGAGTTCCAGCCCTCGGCGAGCAGCTGCGCGTTGACGAGCACGTCGATCTCGCCGCGCTCGTACTTGGCGAGGATCTCGGCGAGCTCGCGCTTCGGCGTCTCGCCGGAGACGCCGACCGCCTTGATGTCCTGCTGTCGGAACGCCTCGGCGACGTTCATCGCGTGGCGCACACCAGCCGCGTAGACGACGCCGGGCACACCGCTGAACCGCGTCTTGTAGAGGTCGGCGATCGCGAAGTTGAACGGGGCGACGTCGAGCGCCTCGGCGAGCAGCTCCTGGTCGAACTCGACGTCGACCTCGCCCTTGCGGAGCGGGACGCGGGCGATGTTCTTGACGTTGCCGGCCGGCGGGATCCGCAGCGAGCGCAGCGGGGCGATCACGCCGCGGCGCGCTGCCTGGGCGAGGTCGAAGCGCGAGGTCTGGGTCGGGAAGAGGTCGGTGACGTGGCGGGCGATCAGCGCGCCGGTCGCCGTCATGCCGATGAAGATCGGGCCGGTCCAGGCGCGGATCGCCTGACTCGTCTTGTCGCCGAGCGCCGTATGGGCCTCGTCGCAGATGACGATCGTGTACTGGTCGGAGATCCTGCCGGCGTTGCGGACGAACCACTGGTAGGTCTCGACGGTCACGGGACCGTCGGTCTCGTGCGAGCGCTTCTTCTCCTCCTTCTCACCGGTCAGGAGCGGCGGTGACTCACGGTCGGCGTAACCGCGGTCGTGGAGCTCGCCGAGGAACTGGTCGACGAGGTTGCGGCGGTGGGTCAGGATCAGGACGCCGCCGGTGCGCGACGCCTCGACGAAGCCCATCGCGGCGACGGTCTTGCCGGCCCCGGTCGCGTGCTCGAACCAGAAGCGCTTGCCGGCGTTCGGGTCGTCGAGTGCGGCCGTGTCGAGATCCTCGTCGACGTCCTCCTCGCTCGCGTCGTCGTAGGACTCGTCCTCGGAGACGTCCTCCTGCTCGGGCTCGGGTTCGACGTCGATCTCGACCTCGACCGGCTCGTCGTCCTCGTCCTCGTCGTCGCTCTCGTCCTCGTCGTCGTCGTCCTCGTCCTCGTCCTCGTCCGGCGCCTCGTCGGACGGAGCGAACATCGGCTCGTCCTCGTCGGGCTCGTCGTCGACGGCGAGCAGTGGTGCGACGACGTCGTGCTCCTCGTCGTCGTGACTGTCCTGTAGCGAGGCGATCAGCGCGACCAGCGTGCCCGAGAGCGCGTCGACCTGGTGCGGGTTGAGCAGCGTGCCGTCGGCAAGTCGCGGCTCGTCCTCGGTCAGGACACGTTCGAGCCCGAGCATCAGCGAGTAGCGGCGCCGCCACTTCGCCGACGGCACGTCGAGGCCGGCGTCGATCTCGCGCAGCGCCGCGTCGAGCGCGCGGCGGCGGGCGCCGCCGGGCGCGAGCGCGGCCTCGCGGTCCTCACCCTCGAACAGGAAAGGCTCGCGCGTGAAGTCCTCCGCGGCGGCGATGCGCGCGGAATCCGGAAGCGGTGCGGCCTCGCGGGCCGGCGTCGGAGATTCAGCCATCTACGGCTAGTCAGGACTGGTGGCGCCGACGACACGGAGGACGGACGGGTGGTCTGCCCTGCGCTGTCCTCGGCTGAACGGGACTGCTTGCTGGGGAGCCCGGCGCGCGACGGGCGCTACACCGACCCAACTCCCCTCGACGTCAAGGGTAGCCGATCGCACCGTTCTCCGGCGTCCTGCGCGACACTCCATGCATGGCGTCCCGGCGCATCAAGCGGATACTCGCTGCCGCAGTGATGGTCGTCGTCGCGATCGGCATCTGGCAGGCGTGGCCCGAGCAGCGAGACGACGCGCTGCCGAGCGTCGCCGAACAGCAGGAGCAGCTTCGCGGCGCGCCGCCGCGGCTCGCGGCGCTGCACGCGCAGGCGAGCGAGCTGCTCGACGGCGACCTGCGCGTCCGGCTGCGCTCGCTGCGCGGCTACCCGGTGGTGGTGAACATGTGGGCCTCGTGGTGCGGGCCGTGCCGGGCGGAGCTTCCGGTGCTCGGCCGGGTCGCGCTCGACACCGGCGCGCGGGTCGCGTTCGTCGGCCTCAACGCCGACGACAAGAACCGCAAGCTCGCCGCGGAGCTGCTCGCGGACTTCCCCCAGAGCTACCCGAGCTACCGCGACGAGGAGTCGAAGGTGGCGCGCGACCTCGGCTTTCTGACCTCCTTCCCCTCGACCCTGATGCTCGGCCGGCGCGGACAGACCGCGTACCTCCATCAGGGCCCGTATGACGACGAGGCGTCGCTACGGGCAGACATGCGCCGCTACCTGAAGGTCGGGCCGTGACCGCCCGCGCGATGACCGAGGACGACCGCGCGGCCTGCATGCGCGTCCGCCACGTGGTGTTCGTCGAGGAGCAGGGGGTGCCGGTCGAGGAGGAGCTCGACGAGCACGACGCGACCTGCGAGCACTTCGCCGCTGCCGGCGACGACGGGGAGATCGTCGGCACCTGCCGCCTGCTCCGGCCCGGTCCGGGGGATGCGCGGATCGGGCGGATGGCGGTCCTCGCCGCGCACCGTGGGCTCGGATACGCGGCCGAGCTGCTCGCCGTCGCCGAGGCGGCCGCGGCGGCCGGCGGTGCGAGACGGATCACGCTCGACGCCCAGCTGACCGCGCAGGGCTTCTACGAGCGCGGCGGCTACACGGCGCACGGCGAGATGTTCATCGACGCCGGGATCGAGCACATCGCGATGACCAAGGAGCTCGGCGACCGGTGATCGTCGTCCTGGCGCTGATCGCGGCAGCGACCACGGCCGGCGTGCTGCTCGAGCGGCAGGACCGCGCCGTCGCGCACAGGACCGCGGACGGCATCGTCCGGTTGATCGTCTGGGCGCTGATGCCGTTCGTGATCCTGTTCGTCGCGCCGCGGCTCGACTTCGGCGGCGGAGTCGGCGCCGGACTGCTGCTGGCGTTCGCCGAGCTGGCGGTCGTCGGCCTGCTCGCGTTCGTGCTGGCGGCGCGCGTGCTGCGGCTCTCGCGGCCGGTGGTCGGCAGCGTGGTCTGCGCGGTGATCCTCGCCAACACCGGCTACCTCGGGGTGCCGCTGGTCGGCGCGCTGCTCGGTCACGACGACATCCCCGACGCGGTCGCCTGGGATGCGCTCGTCAGCAACACGATGCTGTACCTGCCCGGGTTCGCCGTCGGCGCCGCCTTCGGTACGCAGGCCGGCGAGGGCGCGCGCGAGCGGACCGCGGCGTTCCTGACGCGCAACCCGGTCCTCTACGCGCTCGTCGCCGGTCTGCTGATGCCGGCGTCCTGGTCTCCGGACGTGCTCTTCGATGCCGCGAAGTTCATCGCCGGATACGGCGTGTTGCCGCTCGGGTTCTTCCTGCTCGGCGTCAACCTGATGGAGGAACGCGACGAACTCGGCCAGCGCTCGCTGCTGCCGCGGTTCACCCCCGCGGTCGGCGTCGTCTGCCTGCTCCGCCTGGCGGTCGCGCCGGCGCTGTTGGTCGGGCTCGTGCTGCTCTCGGGCGCGTCGATCCCGGACGCGTTCTTCGTTCAGGCAGCGATGCCGTCGGGCATCAACACCCTTGTAGTCGCACACACCTTCGGCCTCGACCTGCGGACGGCGGCGGGCGCGATCGCCTGGTCGACGATGCTGGCGATCGGCGGCGCCGCGATCGCCAGCGGGGTGGTCTAACGGTGCGCGCTCTCGTCCAGCGGGTCTCCTCGGCGTCGGTCACGGTCGAGGGCGAGCTCGTCTCGGAGATCGGGCCGGGTCTGCTCGTGCTGCTCGGCATCGCCGGCGGTGACGACGAGACCGTGTGCGATGCGCTCGCCGAGAAGGTGCGTGCGCTTCGCGTCTTCCCGGACGAGCAGGGTCGGATGAACGAGCCGCTAGGCGACCGCGAGGTACTCGTCGTCTCCCAGTTCACGCTGATGGCCGATACCTCGCGGGGAAACCGCCCCTCGTACACAGCCGCAGCGAGGCCAGAACGCGCCGAGAGCCTCTACGAACGCTTCCGTCGGTCCCTGAACGCCCGCGGCGGCGCGTTCGGCGCCCACATGAAGGTGTCGCTGGTCAACGACGGCCCCGTCACGTTGCTGCTGGAGCGGTGATCCCCGAGGGCTAGGGTGGGGCGCATGGCTCCGACCGACCGGATCGTCCCGCGCTTCGCTGCCGAGCCGCCGCAGGAGTCGCTGCCGTACGGCGACTGGGCGGGGCGGCTTCAGGCAGAGATCCTGCCCGCGTTCCTGGGGCTCGAGCAGGAGCTCGAGCCGGACGATCGCGAGTTGCTGCCCGACGGCCTCGGCCAGCCCGGCGCTATCGCCTGGTTCCCCGACCGAACGTGGGGCGGCCGCACGTTCGTCCCGGCGACTTGCCGGACGAGCACCGGCGTCGAGCTCTACGGGGTGATCTCGTTCGCGCCGGCGACCGCGGACGGCGAGGAACCGGCCGGCTTCCGCGCCGTCGCCGACTGGACGACCGAGACCGCCGACCAGAACCCCGACTGGACGATCGACCTCTGTGACGAGGTCGTCGGTGGCTGGCGCGGCGACCCCGGACACGTTGCGGCGATGACGCTTGTCTGGGGGCGGCCGGTCGGGGTCGAGGCCTACACGGCGACCGCGGAGCTCGGCGAGCTGACCGTCGATCGCTGCAACTTGATCGACGGCCGCTTCACGCTGCTCGCGCCGGACGGCTACCACGGCGACACGCTCGCGGTCGCCTGCTGGGGCGCCGACCACGCAGAGCGGGCGCGCGAGTCGCTCTACGAAGACTGAGCGAGACGGCGCCGCGCTTCACATCTCGCGACGCCGCTCTCCTCGCCGGGTCGGTCACGACCTAGAGGTCGCTCCCTCCCGACTCGTCGGCGCCCTCACGACCTGTATCGCGCACCACCCTCTCGGGTGAGAGGGGGAAGTGGCAGGCGGCCAGCGACTGCCACTTCGCCTCCAGCACCGGCTCGACCACGTCGCACGTCCCCGCCTGCGCCTTCGGGCAGCGCGGGTGGAAGCGGCAGCCGCGGGGCGGGTCTGTCGGTGACGGCACGTCGCCGCCGAGCAGCCGCCGCTCACGCCCACGCGCGAGCACCGGATCGGCGATCGGGACCGCGTTCATCAGCGCCCCGGTGTAGGGGTGGCGCGGCTCCGCGTAGAGCGTCGCCGCATCGGCCAGCTCGACGACCTTGCCGAGGTACATCACGGCGACGCGGTCGCACATGTGACGCACGACCGAGAGGTCGTGGGCGATGAAGACGATCGTCAGCCCGAGCTCACGTTGGAGGTCTCGAAGCAGGTTGAGGATCTGCGCCTGGATCGAGACGTCGAGTGCCGAGACCGGCTCGTCGGCGACGATCAGCTTCGGCCGCAGCGCGAGCGCCCGCGCGACGCCGATCCGCTGACGCTGGCCCCCGGAGAACTGGTGCGGGAGCCGGTTGTAGTGCTCGGGGTTGAGGCCGACCTGCTCCATCAGCTCCTGCACACGCCGTCGCCTTGCGTCGGCGTCCAGCTCGAGGCCGTGGATCACGAATGGCTCGCCGATGATCGAGCCGATCGTCTTGCGTGGGTTCAGCGACGAGTACGGGTCCTGGAAGATCATCTGCATCTCGCGGCGCAGCGGCTTCATCTGCTTGCGAGATAGGTGGGCGATCTCCTTGCCTTCCCACGTGATGCTGCCGGCGGTTGGCTCGATCAGCCGCGTCAGCATCCTCGCCATCGTCGACTTGCCGCAGCCCGACTCGCCGACGAGGCCGAGCGTCTCGCCGGGCATCACGTCGAGATCGACCCCGTCGACGGCGTGGACGGTCGCGACCGTCCGCTGGATCGGAAATCCCTTCTTGATCGGGTAGTGCTTGACGAGCCCGCGAGCGCTGATGAGCGGCGTCTGCGTCATGACCGCGCCTGCCAGATCTCGAGCCGCTGCGCGTGCGGGAGGTGGCAGGCCGACCGGTGATCGGCGCCCGCGACGACCGGGTCGAGCGGCGGCCGGTCGACCGGACAGGGCTCGAAGGCGTGCGGGCAGCGCGGGTGGAACGGACATCCTCCCGGCCGGTCGATCAGCGACGGTGGCCGGCCGGCGATCGGGACGAGCTCAACGCCCGGCTCGCTGTCGAGCCGAGGGATCGACTGAAGCAGGCCCCAGGTGTACGGGTGCTCGGGCGACCCGAACAGCTCCTCGGCGGTCCCCTGCTCGATGATCCGGCCCGCGTACATGACCGCGATCCGCTCGGTCACCTCGGACACGACACCGAGGTCGTGCGTGATCAGGACGACGGCGGTGTCGAAATCCTGCTGGAGCCCGGCGATCAGCTCGAGGATCTGCGCCTGAACGGTTACGTCGAGCGCAGTCGTCGGCTCGTCGGCGATCAGCAGCTTCGGGTCGTTGATCAGCGCCATCGCGATCATCGCGCGCTGCCGCATGCCGCCGGAGAACTCGTGCGGGAAGCTTCGCGCGCGACGCGCCGGATCAGGGATCCCGACGCGGGCCAAGAGCTCGATCGCACGGGCCTCGGCCTGACGCTTGCTGTCGCCGGAGTGCAGCATCCGTGCTTCGGCGAGCTGCCTGCCGACCGTGTAGAAGGGATGCAGCGAGCTGAGCGGGTCCTGGAAGATCATCGCGATCTCGCCGCCACGGATCGCACGCAGCTCCTCGTCGGAGGCGTGCAGCAGATCACGCCCACCGAAGCGGACCGAGCCCGTGATCGTCGCGTTTGCCGCCCGCGTCAGCCCCATCACGGTCAGCGAGCTGACCGACTTCCCGGAGCCGGACTCGCCGACGATCCCCAGCGCTTGGCCCGCGTCGACGTCGTAGCTGACGCCGTCGACCGCGTGGACGATGCCGTCCTCGGTGTCGAACGAAACGGTGAGGTCGCGGACCTCGAGCAGCGCCACGTCAGTACCTCACGCGCGGGTCGAGGAACGCGTAGAGGATGTCGACGACCAGGTTCGCGATCGCGACGGCCGCCGCGAGCAGGATCGTGGTCCCCTGGATCGTCGTCAGGTCACCGCGCTGGATCGCGTCGTATCCGAGCCGCCCGATGCCGTCGATGTTGAAGACGGTCTCCGTCAAGATCGCGCCGCCCATCAGGATGCCGATGTCGAGCCCGAGCACGGTGATGACCGGCGTGATCGCGGCGCGCACGCCGTGTTTGACGATCACCTGCCGCTCGGGAAGTCCCTTTGCGCGTGCGGTGCGGATGTAGTCCTCGCCGAGGACCTCGATCAGGTTCGAGCGCAGCAGCCGCGCGTAGATCGCCGCGAACGAAGCCGACAGGACAAGCCAGGGCAGGAACAGCGCCCACGCCTTGCTGAAGAAGTTGCCGGCCTCCTGGTAGGAGCCGGTGCCGGGGAAGATCCGCACCAGGCCGATGTCGTCCGAGAACAGGTAGAGGCAGACGAGCCCGAGCCAGTACACCGGCGCCGAGATCGCGACCAGCGAGAGTCCCATCGAGCAGGCGATCGGCGAGCGAGCCGGGCCTCGCCGCCGAGACGGTGCCGATCAGGACGCCGGCCGCGAACCAGATGATCGCGGCGCCGAAGACGAGGAACATCGTGTTCGGTAGCCGGTCGAACATCATCCCGCGCACGTCCTGGTTCGTGACGAAGCTCGTGCCAAAATCGAACTCGGTGAAGACGATCCTTCATGTAAGTCCCGAACTGCTTCCAGAGCGGCTCGTCGAGCCCGAGCTGGTCGCGGATGTTCGCGATCGAGTCGGCCGTCGGCGCCTTGCCCGCCCTGAGCTTGGCCGGGTCGGCGCTCGGCAAGACGTAGAAGATCACGAACGTGATCGCGGAGATCGCGATCAGCGTGACGAGCGCCCAGAAGATGCGGCGTGCGATGTAGGCGCCCATGTGCGGGCGGCTCCCCGGGGCCCGGGCATGGTGCCCGGGCCCCAGGTAGAGCCTGTTACCTCAGCGAGGTGAACGTCAGATCCCAGAGGGAGCTGGCGTTGTCGTCGGCGACACCGTTGACGTTCTCCGAACGCAGCAGCGTCGTCTTGTCGGCCACGTAGGGGACGAGCGGCGCCGCGGCGACGACCGCCTTGTTGGCATCGGCCCATGCCTGCGGCCGGTCCTCGGACTTGGCAACGACGCCCGCGGCGATCGCCTTGTTGACCGCGGGGTCGTTGAGCAGCGCCAGGTTGTTGTTGCCGCCCTGGCGGTTGATCGCCTTGCCGTCGAAGATCGGCTGGATCACCGTTTGCGGGTCGCTGAAATCCTTGAACCAGCCTGCGCTGGCGCAGATCGCGACCTTCTTGTCGGGCACCTGGCACCAGTCGGTGTAGACCGAGTCCTGCGGCACGAGACGGAGCCTCACGTTGAAGCCGAGCTTCTCGAGCTCGCCGCGGGCGACCTCCGAGACGGCCTTGCCGGGGTCGGCGTTGGCGCCGATCATCAGCAGCTCGTCGTCGCCCTCGTACTTGCCGGAGGCGAACCCGGCCGCCTTCATGTACTTCGCCGCCACATCGGGCTGTGCGGTGTCCGAGTTCATGTAGTCGAACTCGTCACCGAAGCCCTCGACCCCTCCTGACTCCTCGAAGCCGGGGATCCCCGGCGCGATGAAGTGCCTCGGAATGTCGCCGATGAACGCACCACCGCGCGCCTTGCGCAGCGCCGAGCGATCGACGCCCGCGATGATCGCCTTGCGCACGTTGAGGTCGTTGAGCGGCTTGATCTCCGTGTTCAGCGACAGGTAGCGGTTGCCACCGGCAGGCACCTGCATGTACTGGGCCTTCTTCTCGGTCACGACCTGCCGGAGGATGTTCACCGGCGGGTTCGTGTCGAGGATCATGCTCTTGCCGGCCAGCACCTGCTTGGCCGAAACCGCCGCGTTGGTGGCGTTGGTCCTGATGAAGATCGAGTCGAGGTACGCGGGCCTGAAGTCGGTGGCCTTGTCCCAGTTCGGGTTGCGTACCAGCGAGATCGACTTGCCGGCCTTGTAGCCGGTCAGCTCACCCTTGTCGTTGTTCTTGACCATGTACGGCCCGGTCGCAACGACGTTCGTGTTGTACGTCGAGGGGTTCTTGACGTCGAACTTCTTCGCGTACTCCTCGGGAACCGGCGCCGTGATCGGCATCACGAGCGCGTTGGCGAAGAACGAGCCGACCGGCTCGGTCAGCTTGAAGACGATCGTCTTGTCGTCGGGCGTCGTGATGCCGGAGACGTCCTTGACACCATCGGTCAGCTTCTCCGGGTAACCCTCGAGCGTGTCGTAGTAGAAGCGGTACTGGTTGTTGACCTGCTTCGAGAAGCCGCGCTCGAACGCGTACTTGATGTCGGCCGACTTGACCTCGCGGCTCAGCGGCGGGCCGTACTTGATGCCGTCCTTGATCTTGACCGTGACCGTCTTCTGATCGTCGGAGATCTCGGCGTCGCCGTCGGCTACATCCGGAACGACGTCGGGGCTGGTCGGCTTGTAGTTGTAAAGGAAGCGGCTGATCGCGTACTGCGTCTGGTAGCCGAACTGGTAGTAGGTCTGGCCGGGATCGAGGTAGTCGACGTCGGAGGACGCCAGCTCCAGCAGCTTGCCGCCCTGCTTGCCCTCCACGGCGAGCGCCTTGGCGTTGTCGTCGGCGCCCTCGGGAGCCGTGACGCCTGAGCTCTTTCCGCTCGATCCACCCTCGTCGTCACCGCATGCGGCCAGCGCGAGCGCGGCGACCGCGAGCAGCCCGAGCATCAATAGCCTCAATGTCCTGGTCATCAGCCGGTCCTTTCGTGTTTCTGGTTGATGGCGGTCATTTGGCCGCCGATCTCGGGTTGAGCGCATCCTGCAGGCCGTCGCCGACGATGTTGAACGCAAGCACGGTCAGCAGCAGGGCGACACCGGGGAAGAACATGAACCACCACGCCTCGTCGAAGATCGAGGTCGCGTCGCTGATCATCGCTCCCCAGCTGGCCTTCTCCGGGTCTATCCCGACGCCGAGGAACGAAAACGCCGCCTCGGCGAGGATCGTCTGGGGAACGAGCACCGTCGCGTAGACGATGATCGGCGCGACCAGGTTCGGGAGGATCTCGCGGAAGATGATGCGCCGGTCCGAGGCGCCGAGCGATCTCGAGGCCTCGACGAACTCGCGCTCTCGTAGCGACAGCACCTGGCCGCGGATGATCCGCGCCATGTACGGCCAGCCGGTGATCGCGATGACGAAGATCACGACCATCAGCCCGGGCTGGATCAGCGACGTGCCCCCGACCTTGACGCAGCCGTCGGCGCAGGCGACGCCGAGGCCGAGCGCGAGGACCAGCACGGGGAACGCGAGGAACAGGTCCATCCCGCGACTGAGCGCCGCGTCCAGCCGGCCGCGGTAGTAGCCGGCGACGAGGCCGGCGGCGACACCCACGATCACGATCAGCGCAGTCGAGACGAAGGCGACCGTCAGCGACACGCGCGCGCCGTAGATGACCCGGCTCGCGACGTCACGGCCGCGCTCGTCGACACCCATCCAGTGCGCGGCGCTCGGCCCGCTCGGCTCGCCGAAGTCACCCAGCAGTTGCTGGTTCTGCGTCTGCGGGTCGGGCAGTCCCAGCGCCTTCACGATCAGCGGCGCGAAGACACCCATCACCACCATCAGGACGACGATCGCGAGCGCGACCATCGCGAGCTTGTCGCGGCGCAGCCGGCGCCAGAAGAGCTGCACCGGCGAGCGCGCGGCAATGCCGCTCGCGAGAACATCCTCCGCCCCTGGGGTCGTTGTGACTGCCGTCACGGTGCCGACACTACCGCGACCGGCGACGGGCCGCTTCAGCTATTTCTTCCACCGTTGAGCCACATGGCCGCAGTGGCCTCGTGCGCGCTGGCGCTCGGCCCGGTTTTTCCACCATGTGCGAGGGGTCCTTTCCACCGACCCCTCGCATTCCCTTGTTCTGAAAGGGTTTTCGGGCTCGATCGCCGAATTTGACAATCCCGAGAGCGTGCCCCACTTTCGAGGCCGTGACCACGCTCTTGGCTCCGGCGGAAACCGCGATCGATCTGCACCGCCGGGCAGACGCACTTGCCGCCGCGATCTTCAGGCAGCTGAGCGGTCTGCCGCTCGGCGATCAGCGGCATGTCCTTGCCGCCCTCAACGAGCGCTACCCCTTCGAGCCTACGAGCGTCAGCCAAGAGCGCGCGCTTGAGGCCACACGCGCTTTCTGCGCCGCCCAGCTCGCAGTAGGCGAAGGCACGCGACTCGGCAAGAAGCGCTACAGCCAGTGGCGACGCGAGCAGCCCGTGTGCCACGAGTATCCGGAGGTCAAGACGATCGTCCGAGCGTTCGGGAGCTGGGACCAAGCCATCCTCGCCGCAGGCGCCGGGATGGACCTCGACCTGCGCGCAGCGCGAATGCTTTCGGCTCCCGCGTTCAGCGAAGAGCGCATTGTCGAGACGATCAGGCTCTTCGCAGCCGAGACGGACGGGCCACTCACTCTCGACGGATACCTGGCGTGGTGTCGGCGCGTGACCGACTCCCCATCAGCGACCATCGGCCGCGTCCCGCTCGTAGGCGGCCCGATTCAACGACTCGGCGGATGGCGAGCGCTCCTGGAGCGCGCAGGGCTTGGTCATCGGGCCGCGTGCTTGCGCCGGTCTCGGGCTGCTATCGAGACACGGCAGTACACCGATGAGACGCTGTTGGCGACGCTGCGCGAGGCTCAGGAAGCCCACGGCGAGCGGTATCTGACCGGCGGGCTGTTCCGCCTGTGGCGAGAGCAGCAGGTTCGGGCAGGACGAGCGGAAATCCCGTCCGCAGAGCTCTACTGCACCCGCTTCGGCAGCTGGAATATGGCCAAGCGCGCAGCTGGCCTTCCGTGCTCGTCCTCGCACAGCGGATTCTCGACGCTTCCTTACTCCAAGTCCGAGATGACCGAAGCCCTTCTGATGGCATCCCGGCAGGTCGGCGAGCAGGGCTTGTCTGCGGCGCACTACGACCGTTGGCGCTCGGAGCGTTACGAGCCAGGGGGCGCTGCTCGCATTCCGTCGGCCATCACGATCCGCTTGCAACTTGGCCGGGGAAGCTGGCGGCAGGCACTCGAAGCGGTCGGAGTTACCCCTGCGATTGGCACTCGCCCCAGCATCTCACGCGATGAGCAGATCCGAGCGGTCTTGACGGCCATCGAGGCGACGGGCGTGCGGCACCTGAGCGCTGCGGGTTACTCCAAATACCGATCCAGCCTCGAAGCCAACGGGGGCCTGCCCCACGCCAAGACGATCAAGAACGGGCTTGGTGGTGGCCGGTGGCGGATCGCACGCGCGCTCGCTCTCGGGGAGGCGCCCGATGGCTGAGCGGCCGTGCGCGGTGTCTCAGGCGATCGCTGAGCTCGTGCCCGCTCTGCCTGATCAGGCGGCGCGAGACTTGAGGGCGCTGTTGATCATCGGGACTGCCTTGCAGGCCCCGGCCGTAAAGCGCACAGAGCGCCTTGGGCTGCTGCTCCGGCTCCTTGACGGTGAGGGCACGATCCCTGACTCGGCGTCGTATGCCCTAGCGCGCGAGAAGTGCGCCGAGGCGGGCGAGCACTGGCCGGACCACAGCACGCTGTGCCGTGCTTACGGCTCCTGGCTGCTTGCGGTCAAGGCGGCGATGGCGCTCCTCCACGGTCTTGGCCGACCGCCGAGCTACAAGCGCCCTGGAACGTCTGTCTCGTACACCCTGATCGAGGTCATAGAGGCGGTCCGCGCTTGCCGCCAAGCACTCGGCCCTTGGCCTAGTGAAGACGACTGGCCTACCGAGAGCGAGTACCTCGCCTATAGGCGCTTTGCCCGAGAGGCGGCGGCCCGGGCGGGTATGCCCAGTCCGAGGCTGCCATGCAGGCAAACGATCCGAACGAAGGTCGGGCGGTGGGACCAAGTGCTTGCACAGGCGCGAGTTGAGCGTCACGCGGCATAGCAACCCTTCGACTTTCACCCGTCGTTCGGACTAACTGAGAGATCCCCCTTCGACGACGCGCACTAGCCAGCTCCGCAGCTGCTTGCGGGCCTTCGCGAGCGACTGATGCCGCTCGAATCGCACCCGCCTGTACCCACCTCCTCGCCGTAAGTCCCGAAGAGCCTCAAGTTCGAGACCGACCCTCGGCCTGTCCGTAAGGCGGACGCGGTAGGCGCAGTTGCTCGTAGCGCAGGACCAGCTCTCCAGCGCTTGAGGGTCTGGATTGCTTGTCCATGCATTGACGATGGAAAGCGCGCTCACGGCGCTCTGCATTCGAGCAGCGTCGGCGTATCGATTGGCGGGGACGACCTGGAGCGCCATGTCAACAGCGCGCGACAGGGAGAGGGGGATCTGGGGATTGAGCCGATGCACCGGGTGATGTGCCCCAGCGGCAAGATCAGCGAAGGTTGCATATGGATAGGCCCCGCACAACAGGCGATACCAAGTGCAGCCTGCCGCCCACACGTCGGTCTTTGCCGACGAGCCTTGAGCTCGCATCTCAGGAGCCATGTGTGGTCGATACACGTTGGGGTCGACAACGACCTCGCGAACGCTGTCCTCCGCAAGTCCGAAGTCGGCGATGGCAGCGCGGCCGTCGTCGAGGATTAGGAG
This sequence comes from Baekduia sp., assembly GCA_037045385.1. Classification (GTDB taxonomy): domain Bacteria; phylum Actinomycetota; class Thermoleophilia; order Solirubrobacterales; family Solirubrobacteraceae; genus Baekduia. The sequence continues at coordinate 430,959 of JBAOHN010000008.1, read as the reverse complement.
ATTCGACGGCTTGAGATCTCGGTGCAGGACTCCGAGAGAGTGCGCGTGACTCAGGCCAGCAAGCATGTCTCGGGTCCATCGCATGGCGTCCAGCAGCGACACGTCGCCCTCTGTCAGCCGCGCGCTGACAGACCCGTTCCCGCACAGCTCCATGACTACGAATGGGCGGGGCGGCTCGACCACGACGTTGAGGATGGAAACGACGTTTGGATGCGCCGAGAGGCGGTGGTGCAACTGCGCCTCAAGAAGAACCGCATCTGGGCGGAAGCTCTCGCCAAAGAGCTTCACAGCGACCTCGGTGTCCAGGTGTGTGTCGGTGGCGGCCCATACTTCGCCGAAATGGCCGCGGCCGAGGCGGCGGTCAAGCACGTAGCGACCATCGGCAAGTTCGGTCAAGGGTGGCCCGTCTGTCATCGCCTCTAGTGTCGTGGCCCGCATGGACGTTCTTGGTGCATTCGTGAAGGTCGCCGCAGGCCGGTACCTCGCAGGCTTCGCACTCGTTAGCGATCTGGTCGTGGTCGATTCGTGGTCGTATTCGGCTCCAGCTGACCTCGATGAAGGGGGACAGCTCGGTGAACTGGCCCAATGGGTCGAAGACCGAATCCGGCAGCACGACGCGAACTACGTTTCGATCAAGGGCACCGAGGCGGGGTCAGCGAAGGCGATCCGAACCGCTCAGCACGGCGAGGGCGCGATCCTTGGGGCGGCTGGTAGATGTGGAGTCCCGGCGAAGGTGTGGACCGGACAGGGCTACCGCGCCGCAATCGGGGCGCGAGACAACGCGAGCGCGCTGCTTGTCGCGCGAGACACTCTGAGGGGTGCCTGGCCCGCGACAACGGGAGCTAGAGAAGCGGCGGCTGCGGCGCTTGCGCTGCTTCAGCGGCCCGGCTAACCGGCGAGCGCTACGGGGCGGCGCAGGCCGGTCACGAACGTAGCCCCTGGGTACTTGCTCTCAATCGCGCTGCGCCACCCGGGGCCACCATCTTCAGGCTCAACGACGACGACCCGGTGTCCAGAGGGGATGGGCCGGGGCCTACCGAAGTCCAGCCGCTCCCAGACGGTCGACTCGTCAGAGCGAAGGGACGACACCACAGCAGCGAGCGCGACTCCCTCCGTCGATGTGCTGAGTAGGCACAGCGGACCGTCAGGCAACTGGTGAAGGACGCTTGAGGCCGCCTCTGCCATTGACTGGCCTTCGTGGAGACGCCGCATTCGAGAAAGCCGTCGCGCGTAGTCCTCTGTGACCTGCGTGCTCGAACCTGCAATCATCAGCCAATCCCTTTTACCTCATGATCTACGATTCATCGATCATACAGTGGCCAGTAGACAGCAGACAAACGATTCGCTGCACAAGGCGTCGCGACAGCTAATGGGCAACCAGGACCGCCTCCTGGTTGCCGCTGCGGTCGCGGAGGCAGAGGCCGGGGCGCTCTATGCGCAGAACCTGGCGGCAATCGCAGGAATCACCGACGCTCGCGTCGGACCTCAGCTGGTGCGACTAGAACAGCTCGGCGTGCTGGTTCGGATGCCGAGGACCGGCGGAGACCGCCGCGTCTACTACGAGCGTCAGAACGATGCGTTCTGGGCGGCGATCACGGCCTTGCGCGACGCGCTGGTGGTCTAGCCCGACTGCCGAATCTGGCCGAACCGCCGGGAGAATCCGCCCGCGACACCTGCTCCCGACTCACATCGAACCTAGCCTCGTATCTGATGAGCGAGCCGCACGAGATCATGCTCAAGGGCAACGAGTACGTCCACGTCAGGGGGCTTCGCGACCCCTCTCTCGACGGCTACTACAAGCTCGTCACCGAGTGGTCTGACGGCAGGCTGCTGATCTCGCCGCTGCCGAAGACGCGGGCTGAGCTCGCCGCAGCGATCGCGGCCTTCGGCGGAGAGCCGCTCAGCGACGAGGAGCTGAACGCCGAGTTCGGCTCGCAGCCCTCTTCCGAAGAGCCTGCCCCAGGCCCTCCGGCTTAGTCTCGGCGGAAGGCGGGAGCAGCCGGAGTGATGGCAGCTTCATCCAGCCGTCGGTGGACCATTGAGATTGTTGCGAGCATGTCGAGGGCGTCTTCCTCTGACATTGCGAACTCGATCTTCGGTTCGTGAGCGGTCGGATTCCTGAAGGCTGAGACGACGCCTCTTGTGAAATGCGCGTACCCGGTATGTGCGCTGCGCTCAGAGGGCGTCTGGAGGCTGTTGAACGCTAAGGGCGGCATGTTGTCCTTCAGCGTGAACGCCTGGTCGACGAGCTCCGCGCCATCGGCCACAAGGCCTGTCCGATCACGGATCTTCGAGGACACGCTCTTCGCCGCTTCGAGCACCGCATGGAAGTAGTTCCGTTCGACCAGCTCGGCTCGGCAGTGCCGCATCACGTCCGGATGCACATGGCGTTCGGCCAGCTTGGCGCGCAGGGAATCGACTCTTGCGCGAGCGTCGTCGGCTGTTCGAGCGGGCTTTCTCTGGACGACCTGTCCGTCGTTGCGCACCTCCAGGCCGCTCAGCAGCAACACCTCGTTGACCGAAGCCCGTAGCTCGCAAAGCGTGCCGTCGCCAAGCTCGCGCGAGGGCTGAAGCGCTTGTTGGACGAACCGCAGTACCGATCCCGCGTGGCGATCGCGCTGTTGGGCGAGCTCGAAGGATTCGCGCAGCATCCGCCACTTGGTGGTCTCCGCGCCCCTCGGGAGGCCGAGCTCGGCTAGGTCGCGCTGAAGTTCCCGGCCGGTCGGTCCATCCAGCAACACCGCTAGGCGCTTGATCTGACCGGAGTCGAGCCGGGGTAGTGCGTCAGTCACGATCGAGCAGAGGGAGCACGCGAGCTGGCAATGCTAGACATCGCTCGGGTCGCCATTCAGAGACTCCTCGAAGCCCTCGATCAAGAGCTTGACGACCGCCAGCCACGTCCCTGTGCGCCAGAACAACGTGTCTTCCGAGTCGCTCGGTGGCGGAAGGTCCTCAAGGGCCACGTCGATCATGCAGTTCGGGTTCGCCCGTATCGGAGGGCTCCTAGGTGACCAGCCGCGAAGCTGAAATCTGGCGATGATGTCGTTCGCTTCAAGCAGCCCTCCGTCGTTGACTTCCATCCACTCGATGCTGCATCCGCTCGGCAAGTCGAGCAGAGGCGCGGCCTCGCTTGCCCAAGATCCAACGACCCTCAGGCCACGATGCCGGTCCTTGCGCGCCAGGTCGTTGATCGTCCGAAGAACTTCGGAGGTCAGCGCTAGCCCCTCCGTTTCGTAGTCGTCACGCAAGGGCTGGATCTGCCAGATCCAGAGCTTGTGATGCGTACCGAGAGGGGCGATTTTCTGCGGCGAGTTCGTGAACGCCCGCTCCGACGAGTGGATCGGAAACTCAAGCCGGTCTGCCCCTGGCGGTGGATCCTGCCCGCTCAAAGCGATCGCGCATTCGTAGACCAGGGAATCGAGGGCCGCCCGCAGCTGGTAAAGCATCTCGCCCAGTTCGAGAGCCAACTCTCTGGCTGGTAGGTCGACAGGCTCAACGGAGATCACTCCGTGGCCATCGTCGTCCACGGCCACAGACGCGAAGTACGGCTCGTGCTCCGTCTGGGCGGCTTCCACGATTGCGTGACCCGCGACGAGCGGATCGCCTCCCGTGAGGAAGTCGTTCCAGATCCGGCCGAATGCCTCGCGATGCTCTTTGGCGCGGCCGAAGCGCGCCCACGTCTTAGTGAGTCTCAAAGCGAACGCGCGAGATCGACTAGACAGCCGCTTCGGTCGAGCTCTCGACTTCTTCGGTCGTGTCCCAGAGACCGACCTTGGTCACGAGCGCCCGGGTGTCTTCGTCTGCGTAATGCAGGCTGCCCGACTCGAACAGGCGGAACTGGTAGATCGCCGAGTTCATGTGGTGCGGGTTGAAGACCCCGATGCTGCTGAGGAGTCGGAAGTCGTCGATCGTCAGCCCGGTTGTCCGCTCGAACAGCGCGGTGTCGAGCGACTCGATCACGTCCTTGAGCGCTTCTTCGCGGAAGTCGGTGACGTACATGAACACCGGGATCTTGGCGATGAACTTCTGGAGCTTCTCGCGGATCTCCTTGCGCTCCTTGGCGGTCTCCTTGCGCTCGCGCTTCTGCTCGTCGGTGAGTGCGCCTCCCTGCTCCCGTTTGGCCTTCTTGAGCGCCTTTGTCGAGGTGACGACCTTCTGAGCCGTGTTTGCGAGGTTGCGGAAGTCCTCGATCTGTTCCAGCGCTTCGAGCAGGTCGGGGTGGTCGAGCAGGGCCGACAGCGTGGCCTCGTTCACATCGACGAGAAGAGTCGAGTTCCAGCGCTGGGCGAGGGCAGTCGCTCCGATTCCCTTGGTCGCCCAGTCCATGACCTCGGTCGCGTCCATCTGGAGCATCTGGCCGCCGGAGAACTGGTAGATGGGCAGGTAGTCGAGCAGCTGCCCGATCGCCTCGCGCGGCGTCGTCTCGCCGTTGGCCGCAAGCCGCATCCCGTACTCGGCCACCAGGCTCAGCGCGCGGTTGGGATCGAACTCGAAGACGAAGCAGGTGTCCTTGAGCACGGTGACCGACCCGTCGGCCTCCTTCTTGCGCCACGGGGACTGCACCCGGAATGCGGCCTGGAAGTACGTCTCCGGCGACTTGAGCGAGCGGAGCATGAAGATCGCGCCCCACTCAGGGACGGTAACCCCAGTCATGAGCTTTCCGCAGGAAAGCGTGATCGAGCCCGATTTGCCGTCCTTGGCACCGGCTCCGATCGCAGCGTCGACCGGCGGCTTTGCGGCAGCTCCCTGCCCCGCACCTGCGCCAGCGGCGACAACGATCTCGAAGGTCCGGAAGCTCGCGTGGTTGCAGAGCATGTCGCGCATGGCAAAGCACGAGGCGACATCGGGCATGAACCAGACCGAGTGCCGGACGGCCTGATCGAAGTCCGGAGACTCGTAGGGAAACGGCGCCTTCTTCGATGCGGCAAGGAGCTGCTCCTTCGCCTGGTCTGCCAGCTTGCCGCGCAGCATCTCCAGGAACTCCGAGACCCGCGTCTCGTCCTCGAACACGTAGGCGCCGATTCCGTTGCTTCGGCTCTTCGGATCGACCTTGCGAGCCTTGAAGTACTCAGAGAGCGAGAAGCGCGTTGAACTCGCCGTCGTCAGCCCAGCTACGAGCAGCCGGCGCCCATTTCGTAGCAGTACATCTTCATCTGCGGGAGGTCGATGTACGGGTTCTGGCCTCGCGCGGAATCCCATTGGGCTTTTTCGCGCTGCTCGTCGGGATAGGTCCAGTTGAAGATCTGGTCCTCGGTGAACTCGCCGTTCGTGATCGCTCGGAACGGCGTTCCCGAGAGGTAGAGGTAGTGGTCGGCGTTGAGCCCGATGTCCTCCTCGGTGACCTGCTCGTCAGGCTCCTCGGCTTCGGCGAGCTTCGTGTCTGTGGGGTCGTAGAGATCACGGGCGCCGTCGCGCCACGCGCCGAAGTGGTACTCGTCGAGAACGATGCAGTCCCAGTCGACGAGGTGGATGGCCTCGTTGTGGGCCTTGACCTCCCCGTCGGCGGTCTTGCCGATCAGGTCCTGGAACGAGGCGAACCAGACGAGCGGATCAGGACCGTCCGCCGGCCTCGTCGCGCTCCTCGCGGGCGTCGTGCTGCGGTCGACGAACTGCCAACCCTCGAAGTCGACGTGGCTGAGCAGGTCTTCGCGCCAGGAGGCCTGGACCGCAGGCTTGTAGGTCAGGACCAGAACCCGGTTCCAGCCCATCTCTTGGGCGAGCTGGTAGGTCGTGAAGGTCTTGCCGAAGCGCATCTTGGCGTTCCAGAGGAACCTCGGCGCTGTTGCTCGGCGATGCGGTGGCTTGCTTGGCGTAGGAGGCGGCCGTGAGCGCTACGGCGTCCTCCTGCTCAGGCCGCATCGGGAAGTCCTCGGTGCGCTCAGAGTCGAAGGTCGTGCCGTGTCGGACCGAGGCGATTGCCGCCCCGCACCTCCTTCGAGCGTGGCCTCAAACCACTCGCCCCCGGCACGGCGGATCCCGGCAGCCTCAAGCGCCTTGTGGACAGCGTGATCTCGAGAAGTACGAGCCCGTCGGTGCGCGAGCCGCATCGCTCGTCAAGGAGGATTTCGACGCCCTTGAGGTCCGGGTAGGCGGTGCCGAGCTGTTGCTTGATCCGCTGCTTCTGCGGTTGCCTTGGTGGTCTCGCCGACCTTGATCAGGCCGACGCCCGAGACAGAAGTCGACACCGACTGTCCGCTCCCAGGGCTGGGATGTCTTTCCCGTTGACCGTGTAGCAGTAGATTCGGCGCGGTGGTACCGGCGCAGAGCCGACGGTCTCGCCGGACATCCGGGGCTATAGGGCTAGGCGACCAGTTTCTTCGGCCAGTTCGCGGACTTGCGCTTCGATGAACGCCACTTCGTTTTCATCGGTAACTCGTAACGCTCGTACAGCTCGGAATCGGACCAGACGCGATCAAGGGGGACCTCTGGGACGAAGCTGTACACCCCGCGCGCCGCGTCCTGAGTCGCCTTGCGCAAAGACACAAGGAATCGGACGAACCGAGTTGCTCAGGTAGGCGGCGTATCGCTTCGGCCTCATCCTGGGAACCGAACCTTCCGGCAACAAGGTAGGTCTCAGTGCAAGCGCTGCCTGGCCCAGCGACGATGGGTCGCCCGAGAAACTGCGATTCGACGGCTGCGCTCGTCCCCTGAACGCGCGTCATCAACACCTTCCAATCATCGACCCAGCTGTCGTTCTGGGGCAGGTCCGACCGCTCGATCCAAGACCGCTTCTGATTGCCGTAGAGCAGGACCGGATGGGCCATGCCAGCGGCGGTCTCGGCACCTACGAAGTACGTCCGGAGACCGAAAGGCTTGGCGGAAGACACCCGGTTGTTGAGGGTCCTTTCGGGTTCGCCTTCAACGCAGATAAGCGCGCACCTTCTCCAGGATCGAGACGGCCTCGTTTCGTCGCACGAGCACGTCGTAGGCGTCGAGGTCCCGGATTACGGGCGGTCCAAGCGGAGATCCTTCCCACATCGTCTGGACCTGGCACGCACCGTTGTGGTCACGATCCCAGAGGAAGTAAGACACCCCGCCGCGCAGCTTCACGCCAGGGAAGCAGTCGTAGAGCTTGGGGTAGTCGACGAGTCGCTTGATGTGCTTGTCGGCGAGCATCTGGTCTCGAAAGTCACCGAGCCCCTTCCCACCCATGAACCAGCGCGACGGCGTGATCATCACGACGTACCGAGGACGAAGGTCGAGGGCGGCGCGCACAAAGTGCTGATAGATCGGCGTTGCGCTCGCGTTGTGCCCTCCGTCGTCGATCTGGTAGGGGGGGTTGCCAACGATCACGTCGAACTGCATGTCAGCCATCTCCGGCGTCGGGTAGGTGCGGTGAATGAACGAGTAGGCGTAGTTCTCTCGGTGTCGAACCACGTTCGAGTTCCGCAGGGGCGCCGCAGATCTGGCACCTCTCGTTCTTGAACTCGTGCTCGGCCGGGACAAACGGCAGATTCCCGCCTTCGGTGTCGAACCGCACCACCGAGTGCTTCCCAGAAGCGTCGCGCGAGCAATACACGGTTCTGCGGGAGATGTGCCCCGTCATCGCGGTGATCGGGGCGCCGTGCAGCATCTGACGGAAGATGTGCTCGCGGCGCTTCCCGAAATCCGGCTCCCAATCGGAGAGCCCCTCCAGCAGCCTGACAGCCGCTTCGCGCAAGAACACACCGCTCTTGCATCCAGGGTCGAGCCACTTGTAGTAGGGCTCAGACCAAACGCTCGCTGGCAACAGGTCGAGCATCGCTCGGGCCAAGACGGGAGGCGTCGGGACCTCATCATTCGACAGCTGGGCGAGGCAGTCGAGGATGTCCGGAACATGTTGGGGCGCCACGGTCATCGGTCCACTCCGGCACGCTTAGGGTCCGGGTACTCGATCAGCTCCGAGTAGTGGACCGCCTCATCGTCCTGGCGGGGCGGGAGCAGGCTGAAGAGGCTCTCGTCCTGATCTCCCGCCATGTACGACCAGCTGCGACGGAACCGCCCGCCCCGGCTCGCTGCGTAATCGACGAACTGGATCGTCTCGGCGTCGGCGAGCGCGTCGGCGCAGATGATGTTCGTGTGGAGGATGACCTCGGCCGCAGTTGAGAACCCGTCGCTGACGTTCTGCGTGTTGAGGTCGTCGTCGACGTGGGAGTGGATCACCCACCTGAGCCGATCGCGGGACTCGCGGACGTTGTGGTCGCAGATGTCGATCGCGTAGATCGACGCTAGAGCCCTGAGGATCCGGTGCTCGTAGCGCTCGCCTCTGCCGTAGCGGCGAGTAGTCACAAACGCGGAGCTTCCGCCGCAGGATCTCCTCAAGGAAGTTGCCGTGCCCGCACGCTGGCTCCAGGAACTTCTTGTCGGTGTTGCCGGGATTCGCCGCACTGGGGAACTGATCGGCGACCAAATCGAGCATCGCGTCGACTTCGCGCTTGTGGGTGTAGACCTCGGCGAGGTCTCGAACGCGCTCGCGAGAGCGAATCTGCGAATGCTGCGCTTCTGAGGTTGCGTAGCCCACGGGCGGAGTATTGCCCGGCCGCCCGACCGACGAGACTCGGGGGCGAGTGGACGCCAATGCGGTGGCTGCTTGTTCGCTGCTGCGCGTCATGCTACGTTCTACTCGCTAGAAGCTAGATTCTAGAGATGACCAGGATTCAGGTCAACATCCGCGTCACCCAGGAGCAGCACGACGTGCTCCAGGCCGCCGTCTACGTGCGCGAGCTGAAGTCCGCCCAGGACCTGCTCGCCCCCGAGGTCGAGCATCTCACCGCTGAGCTGATGAAGGACCGGCGCGTTGCCGAGGCGTACCGGCTGCGCGCCGTCCAGCGCAAGAACCGAAGCGCGTGACGCGCTAGCTCCGGCGGCGATCGAGGACTTTGGCGGCATCCTCTTCGTAGTCGTACTGATCCCGCAGAGCTGACAGCGCGCGGTGCTCGGTCTTGTGAATCAGGGCCGGGCTGCAACGCAGGTACTCAGCGCACTCGCGCACGGTCACCGGCCGGTCGCCGCCGAGCCCGTAGCGCAGCGCGAGGACCTTGCCCTCAAAGCGCGGCAGCTCCCGGACCTTGCGGCGCACCCGCTGGCGCTCGATCGAGCGCACCACCTGATCTTCGACAGGCTCCGCCGCGTCGGCGACGCGCATTGCTTCTTCGCCAAGCGGAACGGCGACAGGCACGAACTGAACTGGACGCAACGCCTTCTCCTCCCGTGAGAGTGGTCCTGCGCAAGCTGCATATGCAGTCTACGCATAACAGTTCGGTGGCGTCCACCGCGTTAGCGGAGATCGACAGTCGGCATCTGGCTGATCGCGAGGTTGTCGAGCACCTTCGTGAGGTGCGCGACCTCGCGCTCATCGAGCTGCAAGCGCAGGACCTTGTTGTCGCGCAGGTAGTGAAACGAGATCGCCTTCACCGGCTGGCCGAACATCTGCTGGGCGCTCACGACATAGACCTGCACCGAAGAGAGGGTCCGCATCCGGCCCTCGGTCAGCGTCCGGCGCCCGGTCTTGTAGTCGACGATCTCGATGCCGCCATCGACCTGATCGATTCGGTCGGCCCGGCCGCTCAGCGTCGCGCCGCTCGGCAGCACGCAGCGCAGCTGGCACTCGATCGCGAGCGGCTCGACCTGAAGGCGCTCGGGCGTCAGATATGCCGCCAACATCCGGCGGCCCTCAAGCCGCCAGGCCCGCGCCCTGGGTCTCGCTCGACCACTCGCAGCACCGGGCTTCGAGCGCGAAGAAGAACCCGAGCGCGCCTTGGGCGACCTCAAGCGACCGGCCCGCGACCGGCTGGCGGTAGAGCCAGGCGAGCGTCGCGTGAACCGCGTTGCCGACGACCTGCTCAGGCGTCGGCGGGTCGCGGAAGACCCCGAGTCGCTGTGACCGTTTGAGATGTTGCGCACCGACCCAGGGGTCAGATGCACGCCAACGGGCGTAGCTTCAGCCACTGATCCCTCCTAGGGACTGAGGACGCCGCGCCACAGGGCGCGGCCGGCGGAGGCAAGGGAGGCCGGGGCTGGCCTACGGCTAGAAGCCCGACCTACAAGCAGTGTGCCCGAAGAACGCCGAGGCGTTCACCGCATCAATGAGGCAACCGCGCCGTCGATCGCCTCAAGCGCCGGGCGCACCTGTTCGACGAGCCGCCTGCCCTCGTCCGTGATCTGCGTGCCCGCCTGGTTGCGTTCGAAGAGCTTGACGCCACCCAGCTCGGCCTCGACGCCATCAACCGCGCGGCTCACCGTCCCTTGTGTGCGGCCCAGGCGGCGAGCGGCGAGCGTGTAGCTCCCGGTCTCGGCGACCGCCACAACTGCCTGAAGGCCGGTCAAGGAGAGGGCCACAGATCGACGCTAGCAAGCGGGTCGGCCAGCATTTCGGCCGTGCCTTTCAACTTAGGTGGCCTGGTACGACATCCGTCGATTATGGCCATTTGCAGGGATTTTGCGTCGCTAGAGGACGCTCCGACGACAGATCAAGGCGTTTTCGGCAAGCCTCGTCCGTGTTCGTCCGGATGATGGTGCGTAGCGATTCGTGGCCTGGATGGCCAGGGATCAGAAACCACCAGCCGCAACTCGGTGAACAGGACGCACAGATGCAAGGACAATGGAACACGACGGATAGGCCCACCGCCTTCCCTCCTCCGACTTCAGAAGCAGGCACCCCCGACCGCTTCGGTCGCGCGATCCGCGCGACCTCCATTGCCTTCCTCTCCCGCCTCGCCACCGCGCTGCGGCGCTACTTCAAGGAAGAGCCAATGAGCAAGCCACGCAGCAACAACAGCAGCACCCGAGGCAAGGGCAACATCGTCAAGCCCTCGCTCCCCAGTCCGGGGCAGCGGCCTCGCAACCATCGCGCAGTCACGCTTTGGAACGCCCTCGTCGAAGAAGCGCGGCGGGAGGGCAAGACAGAGGCCGAGTCCCTCCTCTACGCCAAGAGAGAGTTCGAGCGTCGGAAGAACTGGTCGCGTTCCAAGTCCGGCAAGGACACCGGGTACCGGCTACCAACCTCCAAGGCCTCCGAGTACCCGGACTTCGTGAAGATCAAGGCCCTCCGGGAAAGCGACATCGGGCGGACGTTGACCGCGATGCTCCGGTCGGGTCCCAAGCTCGGTCGCCCGACGGAGCACAACATGGCCATTGCTCTCCTGGAGATGATGCTGTGGTCCGGGGAGTACCAGACGCTCACGCGGTGCCACTCGGACATGAAGAAGGCTGACAAGACGATCCCCTACACCTACGGGCCAGGGGCGCAGGATTTCGTCGCTTTCAACACCGCCTGCAATGCGATCGGAGGGGAGCGGCGCTCTGATGGCTTGCGCCGACCGGGGCTTTGCGACCTCATCAGCGAGGACTTCATCGACCGAGCGCTCGTTGAGGTCGCGAAGCGGTTCGCGACCTATGCGGGTGAGGACTTCGACCTCGCCGTCTCCATCGACGGAACTCGCATCCGCGCTAGTGCCGAGCAGCGGCAGAGCTTCAGCGATGAGGACGAGGAGCACATCGACAAGGGGCGCGGGACCGGCTTCAGCAGCCGAGGCGAAAACGATGCGCTGCGTGGCTACCTGGCAGTGTCGCTGAACCTCCAGAGCTGCAACATCCCGATCGCCGTCAAGGTCTACCCGGCGAACCAGTACGAGACCTCCGCAGCGATGCCGCTGATCGATCGCGTGTACGAGCTCTGGGACGACCTCGCGATCAACTACCTGGTCGGCGACGCCGCCTTTGACCGGGATGCTTCGATCTATCGGGATCTCCAGCAGCGCTACGGCATCACGCTCGTTGCCCGTAAGTACCACGCGGACAAGATGCCTGCTCATCTCAAGGAGCGGGGGTTCGAGAAGGGGGTCCCGGTCTGCGGGTGCTCGGGTGAGGGCAAGAAGTCGTGGATGAAGCTCCACAAGTCCGAAGGCTTCTGGCCTCCAGAGAAGCGCCGCAAGATGGGACTCAAGCCAGGCGAGGACGCAGCCGCCCTCAAGCGCTTCAAGAAGGTCAAGCAGCGTGTCTGTTACGAGTGCGAGCGGTGCGGGCTTCAGGTTCCGTACTCGATCTCGGAGGAGGTTGACTGGCGCTGGGCGCTTCCCATCCCGCACCACCCGGTGCATGAGAAGCGGCACGCGCTCCGTTGCGAACTCATGGCGGCGCACAACACCGTCGAGTCCGCGTGGAACGCGATGAAGAAGTCCGGCGTTGACGCAGAGCGGTCCGATGGCGCCGCGCTGGCTCAACTCCGCCCATCAGGCGCATGTCTTCATCAAGTTCAAGGCGCTGCGCTTCTCGCTCCTGAAACTGTTGGAGCTCGAAGGCACCCTCGCGAGGGTGTACGAGGAGGCGATTCTCGCCGGGGTCTACGCGGTCCCTCTCGACGATCTCACCCCGCCGAACGAACTCGCGGCCTAGTCCCGTCTAGCGGGCTTGCCACAGAGACCGTGTGCCCGGCCGTGCGCCGGGCACACGGCGTTCTCCGGTACCTACGTGTTCGATGGGCTCGACGACGGCATCTTGACCCTCGCGTCGCCGTGCGTCACCCTGTCTCTGAGCCGCACGAGTTCCTGAAGTTCTTCCTGCAAATCGTGGAAGAATCGGGGACTCCCAGTGAGCGATAGCTCACAGATGTCGGGACGCGGCTCGGAATCCCTTGCAGGCAAAGGGGATTCCGATACTGAAGTTTTTCTGGGGACTATCTGAAGTTCCCCCGACGCCCCGAGCTGGATTCGAACCAGCGGCCTTCCCCTTAGGAGGGGGACGCTCTATCCAGCTGAGCTATCGGGGCAGTGCTTCGCTACAAGAAGCGTTCACCGAACCGCTTCGCGCTTCGGTGGCCTGAATGTAACGGCCCCCGCCAGGACAGGATCGGGCATTGCCCGATCCTGTCCTGGCGGGAGCGTCACTGCCTCGTAACCAACCACCGCGACAACACAGCCGGCCCGAGCCCCCACAGCAGCAGGCCGAGCGCGGCGGGGACGGTCCGGCGGGCCCAGGCGTTGGCGTCGTCGTTGACGATCGAGTCGAACGGCGAGGTCAGGGTCTCGGCGGCGTCGTCGATCGCCTTGCGCACGGCGCCGCGGTCGTCCTTGGCCGGCTGCTCCTGCAGCTCGCCGTTCTCGTCCGAGATCGCCGAGCTCTGCGTCTCCGAGGCGCTGCCGATCTCATCCGACGCGAATATCGCCCAGCTCGCGAGGATGATCAGCGTCAGCACGATCGACGCGTAGTGCAGTGTCTTGGCGAGCGCGAGCACACACGTAGACTCGCACGCGTGACGGCCGAATCGACGCTGATCGACGAACTACGGACACACGCGCTGGTGATCGGCGAAGTGACGCTCACGAGCGGCAAGACCGCGTCGTACTACGTCGACGCGAAGCGCGCGATCCTCAAGCCGCGGGGATTCCTCGCGCTCGGCGAATTGGTCGCCGCGCAGGCGACGGCCTGGAACGCAGAGGCCGTTGGCGGGATGACGATGGGCGCCGACCCGGTCGCCTGCGCCGCGCTCGCCGGCGGCTTCACGGGAGACGCGTTCTTCGTCCGCAAGGAGGCCAAGCAGCACGGCCTCCAGCGCCGGGTCGAGGGGCCGCTGCTCGAGCCGGGCACGCGCTGCGTGATCGTCGAGGACGTCGTCACGACCGGCGGCTCCACGGTCGCCGCGATCGAGGCTGTGCTGGAAGCCGGCCACGAGATCGTCGGCGTGATCTCCGTCCTCGACCGGCTCGAAGGCGGCGCGGACCGCATCAGCGCGGCAAGCGGTGGCGCCCCCTACCGCGCCTGCGCGACGATCGCCGACGTCTACCCCGATCGTTCCACCTGACGGTCGAACCCGATCGTCCACCAGAACCCGAACAGGGCCTACCTGTAGTACGTGTCCACACCATCGCCGTACGACAGCCAGTTGTAGATCGGCACCGCGTCGGGAACCGGCACGCGCAGGCAGCCGTGGCTCGCCGGGTAGGGCGGGACCGACGCGTAGCCGTGAATCGCGTATCCGCGGATGAAGTAGCTCGAGAAGACCATCCCCTTCTGGTTCGTGCCGGGCGTCTTCGAGTAGACGCGGAAGCTGCCGAGGATCGTCGGCGTGACCGGGGCACCCGAGGAGATCGGGTAGATGCGCTCGACCTTGCGCCCGCGGATCAGGGCGAGCACCTGGTGCGTGAGATCGGCCTCGACGTGCTTGCCGTGGCCGGGGTAGCGAACCTTGAAGTATCCGGCTCCGGCGGCGAGCCGGCCGAAGACGGCCCCGTCGGCCTCCTGCGTGCGGCGCATCCCGGCGAGCTTGCGGAAGGCGCCGACCGCGCGGATCGTGCGGGCGTCCATGTACCCGGCCGTGCCGACGACGTAGCCACGCTGGCGAAGCTGCCGCTGGAGCAGGCGGACGACGATCCCCCTGTCGCCAGCTGCGGCCCTGCGGGCCAGCACCCGCACTCCCGCCGAGCCGGAGACGATCGTGTCGAGCTCCGCCGTGCGCCTGTGGCTCGCGCGGACGGTGATCCGGCCGTCACCGGCCGCGAGGAAGCCGGTGACGAAGGTGCCGGCCGGGCTCGAGCCGGCACGCTGGATCGCGACCTTGCGCGACCCGAGCTTGCGGCCGGCCCGGTACCAGCGGACGGTGACAGTCTGCCCCGGCACGTAGCGACTGACCGCTCCGCGCACCCGCACCCGCGAGCCGCTGATCACGGCCCGGTCCTTGCCGTTGACCCGTTCGAGCGCGATCCGCAGCGTCGCCTTCGCGGGCGCCACCGGCTGCGTCTGTTCCGGCGTCGTCGTGGCAGGCGGCGTGGCCGGATCCTGCGCCGACGCGGCTGGGGCGGACGAGGCGAGAGCCAGAGCAGCGATCAACAGAGGGCGCATTGCCGGACCATATCCAGGTGGGTCACGGGCAGGGAGCGTCTGCAGGCACCGGCCCGGAGAGCCTGGAAACCACGAGCGCGGTCAGGGCCAGCATCGTCAGCGACGTCGCAATCAGAACCGGCGCCCAGTACCAGTCCCACTTCAGAGCGCTCGTGATCGCGACCGAGTTGTTGACCGCGTGAACGGCCATCGACGGATACAGCGAGCCGGTCTGGTGGTAGAGCAGGCAGAGGCCGAACCCGAACAGAGCGAGCGGCAGGATGAACGCGATCGGCGACCCGGCGACGTGCGCAAGACCGAAGACGATGCCGGTGATGATCGCCGCGGGGATGACACTCAGGCGCCCTCGGAGCGAGCCGAACATGAATCCGCGGAACAGGAGTTCCTCGACGACCGGCGCCCCGTACGCCACGAGCAGCGCGATGATGATCGCGGCGAGTGTCGACTCGTCGGCCCCGAGGTCCTTGGCGAGCGTCTGCTCCTCGTCAGTCTGGCCAATCGCGAAGAGCCAGACCGCCGACACGAGGACGAACGAGACGTAGAGCAGCGCCGACCAGCCGAGCGCTTGCCAGACGCGCTGCACCGGCCGCCAGCCGAAGTGCCAGGCACGGGGCCGCGAGAAGATCGCCGCGAGCCCGACCGTCGCGGCGATGATCGAAAGATTCTGGAGCACCAGCGCCCCGATCCCGCCGACCGCGCTGGGGTCGCCGATCTCACCGTCGTCGATCCCGACCGTCGCTATCAGCCAGATCGCGCCGAGGACTCCCGCGCCGCCGAAGCCGACGACCACGGCGACGAACCCGACCCACGGCTTCCAGCCCGGCGCCGATGTCGCGGACGCCGCAGGTGGTACCCCGGGTGGCGGCGAGGACGGTCCGGACGGCTCCCCCAGAGTCGGCGGCGGCACCGAGGACGGCGGTTCGGGCGGCAGGAACGACATCTGCGCAGGGACGATAGAGCTCAAGCGACCCATCGCCAGCATGTGAAGATGGCGCTCACCGCGGCCAGACCTCCGGCGGACGCGGCGAGCACCGAGACCGCCGCCGCTCGCGGCATCCGCGCCAGCCCCAGGCCCGCGACGAGGAACAGCGGGTACAGGACGGCGGCGAAGCGCGGCATCGACATCAGCGGCTGCGGCGCGACCGGGTAGGAGAGCGGCAAGAGCAGGGCGGCGGTCGCGTAGGCGGCGTGCGCCGCGCTCAACCTTCTCCACACGCCGATCAGCAGCGCGACCGCCAGCGCGAGCGTCAGCCACAGCAGGACGTTGTGCCTCGCGATCGCAAGTGGGTCACCGGCCGCCTCTGTGAAGTAGAGCGGCGGCGGCCTGCCGTGAATCAGCTGGCGAACTCCGTCCCACGCTGCCGCCGTGCCGTCCCAGAGCCCGGCGGCCGGACCGCGGAACGTGCGGTTCCAGGTTTCCTGCGCCTCGAACGGGGCGCTCCAGCCGGGCCCGATCAGGGCGAACGTGAGGCAGACCCCGGCGAGCCCGAGCAGCGGTCCCGCGCCGGCCGCGACCGCCCCGTGCAGCGGCGGGCGGAGGCCGGCGCGATACGCGTCCCACCAGAGCAACGCGAGCGGAACCACGAGCAGGACGCCGGCGCTGCGCGTCGCCGCGCCGAGCGCGGCACAGGCGCCGGCGAGCAGCCAGCGATCCTCACGCGCGGCGAGCACCGCGCCGACCGAAAGCAGCAGGAACAGCGACTCCGTGTAGACGGCGCTGAACCAGTGCGCCCCCGGGAACAGCGCGAGTGCCATAGTCGCCCACGGCGCCGCGGCCGCGCCGACCTCCCTAACGGCGAGCCGGTGGAAGAGCGTGAGCGCCCCCAGGAAGCACGCCCACGACACGAGCAGACCGGCGACGACGCCGCCGCCGAACAGCGCGACGAGGCCCGGGTAGAGCGGGAAGAACGCGGCGCGGTTCGGGTCGGGCTCGTAGCCGCCGGACCCGATCTGCAGGATCCAGACGCTGTCCCAGCGAGCACCGGGCCCGACCAGGTCGTTGCCGATCTGCCCGAACGGGCGGGTCAGGCCGCCGGGATCGAAGCCGGTCGCGTGCGGCTCGTGAACGCCCCAGATCGCGAGCGCCGCGAGTCCTGCGCCCCAGACGACGAGCCGCGAGAGGACGAGCGCGACCAACGCCCAGCGGAGTGCGCTGCGCCAGGCGGTAGCGTCCGCCTCGATGTCGCTGGTGCTCGCCGCGTCCTTCATCGATGGTCGCGAAGACCTCATCACGGCGGTCGGCGTCATCGTCGCGGCGCTCGTCCTCGTCGCGCTGCTCGACCGGATCCTGCGCCGCTGGTCGCGGACGTTGACGGCCCGGATGACCGGAGGCAGCGAGTTCTCACGGGCGACGACGACGCGGCTCGCCTTCGCCCGCCGGCTCGTCGAGGCGCTGATCGTCGCGGTCGCGATCGCGATCGCGCTGTCGCAGTTCGGCGCGCTCGACAAGCTCGGCACGACGATCCTCGCCTCGAGCGCGATCACGGCGGCGGTCGTCGGCTTCGCGGCCCGGCAGACGCTCGCGAACGCGATCGCCGGACTGCTGATCGCCGCGGCGCAGCCGGTCCGCGTCGGCGATGTGGTCGCCGTCGAGGACTTCGCAGGCACGGTCGAGGAGGTTGGGCTCGTCTACACGGCGCTGCGTACCGGGAGCGACTCGCGCGTCGTGATCCCGAACGAGCGCCTCGTGACCGCGATCGTCCGCAACGACACCCTCCGCAGCCCGTCGGTAACGCCCGAGGCGACGATCTGGATCGACACCGGAGCCGACACCGAGGCGGCGCTCGCGGCGCTCGGCAGCTCGGGTACCACGGCGCGGATCTCGGCGATGACCGCCGACGGGATCGAGCTGCTGCTCGCCGGCGCGCCGGTGACACCGTCCGAGCGCCTGCGCCGCGAGGGCGAGCTGCGGCGCGAGGGTCTCGCCGCGCTCCGTGCCGCAGGCATTCGCTAGCCCTCTGAGCATCGTGAGAACGGCCGGAGGAACGGCGCGCCGGGAGTAGAATCCCGGTCTCAGAACGCCTCGACGCGGCAGTCAGAGCTGCCGCCGGTGCCTGTCCGCCGAGAACCCCGCCGATGTCCCGCCTCTCCCGCCAGCGACGCAACAAACGCAACGGCGGCGCCGTGCGCGCACTTGTCGTCGGGCTCGGCGTGCTCGGCCTGTTCGCGATCCTCGGCGCGGCCGCGGCCGCCGGCTGGGTCGTCTCGGTCGCCGACAGCGGCCCGCAGCTCCGCGACCTGAAGGCCAAGGACCAGGGCGCCGCGTCCGAGGTCTTCGCCGCGAACGGCGAGCGGCTCGGCTTCATCACCTCCGACGTCCTGCGCACGCCGATCCCCGGAGCGAAGATCCCGGAGATCATGCGCCAGGCGGTCGTCGCGGTCGAGGACCGCCGCTTCTACGAGCACGGCGGCGTCGACCCCGAGGGCATCCTCCGCGCGGCGATCAAGAACGTCACCTCGGACTCCGGCACCCAGGGCGCCTCGACGCTGTCGATGCAGCTGATCCGCAACCTCTACACGCAGGACGCGACCCGCAGCGGCCTCGCCGGCGTCAAGCGCAAGATCCGCGAGGCGCGGCTCGCCCAGGAGCTCGAGGAGGCGCATTCTGGGCGCAAGGGCAAGGACTGGATCCTCAACTCGTACATCAACAACGCGCCGTTCGGAACCGTCGGCGGCCAGGAGGCGATCGGCGTCCAGGCCGCCGCGCGCGTCTACTTCCGCAAGAGCGCGAGTGACCTCAAGCTGCACGAGGCGGCACTGCTCGCCGGGCTGCCGCAGGCCCCGTCGCAGTACTCGCCGATCCGCGACCCTGAGCGGGCGAAGGCGCGCCGCGACGACGTGCTGCGGCGGATGGCGAAGGAGGGCTACATCTCCGACCAGGCGGCGCGGACGGCGCAGGCCCAGCCGCTCGGGATCAACCTCGGCAGCTACTACCGCAAGCGCCGCGAGAGCTACTTCTTCGACTACGTGCGCCGCCAGCTGGTGCGCGACTACGGCGAGGACCGCGTCCGTGCCGGCGGACTCAAGATCTACACGACGCTCGACCTGAAGATGCAGCGGGCGGCGCGCACCGCGATCGACAACGCGGTCGGCGGGATGGACCGCTCGTCGGCGATCGCGTCGGTCGACCCGCGCAACGGACACCTCAAAGCGCTCGCCTCCTCGGCGCGCTACGGCGAGTTCCAGTTCGACCTCGCATCGCAGGGCGGCTACGCGGCCGGCTCGACCTTCAAGGTGATGGTGCTGATGGCGGCCGTCGACCGCGGCATCGACCCGAAGACGACGAGCTACGTCTCGCGGCCGCTGAAGTTCAACGACCCGAAGTACGGCCCGATCGACGTCAGCACGTACTCGGGCACCTACATCGGCCGCGCCAACCTCGTCAAGGCGACGCTGACCTCCGACAACTCGATCTACCAGCAGCTCGACCTCGACATCGGCCCACCGGCGGTGTCGCTGGCGGCGCGCAAGATGGGGATCCCGAAGTCGAAGATGAAGAACTACCCCTCGGAGGGCCTCGGCGCGATCGAGAGCGGCGTCTCACCGCTGATGATGGCTAACGCCTACGCCACGATCGCCTCCGGCGGCTGGCGCAACAAGGTCACCGCGGTTCGGCGGGTCTGCTTCCCGAAGGGCGCCAACAGCTACCGCTGCGAGGCTGTCAAGGCGCGCCGGCGCAAGGCGTTCTCGGACGGTGTCACCAGCGAGGTCACCAAGATCCTCGCCCAGAACATGACCGGCGGCACCGGCACGCGCGCCCAGATCGGATGCCCGGCGGCCGGCAAGACCGGCACCGTCGACGACTTCACCGACGCCTGGTTCGTCGGCTACACCCCGCGCCTGGCGACGTCGGTCTGGGTCGGGCACGCGCTCGACCGCCGCACGCTCGGCGGCGGGTCCGCCGGAGGCACGACGGCTGCGCCGATCTGGGGCGAGTACATGAAGACCGCGAAGGGCTCGTACTGCGGCGACTTCGCCGCACCGAAGGAGCCGTTCGTCTCGCAGCCGTTCTTCGGCACCTACACCAAGTCCGGCAAGGACTACGAGGGCGAGACGACGACCGACGAAACGGCGACCACCACCGAGACGACGCCGAAGAAGCCGGGTGACAAGAACTTCCCGAGCGATCAGTACAACGGCAAGCCGAAGCAACCTTCGGTCTCGCCGAGCGCGCCGAAGCCGTCGAAGCCGGTGCCGGCCGGGCCGGGCGGCGGCGCCGCAGCTCCGACGGGCTGACCGGCGTGGGCGAGCTGAGCCTGATCGCCGCGCTCCAGGCCCGCCTGGAGAACCGGTCGGGCCGGGTCGTGCGCTGGTCCGGCGACGACTGCGCCGTCGTCCGCGCTTCCGGGGCGCAGGCGGTCAGCGTCGACGTGATGGTCGACGGCGTCCATTTCCGGGCCGGTCATCCGCTGATGAGCGACGAGGCGATCGGCCATCGCGCGCTCGCCGGCGCGCTCAGCGACCTCGCCGCGATGGGGGCGGAGCCCGGCGAGGTCTACGTCGCGATCGTGGTGCCCCCGGGCTTCGGCTCCGAGCGCGTGCTCGCCCTCGCCGGCGGGATGGAGGCGCTTGCCGCGCGGACCGGGGCGACGATCGCGGGCGGTGACCTGTCGGGCGGCCCGGCTCTTGTCGTGTCGGTGACGGTGACCGGCTGGGCCGGTTCGCCTGAGCAGCTCGTCGGCCGTGACGGCGCGCGGACCGGCGACGTCGTCGTCGTGACCGGCGAGCTCGGCGGCGGGACGGCGGGGCTTGCGCTGCTCGACGGCCGGGCGAGCGGGCCGCCGAATCTGATCGACCGCTACACCCGTCCGGAGCCGCGGCTCGCCGCGGGAGCGGCGCTCCGTGACGCGGGCGCGACCGCGATGATCGATCTCTCCGACGGGGTCGCGACCGATGCCGGGCACGTCGCCGAGCGGTCAAGCGTGACGCTGGAGCTCGAGCTGGGAGCGCTGCCGCTCGGCGAGGGCGTCGCGGCGGTCGCCGGGCAGCTGGGAGAGGACGCGGCGATCCTCGCGGCGACCGGTGGCGAGGACTACGAGCTGTTGGCCTGTCTGCCGCCGGAGGTCGCGCGCGCGGAGGCCGCCCGGCTCGGCGTCACGGTGATCGGCTCGGTCGCCCCCAGAGGCGATGAGCCGATCACCTGGCGTGACGCCGAGCCAGGTGCTCGGCCGATTGCCGGCCATGAGCACGGCCTTGCGTGAAGGCTTCCCAGCTGTCGGCGACATCGCGCAGCACCGCCACTGCCACGTCCTGCGGATCGACGCAGTACGCGTCGTGCCGCACGCGGTCGGAGAGCTCGACGATCACGTCGTCACCACTCCGCTCCGTCTCGACGACCCAGCCTTTCATCTTTCCGGTGTATCGAGTGCCGGCAGGGCTCCCGATAGCGACACCGGTCAATTCTGGACGGCTGTCCGCCGCGCGATCACGAGCAGCCGCTCGTCGGCGCTGAAGAGCGGGTGGCAGGCCGACAGGACGAGGCGCTCACCGGTTCGCACGCGGCGTAGCGCCGACACCGTGCCCGGGCTGACGACCTCGATACGCCGCACTCGGTAGCGAACTAGGCCGTAGGGCATCCGCAACGTGATCGGGTCGCCCGCGCGCAGCCGGTCGATGTGGCGAAAGGGCGCGCCGTGCGTCGTCCGGTGCCCGGCGATCGCGACCGTGCCGCCCTCGCCGGGAAACGGCGAGCCGGCGTAGATCCCGGGGCCGCGGCGCAACGCCGCTGGCGACGAGCCCGCGACCAGAACGGCGCGAAGGCCGATCCTCGAGATCTGCAGCTCGCCGGCGGCGTCACCGTCGCCGAGCCCGGCGCGCAGCGCCGCTGCGCCCGCCGACATCCGCAGAGGCTGTGCCACGGCACGCGTCTCACGACGGGTCGCTGCGACCAGCGCGTCGAGCTCGGCGCGCGCGCTCTGCTGCGCTCGCTCCGCGCGCAGCGCGCCGAACGGCTCGCGCCAAAGCGCCGTGACCGCCACCCACGCGAGCAGCACCGTTCCCGCGACGACCAGGGCGGCACCGGCTCGCCGTGCGGTCATCGCCGCAACGCGGACGGCGTGCCACCGAGCGAGCCGGGGCCCGCGTACGTCTCGGGGCCCCGGACCGTGATCTCCTCGGGAGCGCCCGGAACCGGCGAGCGCCTGACCAACAACAGCATGGCGCTGATCGCCGCACCGGTGAAGGCCGACCACAGGAGCCACGACCACCATGGTGTGTGCCCACCGGCGACGAGCAACACGCCGAACCAGGGCGCCTCGCCCGGCGAGAGGCCGAGGATCCGCGAGAGCAGGACGGCGACGAGCAGCGGCAGCGCCGCCCCCGCCGCGAGCAGCGCAGCCGCCGGACCACGGGTGATTCGAGTCTCGGGCGCCGTCGCCCAGAGCCAGAGGTGCGCGGCCGGCACCATCGCGCCTGCCGCGAACGGGTTCGCGAACCAGAGCGCGAGCGCGGCGAACGGGATCACGGCTCCGGTGGCGACGCCCGCCCCGGGCGGGTCGGGGCGGTCGGCTCGCGTGAGGCCGGCGGCTCCGAGCAGCGCCGGCCTCAGCAGGATCCAGGCGAGCGCTGCCACGATCACGAGCACGACCGCGGCGGCGGCCGCGCCGGCGGTCATCGTCAACGACGTCGCGGGAACCGGCGCCGGCACTCCGGTGATCAGGCCGGTCTTGGCGACTATCACGGCGGCGACGCAGACACAGGCCGCCGGCAGCGCCGCCGACAGCGCCCAGACGGCCCACCGACCGACGGCTTCGCGGCGGCGGCGCAGCCGCGCGATCGCGTCAACGGCGACCACCAGGGCCGGCAGCAGGAACGCGAGGACGAGCACCCGCACGGCCCAGCCGGGCAGGACCTTGCCGCGGACCACGAGCGCCTGGGTCGGCCCGGCCTCGGAGATGTCGGGCCCGTTGTCGAGCGCGTAGAGCGCGCGCAGCACCCCGCGTCCGATCCCCTCGATGCGCTGGGCGGAGACGCCAGCCTGGGCGCCCGGCGTGCGCTCACCGGTCGAGGAGACGAGCACGGCGGGGAAGCCGGCCCGCAGGAACGGCCCTTGCTCGCCGGTGGTTGCCGGGGCGGCCATCCTCATCCCCTGGATGAACGCCCGTGGCGCGCCGAGTGCGAGCCCCGTCTCGGCCGCGACGGCCTGTCGAACGGTACGGGCGAGCTGCAGCGGCGCCTGCGCCGCGCCGTTGGAGGCACCCGAGACGATCGGCTTGTAGCTGGCGGTCGCGCCGACGGCGCCGAGGACGATGACCGCGTCCACCGGCCGCTCGAGGCTCTCGGCGGCGCGGACCGCGCCCGCGAAGCCGCCGCTGCCGCCGCTCGTCGAGATGAAGGTGATCGTCCGCTGAAGCCTCCCGGCACCGGCGATCCGAGCGAGCTCGAGCAGTGCCGCGGTGCCGGAGAGCTCGGCACGGGCGCCGGTTCCCGCAGCATCACGGTGCGCGACGACGACGATCGCCGGGCCGGGCGCGCCCGGCCTCGACGCCACGACGTTGACCAGCTCCCGGCCGCCGTCGATCGTGGATGCGTCGAACACGTCCTCCTCGACGGTGCCGGGGACGACCCGGCGCAGCTGGCGCGCGATCTCGGAGGCGAGCGCGCGGTCACCGGCCGACCCGGCCCGGCGATCGGGGTACTGCGCTGCGAGCCGGTCGAGCTGTGCCAGCGCCTGCGCGCCCGAGAAGGTGTCGGCCGCGAGCGTGGTGCCGATCGGCCGGGGTCGCGTGCCGAGCGAGAAGGCGACGACCAGCAGCACGAGCACGGCGGGCAGGAACGCGGCGCGGTAGAGACGCGGGTCGAGCATCGGCCTTACAGTCAACCGGACACGATGAACGAGCGCGTTGCTCCCGTTCGGATCCTGCTGGCCGACGACGAGGATTCGATCCAGACCCTGCTGGCCTACCCGCTCGAGAAGGACGGCTACGAGGTGGTCGCGGTGTCCGACGGACGCGAGGCGCTCGACCGCTTCGCCGAGCAGCACTTCGACCTCGTCGTGCTCGACGTGATGATGCCCCGCCTCGACGGGCTCGAAGTCTGCCGCCGGATCCGTGCGCGGACGACGGTGCCGATCATCATGCTGACCGCGAAGGCCGAGGAGGCCGACCGGGTGATCGGGCTCGAGATCGGCGCCGACGACTACATCACGAAGCCGTTCTCGCTGCGCGAGTTCCGCAGCCGGGTCCGGGCAGCCCTCCGGCGCGCCGCGATGCCGCCGCCGACGGCCGACGGCCCGGAGCTAGAGACGATCTCCTCGCACGAGCTGACGATCGACCCCCGCAAGCGCGCAGTCCGCATCCGCGGCAAGGCCGTCACGCTGACCTTCGTCGAGTTCGAGATCCTGCGGGCGCTCGCGCGGACGCCTGGGATCGTCTTCTCACGGGAGCAGCTGCTGACCGGGATCTGGGGCGATTCGGCCTATCGCGACCCGCGCACGATCGACGTCCACATCAGGCACCTGCGCGAGAAGCTCGAGCGAGACGCCAAGGACCCCGAGTACCTGTTCACGGTCCGCGGTGCCGGCTATCGGTTCCGGGACGAGCAGCCTGCGAGCGACTGACGCGTGCGCGGGCTCCGGACGCAGCTGATCGCCGTCGTCGTCCTCGCGGTAGCGGCCGCGTCTGCCACGGTCGCCGCGCTGACGATCCCGGGTGCGCCTGGCGCGATCCGCGACCGGCAGCTCGAGGAGATCGAACGCGACGCTTTGCCGCTCGCGCCGGAGATCGGCCGCGCGGTCGCATCCGGTGCCCCGGCCGCCCAGCTGCAGCGGCTCGTCCGCCGCGATGCGCGAGCCGTCACGGCGAGGGTCACAGTCGCCGGCGTGGCCGAGACGCCGTCGGCGCGGCAGACGTTCATCAAGGCCGACTCGGCTGCGCCCGACGGCGCCCGCATGCAGTTCCCGGCGGCGCTGACCGCGGCCGGCGAGCGGCGCCGCGCGAGCGCGGTCGAGCCGGGGCGCGGCGGACACATCGGCCAAGTCGCGATCCCGCTGATCGCGCCCGCCGGCGG
This sequence comes from Baekduia sp., assembly GCA_037045385.1. GTDB lineage: Bacteria > Actinomycetota > Thermoleophilia > Solirubrobacterales > Solirubrobacteraceae > Baekduia. Next base: position 406,140 of record JBAOHN010000008.1, on the reverse strand, counting down.
CGACGTCGAGGCTGTCCTCGTCGTCAGCCGGCCGATCGGCGATGACGACGCCGGCGGTTGGCTAGGCAGGCGGCTGGCGGCCGGCGCGGCGATCGGGCTGCTGATCGCCCTGGCCGCCGGGTTGCTGTTCTCGTGGCAGCTCGAACGACGCATCGCGCGGCTCTCCTCGGCGGCGGGGCGGGCGGCAGCCGGCGACCTCGCGACACCGTTCCCGACCGAGGCGCGAAGCGAGTTCGGCGGACTCGGCAGCTCGCTCGAGGAGATGCGCCGCCAGCTAGCCGAGCTCGACCAGGCGCGCAAGCGCTTCATCGCGACCGCCTCACACGAGCTGCGCACGCCGCTGTTCTCGCTCGGCGGCTTCCTCGAACTGCTCGAGGACGAGGACCTCGACGAGGCCGACCGTCGTCGCTTCACCGGTGAGCTGCGCCAGCAGGTGATGAGGCTCCAAGACCTCGCCACCGACCTGCTCGACCTCTCGCGGATGGAGGCGGGCTCGTTCGAGCTGAACCGGCAGGAGGCCGAACTCGGCGCGCTGGCCCGCTCGGTCGCGGCGGAGTTCGAGCCCGCGATCGCAGGGCACGACGCCCACCTCGAGCTTCGCCTTCCGGACGAGGCGCTGCACGCGCTCTGCGACCCCGACCGGGTGCGCCAGGTGCTCCGGATCCTGATCGCGAACGCGATCACCCACACGCCCAAGGGAACCGACGTCGTCGTCGCCGCGGCGCTGCGTGACGGGCGGCCGCGGTTGAGCGTCGCCGACCACGGCCCCGGCATCAGCCGCGCCGTGCTGCCGACGATCTTCGAGCCGTTCGCGACGACCGACGACATGCAGGGCACGGGACTCGGTCTCGCGATCGCGCGCGAGCTGGCCTCACGGATGCATGGTGAGCTGCGGGTCGAGAGCAGGCCGGGGTTGACGCGGTTCACGCTCGACCTGGAGGCGGCGGTGCCGACGGGTGAGGTGATCCCCAACTCGGGGTAGGGTGATCGTGTGCCAGCCGGCCGTCCGCTGATCCTCGTCTCCAACCGCGGGCCGGTGACGTTCGCGGACGACGGCAGCTTCCAGCGCGGAACCGGCGGCCTCGTGACGGCCCTGACCGGCCTCGCCGAGCACCGCGAGCTGCTGTGGGTCGCCTCGACGATGACCGGCGGCGACGCGCAGCGCGCGCGCGAGGCCGGCGGCCCGTTCACCGTCAAGACGCCGGGCGGCAGCCGCTACCAGGTGCGGCTCGTCGAGTCCGACGAGGACGCGTATTCGCGCTTCTACAACGTGTTCGCGAACCCGATGCTGTGGTTCATCCAGCACTACCTGTGGGACCTCTCGAACGCGCCGGACATCCGCCAGAACGAGGTCGACGCGTTCGAGCTCGGCTACCAGGTCGTCAACCGGGATCTCGCGCGACGCGGTCCTCGAGGAGATGGACGGGCGTCGAGGACCCGGTCGTGATGATCCACGACTACCACCTCTACACGCTGCCGCGCATGATCCGAGATGCACGGCCGGACGCCTTCCTGCACCACTTCATCCACATCCCGTGGACGCAGCCGGACGCGTGGCGCGTGCTGCCGTCGGAGATCCGCGAGCGGCTGTTCGACGGGATCCTCGCCAACGACATCGTCGGCTTCCACACTCGCTCCTACCGCTGGAACTTCCTCCAGTGCTGCCAGGACCTGATGGGCCTCGATGTCGACCGCGAGCGCGGCGTCGTCCACTACGACGGCCGCGAGGTATGGGTCCGCGCCTACCCGCTGCCGATCGACTCCGGCGGCATCGCCCGCGTCGCCGCCAAGCCAGGCGTCGCCGAGGCCGAGCGCGAGCTGCTCGCGCGCCGGCGCGAGTTCCTGCTGCTGCGCGTCGACCGCGCCGACCTCTCGAAGAACGTGCTGCGCGGCTTCACGGCCTTCGACCTCTTCCTCGAGCAGCACCCGGAGTTCCGCGAGCGGATCACGTTCGTCGCGCAGCTGATGCCGTCGCGGACCGACGTCCCCGAGTACCTCGAGTACCTCGAGCGGATCGAGGCGCTGGTCGCGGTAGTCAACCACCGCCACGGAACGCCCGACTGGATGCCGATCCAGCTCAAGCTCAAGGACGACGTCGAGGAGGCGATGGCCGCCTACAAGCACTACGACGTGCTGCTCGTCAACGCGATGTTCGACGGCATGAACCTCGTCGCCAAGGAGGGGCCGATGGTCAACGAGCGTGCCGGCGTCTCGATCCTGTCGGAGAACACCGGCGCCCACGAAGAGCTCGGCGAGGCGGCGCTGACGGTCAACCCATTCGACATCCGTGAGCTGGCGGAGACGATCCACACGGCGCTGACGATGCCGTCCGGCGAGCGCGAGCAGCGGCTGGCCGCCCTCCGCACCGCGATCACCGCGCGGACTCCCGGTGACTGGCTCGACGACCAGCTCGCGGACATCCGCGAGAAGGCCGCAGGCTGACCGATCAGGGGCGGAACTCGGCGCTCGGCGAGGGCGGCGCGGGCGCTGCGGACGGGGCGCCCGGTGACGGCACCGGCGCCCGCGGTCTCGCCGTCACCGGAGGCGGTACGCGTGCCGTCCTTGTCTTCGGTCGCGCTCGCCTGGCCCGCGGCCGCGTCCGGGCGGCCGGCCGCGGCCGCTCGACCGGAGCAGCCGCCGGCGCGGGGGCCACGGTCGCCACGGGCGCGATTGCTCCGTCCGGCGCGGGCGGGACGGACGAACCGGGCAGGCCCGCGACCAGCATCCCCACGAGCGCGACCGCCGCGAGCGCAAGCAGCACGTTCCTCCATCGGATCCGGCCTGCGATCTCTGTGTTCATGCTCTTGATAGGCAGGCCGCGACCCGATCTCTCCCCCCGCCCGGCGGCGGTTGGTTCGCCACCGGACCAAAGCGGGCTGGCGCTATAGTTGGCGCCGCCGAACGGCCGTTCTTCTCATGCCTTCAACTGATTCCGCATACGACCTGACCCTGCTGCTCGACCCGTCGGCAGACGAGTCGCACCGCACGAAGGTGCTCGACGACGTCAAGAAGACGATCGCCGCGGCCGGTGCCGAGGTCGCGAGCAATCACGCTTGGGGAACCCGCCGGACCGCGTTCGAGATGAAGCACAAGGGCCAGGCGGAGTTCCACCTGATCCAGTTCGTCGGCTCGCCCGAGCTGCCGGCCCAGCTCGACCACAACCTCCGGATCACCGACGGCATCCTCCGCTTCCGGATCATCCGCCGGCCGAAGGGCCCGGGCGCCGTCCCGGACATCGGCTCGATGCCGGAGCCGGCCGGTGCCGGTGCTGCGGTCGAGGCCGCGCCGGTCGTCGAGCGGCTCTAGAGCCCGGACGCTCCCTGGAGCGCGAAGACCCGCCGGGCGTTGCCGGCGGTGAACAGCTCGAAGGTCTCGTTGTCGAGGCCGAGTTCGCCGAGGCCTTCGCTGGCGGCAGCGGGCGAGATCATCGGATGGTTGCTGCCCCACAGCACCTTGTGCCGTCCACCCCGGCTCCGCAGGTAGCTCACCAGCTCCGGCGGGTAGCGGCTCGGCACGTACGCCGAGGTGTCGATGTGGACGTGCTCGTGCTTGCGCGCGACCGCGACCATCTCCTCGGTCCACGGGTAGCCGATGTGCCCGCAGACGATCACGAGCTCGGGGAAGTCGAGCGCGACCTGATCGATGTACGGGATCGGGCGTCCGGTCTCCGACGGCCTCAGCGGGCCGGTGTGGCCGACCTGGGTGCAGACCGGTACCCCCAGCTCGACACAGGCGGCGTAGAGCGGGTAGAAGAGCCGGTCGGTCGGCGGCCGTTCCCACAGCCAGGGCAGGATCCGCAGCCCCCTGAAGCCGTCCTCGGTGACGGCGCGGCGGAGTTCGCGGGTCGCAGCGACCGGGTCGCGGAGGTCGACCGCGGCAAGACCGGCGAACCGGTTCGGATGGGCGGCGATCCACGCGGCGACCTCTGAGTTCGCGATCAGCTCGCCCTGCGGGCCGTGCCAGGCGCTCAACACTCCTGCCTCAACGCCGGCGGCGTCCATCTGCGCCAGCGTGACCTCGATCGCAATCTCCTCCGCCGGAACCTCTCCTCCGGTCCAGCGACGCAGCGACGCGAACATCTCGTCACTGATGAACCGGAGCGTCGGATGTTGCAGCCATGCGTCGATCACGTCACGAATCCTCGCAACTTGCAGCCAACCGCTGCACCCCGGCCGGTCGCGTGCTTACACTCGCCAGCCATGGCCGCCTCGAACATCAACCGCGTCGTCCTGACCGGCAACCTGACCGCCGACCCCGAGCTTCGCGCGCTGCCGTCGGGCACGTCGGTCTGCAAGCTCCGCATCGCCACGAACACGCGCCGCAAGAACGGCGCGACCGGTGAGTGGGAGGACAAGCCGAACTACTTCGACGTCACCGTCTGGGGCGCGCAGGGCGAGAACTCGGCGCGCTACCTCTCGAAGGGTCGCCCGGTCGCGATCGACGGGCGGCTTGAGTGGCGCGAGTGGGACGAGAAGGACCAGCACGGTCAGCCGACCGGCCGTAAGCGCCAAGCCGTCGACATCATCGCCGACACGGTGCAGTTCCTCGGCAGCCCGGGCGACGGTGGCCAGGGCGGTGGCGCCCAGAGCGCCGGCTTCCAGCCGCGGACCGACATTCCGACCGACACGAGCGACTTCGGGCCCGCGCCGACGCCTGTCGCAGCCGGTACAGCGCCGCAGCCGCCGCAAGGGATGCCGACCCCGGCTCCCGTCGCGGACGACGACATTCCGTTCTGAGCGAGACGCTCTCGCAACGGGAGCTCGACGCGCTCGTCGCCGAAGCCGGCGACGGGCCGCTCGATCGTCTGCACCTCCGTGGGGTCCGGCTCGCCGGGCTCGACCTTGCCAACTGCCGGCTCGCGGGCGCCACGATCGAGCGCTGTGAGCTCATCGAGTGCCGCCTGACCGGCGCCGACCTCTCGTCGTCGCGGATCCGTGACGTCAGCTTCGACGGCTGCCTGCTCGACCTCGCGAACCTCGCCGCCGCAACGATCGATCGCTCGCAGTTCCGGGGTTGCGTCCTGCGCGACGCACTGCTCGAGGACGCAAACCTCCAGGCCGTCGACATCGACGGCTGCGACTTGACCGGGATCCGTGTGGCCCAGCTGAAGGGCGCGAGGATCTCCTACGAGAACCTGCTCGATCTCGTCCCGGCGCTCGCCGGCGCGCTCGGCATCGGCGTCCTCGAGCGCTGAGCGGCGACTGCGGGCCCGGGTTCCCTACACTCCCGCGCGCAATGCCTGACGCCATTCTGCTCAAGGACGTCGAGAACGTCGGTCGCCGCGGGGACGTCGTCGACGTCTCGAAGGGCTACCTCCGCAACTACCTGCTGCCGCGCAAGCTCGCGCAGGCCGCGACGAAGGGCGCGCTGCGCGAGGCCGAGCGGCTGCAGGAGATAACGCGGAAGGCCGACGAGGCCCGCCGCGCCGAGGCGAGCGAGCACGCCGAGCAGCTCGGGCGCACGGTCCTGACGCTGCCGCACAAGGCCGGCGAGGACGGGCGCCTGTTCGGCTCCGTCACGAGCTCCGAGATCGCGGACGCGATCAAGGAGGCGCGCGGCTTCGAGGTCGACCGTCGCAAGGTCCACCTCTCCGAGCCGATCAAGCACATCGGCACCTACCAGGTCGACGTCGACCTCGTCGACGGCGTCCGCGCCTCGGTCAAGGTCCTCGTCTCTGAGGCATAGCCTCAGAGATCTAGACCGGAACCCAAGGTCACCACAGTCTTGGAAGCCTGACGGCTTCGGGGCCCTCGTCACCCACGACGGGAGTTCGCGGAGAGAGCTGGAACTTCGGCTGCAGGGCGGCCGGAGGCCGCGCTAGCTTCACTGCGCAGTGACGCTGGCACCTGAGAGTCCGATCTTCGCCCCGGCCGGCGCGGCTCCGCCGCACGACCTGGCGGCCGAGGAGTCGGTGCTCGGGGCGCTGCTGCTCACCGATCGCACGCACTACACGTACATCGTCGAGATCGGGCTACGGCCGGAGGACTTCTACCGCCAGAAGCACCAGACGATCTTCGAGTCGATCCAGGCGCTGTTCGCCGAATCGGAGCCGATCGACGTCGTCACCGTCGCCGAGCACCTCAAGTCCCGCGGCAAGCTCGAGCAGGTCGGCGGGTCGAACACGATCGATGCTCTGACCGCCCAGGTCCCCTCGGTCGGCCACATCCGCCGCTACGCGCAGATCGTCCACGACCAGGCGCTGCTGCGGCGTGTGCTGCACGCCTCGTACGAGATCCAGGCGTCGGTCATGGGCCACGAGGGCGCGCCCGACGAGCTCGTCGAAAGGGCCGAGCAGTCGATCCTCGAGGTCGCCCGCGACGACCGGACGAAGGACTTCCGGCGCACCGGGGACATCCTCCAGGACGAGCTCGAGCGCTGGCACAAGCTCGCCGACTCGGACCAGAAGCTGACCGGCACCCAGTCCGGCTTCACGAAGCTCGACGCGATCACAGGCGGCTTCCAGCCGGGCAACATGATCATCGTCGCCGCACGACCGTCGATGGGCAAGTCGGCGCTGGTCGCGAACTTCGCGCAGAACGCCGCGCTCGACCGCACGAACCCCAAGCCGGTGGCGATGTTCAGCCTCGAGATGTCCGAGTCCGAGCTCGCGCAACGCTTCATCTCGGCACAGGCGAAGATCCCCGGCGACGACCTCCGCTTCGGCCGCCTCAAGGATCAGCAGAAGTGGCAGCGCGTCGTCGACGCGGCCAACGCGTACTCCGAAGCGCCGCTGTTCATCGACGACAGCTCCGACATCTCGATGCTCGAGGTCCGCGCGAAGGCGCGGCGGCTGCATCAGCAGACGATGGACGAGTACGGCGGGCTCGGGATGGTCATCATCGACTACCTGCAGCTGATGCGGACCGACTCGCGGATCGAGAACCGCGTGCAGGCGGTCGGCGAGATCTCGCGCGGGCTCAAGATGCTCGCCCGCGAGCTGAGCGTTCCGGTGATCGCGCTCTCACAGCTCTCGCGAAACCTCGAGAGCCGCGGCGGGCCCGAGGGCAAGGTGCCGATGCTCTCCGACCTGCGCGAGTCGGGGCAGATCGAGCAGGACGCGGACCTCGTCATGTTCATCTACCGCGACGACTACTACACGAAGGACGAGGCCGAGAACCCCGGCTATGCCGACCTGATCATCGCCAAGCACCGAAACGGCGGGCTCGGCAAGGTGCCGCTTCTGTTCCAGGGCCAGTTCGGCCGCTTCCTGACCCGCGAGGACGACGAGTGAGTCCCGCCGAGCAGTGCCCGCTCGGCCGCTGCGACGGGTCCGGGCTGCTGATCGACGAGCAGACCCAGACCGCGCGGCCGTGCGGCTGCCACGACCAGCTCGTCGCCCGCCGCCGCGCGCGAGGCCTTCGCTCTGTGATCCCCCGCCGCTACCGCGGCCTCTCGTTCGAGCGACCGCCGATCACGACGATCCGTCCGCAGATCGTCGCCGCCGTCCGCTCCTACGTCCGCGGGCTCGACGATGCACTGAGCGAAGGCCGCGGACTGTGGCTGTTCGGACCGGTCGGCACCGGCAAGACGTCGCTTGCCATGTTGGTCTCCGAGGCCGCGCTGGCCGCCGGCCACAGCGTCGCCGTCTACTCCCTGCCCCGGCTGCTGGCCGAGATCCGGACGACGTTCGACGAGGACGCAGCCTCCTCGTACACCGGCCTGCTCGACCGGCTGACGTCGGTCGACCTGCTCCACATCGATGACGTCGGCGCCGAGAAGACGAGCCCGTGGGTTCTCGAGCAGCTCTATGCGCTGATCAACTCGCGCTACGAGGAGCAGCGCGCCGTCATGATCACGACCAACCTCGACCGCGACGAGCTCGCCGAGCAGATCGGCGAGCGGACCGTGTCGCGGCTCGAGGAGATGTGCACAATTCTGCCGGTCGGCGGCGTCGACCTGCGGCGCCAGGACTTCGCGCCTCCGGCCTCGGAGGCGTCCGCGCCTCCGGCCTCGGAGGCGTCCGCGCCTCCGGCCTCGGAGGCGTTCGCGCCTGCCGGCTCGCTCGCGGCAGAGCTCGGGGCACTCGCCGACGACGCTCCGCAGCGCTGGGAGCTCTAGCGCCCGCGCGAGGCGGCGAGCGCCTCGACCTCGAGGGCGGCGCGGTCCTCGGCGAGGTCGGCTGCTATCGCCTCGGCCATCCGTCCCGCCGCCAGCCGGTACGCAGGATCACCGAGCAGCGTCTCGACAGCGCGCGCGATCGACCGCGCCGACGCGTTCGGCCGAAGCCGGATGCCGGCACCGCACCCGACCAGCCGCGCCGCCGTGTCGGGCTGGTCGCGGGAGACCGGCAGGCAGAGCACTGGGACACCGGCGGCGAGCGACTTGATCACCGTCCCATGACCGCCGTGGCTGATCGCGACCGTCGCACGCTCGAGGACGCGCGAATGGGGCGCGGACGGAACGACGGTGACGTTCGCGTGCGCGGTGGCGGCCGTCGTAGCGCTCGGGCCGGTGGTCACGACGCCGCGGACCGGCAGATCTCCGAGCGCCGCGATCACCCGCGGCAGAACGCTGTCCTGGTTCTGCGTGGTCGTGCTGAGCGAGGCGAGCACAAGTGGACCGTCGCCGGTCGGCTCGCTCCAAGGCTCGGTCCAGTCGGGGTCGTCGAGCCGGGGGCCGCAGTAGACGACGTTGTCCGGCACGTCGGCGCCACCGCCGAACTCGAACGCGGCAGAGGTCAGGACGAGAACACGGTCAGGGAGCTCGAGCGCGTCGAACAGCGTCCTGAGCGGAGCGAGCCCCGCGTCGCGGCGCAGGGCGTTGAGCCCCGGCAGCCCGCGGTCCCAGAGCCGGCGTCCGACGGCTGCGGCGCCGCGATCGCGCAGGCGCCCGATCGCGTCGTCGCGCGGCATCAGGCCGAGGCCGAACGGCGGAACGCCGGCCGTCCTCCCCGGGTAGACGTTCGGGACGATCGACGCGAACGGCACAGCGGACGCCTCGGCGGCGACCTGGGCGCCGAACAGCAGGTTCTCGACCAGGATCACGTCCGGGCCAAAGCGCTCGATCTCGGACCGCGTGTCCACGAAGAACCGATCGGCGGGTCCGGCGATCAGACGATCGCGAATCCGGCCGACCTGCCCGAACGACGTCCGCGCCTCGTAATCGCGGATGAACTCGGTCGCCGGGTCCGGCGAGGACCGTTGCGGCGCGGTCGTCCATGGTGCATGGCCGGCGCCACCGGCAGCGACCGATGCGGCGAGCGACCGGTCGGCGAGAACCCGGACCTCGTGGCCGCGTGCAGTCAGCTCCGAGGACAGTCCGAGGATCGGGGCGACGTTGCCGCCGCCGTCCCAGAGCGTTACGAGGATCCGGATCACGACCTGTCCCACGATCTGGTCAGGCCTGCGACCAGGCTTTCCATGACCTGCTCGGCAGCTCGGGCGGAGAGTCCCTGCTCCCGGCGGACGACCTTCCACGTCAGCACATCGGTCGCGGCGATCAGCGCGACCGTCCGGCGTTCCCGCTCCGCGGGCCGGCAACCTTCGAGCCAGCGCGCGAAGACCCGTTCGATCCAGGCGCGGTGAACCTGCCGGCCACCGGCCAGCAACGGACCGAGCTCGGGAACGCGGTGCTCGAGTGCGATCATCTTCACGATCCCGTCACCGAACGACTCGTACTCCGCGAACAGCGCCGCCACTGCTCCGGGCGGGTCACCGGGGGCGACCGCGTCGCGTGCGCTGTTGATCTGCGAGCTGACGCGCTCGGCGACGGCTGTCGAGACCCCGGCCTTCGAGCCGAAGTGGTTGACGACGGTCTGCGGCGCCACACCGGCGCGCGCGGCGAGTTCCCGGATGCCGAACTCGTCGTACCAGCTCTCGAGGAAGAGCGCCTGCGCGTGGTCGAGGATGCGGTCACGGGTCCGCTGCGTCGCGGCGGCCCGCTGGTCCTGGCGGTACGGTCGCGTAGACTTCATTAGTACGCTGTTCTACTGAATAGGTTCCTCCGTGTCAACCCCGCGCCGCGTACACTGCGCGCGTGCCAGGAACCGTGATCGTCGGCGCCCAGTGGGGCGACGAAGGCAAGGGCAAGGTCATCGACCTGCTCGCAGAGCGAGCCGATGTCGTGATCCGCTTTCAGGGCGGCAACAACGCCGGCCACACGATCGTCCACGAGGGCGAGACCTGGAAGTTCCACCTGATCCCGTCCGGGATCCTCTACCCCGGCTGCACCTGCATCATCGGCAACGGCGTCGTCGTCGACCCGGCCGTCCTCTGCAGCGAGATCGACGGGCTCCGTGCCCGTGGCGTCGACGTCAGTTCGCTCAAGGTCTCGGCGAACGCGCACGTGATCATGCCCTACCACCTGATGCTCGACACCGAGGGTGAGCAACGGCTCGGCAAGAACCTGATCGGCACGACCAAGCGCGGCATCGGCCCGTGCTACGCCGACAAGGCGGCGCGGCTCGGGATCCGGATGCAGGACCTGCTCGACGAGCGCATCCTCAAGAAGAAGATCACCGCCGCGCTCGAGCCGAAGAAGCTGTCGCTGCGGCCGTTCGAGAAGGACATCGACCTCCACGCGATCACCGAGGACTACCTCACCTACGGCCACCGGCTCGAGCAGCACATCGCCGACGGCCAGGCGATCGTCTGGGGCGCGCTCGACGAGGACCGCCACGTGCTGTTCGAGGGCGCACAGGGCGCGCTGCTCGACATCGACCACGGCACCTATCCGTTCGTGACCAGCTCGAACCCGATCGCCGGCGGCGCGACGACCGGCGCCGGCGTCGGGCCGCGCGACATCGACGAGGTCTGGGGTGTGACGAAGGCGTACGCGACCCGTGTCGGCTCCGGGCCGTTCCCGTCCGAGCTCCACGACGAGACAGGCGAGCAGATCCGCCAGAAGGGCGGCGAGTTCGGCACGACCACCGGCCGCCCGCGCCGGACCGGCTGGCTCGACGTCGTCGCGCTCCGTTACGCGGCGCGGCTCAACTCGCTCAGCGCCCTCGCCGTCACCAAGCTCGACGTGCTGTCCGGTTTCGACGAGATCAAGGTCTGCACGGCCTACACGAGCGCCAAGGACGAGGACTTCCGGACCGAGATCTTCCCCTACCACCAGTCGGTGCTCCACCGCTCGGTCGGCGAGTACACGACGCTGCCCGGCTGGCAGGAGGATCTAACCGGAGTTCGCTCCTGGGGCGAGCTGCCACAGTCCGCCCAGGACTACCTCGCATACGTCGAGGAGGCGGTCGGCGTCCCGGTCGTGATGGCCGGCGTCGGCCCGAGCCGCGAGCAGATCATCTGGTCCCCGAAGTCGTCGGACTCGGCGATGGCCGGGGCCGTGATGGCCGGCGCAGCCGCGTAGGGATGAGCGGAACGATGCGCGGCGCGGTGATCGGCCTCGGGATGATGGGCCGCCACCACGCGCGCGTGCTGCAAACCGATCCGCAGCTCGGCTTCGCCGGCGCCGTCGACCCGTCCGGGGACCGGTACGGCGCAGTCTCGGACCAAGCCACCGTCCACGGCTCGATCGCCGGCCTGCTCGCCGCCGGCAGGCCCGACTTCGCGGTCCTCTCCGTGCCGACCGACGAGCACCTGGCGGCGACGCGCGAGCTGGTCGAGGCCGGCGTCCACGTGCTCGTCGAGAAGCCGCTCGCCGGGACGAGCGCCGAGGGCGAGGAGCTGATCGCCGCCGTCGAGCAGGCGGGCGTGCGCGGCGCCGTCGGGCATGTCGAACGCTTCAACCCGGCGCTGCTCGAGCTGCGGCGCCGGCTGCAGGAAGGGCAGCTCGGCGAGATCTTCCTGATCGCGACCGAGCGGCTCGGGCCTTTCCCGGACCGGATCCGCGACGTCGGCGTCGTCAAGGACCTCGCGACGCACGACCTCGACCTCGTCCGCTGGCTCGGCGACGCGGCGATCGAGCGCGTCAGTGCCGAGACCCAGCACCGGATGGGGCGCGAGCACGAGGACGTCGTGCTCGCTCACGGCAGACTCGAGAACGGCCGCGCCTTCCAGTGCTCGGTCGACTGGCTCAGCCCGACGAAGGTGCGCCGGACCCGTGTGCTCGGCGAGCGCGGCATGCTCGTCGCCGACACGCTCAGGGCAGACCTAACCTTCTACGCGAACGCCCAGGTGCCGACCGCCGGTTGGACCGAGATGCAGGCGCTGCGCGGCGTCGCCGAAGGCGACATGACCCGCTACGCGCTTCAGCGGCGCGAACCGCTCGCCGTCGAGCTCGAAAGGTTTGCCCGCTACGCCGCCGGCGGCGACGAGTCCGGGGTCGTATCGCTCGCCGAGGGCCTCGCGACCGTCCGCGTCGCCGAGGCCTGTCTACGCAGCGCCGCGAGCGGCGAGACGGTGCGGCCGTGAGAGCGGTCGTCGTCGCGCTCGGCAAGGTCGGACTGCCGCTCGCCGCGAAGCTGACACTCTCCGGGCACGAGGTCGTCGGCTGCGACATCGACGCGGTCGTTGTCGATGCGGTCAACTCCGGCACTGCTCCCTTCCCCGGGGAGGCCGGCCTCGATGACGCCCTGCGCGCGGCGATCGCAGACGGAGTGCTACGGGCGACCACGGACACCGTCGCGGCGATCGCCGACCACCGGCCCGAGCTGATCGTCGCGGTGCCGCCGCTGTACGTCGACGAAGGCGCGGCACCCGACTGGGCGATCCTCGACGCGGTGACGGCGGACATCGGCCGCGGCCTCGCCGCGGCCGGGCGTTCCGGCACCGGCGAGCTGCCGGTCGTCGCGATCGAGACGACCGTTCCGGTCGGCGCGACGCGGGAGCGCATCTCGCCGGGGATCGAGGCGGCCTCGGGCGGGCTCGCGGAGGCCGAGGGCTTCCACACCGCCTTCAGCCCCGAGCGCGTCTTCAGCGGGCGGGCGCTCGACGACCTCGACGCCTACCCGAAGCTCGTCGGCGGGCTGACGGCGGCGGGCGAGGAGCGCGCCGTCGCGCTCTACCGGGCCTTCATCTCCGCCGAGGTGCGCGCGATGGGCTCGGCGGAGGCCGCGGAGCTGGCGAAGCTGGCAGAGACGACGTACCGCGACATCAACATCGCGTTCGCGAACGAGCTCGCCCGCTACGCGGACCGGATCGGCGTCGACGTGCTGCCGGTGATCGACGCCGCCAACTCGCAGCCGTACAGCCACATCCACCGCCCCGGCATCGCCGTCGGCGGCCACTGCATCCCGGTTTACCCGCGCTTCCTGCTCGCGACCGATCCCGAGGCACGGCTGCCCCGCGTCGGCCGCCAGGTCAACGAGGAGATGCCGGCATACGCGGCATCTCTGCTCGGCAGCGACCTGATCGGACAGCGCGTGCTGATACTCGGAGCGGCGTACCGCGGCGGTGTCAAGGAGACCGCGTTCTCGGGTGTCTTCCCGCTGGCCCGGGCACTACGCGACCGCGGGGCGGACGTTCTGGTGCACGATCCTCTCTATGGGCACGACGAGCTGACCGCGCTCGGGCTCGTCCCGTGGGACGGCGAGACGCCGGTCGATGCCGCGGTAGTGCAGGCCGACCACCCGCAATACCGCGCGTTCTCGGCCGGTGACCTGCCGGGCGCGGGGACGATCGTCGACGGGCGCGGTGTGCTCGACCCGGCCCGCTTCCCGGGTGTCCGGATCAGGCGGATCGGCCGCCCCGACGACGCAGCCGCGGACGGCGGCAGCACGATCGCGCCCGACGCGACGACGCTTGAACAGCGGCCGGTCTAAGCGAGCGCTTCGATCTCGGCGACCACGCGCGCGCCGGCGTTCCCGTCGCCGTAGAGCTCCGGACGCGCCTCCGGCAGCGGCCGGTCGAGCGCGGCGCGCGCGGCCACGAGGTCGAGGCCGGCGAGCGTGTTCCAACCGGCGTCGACGGTCTCTGTCCACTCCGTGTTCTCGCGCAGCGTCACGCACGGCACGCCGGCGAGGTACGCCTCCTTCTGCGCCCCGCCGGAGTCTGTGAGCACGGCGCGCGCATTCGTAAGCAGCGACGTGAACGCGAGGTAGCCGAGCGGCGGCAGCACGGTTACCGACGGCGCGTCGCGAAGCTCGTCGAGCCAGCCCTGCTCGGCGAGCCGTGCTTCGGTGCGTGGGTGAAGCGGCACAACAACGGGCTCACCGATGCCGGTCAGCAGGTCCACGAGCGCTCGCAGACGGACGGGGTCGTCGACGTTGCCGGCGCGGTGGGCCGTTGCGAGCAGGTAGGCGCCCGGCATCACTCCGGCCTCGGCGAGCGGCGCCTGGTCCTCGCGGCAGCGCGGGCCGAACAGCAGCGCGATGTCGGTCATCACATCCCCGACGCAGACCGCGCGGCCATGGACGTGCTCGCGCTCGAGTTGCGCCACCGCAGCCTCTGACGGGCAGAGCAGCAGCGTGGCCAGGTGGTCGGTCAGCACCCGGTTTAGCTCCTCGGGCATCGACCGGTCGAACGAGCGCATACCGGCCTCGACGTGGACGACCGGGACGAGCGCCTGGGCGCCGGCGAGGCCGCCGGCCAGCGTCGAGTTCGTGTCCCCGTATACGAGGACCGCGTCCGGCGACTCGGTCGCCACGATTGGCGCCAGCTGCTCGAGCATCCTCGCCGTCTGCTCGCTGTTCGAGCCGCCGTGGATTCCCAGCTCGCGCTCGGGCCGCGGCACGTCGAGCTCACGGAAGAAGACCTCGGAGAGCTCGTCGTCGTGATGTTGGCCGGTGTGGACGAGCAGCTCGTCATGACGCTCACGCAACAGACGTGAGACGGCGGCGGCCTTGACGAACTGCGGCCGGTTGCCTACGACGGTGAGGACCTTCACCCGGCGGCCAGATCGGCGTCGACGCGGCTGCGGAACGCCTGCTGCATCCGGACGCTCTCCTCACCGCCGACCACCGGCAGCTCACGGCCGTCGATCGCCGACACCGGCTGCACCTCGCGTGCCGTCGATACGGCGAGCGCCTCGACGGCACCGGCGAGCGCGTCAGCAGTGATCGTCTGCTCGACGGCGCCCGCCGCAATCAGTATCCGGCGGGTGATCGAGTCGAGCACGTGGTCGCTCAGCGGCGGCGTGACGAACCCGCCGTCTTCGGCGAGACGGGCGAAGATCGAGAAGGTCGGGCCTTCGAGCACGGTCCCGTCCGGCGTGACGAGCAGCGCCTCGCCGGCCCCCTGCTCCTGCGCGAGGCGGCTCGCCTGCATGTTGGCTGCGTAGCTGACCGACTTCGTCTGGTCGAGCAGCAGCGACGGCTGGTAGGTGATCGTCTTGAGCGTCACCGGCTCGTCGACGACCCGCCGGTCCTCGACGATGCCGATCCGGTGCCCGGCGCGCGTGACGATCAGCCGCACCATGCAGCTGAGGTGCGGCGCCGCGTGGACGAGTGCCTGCGTGTCGGCTTCGAGCGCGTCGCGGTCGAACGCGAGCCGCAGGTTCGCGGCCGAGCCGGCCATCCGGTCGAGGTGCTCGGAGAGCGCGAACGGGGTGCCGTCGTAGACGCGGATCACCTCGAAGATCGCATCGCCTCGCACCAGGCCTTCGTCGGTGATCGGGAGCCGGGCCTCACCGGCAGGGACGATGTGGCCGTCGATGATCGCGATCTGGGCTACGGACATGGCGCGGACGCTACCGGCCCGGCAGGCCGCTATCGCGCGGCGGTCAGCAGCTGTTCGAGCCGCCCGGCTGACGCCCGACCGGTCAGGCGCGCGAAGTGCTCGTCGGCGTAGCCCGCGAAGTCGAAGTCGAGCGACGAAATGCCCTGCTGGACGAGTCCCCAGGACGCCTCACGCGCATCGGAGACGAGCTCCATCAGTTGGAGTCGCGCCAGTCGCCGCTCGTCGTCCTCGCCGAAGTACGCGCGCAGGAGCGCCCGCTCGTCGTCCTCGGTGAATCCGTTGTTGACCGCGAGGTTCGCGAGGTCGAAGTAGCGGTCGTTGCGGCCCGCGTACTCCCAGTCGACGATCCACAGCCGGTCGCCGTCGTCGAGCAGGTTGCCGGCCAGCAGGTCGTTGTGGCAGCTGACCGGCTCGTGCTCCGGCCCGGTCAGCACGAGCCGGGCCTGCGCGGCGACTTCCCTTGCCCGAGCCTCGCCCTCGTGCTCGGGCACGCCCGCCTCGCGCGCGGTGCGGGCGTAGGACACGAGCACGTCCCAGATGTCGAACCGCGCAGCGATCGCGGGGCCGCCGTGGAGCAGGCGGAGCGCCGCGACGACGCCTGGGATGCGGCTGCTGCGCAGTGCGCCCGCCTCGAGCGACGTCGCCGCCACGTAGCCGACGACGAGCGCCTCCCGCCCGGGCAGTTCGGCGAGCAGCGCCGGTCCGATGCCGAGGGATGCGGCGTTGCGGGTCGCCTCGGCCTCGTCGGAGCGGTCGATGCCCAGCATCACCGTGTTGTCGCCGGCGATCCGCACGACGGCGTCGACCCCGGCGAAGCGAAACCGGAAGTTGTGGTTCGTGAGACCGCCGCCGAGCGGCTCGGGCGGGCCGAGCGGTGCGCCGAAGCGCTCGGAGAGCTGGGCCTCGATCTCGGGAAGCACGCTCGTCATGCCCGCGTCAGCTCTCCGTGGGGGTCGTACAGCGGCTCCTGCGCGACCGTCGCCGTGGCCCACTCGCCGAACATCCCGACCTCGACGCGATCGCCGGGCTCTACGCCGGCCGCGACCTTCGCGACCGCGATGCTCGCGCCCACCCGGTAACCGGGCCCGCCTGACGTCACCCGGCCGATCAGATCGTCGCCACTCCGGACCGGCTCGTTGCCGAGCACGATCGCGAGCGGGTCGTCGAGCACCAGGCAGCGCAGCCGTGTGTCAACCCCGGCCTCCTTCTGTGCCTCCAGCGCCTCGCGTCCCAGGAACCCGCCCTCCTTGCCGAGCCGCACCGCGAACCCGAGACCGGCCTCGTACGGAGTCGTGTTCGGGTCGAGGTCGGTGCCCCAGACGCGGTAGCCCTTCTCGAGGCGCATCGAGTCGATCGCCCGGTAGCCGCCCGCGACCAGGCCGGACGGTGCACCGGCCTCCCAGAGCAGGTCCCACAACGTGTGGCCGTACTCGGCCGGGCAGTAGAGCTCCCAGCCGAGCTCGCCGACGAAGGTGACGCGCTGGGCGCGCACCGGTACGGCGCCGACCAGGAGCTGCTGGGATGTCAGGAATGGGAATGCATCGGTCGACAGGTCGGTGTCTGTGAGCGGCTGGAGGATCGTCCGGGCCTCCGGGCCCCAGAGGCAGAAGCACGCTTCGGCACCGGTCCGGTCATCGATCGCGAGTCCGGTGCGGTCCGGCATGTTCCGAAGCATCCACTGCCGGTCACGGACCCCGAGCGCCGTGCCGGTCGTGACGCGGAAGTGATGGCCGGAGATCCGTGTCACGGTCAGGTCGGCCTCGATCCCGCCGCGGGCATTGCACAGCTGCGTGTAGATCAGCGACCCGTCCGGCTTGTCGATGTCGTTCGCGCAGAGCCACTGGAGCGCGGCGAGCGCGCCGGGTCCGCGTACGTCGATCTTCGAGAACGAGGACTGATCGAAGAGACACGCAGCGTCACGGGTGGCGATGCACTCGGCCGCGATCGCCGGCGACCAGAAGCGGCCGGCCCAGCCACGCGGCCGCAGCGACTCGTCGCCTGCGGCGGCGTTCGCGCCGACCCAGTTCGGCCGCTCCCACCCGGCCTTCTCACCCCAGGCCGTACCGAGCGCGTCGAGCCTGCCCCATGCCGGAGACTTGCGGAGCGGCCTGCCGGCCTCACGCTCCTCGTGCGGGTAGACGACGTCGTAGTACCGGGAGTAGGAATCGAGCGCGCGGGTGCGCGCATACGAGCGGCTGGCGAACTGCGGCCCGAACCGGCGGATGTCCATCCCGGACATGTCGAGCTCGGGCTGGCCGCAGGCGATCCACTCCGCGGTCGACTTGCCGACACCGCCGGCGCCGGCGAGTCCGTGGACGCAAAACCCCGCTGCGATCCAAAGCCCGGGCAGCGACGTCTCACCGAGCAGGAACTCGCCGTCGGGGGTGAACGCCTCCGGGCCGTTGACGACCTTTGCCAGCCCGATGCCGCGGATCGATGGGAAACGGTGTTGGGCGGCCTCCCACGACTCGGCGAAGCGGGCAGCGTCCTCGCCGAAGAGCTGCCGCGGCTCGCTCAGCGGCGCGGCGTCGTCGTACGCGTTGGGCTCGCGTGCGTACCCGCCGACGAGCAGCGCGCCGTTCTCGGGGCGTGCGTAGACGATGTGGTCGGGGTCCCTGACCGTCGGAATTTCGTCGAGCGGCGGGTCGAGCGGCTCGGTCACGACGTACTGGTGCCGCATCGGGACGATCGGGATCGGCACGCCGGCGAGCGCCCCGACCACACCGGCGGCCGCCCCCGCCGCGTTGACGACAACCTCGGTCTCGATCGTGCCGCGATCGGTTACGACACCGGAGACGCGCCCGCCAGCGACCTCGATCCCCGTCACCCGCGTGCACGTGAAGACGGCGTCGTCGAGGTCCGCGAGCAGGGCCCGCACCAGCAGTTCGGGATCGAGGTAGCCGTCACCCGGCATCCAGGCGGACGCGAGCACGTCGGACGTCTCGAGCAGCGGAAGCCTCGCCTTCGCCTCCTCCGGGCTCTCGAGCTCGAGCTCGAGACCGTAGGTCCGCGCGGTGCTCGCCGCACGCTGCAGCTCCTGCACCCGTTCTGGCGTCGTGGCGACCCTCATGCCACCGACCGGCCGCCAGCCCGGGTCGTGACCGGCCGCCGCCAGCTCGGCGTACAGCTCCGACGAGTACATGATCATCCGCGTCTGGCTGATCGTCGAGCGGAGCTGGCCGACGAAACCGGCCGAGTGCCACGTGGTGCCCTCGGTCAGGTTGTGCTGCTCGACGAGGACCGAGTCGGTCCACCCGAGCTTGTGGAGGTGGTGCAGCACGCTCGCGCCGCCGACGCCGCCGCCGATCACGACGCAGCGGGCACGATCCGGGAACGAGTCGGTGTTCGTCACGGCAGACGGACCATACTCCCGCGTCAGATGACGACGAGAGCGGTGATCTTCGACTTCAACGGCACGATCTCCGATGACGAGCCGATCCTCGACCGGCTCTTCCGCGAGGTCTTCGCCGGTGACGGCATCGCCTTCGATTCGGCTTACTACTACGACCGTCTCGCCGGCCTCTCGGACCCGGAGATCGTCGAGCGCACGCTTGCCGACCACGATCAACCGCCGGACCCGGCCCGCGCCGGCCGGCTGCTGCGGGCGAAGGTAGACCGCTACAAGGAACTCGTCGCCGAGCAGCCGACGGTCAGTGCGCAGACAGCCGCGTTCGTCCGCGCCGTGGCGGCCCGCGTGCCGGTCGCAATCGCATCGGGAGCGCTGCACGAGGAGGTCGATCACGTGCTCGCGATCGCCGGGCTGCGCGACCTGTTCGACTCTGTCGTCTGCATCGACGACGTCGAGCACGGCAAGCCGGCGCCGGACGGCTACCTGCTCGCCCTCGCGAGGCTCAATGCGGGCCGGCCCGAGCCTGTCGGCGCGGGCGATGTGCTGGTCTTCGAGGACGCCGACGTCGGCGTCGCCGCGGCTCATGCCGCCGGGATGCGATGCGTAGCGATCAGCGGCGACGCCTACCACGGCGAGCGCGCGACGGCCGATCTGGTCGTCGCAGAGCTCGATCCGGATGACGTCGACGCGTTGCTCGGCTAGGCCGAAGCGACGGCGCGCCCGAGCAGATGCGGCATCCCCGGTCGCGGGAAGGTGAAGCGCTCGACTCCTTCGATCGCGAACCCGGCTGCCTCGATCGCCGCGAGCGTGTCACGTGAGACGTGGCAACCAGCGGCGAGCAGCGGCCAGGCGCCGCTGACGTCGAGACCGCGCTGGACGACCCGGCCGGGGCCGTTCTCTGCGACGACGTGCTCGTAGAAGCGGAGCTCCCCGCCTGGCCTCAGCACCCGGCGGATCTCCTTGAGCGCCGCCTCCTGGTCGGGCACCGAGCAGAGGACGAGCGAGCAGACGACGGCGTCGGCCGTCCCGTCAGCGGCCGGGAGGTCGCTGGCCGTGCCAGCGACCACCTCAACGGCAACCGCTGCCGCAGCCGCCTGGTGGCTGGCCAACGCCCGCAGGTGCGGCTCAGGCTCGACCGCGGTGACCGAGCCGACGCCCGGCCCGTAGTGGGTGAACAATCTGCCGTCGCCGCAACCGACCTCGACGACCTCGCCCTCGAGACCGTCGACGAGCCGGTCCCGGTGCTCGCCGGCGCCGAGGCGATCGAGGCGACCGGCCAGCCGAGGCCAGAACCGAGAGAAGACCGGGTGCTTGGCAGCGGCGCTCACGGCAAGCGAATCTACTCCGCTCGCAAGCGCCGCTGCCGCTCCCTGCTCAGACCGCGGCCGGAGTTGCTGCGGTCGCGACCGCAGCGACGGCGGCGCGGACCGCCTCGACAACCTCGGCGTCCTCGCGCGGATGAGTCTCGGTGAAGCGCCCGAGCGAGTCCGGCAGCGTCACGACGACATCGGCCAACGGCACGCCCCCCGCGATCCCGACCGATGTGCGGATCGCCTCGTGAGCGAAGCCGCCGCCGCTCGGGCCCCAGGCGGTCCCGATCGCGGCGACCGGCTTACCGGCGATCGAGGCATCGTCGCCCTGGGGACGGCTGGTCCAGTCGATCGCGTTCTTGAGGTGCGCCGGGACGCCGCCGTTGTAGACCGGCGTGACGAACAGGATCGCGTCGGCAGCCGCGACCGCGTCGCGCAGCCTCGTCGCCGCCTCCGGTGCGCCGTCGCCGTCGATGTCCTCGTTGTAGAACGGGATCTGGTCGAGGCCGTCGTAGATGTCGAGCTGGACACCCTCGGGCGCGAGCTCGGTCGCGAGCTCGGCGAGCTTGCGGTTGGTCGATGCGGCGCGGAGGCTGCCCACGAGGGTGAGGATCTTGGCTGACATGCGTTGCTCCGTGGTCCGATTGTTCGATGCGGACTGCGGTCCGCTTGTCTCGGGGTGACGATAGCACAACCGGACCACGGTCCGGATAGGTACACTGCTTGTTGTGCAGGACGCCTCCCTGATCCCGATCGCAGCTCCGGGCTCCGCCTGCGAGCGGGCGGACGCTGCCCGCAACCGTGCGCTCGTACTAGACGCCGCGCGGCAGATCGTCGAGCGCAGCGGCGTAGAAGCGCTCACCATGCAGGCCGTCGCCGACACCGCCGGTGTCGGCAAGGGGACGATCTTCCGTCGCTTCAGCGACCGGGCGGGGCTGCTGCACGCGTTGCTCGACGACGACGAGCGGGCCTTCCAACAGGACCTGATCGGTGGCCCGCCGCCGCTCGGCCCCGGCGCCGGGCCCGCCGAGCGCCTCGTCGCCTTCGGGCTCGCGCGAATCGCGTTCGTCGTCCGTCACGGCGATGTCCTACGCGCGGCCACCGAACACCACTGCGGTGGTCCCGAGCACCCGGTGCACGCCGCCCACCGGCTCCACCTCCGTCTGCTGCTCGCTTCGGCCGGTGTCGGGCCGGACGACGCCGCCTACCTAGCGTCGGCGCTGCTGGCGGCGCTCGACGCCGCGACCGTCCTCGATCAACTCGGGCGCGACGGTCTCAGTCACGAGCAGGTCGCATCGGGCTGGGATCTGCTCGCGCGCGCGGCGGCAACAGCGCCGGCCTCGTAGTCTTCGCGCGTGCGCATCTCCGCCAGAGCCGACTACGCGGTTCGCGCCTGCGCGGCGCTCGCATCGGCGCAGGACGACGCACCGACGAAAGGGCCGGCGCTCGCCGGCGCCCAGGACATCCCCCTCGGCTTCCTCGAGAACATCCTCGCCGAGCTCAGGCACGCTGGGATCGTCCGTACCCAGCGCGGCGCCAACGGCGGCTACCTGCTGAACCGGCCGGCCGACAGGATCACCGTCGCCGACGTGATCCGCGCGGTCGACGGGCCGCTCGCGAGCGTTCGCGGCGCCCCTCCGGAGGACATCGTCTACGAAGGGGCGGCCGAGTCGCTGCAGCAGGTCTGGATCGCGGTGCGGGCAAGCCTGCGCTCGGTCGTCGAGACGGTGACGCTCGCCGACCTCGCGGCCGGCAGGCTGCCCAAGCGGGTGGTTGATCTGGCGCGTGATCCGGAGGCGTGGGTCACGCGCTGACCGGACGCATGCCGGCGAGCGCCACGTAGACGATCGCGCCGTCGGTCAGCTCGAGCTCCTCCGAGCGGCCGCGCGTGGTGTGAACGGTCACCTCGCCGCCGTCGGCCAGCGCGAGCTCGACGCGGACTTCGAAGCCGAGGTGGACGTGACGCACGACCATCGCTTCTGCGCCGCCACCGCTCGGGTCGTTCGACAGGACGAGGTCGTGTGGGCGCACGTCGCGGCCGCCGAAGGCCGTTAGCGGCCCGAGAAAGCCCATGACGAACTTGCTGGCGGGCGTGTCGTAGAGCTCCCGCGGCGAGCCCGCTTGCTCAATTCGGCCCGCATTCATCAGCGCGATCTGGTCGGAGATCGCCATCGCCTCCTCCTGGTCGTGCGTGACGAGCACGGTCGTCACGTGGACCTCGTTGTGGAGACGGCGCAGCCATTCGCGCAGCTCCTCGCGCACGTTGGCGTCGAGCGCGCCGAACGGCTCGTCGAGCAGCAGCACCTTCGGCTCGACCGCGAGCGCGCGTGCGAGCGCCATCCGCTGACGCTGGCCGCCCGAGAGCTGGGACGGGTAGCGCTGCTGGTAGCCGGAGAGGCCGACGACGCCGAGCAGCTCATCGACGCGCGCGTCGATCTGCGGCTTCGGCTGCTTGCGGATCTTGAGGCCGAACGCGACGTTCTCGCGGACGGTCATGTGCTTGAAGGCGGCGTAGTGCTGGAAGACGAACCCGATCTGCCGCCGCTGGACCGGCAGATGCGTCGTCTCCTGCCCGTCGATCAGGATCCGGCCCCCGTCGGGGTCGTCGAGGCCGGCGATGATCCGCAGCAGCGTCGACTTGCCCGAGCCGGACGGCCCGAGCAGCGCGGTCAGCGACCCGGACGCAATCTCCAGCGAGACCCCGCCGAGAGCCTGGAAGTCGCCGAAGCTCTTGGTCACGCCTTCGATCTGGATCAACGGTCTTCGCTCCGGGTGTCGATTCGGGACAGGGCCAGCAGCGTTGCGAGGGCGATCAGCGCCAGCAGCGCCGAGGCCGCGTACGCGCCGGCGAGGTCGAAGTTCTGAAAGCGCTCTTCGACGAGCAGGGTCAGCGTCATCGTCTCGCCCGCGACCTTGCCTGAGACGACGCTGACGGCGCCGAACTCACCGATCGCGCGCGCGGTCGAGAGGACGATGCCGTAGGCGAGCCCCCAGCGAATCGCCGGCAGCGTGATCCGCCAGAACGCCTGCGGCGCGGACGCGCCGAGCGTCGCGGCGGCCTGCTCCTGCTCGTCGCCGATCTCGACCAGCACCGGCGTG
This sequence comes from Baekduia sp., assembly GCA_037045385.1. Classification (GTDB taxonomy): domain Bacteria; phylum Actinomycetota; class Thermoleophilia; order Solirubrobacterales; family Solirubrobacteraceae; genus Baekduia. Next base: position 382,870 of record JBAOHN010000008.1, on the reverse strand, counting down.
ACCTCACGGACAACGAACGGCAGCGAGACGAAGACCGTTGCGAGGAGGATCCCCGGCACCGAGAAGATCACCTGGAACGGGAGCTGGAACCAGCCCGACTCGCCGAAGAGGAGCACGAGCGCGAGGCCGGCGACCACCGGCGAGACCGCGAACGGAAGGTCGATGATCGCGTCGAGCACCCAGCGCCATCGGCTCCCGCCGCGCGCGAGCGTGAGCGCGGCGATCACGCCGAAGATCGCGTTCAGCGGAACGGCGATCGCGGCGACGAGGATCGTCAGCCAGAACGCGCTGATCGCGGCGGGGGTCGTCACCGACTGCCAGGCGGCCGAGACCCCGTTCTCGAAGGTACGCGCGAAGACGAGCCCGACGGGGACGAGCAGCAACAGCGCGAGGTACAGCAGCCCGGCGACGCGGAAGCCGATCCGCCAGCGGCGGTCAACGGTCATGCCGGGCTCCCCAGCGGCCGATCCCGCGGATCGCCGCGAGCACGGCGAGAGACAGCAGCAGCAGCACGACCGAGACCGCCGCGGCGCCCTGCGGGTTGTCGCTCTCGATCTGCTTGAAGATGTAGACCGGCGCGACCTGCGTGTCGAACGGGATGTTGCCGGAGACGAGCACGATCGACCCGAACTCGCCGACCGCACGAGCGAATGCGAGCCCGGCGCCGGAGATCAGGGCCGGCAGGAGGTTCGGCAGCACGATCCGGCGGAAGGTCGTTCCCGGCCGGGCCCCGAGCGACGCCGCCGCCTCCTCCATCTCGCGGTCGAGCTCGATCAGCACCGGCTGGACGGCCCGGATCACGAACGGGAGCGTCACGAACAGCAGCGCGAGCAGGACCGCAGCCTTCGTATAGGCGATGTCGATCCCGACCGGACTGCCGTTGCCGTAGAGCGCCAACAGCACCAGCCCGGCGACGATCGTCGGCAGCGCGAACGGCAGGTCGATCAGGGCATCGATCAAACCGCGCCCACGGAAATCGTCGCGCACGAGCACCCAGGCGATCAGGGTGCCCATGACCGCGTTGATCGCCGCAGCGGCGAGCGAGACGAGGATCGTGAAGCGCAGCGCTGCGACCGCCTGGTCGCTGCTGACGGTGTCCCAGGCGCCGGCGAGGCCTCCGTCGACGGAGCGGGCGGCGACGGCGGCCAGGGGCAGCGCGACGATCAGCCCGAGCCACAACGTCGTCACGCCGAGACCGAGCGACCCCCTGGGCAGTCGCCGGCCTCGGCGCGATGCCGGCCTACCTGCGCTGACGGCCGCGTCGGTCACTCCTTGCCGAGCCCGGCCTTCTCCTCGAGCTTGGTGATCTTGCCGGCCTGCGGGTCGAACAGGTCATCGTTGACCTGCTTCCAGCCGCCGACGTCATCGATCGTGAACAGGCCGGACGGCGTCGGGAACTTCGCCTTGTTGGCGGCGAGAACGGCCTCGTTGACCGGCCGGTAGCCCCAGTCGGCGAACCGCTGCTGCGCCGGCTCGCTGAGGACGTAGTCGAGGAACCGCTTGCCGGCGCCCGACGCGGTCGTCGTCGCCGCGATGTCGATGTCGATCTTGATCGTGTCGTCGGGGAGAACGTAGTCGAGCTCCTCGCCCTGCTTCTGCGCCGTCGTCGCCTCGTACTCGTAGGAGAGCAGCACGTCGGCGTCGCCGGAGAGGAAGGTCTGCAGAGCCTCGCGCCCGGACTTCGGCTGGACCTTCACGTGGCCGCTCAGCAGCTTGCCGACGTAGGCAAGACCTGCCGCCTCGTCGTTGCCCGAGCCGGCTGCCTGTCCGTAGGCGGCGAGCAGGTTCCACTTCGCGGCGCCGGAGGTCTGCGGGCTCGGGGTGACGACCTCGATCCCGGGCTTCAGCAGGTCGTCCCAGTTCCGGATCTTCTTCGGATTGCCCTTGCGGACGATGAACGAGACGACCGAGGTCGTCACGAGCCCCTTGTTGGCGCCGGTGTTCCAATCCTCGGCGACCTTGCCGGCGTCGACGAGCCGGGTGATGTCGGGCTCGACCGAGAACGAGACGACGTCGGCCTTCTGCCCGGCCTCGACCGCCCGGCTCTGATCACCGGACGCACCGAACGACGTCCGCACCTCGACGTCCTTGCCGGCCCCGGTCTTCTGGAAGTCGGGAACGATCTCGTCATAGACGACCTTCGGCGTCGAGTACGCGACGAGGCTGACTGAGCCGCCACCCCCGTTCGTGCCCGACTCGCTGCCGGCCGAATCGCTGGCGCCGCCGCAGGCGGAGAGACCGGCCAGAAGTGCCGCGGTGAGGACGAACGGTGTGGTGCGCAACATGCGATCTCCAAATGCACGAAAGGGGATAGGAGTTGCGGAGAATAGCAACTCGATTAGTTCGGTGTACTTAGGGAAGATGCGCTCCAGCAAAGCAGGGGCGTACAACGGAGGCAGAGCCTTCGTTGATGCTCTGGAGGCCCGGCGCTATCCTCAGGCCGGTCACGCCCTTGTAGCTCAATTGGCAGAGCAGCGGACTCTTAATCCGAAGGTTCTAGGTTCGATTCCTAGCGGGGGCATGCGCTTCAGCAAGCTGAAGCGCCGGAGGAAGGCAGAGCCTTCCTCCAACAGCGCCTCTACGCTTAGCGCCTTCGCCCACTGCCAGGCGCCGCGGCGCAGCTGGCGTCGACCTGAAGCCCGCGGCTCCGGCCCTACGGCTGGATCGTGGTGCTGGTGCTCTTCTGGGCCTCTTGGGCCTGCTGCGTGATGATCTGCGTCTTGTACTGCTCGAGCTGCTTCTCGAGCCGGCGGCGCTTCGGCTTGTCGGTCAGCTCGACGGCGCGAGCGGCGGCCTTGTCGCCCTTGGCGATCTGCGAAGCCTGGTAGGCGAGGACGGCGTACTGGGCGTACTGCTCGGCGGTCGGCTTGTCGCGGTCGGCGAGCGCGATCTCAAAAGCCCGCACCGCATCCTTGGGCTGGTTCAGTCCTCCCTGTCCGTACGCCTGAACCATCAGCGTGGCGACGTTGGGGTCGGGCTTGTCGGTCAGCGCGAGCGCCTTCTGCCAGGCGCGGTCGGCCTCGGCCAGCTCGGCGAGGCCCTTCTCGGTGTACTTGCCCTGGGTGCGGTCGAGCCCGACCGTCGCGGCGCGCGAGACCCGGGCGCGAGCCAGTTCCGCCCACGCCTGCGCGTTCTCACGGTCGGCGCGGACCTTCTTCTCGGCCTTGCGGACCTGCTCGAGGCCAAGCTCGTTGACCGAGGCGCCCTGATTGTCGAACGCGTTCAGCAGACCGCCGTCGGTCGCCCCGCCGATACCGAACAGGACGAGTCCCCCGCCCATCAACAGAGCGAGCGTCGCGTAGATGACCTGCACAGCACGGCGGCGGCCACGGCCGCGGAGATCGAACAGCATCGGCGGTCAGTCTAGGCCGTCACCCGACGGCCTAGAGGTCGTCTCCGGAGCGATCGGTTCGGGATCGTCGTCGGCGTCGGACGCCGAAAGCGACCAGCGCGAGGGGCCGGCCGGCGCTATGAACCGCGAGATCTGGATCGAGATCTCGTAGAGGACGACGAGCGGCGCCATCGCGAGCAGCATCGTGACCGGGTCCGGGGTCGGCGTGATCACAGCCGCCAGGATCGCGAAGACCAGCAGCGCGTAGCCGCGTGTTGTACGCAGCTGGGCCGGCGTGATGATCTGGAGCCGGACCGTCGCGAGCACCGCGAGCGGAATCTGGAACAGCGCCCCGAAGGCGGCGAGCAGGAGAACCGTGAAGCGGTAGTAGTCGCGGGCCTGCACGAGGATGTCGAACTGGCCGTCGTTGTAGTTCTGCAGGAAGGAGATCGCACGCGGCATCGCGAGGAAGTAGCCGAACGCGACACCGGCGATGAACAGGAACGGCGCGGCGAGCATCACCGGCAGCGCGACCTTCTGCTCGCGAGGCGTGAACGCGGGCAGAACGAAGGCGAAGATGTGGAAGAGGATCAGCGGCAGCGTCAGCAGCAGCGCCGCGTAGCTCGCGACGGTCAGCGTCGTCAGGAACGGCTCCGTGACGCCAAGTGTGACCGGCCTGATCGCACCGGCGGAGGTGGTTCGTGGCGCGGTGGCGGCTGCCCGCTCGAGCGCCCTGGAGGCTTTGGCGAGATCTGCCGCCACCTGCTCGGCGTCGGTCTGGGTGCCCTGCGAGACATCACCTGCGCGGGCGACCCGCTTGAGCACGTCGCCGGCGTCGCTGAGCGCCGGGGCGGCGAGCGTCAGCGCCGACTCGAGTTCCTTCGCGAAGCAGCCGGTCTGCTCGAGCGCGTCGGCCGTCGGCCGCGGCTTCTCACAATCGACCGTCTTCGCCGAGGCCAGCGGTTTGTTCAGTTGCTCGAGGATCCAGCCGTTCTGCCAGAAGCAGAGGCCGAAGGCGACGACGTAGGCGACCGCGACCCAGACGATCCGCGAGCGCAGCTCGTCGAGATGCTCGATGACGCTTAGCCGCGCCTCGTGCGCGACGGGCCTGATCGTCGGCACGACGGGGAGTGATCAGCCGGCGGCGCGGGGCGGATCGCCGATCGCGTCCGGCGCCTCGCCCGACGAGGGCTGCCCAGCGGCGGCCGGCTGCTCGGCCGCGCTCGCCTCGAGGACCTGCGGCGTCTCGTCCTCGGAATCGCCGGACTTCGAGCTGACCGAGTCCTTGAACTCCCGCATCCCGCTGCCGATGCTGCGGCCGAGCGACGGCAGCCGCTTGGGCCCGAAGATCACCAGAACGATGACCAGGATGATGATGAGTTCCATGGGGCCGGGCGTGGGCATCTGCGCTCCTGCGGTGGTGAAGCCTGATCGTAGCGGGGTTCGCTCACCCCATCGACCGCGCCGGTGGCGGACGTGAGGCCGGCAACAGCGCCTGCGGGGCCGCTAAAGACCGGACCGCCGCAGGCCGATCACCCGGGCTGCACCACTTCCCTCGGACCTAATCCGATGAGCGAGCCCGACAACCACCACTACGTCCGTCGCGTCGTCCTGCCGTCCGGCAAGACGATCGAGGTCGTCTACTTCGACGCCGGCGCGACCGGTGAGGCCGGCGCACGCAGCACCGAGGAGACGACCGACCTCCACGTCTGCGGTGGCTGCAGCTCGCATCTCGTCTACCCGACCGAGTGGGAGGAGGCCGGCCAGACCCACTGGGAGGTCAGCCTCCGCTGCCCGAACTGCGAGTGGCACGGCAGCGGCATCTTCGCCCAGGAAGCCGTCGAGCGCTTCGACGACGAGCTCGACCGCGGCACCGAGGCGCTGGCGCGCGACCTGCGCCGCCTGGCCCACGCGAACATGCAGGATGAGATCGAGCGCTTCACGGCGGCGCTCGACGGGGACCACATCGTCCCGGACGACTTCTAGCGCCCCTGCGGGGCGCACTGCTTCTCCCCATCGGGCCGGCTGAGAAGCCGGCCCGATCTACGCAGGCGCCCGCCAGCGCGTCGAGTGGTCGGTTGCTCTCACCCGTTTGAGAGCAACCGACCACTCGACGCGCTGCTAGGCGTAGCGGGCGACGACGGAGTCCGCCACCGCGCGCAGCGCCGCGTCGCGCTCGTCGCCCGGCAGCGCCGCCGTCGCGCGAGCGACGTGATCGAGCGCTTGGCGCCGCACCTCGTCGGTCGCCCCGGTTGCGACGATCCGCAGGCAGAGTGCGTCGGCCTGCTCGTGCGTCGTGATCGTCCGCAGGTCGATCGACGCGATCTCCGGGTCGCGGTCGCGCGCGACCAGCAGCGGCAGCGTCACGGTGCCGTCGAGCAGGTCGGTGCCGCGCGGCTTGCCGGTCCGCTCCGGCGGCCCCTCGACGTCGAGCACGTCGTCGAGCATCTGGAACGCGATCCCGACCTCGGTCGCGAAGACGGCCAGTTCTTCGGGGTCGCGGCCGGCGGCCGACGAGCCGAGCGCGCACGCCGCCTCGAACAGGCGTGCCGTCTTCAGCTCGCAGCGCAGGCGGTACCGCGCCGCGTCGATGTTCGCGTTCCAGGCGTCCTCGCGCTGGATCAGCTCGCCCTGGGCGAGCGCGCCGCCGGCCTTCGTCAGCGCCCGGACCTGATCGGCCGATCGGTTCTCGAGCAGCAGCAGGAAGGCCGACGCGAACAGCGCGTCACCGGTCTGGACGGCTGCGTCGCGTCCCGCTTCGGCGAACACCGTCGCAACGCCGCGGCGCAGATCGGAGCGATCGAGGACGTCGTCGTGGACGAGCGTCGCGGCGTGGACCAGCTCGACCGCGGCCGCCGCCCGCACCAGCACGTCGGCCGCGTCCTCCCCGGCCGGTGGACCGGCGGCGAGCAGCACGAGCAGCGGCCGCAGCCGCTTGCCGCCGGCCTCGATCGTCCGGCGTGCGTGCGGGCCGAGGACAGGGCCCTGCTGATCGGCCACCTCGGTCAGCCGTCGCTCGACCTGCGCGAGCAGCGGAGCGACGTGGCTACCGGCGACCTCGAGGATCGCCGAGACCTCTGATCCCGCTATTCGTCTTCCTTGAGCTCGCCGAGGAAGACGACGAGGTCGCGGAACTTCTCGGGCTGCTCGTCGCGAAGGCTCTTGAACGACGGCATCGGCGCCGTCGGGTTGATCAGCGTTGCGGCGATGCCTGCCGCCGGGAGGCGGTCGGCGATGTGCGTCAGCTCCGGGCCCGGCCCGGCGTTGCCGTTCTCACCGAGCTTGTGACAGGCGAGGCAGCCGGTCTGCGCGGCAACCTGCTTGCCGGCCTCGTACTGGACCTTCAGTGGGTCGGTATCGCTCCGCTCCGCGATTCGAGCCGGCGTCTCCATCGAGACCGCACTCGGGGGCCCGGTCACCGAGCCCTCATAGGTGAGGTACGTCATCGCGGCGATCGTCGCGATGCCGGCGATCGTCGCGACCGGGCGCCGCTCCGGCCGGCGCTCGGGCGAGCGGTCGTAGAACGGCAGCAGGAACAGCAGAATCATGCAGATCGTCAGGATCCCGACCGAGGCCAGCGGCAGCAGCGCCGGGTCCTTGATGATCCGCAGCAGCTCGAAGCTGAAGAAGTAGTACCACTCGGGCCTGGGCGTGTAGGTGGTCGACGTCGGGTCGGCCTTCGGGCCGATCTCGGCGCCGAGCACGAGCGACATGAAGATGATGATCGCCATCACGACGATCAGCACGACGCCGTCCTTGGCGACTGCGTACGGGAAGAACGGCTTGCCCTCGTTCTTCAGCTGCGCGTACTCGCGGAGGTAGGACTCCTTCTCGCGGCGGTTCATGCCTGCACCTCCCGGTCCGGACTGTCGACAGGCTTCGGCTTGAGCCACGGCGGCGCCGTCGTTCCGAGCCGGACGACCAGCCAGAGGTGCGCCCCGACCATCGCGGCGATGATCGACGGGACGACGAGCATGTGGATCGCGTAGAAGCGCGACAGCGTCGACGAGTTGAACTCGCTGCCGCCCATCAGGAAGTCGGCGAGGTACGGGCCGACGAGCGGGCCGGTGCCGTTGATGTTGTTGCCGACGACGGTGGCCCAGAAGGAGCGCTGGTCGAACGGCAGCAGGTAGCCGGTGAACGACATCACGAACGTGAGGACCAGCAGGGCGACGCCGATCACCCAGTTCAGCTCGCGCGGGTACTTGTAGGCACCGAAGAAGAAGGTGCGCGCCATGTGCAGGCAGACGAGGATCACCATCATCGACGAGCCCCAACGATGCATGCCGTGCACGAACTCGCCGAGGAAGACGTCGTCGTTGATGTGCCGGACCGACTCGTACGCGCCGCCGGCCGCATCCGGCCGGTAGTACATCGCGAGCACGATCCCGGTGACCGCCTGCGAGAGGAACGCGAACATCGAGGCCGTGCCGAGCGTGTAGAACCAGTTGGTCCCCTTCGGGACCTTGCGGAACATGACCCAGCGGCAGACCGCCGGAGAGCTGGGTGCGCTCATCGACCCAGTCGACGACGTGCGTGCCGGCGCCCTTGACGCCGCCACCGCCGGTGCTCGTGTCGGTCGCGCCACCGGGGCGGCGCGGCGCAGGCTTGAGGAATGCGGGAAGCAGGTTCGGCATGGCGGTCAGTCGGTCGGCAGCTTGTCGAGCTTGCGCGCGTTCGGACGGGCGGGATAGACGTACTGGCCGATGCCGTCGACGGCCTGGCCGGGCAGGCGCGGTGAGAAGCGCCGAAGCTCGCTGTTGACCGAGAAGCGCGGGCCGACCTCGACCTGGTTGTCCTTGACGCGGTTGTAGAAGCGGTCGAGCGGCCTCGGCGGCGGGCCGCCGACGACCTTGCCCTGGAAGTCGTAGACGCCACCGTGGCACGGGCAGATGAAGCGCTCGGCCGCGGGCGTGTACCGGACCGGGCAGCCGAGGTGCATGCAGCGCGTCGAGATCACGACGAACTGCTCAGCCTCGAAGCCCTCGGGCAGCTCGTCGGTGTCGAGCTCGGCGTTGCGGCGGCGGACGTAGACCGTCGTCTTGCCGGTCTGGCCGATCCCGTCGGAGATCGTGATCACGCGCGGGACGTACGTGTCGTCCGGGAACTCGTCCGGCGACCCGATCGCCTGCCAGCGCGGGTTGCGCTCCTCGAACATCGGACCGGCGGCGAATCCGATCGCCGGCAACGCGATCGCCGAGGCGGCGATCGATCCGGTCGCGTGGGCCGACCCGACCATGAAGCGCCGGCGCGAGACGGTCTCGCCCTCGAACGCTCCCGGGATGCCACGGTCAGCGGTGTACTTACTCTGAGTGGGCTCTTTGGACACTGTGGTGAGAGAGTGCGTTTGGGTGGCGCGCGCCCGAAGGGCTGGGAAACCCAGGGCGGGCGGGCCGACGTCAGGGCTGCAATCTACCGGTGCGGGAGGAAGTCCGCAGTCCCGCACCGGCTCATGCGGGATTCGGGGGTGCTGTTGCGGTCTCCTGCCACAGCGCTTCGGCGCCGTCCAGGTCGCCGGCGGCTTGAGCACGGGCCGCTTCCGCGATCAGGGTCGCGAACCGGCGAACGGCTTCCAGGTCCCCGCGCTGCGCGAGCAACTCGAGGCCGATCGCGTAACAGCGGTCACCGGCGAGCAGAGCAAGGTCGCCGTCGCTCGGGTCGAGGATCCGTGCGCCGCCGTAATGGAGCAGGTAGCCCTCGTGGACAGCCGCGGCAACCACGTCGGCGTCGCCGGCGACGGCGGGCAGGCCGGGTCGCAAGGCGCCGGCGAGCAGCCCGCCCTCGCCGGCGATCAGACTGTGCAGCTCCTGCGATGCCGGTCACCTGGCGATGTCCGCGAAGGCGGCCACGGCGGCCTCGATCGTCTGCTCGATCTGCTCGGGACCGTGCACGATCGAAGGGAACCACGCCTCGAACTGCGAGGGCGGGACGTAGACGCCGCGGGCGAGCAGGCCGCCGTGGAAGGCAGCGAACGCGTCGAGGTCGCAGCCGCGTGCGCCCGCGTAATCACGCGGCGGGCTCTCGGTGAAGAAGACGGTCAGCAGGCCGGGCACGCTGTGGACCACGACCGGCACGCCGGCCTCGGCTGCCGCGAGCTCGAGCCCGCTCGTGAGCTGCTCGGTCGCGGACGCCAGGCGCGCGTATGCGGCGGCATCGAGGAGGGCGAGCGTCGCGAGTCCCGCAGCGGTCGCGACCGGGTTCCCGCTGAGCGTGCCCGCCTGGTAGACGTCGCCGGCGGGCGCGATCCGCTCCATCAGCGCCGTGCTGCCCCCGAACGCGGCCGCGGGCAGCCCGCCGCCGAGGATCTTGCCGAGCACCGTCAGGTCCGGCTCTACGCCGGTTCTCCCCTGCGCTCCACCCTCGGCGACGCGGAAGCCGGTGATGACCTCGTCGAAGATCAGCAGTGCACCGTTCTCGTCGGCCTTGTTGCGCAGCAGCTCGAGGAACCCCTCGACCGGCGGCATCAGGCCCATGTTCGCCGCATAGGGCTCGGCGATCACCGCTGCGAAGTCGTGCTCGGCGCAGGCGGCCGCGACGGCCTCCCCGTCGTTCCAGGCGACGACGACGGTCTCGTCGGCAGCCGTCTGGAGAACCCCCGGGCTGGACGCGATCGCGCCGGTCGCGAGGCCGCTGCCGGCCTCTGCCAGCAGCCCGTCGATGTGACCGTGGTAGGCGCCGGCGAACTTGAGGATCTTGCTGCGGCCGGTCGCGGCCCGGGCGAGGCGGACCGCGCTCATCGCCGCCTCGGTGCCCGAGCTGGTCATCCGCATCATCTCGACCGACGGCATCCGCCGGCTGACCTCCTCGGCGAGTTCGACCTCGAGCTGCGTCGGCGCCCCGAACGTCGTCCCGAGTCGCGCCCGTTCGGTGATCGCCTCGACCACGTCCGGGTGCGCGTGGCCGGCGATCAGCGGGCCCCACGAGCAGACGTAGTCGATGAACGGGTTGCCGTCGATGTCGTGGATGACGGCGCCGCTGCCACGCTCGATGAAGAGCGGGTGCTCCCGGCCGACGGCGGTCATCGCGCGGACCGGCGAGTTGACGCCGCCGGGGATCCGGCTCAGCGCGCGACGGTGGTGCTCCTGCGAGCGGGCGTCGGCGATCGAGATCATCGTTGCGTTCCGGTCACTGGAGCCATGTCGCCGCGTCGGCTGCGTGGTAGGTGATCACGATGTCGGCCCCGGCGCGGCCGATCGCCGTCAGCGACTCGAGCACGGTGGCGCGTTCGTCGAGCGCGCCGGCGGCCGCCCCGTGGCGGATCATTGCGTATTCGCCGCCGACGCTGTACGCCGCGACCGGCATTCCCGTCTCCTGTTTGACCTCGGCGATCACGTCGAGGTACATCAGCGCCGGCTTGACGAGGACGATGTCGGCACCCTCGCCGACATCGAGCAACGCCTCGCGGACCGCCTCCGCACGGTTGGCCGGGTCGAGCTGATAGCCGCGCCGGTCACCGAACGCGGGCGCCGATCCGGCGGCATCGCGAAACGGCCCGTAGAGCGAGGAGGCGAACTTGGCACTGTGGGCCGCGATCACGGTGTCGGTGTGGCCCGCGCCGTCGAGCGCGGCGCGGATCGCGCCGACGCGGCCGTCCATCATGTCGCTGGGGAAGACGATGTCCGCACCGGCCGCGGCGTGCGAGACGGCGGTCCGCGCGAGCAGCGGCAGCGTGGCGTCGTTGTCGACGCCGGCGGCGGGCCCGGGTCCGACGACGCCGCAGTGGCCGTGCTCGGTGTAGTCGCAGAGGCAGACATCTGTCGTGACGAGCAGGCCGGTCACCTCTGCCGCGATCGTCGCGACCGCGCGCTGGACGACTCCGTCCTCGCTCCAGGCGCCGGAGCCGCGGTCGTCCTTGTGCGCCGGGATCCCGAACAGCATCACGCCGCCGGCGCCGGCCTCCTTCGCTGCACGCGCCTGCTCGACCGCGCTCGCGATGCCGTGCCGTGCGACGCCGGGCATCGCCGCGATCGGCTGCTGCTCGTCGTCGCCGAGCTCCTCGGAAACGAACAGTGGCTGGATCAGCGACTCCGGACGGACGTGCGTCTCGCGGATCAACGCACGCAGCTCAGGCGTGCGCCTGAGCCGGCGGAGCCGGGTGTGCGGGTAGCCGGACACCGTCGACAGACTAGAGCCGGTCACGAGGATTGCCGGGCATGCTCCTCGACCGTCCTGGCGTAGACGTCATGGTCTTCCCAGCGTCCGGCGATGTTGAGGTAGCGAAGCGCGCGGCCCTCGAGCCGGAACCCGTTCTTCTCGAGCACCCGCCGTGAGCGGTCGTTGCGTGGGATCACCGCCGGCTGGATCCGGTGCAGATGGGCGGGGCCGAACCCGAAGCCGCAGACCAGCGCGACGGCCCGCGTGCCGTGACCCCGACCGCCGGCGTCCGCAGCGATCCAGTATCCGAGCGTCGCGTTCCGCCAGGCGCCGTAGACGACGTTGCCGAGCGAGATCCGGCCGATGATCCGATCACCGGCGGCGACGTCGCGGACGACGAACGCGTAGCCCACGCCGGCGTCCCATGCGGCCTCGTCACGACGGACGACCTCGAGCTGGCCCTCGGCCGAGTAGTGCCGCTCGCCATGGATCGGCTCCCATGGTTCGGTGTGCGAGCGGTTCGCGATCACGGCAGCGGCGAACTCGTCGGCGATCGCCGCGCCGGATGGCTCGATCGCGGTCGGGCCATCTTCGATGCGCCGCCGCGGTGGCCGTGCACTGAGCACGGCCTGAGAATCTCAGGCCGTGCGGCGCAGCGCCAACGTCGCGACCGAAGCCCAGGCGACTGCGACAACGAAGAGGTGGACGAGCGGCCAGGCGATCTGGCCGCCGTTGATTGCCCGGTCGACTGCCGCCAGCGCCGGCTCGAACGGGAACACCGCCGAGATCGCATCGATCGCGGTCCCGAGCCAGGGCGCGACCGCACCGTCCGGGACGAGCGCCAGAAAGGCGAGCGGCATCGAGATCAGGATCGCGAGCAACGAGGCGGCGCGGATGTCGCGGGTCAACGCTCCGATCCCCGTGCCGAAGGCCGAACATCCGAGCCCGGCTGCTGTGAACGCGACGAGCCAGAGCGGCGCCCGCGCCCAGTCGAGGCTGAACAGCACCGATATCCCCGCGGTCAGGAGCAGCGCCGCAGCGGTGGCGCAGAGCGCGCCGACCACAACCTTGCCGCCCGCCAGCCGTGCCGGTGTCGTCAGGCCGCGGAGCAGCCGCTCGATCGTGTTCTCCTCGCGCTCCATCGCGAGCAACCCGGCCGTCAACAGGACGCCGATCAGCATCAACGAGAGCGTGACGGCAACCGCGACCGCGTAGGCGTCGAGCGGTGCGCTCGCGCTCCCGGAGACCTCGGTCCGCTCGACCTTCACCGGGCTCCCGACCGAGGAGAGAATCGACGTCGAGAGGTCGAGGTTCTCGATCGCGAGCCCGGCGAAGCGGGAGACCTGCTCGAGCGACCGGCGGCGCTCGCTGCCCTGCGGCAGGCTGCGGGCGACCGCGTCGATCTGTCGCTTCGACCGCTCGAGGCCGACGACGTCGAACGTCTGACCGAGCAACGAGAAGTCGCCGCCACGCAGCAGCAGGCCGATGTAGCCGGCCGCGACCTTGGTCAGCTTGTCGGCCACGGCGCGGTTGAGCTCCGCGACCCGGCTGTCGATCGCCTGCTCGGCGAGCTGCCGCTTGAGCGGGTCGCGCGCGCTGTAGAGCACCTCGACCGTCGGCCGCGCGCCGGTGTTGAGCGCGACGAGCCGCTGCAGGTCGGTCAGCAGGTCCTCGGGCACGACGATCGCGGCGAGCGCGTCCCCGGAGCGGACCTTCGCGATCGCCTCTTCACGCGAGTCGACCTCGACCGGCTCGACCGACTTGAACAGCTCGTCGGCGTAGTCGCGGGGGTCGACCTCGGTACCACCGACGCGCAGCGTCTGGCCGCCGTTCTCGAGCCCGTTGTAGATCGCCACACGGGGCTTCTCGGGTCCGCGCGAGAGCGCGAGTCCGAGCAGCAGGGCGACGAGCAACGGGTAGCCGACGAGCAGTGCCACGAGCAGCGGCGAGCGCCGCAGGATGAGCACGTCCTTGCGGATCAGCGTCCTCACGCGCCGGCCTCCTCGAGCAGCGCGACGAAGGCCGTCTCGAACCCGGCGTCCGGATCGTCGCAGAGCTCGCGGGCCCGCGCGTGCAGCTCGGCCGGTGGCAGGTCGTACGTGATCCGGCCTGCGACGAGAACGAGAACGCGGGTCGCGTGATGCTCGGCCTCGGCGACGTCATGGGTCGTGAAGACGACCGCTGTTTCGGCCGCCGCAAGGTCGGTGACGAACTCCCAGAGCCGCCCGCGCTGGCGTGGGTCGAGCGAGGCCGAGGGCTCGTCGAGCAGCAACACCGGCGGGCCGGCGATCATCCCGACGGCGATGTTGACGCGCTGGCGGTTGCCTCCGGACAGCGATGAGACGAGGTCGTCGGCCCGATCCTCGAGCGCGGTCTGGCGAAGCATGCGATCGACCTCTTGATCGGGGTCGTCCGAGCCTTCGAGACCCGCGAACAGCCGCAGGTTCTCGCGCACGGTCAGCGTCCCGTAGACGGCCGGCTGCTGCGGGACCCAGCCGATCTCACGCGGGTCCGGCGCGGTCTTGCCGGCGTCGGGATCAAGTGCACCTGCGAGCGCGCGCAGCAGCGTCGTCTTGCCGGCGCCGTTGGGGCCGATCACCGCGACCAGCTCGCCGGGCGCAACATCGAGCCGGTCGACATCGAGCGCGAGCGTGTCGCCGAAGTGGTGGCGCAGACCCTCGGCGGCGAGCATCTTCTGGACCGTACCGGCAGACTGCTCGCCTGTGGCTGACGGCACGAGCATCCTGTTCGTAGGCGACCTCGTCGGCGGCGTCGGCCGCCGGACGCTGCTCGGCCTGCTGCCGGGCCTGCGTGAACAGCACACGCCGGCGTTCGTGGTCGTCAACGGCGAGAACGTTGCGGGCGGGCTCGGGATCACGCCGAAGATCGCCGACGAGCTGCTGGCGGCCGGCGTCGACGCGATCACGCTCGGCAACCACGCCTACCACCGGCGCGAGATCTACGAGTACCTCGACTCCGGCAAGCCGATCGTGCGGCCGGCGAACTACCTCGCGTCGCAGCCCGGTCGCGGTGTCGTCGTCGTCGAGTCGGGCGGCGTGAAGCTGGCCGTCATCAACCTCTCGGGCAACGTGTTCCTTCGCGCCGGACGCGTCGCGCTGCTCGAGATCGACAGCGTGCTCGACCAACTGCCGGCGGACGTCGACCACGTGCTCGTCGACATGCACGCCGAGGCGACGAGCGAGAAGGTCGCGCTCGGCTGGCACCTCGACGGTCGCGTGACCGCAGTCGTCGGGACGCACACGCACATTCCGACCGCGGACGGCCGGATCCTGCCGGGCGGGACTGCCTACATCACCGACGTCGGGATGACCGGGCCGCGCGAGAGCGTGATCGGAGTGGTGCGCGAGCAGGCGATCCGTTCGCTGCGGACACAGATGCACGAACGCTTCGAGACCGCCGACGGCGACCCGTGGCTGAACGGGGTGCTGATCGGGTGCGACGCCGGGTCGCGACGCCGGGCCGCCACCATCACCCAGATCATCGTCCCTGCGCAGGGCTAGAGGGTGCCGGAGGCCGGCTCCTCATCGCATCCCCGAGCAGGGCCAGCATCAGCGGCGGGAAGAACCAGACGAGGTACAGGTAGAACCAGTAGGAGAGCGAGAGCTCGACCGCGATCAGGATCGCGGCGGCTGCGGCAGCGAGCCCGACGATGTCCTGCCGCCTGGGCAGCAGCGGCGCGATCAGGATGAAGGCGACGACGGCCACCTGCCAGATGTGTTGTGGCAGCCCCAGTCCGTACCAGCCCCAGAACGAGAACGGTGCCTCGCGGCCGATCTGGAATCCGATCGTGCGGTCGTAGACGGTGTGCAGCGACTCGCCGCCGAGGACGACCGGAGACCAGACGAGCAGTGTCGTTACGAGCGCGCCGGCGGCGAACGTGAGCAGGGTCCGTGCGCGCCGCCCGTCCCAGGCGTGTGTTGCGAAGAGCGGCACGAGCGCGAGCGAGGCGAACTTCGTGAAGCCGCCGAGGGCTGCGGCGACGCCCCGCAGCGCGGGCTTCGACGCGGCGAGCAGCGCGCACGCCACGAGCAGCGCGACGAGCGCGTCGTTCGAGTTCGAGCTCATCGCGTAGAGCGAGAACGGCCATGCGGTCCAGGCGTAGGCGAGGACGACCCCGAGCCGCGGCCCGTGCAGCCGCCGCCCGAGCAGGAAGAGGGCGAGGATCGTCAGCAGGTCGAAGGTGATCGCGGCGGCATGCGCGGCCCAGAGGTCGTCCCAGCGCCCGCTCCAGGGGAAGAGCTGCTCGAACGGCAGGTAGGCGAGATAGGCGACGGGGCCGTAGGTGTCGCCGCTGGCGTTGTCGTCCGGCCAGCCGCCGTAGAGGGGATTGCCGTCGGCGAGCCGATCGGCGCCGATCACGCCGGAGTAGCCGACGTCGATCACGTTCGAGTCCTCGAGGTTGAGTCCGATCCGGAAGCCGATCAGGAACACGAGCCCGACCGCGAGCCAGCTGACCGGGACGAGCAGCGGGAGCGGCTCGCGCGGGTGTTCTTGGTCTCGGCGTGAGAACGCGACGACGAGCGCGCGGGCGAGCAGATACGCCATCAACGCGGTCGCGATCGGAACAGAGACGTGGAGCCCCGGCGCGTGGTTGAAGAATGCGACCGACGCACCGAAGCCGGCGAGCGCGAGCACGTCCATGTGCAGCCAGCGCCACGGCCGCCGCGGCGTCAGAAACGGCAACACGAAGGCGACGGTCAGCGGAATCCAGACCCAGGGCGAGTTGATCTTGCGGCCGAACGCTCCCGGGTAGCCGCGAGCCATAGTCCAGGCGACGTACGGCCCGGTCCATGCCTCCGTCACCTTGGCTGTCTTGTCATCGACGATCACCTGCGCGATCTCGCGGCGGTCATCGCCGGTCCCGGGCGTGAACCAGCCGATCTGCCAACGGGTCTGCCCCTTCAGATAGACCTCCGGCTTGGCCTTCGGGTACTGGCGCAGCGCCTCCTGAATCCGCGGGTCACGCTTTGCGAGCGCGCGCGCGAGCAGGCCGTTGAGCTTGTGCTCTGCCGGGTAGCCCTCCAGCGTCGCAGGGCTGCTGATCGCGTTCGGGTCGGTCGGCCCGCGCGGCGGCGTCGTCTCCCCCGCGGCGACCGCGGCGCAGGGCGACACGAGCACTGCGACCAGCGCGAGCAGCGGCGCGAGCCGGCGGCGCGAGCCGCTCAGCGGGCGAAGGTCCACAGCTTGTTGCCGAGGAAGTTGAACGGGGTCGCGGCGGCGACCGCGATCGCCTGTGCCGGCACGTCGGCCAGCCCGACACCGACGAGCAGCTCGAGCAGCGCGAGGTTGACGAGGAACGCGCCGAAGCTGACGACGAGGAAGCGCCAGGCGTGGGTCCCGGGGTGCCCACCGCCGTGGTCGAACGTCCAATGCCGGTTCCACGCGAAGTTGTTCGTCACCGCGATCAGGAACGCCACGACCGCCGCGATCCGGTGCCCGGCCGCGAACGTGTGAACCATCAGGGCGAAGACCGCGAGGTTGATGACGTAGCCGCTGGCTCCGACGGCCACGAAGCGTCCGAGTTGGAACCACGAGCGCGGTTCGCGCAGCGCCCGGCGGACGCGAACGGTGGCGGGCGCCTCCGACACGCAGTCAGCGTAGCCCCGCGTCAGGCCAGCCCGAAATGGCGATAGACCATCGGCGCCACGTCGCTGAGCGATGCAGTGAAGTCCGGTAGTGCGTCCGCCGATGGCGCGAGCAGCTCGCAGCCGCTGTAGAGGAGCGTGCCCAGCGAGTCCGACGCGTGAAGTGACCCGTGGCTTCCTCCGTCCTCGTGGCCGACGCCGCCCCAGTCGAGGAACTCGTGACCGTCGGCCGCCGACAGCAGCACGTCGCCTGAGGTCTCGCAGCAGAGTCCCGCCCAGACCCGGCGCAGCGCATCGGGGTAGCGGCGGCTGAGGATGCGGCCGGCGGCGACGTGGGCCTTGATCGCGTCGAGGTCGCCGTCAACCGTCCAGCGGTTGCCGCGGTCGTCGAGCAGGTCTCCTCCGGGCCTGAACCTCAGCTCACCGCGGGCCGGAGCGGTCACGACCGCCTCGTCTCCCTCGAGACGGCAGATCACGTCGACGACCGGCACCGACGCGGCGGTCTCCACGAGCCTCGGGATCAGCTCCTGCCGCCGCTCCCGGTCGAGCACGTAGACCATCGCCGCGCGCTGGTTCGGGCAGAGCGCGATCTCCGCGCCGGCAGCCTGCTCCTGTGCCGCCTTGCGGTTCTCTCGCATCGGCGGGGTCGGCTGGGCGATCTGGAAGTCGCCGAAGGCGGCGTGGAGGTCGAACGTCCGCTCTACGTGCCCGTGGCCGTGGTCCGAGCAGACGATCACGGCGTGGGCGTCGAGGAAGCGGTCGATGCCTCCGGCGGCCTCGGCGACGCGGCGGATCTGGTCGTCGGCCACGGCGATCTCCTCGTGCTGACCGTGCGGGCCGGCGCGATGCGACGCCGTGTCGTTGTCGGGCAGCGACAGCAGCAGGAAGTCGAACAGGTCGCGTTCGGCGAGGTACGCACCGACGCAGCCCGAGTGCTGATCACGCACGCCGGGCTTGCCGAGCTGGCTGCGGCAACCGGTCTCGCGCGTCGCGAAGATGTCGGCGTAGTAGAGCTCGCGCGGGCCGAGGACCGGCTCGCGGAAGATCGTCCCGGCGATGCGGGACAGCGCGGTCTCCTTCGAGACCTGCTGCTGGTGCCGCCCGCGGTAGACGAGGAAGGTCGTGCCCGCGGTCCGCACGCCGGCGTCGTCGAGCGTCTCGTAGACGGTGCGCACGCCGGTGCTCAGGTGCTCGCCGTTGAGCCGGTAGACGGTGTCGACGAGCTGGCGCTGGATCCCGTGACGGCGCGCGGCGCGGAACGACGAGCCGTACTCGACGTAGCGGCCGGCCTTGCGCGACCACCAGTTCATCCCGGGGATCTCGTGCTCGTCCTGCAGCGCTCCGGTCGCGATCGCGGTCGCGCAGACCGGCGTTACCGATGGGAACGCGGCCGCCAACGGCCGGACGCCCGGCCCACGACGCGCGATCTCTGCCAGCACCGGAGCCTCACCGCCGTCGATCGCCGCCTGCGTCGCCTCCGGCCCGGCTCCGTCGATGACCGCGAGGACGGCGCGCGGCCGGCTCATCAGCGCAGGACCCTGAGCCCGGCGTACTTGGCGTCATCACGTCGCCGGCCGGCGACGAGCAACCATCCGAGCAGCGCGGCGGCGAGCAGCGCGAGCGGCGGGAAGAGCAGCGAGCCGGTGGCGATCAGCGCGGCGGCCAGGACGGCGAAGACCACCACGCCGCCGATCCCGGCGTCGCCGAGTCGCTGCCGCACCCGCGCGACGAGCCCACCCGAGGCGGCGGACGCGAGCGCTCCGCCTGCGGCTCCGGCGATCAGCGCCGCCCACCACCAACCGTCCGAGTCGGAGCGACTGACGATCCAGAAGCCGAGCGCCATGCCGGCGATCAGCGAGAGCGCGTCGGCGGCACGGCGGGCCGGGACGAGCGCGGTGAGCACGCCGGCGGCAAGCGCAACGCCGAGTGCACGGAGGATGTCGAATGCCACGTCCATCGAAGGTCGCGACGATACCGTCAGGGCGATGAAGCCGATCCGCCAGAGCCAGAAGCTGTCTGGCGTGCGCTACGACGTGCGCGGTCCGATCCTGCAGGAGGCGCACCGGCTCGAGGCCGAGGGCCACAGGATCCTGAAGCTCAACATCGGCAACACGCAGCCGTTCGGATTCGAGGCACCGGAGTCGATCGTCAGCGACATCGTCCACAACCTGCCCGAATCCCAGGGCTACTCGGAGTCGCAGGGCATCTACTCCGCGCGGACGGCGGTCGCGCAGTACTACCAGTCGCACGGCCTGCTCGAGTCGACGGTCGAGGACGTCTTCATCGGCAACGGCGTCTCCGAGCTGATCACGATGGTGCTGCAGGCGCTCGTCAACGACGGCGACGAGATTCTCGTGCCGGCACCCGACTACCCGCTCTGGACTGCGGCGGTGACGCTGACCGGCGGCAAGGCGGTCCATTACCTGAGCGACGAGGCGGACGGCTGGATGCCGGATCTCGAAGACATCCGCTCGAAGATCACCGAGCGGACGCGGGCGCTGGTGATCATCAACCCGAACAACCCGACCGGCGCGGTCTACTCGAAGGAGATGGTCGAAGCGCTCGTCGCGATCGCGCGCGAGCACGGGTTGGTCGTGATGGCGGACGAGATCTACGAGAAGATCATCTTCGACGACGCCGTCCACCACCACGCCGCGAAGGCCGCGGGCGAGGACGTGCTCTGCCTGACGTTCAGCGGCCTGTCGAAGGCCTACCGGGTGTGCGGCTACCGCGCGGGCTGGGTGATGATCTCGGGGCCCAAGCACCTCGCCGGCGATTTCCTCGAGGGGTTGACGCTGCTCTCGAACATGCGGATGTGCTCGAACGTCCCCGGTCAGCACGCGATCCAGACCGCCCTCGGCGGCTACCAGTCGATCGAGGAGTACGTCCATCCCGGCGGCCGCTTCTACGAGCAGAGCAAGCTGGCCTCGAAGCTGCTGAACGAGATCCCGGGCGTCAGCTGCATCGAGCCGCGCGGCGCGCTCTACTGCTTCCCGCGCCTCGACCCCGAGGTCTACGCGATCGAGGACGACGAGGCGTTCGTGATCGACCTGCTGCGGGCGAAGAAGATCCTCGTCACGCACGGCACCGGCTTCAACTGGCCGGCGCCCGACCACTTCCGGCTCGTGACGCTGCCCGACGAGGAGCTGCTGACCGAGGCGCTCGGGCGGATCGCGGAGTACCTCGGGACGCTGCGGTAGGTAGCGCCCGCTCAGCTGTCCGAGGCGAAGTCCTCGGGGCTGACATCGTCGAGGAACTCCTTGAAGCGGTCGACGACCTCCTCGGTGTCCTCGACCTCGTGCTCGAACTCGATCGCCGAGCCTTCGAGGACGTCGTCTGCTGCGAAGATCGGAGCGCCGCAACGAACCGCGAGAGCAAGGGCGTCGCTGGGGCGCGAGTCGATGTTGATCTCACGGTCGCCGGCCTGAAGCGTGATCGTCGCGAAGAACGTGTTCTCGCGCAGCTCGGTGATCGCGATCTTCTTGCAGGTGATGTCGAGCTCGGAGAGCAGGTCGACCATCAAGTCGTGCGTCATCGGCCGCGGCGTGCTTGCGCCCTGGAGCTTCATCAGGATCGCCGCCGCCTCGGGGTGACCGATCCAGATCGGAAGGAACCGGTTCGTGTCAGCCGACTTGAGCAACACGATCGGCTGCTTGCCGACCATGTCGAAGCTGACGCCGTAGATGACCATCTCCTGCACGCGCGGCCGAGTATAGGTGCGGCCCCGACCGCCTCGCGCCGGCCGTTCCTCCTGGCGAGCATCGGCATGGACGCGAGCCAGCCGCACTCAAGACCGAGAAAGAACCGCGACTTGCAGGCCTTTCATGGGCGATCCTGGATTCGAACCAGGGACCTCATCCTTATCAGAGATGCGCTCTAACCGACTGAGCTAATCGCCCGCGAGGCGGCAGTCTAGCGGCAGCGCGCAAGGGCCCCGCGAGCTGTGAAGCGTTGTGCGCCCCAGAGCAGCAATAGGCTTCAGAACTACACTGCGACGGTGCCGCCGGCGCTCGCCGGAGGCGCAGGCTCACCGTCAGCGGCGAGCTGTTCGAGGTAGAGGGCGAGTGCGCCGCGTACCTCTTCCTCAGCTTCCTCGCGCGTATCCCCGGCAGCGAACACCGGCAGATCGGCGATGCGCGCGCTCCAGCCACCCGTCGGCAGCCTGTTCGTAGATCGCGGCGTAGCGGTGCCGCTACTGCCGCCCCGCCAGCCGCCCGGCCAACACACGCGCGGCGTCAGGCGAATCGACCGAGAAGCTGGCGCGGTAACCGTCGGCCGACGGGCGCACACGAACCTCGGAGCCGAGCGCCCGGCTCAGCGTCTCCCCGATCTCCTCGGCGGCAGCCAACTGATCGGGATGAATGGTTCGGGTCCGAACGATGTGGGTCGCGCGGCCGGCGGCGGCGCGCGCCCGCTCCTCGGTCGTGCGGACCGACCAGCCGGCCGCGACCGCCTCCTGCGCGAGCCGGCGGCGGTCGTCGTGGCCGGGCGCCGAGAGCAGCGCGCGACCGTGTCCCTCGGTCAGCTTGCGCTGCTCGAGCAGTCCGAGCACGTCCTCGGGCAGGTCGAGCAGGCGGACGAGGTTCGACACGGCGACACGGCTGCGACCGACGCGGCGGCCGACCTCCTCACGCGAGAGGCCGAGCTCGTCAACCAGCGCCGAGACCGCCCGAGCCTCCTCGACGGGGTTGAGGTCCTCGCGGACCATGTTCTCGACGAGCGCGGCCTCGAGCGCCTCGGAGTCAGCCTTGTCGGTGACAACGACCGGAACCGAGGCGAGGCCCGCCAAGCGCGCGGCTCGCCAGCGTCGCTCGCCGGCCACGATCTGGTAGCGCCCGGGCCCGTCGGGCCGGACGAGCACCGGCTGGAGCACGCCTTGGGTTTCGATCGAGGCCGCCAGCGCCGCGAGCGCGTCCTGCTCGAAGACCCGCCGCGGCTGCGCGGGGTTCGGCACGATCCGCTCGACCGGGACGTCCGCGAGCCCGGCCGGCGGCGTCGCCGAGCTGACATCGGTGTTCGTCAGGATTGCGGCGAGGCCGCGTCCCATTCCTCGATCAGCCACGGGCTGCCACCTCCTTGGCGAGCGCGAAGTAGGCCTCGGCGCCCGCGGATCTCGGGTCGTGATGGATGACGGGGCGGCCGAAGCTCGGCGCCTCGCCGACGCGCACGTTGCGCGGGATTACGGTCTCGAAGACGAGGTCGGGGAAGTGCTCGCGGATCTCGCGCTCGACGTCCTGGGCCAGACGGGTGCGCCCGTCGTGCATCGTCAAGAGCATCCCGGCGACCGTCAGTCTCGGGTTGAGTTCGCGGCGGATCAGCGCGAGCGTGTCGAGCAGCCCGGCCAGCCCTTCGAGCGCGAAGTACTCGGTCTGCACGGGGACGATCACGCGGTCGGCGGCTACCAGCGCGTTGATCGTCAGCGGACCGAGCGACGGCGGGCAGTCGAGCAGGACGAACGAGTAGCGGTCACGGACCGCGGCGAGCGCGTCGCGGAGCCGGACCTCGGAGCCGGCGGTGCGCGGCAACTCCACGTTCGCGCCGGCCAGATCGGGCGACGCCGGCAGCAGCGAGAGCCTGTCGATGCCGGTCGGGACGATCGCCTCGGATGCTGAAGCCTCTCCGCACAGCACCTCGTACACGCCCGGCTTGTGATCCTTCGATTGCCCGAGCCCGACGGTCGCGTTCGCCTGCGGATCGATGTCGACCAGCAACGTGTCGTACCCGGCCTCAGCGATGCAGGCTGCGACGTTGACCGCTGTCGTCGTCTTGCCGACGCCGCCCTTCTGGTTGGCGATCGCGTAGACGGTGCTCACTGCCCCGCAAGGTACCGGCGCGCCCGGCCGCTGCCGGCCAATCATGCTGCAACGTCCGCACAGTTCGGTCAGCGAAGCGCGGAGCGGTTCGCTGAATGCACAGCTGAAGCACGGCTAGGCGAGCGGGCGCTTGCGCGCCATACCGGGGCGCCGAGGGAAGCGGTCCGAGGTCTCCGCGACCTTCGTGTAGGTGATCAGCACCCCTGTGGCGGCCGTCGTCGCCGGACCGAACTCCTCGCCGGGCGCGAGTCCCAGGATCGCTGCGGCGACATCGCCGGCGGACCGCTCCTCGACTGACGGCTCGCCCTTCCAGGCGACCAGCGTCCCGCCGACGCGGAGAAGTGGCGCGGCGTACTCGGCCAGTACCGGCAACGGCGCAAGCGCACGAGCGGTCACGACATCGAGCTCGCGCTGAGCCCAAGACTCTGCGCGATCGCAGACCACCGTCACGTTGTCGATCGCCGCCGACGCCGTGGCACGGTCGAGGAAGTCGCACTTCCTTCGCACGGACTCGACGAGGAAGACGTGGGATTCGGGCAGCGCGATTGCGAGCACGAGGCCGGGGAAGCCGCCGCCCGACCCGAGGTCGGCGATCTCCGCCGCCTCGCGGACGGCCGGGACCCGCAACCCATCGAGGCTGTCTTCGAGGTGCCGGCCGACTGCCTGCGCCGGGTCGCGGACGGTGGTGATCGACGACCTCTCCCTCTCTAGCTCGGCCAAGACGGCAACGAGCTGGTCCGCAGCGGCCGGGGGCAGCGCCCACTCGCTCGCAAGCGTATCGATCCGCTCGCGCACGGCGCGTTTCACGTGAAACATCCCGCGACGCGTTTCACGTGAAACGGCGTCAGTCGGACAGGGGGGAGATCACGAGCCTGCGGTCGGGCTCGTCACCCTCGCTGTGAGTGGCGACGCCGCCGCGCTCACGCAGGTACTCGTGCACGACCTTGCGCTCGCTGGCCGTCATCGCGTCCAACGACACGGCGCGCCCGTACTCCTCGACCTCGATCGCCGCCTGATCGGCCTCCTTCATCAGGGCGTCACGACGGCGGGCGCGATAGCCGCCGGCATCGACGACGATCCGCGGACGGGGCTCGTCAGGCGAGACGTCGCTGAGGAGTATCCGCTGCGCCAGGTGCTGGACCGCCTCGATCGTCTGGCCGTGGCGGCCGATGAAGACCGCGAGGTCCTCGCCCTCGACCGTCCCGGTGATCGTGTCGCCGTCCTCGCGAACATCGATCTCTCCTTCGAGCTGGAGCCCGGAGACCACGTGCTCGAGCAGGTCCTGCATCTTGGCCGCGCGATCGCTGCTCATCTACTTCCTCCGTCCTGACCGTTTGCGCTTCTTCTGCCGGGGGGGCGGTGGTGGTGCCTTGGTGACCCGTTCGACCGGCCCGCCGTTGCCCGAGCCTTGTGCTGCGGAGCGGTCCTGCTGCTCGGCCGCCGCCGCCACCATCCTCCCCCAGAGGCCCTTCGGTGGCTCACCCTCGCTCGGGCCGCTGTCGGGTGGGGGTGCTCCGCCGGCCATCGCCGGGACCGGCTGGTTCCGGCCGATCACGCGCTTCAAGAACTGCTGCTGCACGATAGTCCAGAAGTTGGTCGTGATCCAGTACATGATCAGGCCGGCCGGGAAGGAGAGGATGAACGGGACGAACACGACCGGCAGGACGAGCATCACGCGCTGCTGGGTCTTGTCCATCGTCGGGCTCATCATCAGCACCGAAGAGAGCAGCTGCGTGCCGACGTAGAGAGCGATCAGAGCGATCAGCACGCCCCCGGTCGCCTTGTCGGTGATGTCCGGGATGAACAGGAACTGGGCATCACCGCCGGCGCCACACGGCTTCGGGTTCGCGATCCCGGCCGGGTTGATGTCCGGGCAGATGTCGTGCCGCAGGTCGGTCCGCAACATGTAGAAGAGCGAGAGGAAGACGGGCAACTGCGCGAGCAGCGGAAGGCAGGAGGCGAACGGATTGACCTTGTTCTCCTGGTAGAACTTCATCGTCTCCTGGTTGCGCCGCTGCGGGTCGTCCTTGAACTTCTCCTGGATCTTCTTGAGCTCCGGTGCGTGCAGCTGAAGCTGCTTCATCGAGCGGAACTGCTTGATCGCGAGCGGCAGCATCGCCGCGCGGATCAGGATCGTCATCAGGATGATCGACAGGCCCCAACCCACGCCGGTGGTGTCGTGGATGAAGAGCAGGAGCTTCTCGAACAGGTCGATCAGCGGCTGGAACGGGTTGGCGATGATGGGCGTCATTTGCGGCGCGGCGGTGATGTGCGATCAGGCGCGGTCCTTGAAGAGCCGCTGGTTCTCGACTGGGTCGAAGCCCCCATGGCTCCAGGGGTTGCAGCGCAGGACACGCCAGACCCCGAGCACGAGGCCCCGGAGTATGCCGAAGCGCTCGATCGCCTGCGCGGCGTAGGCCGAGCAGGTCGGCTCGTACCGGCAGCGCCTCGGGAACAGGCGAGAGACGCGCCCGTACCCACCGATCGCTGCGATCGCCGCCCGGGCCGCGACGCCGGGGCGGCGACCTGTCGCGCCGGCGGTCACGACGACGGTGCGGGCGCCTGCTGCCCGACGAGCTCGGCGAGCGCCCTCTGGACTCCGTCGAGACCTTCGCGTTCGGCCAGCTCGCGGACGTCGGCGCGCGCGACGACGACGACGTCCGTCCCCGCAGGCAGCCGATGCTCCTCAGCGGCGAATGCCTCGCGCAGGAGGCGCTTGACCTTGTTGCGGTCGACGGCGCCGCCGACCTTGCGCGAAACGGAGAGCCCGAGCCGGGCCGGGCCGGCGAGCGTCACCCCGCCGTCGCCGCGCGGAAACACGTACAGCACGAGGTGCCGGTTCGAGACCGAGCGGCCCTGGCGGTAGACACGGTCGAAGTCGGCGCTACGCGAGAGCCGACCGGACCCGCGCTTCGGCGACTGCGCCATCGCCGCGCGATCAGACGGTGAGGCGCTTGCGGCCCTTGTCGCGGCGGCGCTTGAGGACCGCGCGCCCCGCGCGCGTCGACATCCGCTCACGGAACCCGTGTGTGCGGGCGCGCTTGCGCTTCTTGGGCTGGTAGGTGCGCTTCATGACCGCGAGAGGGTAGCGCGGCAACGCGCCGTGCACAGGCTGTGGACAACCTTCCGCAACGAAGTTTCGGCATTTGCGAAGACGCGCCACCGGGCGCTCGCCCGCCTTGCTACGTTCGCTCCATCGGGCGAGCCGGGCACCCGGCGCCGCCAGATCCCTCTTCCGAAGGTCCAGCTCCGGCCGCCTCGTGGCCGTCGCATCCCGCTGCCGTGACGCACATCGACCAGATCTCCGAGCGACTGCACCGGCAGCTCCGCCGCGCTGTCAGCCCCGACATCTACGAGATCTGGCTCGCCCAGGTGCGGGTCACCGGCTTCGACGGAAGGCAGATCGGGCTATCCGCGCCGGCCGAGATCGCCGCGTGGGTCCGTGACCGGTTTGGCCCGGCGCTGCGACAGGCCGCCCAGGAATCGACCGGGCAGGATGACCTCGCCGTCGCGCTCAGCGCCGACGGCGCCGAGGCCACGGCGAGCGGGCAGCAGCCCGCGGCGCCCCCGCGGCACGCACGGGCGCGACCGATGCACCCCAAGTACACGTTTGAGCAGTTCGTGATCGGTGCCGCGAACAGGTTCGCCCACGCCGCTGCGCTGAGCGCCGCCGAGCTGCCGGGAACCACCTACAACCCGCTCTTCCTCGTCGGCCCTCCCGGGGTCGGCAAGACGCACCTCCTCCACAGCATCGGCAACTACGTGACCGCCTACGGCGGCGGCCTGACCGTGCGCTACACGACCGCCGAGGACTTCACCAACGACTTCCGGGCAGCGATCGACGGCCGCTCGACGGCCGACTTCAAGGTCCACTACCGCGAGGCCGACGTGCTGCTGATCGATGACGTGCAGTTCCTCGCGCACAAGGTCAAGACCGAGGAAGAGTTCTTCCACACCTTCAATGCGTTGCGCGAGTCCGGCAGCCAGATCGTCCTGACCTCCGACCGGCCCCCGCGAGAGATGGCCGGCCTCGAGGAGCGCCTCTGCCAGCGATTCGAGTCCGGGCTGATGGTCGAGATCGCGGCCCCCGACCGGACGATGCGCAGCGCGATCCTCCGCAAACGAGCGGCGATCGACGGCCTCGTCCTCGACGACGAGGTGATCGAGCTGATCGCCGATCGCGTCGCGGACACCGTGCGCTCGTTGGAGGCCGCGCTGATCCGCGTCGCGGCCTACTCATCGCTGACCGGTGAGCAGATCACTCCCGAGCTGGCCGACCGCGTGCTCGAGCAGCTCTACGGGCGCGAGCAAGCAAGGGTCGCGCGAGCCGTCTCGGTCGACGAGGTCCAGCGGCTCGTCGCCGGTTCGTTCGGGCTCTCGACCGACGAGCTCTTGTCGCCGTCGAGAGCGGCACGAATCAGCTGGCCACGACAACTCGCGATGTTCCTCGCGCGCGAGCAGACCGGGCAGTCGCTGCCCGCGATCGGAACCGCGTTCGGCGGCCGTGACCACACCACCGTCCTGCACGCCTGCCGCCGGGCGGCCGAGCGCCTCGAGACCGATCCGTCGGCGGCGCGGCTGGCAGCCGAGCTCCGCGATCGCATCACCGCCTCCGACCGTTGATCGTGCGAGACTGCCCACAGGATCGGAGCCGGCCCCAGCCCGCCGAACATCCGCACGTTGCAGCGGCGTTGCACGTTCTCCACAGATCCACAACCCCTACTACCTCTGTTCTCGTATAGAGAAGGGGAAGCGTGAAGCTCTCTACCTCACTCACCGATCTGCACACCCAGCTCCAGTCCGCCGCACGCGTGGCGTCGACGCGGCTCGTCAACCCGGTCCTCTCGGGCGTCCAGATCTCCGCCGGCTCCGCGGGTACCGAGCTGCGGGCAACCGACACCGATCTCTCGCTGCGTGTCCCGCTCGCCGCCGACGTTCAACGGGAAGGCACCGTCGTGCTGCCGGCGCGCCTGCTTCTCGACGTCATCAAGAGCCTGCCCAAGCAGGCGGACAGCGTCACGCTCGAGCTGCGGCCCGAGCATCAGGACGTCGAGATCCATGCCGGCGCCGCGATCTTCCACCTGCGGACGTTGCGCGCCGAGGACTTCCCGCCGCTGCCCGATCCCGGGTCCGACGGCGCGGTCACGGTTCCGGCCGCGCCGTTCCTCGAGACGATCCAGCGTGTCTCGCGATCGGCCTCGCGTGACGAGACACGCCCGGTCCTGACCGGTGTCCTCGTCTCGGTCACCGGTGAGGTGCTGCGGATGGTCGCGACCGACTCTTACCGTCTCAGCATCAAGGAGACGCCGCTCGGAGTCGCCGTCGACGGTTTCGAGGCGAACGTCCCTGCCCGCGCGCTCGACGAGTTGCGTGCGCTCGCCGGCGACGGCACGGACACGATCTCGGTTGCCGTCCACGGGAACCAGATCATCTTCTCCGTCGCAGACGCCGTCCTCAGCTCGCGTCTGATCGACGGTCAGTTCCCGAACTTCCAGCAGCTGCTTCCCGACACCTTCGAGCACGAGCTGCGGATCGACGCCGACGAGTTCCGCGAGGTCGTCCGCCGCGTCGGTCTGCTTGCGCAGAAGAACGCGCCGCTGCGCCTCAGCTTCACGGAGGGGCAGCTGACCGTGTCGGCCCAGACGCCGGACATCGGCGAGGCGAGCGAGCCACTGCCGGTGCCGTTCCATGGTGAGAGCTTCGACATCGGCTTCAACCCCGAGTTTCTTCGCGAGGGACTTGAGGCGATCGGTGACGATGAGCTCGTCCTCAAGATGCTCTCGCCGCTGCGACCTGGGCTGCTGGCGGGGCCGGAGGGCTCGGGCTTCCAGTACCTGATCATGCCGATCAGGCTGAACGTCTAGGCCGGCGCGGATGCAGGTCCGGCAAGTCGGCCTGCGATCGTTTCGCTCCTACGAGCGGGCAACCCTGGACCTCGGCCAGAGGGTCACGGTCGTGACCGGGCAGAACGGAGCCGGCAAGACGAACCTGCTCGAGGCCCTCTACTTCGGCTGCACCGGTCGCTCCTGCCGAACGAACAACGAGCGCGAGCTCGTGCGGTTCGGAGCCGAGACCGCCCGCGTGACCGTGGATGTCGAGGACGACGCCGGCAGCCGGCACGAGCTGGCGGTCGGATTCACGCCGGGTCAGCCGAAACGGATCACCGTCGACGGCGACCCGGTCGAGCGCTTGTCCGATCATCCGGCGCGGCCGCTGGTCAGCGTCTTCCTGCCTGAGCGACTCGACCTGATCAAAGGACCGCCCGGGGGCCGCAGGGCGCACCTCGACCAGGTCGTCGCCGCGCTGGCGCCGGCGCGGGCCGGTACTCGCCGCGATTTCGGCCGCGCGCTGGCCCAGCGCAACGCGCTGCTGATGCGGATCCGCGACGGTCGTTCTTCGGTGTCCGCACTCGATGCCTGGGATGCCGAGGTCGCAGGACTCGCCGCGCGGCTCGCCGGCGACCGTCACGAGGTCACCGGACGGCTCGCCGGCCTGCTCCCGGCCGCCGGCTCCGACCTCGGGCTGCCGGAGGAGTTGTCGGTTCGGATGCGCGGCACCGCGGCCGGTGCGACAGCGGAAGATCTGCTCGCGGGACTCGCCGCGCGCCGGGACTCCGACATCGCCCGTGGCTTCACCCAGGGTGGTCCACATCGCGACGACCTCGTGCTCGAGCACGGCGGGCGTGAGCTGCGCACCTATGGCTCGCAGGGCCAGCAGCGCGCAGCCCTGCTGGCGCTCCTGATCGGCGAGCGCGAACTGATCGCAGAGGCACGCGGCCACTCGCCGCTGCTCCTGCTCGACGATGTGTTCAGCGAGCTCGATGCCGAGCGACGCGCCCGGCTCGTCGAGCGCGTTACCGGCGCCGGCCAGGCGGTCATCACCGCCACCGAGATCGAGCACCTCCCGGAAGCTGCCCGAGGCGACGCCCTGCACATCCACGTCGAGTCCGGGCGGCTCGAGACCGACGGGGCGGGGGCGATCGCATGAAGCACCGCCCGGAGCCCCGGCGGCTCGACGATGCGATCGGGGAGCTGCTCTCGCGGGCGCAACCGGCAGGTGGTCTTGCGGCCGTTCAGAGGGTCTGGAACGAGGCTGTCGGCGACGTGATCGCCGAGGAGGCGACGCCGACCGCCGAGCAGGGCGGCGTACTCACCGTCAGCTGCCGAAGCGCCGCCTGGGCGTCCGATCTCGACCTGCTGTCGCCCGAGCTGATCGAGCAGATCAACGGCCGCCTGGGCGAGCAGCGCATCACCCGCCTGCGTTGTATCGCGACGACGGCGCGAAGCTGGAACAAAAATAGCTGATTTACAGGACTTTTATGACGGGTGGCGGGGCTCTTCCGGCGGCCCGTTCTGCTACCCTTATGTCTCCAAGAACGAGGCGCCCCGGACGGGTCCGAAGAGGCTCGTGACCCGGGGCGTTCGCGCGTCCGAGGGACGCGTTCGTGCGTCGAGGGACGATCACAAATGGCGAAGAAGACAGGCAACGGGCAGTCGGGATCTGCGAACTACAGCGCCCAGGACATCACCGTCCTCGAGGGCCTCGAGGCGGTCCGCAAGCGTCCGGGCATGTACATCGGCTCGACCGGGATCCGAGGCCTGCACCACCTCGTCTACGAGGTCGTCGACAACTCGGTCGACGAGGCGCTCGCCGGCTTCGCGACCCAGGTCGACGTCACGATCCATCCCGACAACTCGGTGACGGTCGCCGACAACGGCCGCGGCATCCCGGTCGGCATCGTCGAGAAGGAGGGACGGCCCGCGGTCGAGGTCGTCCTCACCGTCCTCCACGCCGGCGGCAAGTTCGGCGATGGCTCCGGCTACAAGGTCTCCGGCGGCCTCCACGGCGTCGGCGTCTCCGTCGTCAACGCGCTGTCGGAGTGGGTCAAGGTCGAAGTCAAGGTCGACGGTCACGTCCACACGCAGGAGTACGACCGCGGCACTCCGCGCTACGACCTCGTGAAGGGAGCAAAGCTCGGCAAGAGCGAGAGCACCGGCACCACGGTCACCTGGATGCCCGACGACGAAATCTTCGAGACGCTCGACCACGACTTCAGCGTGCTCGAGCAGAGGCTGCGCGAGACCGCCTACCTCACGCGCGGCCTACGGATCACGATCACCGACGAGCGTGGCGACGGCGCGCACGCCGACTTCCACTTCGAGGGCGGCATCTCGGACTTCGTCACCTACATGAACGAGAACAAGGACCCGCTCGGAAAGAAGGTCGTCTACTTCGAGGGTGAGTCCGACGAGGGCTACGTCGAGATCGCGATGCAGTGGAACTCGAGCTACCAGGAGTCGGTCTTCTCGTTCGCCAACAACATCAACACCCACGAGGGCGGCTCGCACATGTCGGGCTTCCGCTCGGCGCTGACGCGGACGCTCAACCGCTACGCGCGCGAGAAGGGCATCCTGCGTGAGAAGGACGACAACCTCTCAGGCGAAGACGTCCGCGAGGGTCTGACCGCCGTGATCTCGGCGAAGCTGTCGGACCCGCAGTTCGAGGGCCAGACGAAGACCAAGCTCGGCAACCCCGGCATGGAGGGCTTCGTCGCGTCGGTCGTCAACGCCAAGCTCGCCGAGTTCCTCGAGGAGAACCCGCAAGAGGGCGGCGCGATCATCCGCAAGGCCGTGCAGGCCGCGCAGGCCCGGTCGGCCGCCCGCAAGGCGCGCGACCTGACCCGCCGCAAGTCGGCGCTCGAGAACTCGACGCTGCCCGGCAAGCTCGCCGACTGTTCGGTCAAGGATCCGTCGCTGTCTGAGATCTTCGTCGTCGAGGGCGACTCCGCCGGCGGCTCGGCCAAGCAAGGCCGCGACCGCAACACGCAGGCGGTGCTGCCGCTGCGCGGCAAGATCCTCAACGTCGAGAAGGCCCGGATCGACAAGGTCCTCAAGAACGCCGAGGTGCAGAACCTGATCACCGCGCTCGGCACCGGCATCCGCGACGAGTTCGACATCGAGCGCGCGAGGTATCACAAGGTCGTGCTGATGACCGACGCCGACGTCGACGGGGCCCACATCCGCACGCTCGTGCTGACGCTGCTGTTCCGCGAGATGCCGGAGCTGATCGAGGCCGGCTACGTCTACATCGCCAAGCCGCCGCTGTACAAGATCAAGCAGGGCAAGAACGAGCGCTACATCGAGAAGGAGTCGGAGCTCGAAGAGGTGCTGCTCTCCGACAAGCTCGACAAGATCGTCGTCGCCGACCGCGCTGGCGCCGAGCTGAAGCTGACCGAGGCTCGCTGGCAGCGGTTCACGCGGCTGCTCAAGCAGTACGAGGGATGGGCCTCCGCGCTGCGGTCGGCGCACGGCCACGAGGCGATCCGCTTCCTCGAGGAGTCCGGTCTGCTGGCCGCCGACGCGACCGAGCTGAAAGCCGCCGAGAAGGTCCTGTCGAAGGACGACGAGGCCCGCCGCCATGTCCTCGAGATCGTCTCGTCGGACGCCGACGAGCTCGTCGTCAAGGCGATCGAGCGCAGGACCGGCCTCGCGCAGACGCACCGGATCAAGGGCTCGCTGCTCGCCTCCGCCGACTACGCGCAGTACGCCAAGGTCTCAGCGCAGCTCGCCGAGCTCGCCGGGACCGCGCCGTTCACCGTCGAGCTGGCCGGCCGCACCGAAGAGGCCGCCTCGTTCGACGAGCTGCGCCGCTCGGTGCTCGGCGTCGCTCGCCGCGGGATCAACGTGCAGCGCTTCAAGGGCCTTGGCGAGATGAACGCCGAGCAGCTCCGCGAGACGACGATGGACCCCGCGTCGCGGACCTTGCAGCAGGTGTCGGTCGAGGACGCGGCCGCGGCCGACCGGCTCTTCACGATGCTGATGGGCGACGTCGTCGAGCCACGCCGCGCCTTTATCGAACAGAACGCCCGCGCAGTGGCAAATCTGGATGTCTAGGAAGCAACGGAGCTAACGAACCATGGCAACGGACGTCATCGGCGGAGGGAACATCGAGCCACGCGCGCTCGAGGACGAGATGCGCACCGCCTACCTCGATTACGCGATGAGCGTGATCGTCGGGCGCGCGCTCCCGGACGTGCGTGACGGGCTGAAGCCGGTCCACCGGCGCGTGCTGTTCGCGATGAACGAGATGGGCCTCGGCCCGACGCGGCCGTACGTCAAGTGCGCGCAGGTCGTCGGCGAGGTCATGGGTCACTACCACCCGCACGGCGACGCGTCGATCTACGACACGATGGTCCGGCTCGCGCAGGACTTCTCGATGCGCCATCCGCTCGTCGACGGCCAGGGCAACTTCGGCTCGGTCGACGACGACCCCGCGGCCGCGATGCGGTACACGGAGGCGCGCCTGACCCGGCTCGCGCTGGAGATGGTCCGTGACATAGACATGGACACCGTCGACTTCACGCCCAACTACTCGGGCGCGAAGATGGAGCCGGTCGTCCTGCCGTCGCGGTTTCCGAACCTGCTCGTCAACGGCGGCACCGGCATCGCCGTCGGGATGGCGACGAACATCCCGCCGCACAACCTCCAGGAGGTCATCGACGCGACGGTCGCCTTCCTCGACGATCCGGAGATCTCGGCCGAGGCGCTGCGCCAGCATCTCAAGGGCCCCGACTTCCCGACCGGCGGGATCATCATGGGCACCGCTGGCATCCGTGACGCCTACGAGACCGGGCGCGGCAAGGTCCGCGTTCGCGCCCGCGCCCACATCGAGGAGATCGGTATGGGCAAGGAGGCGATCATCGTCACCGAGCTCCCGTACGCGGTCAAGAAGGGCGGCGACGGCGGCCTGATCACGAAGATCGCCGACCTCGTCCACGAGAAGAAGATCCCCGAGATCTCCGACCTGCGCGACGAGTCGGACCGGCGCGGGATGCGGCTCGTGATCGAGCTCAAGCGCGCCGTCAACCCGAAGGTCGTGCTCAACAAGCTCTACAAGCACACGCCGATGCAGTCGACGTTCGGCGTCAACATGGTCGCGCTCGTCGACGGCGTGCCGAAGCTGCTCAGCCTGCGCGAGGTGCTGTCGGCCTACGTCGCGCACCAGCGCGAGGTGATCGTCCGCCGCGCGAAGTTCGAGCTGGCGCAGAAGGAGGCGCGCGCGCACGTCCTCGAAGGCCTGCTGATCGCGCTCGACAACCTCGACGCCGTCATCGAGCTGATCCGCAAGGCGCCCGATCGCGAGCGCGCCCGCGAGCAGCTCGTCGAGACGTTCTCGATGACGGCGATTCAGGCGTCGGCGATCCTCGACCTGCGCCTGAGCCAGCTGACGGCGCTCGAGTCCGACGCGATCAAGCAGGAGCACGCCGACGTGATGGAGCGGATCGGCGAGCTCCGTGCGCTGCTCGGCGACGAGCAGCAGGTCCGTGACCTGATCAAGGAGGAGCTCGCGGAGATCGCCGAGCAGTTCGCTGATCCGCGCCGGACCGAGATCGCACCGTCCGAGGACGAGCTCGACATCGAGGACCTGATCGCCGACCAGCAGATGGTCATCACGATCACGAAGTCCGGCTACATCAAGCGCGTGCCGCTCGCGACCTACCGCCAGCAGCGCCGCGGCGGCGTCGGCATCAACGGGATGGACCTCAAGGACGGCGACTACATCGAGCACCTGTTCGTCTGCTCGACGCACGACTACCTGCTGTTCTTCTCGAACCGCGGCAAGGTCTACCGCTCGAAGGTCTACGAGCTGCCCGAGGGCGCGCGCACCTCGAAGGGCCGTGCGCTGATCAACATCCTGCCGCTGCGTGACAACGAGCTGATCAGTTCGGTCCTGTCGACGCGCGACTTCTCCGAGTCGCCGTACCTCGTCTTCGCGACCCGCAAGGGCGTGATCAAGAAGACCGAGTTCGGCGCCTACAACACGCCGATCAAGGCCGACGGCATCATCGCGATCAACATCCGCGACGACGACGAGCTGATCGCGGTGCGCAGGGTTGACGAGGGCGACGAGATCATGATGGTCTCGCGCGCCGGGCTCGCGGTGCGCTTCGAGGAGTCGGACGCGCGTGCGATGGGCCGCTCGACCGGCGGCGTCAAGGGAATGAACATCGGGGATGGTGAAGTCATCGCCATGGACGTCGCCCGCGATGACATGGACCTGCTCGTGATGACCGAGGCCGGCTACGGCAAGCGCACGAAGATCGACCAGTACCGCAAGACCGCGCGCGGGACCAAGGGCGTCATCACGATCAAGCTGACCGAGGCCAAGGGCGGCCTCGCCGGCGCGCTCGTCGTCCGCCCGCACCACGAACTCGTCTTCATCAGCCAGAACGGCATGGTCAACCGCACCGGTGTCAAGGGCATCTCGCAGCAGGGACGTACCGCAACCGGCGTCCGCGTGATGAACCCGAAGGGCGATGACCGCGTCACGGCGGTCGCGCTGATCGCCGAGTCGGAGGCCGAGGACGACGGCCAGGAAGTGCTTGATGTCGATGCCGAGGCGGCTGCGCTCGCTGCGGACGCGACGCCCGGCGAGGCTGCGCCGGACGAGTCTGCGGAAACCGAGGAGTAGCTAGGACACCCGGACGACTGCGACCGCGGTCTTCTTGCCGCTGGTCGCACGGACGGTGATGACGCTGCCGGAGGCGAGCTTGGGCAGCGTGATCTTCGTCTTCGTCCTGACGGTCCTGCGGGCGGCGGCCCGTCTCGCGCCGCACGGCGCCTGAACGGTCACCGTGACCTTGGCGCGTCCGCGGATCCGGACCGTCAGCGTGCGTCCGCTGCGCGCCGCGCGAAGGCCGAGGCCAGGCTTGCGCTTCGGGGCCGCGAGCGCGGGGCAGGCCGGCCTCGCCGGGGCCGGCGGCAGCAGCGCCGGCGGCTCGGTCGTGGTCTCGGTCTGCGCCGGCGGTTCCGGGGCCGGCGGAGCGGGCGGCGGCGTCACGTGCGTGTAGCTGATGTTGTTCGAGCAGGGAGACCAGTTCGCGGCCTGGTCGAGGACCTTTGCGCTGAACTGCGTTGACGCGACCGCCGCATGGGCGAAGAGCAGGACGATGGCAGCGAGCAGCGAGGTCGCGACCGCCGCACGCCTAGGTTGATCGGCCGCCGCCCCCCTCGCTACAGTCGAACGACCAGAGAAAGGAGGTGGTCCGTATCGACAGTTCGAGATTTTTCGGGACCCTGGAGGTGGCCGGCCACTGAGTCGGTT
The DNA here is from genome assembly GCA_037045385.1 of Baekduia sp. Taxonomy (GTDB): domain Bacteria; phylum Actinomycetota; class Thermoleophilia; order Solirubrobacterales; family Solirubrobacteraceae; genus Baekduia. The sequence continues at coordinate 346,922 of JBAOHN010000008.1, read as the reverse complement.
CTGGGCCGGACTCCGGCTCAGTGAATACCCCCGGGCCACCCTCGCGGTCGCCTGCCGGACTTGTCCCTTCGGCCTCTGACGTGGCGGACCGCGAGCACTGTCCGCAACCCATCGGGCGTCGTCACCCTCCGTGGTGGCGGCGCCCGCTGTCTTTGCGCCGCCGACGCCGTTGGTCCCGGTTGACCACGTATGTCGTCGGTATTCGGGACCAGTGCCGGGGGTGGGGCGGCGCGGAGAGCCGTTGGTCCCGGTTGACGACGCGTTCCGTCGGTGTTCGGGACCAGCTACATCCAGTTGTGCCAGGCCGTCGGCACGACCGGCGTCTGGAGGCGCAGGAAGAGCGACGGCGACGGTTTCGACGGGCGCTGGACGGGGTGCATCCCGGCGACCTCCGGCAGCTTGTCTCCCTTGCGGCGGTTGCACGGCGCGCACGACGCGACGAGGTTCTCCCAGCCCGACGTGCCGCCCTTCGAGCGCGGCACGACGTGGTCGATCGTCAGCGTCGTCTTCGACCCGCAGTACTGGCACGTCCAGTCGTCGCGGGCGAAGACCGCTCGTCGCGTGATCCGGCGGGCGTGGCGGTCGTGTGGCACACGGACGTACGTCACGAGCCGGATCACCGCCGGCCGGTCGAACGACGCCGACTCCGAGCGCAGGGCCTGGCCGCCGCGCTCGACGATCTCGGCCTTCGCCTTCAGCACCAGCACGACCGCGCGCCGCACCGTGCAGACGTGCAGCGGCTCGTAGGAGGCGTTCAGCACGAGCACGCGGCTCATGCGCGCAGACTACGCGACGGGGTAGCTGCCAAGCACGCGAACGGAAGTCCCGCGCCCGCGGAGCGCGCCGAGCGCGCCGGTGAGCGGCTCGGCCTCGGCGCGTCCCGCCACGTCGATCAGGAACACGTAGTGACCGAGATGCTCGCGCGACGGCCGGGACTCGATCCGCGTCAGGTTGATCCCGCGGTCGGCGAACGCGGCAAGGCTGTTCAGCAGCCAGCCGGGCTCGTTGTCGCCGTCGCCGCCGAAGACGATCGAACTCTTCCAAGCCGAGGCCGCGGTCGCCGTCGTGCTTGTTCCCGCGCGGCCGACCCACCAGAAGCGGGTCTTGTTGCCCGGCGCATCCTCGATCGCCTCTCGGATCACGGAGACGCCATAGAGCGGCGCCGCCTCCGGATGGCCCACCGCGACCAGCGGTGCCGAGGACTCGGCGACGATCCGGACGGCTTCCGCCGTCGAGCTGACCGCACGCAGCGGCCGGCCGGGGAACATCCGCGCGAGGCTGCCGCGGCATTGCCCGAGCGGCTGCGGGTGGGAGATGACCTCGGTGACGTCGTCGAGCTCGACGCCAGGCCGGCCGATAAGTGCATGCGAGACATCGAGCAGCTCCTCGCCTTCGATCACGACGTCGGGAGCGTCGTGGATCAGCGCGTCGACGGTCGCGTTGACGCCGCCTTCGATCGCGTTCTCGACCGGAACGAGCGCGGCGTCGATCCGCCCCTCCTGGACGGCCACGATCGCCTCTCTTTCGCTGCTACAGGGAACCTCCTCGGCGTCCTCGGCGAGGCGAGGGCTGGCGAGCAGCGCGGCGTGGCTGAACGTGCCGACGGGGCCGAGATAGCCGAACCTCATGCCTCAACCCTACGAAGCGCCCGCGCGGCGCGGGCGCTCAGGTGAAGAAGACGGTGTACGTCTCGGTGTTGTTGTCGGTCTTCTGCTCGCCGTTGACCTTGCCCACGGTCACGGTGATGCGGGCCGTCGTGTTCTTCGCAGGCGCCTGGGTCAGGGGGATCGAGACGTTCGCCGTCTCGCCGGCCTTCGTCTGGCTGACGACCTTCGAGGTCTCGTAGGTCCTGCCGGAGGTCGGTTGGACGCGGGCCGTCACCTTCACGTTGGCCTCGTCGTTTTCGCCCTGGTTCTGGAAGGTGACGTTGAGCGCCAGCCCCGTCGACACCGCCACGCGCGTCGGCGCGGTGCCGGCGACCAGCGCGGTCTCGCCGATCGCGACCGAGGTCAGGCCGTGGCCGTGAGTGCCCGGCGCAGGCTCGCCGGTCGGCGTCGACCCGGCGCCGCCGGCGTCGGGATTGATCCGCTCGGCGGCCTGGCTGAAGTCGAGCCAACCGAGTTCGGGCAGGAACTGCGAGGTGCCGACCCGCGTGCCGCCGAGGTCCGCGTCGTCGAGGGCCTCGCGGACGAGCGGCGCGGTGCGCTGCGAATAGACGCGGTCGGATGTCAGGAAGACCTGCATCTGGCCGCCGATCCGCTTGAGCGCATCGACCGCGCCGCGGCCGGTCTTCTTCGCGGCTCCGAGGTCGCCGGCGATCGCTCGGACGCCTTCGGCGCGGAGGTTGAGCGTCAGCTCGAGGTTGCGATGCGCGGCCTTGAGGTCACCGGGGACGTCGAGGTTCCGCGCGGCCTTCGCGTTCGCGTCGGCGCGATCGCGAAGGCGGTTGGCGGTCGTCGTCGCGTCGTCGGCCTCGGCGTCACCGGAGAGCAGCTCGAACAGCCCGGCCGACACTTCCTGGTCCGACGAGCGCAGGATCTCGGCCATCTCGCGGTTGTAGGTCTTGAGGCCGTTCTTGTGACGGTTGTCGGCGCACGAGTTGACCAGCAAGATCAGGATCAGCGCCAGGACGGCGAGCCCGCCGAACAGGATCAGCTGCCGGCGGCGGACGATGTCCTCCGGTGCCGGCGCGGCGGTCTCGTGTGCCTCGGCCTGGCGCGGACGCGCGGGGCGGCGTGCGGCGCGGGTGGGCTCGTCTTCGGGCTCGTCGTCAAAGAAGGACACAGCGGCTGCTCCTCGGTGGGCAGTATGACCGCACGGACGGCGGTGCTGTAGTGCAAGTTCTCCGTCAACCGTAGGCTCCCTGCACGAAATCCCGAATCCCCGAGCGTGGTGCCGATGGTCTCCGAGCCCGACGCCCCGACCTCCGGTAGCGCGGTCGTCCTCGACCGGTACCGGTTGCTGTCCCGGCTCGGCGGCGGCGGCATGGGCGTCGTCTGGCGCGCGGAGGACCTCAAGCTCGGCCGTCACGTCGCGGTCAAGCGGATCGCATGCGGTGACGCCGAGAGCGCGCGTCGGGCCGACCGCGAGACGATCGCGGCCGCACGGCTCCAGCACCCCGCGATCGTCCAGCTCTACGAGTCGGTCGCCGAGGACGAGCAGGTCTGGCTGATCTCCGAGCTCGTCGAGGGGCGGACCTTCGATCGCGCGCTCGCCGAAGGGCTGCTCTCCGACCGCGATGCCGTCGAGATCGGGGTCGCGATCGCGGGGGCGCTGCTTCACGCCCACCGCGAGGGCGTCGTCCACCGTGACGTCAAGCCCCAGAACATCCTCGTGCCCGACGAGCCGTCGACGCGCGGGTCGGCGCCGGCGAAGCTGACCGACTTCGGGATCGCGCGGCTCGCGGGCGATGACGCCGTGACCAGGACCGGTGACGTCGTCGGCACGCTCGCCTACATGGCGCCCGAGCAGGCCGAGGGACTGGCCGCCGGACCGGAGGCCGACTGCTACGCGCTTGCGCTCTGCCTCTACGAGGGCCTCAGTGGCGTCAACCCCGTTCGCGGCAGAGGCGCTGCCGCGACCGCCCGGCGCGTGGGGCAGACGCTGCCGGAGCTCGGGCGCGTCCGCCGCGACCTGCCGCTCGATCTCTGCGCCGCGATCGACGATGCGGTCTGGCCCGACCCCGGTGAGCGGCTCCGTCTCCGTGACCTTCACGCCGCGCTGAAGGGGTCGCTCGCAGACCTCTCGGACGAGCCCGGCACCGTGGCCGGCGCGGCGATCGAGCCGCTCGCCGGAGCTCCCGACGTCGTCTTCACCGGGATCTCGTGGCAGAGCCGGATCGCGGCGGCGCTGCTCGTGACCCCACTCGCGGCGCTCGGGCCGTGGCGAACCGGATCTGAGATCGTGCCCGCCGACGCGATCTGGATCGCGCCGCTGGCCGCGTTCGTCCTCACCGCCCTGCTGCCGCGGCTCGGATGGCTGGCTGCCGCGTCAGCATCGGGCGTCCTGCTGGCGGCAGCCGGGGACAGCGCTGCGCTGCCGCTGCTGCTCGCCGCCGTCCCGGTGCCGCTGCTGCTGGGCCGCGCCGAGCCGTGGAGCTGGTCGCTCCCACTCGTCGCGACCGCGCTCGGCGTGGCCGGCGCGGCCGTCGCTGCGCCGGCACTCGGTGTGCGGATCGCCTCGCCGCTGCACCGGCTCGCCGCCGGGTTGCTGTCGGCCTGGTGGCTGCTGCTCGGCCAGATCGCGTCCGGGCACGGGCTCGTCCCCGGCGTTCCCGTGCCGTCCGGGGCCGGCTCGGGCGGGATGAGCGACGAGGCGATCGCGGCGCTCGTCTCGAGCCCGGCCCTGATGTTCGCCGCCCTCTGCGCCGCCGGGGCCGTGGTCGCGCCCTGGGTCGCCGGGACGCCGAACACCAAGCTCGCGGTTGCCGGGGCGCTCGCCTGGGCGGCCGCGCTCGCGGCGCTCGCCGGCATGACCGCGCCGCACTCGGCGCTCGAGCTGGCGGCAGGCGCCGTGATCGGCGCCGCGCTCGTCGTCGTGTTGAGGCCGTCACGACCGCGCGGCCACGACGTTCAGCTTCCGTAGCATGGGAGCCCGATCGGGAGCCCGGCTCCCGATCTCTGCCATGAGCGTGCTCAGGAACCTCGAAGAGCGGATAGCAGGCCTCGTCGAAGGGACCTTCGGTCGTGTCTTCAGGGCCGAGGTCAGGCCGGTCGAGATCGCGCACCGGCTCGCCCGCGAGATGGACCTCCACCGGACCGTCTCGGTCTCGCGGACGTATGCGCCGCACGTCTACGCGGTCTGGCTCTCAGCGCAGGACCGCGAACGCTATGCGCCGATCGAGGCGGCGGTCGGTGAGGAGCTGGCCGGGCACTTGCTCGAGCACGCACGCCGGGAGGGCCTCGTCCTCAGCGCCGCGCCGGAGATCCGGTTCGAGACCGACGACTCGCTCGGACTCGGCGAGTTCGGCATCGAGGTGATCGGTGAAGGAGCGCCGGGTGACGTCGCCGGCGAGCAGATCGCCGGCGACAGTCGCACGATGGTCTACTCGACCTCAGCACGTCATCAGGAGGCGCTCGAGGAGACCGCGCGCACGACCCGCGGCCGCGCCGTGCTCGTCGTCGAAGGCAGGCGGATACCGATCGGTCCGGCGGGGGCCACGATCGGCCGCAGCCGTGACTGCGACGTCGTGCTCGCCGACTCGGACGTCTCCAGACACCACGCGCAGATCGTCGGGACCGGTGGCGGCTGGACGATCCGTGACCTCGGGTCGACCAACGGCCTGCGCGTCGACGGCCGCGCTGTCGGCGCCGAGCCTGCGCGGCTCGCCCCCGGCGCAGCGATCGAGATCGGTACCGTCCGAGCGCAGTTCGAGGTCGGATGATGCAGCTCGCAACCGTCGTGGAACCCATCTCGCTCGGCCTTCGGATCGCTTTCGTCGCCGTCCTCTTCCTGTTCCTGGCCTGGATCGCCCGGAGCTCGCTCAAGGACCTCGGCCGGACCTCGAAGCAGATCGCCCCCGGCTCGGGCGCGCCGGTCGCGAGCGCCGCGGGGATGTCGGACGCGACCGGCTTCTTTCCCGCCGCGGAGGTCAGGGAGGCGGTCTCGGGTGATGCACGGCTGATCGTCGAGCGCGCCCCCGGCCACGTAGCCGGGATGGAGTACGACATCGGCGACGGCGCGGTCCTCGGCCGCGGGGACCAGGCCGAGATCAGGCTCGACGACCCGTTCGCGTCCTCCAAGCACGCGCGGCTCTCGCGGCACGGGGCGGTGGTCGTGATCGAGGACCTCGGCTCGACCAACGGCACCTACCTCAACGAGGAGCTGCTCCACGGCACGCAGGCGCTCTACCCGGGCGACCGTGTGCGAATCGGCGACAGCGAGTTCACGTTCGCCGGCGCATGATGCTCCACGTCACCGAACACGTTCGCCGCAGCGACACCGGCCGCCGCCGGAGCGGCAACGAGGACTCCTCCTACGTACGCGTTCCGCTGTTCATGATCGCCGACGGCATGGGTGGCGCCCAGGCCGGCGAGGTCGCGTCGCGGCTCGCGGTCGAGGCATTCGCCGGAGGGCTGCCCGAAGGCCACGAGCCGGTGACCGAGCGGTTGGCGAGTCTGATCACGTCCGCCAACACCGAGGTTCACAGCGCATCCGAGGGGTCTGCGGACCTCGCGGGGATGGGGACGACCTGCACGGCCGCCTATCTCGGTGAGCGTGAGATCGTGATCGCCCATGTCGGCGACAGCCGTTGCTACAGGCTCCGCGGCGGCTCGTTCGAGCAGCTGACCGACGACCACTCGCTCGTCGGCGAGCTCGTCCGCCGCGGGCAGCTGACCGACGAGGAGGCGGACAGCCATCCGCAGCGGTCGATCATCACGCGCGCCCTCGGGCCCGAGCCCGACGTCGAGGTCGATCGCTTCGCTGTGCCCGCGGCCGACGGTGATCTGTACCTGCTCTGCTCGGACGGGCTGACCGACATGCTCGCCGACGAGCGGATCGCCGAGCTGTTGAGCCAGCCGTCCTCGCTCGCCGAGCGCGCCGATGCCCTCGTCGAGGCAGCCAACGAGGCCGGTGGCCGCGACAACATCACGGTCGTCGTATTCGCAGTTCGCGAGGTCGAGTTCGCGCAGCCGCCGGAGGCCGATCAGCCGACGACCGAGGTCGCCGCCGTGGCAGAACCGGTCACGCCGCGGCGACCGTCGCCGGCAGGGCCCGGAACGGGGGCCGATGACCGCCGCGGCCGTGCTCGTGCCGGTGTGCTCGCCGCGGCACTCGTCCTGACCGTCGCGGCCGTGCTCGCCAGCGGGCTCTGGATCGCCAGCAGGTCGGTGTCGTTCGTCGGCATCAACGACGAGGGCTTCGTGACGCTCTACAAGGGCCTGCCCTACGACCTCCCCGGACTCGCGCTCTACCAGGAGCAGTACGTCAGCGGCCTGCCGGGCTCGGAGGTGCCCGAGACGCGTCGTGAGCTCGTGACCGGCCACGAGCTCCGCACCCAGGACGACGCGATCGACCTCGTCCGCCAGCTCGAGCGCGGCACCGTCGAGCAGACCGCCGGATGAGCGCTCGCAACCGAGAGCTGGTGGCCCTCGTCCCGAGCGCGCTGCTGATCGTGCTCGGCTTCGCCGCCGTCTTCGTCGCGCGCGGCGATCTTCAGGGCGGGCTCAGTGGGTCGAACGACGTCCAGGCCGCCACGCTGACCTACGGCGGCATCTTCCTGGGGCTCTGCGTCGCTGCCCACGTCGTGCTGAGGCTGACGCTCCCGCACGCCGACCCCTACCTCTTCCCGCTCGTCGCGGTCCTCGCCAGCTTCGGGCTCGTCGAGCTCTACCGGATCGACGTGCCGCTCGCCCGCCGTCAGGCCGAGTGGTTCGTGATCGGCCTCGCCATGTTCGCCGTCACGATCGTGCTCGTCCGCGACATCCGCAGGCTCGAGCGCTACCGCTACCTGATCGTCCTCGCGGGGTTGCTCGCGCTCGTGATGCCGCGGCTGCCGCTGATCGGGGCGCAGACGAACGGCGCCTACCTCGCGATCGACGTCGGTCCCCTCTCGGTCCAGCCGGCCGAGTTCGCGAAGATCGCGATGGTCATCTTCCTCGCGAGCTACCTGCGCGACACCCGCCAGCTGCTCGTCACCGCCGGCCGCCGGATCGCGGGGATCACGATCCCGCCGATCAAGCACTTCGGCCCGATGCTCGTGATCTGGGGCGCCTCGATGCTGCTGCTGTTCGTGATCCGCGACATCGGCTCCTCGCTGATGTTCTTCGGCGCCTTCCTGGCGATGCTCTACGTCGCGACGTCGCGCGCGTCGTTCGTCGCGGTCGGGCTGGCGTTGTTCACGGCCGGCGCCTGGCTCGTCGGCTCGCAGGTCGGGCACATCGAGAACCGGGTCGCCGCCTGGCGTGACCCGTTCGATCCGCAGCTCTACGACGCCGTCGGCGGCAGCCAGCAGCTCGCGCAGGGCCTGTTCGCGCAGGCCGACGGCGGCCTGATCGGCCGCGGCTTCGGCCAGGCGGTGCTCGACATCTCGGCGCTCGTCGAAGGACAGTGCGCGTCGCTCGTCGACTGCTCGATGCTGCCCGCCCCGCACACCGACCTGATCTACGCCGTGATCGTCAACGAGACCGGCCTGCTCGGGGCGGTCGGGCTGCTCTGCATCTACCTGCTGATCGTCCAGCGCGGCTTCAAGATCGCGATGCTCGCGCGCGACTCCTTCAGCAAGCTGCTCGCGACTGGACTGACGAGTGTCTTCGCGCTGCAGGTCTTCGTGATCGTCGGCGGCGTCACCAAGCTGATCCCGCTGACCGGTGTCACGCTGCCGTTCGTCTCCTACGGCGGCTCGTCGGTGCTCGCCAACTTCGTCCTGATCGCGCTGCTGCTGCTCGTCTCCGACCGCGCCCGGAGGATCGCGTGAACGGCCCGATCCGCAACCTCTTCGTCGTCGCGATGCTGATGTTCGGGATGCTCGCGGTCGCGACTACCTGGTGGACGGTGGTCGCCGCCGACGAGCTCAGCAACGACAAGCCGTCGCTCAACAAGCGCGCGCTCGTGCGCTCGCTGAAGATTCGGCGCGGGACGATCCGGGCCGCAGACGGCACCGTGATCGCGCGCTCGGTCAAGGGCAAGGGCGGCCTGTACCGGCGCACGTACCCGACCGGCGAGCTGTTCGGTCATCCGGTCGGGTACTCGTTCGTCGGCGTCGGCCAGAGCGGGCTCGAGGCGTCGCGCAACCAAGAGCTGATGGGCGAGCGCTCGGCGCTGGAGACCGCGTTCGAACAGGCGATCGGGAAGACGCCGGATGGCGACAACCTCGTCACGACGCTCGACCCGGCCGCTCAACGACTCGCTCTTTCAGGCCTCGCTGCGGCCGGTGGCGACGGCGGTGCCGCGGTCGCGATCGACCCGCGCGACGGCGCCGTCAAGGCGCTCGCCTCGTTTCCGTCGTACGACCCGAACGAGGTTCGGCGCGCCGGCACGTATTCGCGGCTCGCGAACGACGAGCAGCGGCGGCCGCTCGTCAACCGCGCGCTCCAGTTCGGGTACGCACCTGGCTCCACGTTCAAGGTTGTGACCGCCTCGGCGGCGCTCGAGACCGGAGCCGCGACGCCGCAGACGACGGTCGACGGTGACAGCGGCCAGAAGTTCTCGGGCACGCCGCTCGCCAACGACTTCGGCGAGGACTTCGGGCAGATCGACATGACGACCGCGATGGCGCTGTCGGTCAACACCGCCTTCGCGAACCTCGGCGAGCGGGTCGGCAAGCCGGCGATGCGCGAGGAGATGGAGCGGTTCGGCTTCGGCTCCAAGCCGGAGCTCGACTACCCGCGCGACGCGATGTCGGCCTCGGTGATCAGGCCGAACCCGCCCGGTGTCCCGGTGCCCGCGACGTCGCGCTTCGTCGACCTCGGCCGCGTCGCGATCGGCCAGGGCGGCCTCAACGCGACCCCGCTCCAGATGGCGCTCGTCGCCGCCGGCGTCGCCAACGACGGTGAGCTGATGCGCCCGCGCCTGACCGAGCGGATCACCGATCGCGACGGCCGCACCGTCGACCGGTTCACCGGCGAGAAGCAGGCGACGGTGATGAAGAAGACGACCGCGGATGCTGTGACCGCGATGATGGTCGCGGTCGTCGAGCGCGGGACCGGTACCCGCGCGAAGATTCCGGGGGTCACGGTCGCAGGCAAGACCGGCACGGCGGAGACCGAGCTGGGGGACAGGATCAACGATGTCTGGTTCATCGGCTTCGCGCCCGCCGAGAGACCGCGGATCGCGGTCGCGGTGACGGTCAAGGGCGTCCCGGGCTTCGGCGGTGAGTTCGCCGCCCCGATCGCACAATCACTGATGCAGGAGCTGCTCAAGAGGTCATGACCGAATCGAACCCCGTGATCATCGACGGGCGCTATCGCGTGCTCGAGCGAATCGGTTCCGGCGGGATGGCCGAGGTCTTCTGCGCCGAGGACCTCCAACTCGGCCGGCGCGTCGCCGTCAAGGTCCTGCATCGCCGTTTCGCCGAGGATCCGGGGTTCGTCGAGCGCTTCCGGCTCGAAGCTTCATCGGCCGCGGGCCTCTCGCACCCGAACATCGTCTCGGTCTACGACCGCGGCGAATGGGACGGCACGTTCTACATCGCGATGGAGTACCTCGGGGGACGCACGCTCAAGGAGATCGTCGAGCAGGAGGGGCCGCTCGCCCCGGCCCGTGCCGTCGGCTACGCCAGGCAGATCCTCGCTGCGGCCGGCTTCGCGCACTCGCGTTCGATCATCCATCGCGACCTCAAGCCGCAGAACGTCATCGTCGCCCCCGACGGCAGCCTCAAGGTCACCGACTTCGGGATCGCCAAGGCCGGCGGCGCCGGCGTCACCGAGACCGGCTCGATGGTCGGCACTGCGCAGTACGTCGCGCCCGAGCAGGCCGAGGGCAAGCCGGTCAGCGCGCCGTCGGACCTCTACTCGGTCGGCGTGATCCTCTACGAGCTGCTGACCGGGCGCGTCCCGTTCGACGGCGAGAGCGCGATCGCGATCGCGCTCAAGCACACGCAGGAGGCGCCGGTGCCGCCGTCCCAGCTTCAGCCGGGGATCCCGCCGGCGCTCGAGCGCGTCGTCCTGACGGCGATGGCGAAGCTGCCCGAGCAGCGCTACCCGAACGCCGATGCCTTCCTCAAGGCACTGGACGCGGCCGGCGCCGACCCGCAGAACGCACCGCCGCTCGAAGCCGAGCCGGTCCTCGCCGAGGAACGCAGCATGTCGCGCTGGTGGCTGGCGGTGGTCGCCGGCGTGCTCGTCCTCGGGGCGCTAGTGCTCTACCTGCTGCTCTCCACCGGCGAGCAGAAGACCGTCCCGTCGGTCGTCGGCGTTCCGCAGGCCGAGGCCCAGCTCCAGCTCAAGCGCGCCGGCTTCGCAACCGACGCGCAGACAAAGACGAGCGACACCGTCCGGGCAGGGATCGTGATCGCGACCGACCCGGCAGGTGGCGAGCAGGCCGAGGAGGGGTCGACGGTCACAGTGACGGTGTCGTCCGGGCCCGGCGTCGAGCGCGTACCCGACCTCGTCGGACGGCCGCGCTCCGAGGCGATCGCCGAGCTCGAAAAGCGCGGTTTCGAGGTCGCCGAGGAGCGCCAGGCGAGCGAGCAGGTCGGCGCGAACCGTGTCGTCGACACGCGGCCCCAGGCCGGTCAGGAGCTCGAGCGCGGTCAGACGGTGACGCTCGTGATCTCGAGCGGCAAACCTCAGGTCACCGTGCCCTCGGTCACGGGCCAAAGCCTCGACGACGCCCGTACCGAGCTCGAAAGCGCCGGCTTCACGGTCAGCGTGACCCGCAAGGAGGACGCCGAAGCAGACCCCGGCACTGTGCTCAGCCAGACACCGCAGGGCGGCAGCCGCGCAGCACGCGGCTCGGCGGTCGCGCTGACCGTTGCCCGTGAGCCCGCCGCGAAGACCGTGCCCGATGTCACCGGGCAGCCGGCCGACGCCGCCGCCAAGACGCTGCGCGACGCGGGCTTCGCCGTCGAGCAGACCGAGGAGCCGACCGATGACCCGGCGCTCGACGGCAAGGTGATCTCGCAGAACCCGACCGGGCAGGCGCGGGGCGGCGCGACGGTCACGATCGTGATCGGGCGCTCGACCGACACCGAGACGACCACGACGACGGAGACGACGCCCTGATGCGGGCCGTCGTCCTCGAAGGCGGTCGCTCGTCCGAGCACGACGTCTCGCTGCGGAGCGCCGCGGCGATCGCCGCCGGCCTGCGCGACCGCGGCCACGAGGTCGAGGTCGTGCATCTCGCCAAGGACGGCAGCTGGGCTCATCACGACCGGCCGCTCGCGCTCGCGCCCGGCTCCGGGCTGCTCGGCGCGGACGTCGTCGTCTCCGGGCTCCACGGCGCGTTCGCCGAGGACGGCACCGTCCAGGGCCTGCTCGAACTGCTCGACGTTCCCTACACAGGTTCCGGCGTGCTTGCGAGCGCGGTCTGCCTCGACAAGATCATGTTCAAGGACCTGATGGCCGCGCACGGCGTTCCGCAGGTCCGCTACGCGGGCGTCTGGCAGGACGGACCGCTGCCTGACATCACCGGATTCCGGCTGCCGCTGTGGGTCAAGCCGGCGCGGATGGGCTCGTCGGTCGGGATCGCGCGGGTGGAGGACGAATCGGAGCTCGCGGCCGCCGTCGCCGAGGCGTTCGGTCACGACGACAGGGTCGTGGTCGAGGAGTCGGCGGCCGGGATCGAGGTCGAATGCTCGGCGCTCGGGCCGGTCGACGCGCCGGAGATCTCGACGCCCGGCGAGATCGTGCTGACCGGCGGCGAGAGCGGCTGGTACGACTACGAGGCCAAGTACACCGAAGGCGGGATGCGGCTAGAGGTTCCCGCGCGCATCTCCGGGACGGCGACCGCTCGGCTGAAGGAGATCGCAGCCCAGGCGTTCACGGCCGCGGCCTGTAGCGGCTATGCGCGGATCGACTTCTTCGTCGACGGCGAGACGGTGCTGCTGAACGAGATCAACACGCTCCCCGGGCAGACCGAGACGTCGGTCTACTCGGCGCTCTGGGCCCACGACGGCGTCGGCTACGGCGAGCTGCTCGAACGGATCTGCGAGATCGCGATCCAGAGACATCAGCGCGAGCGTGCGCTGACGCTCTAGGACCTCGGGACCAGAAGTCGCGCTTCCGCGATCTCGGCGGTGGCCTCTTGAACCGGGCTGTCGCGTGAGAGCTCGGTGATCCAGATCAGATAGAAGCGGTAAGGGACGCCGCCGGTGTCGAGCGGCACCCGGATCGTCGAGTCGGTCCCGACCTCGATCGCTGCGTCGAGGTCGGTCCAGCCGCCGAGGTCGGCCGGCGCCTTCTCGCCGCGGGCCGCATACACGCGACCGGCCCATCCCGGCGTAGGCGTTTTGATCTCCAGTGCCTTCGCGGCCACGCCCGGCTTGGCATCGAGGTAGATGCCGACGCCCGGCGGGTCTGTCGTCTTGGTTCGGTCGAACGGGTTTGCGTACCGCTCGGTCGACCAGGTCGTCGATTCGACGTCGTCGAGCACGGCACGGACGTCGGCCCGGTGCTCCTGCCCGTCGCCGCCGGGGTCGTAGTCGCGAACCCGGTCCTGACCGAGCGACAACGCCTCGAGGCCGGCGCTGGTCGCACCGGTCGAGGAGCGCTGGCCGGTGCCTCGCTCGATGTTGTCGTACGCGAACCAGCCCGCGCCTGCGAGCGCGACCAGCGCGACCAGCACGCCGAGCACGACCCGTCCACGCCCTCCGCGCTCGAACCGCCGGCGCTCGGCGGCCGGAAGCGTCGCGAAGACCGCTGTCGCCTCGCCCTCGAGCTGGCCGCTGCGCTGCGACTCCACGGTCAGCAGCTGCTCGAGGTCGGCGATCAGCGCCCGGTCGTCCGCGTACCTCGCCGCCACGTCCTTTGCGGTCAGGTGCTCGAGCACCGCGGCGAGCGCGGCCGAGACCTCGGGCCGCGCGACGCGGATGTCGGGCAGCTCCTCGCGGACGTGGCGCATCGCGACCTGGACCTGGTTGTCGCCGCGGAACGGGACCTCGCCGGCGAGCATCTCGTAGAGGACGATCCCCAGCGAGTAGAGGTCGCTTTGGCCGGATACCGCATGGCCGAGCGCCTGCTCGGGGGAGACGTAGTCGGTCGTGCCGAGCACGCGGCCGTCGGCGGTCAGCCCGTCCTGGTCGAGCACGCGCGCGATCCCGAAATCGGTCACCTTCGCGGTTCCGTCACGGTCGAGCAGCACGTTCTGCGGCTTGACGTCGCGGTGGACGATGCCGGCGGCGTGCGCGGCGCCGAGAGCGCGCGCGATCTCGATCGCGTAGGCGACCGATTCGGTCACCGGCAGCCGGCCCATGCGCCGAATCCGCTGCTTGAGCGTCTCGCCCTCGACGTACTCGAAGACGATGTAGGGGCGGATGTGCCCGCGGTCGTCTGCGTCCTCGCCGGCGTCGATCACCGAGACGATGTGCGGGTGGTTGAGCTTCGCGACCGCGCGCGCCTCGCGGCGGAAGCGCTCGAGCGCCGCCGAGTCGGCGGTGATCTCGCGGTGCATGAGCTTGATCGCGACGCGGCGCTCGAGCACGGTGTCCATCGCGACGTAGACCGTCGACATCCCGCCCGTGCCGATCTTCCGCTCCAGCTTGAAGCGTTCCGAGAGCAGGGTTCCGACGGGGACCGACACGCCTGAGTGAGAGTACGCGCCTGCGAGCAGGTTCCCTGCACGTGGACGAACGGCGAGAGCCCGCACTGGGCGGGCTCTCGGGAAACTCATCAGAACGGGCCTGCGGCCCGTTCTGTCCTGCCAGGGGCGTTACCTACCCGCGCAGGAGGTTCAGGACCTGCTGCGGCTGCTGGTTGGCCTGGGCGAGCATCGCCTGGCCGGCCTGCGAGAGGATCTGGTTCTTGGTCAGCTTGACCATCTCCTCGGCCATGTCGACGTCACGGATCCGCGACTCGGCGGCCGTGAGGTTCTCCTGGTAGGCCGCCTGGACCGCCATCGAGTTCTCGAGCCGGTTCTGGACCGCGCCGAAGGTCGAGCGCAGCGAGCTGACACGGTTGACCGCTGCGTCGATCGAGGAGATCGGTGCGGTGCCGGACAGGCTCCAGTAGGTGGCACCGGCCGCCGTGCCGAGGTCGGCCGTCAGCGAGATCAGCGCGATCGTGATGATCTCGCCGTCGTTGGCGCCGACCTGGAAGGTGACGTTCGTGTTCGCCGAAGCGAGCAGGCGCACGCCGTTGAACGACGCCTCGCGGCCGATCCGGTCGATCTCGGAGACGAGCTGGTTGATTTCGGTCTGGATCGCGTCGCGGCCCGACTGCGAGATCGCGCCGTTGCCCGACTGGACGGCCAGTTCACGCATGCGCTGGAGCATCGAGTGGACCTGGTTGAGGTTGCCCTCAGCGGTCTGGACGAGCGAGATGCCGTCCTGGATGTTCTTCTGCGCCTGAGCGAGGCCGCGGATCTGAGCACGCATCGACTCGGAGATCCCGAGCCCGGCGGCGTCATCGGCGCCGCGGTTGATGCGGTAGCCGGAGGAGAGCTTCTCCATCGACTTCGAGATCGACGCCTGCGTGTTCTGCAGGTGCCGGGTCGCGTTCATCGCTTCGACATTGGTGGTGATTCGGAGTGCCATGGTGATGGTGTCCTTTGTTCCGGTCCTTGGAGGACCGCCTCCCCAAGTGGGGTCCGGCGGCGTCCTTCAATGGTTTCTTGGTTCGTGCTGGGTCTTTCGGAAGTTGTCTTGTCAGCGCTTGGTGGCCTGAGCGGGTAGCTCGCCCTCGAGCAGATCGATCGAGCTGTCGGCGGCGGCGCGGTTCTCGGCGCGCACGGCGTCCCAGATCTCTTCGCGGTACACCGGGATCGACTTCGGCGCGGCGATGCCGATCCGGACGCTCGAGCCGTTGACCTCGATCACCTCGACGACGACGTCGTCGCCGACCATGATCTTCTCGCCGGGGCGGCGGGTGATGATGAGCATCGGTCTGGATTCCTCCTTGGACGGACAAGCGGCCGTCAGGCTGCTTGCGTGGACTCCTCCTGGAGTCCCGAGAACAGCGGGGCGCGAACCGGTGCCGGGTTCGCCTGGTTGATGACCTGGTAGCCGCTGCTGCCGACGATCACGATCGGGGCGCGCAGGTTGGCGCAGAAGTCCTCGAGCTCTGATGCGGCGCGGACCGTGACCCAGACCGACGCCTGCTCGAGCGCGTCCTCGATGCCGATCCGGTCGGCGTCGGAGTCGGCGATCTCGACGACGAAGTCGCTGAAGAAGCGCCACGGGTCGGTGACCGGAATCGCGAGATCGGGGTCATCGACCGACTGCAGCCACGAGAAGGCTGCGTCGTCGCCGCGGTTGACGAGCGTGTACGAGGAGCCGCCGAGGCCGATCAGGCCGGCCGGGAACTCCACGATCTGCTCGGGTGCGATCTCCAGCTCGCCGAAGCGGCTGGTCTGAACGGTCACGGCCATGCCGAGCCCGCCTCCTTGGTCGTTGCCTGTGATCATCAGATGAAGTCGAGTAGTGAGGTCTGGACGAGGGTCGCGCCGCTCTTGAGCGCGGCGAGGTAGGCGTTCTGCTGGGCGTTGAACTCGGTGATCGCCTTCGTGTAATCGGTGCCGGTGAGGTCGCCGAGCACCTCGTTCGCGAGCTGCGCGACCTGATCCATCCGGCTGATCGAGTTATCGACGCGGTTCTGCGTCGCCCCGACTGCTGCACGAGCGCTGGCGACGGCGTCGAGATTCGCCTGGAGGCTGCGCAGATCGGTCGTGCCGAGCGCACCCACGTTGCTCGTACGCATGTTCGCGGCGATCGTCTCGAGCGTGTCGAGCACGCGATCGTCGTTCGCGGTCGCGCCCTCGCCGATGAGCGAGCGGGCGTTCAGCGTCGCGGCGCCGCCGATCGCACCGAACGTGACGGTGACGGCGAGCGTCGTCGCGTTGCCGACGTCGCGGCTGACCGTGTTCGTGTCGCCCTGGTAGGCGTCGGAGCCGGCGTTGTACGGCGCGGTCGTCGTCTTCGTGCCGCAGAACACGTAGGCGTCGCCTGCCTTCGCGGCCATCAGCTGCTTGGCCTGGGCGGCGAGCTGGTCGAGCTCGGAGGCGATCGCGTCGCGCTGGTTCTGGTTGTAGGTCGAGTTCGCGCCCTGGACCGTCAGCTCGCGGGCGCGCTGCAGGATGTCGGAGAGGTTGCCGAGCGCCGTCTCGGTCGTAGACAGCCACGTCGTCGCGGACTCGGCCGACTTCTTGCTGGCCGCGATCTGGTCGAGGTCGACCTGACGCAGGCGGGCCTGCGCGGCGGCGAGCGGGTCGTCGGACGGGCGGTTGACGCGCTGTCCGCTCGAGATCTGCTCCTGCAGCGAGGACAGGGTGCGGTACGTGCCCTGCAGGTTCGTGAGGAACCGGTCGCCGGTCGCGGCGGTCGTGATCCGGGAAGAGGTCATCGCTACAGCCCGACCCTTCCGGTCCGGTTGATCAGGATGTCCAGGTTCTCGTCCATCGCCGTCAAGGCGCGGGCGGCGGCCTGGTAGCCGCGCTGGAAGCGCATCATGTTCGTCATCTCCTCGTCGAGGGAGACGCCGTGGGTCGATGCCCGCTGGGCGCTGAGCGAGTCGAGCACGCGCTGGGCGGTCAGCGTCGCCGCCTTCTGCTCGGCTACGTCGCTGCCGACGCGGGTCACGAGCGAGGCCCAGTCGGTCGTCGGGTTGGTGCCGGTCGAGCTTCGTTGGCCGGCGATCGCGAGCGCGATGCTGTTGTCGCCGGCGGCACCGGAGCCGGCGAGTATCGCCGCCGGGCCGGTGAGCGAGGCGCCGAGCGCGATCGTCGATGCGGCCGTGCCGGCCCCGTCGAAGAAGGCGGGCGAGCCGTGCTGGCCGTTGACCTGCGTGACGAGCCGCGAGGCCAGCGTGTCGAGCATGCCGCGGTAGGCGGCAGCCGATGTGATGACGGTCTGCAGTCCTTCGATCTTGCCGCCGGGGGAGGCAGCGAGCGTCCCGGTCGTCGGCAGCGTGACCGCCGTCGCCGGCAGCACGGCGGCGTTGTCGACGAGCGGGGTGGCGGCGCCGCCGAACGTGACGCGCAGGAAGCCGGGCTTGGTGCCGTCCGGGACCGAGATCGAGACGCTTCCGTACTCGGACAGCTTGTCGAGCAACAGGTCGCGGCGATCGAGCAGGTCGTTCGGCTGCTCACCCCTGACGATCGCGCCGTTGATGCCGTCGTTGAGCGTCTTGATCTCCCGGGCGATCAGGTCGATCGGGCCGCCGGAGGTGATCAGGCTGTTGCGCTCGTTCGTCGCCGTCGTGCTGACATCGGAGATGCTCTGGTCGAGCGAGCGGATCCCCGCGATCAGGGTCTGGGCCTTCGCGAACAGAGCGGTCTTCGCCGCCGTGCTCTCCGGGTTGGAGGCGAGCGCGGACCAGGCGCTGTAGAAGGCGCTCAGCTGCTGGCCGAGCCCCGATTCGGTTGAGTCGTTGAGCGCCGCCTCGATCTGGAGCAGCTTCGACGCCTGGGCGTCGGCC
This sequence comes from Baekduia sp., assembly GCA_037045385.1. Classification (GTDB taxonomy): domain Bacteria; phylum Actinomycetota; class Thermoleophilia; order Solirubrobacterales; family Solirubrobacteraceae; genus Baekduia. Next base: position 328,914 of record JBAOHN010000008.1, on the reverse strand, counting down.
TCGCCCGAGTTCATCTGCTGGGCACGCCACTGGAGGTCGAGGAAGTCGTTGCGCAGGCGGCGGTACTCCTGGACGTCGACGCCCTGACCGAGCTGGGCGCTGCCGCCGCTCTGGATCTGGCCGTCCTGCAGCATCAGCGGGCGGGCGGCCGCGAGCACGGCCTCCTGACGGCTGTAGCCCTCGGTCTCGACGTTGGCGATGTTGTGGCCGGTTACGTCGAGGCCGCGCTGCTGCGCCTGGACACCGCGCAGGGCGATGCCGAGGCCGTTGAATGCGGGGACGTTCGTCATGCGAGCGTCCTCCGCGAGTGCGGCCTAGTCGTCGCTGGGGACGCGACGTGCAGGTATGCAGCGTTGATCATCTGTTCCGGGTCTCCGCGAGGGAGGGATGGAGCTCCGGCTTCCGCCAATGGGCGGTCCAGCGAGAGTGCTCCTATGTCGATCCGGGTGATCGGACAGGTGAGGCCGGTCTTTAGCGACCTGGACGTCTCTGGACGCGCTACGCCTCGAGGTCGAGCACGCGGCGCACGCGGTGCTCGGCGGCGTTCGGCGCGAGCGTCGCGCGCATCGAGCCGCCGGGTTCGCCCGGCGGGCGGTAGCCGAGGTCCTCGCCCTCGACGCCGAGCAGGCGCGTGAGGTGGGAGAGGAAGGTCAGCTCCTGGCGCATCAGCGCACGGTTGATCTGGTGCTCGCGCTGGACCTCGGCGAGCAGGCCGCGGAGCTCGGCGCTGCGCCCGCGTGCCTCGGCGGCCGAGACCGGGTCGAGCAGCGTTGCGAGCGCGTCGAGTGTGACGGTGTGGGCCGGGATCGACAGGCCGGCGGCCGCGGTGTGAAGGATCGCTGCCCGGTCGCGCTCGAGCTTCGCCCGCCGTTCCATCTCCGCCTGTAGCTCGGCGAGGCGGGCCAGGACCGACTCGACGTCGCGGGCGCGGATCGCGGCTCCCTGGCGCAGGACCGCGTCGAGCAGGCGTCGCGCCGAGTGGAGCTGCTCGTCGAGGTGGCGAATCACCTGGGAGCCGAAGGCCGGCGTCGGCGCGCTGATCGTCATCGCCGTGGTCATGCTGTGCCGTCCCCGGCGCGGGCGCCACCGGTTTCGGCGGTGACGCCGGTATCGGTGCGGTCGCGCATCGCGTCGTAGAGGCTGCGGGCGAGGCCCATTCCGCCGGCGGTGGTCAGCGACCGTGACATCAGGTCCGGCAGCATCTGCCGGTAGTTGGCGGAGACGGCGTCGGAGGAGCCGGAGCCCTCCTCGTCGCCGTCCTCGACGCCCTGCTCGCCGCTTCCGGTGAGCGTCTGCGTGAGCATCTTCTGGACGAGCAGCTGCTCGAACTGCAGCGCGGCGGCGTACCGCGCCTGGTCCTCGCGGCTCGCCGAGCGGACGTCCGACGGAAGCTGTGTGCGGTCGATGCCGCCGCCGGCACCGATGGCGGACGCGGCGTCCATCAGCGCTTCACCTGGTTGGCGATCTCCCAGACCTGGTCCTGCATCCGCACGGCGCGGCTGGCGAGCTGGTAGGCGCGTTGAGACTCGATCATCTGCACCATCGCGCTGGCCATGTCGAGGTTCGAGCTCTCGAGCACGCCGGGCGCGACGGTCGTCGCGGTCGCCGCGGTCGCAGCTCCGCTCGCCGGCGAGACGGTGAACGTGTTGTTCGAGGAGGGGTAGAGCTGACCCGGAGCACGGACTTCCATCAGCGTGATCTGCCCGACCTTCTGGTTCTTCGCGTTGACGCTGCCGTCGGTCCCGATCGTGACGTCGGACTCGTTGGTCTTGGGCGGGAGCGTGACCGGTGGGTGGAGCAGCTCACCGCTCGCGAGCGTCATCCGGCCCTTGCTGTCGAAGGTCAGGTTGCCGTCACGGGTCAGCGCCGTCTTGCCGTCCGAGTTGCGGACCTGGATGAACCCGGGCCCACTCAGCGCGACGTCGAGCGGCCTGTCGGTCTGCTGGAACGATCCGGCCGACATGTTGCGACCGACCGAGACCGCGGCCGAGCCGGAGCCGACTTTGATGTCCTGCGCCGTGCCGCCCGCGCCCGGCGTCTGGTACAGGAGGTCGCGGAACGCCATCCGGTTGCTCTTGTAGCCGGTCGTGTTCGCGTTGGCGAGGTCGCCGGAGACGGCATCGATCCGCGCTTGTTGCGCGGCCATGCCTGAAGCGGCGGTGTACATGCCTTCGATCATCTGATTCCGTTGCTCCCGGTGGGAGGGATGGAGCTCCGGCTTCCGCCGACGGGCGGTCCAGCTACAGGGCTCCGGTTTCGGTCGCCCGTAGATTCGGCCGCGGCCGCCCTGGCTTGAGGCCGATGGACGCTTGTCGCGGGCGCGTTCGGTCAGCGGCGCACGCGCACGCCGCGAGAGACGGAGGTGGTGGTTCCCGCCGAGTTGCTGACGATGGTGCGGCAGCTGATCAGGCGCCCGCGGTCGCGCCTCGAAAGCTTGTAGGTAGGTCGGGTGGCGCCGGCGATCGGCCGCCCGGTTCGCCGCCAGACGATGCTCACCGTCACCGTTCCGGTGAAGCTGCCGGGACGGCAGCGGAGCGTACTCCCGACCCGGCCGCGGCCGGTGATCTCCGGCCGGACCTGCGCAGGCGGCGCTACGGCCGTGGGCGTCGGCGTCACGAACTGGATCTCGAACCGGGGGGCGCCGAGCGTGTCGCGGAGGAACTGCCAGGTCTCCGGATAGGTCGTGCGCATGAACTCGTGATGTTCGGGCGTGACCGTGAAGAGATCGATCGCACCTGCCCACCACTCCGCCGCGCTGTTCAGGAAGTATCCGGGGGTCTGTCTGAACCAGCCTTGTTCGCCGACGCGCGTGAGCTCCGCGAACGGCCCGGTTCTCCACCGGTCCGAGTCGCTGACGAGGATCTGGGGTGGTTCGGCGAAGACCCGGTCGAGGACGTGCCCGTACTCGTGCAGCGAGAGCGAGAAGGCGCCCTGCCCGGTGAGGGACCCTTCGGCGTTCGGGTTCACAGCCATGCCGCCGCCGGGGGCGCCGGCTCCGGCACCGCCGACCGTGTCCCACGTGTATCCGTCGGGCCACCCGGTCGGCTTGACGCCCCGCAGGTGCTCGAACCCGGGCAGGTCGGTGAGCCGGCCGGCGAAGAGCCAGTTGCGGGCAGGGGCCGCGTCGGCGCGCTGGACCGCGCCGAGCGGGACATGGCCGAGGCGAGTCGCGACCAGCGCCAGCGCCGGCCGCGGAAGAGGCCCGCGCATCTGGACGTCGGGCAGGTCCTGTCCGGCGGTTATCTCGTCCCAGATCTGGGCTGACTCCTGCGATCCGGCAACGTCGTCGTAGGTCGCGGTGTCCGCCCTCGCGATCGCCGCCGGCGAACAGAGGGCCGCTGAGCAGACGGCCGCGGCGAGCGACGAGTGACGGTGGAGCCATCTGACCCCCCGGCGAACGAGGGCGGACATCGCGCCTAGCCTGGCAGGTTGCCGACCTGCTGCGCCGTCGACTGCAGCGTGGTGTCGAGCGTGGTGATGACCTTCTGGTTCGCCTCGTAGGCGCGCAGCGAGGCCATCATCTCGATCATGGTGCGGGCGGAGTCGACGCCGGAGACCTCGAGTGCGCCCGAGCCGACGACGCCCGCACCCTTGCCGGCCGCGGTCCCGGTGATCTGGCCGTCGCCGGCCTTGACCGGGTTCGTCAGGGCGAAGACGCCGACCTTCGAGACGTCGACGGTCCCGTCCTTGCCTACGGTCACCGGGCGGTTGTCGGGCCCGAGCACGACGTCACCGAGCTGGGTCACGAGCTGGCCCTTGCCGTCCGCCTGGAACGAGCCGTCGCGTGTGTAGCGCGTGCCGTTCGCGGTGCGGATCGCGAAGAAGCCCTCACCGCTGATCGCGAGGTCGAGCGGGGCGCCGGTGTCCTTGATCGGAGCCTGGGAGAAGTCGGTCTTCGAGCTCGTGATCAGCGGGCCCGTGCCGAGCGTGCCGATCTGCGACTTGGTGCGCGTGTTCTCGAGCAGCGCCTCGGCGAAGTTCTTCTGGGCGACCCGATCCTGCTTGTAGCCGCTCGTCGCCGCGTTCGCGAGGTCCTGCGAGATGTGGTCCTGCCTGGCCTGCTCGGCGAGCATCCCGGCAGCTGCGATGTAGAGGCCGCGTTCCATCCGTGGTCCAGACAGTCGGCAGGAAGTGCCAAGCTTGAAGCGTGGTTGGACCATCGGTCGACCTGATCCTGCTCCGCGGCCTGCTTCCGGACATGCCGCTGCGGCCCGGGTCGCTCGTCACCGGCCGCGTCCTCGATGCCCGCACGCTCGTGCTCGAAGGCGTTCGGATGCAGGCCCATCTCCCGCCCGATGTCCAGCCCGGGCAACGTCTGAAGCTCCGGATCGAGCAGGCCGCGCCGGAGCGCCTGCAGCTGCGGCTGATCGAGGTTCTGCCAGATGTGGCGACAGCGCGCGCGGCCGCCGCAGTCGACTTGGCGGCAGGTCAGGCGCAACCAACCGACAGCTCCCAGATTCCGGTGCAGGCGTTCGCACTGGCATTGCCGGGCGGTGTCGAGGCGCGGCTCTACGTCACCGAGCACACCGGCGAGGAGGAGACCGCCGAAGCCGTGGAGCGCCCGATCGTCCTCCGCTACGACTCGCCGGCGCTCGGCCGGCTCGACATCCGCCTCGACAGCCGCTCGGCCGCCGTCCACGCATCGGCGGGCGAGCCGGCCGAGCGGGTCCGCGCTGCGCTCGGCGACCTCCACGATGCGCTCGTCAAGACCCAGGGACACGACGTGCAGGTAACGCTCCATCCACGGCTCGAGACCTACGATGCCCGAGCCTGAGGATCCGAAGAAGCGGCTGCGGGCTACGGCTCTCCGCTACGAGGCGGGCGAAGGCCGTGCGCCGAAGGTCGTCGCGACAGGGGCAGGGGAGATCGCGCGGCGGATCCTCGAGGTCGCAGAGCAGCACGGGATTCCGGTCAAGAGCGACCCGGCGCTCGCCGAGGCGCTCGGGCGGCTCGAACTCGCGCACGAGATTCCCGAGGATCTCTTCAACGCGGTCGCCGAGGTGCTCGTCTGGGCCTACGGGCTCGACCGGCGGGCGGCCGGCTGAGCGTCAGGCGGCGTCGTCCAGCAAGCGCATCACGTCCCTTCGCGAGGCGCCAAGCTCCGGCTTCAACTGCCTGAGTTCGAGTGCCGCGTTGACCGCGGCGAGGAAGACCGCCCGGTCGCGATGGGTGGCGTCGCCACTCCACGCTGCAATGTCGGCCCAGCGCCACAGTCGGCTGCGTGCCGTGGGCGCGACTGCCGGGGCAGGGAATCCAGAACCAGCCCGTCGCCGACCCTGCGCGAGCAGTCGCACCGACTCGGTCGACCGCCCCAGCCGTCTCGCGATCTCGGCCATCGTCACCAGCTCGTCGGGCACGACCCGGAGAACTCGCAACCGCCCGACGGATTCGACAGCGGCGATTGCAGACAAGACTGCCCGATCAAATCGATCGGCAGGACGGTCGAACTCGGCCGTCGCTCGGCCGTCCTGGGTCGAGACCAGTGCGTCGCCGCAGCCGGCTTCGTAGAGGAGGTCGAGTTCAGGGTCGGTCGGCGGTGCGCTCAGGAGCAGCGAGAAGTTGTGCTCTGTTATCGGTGCGGGCATCTCGTGAGTCTCTGAGTGATTCGCTCGACGGCGGTCGTCGGGTTCGCAGGGGTCGAGAAGATCGCAATCGAGCAGTCGGCTCCACAGGTCGCCACACCCCACCGATGGCCGCGGTGTACCTCTCGAACCGACCACCCTGCGCGCTCGGCGACACGAAGGGCCTTCTCGATGTCCTTGTTCGGATGGCGCCGTCTCATCGTACCGGGCTTGTTGGCAAAACACAACAACTCCCGGCCGACACCTCCACGACCGCCCGCGCGCCGCGGCACAAGCGCACGCTGCGCGGCGGCACCGCGCGGTCGACGCGGAGCACCTCACCGTCCGCGCCGAGCCAGATCAGATCGAGCGCGAAGCGCATCCCGAACGTGTGCACCGACCGCGTTCGCGGGAAGAGCAGGCCGCCGCCGTCGAGCCACGACGCCTCCCGGAACGCCAGTCCGCGCAGGCGCATCCACGGCGAGCGGGCGACTACGAGCGGCGGCATCGCGCCGACCGTAGAACGACGACGGGCGCCCGAAGGTGCCCGTCGGCAAATCGTTGCGTCTTCGTCGCAGTTACGCCACGGACTGGAACAGCGGCGCGTCGTCGTCGAGCATGTGTCGGAGCGTCTTCTTGAGCTGGCCGTGGATCTGGCAGACGCGCGACTCGGAGACGCCGAGGATCTCGCCGATCTCCGCCAGCGTCATGTTCTTGACGTAGAGCAGGACGGCAACCTCGCGCTCGCGCTGCGGCAGCATCGCGAAGGCCTCGCGGAAGCGCTCCTTGGCCTGGTCCTTGGCGGCGGCCTGAAGCGGGTCCGTCGTCGGATCCTGTGCGGCGATCGTGTCGATCCGCTCGATCGTCGTCTCGTCGTCGGAGAGAACGAGCGTGTTCAGGCTGGTCAGGTCGGACTGCGTCACCTCGTCGCGCCGCTTGCGCAGCTCGGAGGCCTCGATGCCCATCGCTTCGGCCAGCTCCTCGGTCTTGGGCCGGCGCCCGTGGACGGTCGTGAAGGTGTCGGCGGCGCGCTCGATGTCGCGCTCCCAACGGCGCACCGACCGCGGCGCCCAGTCCTGGCGGCGCAGCTCGTCGAGGACGGCGCCGTGGATCCGCGTCCACGCGTACTGCTCGAGCGTCGCGCCCTTCTCCGGGTCGTAGCGATCGATCGACTGGATCAGCGCCTCGAGCCCGCAGGAGATGAAGTCCTCGACCTCGCAACGGGCCGGCATCTCGCGGACCTTCTTGTAGACGATGTACTTGACGAGCGGAGCGAACGTGAGCACGAGGCGATCGCGAAGGGCCGGATCGTTCGTGCTGCGGTACTCCCGCCACAGCGCCAGGGTGTCCTCGGACGACATGCGGCGCTTGGTCGGGGTGACGGGCGAGATGCTCAACGAACTGCTCCTTCTGGAAGGGACGTGGAGGCCGTATCGGACGTTCGCCGACGCGAACTCAAGAGTGAACGGGAACTTTCGGGCCTGAACATCCGTCCACGAGACGTTTCTCAATCCACACGGCCCACTGCCGACTGAGGGGGTGCGGTCCCTCGCCGCACACGTCCCCTCCTGGAGCGCAGATGGCACTTCGTCTCGTAACCCCCGCGACCCCGACCCTGGTCGCCAAGCCACCCGTCCCGTCCGCCGGCTCACGCCGGGGCGCGGTTCAGCGGGCCGTCACGAGCGCGAACCAGCACCTCGTCGACGCCGACCTCGGTGCCTGGCGCAAGGCGTTCGCGGCGGCGGCCGAGATCGCCGACGACCACGAGCGCTACCTCGTGCGCAAGGGGATGGTCGAGAGCATCCTCGGCGCCCAGGGCTTCAAGCCGCACGTCCTCGCGCAGATGTTCGTCGCCTGCGCAGCCGAGTTGACCGCCGCGCTCGACGCCGACCCGCGCGAGCCGGTCTTCCTCAACTTCGCCGGTGTCCTCTTCTTCGAACTCGGCGGCACGAAAGCGGCCGAAGCGATGTTCAAGGCCGCCCGCCGGCTCGATCCGGCGCTCGCGGACGTCTCGGCGAACCTCCGCGCCTGCAAGCAGCGTCGGAAGGCGAAGACCGGTCCGCTCGCGGGGCTGCCGCCGGCCGTCCTGCGCGAGCTGCGTTCGCTCGGACCGGCAGCCGAGAAGGTTGCCGCCCGCGCCCGCCCCGCCGAGGGCCAGACGCTGAGCCTCTGCATGATCGTCAAGGACGAGGAGCAGATGCTCCCCGAGTGCCTCGGCGCGATCGCCGGGTTCGCCGACGAGCTGATCGTCGTCGACACCGGGTCCTCGGACCGCACGGTCGAGATCGCCGAGTCGTTCGGCGCGACCGTGCTCCACCACCCCTGGAGCGGCGACTTCTCGGAGGCGCGCAACGTCGGCTGGGATGCGGCGACATGCGACTGGAAGATGTTCCTCGACGCCGACGAGGTGCTCGTCGACGGTGAGGGGCCGAAGCTGCGCGAGCTCCTCGGCCACACGTGGCGCGAGGCGATCTACCTCGTCGAGACCAACTACACCGGCGACATCGAGCACGGCACCTCGGTCGACCACAACGCCCTGCGCATCTTCCGCAACCGGCCCGAGTACCGCTTCAAGGACCGCATCCACGAGCAGATCGCCTACGCGCTGCCCGACATCCCCGAGCGGCTCGAGGTCTCCGCGGTCAGGATCGACCACTTCGGGTACCTCGGCGTCGTCCGTGAGGAGAAGGGCAAGTCGCGGCGCAACATCGAGCTGCTCGAACAGCAGATCGGTGAAGGCGAGAGCTCGCCGTTCGTCTTCTTCAACCTCGGCTCTGAGTACATCGCCGTCGACGAGCCTGCGAAGGCGCTCGAGCACTTCAGGACGGCCTGGCTCAAGCTCGAGCAGGACCCGGACCGGACCCGCTACCCGTTCTTCCCGTCGCTCGCCAGCCGCTACGTCCGCGCGCTGAGGCTGACTGGGCAGACGGCCCTCGTCACCGAGATCGGAGACGAGGCGCTGAGCCTGCTGCCCGGCTTCACCGACGTCGTCCTCGAGCAGGCCGACGCGCTCGCCGAGGCCGGCGAGGCCGTCGCCGCCGAGGAGCGCTATCGCGATGCGCTCGCCGCCGGCGACGCCCCGACCAAGTACTCGGGCGCCCGCGGCGCCGGCTCGTATCTCGCCCGCCAGTCGCTGGCGTCATTGCTCGCGGCAGCAGGCCGCACGGCGGAGGCAGCGGACTGCCTGCGCGAGTGCCTGCGTGAGAACCCGCGCTTCCTCGCCGCCGTCCAGCCGCTGGCCCAGACCCTGCTCGACCTCGGTCAAGACCCGGCCGCGATCCGAGCCGAGCTCGACGAGCTCTGCGGCACGCTCTCCCCGGTCGCCCTGTTCCTGCTCGCCGTCCCCTTCTACGAGCGCGGCCTGATCGAGCCGAGCGAAGAGCTGCTCCGCGAGGTGCTCGCCGCGCGACCGGGCACCGATCGCGCGCGGCTCGCGCTGGCCGAGGCGCTGCTCAGCCGCTCGGCCTTCGCGGATGCGCTGAACGAGGTCGAGCGGATCGATGCCGGTACACCGGTCGGCATGCTCGGCGCGCGAAGCGGCCTGTTCGCCGCGCTCGCCCCGGCCGAGGTCGACTCGGGTCTGCTCGCCCGTGCCCGTTCGTATGCCGATCGGGCCGGGCTGCCACAGGCCGAGCGCGCCCTCTTCGACGCCTGGGAGTCGGCCGACCAGGCCGCCGGCTCGCTCGACGTCCGCTGCGCACCGCTCGTCGTCGTGATGCTCGAGGCGCTCGCCCGGATCGAGGCGTTCGACTCGTTCGAGCGGCTCGCCGGGGCGCTGCAGGCGCTCGACATGCCGGCCCGGGAACGCCAGGAGATCCTCGCGGGGGTCTACCTCTCGCGTGGCTTCATCGACATGGCAGGCGACACCTGGATCGACGTCGTCGAGCAGTTCGGCCCGGACCGGCGCGCCCTGATCGGGCTCGCGCAGGTCGCCGCGTCGCGTGGTCTCGACGAGGACGCCGAGCTCCTGCTCAGGGAGGCGGAGGCGCTACCGGCGTGATCGCACGCCCCGAAATCGAGGTTCTGCCGTCTCGATCAGGCGTCCAGTACGCCCTTCAAGAAGGCGCACCCGGCACCGAATACGTGAAGGACCGGAAGGCGGGGCTCAGGGAAGGGCCCAGGTTCCGGCGCCGAGATCGAGCGATGAACATCAACGAGACAGGAAGCGCGATCCAGCGCATCACGGCCGGCGTGCGACCCGCGCCGCCTGCGCCGCCTGCGGACGCCGGGCGCTTCGCCTCCGCGCTGAACGCCGCCGACGGACGCTCCGGAGAGATCCCGGCGACGATCCCACCGGCGGTGATCGCCGACGTGCGTCGCGCAGGCGCGCTCGCCGATGCGCTCGCCGACCGCGGCCAGCAGGTGCGCTTCTCGACGCACGAGCTGACCGGTCGCGTCGTCGCGCATCTCTGTGATCTCGACGGGAACCCGCAGCGCGAAGTGCCTCTGACCGAGCTGATCGCCGATCCGAGGAGCCTCTAGGCGATGGCCGGGATCCAGCTGAGCGGTCTGTCCTCGGGGCTCGACACCGCCTCGATCGTCGAGTCGCTGATCGCCGTCGAGAAGGTCCCGCGCCAGCGGATCGCCTACCAGCAGGTCAACGCGGAGGCCCGCCGGACCGGCCTCAACGACATCCAGACGAAGCTGGCGACGTTGAAATCCGCCGCGTCGGATCTCGCCTCGGTCCTGACTTGGTCTGACACGCAGTCGGTCACCGTCGCCGACGAGAAGAAGATCGCGGCCGCGCGGACCGGCGGGGTCGGGCCCGGCACATACAACTTCGTCGTGACGCAGATGGCGAGCGCCGCTCGCAACACGTACGCGTACGGCACGCCGCCGGCCGATGTCGAGATGACGATCTCGTCCGGCACGTCGAGCAAGACGCTGACCGTCCCGGCGGGTGCGACGCTCGACGAGATGGTCGCGCAGATCAACGCCGACAGCGAGACCGGCGTGTTCGCCGTCAAGGTCGGCAGCGACATCGTCCTTGCGTCGCGGACGACCGGCGTCGCCAGCGCGATCACCCTCGACGTCACCGGGACCGGCGTGATACCGCCGACGAGCACCGTCGCCGGGCGCGACGCCCAGTACACGGTCGACGGCGGAGCGGTGCAGACGAGTGGGGCGAACACGATCACGAACGCGATCCCGGGTCTCGACGTGACGTTCAAGGGCTTGACCGACGGCGCCGGCGTCGCCGTCACGGTCGGTGGCCCCGCTCCCGACACGACGGCGCTGAAGACCAAGCTGAAGGCGTTCGTCACCGCGTACAACGACGCGCAGTCGCTGATGAAGACCAAGTACGACGAGCAGGTCGTGCGCAACCCGACGAACAACGTCGACGCCGCCAAGGGCGCGCTCAAGAGCGACAGCACGCTCGGCGCTGTGCTCGCGGCGATGCGTGGAGCGGTCTCCTCCGAGGTCACCGGCGCCGACTCGGCGCTCAACCTGCTCTCGCAGATCGGCGTCTCGACCGGAGCATCGACCGGCAGCGGCATCCTCGACAAGGACGCGATCGCCGGCAAGCTCAAGTTCGACGAGGCCGCGTTCGATGCGGCGTACGCGTCCAACCCGACGAAGGTGCGCCAGCTGCTCGGCGGCAGCGGCGACGCATTCGGGCAGTCGTTCGCGTCGATGATCGACACCTACAGCTCTGCGACCGGCGTGCTCAAGGAGCGGATGACGCAGTCCGACGCGGCGATCCAGGCCGTCAAGGACGGGCTCGACCGCTTCGACAAGCGGCTCACAGCGCGTCAGAGCTACCTGGAGAAGCAGTTCGCCGCGATGGAGTCGGCGATGTCCAAGAGCAAGTCGCTGAGCAGTTACCTGTCGGCGCAGATCGCGAACCTCTCGGCCTAGCGCCGCCCTCGAGTCCCCACACAGACATGAACCCATACGCCAGCACCAGCGGGTACCGCGACGCCGCCGTGATGACGGCTTCGCCGGAGCAACTCGTCGTCATGCTCTACGACGGCGCGATCCGCTTCCTGCGCCAGGCCGAGCACGCGCTCGGCGAAGGTGCCTACCTGCACTCCCACGAGAAGCTCGGGCGCGCCGAGGCGATCATCGACGAGCTCGTCGCGACGCTGAACATGGATGCCGGGGAGATCGCAGTCCGCTTGCAGGCGATCTACCTGTACTGCAAGCGGACGCTGATCGAGTCGCGGCTCCAGAAGAGCCCGGACAAGATCCGCGAAGTGGTTGCGCTGCTCGAGGATCTGCGCGACGCATGGGCGACGCTCGCCGCTCCGGCCGCCGCCCCGGCGGCGTGATCTCATGAGCGTCGAGCTCTACGCGGCTCTCGCCGCGATGGCGGCCGAGGAGCATCAGCTCGTGATGGACGGCCGCTACGAGGACCTCGCGGAACTCGCCGGCCGGCGCCAGCCGCTGCTCGACCAGCTGCCGGACGAACCGCCGCAGGAGGCGCTCGCGCACCTGCAGGATGCGCTCCGCTTCCAGGAGCTCGTGACGGTTGCCCTGATGGCCGCCCGCGAGCGCACGGCACGCGAGCTGCAGCAGACCAAGCAGGCGCACGACGGCGCCCGCGGCTACGTCGCCGTTGCGACCGCCCCCGCGGCACCGCCCGCCTCGCAGGTCGACTCGCTCGGTTGAGGTCCTAGCCGCGTGTACGAGACCGCCTAAAGCGGCTCGCGCAACGGCCGACCATCCGGTTGAGGGCCACGGCCGGCCCGACCACCGATCAGCCCACGGAAGGGCGTCCGGTTTCCGGAACGACCCTCCATGCAGCTCTTCGACACCACCCAGCTCGGCCTCGAGCGCGCCCTGCAAGGGGCCGCCGCGCGCCAGCAGGCGATCGCGAACAACCTCGCGAACGTCAACACCCCCGGGTACCGCCGTCAGGATGTCGCCTTCGAGGACGCGCTCAGGGCAGCGTTCGACGGCGGCGATCGTGCCGCCGTCGAGAACGTGAGCGCGTCGATCGTCGACGACCCGCGTGCCGCGATGCGCGCCGACGGCTCGACCACAGACGTCGACACAGAGGCCGCAGCCGAGGCGAAGAACGGCCTCTACTACAACGCCGTCGCGTCTGTGATGAAGGCACGCACCGCGATCATCCGCTCGTCGCTGGGGATCGGCTGATGGGCCTCTTCGACGCGATCAACGCGAGCTCCTCGGCGCTGTCGGCCGAGCGGCTGCGGATGGACGTGGTCGCCGAGAACCTCGCCAACGCCCAGACCACGCGCGGCGCCGACGGCGAGCCGTACAAGCGCAAGACCGTCGTCCTACAGCAGATGCAGGAGGACGGGAACTCGTTCGCGGGCGTGCTCGGCAAGAAGCTTCACAGCGGCGCCACCGGCGTCGAGGTCGTCGGCATCGCGAGCGACTCGTCGCCCGGTAAGCGCGTCTACGACCCCGGCCACCCGGACGCCGACGGCGAGGGCTACATCACGCTCCCGAACGTCAATCCGGTCACCGAGATGGTCGACCTGATCACCGCGCAGCGCGCCTATGAGGCGAACGTCACCGCGATGCAGACGGCGAAGACGATGTTCACCCGCACCCTGGACATCCTCCGCTGATGCCGATCGACGGAGCATCCGGCATCGGCGCCGGCAGCGGCGAGTGGGCGATCACGAACGGCCCGTCGAAGGCCGAGTGGACGACCGACCAGGTCGCCGAGGGCGCCGCGTCCGACAGCGGCGTCTCGTTCGGCTCGATCCTCTCCTCCCAGCTCGCGAACCTGCAGACCACTCAGACCGAAGCGGCCAAGGCCGCGCAGGCGCTCGCCACCGGCGAGTCGACCGACCCGAGCGCCGCGATCGTCGCGGTCGACCGGGCGCGGCTGTCGATGCAGATGGCGTCGACGATCCGCCAGAAGAGCCTCGAGGCGATTCAGGACGTCCTGAGGACGCAGATCTGACGCCGGCCAACCCCCTTCCCGACCCCTCCACCCACCGAAAGCGGAGCCCACTCCCTCCATGGCGCTCATCAACTCAATGAGTCTTCGCGGCAAGCTAACGCTCGCCGCCTGTGCGATCGGCTTCATGATCGCGGTCGCGCTGATCTTCCGGATGGCGACGGCTCCGTCGTACATCACGGTCATGACCGGCGTCGACCCGACGAAGTCGGGTGAGATCACGAGCGCGCTCTCGAGCGCCGGGATCACCGGCCAGTTCACCGGCGGCGGCACTCAGCTCCAGGTTCCCAAGGGCAAGGAAGACGCGGCGATCACGGCGCTCGCCCAGCAGGGTCTCAACTCCGGCCAGAGCCAGATGGGCTTCGCCGACACGCTCGACAAGCAGAAGCTCGGCGCCTCCTCGATCCAGCAGAAGGTCGCCTACCAGCGCGGCCTCGAGGGTGAGATCGCCGGCGCGATCTCGAAGATCGAGGGCGTCGGTACGCCGAACGTGCGGCTGACGCTGCCCGACCAGACCGCCTTCGTCGGGTCCGAGGACCAGCCCGGCGCGACCGCGGCCGTCGTGCTCGGCTCGAACGCCTCGGTGCTGGCACCGGGCGCCGTCCGCGGCATCGCGAACATCGTGGCCTCCTCTGTGCCGAACTTGACCGCCCAGCGGGTGACGATCACCGATGGCTCGGGCTCGCTCGTCTGGCCGAGCGGCGGGGCCGGTGGCGAGAGCGGCACGAAGGCCGCCGCCGAGGCCTCGCGCGCGCAGGCCACCGAAGCGCGGATCAACGCGCTGCTCGACCAGACCGTCGGCGCCAACAAGGCCCGCGTCCAGGTCAACTACGACCTCAACATGGACAAGGTCTCCCAGGAGAAGCTGGCCTACGACGCGAAGGGCACGCCGATCAGCGAGGAGAAGGGCGACGAGTCGCTCAAGGGCAGCGGCTCGGTGCCGTCGGGGACCGCCGGCACGACCGGCAACGTGCCCGGCTACAGCGGCGCGACCGGCAGCTCGAGCGGCAACAACGACTACAAGCAGAACTCCGAGAAGACCCAGTACGGCGTCGGCAAGACGATCACGAAGACCGAGGTCGCCGCGGGGGCCGTCAACAAGATGCAGGTCGGCCTGATCGTCGACGAGCAGCTGAAGCTGACCCCCGGCCAGGCCGAGTCTCTGCAGACGATGGTCGCCAACGCCGCCGGCGTCGACTCGGGCCGCGGCGACACGATCTCGACCACGCTGATGAAGTTCCCTGCTGCCGAGGCAGCCGCGGGCAGCGCGGTCCCGGCCGGCGCGCTCGGCGCGCTCAAGGGCGTCGGTGTCGCGATCGCGGCGATGATGTTCCTGTTCTTCCTCAGCCGCTACCTGCGCTCGCGCGAGTCGGACGTGCTGATGGATGAGCCGAGCTGGCTCAAGTCGCTGCCGCGCCCGGCCGCCCAGGCCGCGCTGCCGGTGCCGGACGTCGAGTCGCTGCAGGCGATGACGCAGATGCAGAACCAGGCGGCGAAGTCGTTCGCCTCGGATCCGCGCAAGAAGGCTCTGCAAGAGGTCGTCGACACCGAGCCCGACCGCGTCGCCGCCCACCTCCGCTCGTGGATCACGGAAGACGGGGCGTAGGCCGTGTCGACCACCAAGAAGTCGGCTCCGCTGACCGGCCGCCAGAAGGCTGCCGTCTTCCTGATCACGATCGGGTCGACGCGTGCCGCCGGCATCCTCAAGCATCTCTCCGAGCGCGAGATCGAGGCGCTCTCCGCCGAGATGGCATCGCTCTGGCGCGTCAACTCCGAGACCGCCGACGATGTCGTCTCGGAGCTCGCCGATCGCTTCGAGGTCGCGAACGAGTTCGCGACCGGCGGCCCCGAGTTCGCTCGCGAGGTGCTTCAGCACCTGCTCGGCGACGAGCGCGCCGAGGAGATCATCGGCTCGATCGCCGCTCAGGCCGAGCTGCGCCCGTTCGACTTCCTGCGGCGCACGCCGCCGGAGCAGATCGCCACATTCCTCGCCGACGAGGCGCCGCAGACGATCGCGCTCGTCGTCGCCTCGCTGCACGCGACCGTCGGCGCGAAGGTGCTCGCCGGTCTTCCCGGAGACCTTCAGTCTGACGTCGCTTTGCGGATCGCGACGATGGACGAGACGAACCCGGGCGTCGTCGAGGACGTCGAGCGCGGGCTCCGGCTCAAGCTCTCGAACGTCCTCACCCAGGAGTTCCAGTCGGCCGGCGGCGTCGACTCGCTCGCCGAGCTGCTCAACCGCGCCGGCCGCTCGACCGAGCGGACCGTGCTCGAGAAGATCTCCGAGGTCGACGGCGAGCTCGCCGACGAAATCCGCCAGCGGCTCTTCACCTTCGACGACATCGTCGTCCTGTCCGATCGCGACATCCAGCTCGTCCTGCGCGAGGTCGACCAGAAGGACCTCGGTCTCGCGCTGCGCGGCGTCTCGGACGAGGTCAAGGAGCTGATCTTCCGCAACATGTCCTCGCGCGGCGCCGAGATGCTCCAGGAGGATCTCGACACCGCCCAGCCGCAGCGGCGCTCGGTCGTCGAGGAGGCGCAGAGCCGCATCGTCGGCGCGATCCGCCGCCTCGAGGATGCCGGCGTCGTCACGATCGGCCGCGGCGGCGACGGCGGCGAGGACGAGGACGAGGTCATCTAGGTGGCCGAGCAGGCCTTCCAGCTGCAGGAGCTCGACGCCGGCGGACTGATCTACGGATCGCGTGCCGCCGAGGCCGCGCTCGAGGCCGACCGCAAGCAGATCCTCGAGGAGGCCCGCACCCGCGGTCACGCCGAGGGCTTCGCCGCCGGCCAGCAGGAGGGCCGCGAGCAGATCGCCCCGGTCGCCGCCGCGATCTCCGAGGCGCTCGCCGGGATCGAGCGCGAACGTGACCTCGTCTCGACCGCGGTCGAGGAGGCCGCCGTCGAGCTCGCCCTGAAGATCGCCGAGCAGGTGCTCGCCGGCCAGCTCGCTGCCGAGCCGGCGGTCGTCGTCGACATCGTTCGCGGCGCGCTGCGCCGGCTCGTCGACCGCGAGCGCGTGACCGTGCTCGTGAACCCCGACGACCTCGAGCTGATGCGCGAGGCGGCGCCGGAGCTGATCGCCGAGCTCGGCGGGATCGAGCACTGCGAGGTCCAAGCCGAGCGCCGCGTCGGCCGTGGCGGCGCGATCGTTCGCACCGCCGAGGGTGAGATCGACGCAACGATCCAGACCAAGCTCGACCGCGTCCGCGAGACGCTCGAGCGCGCCGGCCACGACGATGCCTGAAGCTGTCCTCGCCCGCCTCGAGCGCCGCCGCGACGCAATCGGCCGCGCCGACCTGACACGCCGCCGCGGTCACGTCTCGAACCTGATCGGGCTGATCGTCGAGGCGTCCGGCCTCGAGGCCGAGGTCGGAGAGGTCTGCGAGGTTCACACCGGCCGCGACCCGCTGACCGGTGAAGAGCAGTCGATCGGCGCCGAGGTCGTCGGCTTCCGCGGCGGCCGCACGCTGCTGATGCCGCTCGGCGAGATGCACGGCATCGGCCCTGGCAACGTCGTCACCGCGACCGGTCGCCACGTCTCGGTCCCGGTCGGCCAGCAGCTGCTCGGCCGCGTGATCGACGGGCTCGGCACACCGATCGACGGGGGTGACGACTTCGCCGGCCTGCCGACACGCCCGATCACCGGCTCGCCGCCATCGCCGCTCGAACGGCCGCGAATCAGCGACCGCGTGACGCTTGGCGTCCGCGCGCTCGACTCCGTGATTCCGTGCGGCCGCGGCCAGCGGCTCGGCATCTTCGCCGGCTCCGGCGTCGGCAAGTCGTCGCTGCTCGGCATGATCGCGCGCTCGACGAGCGCGGACGTCAACGTGATCTGCCTCGTCGGAGAGCGCGGCCGCGAGGTCCGCGAGTTCATCGACCGCGACCTCGGCGATGCGATCGAGCGCTCGGTCGTCGTCGTCGCGACCTCCGACCAGCCTGCCCTCGTCCGGATCAAGGCGGCGCTGACTGCCACCGCGGTCGCCGAGTACTTCCGCGACCAGGGTGCCGACGTCGTGCTGATGATGGACTCGGTCACCCGCTTCGCGATGGCCCAGCGCGAGATCGGGCTCGCGATCGGCGAGCCGCCCGCGACGCGCGGCTACACGCCGTCGGTCTTCGCACTTCTGCCGAAGCTGCTCGAGCGCTCGGGCACCAGCGCCGACGGCTCGATCACCGGCCTCTACACCGTGCTCGTCGACGGCGACGACATGAACGAGCCGGTCGCCGACGCGGTCCGCTCGATCCTCGACGGCCACGTCGTCCTGACCAGGCAGCTCGCCCATGCCGGCCACTACCCGGCGATCGACGTGCTCCAGTCGGTCTCGCGGCTCGAGGGCGAGATCTCGGTACCCGAGGTCCGCGACGCCGCGATCGAGCTGCGCTCGCTGATGGCGGCGTACCGCGACAAGCGCGACCTGATCGCGATCGGTGCCTACGAGCGCGGCAGCGATCCGCTGACCGATCGCGCGATCGACCTCAACGACGAGATCAACGGCTTCCTGCGCCAGCGGCCCGAGGACGCCATCCCCGCGCCCGACTCCGATGACCGGCTGCTCGCGATCCTCGGCTCGCTTCCGGCCGACGGGTACCTGCCGGCCGGCGACCACGAGCAGGTCGCCGAGCCGCCGCCCGGCCTCGTCGCCGGCCCCTCGGCGATCCCGCCGCTGAACCTGGCGGTCTGAGGATGACCGGCTCCGCCCGCCCCGTCCGACAAGCGTCCACCAGAAGTCAAGCGGCCGCGCGTTGCGCCGACGCACCTGTCTGAGATGGCTGCCCGGTTCCAGTTCGGACTCGAGCGGGTTCGTGACCTTCGTGCTCACACCGAGGAGCAGGCGAAGGAGCAGTTCGCAGCGAGCCTGTCGCACCGCGCCCACGGCGAGGCGATGCTCCGCGCTGCCGAGCACCAGCTCGCCGAAGCACGCAGCGGCCACCGGGCGGGCATGCCCGACAGCTCGCTGACGGCGACCGACCTGCTCGCGCACCAGGCATACGTCGAGCGGCTCGAGCGCTCCCGCCGCGACGCGGTCGTCGAGCTCGAACAACGCGAGCAGGATCTCGCCGACAGCCGCGCCCGTCTCGAGCGCGCCAGCCAGGACCGTGAGGTCCTCGATCAGCTCCGCGAACGGCAGCGCATGGCTCATCTGCACGAGGTCGAGCGCGCCGAGCGGGCCGAGATCGACGACATCGCGATTCAGAACCACATCAGGCGGAAGGCCGCATGAGCCTCGAGTCGATCAACGCGCGGCTCGCCCAGATCGGGCAGATGACGCAGCGGCTGAACGCCGCACCCGAGCAGACGTCGACGAGCTTCGCCGCCGCGCTGCAGTCGGCGCAGGCCGGCGCGCCTCCGGCGGCTGCGTCCGGTGGGGCGTCGAGCACCGCCTACGACACGCTGATCCAGCAGGCCGCGGCCAAGTACGGGCTCGATCCGGCGATCCTCAAAGGCTTGATCAAGCAGGAGTCGGGCTTCAACCCGCAGGCACGCTCGCACGCCGGCGCACTTGGCCTGACGCAGCTGATGCCCGCGACAGCGGCCGGGCTCGGCGTGACCGACGCGACCGACCCCGCGCAGGCGATCGACGGCGGCGCCCGCTACCTCAAGCAGCAGCTCGACCGCTTCGGCGGCGACATCACGAAGGCGCTCGCGGCATACAACGCTGGTCCAGGCGCCGTCGAGAAGCATCAAGGTGTGCCGCCGTATGCCGAGACACAGGCATACGTACGGTCTGTTCTGGCTCACGCCGAGCAGTACCGCAGCTCCGGCGCCCAGGCCCCGGTCGCAACACCACCGATCTATCCGACCACCAACTCAGGTTCACTGCCCTACTCGACGACATGAAACCGACATCGATCGCTCCCGGTGGAGCGGTAGTGGCCGACACCGGCCCGCCGACCACCGGAGCGGAGCCAGGCGTCTTCGCCGAGCTCCTCACCCAGACCACAGCCCGGACCGCAGTTGCGGAAGGCTCACAGAAGGACAGCGCCGAGGTAGCCGACGGCACGATGTCCGCGGACAGCGGACAGGCCGACGCCGCTTGCGCGCAGGACCAGCCGGCGCCGCAGGATGCCGCTGCACCGGACTCGCCGGCGTCCGTTGTGGTCGCGGTCGATCCGTCGCTGCTCGCCCAGGTCTGCGTGATCGTCCCGGTCGTCGCTGCCCAGGCGCCGGAGGCGGCCCCGGCCGAACCGGCCGCCGCTGCGCCGAAGTCGCCGGTCGCGCAGGCGGTCGGCCCGCAGCTCGGGCAGGCTGTCGCCGTGGCCCAGGCGCTCGCGCCGGTCGCCGCGGCTGGCCCGTCTGTCGCTGCCGAGCCGCTTGCGGGCGAGCCTGTCGCGTCGGTTCCGGCCGTCGCCGGCGCGCCAGAGGGCGAGCTCACTGCAGGCGCACCGCGCCCGCACGCGGCGGCCCACGCGACGCATCACTTCCCCGGAGCACAGCCGCCCGCCGTGGATGTCGCGGGCGCCGCTCCGGAGTCCGCAGCGACCGCCGCAACGGCGGCGCCGAAGCCGGTCACCGCCACAAGCGGTCCGATGCCGGCGCAGGTCGTCGCGCAGCTCGTCGCCCAGGCTACGCCTGAGACGGCGGCGGCCGCGACCGCGGCACCGGTGCAGCCCGGCGAGCCGCAGGCGGTCACCCCGGCTCAGCCGGCCGTGCAGGACGCCGCGACCGGCCATGCGGCGCCTGAGAACGGCGCCGGCGGCGACCACCACCCCAACGGCCGCCATGACGGCCATCGCCAGGCCATGCCGCAGGCGCAGGCTGCTGCTGCCGCCCCGCTTCCCGTCGCGGCCGCCCAAAGCCCGTCCGAGCCGCACGCGGCCGCGGCTCAGCCCGCCGCCGTCGAGCAGCCGGCGGCGGTCACCGCCGAGATGCCGGAGGCGCCTGCCCAGGCGCAGCCCGCCCAGCCCGCCCAGCCGGCGCAGCCCGCGACGATCCATCTGCACGCCCAGGCGCCCCGTCAGGCGACCGGTCACGAGCACGCGCTGCCGCAGATCGTCCTCAGCCCGGCCGGATCCGCGGCTGCCGTTGAGAAGATCCAGGACCTCGTCCGGGTCGCGACGCTCCGTGACGGCCACGCCCGTGCGACGCTCCAGCTCAGGCCCGCCGAGCTCGGCACGGTCAACGTCCATCTGCGGACGACCGCCGACGGCCTCGTCGCCACGATCGCCGCGCACGACGCCGCGGCGCTATCGGCGCTCGGGGCGGCCAAGGCCGAGCTCGCACAGTCTCTTGCCGACCGCGGAGTCACGCTCGCGCGGATCGACGTCCAGTTGTCCTCCGGAAACGGGTCCGCAGCGCGTGATCGCTCGGGCCCGCAGGCACAGTTCACCGGTGGCCGCGGCTCTGGAGGGGGCCGCGGCCGTCCGGCGGACGACGCATCCGAGATCGAGCTCGCGATCGAGCAGACCACCGCTTCAACCCCCGACCCTGTCCTGGCGGACGGCGCTCTCGTCGACGTCCGCGCCTGAGGAGCATCCCCATGCCCGTTTCGGCCTCCCAGTACCTCAACGTCAACGCCGCCGGACTCAACCCCGTCAGCACCGCCAAGTCGACGCTCGACAAGGACGGGTTCCTCAAGCTGCTGACCGCGCAGATGCGCAATCAGGACCCGCAGTCCTCGCAGGACCCGAGCGAGCAGTTCGGCACGATGATGCAGCTGACGATGGTCGAGCAGCTGACGAACCTTTCGGCGACCGGCGCTCAGCAGAACCTGACCGGGATGATCGGCAAGACCGTCGTCTGGAAGGGCACTGACGGATCGGTCAACACCGGCGTCCTCGAAAGCGTCCAGATCTCCGGCAGCAACTCGACGGCGACCGTCGGTGGCAAGGCCGGCGTGACCGCGGCGCAGATCTCCGAGATCCGATGAGCGAACCGATCCACAACCCGGCGCTGATCCCGCCCGGAGTCGGCCCGAACGCCCCGGGCCCGGTCCGCCAGCCGAGCCAGCCGGTCCGAGCACCTGGCGGGCCCGCGTTCTCCGACGTCCTCCGCGACGCGCAGATCGGCGCCGGCCAGCTCCAGTTCTCCAAGCACGCGCTGCAGCGACTCGAACGCCGCCAGCTCGAGGTCGACCCGGCGACGCTCACGCGCCTCGCCGGCGGCCTCGACCGAGCAGCCGGCAAGGGCTCGCGCGACGCCGTCGTGCTCGTCGATGACACCGCGTTCGTCGTGTCGGTCAAGAACCGCACGGTGATCACGGCCGTGGGACGTGACCAGATGAAGGACCACGTCTTCACGAACATCGACTCGGCGGTCATTGCGTAACCGTTCGCAGCGCTCGGGAGCAGCGCGACCGAGCGCCGAGGCTCCCTCCGGTCGCCTCCCGGAGTGCCTCTCCGGCGGTATCCCCGCCGCCCCACGGCAGCACTCGCAGCTCGGCACACCGCCCAGCGCTGGCGCTCGAGCGATGAGCGGGGTGGAGCTCTGTGGCGTTGTCGTTGCTATCGAGCGCTAATGCTTCAGAGCTCGCTGAGACCGCCCGCGGAGGGCGCGGGCGGTGGCGCCATCGCCGCTGCTTTCCCCTCGGTGATCACGTGAGGCGCTTGCGGTGCCACGGCGCCCGCACGGAGCGCCAAAGGCCCCCCAACCCCAAACCGTCCAAAGACGTCCAGTCGCCCTAAGTCTCCGTTGCGCCGGTCGAATACATGACCAAGGATTGTCGCCCCGGATCAGGTGCGGCGCACGGACGCAGAACGTCAAACACAATTGGATTTCCGGCCGGACCCCTCTGGGGAAGCCGGAGCCTCGCAAGGAGAGCTCCACTCATGATTCGCGGTATGTACTCGGCCGTCTCCGGCCTGCGGACGCACCAGACGATGATCGACGTCACGTCGAACAACCTGGCGAACGTCAACACCGTGGGCTACAAGGGCGCCCGCACCACCTTCAAGGATCAGCTCCAGCAGACGATCTACGGCGGCACCGCCGGCGGTCCGAACACCGGCGGCACGAACGCGGCGCAGGTCGGCCTCGGCGTCCAGCTCGGCTCGATCGACACCGTCATGAACCCGGGCTCGCTCGCTGCGACCGGTGGCACGCTCGACGTCGCGATCCAGGGCGAAGGCTGGTTCCGTGTCGGCGCCGCCGGCTCGACCCCGCCCGCGCCGAGCGCCGGCGACCCCGCGCCGACGGCGTACGCGACGGTCTCGTTCCAGAACATGCAGTACACGCGCGCCGGCAACTTCACGCGCAACAGCGAGGGCTACCTCGTCACGCCGGACGGCCAGTACCTGGTCGGCCAGCCGACGACGATGGGCACGCCGGCGGAGACGTCGGGGTCGTACATCTTCCTCCCGAAGACCGCCTCACAGGTCTCGATCGGCACCGATGGCGTCGTCAGCTACATCGACACCAACGGTGTGCGCGCTTCGGCCGGGACGCTCAGCCTCGCGAAGTTCCCGAACACCGAGGGCATGATGAGGATCTCGTCGAACAAGTGGCAGCCGAGCCCGGCCGCCGGCGACCCTGCGATCGGCACCCCCGGCGATCCGACCGTCGGCCTCGGCGTGACGATCGGCGGAACGCTCGAGATGTCGAACATCGACCTCGCGCAGGAGTTCACGCAGATGATCGTCGGGCAGCGCGGCTTCCAGGCCAACTCCCGCGTCATCAGCGTCGCCGACCAGATGATGGAGGAGCTGGTCAACCTCAAGCGCTAGTGCCTCGGCCTTCGGCCGAGCCATTGCGCGAAGGGCACGGCCCTTCGCGCGACGCCTCGGACAACGGTCGTGATCATTGGGCGAAGGGCATGGCCCTTCGCCCGAGGCCGGGGCGACCCGGCACAAGCTGCAAGCGGTATGTGCGACGGATCTGGAGGGGTCCGTCGCGCTCTCGCCGCTCACAGGCAACGGAGGCGGTGGTGGGTCTGGAGGGGCCCGCCACCGCCTTCGCTATTTCGCGAGCATCAACGCCCGCGCGAGGATGTCGACGCGCCACTTGCGGATCGCGGCGACGACCTCGTCGACGTTCTCGGTCACGGCCAGCTTCGCCCCGGTCGTCAGCCATATGTGGCAGTCCGGGACGGCCTCGATCCGCTCGATCAGATCGGGGTTCAGGTGAAAGGCGACGCTGTCACGCGACAGCGTGTGCAGCTCGATCATCGCCAAAGCGTCGCACGGTCGTCGGCGGACCGCGGGCGACGTTCTCAAGGCGCCGCAGGTGCTGCCGACCATCGGGTCACGTCCTCCCAGACCTGGAGTCACCCATGTCCGCAGGCCCCACACGTCAGATCGTCGTCTTCACCGCAGCCGGTGAGGAGTACGCCGTGCCGATCGGCCACGTGCACGAGATCATCCGCTTCACCCCGCCGCGCACGGTCGCCGCGACCGACGAGGCTCTGCGCGGCGTCATCTCGCTGCGCGGCAAGATCGTCCCGGTCCTCGACCTCGCGACCCGGATCGGCCTCGACTCGGCCGGTGACAGCGACGACCAAAGCATCGTCATCGTCGAGGCCGGTGAGCAGATCGCTGGGCTCGTGGTCGGCCAGGTCGAGGAGGTCGTCACCGTCGACGAGTCGCAGGTCGACGAAAGCCCGGCCGTCGCGGGCCGTGCGATCGACTCGATCGCACGGATCGACGATCGGCTCGTTCTGCTGCTCAGCCCCGAGCGCCTGATCGGTGCGCTCGACCTGTCCGAGCTCGACGCCGAGACCGAGCTGCGCGCGGCCTGAGCCGGATGCTGTCGGCACCCCAGACCGATACTCCCGTCCGCGTTCTCGTCGCCGACGACTCATCGTTCATGCGCCGGATGCTGGCGCAGTCGCTCGCGAAGCAGGGCTTCGAAGTGGTCGGCGAGGCATGTGACGGCGACGAGGCGATCGTGCTGTTCGAGGACCTGCGGCCCGACGCGATGACGCTCGACCTGGCGATGCCAGGCCTCGACGGCATCGGTGTGCTCAAGCGGATGCGTGCGGCTCATCCGGGCCGGAACCTCCCGGTCATCGTCGTCTCCGCGTTCTCTCCGGCGCACGGCGCGCGCGCTGTCGATGCACTCGCCGAAGGCGCCTTCGACCTCGTCGCCAAACCTGCGCTCGGGGAGCCGCTCGAGCTGTTCGTCGAGACACTCCGCGACAAGGTCAGGGCGGCGGCGGGTGCCGGGAGCACGGTCGCGACACCGCGGCCGTCGCTATCGCCGGACGCCCCGGCAGCACCGGCCGGCCCCCGCTCGCTGCGGCCTGGCGTCGCTCCCGCCGGCAGCCGGGTGCTCGTGATCGCGATCTCGACCGGTGGCCCGCGCGCGCTCGGTGAGCTCGTGCCGCACCTGCCTTCCTCGCTCGGCGCCGGCGGCTGGATCGTCCAGCACATGCCGCCCGGGTTCACGGCCTCGCTCGCCGAGCGCCTCGATCGCGCCGGCAAGATCCGGATCGCCGAGGCCACCGGAGGCGAATCGCTGACGCCGGGCACGCTGCTGATCGCGCCCGGCGGCCACCACCTGCGGATCGGCGCCGGCGGCGAGACCGAGCTGTCAGACGAAGACCCGATCGGCGGGCTGCGCCCGAGAGCCGACTTGACGATCGAGGACGCCGTCAAGGCGTTCGGCGCGCGCGTCGTGCTCGTCGTGATGACGGGGATGGGCAAGGACGGGCTCGAAGGGGCGCGCGCGGTCAAGGCGGCCGGTGGCCGTGTGATCGCCGAGGCCGAGTCGAGCTGCACCGTCTACGGCATGCCCCGTGCCGTCGCCGAGGAGGGGCTCGTCGACGTCGTCGCGCCGCTCGATCAGCTGGGCGCGGTCATCAGCCGCGAAATGAACTAGAGGAACCCATGGACACGACACAGACAGATACACCTGGCGCCGACTACGAGCCGTTCTGCACCGCCGTCCAGCGGATCTGCGGGATCGACCTCTCGCAGTACAAGCGCGGGCAGATGGAGCGCCGGATCCGCTCGTTCGTGCGGCTCCAGGGCCAGGACGAGGATCTGCGCGAGTACGCGAAGGTGCTGGCGTCCGATCGCGAGCAGCTCGAACGCTTCCTCGATCGGGTGACGATCAACGTCTCGCAGCTGTGGCGCAACCCCGAGCTCTGGGAGACGCTCGAGCAGAAGATCCTGCCCGAGCTCGCCGAGAGCGGCCGCGGCCGCGTGCGCTGCTGGAGCGCCGGCAGCTCCTACGGTGCCGAGGCGTTCACGCTCGCGGCGATCGCGACGAGAGCGGTCCCGTCGGCGAACGTCTCGATCACCGGCACCGACATCGACGAGCGGATGGTCGAGAAGGCGCGCAGCGGCGTCTTCACCGTCGCCGACGCGCGCGACGCCCCGACCGCGACGCTCGCCGCGCACTTCACGCAGGAGGGCGACTCCTGGATCGCGTCCGACGCGCTCAAGCGGATCGTCACCTTCGAGCAGGGAGATCTGCTCCGCAAGCTGGTCGCTGCCGATTCCTACGACCTCGTCCTCTGCCGCAACACGGTCATCTACTTCAACGAGGAGGTTCGCGACGCGCTCCACGGGCGCCTCGTCGAGAGCCTCCGCCCGGGCGGATACCTCGTCGTCGGCAACACCGAACGTGTCGCAGACCCGACCGGCCTCGGCCTCAGCGCCGCCGTGCCGTTCATCTATCGCAAGGACTGAGCTGACATGGACACCTCCGAATACCTGCCGATGTTCCTGGCCGAGTGCCGGGAGAACCTCCAGGAGCTGAACCTCGCCGTCGTCCGCCTCGAGGAGGCGCCCGAGGACCGCGAAACGATCGACGCGATCTTCCGGATCGCCCACTCGCTCAAGGGCATGGCGGCGACGATGGGCTTCGATGGGATGGCGAAGCTCACGCACAAGATGGAGGATGTCTTCGAGCTGCTGCGCCAGCGCGGGACCGGCCTCACCGGCGAGGTCGCCGACACCGTCCTCGCGGTGCTCGACGCGCTCGAGGGCGCGGTCGACTCGATCGACGCCGGCGAGGGCGAGAAGCTCGACCCCACGCAGCTGATCGAGCGGCTCAACGCGCTTGTCCGCGAGTCCGATGACCCCGAGCCGCCGGCGGAGAGCGGCGAGCCAGCGCAGAGCACCGCGCCGGTTCTGGCCGCGATGGAGGACGGGCAGACCGTGCTCGAGCTCCAGATCGCGCTCTCGTCCGAGGCCCCGATGCCGTCGGTGCGCGCGCTTCAGCTCTTTGGAGTTCTCGCCGACCACGGCGAGCTGCTGCGCACGACGCCTGCCGAGGACGAGCTCGAGAGCTGGTCCGGCACCGTCGTCGAGGTCCTGATCGCGACCGATCGCGACATCGAGACGCTCGACCTCGCCTGCCGCGAGGTGGCCGACGTCGACGGCGTCCGGGTCACCGAGCACGAGCAGGAGGTCGTCGCCGACACCCCGCTGGCCGCCGTCGAAGCCGATGACCAGGCCGATGGCTCGCAGCCGCAGGCCACACGCAAGCAGTCCCAGACCGTCCGTGTCGACGCGGACCGGCTCGACTCGCTGATGCACTGCATGGGCGAGCTCGTCGTCCAGCGCACGCTCGTCGAGGCGCTAGCCGCTCAGGCCGACGTGCCCGGCCTCGGTCAGGCGATGCAGGAGCTGACGCGCAGCTCGCACGCGCTCCAGGCGATGGTGATGCAGATCCGGATGATCCCGGTCGACGCGGTCTTCATGCGCTTCCCGCGGCTCGTCCGTGACGTTGCGTCGCGGCTCGAGAAGCAGGTCGAGCTCGAGGTCGTCGGCAAGGAGACCGAGCTCGACCGGACCGTCGTCGATGCGATCGGTGATCCGCTCGTCCATCTGATCCGCAACTCGCTCGATCACGGCCTCGAGCGGCCCGAGGAGCGGATCGCGGCCGGCAAGCCGCCGACCGGCACGCTGACGATCGCTGCCCGCCACGCCGGCGGCTCGATCGTGATCACCGTCAAGGACGACGGCCACGGCATCGATCCCGCGAAGGTCGCCGCGGTCGCCGTCAAACGCGGGCTGATCACGCCCGACCAGGCTGCGCTCGTGGACGTCAAGCAGGCGATCGAGCTGCTGTTCGCGCCGGGCTTCTCGACCGCCGAGGAGGTCGGCGACCTCTCCGGCCGCGGCGTCGGGATGGATGCGGTCCGCGAGAAGCTCCGCGAGCTCGGCGGCGAGGTCACGGTCACTTCGGTTCCCGGCGAGGGCACAGAGAACGAGATCCGGCTGCCGCTGACGCTCGCGATCGTCTCGGCGCTGCTGATCGAAGCCGGTGGCCGCCCGTTCGGGATCCCGCTGCAGCGGGTCGAGCGGACGATGCTGCTCGAGGGCTCGACGATCCGCTCGGTCGCCGGCCAGAAGATGCTGCTGCTCGACGACGAGGCACTGCCGCTCGTCAGCGCGAGCGCGGTCTTCGCCGGCGCGGCCGGGATGACCGACGAGCCCGACACGCACGTCGTGATCGTCCGCGGCCAGGACCGCAACCTCGCGCTCTCGGTCTCCCGGCTCGTCGGCCAGGTCGAGCTGGTGACGCGCCCGCTGCCCGCCGGATCGGCGAACAGCGGCCCGGTCTCCGGCGCGGCCGTCCTGTCGAGCGGCGACATCGTCCTGATCGCCGACTGCGATGCGATGTCGCAGGCGGGGGTTCAGTCCGGCCGTCCCGCGGCCGATCATCAAGTCTCAGTGGCTGCGTAGAAGAAACCTCGACCCGGATTCCCCACCGATGACCTCATTCACAGACATACAGCTCGACGCGCTGCGCGAGCTCGCCAACATCGGCTCCGGCAACGCCGGGACCGCGCTCGGCTCGATGCTCGGCAAGACCGTCGACATCTCGGTGCCGACCGCCGCGGTCCTGCCGCTCAACGACGCGGTGGCGCTCGTCGGCGAGCCGGACTCGCTCCGTCACGGCGTGATGGTGCCGATCGTCGGCGACCTCGAGGCGATCGTACTGCTGCTCTTCCCCGACGAGGACGCAGCGAAGATCTGCGGGATCTACGGGATCGACCCGCACTCGCCGGATGGCACGTCGATGCTCGGCGAGGTCGGCAACATCCTCGGCACCAACTACATCAACGTGCTGGCGCAGATGGCCGGGATGGAGATGGAGCCGGCGCCGCCGCAGGTCGTCGTCGACATGCTCGGTGCGATCGTCACGACCGTCCTGCTCGGCCGCGGCGAGGACATCGACCACGCGCTCGTGCTCGATTCGGCGCTCGTCGTCGAGGAGGAGGAGTGCTCGCTCTCGTTCCTGCTGCTGCCGACCGCTGGCGGCGTCGAGGACCTGCTCGGACGGTTGGGGCTCTAGCGGGCGGATGGACGCGGTCGTCCGCATGGGGGAGGCGGCGGTCTCCGGCACGGCCGGGGACACGCTGGCGTGCATCGGCCTCGGGTCGTGCATCGGCCTGGCCCTTTACGACCGCTCGCAATGCATCGCAGGGCTCGCGCACGTGATGCTGCCGGCCGCGCCCGGAGCGGACGCCGAGCAGCCCGGCAAGTACGCCGACCTGGCGGTCCCCGCGATCGTCGAGGATCTCGTCGCGCTCGGTGCCGGGCGCACGCGGCTCGAGGCGGTGATGGTCGGCGGCGCCGCCATGTTCAGCATGGGCGGCAGCGGGCAGGACATCGGCCAGCGCAACGCCGACGCGGTCCGCGCTGCGCTCGACGGCCTGCGGATCCCGGTCCGGACCACGGACACGGGCGGCGGCAAGGGCCGGACTATCCGGATCGACATTTCTCCGCAGATGACGACCGTCGTCCGTGAGGCCGGCGGCACCGATGCACTGATCTTCGGAGAGGCGGCACCGGTCGCCGCCTGAGGCGACGGAATCGCCCGCAGGGGTCGAACTTCCGGTTGACCGGCCGATTACAGAGACGATGAGCGGCTTCCTCAACAGCTCAGAGATCGAGCGCATGTTCGAGCGGGCCAGCGACGGCCAGACGCCGGTCGAGAACGAGGCCCGGCGCGGACGCCGGGCGCGCTGGCTGCGAACCGTCGACTTCACGCGCCCGACGAAGTTCTCGACCGATCAGGAGCGGCGGATCCGGCGCACGCTCGACACCTTCTGCGAGCGTGTCCCGACGCGGATGGCGGCCGAGCACCGGACGCTGTTCGAGTTCGAGGTGATCGACGTCGTCCAGTACACGTGGACCGACGCATTCGGGCTCGTGCCCGAGGAATCGGTCTACATGACGCTCGACACGAACCCGCATCCGGGACGGATGCTGCTGACGTGCGAGCTGCCGGTGATCCTGATCGCGCTCAACCGGATGCTCGGCGGGCGCGACAAGAACATCAAGGAGCGCGAGCTGACCGACATCGACCTGATGGTCGTCGAGCGGCTCTTCAGCACGATGGTCGCCGAGTTGTCGCAGGCCTTCTTCGACATCTCCGAGATGACCTTCGGGATCTCGAACGTCGACACGCAGTCCGAGACCGTCCAGGTCGCGGCCGGCTCGGAGCCGACGCTGCAGCTGACGCTCGAGGTCCGGCTCGAGAACACGTCGGCGACGATGGGCCTGCTGATCCCCCACCAGGCGATCGCGCCGGTCTCGCATGCGTTCTCACGCCGCGACGACGGCGTCACCAAGCACGACCCTGCGCAGGCCGCGCAGGTGCGGCGGGGCCTCAGCCTCGTCGACGTCACCGTCCGCGCGGAGGTCGCCGACACCACGCTGTCGATCGCCGACGTGCTCGCGCTCCAGCCCGGCGACGTCATCCGGCTCGACGCCGAGGCCGACACCGACGTGACGCTCTACGTCGACCGTACGGCGATCCACACCGCACGCGCCGGCCGCAGCGGCAAGTTCCGGGCCGCCCAGGTCACCTCGAAGGTGGAGCCGAAGCCATGAACACCGATCAGGCGCTGATCAAGCTCGGCACCCAGACCTCCGAGGCGGTCCAGGGGATCCTGCGGATGTTCTCGTCGACCGGCGTCGTCGGCGGCGACGTCGGCGTGGCGTCGCCGGGCCAGAACCCTTTCGCCGACTTCCAGATGCCCTGCATCGCGGCGAGCGTCTCGTACACCGACGGCGTCACCGGCGGCAACGTGCTGCTGATCGGTGTCGAGGGCGCGCGCCGTCTCGCGGCGTCGATGATGGGCGGCGACCCGACCGAACTGCCGCCCGCCGAGGACCTCGACGAGCTCGAGTACTCGGCGATCGGCGAGGCGATGAACCAGATGATGGCCGCCACCGCGATGGCGACCAGCACGGTGCTCGGCGACGAGGTCGAGATCGGCGTTCCGGAGATCAAGCGCGTCACCTCGATGGAGGAGACGACGTCGCTGTTCGACCACACCGGCCACTCGACGACCGTCACATTCAGCTTCTTCGGCGCGCCCTGCCTGCTCGTCCAGCTCGTCCCGAACGCGTTCATCGTCCGGATGACCCGCGCGCTCGACGAGATCACCGCGACGCACGACGACGACCGGCCGTTCAGCGAAGGCCTGCGCGACGTCCAGGTCCGCGTCTGGGCCGAGCTCGGCCGCACGCGGATGGCGTCCGGACGCGCCGTCGAGCTGCCGCCGGGCGCCGTGATCGAGCTCGATCGCCTGGTCGACGACGCAGTCGACGTCTACGTCGACGGCATGCGCTTCGCGAGCTGCCGGCTGATCGTCTGTGACGACGGCGGCCTGGCGATGCGGCTCGAGGAGATCTTCACGATCGGCGGCACCGTCGATGTCGACGCAGCCGAAACACCCGAAACCCCCGAACCCCCCGAATCGACAACCCCCGAGGAGGTAGCAGTCTGATGGCACGAGTGCTCGTCGTCGACGATGCCGCGTTCATGCGAAAGATGGTCAGCGACGCCCTGAGCGGCGGTGGCCACGAGATCGTCGGTGAGGCCGGCAACGGCATCGAGGCGATCTCCCAGTACCAGGAGCTGCGTCCCGACGTGATCACGCTCGACATCACGATGCCGGAGAAGGACGGCCTCGCCGCACTCAAGGAGATCATGGCGCTCGACCCGAGCGCGAAGGTCGTCATGTGCTCGGCGCTCGGCCAGGAGTCGAAGGTGCTCGAGGCCGTGAAGTCCGGAGCCAAGGACTTCGTCGTCAAGCCGTTCCAGCCCGATCGCGTGCTGTCTGCGATCAACAAGGCCGTCGGCTAACGCCGCGGACCTCCGCGTTCATCGATTCGGGGCAAGCGCTCCGGGCCAGGCGGCCCGGGGCGCTTTTCGCGTTCTGGACAGTCGTACTAGTACGCCCTTCGCCGCTCTGAAGTTCGGCCAGTCGTGGCCGACGACATGAACGAATCCCCATGAAGGCCGCTACCGCCATTGGCATCGTCGGCGCCTGTGCATTGATCCTGATGGCCGGGATCATGGAAGGCGTTTCGCCGCCTGCCCTGATCAACATCCCGGCAGGCATCATCGTCTTCGGCGGCACGTCGATGGCGGTGTTCGCATCGGTCGGGATGAAGCGCTTCATGATGATTCCGAAGCTCTACATCAAGGCGTTCACGGCCGAGCCGGCGAACCCCGCGGAGCGGGTCAGCACGCTTGTCAACTTCGCCGAGCGCGCCCGCAAGGACGGACTGCTCGCGCTCGAGGAGGACATCGAGTCGATCGACGACCCGTTCCTGCGCAAGGGCATGCAGCTCGTCGTCGACGGCACCGACCCAGACCTGCTCTACGAGATCCTCGAAACCGAGATCGACGCGATGACCGCCCGCCACAAGGACGGCCACGCGATCTTCGAGAAGGGCGGCGGCCTCGCCCCGACGATCGGCGTGCTCGGCACGGTCGTCTCGCTGATCCACGTCCTCGGCAACCTGTCGGCGCCCGAGACGCTCGGCCCGCTGATCGCCGGCGCCTTCCTCGCGACGCTCTACGGCGTCGGCTCGGCGAACGTCGTCTTCTACCCGGTCTGCTACACGCTCCAGGCACTGACGGCCTCAGAGGCCGACGAGCGCCGGCTGGTACTCGAGGGGATCATGGCGATCCAGGCCGGCGACAACCCCCGGGTGGTCCAGGAGAAGCTGCTCAGCTACCTGCCGCCGGTCGATCGCGAGGCGATCATGAACGCCGGCAAGAAGGGTGGCGGCTCCTCCGACGCGGGCGGCGGCGCCGAGGCCGAGGCACAGGCCGCGTAGGAGCCGCTCGTGGCCGGTCGCAAGAAGAAGCACAAGGGCGGGCACGACGAGGGCGGCCACGTCGACGAGCGCTGGCTGCTGACCTACGCCGACCTGATCACGCTCCTGATGAGCCTGTTCATGGTTCTCTGGTCGATCTCGTCGGTGAACATCTCCAAGTACGAGGACCTCCAGCGTTCGCTGTCAGAGGCGTTCTCCGGCCACGTGATGCCCGGCGGCCAGGGGATCAAGCAGAACGGCGGCTCGGAGAGCGAGTCGGCGCCGCAGCAGAACCAGCAGATGTCGATCGCCCCGCCGCAGCAGCCTTCGAAGCAGTCGCAGATGAACAAGAAGCAGCGCGCGGCGGCTGCCAAGCGTGAAAACCAGACCTTCAAGGAGCTCGAGAAGCAGGTCCGCCGGATCGCCCGTGAGAACAAGGTCGCCGGCAAGATCTCGACGACCGTCAGCAAGGACGGGCTCCACATCCGGATCACGACCGACGACCTCCTGTTCGCGTCCGGATCGGCCGAGATCAAGCCGCAGGCCAAGCCGCTGCTGAAGAGCCTCGCTGACATCGTCAACGCCGAGGCGACCCACCAGGTCGTCGTCAAGGGCCACACCGACAACGTGCCGATCAAGACCGGTCGCTACCACTCGAACTGGAACCTCTCGTCGGACCGCGCGGCCAACGTCGTGATCTCGATGGTCGGCGACGGCGTCGCCGGAGGCCGCCTGACCTCGGCCGGCCGCGCAGACATGGAGCCGATGGCCTCCAATTCGACGCCCGGCGGCCGATCACTGAACAGAAGGGTGGAGCTCTGGCTCCCCCGGATCATCACGGACACCGCTCCCTCGAAGGGCTCGCTCACCGACTCCGAGTTCCCGACGTCATGAAAGACAAGCTCAAGTTCATCATCCCGGTCGTGCTGATCGCCCTCGGCGGCGTCTGGAAGTTCGTGCTGGCGCCGCCGCCGGCGAAGGCGCCGAAGCCGAAGGTCGAAGGCACGCTCTACGTGTTGCCGAAGGACTTCCTGATCAACCTCGAGGGCGGCCGCTACGCGAAGCTGAGCGTCGCCCTGATCCTCGAGCCGCACGTGGCCGCCGACGCCGGCAACGTCAAGCACGCCTCTGCCGAGGCGGCGCCCGACCCGCCCGAGGGCTACGGCATCGAGCCGCAGGAGGCACTGATCCGCTCGATCATCACCGACACGCTTACCGGCGTCGCGGCAGGCGAGCTGCAGGAGCGCAAGAGCCGCAAGCATCTCCAGAAGGAGATCCTCGAGCGGCTGCACAAGGAGACCGACGTCCACGTCTCCGAAGTCCTCTTCACCGACCTGGCGATCCAGTAGCGAAATGAGCACCGAACTCGCAGCCGTTCCGGACCCCGAAGGCACGCCCGTGCAGGCCGGCCCGGAGCCGGACCTCGGGCGCCTGACCGACGTCAGCGTCGAGCTGGCGGTCGAGGTCGGCCGCACCTTCATGAGCCTCGGCGAGGCGATGGCGCTCGGCCCAGGGTCGGTCGTCACGCTCGACCGGCTCGCCGACAAGCCGGTAGACCTGCTGATCAACGGGCGCTCGATCGCCCGCGGCGAGGTAGTCGTCATCGACGAGCAGTTCGGCCTCCGGATCACCGAGGTCGTCAGCACCGAGGTACACGTCCACGCCGAGGAGGCGAGCGGCGACTTCGTCTCGCTCGACGCTCCCGCGCTCAGCGCGGCCCCCGACCCGGACGCCGGCGGCGAGCCCGCAGCCGACGGCAACATGGACCCCGACGCGATCGCCGCGATGTTCGAGCAGAACGACGGCGGCGACGAGCCGGCCGCCGAGACCGAGCCCACGGCCGAAGAACCTCCGGCGGAAGCCGCCTAAGTCGGGCCCGACCCGTTGGTCCCACATGCCTGCCGATATGGCAGTCATCAGGGGCCAACGTTGCCTGCACCGTGCGCTCAAGGCCCGCTGCCGCTGGCCGACCACCGGGGGGACAGTCGTCCCTCCCGACGGTCCCATACCCCCTCCAGTGCTCTCCCTCCAGGCACGCGCGGCGCTGATCGCCGCCTTCACCACCATCGCCGCTTCGCCGGTGACCGTCGCGCTGGCCGCAGGCACAAGCACGGTCAAGGACCCATACGGCGAGAACACGAAGCTGAACCTCGACCAGGTCTCGACCAACGCCGCGCAGGCGCCCGGCACCGGCGGCAACGCGATCGCGAAGACGATCTTCGGCCTCGGCATCGTCATCGCCGTCATCTACGGCCTGACCTGGGTCCTGCGCCAACTCAAGGCGTCGTCCGAGGACAGCGGCTTCGGCGGCCTCAAGACCGAGGCGTCGATGCCGCTCGGCCCCGGCCGCTCGGTTCACCTGATCCGCGCCGGCAGCGAGCTGGTGCTCGTCGGCAGCGCCGAGCACGGCGTCACGCCGCTGCGGACGTACACCGAGGAGGAGGCGCTCGACCTCGGGCTGATCGGCGGGGACGAGGACCTGGGAGACGGAGAGTCATCAGACCGGCGGAGCCGGTCTGTCCTGCCAGGGGGCGTTACAAGGGCCGTTGCCCAGCTCCGCGACAGGACGCTGCGATGACGACGCTGATGCTCAGCCAGTCGGCCGGCGACCTCTCACCGGAGGGCAGCAGTGCGATCCAGCTGTTCGTGCTGATCGCGGCGCTCTCGCTGCTCCCGGCGCTGCTGTTCACGGTCACCGGCTTCACCCGGATCCTCGTCGTCCTCGGCTTCATCCGCACCGGCCTCGGCACACCGAGCGCGCCGCCGAACCAGGTCCTCGTCGGGATCGCCCTGTTCCTGACGATCTTCGTGATGGCGCCGGTCTTCACCGACATCAAGGACAACGCTGTCGAGCCGCTGACGAAGAACAAGATCACGCAGACCGAGGCGCTCGAGATCGGCCAGAAGCCGCTGCGCGAGTTCATGTTCCGCCAGACGCGCACCAAGGACCTCGCGCTGTTCCTGAGCCTCGCGAAGGTCGACAAGCCCGAGACGCGCGCCGACGTCCCGACCTACGTGCTGATCCCGGCGTTCATCGTCTCCGAGCTGAAGACGGCGTTCCAGATCGGGTTCCTGATCTTCCTGCCGTTCCTCGTGATCGATCTCGTCGTCAGTGCCACCTTGATGTCGATGGGCATGGTGATGTTGCCGCCGACCTTCATCTCGTTGCCGTTCAAGATCCTGTTGTTCGTGCTCGTCGACGGCTGGGACCTGATCACCAGAGCGCTCGTGGAGTCGTTCCAGTGACGCAGGACACCGTCATCAACCTCGCGACCGAGGCGATGTCCTTGTCGATGAAGGTGTCGCTGCCGTTGCTGCTCGTCGGCCTGCTCGTCGGGCTCGTCGTGTCGCTGATCCAGGCGGTCACGCAGATCCAGGAGCAGTCGCTCGCCTTCATCCCGAAGATCTTCGCGCTCGCCCTGGTGCTCGTCGTCGGTGGCCCGTGGATGCTGGGGCAGCTGCTCGCCTACACGACGGAGCTCTGGAACTCGATTCCGCAGATGGTGGGCTAGCCCGTGCTGCCGGATCTCCAGCAGCCGGCCGCGGACCTGCTGGCGACCTTCGGTGAGCAGCGGGTCACCTCCTTCGCGCTGGTGCTCGCACGGGTGGCACCGTTGTTCCTGCTAGCGCCGATGTTCTCCAGCAAGCTCGTCCCGGCCCGCGTCCGCGGCATCGTCGCCGTGGCGATCGCGGTCGGGCTGTCCTCGGTCGTTTCCGCGGGCCAAGTCATCCCGACCGACGTCTACGGCCTCGGCGGGCTGCTGGTCAAGGAGCTGATGGTCGGAGGGGTGTACGCCTTCGTGCTCGGCGCGGTCTTCGCCGCGGTCTCGGTCGCCGGCTCGTTCATCGACGTGCTGATCGGGTTCTCGTTCGGCGGCCTCGTCGACCCGGTCAACGGCACGCAGTCGTCGGTCTTCACGACCGCCTACGGCCTGATCGCGACGCTGATCTTCATCGTCATCGGCGGCGACGCATGGGTGATCGGCGGGCTCGCGAAGAGCTACGACGTCGTCGGCCTGACCGAGCTGCCGTCGCTGAAGATGATGATCGACGGCGCCGGCGCCGCGTTCGCGCAGATCTTCGTCAGCGCGATCCAGATCGCCGGGCCGGTGATCCTCGCGCTCGTGCTGACCGACGCGGCGTTCGGCGTGATCTCGCGGGTGATGCCGGCGCTCAACGTCTTCCAGGTCGGCTTCCCGGCGAAGATCGTCGTCGGGATGCTGCTCGTCGGTGCGACGATGCCGTTCGTCGCGGGCTGGCTCGCGGAGAACATCCAGCAAGACGTCGGCACCGCCCTGCAGACGCTGCGGGTCGGGTGATCTGCCGCCGTGGCCGGCGAGAAGACAGAGAAGGCAACACCGAAACGGCGCGAAGAGGCGCGGCAGAAGGGCACCGTCGCCCGCTCGCAGGACCTCAACGGAGCGGTCGTGCTGCTCGCAGGGCTGATCGTGCTCGGGATGACCGGGCCGATGATCGCCGAGCGCCTGGCGTCGGGGATGCGGACGAGCCTCAGCGCCGGCGCGACCGCTGACGTCGTCCAGCAGCACACCGTCTTCAACCTCGTCGGCTCGGTCATGGGCCCGGCGATGATCGCGATGCTGCCGTTGATCGGAGCCTGCGCGCTCGCCGCGATCCTCGTCAACCTCGGGCAGGTCGGCGTCAAGCCGGCCACCCAGGCGCTGAAGCCTGACCTCAAGCGCCTCGACCCGGTCCAGGGCACGAAGAACGTCTTCGGTATCAACGCCGTCGTCGAGACCGGCAAGGGCATCATCAAGATCGGCGTCGTCGGCGCCGTCGTCTTGATGGCGCTGCTTCCCCGGCTCTCCGAGCTCGCCGGCCTAGTCGGCATCTCGCCGCTCGAGCTGTCGTCGGAGATGGCCCGGCAGATCCGCTCGATCGCGATGCGCGCGGCGATCGTCTACCTGATCATCGGGATCCTCGACTTCTTCTACCAGCGCTGGCGCACCGAGAAGTCGCTGAAGATGGACAAGCAGGAGGTCAAGGACGAGGCCAAGAACATGGACCTCCCGCCGGAGGTCAAGGCCGCGATCCGCCGTCGCCAGATGGAGGCCGCGCGCGCCCGCATGATGGCCGACATCCCGCTCGCCGACGTCGTCGTCACGAACCCGACGCACTACGCCGTCGCGCTCAAGTACGAGGCCGGCTCGGCCGCGCCGATCGTCGTCGCCAAAGGCATGGACCACCTCGCCGCCAAGATCCGCGAGATCGCCCAAGAGGCCGGCGTCCCGATCGTCCCCGACCCACCGCTCGCGCGTGCGCTCCACCGCATGGTCGAGGTAGGCCGCGAGATTCCCGAGGACCTCTTCGAGGCGGTCGCTGCGGTGCTGGCGCACGTCTACCGGTTGGCTGGGCGGCGGCGGAGCGCCTCGTAGGCTCGTTGCGTTGGTGGTGTGGCGCGGGGCGTTGCGGGCCTGCGGCGCCGCACGGCTCCATCCCGTCGCCGTGCGGAGTGCGCCTCAGGCCCGCAACGCCCCACACCCTCCAGAGCCCAGGCCGACGACCGCCGCCAGCCAGCCCCCCCGGCACACACGCCACCTCGCACCCGCTGTTTGTCAGTAGCTGCGCGATCGCCCCGTAGGACTCGAGCGCTCGCGGAATGCCCCAAAAAGCGCGGGCACCACCACCACGCCCACCAGCCCAAAGAGAGTTGGGGGGGTGACCCGTGAACCGGGAGTTTGCTTAGGGACCGGGTGGCGCGGGGGGTGAGCAGACTCCGCGAACCGACGGGATGGAGGCGAGCGCTGCGAACCCCCTGCGGTACCCGGTCTCCACCACCAGCTCAAGAAGCACCACTTGAAGGCCGAACACCCAGGAAGACCGTCTGTCCCTCCACCGCCGGTCCCTCCCTCCAGTGAACGACGTCGTAAAGAGGTTCAGCAAGTACACCGACCTGATCGCGGCCGGTGTCGTCGTGCTGGTCGTGGTGATGATGATCATCCCGCTGCCGCCGCTGCTGCTGGATCTCTTCATCACGCTCAACATCTCGGTCGCGCTCGCGATCGTCGTGACGACGCTCTACGTGCCGAGCGCGCTGGACTTCTCCGCGTTCCCGTCGCTCTTGCTGTTGACAACGCTGTTCCGGCTCGCGATCAACATCTCGGTCACGCGATTGATCCTGCTCCACGGCGACGCCGGCCACGTCGTCGAGGCGTTCGGCAAGTTCGTCGTCGGCGGCAACCTCGTCGTCGGCCTCGTCATCTTCCTGATCCTGATCGTGATCCAGTTCCTCGTCGTCACGGCCGGTTCCGGCCGCGTCGCCGAGGTCGCCGCGCGCTTCACCCTCGATGCGATGCCGGGCAAGCAGATGGCGATCGACGCCGATCTGAACGCCGGTCAGATCACAGAGGAGGAGGCGCGCAAGCGCCGCGAGGACATCCAGATGGAGGCGGAGTTCTACGGCGCGATGGACGGCGCCTCGAAGTTCGTCAAGGGCGACGCGATTGCCGCGATCCTGATCACGGTGATCAACCTGATCGGCGGCATCGCGATCGGCATCGCGATGCAGGGGCGGAGCATCGGCGACGCCGTCAATCACTTCTCGTTGCTGTCGATCGGTGACGGTCTCGCCGCGCAGATCCCGGCGCTGTTGATCTCGGTCGCGACCGGCATCCTCGTCACGCGCGCCACCTCCCAGGGTGACCTTGGCTCCGACGTCGCCGGCCAGCTGACCGCGCAGCGCAAGGCGCCGATGGTCGCGGGCGTCGTGATCATCCTCTTCGCGCTCGTCCCGGGCTTGCCGAAGCTGCCGTTCCTCTTGATCGGCTCGGCCTTCCTCGTCGGCGGCTGGCAGCTCGCGAAGGCGGCCAAGGAGGAAGAGACGAGCGCCGAGCTCGCCGCGCTCGAGGCCGCCCAGGTTCCGCCGCCGACGACCTCGCCGCAGGAGCAGGTCCAGGAGGCGCTGACGCTCGACCCGCTCGAGCTCTGCATCGGCTTCGGCCTCGTCCCGCTCGTCGACGGTTCCGCGGGCGGAACGCTGCTCAAGCGCGTCTCGGCGGTCCGCCGCCAGATCGCGGCCGAGGTCGGCACGATCATCCCGTCGGTCCGGATCCATGACGAGCTCGGGCTCGGCAGCCACGAGTACATCGTCAAGGTCCGCGGCACGGAGGTCACACGCGGCTCGCTGATGGCCGGCCACCACCTCGCGCTCGACCCGGGCGACGCGATCGGCCGGCTCCAGGGGATCCCGACGGTCGAGCCGGCCTACGGCATGGCCGCGTACTGGATCGCCGACGACCAACGCGCCGAGGCCGAGGCGCTCGGATACACAGTCGTCGATCCCGAGTCCGTCATCGTCACCCACCTGACGGAGACGATCCGCCGCCACGCGGCCGACCTGCTCACCCGCCAGGACGTGCGCTCGCTGCTCGATTCGCTCAAGGAGACGAACGCGGCCGTCGTCGACGAGGTCATCCCCGATTTGCTCAGCGTCGGCGAGCTGCAACGCGTCTTGCAGGCGCTGCTTCACGAGGGCGTCTCGATCCGTGATCTCGGTGCGATCGTCGAGGTCGCCGGAGACCGCGCGCGGATGACCCGTGATCCGGAGCTGCTCGCCGAATATGCCCGGCAAACACTGGGCCGGACGATCCTTTCGCCCTATCTCGACGCTGAGCGCACGCTGCGTGCGCTGACGCTCGACCCCCACGTCGAGCAGGAGGTCTCCGAGTCGATCGCGCAGACACCCGACGGCGAGTACCTGGCGATGGATCCCTCCCGCGCGCAGGCATTGGTCGCCTCGCTGTCGAACCAGGTCGATGAAGCCACCGCACGTGGGCGGCGGCCGGTGCTGATCTGCTCATCGCGGGTCCGCCGGCACGTACGCCGCCTCTGTGAGCAGTCCCTGCCGCAGCTGTCGGTGTGCGCCTACAACGAGATCAGCCCCGGCATCAGCGTGGAGACCATCGGAGTGGTAGCGGCATGAACGAAGACCTGCCCGACCTGTACACCTATCGAGGGCGTTCGCTCGACGAGCTCGTCACGCGGATCCGTGAGGATCTCGGCGACGACGCTGTGATCGTCGCGCGCCGCGAGGCCCGCACCGGTGGCTTCGCCGGGTTCTTCGCCAGGCGCGAGATCGAGGTCGACGTGCGCCCGGCTTCCGGCCCGGCGTCGGTCACCGAGCTGCCGCCTGTCCGCAGCGAGCCGCTGCCGGGCGAGACGCCCGCCGCGCGCGCCTTCCGCGAGCAGCTCGAGGCCGCCCAGGCCCGGGCCGGCGGCCTCGACCTCGTCTCCGATGAGCCGGCCTCGGCGGCAGACGTCGACGTCGACGACCTCTTCGGCAGGCAGCCCGACCCCTCTTCGTACGGGCCCGCATTCGACCGCCGCCAGAAGGCCGATCAGGCCCGCGCGGACGTGATCCCGATCTCGGCGGCGCATCGCGACGCTCCGGAGCAGCCTGCCGCCCACGCCTACGACGACGACCTCGAAGCGGTTCTCCATGCCGATCTCGACCTCGACCGCGAACCGGACGAGCCGGTCGCCCGCACAGAGTGGATCGCTCCGGTCGCCGACGCGCCGCCGCTGCCCGAGGGGCCGGTCGAGCTTCGCCGCCTGACGCTGCCGCCGCAGCTCGCGGCCGTCCGCTGCGAGCCAGGCGGGCTCGGTGCAGACGGCGAGGCGATCGCCCGCCGTGCCGCCGACCGCATGCGTGACCGCGGCCTCGACTCCGAGCTTGCCGACCGCGCCGCCGCCGAGGCGGTGGCGGGACTGCTTCCGTTCGACCCCGGCGCCGATGTCCGCGAGCTGGTCGCCCGCGCGCTCGGCCGGCACCTCCCGGCTGCGCCGCTCCGTACCGGGGCCGCCACATGTGCCGTGGTCGGCTCCGGCGGATCGGGCAAGACCCGCACGGTCGCCCGGCTTGCCGCCGCCTACTCGCACGCCGGGACGCTCCCGGTCACCGTCATCGCGCTGCGCCCCGAGGATCGCGGCGAAGAGCTCCAGCGGCTGCTCGCCCCGTACGACGTCGAGCTCGTCGTCGCCGGTTCCGGCAGCGAGGCGGCCGGCGCGACCGGTGGCGGGATGGTGCTCGTCGACACGCCTGCGATCGTCCTGCGGGACCGCGCGGCCACCGATGAGCTGATCGGCGACATCGAGGCGCTGCCGGCCGACGAGGTCCACGTAACCCTGCCGGCGACGATGAGCGCCGACGCCGCCCGCGAACTGCTCGACGCGCTCGCGCCGGTCGCGCCCGCGGCGATAACGATCACGCACTGCGACGAGACCTTCCAGCTCGGGCCGATGCTCGGGCTCTCGATCGAGCGCGAGCTGCCGGTCTCGTACGTCGGCCACGGTCAGGCGGTCGACTCCGGTCTCACGCCGGTATCGCCCGACGCTCTGGCCGCGGAGCTGCTCTGCTGAACCGAGGCGACTGAACGATGGCCAAGGACAAGAAGACGGACGACGGGGCTGCAGGCCAGCCGCAGGACGGCGTCCGCCTGAGCGCCCATCCCCGGGCGCGAGAGCATCTCGCGCTCGCGAAGGGATGGGGCGGGATCATCAGCTTTCTCTCGGCGGCGGCCGCGTCCTACGCGGCGGAGCTGCCGATGACCGACCTGCTGCTCAGGGCGCTGCTTGCCGGGATCATCGGCTCGATGCTCGCCTGGGGCCTGACGCTCGCCGTCTGGCGGCATCTGGCCCTCGCCCAGATCGAGGGCCTCCGGCAGAAGCTCGTCGACGACATCGAGAACAAGCGCCGCGAGCTCGAGGCCGGCGAGTCGGCCGGTCGCGCGGCTCTTGAGCAGCGCGTGCTCGCCGAAGCGGATAAGGCGCGCGACCGCGCACCCGAGGGAGCGCTGAAAGCCGGCGGATAGGTCATGGGGCCGCGCATCAACCCGATCGGCCCGCATGATCGCCGGGTCACGCCGGTGCCGAGAGTGCAGCGGCGCGAGCGGGCCCGCGATGAGCGCGACCCCGAGCAGGAGCGCGAGGAGTTCGAGGAGCAGCTCGAGCGCGGACTGCGCCAGCAGAAGCAGCACCGCGAGGGCCACCCGCCGCCGCCGGCGGCGCCACCGTCCGGCTACGGGCCGGCGTCCGAGTCGCGCCGGCCGCCCGAGGAGCCCGGCGGGTCCCACGTCGACGTGTCGGTGTAGTCCGAACGTCCAGCCAGAGCGGACCTCGCCTCAAGCGGCCTGAAACAGCGCCGATCAATCAGCGAGTAAGAGGAGCGACATGGAGTTGCTCCGGGGCACAAAAACAACGTCATCAAGGAGATAGACGCATGTCCCTTCGTATCACCACCAACGTGGAGGCGTTCAACGCCTACCGCAACCTGAACGCGACGCAGGGCGCTCTGGCCAAGTCGATGGAGCGTCTCTCCAGCGGCTACCGGATCAACCGCGGTGCCGACGATGCTGCAGGCCTGGGCATCTCTGAGTCGATGCGTTCCACGATCCGTGGTCTCGCTCAGGCGCAGAAGAACATTCAGGACGGTGTGTCGCTGGTCCAGACCGCTGAGGGCAACCTCAGCGAGGTCCACTCGATGCTCCAGCGTGTCCGCGAGCTCGCCGTGCAGTACAACAACGGCGCGATCTCGGCCGAGGGTCGTAACGCGATCCAGACCGAGGTCAACCAGCTCGCTTCCGAGATCGACCGTGTGTTCACGCAGGCTAAGTTCAACGGCATCGCGCTCCTCACGGGCACGTCGTCGGTGACCTTCCAGGTCGGCGCGAACGACGGCGAGAGCATCTCCGTCAGCATCGGCACCGTCAGCGGCGCCGCTACCTCCGGTTGGGTTTCGTTCTCCACCGGGACGACGACGATGATCTCGAACATCGACAACGCGATCGCCGCCGTGTCGGCTCGCCGTTCGACCCTCGGTGCGGTCCAGAACCGCCTCGAGATCTCGATGGCGGTCCAGGCGGCCTACCAGGAGAACCTCACGTCCGCCGAGTCGCGGATCCGTGACGTCGACATGGCCGAGGAAATGGTCAAGTTCACCAAGAACCAGATCCTTTCCCAGGCAGGCCAGTCGATGCTGGCGCAGGCCAACGCTGCTCCGCAGCAGGTCCTGCAGCTCCTGCGCTAGGAGCGTTCGAGCGGTACCCGGTGACTTCGTCGCCGGGTGATGGACCAGGAGGGTGGGCCAGGAAGGCCACCCTCCGCGTCCATCGTCTGGGCCTTGAGCTTCTTGTGCCCTCTGTCAGGAAGATCGGCCGGTTCGCACACAAGTTCCCCGCGAGCCGGCCGATCAACCTGGTGGATGAGTGTCGAATCCGTGATGACACGGATCGCAGCGATCCACCAGTCGCTGCAGCCACGCGTGGAAACACCCGCGCGCG
The DNA here is from genome assembly GCA_037045385.1 of Baekduia sp. Classification (GTDB taxonomy): domain Bacteria; phylum Actinomycetota; class Thermoleophilia; order Solirubrobacterales; family Solirubrobacteraceae; genus Baekduia. Next base: position 285,226 of record JBAOHN010000008.1, on the reverse strand, counting down.
AGACGCTCTCGACCGACTTCGAGTCGCATCTCGATCAGGCCTCCTACCCAGGCCTGCTGACGTCGACCACCGCGCTGAACACGCTTCAGGTCGGTGGCATCGGCGCTCCGGTCGGCGCGTCCGGCGCCGGGGCACGCGCGCTCGCGTTCGCCCAGCAAGAGGTCGGCGTCGCCGAGCAACCTCCGGGCTCGAACGACGCGCCGCGGATCGCCGACTACCGCGCGTCGACCGCCGGCGCCGGCATCGGACCGTGGTGCGCCTACTTCGTCTCGTGGGCGGCCAAGCAGGCCGGCGCCCCGCTCGGCGAGGCCGGCCAGGGCTTCGGCGCGGTCGCCTCGGCGTGGGACTGGGCGCAGCGGACAGGGCGTGCGGTTCCAGCGACGCAGACGCCGCAGGCCGGTGACCTGATCGTCTGGGACGGGACGCACGTCGGCATCGTCGAATCGGTCGGCGCCGATGGGTCCGTTCACACGATCGAGGGCAACTCCTCGAACGCGGTGACGCGGCGAGTGCACGACCGGACCGGCGACGGGGCCTCGGGCTACATCCGGCTGTAGGCGTTCGTGGCGGGCGAGCGGTGGGCTGGGACCGCCTCGCTTAACGTCCGCTTCGCGGACAGAATCGCTCGTCGGCCCCAGCCCACCGCTCGCTCGTCGGTGCGCCTGTGGCCGGCGTACCCCGGGCTGCGGCGCCCGCGGTCGGCAGCCGCGAGCATCGCTTCTAGTCGAGGAGCTAGGCGCGGTAGGTCAGCACCGCTGGCGTCCCGTGCTCGGGGACGGCGGTGACGGCGCGGCGGATGATGCGCTCGGCGCGGTCGGTCGCGGGCTCGAGCGTCGTTGTCTCGAGGATCGTGCGGAGGACGCGGCGCATCTCGAACTGGGCGAACGAGGCGCCGAGGCAGCGGCGCATTCCGCCGCCGAACGGGATCCATGCGAACCCCGAAGGGCGCTCGCCTGCGAGGAAGCGCTCGGGGCGGAACGCGCCCGGCTCGGGGAACAGGTCGGGCCGCTGGTGCAGCAGCCAGATCGGCGCGAACACGGCGGTACCGGGCGCGAGCGTGCGGCCGTCGCCGAGATCGAGCTCGAACCCGAGCCGGCGGCCGACGTCGTGCACGGTCGGCCGGATCCGCATCGTCTCCTCGACGACCGCGTCGAGGTACTCGTCGCCGTCGGCGAGCGACGCCTGCAGGGTCGCCGCCACCTCGGGGTTGCGGAAGAGCGCGTCGAACGCCCACGACAGCGCGGTCGCCGTCGTCTCGTGGCCGGCCAGCAGCAGCGTCACGAGCTGATCGCGCAGCTCCTGCCCGGAGAGCGGCGCGCCGTCGTCGTCACGGGTCTGGAGCAGCAGCGAGAGGATGTCGGTCCGCTCGGCGAGGTCCGGAGCGGCGCGGCGGTCTGCGATCACGTCGTGGACGATCCGGTCCATCCGCCCGAGCGCGCGGTGGAAGCTGCCGACCCGGAGTCCGGTCGCCTGCGCGAACAGCACGGGCATCTGCGAGCGGAACCGGACGGTGTGCGCGAGGAACTCGTCGATCGCGACGCGCAGCTCCTGCTCGCGCGGACCCTCCTCGGTCCCGAAGACAGCTCGCAGGATCACCTCGCGCGTGATCGCCTGCATCCTCGGCATCAGCGCGAACGGCGTGCCGACCGGCAGGCGGGCGATCTCCTCGCGGGTCAGCGCGTCGATCGTCTCGCCATAGGCGCGCATCCGGTCACCGTGGAACGCCGGCAGCATGATCCGCCTGCTGCGAAGGTGCTCGGCGCCCTGTTGCAACAGGACGGACCGCGATCCGAGTACCGGCTCGAGCGTGATCTTCCGGCCGGCCGGAAGCCCGTTGAGCTTGTCGTTCGACCAGACCGTCCGAACCAGCTCGGGGTCGGCGAGGAAGACCATCTCCTCGGTCGCAGGCATCCGCAGCGCGAACACGTCGCCGTAGCGAGCGTGGCAGCGTTCCATGAACGCGGTCGGCCGGGCGAAGAACCCGAGCAGCTGCAGCGGCGCCGGCAGCCGCGGCGAGCGGACCGCGTCGGTCGCTCCGGCCGGCATCGGCTCAGGCCGCGTCGGCGCGGTTGCGACGGTGCTTGACGACCTCGTAGACCATCGGCAGGACCGAGATCGCCACGATCAGCAGGATCGCCGCCTCGAGATGCTGCTGCAGGAAGTCGACGCCGCCGAGCGAGTAGCCGAGCAGGGTCAGGCCGCAGGCCCAGAGCACCGCGCCGACGAGCGACCACGTGAAGAAGCGGCGCCGCTCCATCTCACCGACGCCGGCGACGACGGTGATGTAGGTGCGCACAATCGGCACGAAGCGGCCGAGCACGAGCGCACGGTTGCCGTACTTCTCGAAGAACGCGTGGGTCTGGTCGAGGTACTTGGCCTTGATGATCCGGCCGTCGTGGCCTTCGAGCCGGTGGCCGACGGCACGTCCGATCTCGTAGCCGCTGACGTTGCCGAGGAACGCGGCGGCGCTCAGAAGAATGCAGGCGATCCAGATCGGCGTGTCGATTCCGGGCTCGCCGGATTCGTGGCGGTGGATGAAGAGCCCGACCGAGAACAGCAGCGAGTCGCCGGGCAGGATCGGGAAGAAGAGGCCGCACTCGACGAAGATGATCAGCATCGACATCCAGAGCAGCTCCTGCCCGTAACGGTCGAGCAGCCACTCGGGGTCCATCCAGCTCGGGCCCAGCGCGATGACGGTGTGGATCGTCGAGAGCATCAGCGGCCCGGGAGCGCGATCGAGAGCGAGGGGACGGTGACCGAGCCGGCTTCTTCGGTCACGGTGCCGATCCGGCGCGAGCCCGGGTGGTGGGCGGCGAGCAGCTCAGCGGCGGCCGCCGCGTGCTCGTCCGGCACCATCGCGACGAAGCCGCAGCCCATGTTGAAGACCTCCCACATCTCAGCGCTGCTGACGCCGCCGCGCTCCGCGATCAGCCCGAAGACCGGTGGCACGGAAAGCGGATCGTCGATCCGGTAGCCGACGCGGCCGCGTCCGATCCGCAGCAGGTTCGTCAGGCCGCCGCCGGTGATGTGCGCGAGCCCGTGGATGGGGATGTCCGAGCGCAGCAGGTCGAGGACGGCTCGGACGTAGATCACGGTCGGCTCGAGCAGCGCGTCACCGACGCTCGCGCCACCGAGTTCCGGGGGCTGCTCGGCGAAGTCGCTCAGCACCTTGCGGGCGAGCGTGTAGCCGTTCGAGTGGATGCCGCTCGACGGCAGGCCGATCAGCGCGTCGCCGGGCTGGACGGCCGACCCGTCGACGATCCCGTCGAGCGCGACCGTGCCGATCGCCGTCGCGCAGAGGTCGAAGCCGTCGGGAGAGGGGTGGCCGCGGATCAGCTCGGGGATCACGGCGACCTCGCCGCCGGGGATCTCGCAGTTCGCCTGCTGGGCGCCTTCGCGCAGGCCCTCGCCGATCATCGCCATCCGCTCGGGGCTTACCTCCTCGACGGCGAGGTAGTCGACCAGCGCGACCGGCTCGGCGCCGACGCAGATCAGGTCGTTGACGTTCATCGCGACACAGTCGATGCCGACCGTCTCGAGCCGGTCGAGCTGCTCGGCGACGACGAGCTTCGAGCCGACGCCGTCGGTGCCGATCGCGATCCCGAGGTTCGGGGCGACGCGGATCACCGAGGCGTAGTGGCCGGGCAGCGGCACGACCCGCGAGCCACCGTCGACCGCGACCGCCCCGAGCGCGCCGACGAGCGCGGCAACGCCGGTATCGGCCTGGTCGGTATCGACGCCGGCTGCGGCGTACGCGTCGCTCATCGCGGGACATTCTGCCGCAGTGCGGCGGCGGCGAGCAGCACGCGCCACGCGGCGGCCGTCCGGATCGGTGCGCGTCGGCGCAGCGGCAGCGCGAGCGCGGTGCTCGCGGCCGATGCCGCGAAGCCGGCGGCGAACGGCGTCCGCAGCTCCGGCGCGAGCCCAGTGCGTCGCAGACGCAGCGTCTTGAGCAGGACGGCGCCGGCGGTCAACGGCAGGCCGGCGCTGCGGCCGAACTCGAGCGCCTCGCGGCGATCAAGACCGCTCAGCCGCCCGGCGGAGTACGCCATTCCGAGGCGGCTGAGGCCCGGAATCAGCGCCAGCGCCTGCGCCACTCCGACACGCAAGGCACGTCGAGTGTGCACTCGATGCCGCATAGCGTCATTTTCTGCACGCTCGACGTTCGATCCGTTCGCGGCGAGCATCAGAAGGGCGCCGGCGACGAGGCCGGCCGCCGTCCCGCGGGTGCCGCCGAGGCGCTGCTCGATCGGCTCCTCCAGCACGGTGCCCGCGATCGCGCCGGGGGTGGTGAGCACCAGGGCATCAGCCGGAGAAGGCCACGGCACCGCCGCGAGCATCACGAGCAGCGAGCCGGCGTGGAGACCGACCTCGAACGCCTTGCGCGTGTCCGCCGGGAGCGCGTCGTGGTCCCAGCCGAGCAGCCGCGGCACGAGCTGCACATGCGCCGACGAGGACACCGGCAGCAGCTCAGCAGGCCCATGGATCGCGCCGAGCACCAGCGCCTGCGTGACCGTGAGCGTCATCGGCCCGGAGCGTAGAAGGCTTCAAGGCTCAAGCCCCGCCGCCGGATGCCGACCCTTGTGGACGGATGTCCGATCAGCCGCGGGTCACGCTCGGCATTGCGACGTATCGCCGCCACGAGTACCTCGCAGAGGCGGTCGACTCCTGCCTGAACCAGACCTACGCCGACCTCGAGGTGCTGGTCGTCGTCGATGGGCCGGGCACGCCCGAGATCCACGCGATCCTCGACGAGCGCGTGACCGATCCACGGCTCCGGGTCTTCTCCCACGATGAGAATCGTGGGATCGCTGAGGCCTACAACACGATCACCCGCGAGGGTCGCGGCGAGCTGATCGCGATGCTCGGCGACGACGACGTCGCGATGCCAGACCGGGTCGCGCGCCAGGTCGCCGTCTTCGACGCGCACCCGGACACGATCGTCGTCCACGGCGATGCGCAGATCATCGACGAGCGCGGCGTTCAGCGCGGCTCGTGGCGCACGCGTGACTTCTCACCAGGAGAGCTCCAGCGCCACCTCGTGCGCGAGCACAACACGCTCGTCGACCCGAGCCGGATGGTTCATCGCCGCGCCTACGAGCTCGCCGGTGGCTACCGCGCCCAGTTCACGCTCGCGCAGGACTTCGACTGGTGGCTGCGCGCATTGCCGCACGGCCGCTTCCGCCACCTCGGCGGCGAGCCGCTGATCAAGCTCCGCCGTCACGGCGAGAACTTCTCCGACGAGTCGGCGCAGACGCTCGAGGTCGAACAGGTCGAGCTGGCGCTGCGTGAGCACATCGAGCGCACGCCGGTGCGCAGCCTCGTGCCTGAGCTCGACTGGCCGGTGCTCGACGAGCGCGCTGCCGAGCGCACCGCGCTGCTGAAGCTCGCGACCGCGTTCGAGCACCGCGGGCTGCCGCTCCCGAGGCTTGCTGCCGAGCTGCGCGCGCTCGCCGCGCAAATCGGTGAACCGGCACCACCGCGCCGTGATCGCGGGAAGCTGCTCATGACCGCGTTCGGCTGGAACGACTCCGGCGGCGGTACGACAATCCCGCGGCTCGCGGCCAAGGAGCTCGCGCGCCGCGGCTGGGACGTGACGGTCTTCCACGCCGCGACCGCCACGATCGCTGACGCGCCGCCGTACACCGTCAGTGAGTGGGAGGAGGACGGCGTCCGCCTCGTCGGTATCCACAACCGCGACCACGGCCTTTGGGATCTCGACGCGCCTTGGCGCGAGGTCGACGACCCGCCGATCACCGCTGCGTTCGCGGCGCTGGTCGACCGGCTGAAGCCGGACGTCGCGCACGTCCACAACCTCCACAACCTCGGCGCCGCGCTGCTCGACGTGCTCGCGAGCCGCGGCATCCGCAGCTACTTCACGACCCACAACTACTGGCTCGTCTGCCCGCGCGCCTACCTCTTCCAGAGCGACCTCTCGCTCTGCGACGGACCGCAGGGCGGAGCCGCCTGCTCGTCCTGCATCGGCCATCAGGACCCGGCCGGGTATGCAGCGCGGCTCGACGGCATCCGCGAGCGCTTCGGCCGCGCGGTCGAGACCTGCATGGCCGTCTCGCACGGCGTTCGCCACACGCTGATCGGCCAGGGCTACGACCCGGAGCAGATCGAGGTCGTCGAGCAGTGTGTCCCCGTTCAGGACGAGACCTGGGCGGCGGTCGGCGCGAGCCGCGAACCGGGGCGTGTCGACCCCGATTGGCTCGTCGTCGGCTTCTTCGGCTCGGTCTACCCGCACAAGGGCGCACACCAGCTCGTCGAGGCGGCGCAGTCGGTGAACGCAAACGTTCTCGTCCGTATCCACGGCGAAGTGCCGGACCAGATTCGTGAGCAGCTCACGCGGCTCGACCGGCGCGGCGTCGTCGAGCTCTGCGGCGCCTTCAGCCCGAGCGAGCTGCCCGGACTGCTCGCACAGGTCGACGCCGCCGCGCTGCCATCGGTCTGGTGGGACTGCGCGCCGCTGACCGCCGGCGAGTGCCTCGCAGCCCGCGTGCCGGTGATCGCGCCGCGGATGGGCGGCCTCGCCGAGTGCATCCAGGACGGCGTCGACGGTCTCGCCTACGACGGCCTCGACGTCGAGGGCATGGCCACCGCGATCGAACGCCTCGCGACCGAGCCGGGCCTGCTCGAAAGCTTGCAGACGAACATCCGCGCCCCGCGCGGCTTCGCCACCTGGATCGACGACCTCGAGCGCTACTACGCCACCACCAACGCTGGTCGAGTGTCGCGTTACCCGTGCTCTGGCACGGGTAACGCGACACTCGACCAGGATGGAAGGCCGCTGGCGGTCCGCTGGACCGGTGACCATCGTGCGGGCACGAGCCTTGCGCGGATCAACCGCGAGGTCAGCGGCACGCTCGCGTCCGATACGCGCTTCGTTGTCCAGCGCCACGCGCTCGACGGGGGCGCCCCGCGAGCGCCGCTGCCGCACCCGCCCGACGTCGAGATCCGCCACCGGTGGCCGCCGGACTTCGAGCACACCGGCGGTGGCCGGCTCGTCCTGATCCAGCCTTGGGAGTTCGGCGGCGTGCCGCAGGAGTGGGTCGACCCGATCCGAGACGAGGTCGACGAGCTCTGGGTGCCGTCCGAGTACGTGCGCGGCATGTACGTCGCGGGCGGCGTCCCCGCCGAGCAGGTCCACGTGATCGCGAACGGCGTCGACCTGGCCCAGTTCGCGCCCGACGGCCACGAGCTCGAGGTCGACGGGCTGCCCGGCGGCTCCGCGACGCGCTTCCTCTTCGTCGGCGGCGCGATCGCCCGCAAGGGCCCGGACGTGCTGCTCGCCGCTTGGCGTGAGGCGTTCGGCCCGGATGACGACGTCGTGCTGATCATCAAGGACTTCGGCGCCGACGGCGTCTACGCGAACGGCGACCGCGACCCGATCGCCGCGGCGATCGCCGATCCGGCCGTCGCCCCGGTCATCCATCTGAACTCCGATCTCTCAGACGACGAGGTCGCGGCGCTCTACCGGACCGCCGACGTGCTCGTTCATCCCTACCGTGGCGAGGGCTTCGCGATGCCGGTGCTCGAGGCGATGGCCTCCGGCCTGCCGGTGATCGCGACCGCGGGCGGGCCGACCGACGAGTTCTGCCCCGAGACCGCCGGCTGGCGGATTCCGTCGCAGCGAGTCGTCCACGCCACCAGGCAGGTCGGCCCGTTCGAACTGACCGGGCCGATGTGGGATCTCGAGCCGGACCGCGCCGCGCTCGCCGGGCTGCTGCGCGAGGCCCACGCCTGCGGTGCCGATGCCCGCCGCGAGCGCGGCGACATCGGCCGTGCCGCCGCCGAGGCCTACGGCTGGGATCAGGTCGCCGCGCAGTACGCCGAACGGATCAGGGCCGTCTGCGCTCGCCCGCCGCGCGTCGCGAACCGGCCTGCCGAGGGCGTCGAGGCCGACGGCGGCGCGCCGCGCGTGCTCGCCGCCCCCGCCTGGCGCACCGAGGACCGGCTCGGCGACCTGCTGCTTGCCTGGCAGCGGAGCGCGTCGTCCGGCACGCTCGTCCTGCTCGCCGATCCGCTCACGGACGGCAGCGGCGAGGACCTCGAAGCCCGCGCCACGTCCGCCGCGGCCGCGGCCGGCGCCGACCTCTCGGCCTGCCCCGACATCGCGATCCGCTACGAGCCTCACTACCCGGGACGCGACGCGGCGCTGCTCGCGCACTGCGACGCGTACGTGCCGTTGCACGACGGCATGCCGGGGCTCACACGCCAGGCCGAGGCGCTCGGTGTCCGGGTGATCGAGCCGGACCGGTCCGCGCTTGCCGCGCTCGGCGTCGACCATGAGCAGGCAGCCGCATGACGCCGACGGTCTCGGTCGTCGTCCCGGCCTACAACCTCGCGCGCTTCCTGCCGGCGGCGCTCGACAGCGTCTTCGCCGACGACTGGCCGCCCGACCGGCTCGAGGTGATCGCCGTCGACGACGGCTCGACCGACGAAACGGCCGAGGTGCTGGCCGCGTACGGGGACCGGGTCACGGTAATCCGGCAGGAGAACGCCGGGCTCGTCGCCGCGGTCAACACCGGCCTCCACCAAGCCACCGGCGACTACATCGCGCTGCTCGACGCCGACGACGAATGGCCCGCCGGCCGCTTCGCACGGCAGGTCGCGATGCTCGATGCCCGGCCCGAGGTCGGCCTCGTTCACAGCGACATGGAGCTGATCGACGCTGAGGGAACCACGACCCACCCGTCGTTCTTCGAGGCCTACAACAAGGACGTCCGCGAGGGCCGCGTGCTCGGCGCGCTGCTCGCCGGCAACTTCGTCTCCGGCGGTTCCGCAATGTTCCGCGCGTCGCTGCTGCCGGCGCTGCTGCCGATCGATCCGGCCGCCGCATACCCCGACTGGTGGATCGCGGCCAACATCGCCGCCGTCGCCGAGATCGCGACCTGTCCGGGCTGCGGCAACCGCTATCGCGACCACGACAGCAACATGGGCCTCGGTACCGGTCAGGCCGGGCTCGACAACGCCCTCGTCCGCGAAGTGCCCTGGCGCCAGTGGATGTTCCGCAACCTCGCGCGTACCCCCGGCATCACGCCCGACGAACTACGCATCGCGATCGTCAGCTGGCGCTACTCATTGCAGCACGCGCTCAACGTCACCGGCGTGCAGCCCGGCGATCTCTACCCGGTCGACGACGAGTCGCGAGCACGCTGCAGCACGCTCGTTGCCGACGCGCAGGTCCAGATCGGCACGGACCCGCGCGCGGCGCTCGCGACGCTCGTCACCGCCCTCGGCGAGAACCCCTGGTCGGACGAGGCGCCACCGCTGATCGACGCCGCGTACGCCGCCTCGACGAACCCGGTCGTCGAGCTCGTCGCGCTGCCGACGCGCACACCGGTCGTCACGATCATGATCCCGACCTACAACCACGAGCGGTACATCGCGGACGCGATCGACAGTGCCCTCGCGCAGGCCGGCGACTACCCGCGAGAGCTGCTCGACGTCGTCGTCGTCGACGACGGCTCGACCGACGGCACTGCGGCGATCTGCGACCGCTACGCCGGCGAGGTGCGCGTGATCCATAAGGAGAACGGCGGCGTCCTCACGACGGTCAACCGACTGCTCGACGAGGCCCGGGGCGACCTCCTCTGCTGGGTCTCGGGCGACGACATGATCTTGCCCGGGATGGTCGCCCGGCGCGCGGCGATCATGTCCGACCGCCCATGGGTGTCACTGGTCTACTCGGACGCCGCGATCATCGACGCCGAGGGTTCGCCGCAGCCCGGCACCTACTACCAGCGTCACGGTTCGCTGCGGCGCCCGGTCGGCGACGCGCGCGGCGCGCTGCTCGCGAACCAGTGCCTGTGTGCTCCGACCGTGATGATTCGCGCCTCGCTGCTCCCCGCGATCGCACCGATTCGCGAGCCGGCAGTCTGGGAGGACTGGTGGATGTGGGCACATGCGGCCCAGGCCGGTGACGTCCACTTCGTGGGCGGTGCGGACGTCGCCTACCGCGTTCACGGAGAGAACATGTCTGCTTGCCTCGACGAGGCAGAGCAGGCCCGCTTCGGCGCGCGTGAGCTTCCCTTTCGCCGCTGGCTCCTGACCGAGACGAACCTCGACGGCGTCTCCCACCACGACGTCGTCGATGGTCTCCGCGGCTTCCAGTGGTGCCTGTCACGTGCGGTCGCCGCCGGCGTCGGCGCTCCGCAGGATCTGATCGCACTCGACTCTGGCGCCGCGGCCGAGGCGATCGCGTCGGCTCGGGCCTGCGCCGATCCCGTCGTCGCCGCCACCGAAGCCGTACGGGCTGTCGCATACGACCCAGCAGACGCGAACCTCTGTGCCGAAGCCGAGGCGCTGTTCGTGCGTGCTGACGCCGCCGCTCCGCCGGTCGACACGCGGGCGGAGATCGTCGTCGCCGCCGCCGGTGAACTTGCGCGGACGCCCGAGCTATTGGCCGCCTACGTCGCGTCGACACCGGCGGACGCGGACCGCACGCTCGTGATCGACGCGCAGGGCTGGACTGCCGGCCGCATCGCCGCAGATCTGCTTCCGGCCGCCGCGTCCGCCGGACTGGCCGACGAGGCCAGCGCCGACGCTGTCATCGCCTCCGATTCTCGCGGGTGGTCGGGGCGCGTCGTCGCGGCACTGACGAGAGATGCCGGCACTGCGGCTGCATACGGGGCTCCGCAACTGGTGGATGACGTCGGGGCCCAGAGGCGCGCGGCATGAGTCGAGAAGCTCGGATATAACGCCGGTGACCGTGAAGACGACGTTCCCTGTTCGTGTCGGGCTCGCCGGTTTCGGCTACTGGGGAACGAAGCTGGCACGCAACTGTGCTGAGGCACCCGGCTGCGAGCTTGTCGCCGTCTGCGACGGCGACGCCAAGCGGCGCCAGGCCGCCCGCGCGCAATATGGCGCCGAGGTCTTCGCGGACTTCGACTTGCTCGTCGCATCGCCGGGGATCGATGCGGTGATCTGCGCCACTCCGGCGGAGTTCCACGCCGCCCAGGCCGAGGCCGCGTTGCTCGCCGGCAAGCACGTGATGGTCGAGAAGCCGCTCGCGACCAGCGTCGCGGACTGCGACCGGCTGCTCGCGCTCGCCGAGGAGCGCGGTCTCACATTGATGACCGGTCACACGTTCCTCTACAGCCCTGCCGTTGAGGTGCTCGAGGACCTGATCACGTCTGGCGAGCTCGGCGAGGTCCTGTACTGCTATAGCCAGCGGCTGAGCCTCGGCGCGATCCGCGAAGACACGAGCGCGATGTGGGATCTCGCTCCACACGACATCTCGATCTTCCTGCACCTGCTCGGCGGGGTGCCGCGGATGGTCACCGCGCAACAGTTCTCGCTGATCGGCGAGAAGCAGGAGGACATCGCGATGGTCACGATGGTCTTCCCGAACGGCGCCGTCGGCCACATCAACGTCTCGCGTCTCGACCCGCGCAAGGTGCGCGAGCTGACGATCGTCGGCGATCGCAAGATGGCGGTCTACGACGACACCGACCCGGAAATGCCCGTGCGGATCTACGACCGCGGCGTCGACCGCGACCTCCCGACGACGGCGGGTGCGCTCGACGAGGGCTTCGGCCTGCACCAGCTCTCGTTGAGAACCGGTGACGTCCACGCGCCGCAGATCGCCGGGCGCGAGCCGTTGCGGGTCGAGATCGAGGACTTCGTCACCGCCGTCGTGACGGGCGCCGTCCCTCGCTCGAGTGGCATCGTCGGACGCGACGTCGTCGCGGTGCTCGAGGCGGCCGAGCGGTCGTCGGCCCTCGGCGGCGAGCCGGCCTCACCCGAGCGTCGTCTCAGCGACGATCCGCCGGTCAGGCTGGCTTCGTAGCGGCGATCCCGATGTTGGCGAGCAGGCTCGGGTCGAGTTCGCCGGAGATCGTGAACAGCGCGGTGAGCATTTCGGGCGGAAACCCGAGCATCATCGAGTTCGGCAGCGTCTTGAGGAACCAGCCGAAGCGGCGCCTGGCCGAGAAGCCGGCGGCCTCGAGATCGCCTGCGAGGGCGTCGAGGGTGTAGACGCGCTGGTGACCGACGAGCACGTCTCGCTCGGAGAGCGTGTCGAGCTCCGGCTGCAGGCCCATCCGGACACCGATCCTGCGGTGAAGCGACTCGGCGTTCGGGACGACGACGACGATCGTGCCGCCGGGGACGATCCAGTCTCGCACGTGGCCGAGCAGTCGCAGCGGGTCGTCGACGTGCTCGACGACGTGCAGCGCAAGCACCGCGTCGTAGGGCTGCTCCGGCGTCCAGTCCTCGAACAGGCCTTCGTGGACGACGAGGCCCTCGTGACGCTCGCGAGCCCTTGCGGCGAGGAGCGGCGAGCCTTCGATCACCTCGATCGGCACGCCACGTTCGCGCAGCGCCCGCGTCGTGATGCCGACGCCGTAGCCGAGCTCGAGCACGCGTTCCGCCCCTGCGACGGTCTCGGCGATGAGATCCATCGACAGCTCCTGCTGGAGGTCCTCGATGTCGATGTCGGCGATATCGCTCGCGAGGTAGTAATCGCGGGCGAATGCATCGAGACCGTCGGGGGTCAGGTCGTGGCTCATGCGTTCGCCTCGGCGATGGCGAGCCCCTGGATGATCTGCTCGTTGAGCGAGTCCGAGGTGACGTCGGCGGCGCCGGCGGCGAGCACGACGTCGAGGCCGAGTGCGTCGAACGCGGCGCGGGCGTCCGCGTAGCGCTCGAGCAACCGCAGATCGGGGATGGCGAAGGTCGGCCTTGCGGCTCCCAGGATCACCTCGGGCTCGGCGCCGTCGGGCAGTAGGCCTGCCGAGATCAGGCCGGTGGTCGCCGCCACGCCGCACTGCTCGGGGGGCGTGCCGTGGTGCAGCTCGACGGTCAACAGTGAGCGTCCTGGCGGCGACCCGCCGCCGGCCCGCGAGACACGCATCACCGGGTTCTCCGGGTCGAGAACGTGGATCAGGTCGGGGAGCGCCCGAGCCTCATCGTCGGCGGTCTCGATCCAGGCGAGCGCCGTCGTTGCCCGATCGACCTCGTACGGGATCCCGGCCGCTCCGAAGAGCGCTTCAGGGGCGACGGCGACCACCGCTCCGGCGGCGGTGATCCGCTGCTCAGCGAAGGTCAGCTCGGTGCGCCCGTCACCGGCCGCAGCGATGCCGGTCAGGTCGCCCGAGCGTTCGATCGTCACCTGCGGGGAGCGTTCGATCCGGGCGAGCAGCTCGGTCACGATCGCGCCGCATCCGTCCGGCTTCACGGTGTGGAAGGGGCGCACCGGACGAAAGCCGATCGGTCCGCCTTCGAGCGCCTCGATCAGCGTCCGCGGGTGGAAGATCGTCGCCCATGCCTTGCGGTGCAGTGGGGCAGCGCAGTCGTCTCCGCCGCGGGCGAGCAGCTTGTCGCAGATCGGCTTGACGAACAGTTCGTGGTAGAGCGGCCCCTGGTTGGCGATCGAGGCCTCGGTGACCGTCATCCGCGCACAGCGTCCAGCGAGCTCGGGCGCGAGCACGCCGGCGTCGTAACCGGTGCTGGCGCGCGCGTCCCGAGCCTGCCCCAGCATTGTCTGCCGCTCGTCGCCGGTCAGCAGCGAGGGCAGAACGGTCAGGTCGCTTGTGAACAACAGGTCGTCAACGACGCCACCACGCCACGCCATCTGAGGCCGCCGGATCTCGACGACGCGTTCGCCGAGCAGGTCGAAGACCCAGCTCTCGATCAGTCGCGCCCACGGCCGGTGGTTGCCGATGTGTGGCCGGTACTCGCTGAGCGGAGGCGGCGGGACTGGGTTCTCGAAGCGGAGCTCGAGCGCGCGGACGCCGAGCTCGAGCGTGCGCCCGTCCTTGTGGATCGCTGCGAAGCCGCCGCCGACGCGCTCGGGCAGGTACAGGTGGACGGGGCGGCCGGACCGCGCAATCGCATCGGCGGTGACGAGGGCGGCGATCGTGCCGCCGATGACGACCTGTTCGGTGTCAGGCATGTCGGAAGGTGAGGAGGTTCATGGCGCAGTTGCTGGGGAACAGGTCGGCGATCGCCACGAATCCGCTGACGAGGTCCTCGGGGAGCGTGGCCATCGTGTCGTTTGGCAGGGGCTTGAGCATCACGCCCTCGCGGCTCACGCATGCGAGGCCGGCGCTTGCGCCGAGCGCAACGAGCTCATCGGCGCTGTAGAGGCGCCGGGTGGCGTAGCGACGGCCGGCATCAGAGACCTCGCTCGCGTCGCCGACGAGGCCGCCGGCCGCCGCGGCCAGCCGGTGGATCGAGTCCGGGTTCTGGAGCGAGACGTGGACGAGCCCGCCGTTCGCGAGATGGCGCTCGCGCACGGTCCGGAGGAGCGCGACGGGGTCGTCCAGCTCGTGCAACACGTTGGCTGCGATGACGTGATCGAAGCGCGGATCGTCGCCGAGGTCGAGGGCGCCGAGGTCGGCCTGGATGAAGTGCGTCGCGGGCAGCCCGCGCGCCTGCGCACGCGTGAGGTACGCGGGGGAGCGGTCGACCGCGACGACCTCGCGGCCGTCTCTCGCCAGCGCCTGCGTCATCCGGCCGGTCGCGCAGCCGAGTTCGAGCACTCGCTGACCCGGACCGAGCTTCGCGGACACCCGAACGGCGGTCGCGTCGGTGTAGTGCCGGTCGAAGTCGGTGTCGGGGTCGTAGATCGCCGTGTAGTCGTCGCCGGTCATCGCGTCATCACCGGCCGCAGGTGGGGTCGCGCGAGCAAGCTGGTCTTGAACTGGACGAGCCCGTCGTCGAGAGCCGGAGCCGCGGTGCAGTCCTCGGGCAGGCTCGACGTGCCGAGGTCGAGAACACGCATGCCGGCCTCGATCGCCGCGCCGGTAACGCGGTGCGCGAGCTCGTTCATCGGCGAGCGCGGCAGGTCGTGCCCGGTGTCGCCCCAGCCGAGGACGTACCAGACGTCCTCTTGCGCCCGGTAGACGAGCGCGGCGGCCACCGGTGCGCCGCCGTGAGCGAGCGTGAACATCAGCAGCGAGGGTCCGAACGCCGCCCGCAGCCCGGGCAGGTATCCGGCGCCGATCGAGAAGCTGCGGCCCTTGTCGGAGCGGTTCTGCTCGATCAGCGCGCGCGCCGCCTCCCAGCCGTGGTCGTCGCCGAGCTCGAGTTGCGTGAAGTCCCAGGGTTCCCCGGCGGCGTGCTTGAGCGCTCGCCGCGCCGGTGACTTGAGCGCGGCCACCCAGTCAGCGGCGGCCTCGAACCGTGCGAGGTCGATCGCCCAGCTGAGCGCCACGCGATCGACCTGGAACCCGCGGGCGAGCAGGTCGTAGACGATGATCGGCTCGTTCTCCGAGTAGCAGGCGGGCTTCAGTCGCAGTTCGATCCGGTTCGCTCCCGCCTCGGCGGCAGCAGCGATGACGGCGTCGAGTGTCGCCGCGATGTGCGCAGGTGTCTCCCTCGGGCGCGCGAAGTCGATTCCGCCGAACGCCGCCGAGAACCCGTTGGTCAGTACGCCCTGTTCCAGTACGCCGCTGAGCGACCCCACGAGACGCTCGCCGTCGTCGTGGTCGAAGCGCACCGGATCCTGACCTGGGCCGACATTGAGGTCGTGAAACGTCCGGCGATTGAAGACGCCGGTCCATGTGGGCTCGTCGAGATGGCGGCCGCTGCTGGCCATGCACAGCAACTTTCGGGGACACCGGCAAGATTCCTCGTGGCCCGGAACGGCGGGCGCCTCCCATAGCCTGACCGCCGATGCCGGTCCCGCTCTTCGACCCGACGACGCCGGTGCGCCCGCTGCGCGCCGAGCTGCGCGCCGCCGTCCACCGCGTGCTCGACTCGGGCGCTTTCATCCTCGGGCCGGAGGTCGAGGCGTTCGAGCGTGAGTTCGCCGCCTATCTCGGCGCCGGTGAGGCGGTCGGCGTCGCCAACGGCACCGAGGCGATCACGATCGCGCTGCGCGCGCTCGGAGTCGGCCCCGGCGATGAGGTGATCGTCCCGTCGTGGACGTTCTGGGCGAGCGCCGAGGCGATCCCGCCGACCGGGGCGGTGCCGGTCTTCTGCGACGTCGACGACGAGACGCTGCTCGCGACACCGGAGACCGTTCGCGCGGTGATGACCGCGCGGACGAAGGCGGCGGTGATAGCGCACCTGTTCGGCAATGTCGCCGACGTCGAGGCGATCGAGGCGCTCGGGATCCCGGTCGTCGAGGACACTGCGCAGGCCGCCGGCTCGTGCCTCGATGACGGCCGTCGCCCCGGCGCGCTCGCGACGATCGCAACGTTCTCGTTCTACCCGTCGAAGAACCTCGGCGCGTTCGGTGACGGCGGCGCCGTGACGACGACCGACCGTGAGCTCGCCGACCGCGTGCGGATGTTCCGCTTCCACGGATCGCGCGACAAGGTCGACTACGAGGAGGTCGGCTACAACAGCCGTCTCGACGAGATGCAGGCCGCGATCCTGCGCGTGCTGCTGCCGCAGCTCGACCGCTGGTCGGCGCATCGCCGCGAGGCCGGCGACCGCTACGCGACGCTGCTCGACGGCCTCTGCCGGGTGCCGGTCGCCGCTCCCGGAGCCCGGGTCGCCTGGCATCTCTACATGGCGCGCGTCGCCGACGGCGCCGCCGCGGTCGCCGGCCTCCGCGAGCACGGCATCGAGGCGCGCCAGTACTACGCGACCCCGATCCACGCCCAGCCGCCGATGCGGCGGTGGGCGCCTGCCGACCCGGCTGCGGCGCTGCCGGTCACGCTCGCCGCCGCGCGCGAGCACATGGCGCTGCCGATGTCGGCGGCGATCACGGCCGAGCAGCAGCAGGAGGTCGCGGACGCGCTCCGCGCCGTGCTGTGAGCACCGGCGTCATCTTCGACCTCGACGGCGTCCTCGCCGACTCGCAGGCGGCGATCACCGGATCGTTCCGGGCGGCGCTGCTCGCCTGCGGCCACGACGACCCCGGCGAGGAGGTGCTGCGCTCGTTTATCGGCCCGCCGCCGTTCGTCGCGATCGGCGGGCTGCTCGGCTTCGACCCCGATCACGCGGAGGTGGCGCGCGTCGTCGAGGCATACCGCGCCGACTACGTCCCGACCTACCTCGACCGCACACCGACATTCGCCGGTGTTCCGGAGGCACTCGCCGAGCTGGCGAGCAGGCACCGGCTCGCGGTCGCGACCTCGAAGCCGCAGCGCTTCGCGGCCCCGCTCGTCGAGCGGCTCGGTTTCGGCGAGCTGATCGTCCATGTCGCCGGCCCGGGTGACGACAAGCGGATCGCGAGCAAGCAGGCCGACATCGCGGAGGCGCTGAAGGCGCTCGAGGTCGAGCGGGCGGTGATGGTCGGCGACCGCCGGTTCGACGTCGAGGGCGCCGCGGCGAACGGCCTGCCGGCGGTCGGCGTGCTGTGGGGCATCGGCGACCGCGCCGAGCTCGAGGCGGCAGGGGCGGCCCGGATCATCGCCACACCCAGTGGGCTTGCGGCCGCGTGCGATGCCCTGCTTGAGGATTGACCGAGTTGTGCAGTACAATTGCAGGCATGGCGATGCTGCAGGTGCGCAATGTTCCGGATGACGTGTACGCGACTCTGCGAGAGCGAGCTCGCAACCGAGGCATCTCGGTCTCTGAGTACGTGCGAGGGGTGCTAGCGCGCGACGCCGTCACCGCGCCGCTCGATCAGTTCTTGCCTGGGGTCAGAGCGCGAAGCGATGCGTCACCGAACACCACCAAGCTCGTCGATCGCGCGCTGCGCGAGATCCGTGACTCCGGCGAGTGATCGTCCTCGACACGGGAGTTCTCGTTGCTGCCCTCCTGGGAGCGGTGTTGCCCCTTGAGATCAGTGAGCGTGCGGCAGACGGAGCGCTTGCACCGGACGTGGTGATCTTCGAAGCGCTGTCAGTGATGAGAAGGCTCGACGAGCGCCGCGAGGTTCCCGCGGCTGCGCTTCAGCAGGCCGTGGAGGATCTCGAGCGCTTTCCGCTGATATTCGAATCCTCCATGGGCCTCCGTCGCGTTGCTTGGCAGCTCCGCAAGAACATCACTGCGGCAGACGCGCTGTTCGTCTCACTGGCCAAGGAGATCGGAGTTCCGCTCGCAACCACCGACGCGAGGTTGGTGAAGTCGGCGCGCAAGCACGCTGGTATCGACGTCATCCACATGGCAGCCTGATGCGCGCCTGGTTCGACCTCACGAACTCCCCGCACGTCCTCGTCCTGCGCCCGCTGATCGAGGCCTTGCGCGCAGACGGCCACCACGTGTCCGTGACGGCACGTGACTTCGCGCAGACGGTTGCGCTCGCCGAGCGCCACGGGCTCCACGCCGAGCTGATCGGCGCGCATCGCGGTGCCCGCCGTTTCGACAAGGCGCGCGGCCTCGTCAGCCGCTCGCGCGCGCTGATCGCGTACGGCCGCGCGAACGGCCCGTTCGACATCGCGATCGGCCATGGCTCGAACGACCTCACGGTCGCGGCGCGTAGGCTCGGCATCCCCTGCACGACGATGTTCGACTACGAGTGGGCGACGGTGCAGCACACCGTCAACTGCCGGCTCGCCCAGGCGGTCGTCGTCCCCGACGTGATCCCGCCGGAGCGGCTCTACCGCTACGGGGCGAAGGGCAAGATTCGTCCGTACCCAGGTCTCAAGGAGGAGTACTACCTCTCCGACCTCGAACCGGACCGCGAGGTGCTCGCGGTGCTCGGGCTCGACCCGCGCGAGCCGATCGCGGTCGTCCGCACCCCACCGTCGGTGTCGCTCTATCACCGCTTCGAGAACGACCTCTTCGGAGACTCGCTGCGCGTGCTGCGCGACCAGGCGCAGACCGTCGTGCTTCCACGCGTCGACGCCCAGCGCGCCGAGCTGGCGCAGGCCGGCGGCTTCATCGTCCCCGAGCAGGCGATCGACGCGCCGTCGCTGATTGCGTTCGCCGACCTCGTCGTCAGCGCGGGTGGGACGATGAACCGCGAGGCCGTCGCCCTCGGCACGCCGGTCGTGACGACGTTCGAGGGCAAGCTCGGCGCCGTCGACGAGAACCTGATCGCGAGCGGCCGGATGGCGCAGCTGACCGACCCGGCGTCGCTGGTGGTCACCAAGCGTGAGCGTGACGCGTCCGGCGGCAGCGCCGAGCGGGTCCGCCGCGACCCGCGTGAGTTGCTGGCGCTGGCGTTGTCCGGGATGGAGGCCATGACGCTTATTGACGCACCGGAAGATGGAACGTAGGATCGCGCGGTGCGCTCATTCGCCTTGCGATGCGCTGGATCGTGCTCGAAGCGCCGATGAAGGTGTTCGTCCCGTGTTTACCACCGCGCTGTTGTCGTTCCTCGCTGCTGCGTTGTCCAACCTCGGGGTCGCGACTCAACCGGTTCCCGCGGACGCGACACCGCTGACGGAGGAGCAGGTCGCGAACGTCACCGAGATCGTTCGTCTGAGTACATCCCCCCAGCTTGAGTCCTGGAAGCTCGTGCTCGCCAAGCGTTCTGGTGAAGGTCGACTGGACGAGGCATGGACTATGTTCCGGACCGGGCACGACTCGGCTTCGGCGACCCTGACCCTGAGCAGTCGGAAGCGGGTCCTCGCTACGGGACGATGGTCGGCGTCCTGGTCTTGGGACGATGTCAATGCTGGGAAGGACCCCGCAGTCTCGCCGGCAGACGCAGGAACGCGGCGACTTGGCGCGATGCCTTCACTCCCGACGCATCGCCACGACCGGGTTACTGTTTCGGCACTGTTCGGCGGCGCTCGCTTTGGTCGACGTGTGACCGCGATGGTGGTACCCGCGTCGCGCTCTGAACATCGGTTCAACATGGCGCTGGCTCCAGCCAATGTCACGCTCGCGACGATCCGTGGCAACTGGCTGCTGCCAAAGACTCAGAGTTCCAAGGCGATGGCGTTCCGCGTGAGCGCTCGCACGCGCTACAGGGACGCCACGGGCCGGGCTCTGACGCTGCGCGAACTCGCCAAGCGCGCGGCCAAAGGGCCTCCGACTGCGTTGCTCAGCTTCAACGCCCCGGCCGAAGTCCAACGGCTCGAGGACCTCTCTCGGACCACCCTCGACGAGGTCCGGGTGGTCGGTTGACCGGTCGCTTCCCGGACGACACGCCGCCCGGTTTCTAAGCGGCCCGCAGCTTCCCGGTCCGTCGCGACGGCGTCCTGCGGTCGACGAGGTCCATCCGCCCGCGGATCGCGTCGGCGGTTTCCTCGGCGGTGACGATCGCGCCGATCGACAAGCGCGGCTTCGCTCGTGCCTCGATCGCCTGCAGCCACGCGGCAGCCTGCGCCTCCCACGGGTCGCGGTGGGGCACATCGATCCGGCGGCGTACCGAGTGCGCGCCGGCGACGACGCCGTCGTCGGCCAGCCGTGTCGCTTCCACCACGCCGGTGTCGAGGTCGCACTCGACGACCGCCCCGGTCGTGACGGCGCGCAGCGTCCGCACCCTTGCGCCGCCGCAGCGCGCCGCGCTCAAGGTCACCAGGGTGTTGTCGTCGAGCACGAGCAGCGCGCGTGCGTGGTCGAACGGCTCAGACGGCTTGCTCCGCGCGCCCGCGGCCTGGGTGGCGACGACCGGCTGGTCGATCAGTGCACCGACCATCTCGATCTGCGGCAGCAGCATCTCGCGCACGATGTCGAAGTCCTCGGGCAGCGCGGCCGGCCCCTTCGGGTCGTGGCGCTCGAGCTCGAGCGCAACGATCGTCTCGCCGGCGAGCAGCTCGCGGACCGCGCCGAGCGCCGGGTGGTAAAGCTCGTCGTGGCCGATCATCGCGACCGGCCTGCGCGGTGCCTTGACGATCCCGCCGAGCATCCGCTGCAGCTCCTGTTCGCTCATCGCGAGCGGCGGCTCGATCAGCACGTCGATCCCGCGGCCGAGCGCCGTCCCGACCACACGCGCCCGGCGGGCGCCGAGGTCACAGACGACGACCGCCTCGACGTCGTCCCAGATCGGTTCGAGCTCGGAGCACGGCATCAGCCCGTGTCCGGCCGCGAACGCGTTCGCCGTCACCGGCTGCTCGTCGTAGATCGTCGTGACCCGGCATTCGCCGGGATGGGCCTGGAGCGCGCCCAGGTGCCGTTCGGCCACAGGCCCCGCTCCGAGGATCGCGATACGGATCATCACCTCTGGTGATCGGTGCGAAACCGGCCCGCTTGAACCGCGGCAGCGCCAGTTGTCGCCGTACACTCCCCGGCGATGCGCCGACGCCTGCGCGCGGTCGTGCCACCGCTCCACCGCCATTCGATCCCGCAGGTCGTGATCGATGCGGTGCTGGTGGCGCTCGCCTATTACATCGCCTTCCGCGCGCGGTTCGACCGCGGCCTGCCCGAGCGCTACCAGGAGCTCTTCAACGGCACCGTGCTGCCGGTCGTCGGCGCCGCGATCGTCGTCTTCGCCTTCTTCCGCCTCTACGAGAAGTGGTGGCGCTACTCCGGCCAGCGCGACGTCGTCAACATCGTCCAGGCGATCGCGGTCGTGACGCTGTTCGCCCCGGCCTACACCGTGATCGCCAAGCCGGCGATGAACGCGAACGGCACCGCGCCGCTGACGATCCCGACCGGCGTGCTCGCGCTTTTCCTGCTGCTCCAGCTCGCGCTGATCATGGGCTCGCGCTTCATCGCGCGCGTCGTCTACGAGCGGCCGATCCGCGGCTTCCGCGCCCGCCCGGGCGCCCGTCGCGTGCTGATCGTCGGCGCCGGTGACGGCGGCCGCCTCGTCCTCCGCGAGATCCTCAAGAACCCGTCGCTCGAGTACGCCCCGGTCGGCTTCGTCGACGACGACCCGACCAAGCGCGGGATGCGGGTCGAGGGTGTGCGCGTTCTCGGCACGACCCGTGACCTTGCACGGATCCTCGACGATACGACGCCCGACGAGGTCACGATCGCGATCCCTTCGGCGCCCGGCACGCTCCGCGCCCGCGTCGTCTCGACCTGCCGTGAGCGTGGGATCCCGGTCCGCACGCTGCCGACCGTCTTCGAGCTGCTTCAGACCGGCGAGCAGGCGGTCGTCCGCCAGGCAAGGCCGGTCGAGATCGAAGACATCCTCGGCCGCGAGCCGGTGCGGATGGAGCTCGACCGCGTCGGCCGCTACCTCGAGGCCGAGGTCGTGATGATCACCGGCGCCGGCGGCTCGATCGGCTCGGAGCTGAGTCGCCAGCTCGCGCGGATCGCGCCGCGAAAGCTCGTTCTCGTCGATCACGCCGAGAACAACCTCTTCCGGATCCAGCGCGAGCTGGAGGAGGACCGCCACGTCCACCCCGACTCGCTCGCCGTCGTGCTCGCCGACTGCAAGGAGGGCGAGCGGATGCGCGAGGTCTTCGACGAGCACCGGCCGACCGTCGTCTTCCACGCCGCCGCTTACAAGCACGTCGGCCTGATGCAGCGCAACCCGGTCGAGGCGATCCGCAACAACGCGGTCGCGACCAGGCTGATGAGCCGGATCGCGGGCGAGTCCGGCGTCAAGCGCTTCGTGCTCGTCTCGACCGACAAGGCGGTCGCTCCGGCGACCGTGATGGGCGCCTCGAAGGCGCTAGCCGAGTGCGCCGTCGAGGCTGCCCAGGCGCGCTGGCCGGAGACCCGCTACTCGATCGTCCGGTTCGGCAACGTGCTCGGCTCGTCCGGCTCGGTCGTCCCGATCTTCCGCCGCCAGATCCAGACCGGTGGCCCCGTAACCGTCACCGACACCCGGATGACGCGCTACTTCATGACGATCCCGGAGGCGGTCCAGCTCGTGATCCGCGCCGGGTCGCTCGGTGAGGGCAGCGGCGAGATCTTCGTGCTCGAGATGGGCGAGCCGGTCAACATCCACGAACTCGCGAAGACGATGATCGAGCTGTCGGGGCTCACCCCCGAGGTCGACATCGCGATCCGCGTCACAGGGCGGCGGCCGGGGGAGAAGCTCCACGAGGAGCTCTTCAACCCGTTCGAGCGTGCGCTGCCGACACCGGTCGAGAAGATCCTCCACGCGCGCCGGACGGCGCTCGAGCCCGAGGCCGTCGAGCGGATCTTCGACGAGGTCTCGCTGCTGGTGCTCGAAGGCGACGCGGCGGCGCTCGCGTCGAAGATCTCGGACCTGACGAGCGGTGAGCTCAAACAGCCCCCGGCAGGCGTTCAAGCCGGCGCCGCCGGCGAGCGCGGCAAGCCCGCCACCGATCCTGACGCGGGCGTGATCTAGGATTGCGGCCTTGATGGCTCCCCCGCTGGCACTCTCGGTGCTCTCCGAGGTCGAGGATCTGATCGACCGCTTCGGCGCCTACGCAGGCTTCGCGTCCGTTCTCGGCCTGGCGCTGCTGACGCTGCTCTACATCGGGCAGGCACGCGAGCTCAAGCGACTGCGCGAATGGGCAGGCCAGATGCCCGAGCGCGTCGGCGACCTCCAGGGCCGGATCACCCCGAACGAGCCCTCGCGGGTGACGCCGGTCCCGGCGCCGCGACCGCGCCCGGCCCAACCCGCCACCGCCGCCGGCCAAGCCGCCGCGTCGCAGACCGTGGCCGCCGCTGCGATCACGCCCGCCACGGCGGCCGCGACGCCGTCGCCCGCGACCCCCGAGGAGCCGCCGGCCGAGAAGGAGGCGGAGAGCGACGCCAAGACGACCCCGGAGTCGCCGCTCGTTCCGGGCAAGACCGGCAGCGACGGGGCGAAGGTCGCCGACCTCGGTGAGACGGTGGTCCAGGAACCCGCGAGACCGGTCAACCCGCTCGACCGCGCGCGCCAGCCCCAGACCGCGCGAGCCGCCGGCCTGCCGCCGACCCCCGGCGAAAAACGCCAGCGCGGTCCGCTGATCGCCGCTGCAGCAGCCGTTACCGCGCTGGTCGCGTTGGCCGTCTACTTCCTGGCCTTCTCGGGCGACGACGGCAAGACGCCGACGCGCGACAGCGAGCCGCAGGCGGTGACCGAGACGACGACCGCTCGCACAACTCAGACGACCCGCGCAACACCGAACTCCGACATCTCGGTCTTCGTCCTCAACGGGACCACGGTCAACGGCCTCGCCCGCGGTCTCGCGAACAAGCTCGAGCAGGAGGGCTACACGATCAAGGGCACCGACACGGCGTCCGACCAGACCCGCGCCGCGACGCTCGTCATGTACGCCAACGGCAAGCGCTCGCAGGCGCTGCGGGTCGCCCGGTCGATCGGCAAGGGCGCCGACGTCGTCGAGGCGATCGACCCAGGCGCGGCGGCGCTCAGTCAGGGCGCCTCGGTCGTGATCGTCGTCGGCGCCGACCAGAACGTCACCAACCCCGGCTGATCCGGGTAGGCGGCGCAGGCCCGGTCCGATGACGGGAGCGAAGGTCGCCGCGTTCACCGTGCTCGTCGTCGCGAGCTTCGGCGCGTTCTTCCTCGCCCAGCGGCTGAAGAACCAGCCGACCGTGATCTCGACGCTGCGCTTCGAGACCGGCGGGCCGGGCAACGTCTTCTCGCCGAACGGCGACGGCCGGCGCGATCGCTTCTACGTCGGCTTCAAGGTGCTCGAGGAGGATCGCGTCACCGTCTCGATGCTCGACGAGGCCGGTGACGTCGTGCGCCGGATCGTCGACGACCGCCCGGTAGGGAGCTACGGCTGGATCCGCAGCGCGGTCTGGGACGGGACCGACGCACAGGGCCGCCGGGCCCCCGACGGCCGCTACCGCGTGCGGATCACGCTGCGTGACCAGGGGCGCTCGTTCGTGGTGCCGCGCTCGGTCCTGCTCGACACGACGCCGCCCGCTCCGCTCGTCGCCTCGATCGGCCCGCGCCCGGAGTACGGCCCCGAGATCCTGCCTTCCCGCGGCGGCCGGCCGGCCCGGGTCCGCTTCCGCGACCCGGCGCTGATCTGCCCCCAGGTCAGGATCTACCGAACGGGGCCGGGACGGCGTGTCGAAGTCCTGCGCAAGACGCTGCGGCCCGGCCAGACCCGCTGGAGCTGGAGCGGCCTGCTGCCGGTCCGCAAGCCGCGCGGAGGCCAGAACGTCTGCGACGTCCGCGACGAGGCGCCGGCCGGCCGGACCGAGCCCGCGCAGTCCGGCACCTACGTCGTCGTCCCCGAATGGCGCGACGTCGCCGGCAACATCGGCCGCCCGGTCCAGGTCGACCGCCGCGGACTGCCGGTCTTCACCGCGCGGAAGTGGCCCGGCCGCGGCGGCGTCACGGTGCGGCGGATCGGCGTGCAGGTGCCGGTCGTACCGGCGCGCGCGGGCCGGCGTGTCGTCTTCGGCGTCGACAGCCGCGGCCGGCCCTATCGCTGGTCGATGCGGCTGCTCGGTGACTCGGCGCGCTCCAAGCGCTCGACCCGCGAGAAGCGCAAGGTGCTCGTCAAGGCGCGCGCGCCCGGGCGCCGCTCCGGCGTCTACCTGTTCACCGCGTCGAACAGCAGCGCGTCGATGACGGTCCCGTTCGCTGTACAGGGCTCGGTGCCCGAGGGCGGCGAGGTCGGAGCGCCGCGCGGCGTCCTCGTCCTGCTGCCGGCGATCACCTGGGCCGGGACCAACCCGGTCGACGACGACGGCGACGGCCAGCCGAACCTGCTGCTGCGCGGCAATCGCGTCCGCCTCGCGCGCGTCTCGGCCCGCGGTGTCCCCACGGGCTTCGCGGCCAAGGAAGCGCCGGCGCTGATCTGGCTCGACCGCTCGCGCCGCCGCTACGACATCACGACCGACGCGGCGATCGCCTCGGGCGGCGGACCCCGGCTGTCCTCCTACAAGGGCGTGCTGATCCCCGGCGACGCGCGCTGGCTCCCGGGCGTCGTCCGTGACCGCCTGCGCGACTTCGCCCGCGGCGGCGGCACCGTCGTCTCGCTCGGGACCGACTCGCTGCGGCGCACGGTCCGCTTCGATCGCAGGAAGAACACGCTGCGCTCGCCGTCGCGCAACCGCGTCGTCGATCTCTTCGGCGCACGCCTGCGGCCGCTCGTCTTCGACCCGACAAGGCTCGAGCTCTCCGAGGACGACGCGAAGACGGTGCTCTTCGACGGCTCCGACGGCTCGTTCGAGACGGTCGGCGCCTACGAGCAGACGATCGGGCTCGGGTCCGGCAAGCTGCTCTCGAGTGCGGTCACCGTCGAGCCGGCCGGCAGGGTCGTGATCGTCGCGGCGCGCTACGGCCGCGGCCGCGTGATCCGCACCGGCCTGCCCGGCTTCCCGGCGACCTTGGCAACCGGATCTGACCCGGCCGTGACGGCCCTGATGGAGCGGCTATGGGTGTTGCTGTCCCGCTGATCGCCTGCTCCGCGCTGACGGCCGGCGCGATTCTCCTGACCGCCCCGCGCGCCCGGGCCTGGTCGACGCTGCTGGCTCTGCTGACCGCGCCGGCGCTGCTCGCCGCGACCGTTTGGGACGTGCCCGCGTTCGAGGACCTGCGCGGCCGTCCGCTGCTGCTCGCCGGTGTCCTCGCCGCCGGCCTCGTCGTCGTGGCGGCCGGAGCCGCGCTCTTCGCCCGCAGGCCGGAGCTGCTCGCGATCGCGGCGGCGGCGGCACTGCCGTTCCGCGTGCCGATCTCGGTCGAGGGCAGCGTCTCGAACCTGCTCGTCCCGCTCTATCTGGTGATCGCCGCCGGCGCGCTCGCCTACGCGCTGCCGCGGATCACCGGTGAGATCGAACGCTACGAGCCCGAGCGCCGGCCGCGGGCGCTCGAGTGGCTGCTCGCGCTCGCGCTCGTCCTCTACGCGGTCCAGTCGGCCGGGTCGCTGGACACCGAGAAGGCGGTCGAGCAGGCGGTCTTCTTCCTGATCCCGTTCGGCCTGCTGTTCGCCCAGCTGGCGCGGCTGCCGTGGACGCGCGACCTCGCCGGCAAGGTGCTCGGCGTGCTCGTGCTGCTCGCGCTCGCGTTCGCCGCGATCGGTTTCGTCGAGTACGCGACCCGGCACCTGCTGCTGAACCCGAAGGTGATCGCCTCGAACCAGGTCGAGGAGTCGTTCCGGGTCAACTCGCTGTTCTTTGACCCGAACATCTACGGCCGCTTCCTCGTCGTCGTGATGCTTTGCGTCACGACCGTCCTGCTCTGGGCGACCCGCAAGCGGACGATCACGTTCACCGCGCTGGTCCTCGCGGTGCTCTGGGCCGGGCTCGTGCTGACGCTGTCGCAGTCGAGCTTCGCCGCCTTGCTCGCGGGCCTCGCCGTGCTCGGCGGGCTGCGCTGGTCACCGAAGTGGGCGGTCGCCGGGGTGGCAGGCGCACTTCTTGCGGCTGTCGTCCTCGTCGTCGCAGCGCCCGGACACCTCGGGGTCGACGTGTCGGGACGCGACGCGTTCAACGACACGACCAGCGGCCGCTACGACCTGATCGCCGGCGGAGTCGGGTTGATCGCCGACGCGCCGCTGACCGGCCACGGCTCGGGCTCGTTCTCGCGCGCCTACCTGCGAGCCGAGGACGGTGGGGCCGAGCGGGCGGTCTCCGCGTCGCACACGACGCCGGTCACGGTCGCGGCCGAGCAGGGAGTGATCGGCCTGCTGGTCTACCTCGCGCTTGTCGTCGTCGCGCTCGTCACGTTCCTGCGCGGCGCCGGTTCCGATCCGGTGCGCGTCGCGGTCGCGGCGGCGTTCGCGGCGATCGTCGTCCACAGCCTCAGCTACGCGGCCTTCTTCGAAGACCCCCTGACGTGGGTGCTCGCTGCGGTCGGGCTCGCTGCCGTCGCCGGGCCGGCAGCGGTGCCGGCGGCCCGCCCGGTTCCAACCGGAATCCCGCTGTCGGAGCCATGAGCGAGCGGCGCGCCGAGGCGCTCGCGTTCGGTGCGCTCGCGCTGGCGGCGTTCGTCGCCTGGCTGCTCGTCGTCACGTATCCGAACTACGACTCCTACTACCACCTCGTCTGGGGCCGGGAGCTGCTCGGCGGGGCGCTGCCGTCGTTCGACGCGTACGCCGCGCCGACTCCGCACCCGCTCTGGCTCGCGGTCTCGACGCTCGCGTCGCTGGCGGGGGAGAGTGGTGACCGGCTGCTGGTGCTCGTCTGCGTGCTCGCGCACGTTGCGTTCACGTGGGCGGTCTTCCGACTCGGCTCCGCGGTCTGGGACAGGCGTGCTGGCGCCGCGGGTGCGCTGCTGGCGGGGTCGGCATTCGCGCTCCTGCTCTACACGGCGCGCGCGTACGTCGACATCCCCTACCTGGCGCTCGTCTTCTGGGCGGCGGCGCTCGAGGCCGAGCGTCCGCGCCGCGGGCGGCCGGTGCTCGCGCTGCTGGCGCTCGCCGGGCTGCTTCGCCCCGAGGGTTGGCTGCTGTCGGGCCTGTACGTCCTGCGACTGGCCCGGGCCGAGGGCCGCTGGGACCGGGCTGCGCTGCTCCGCGCGGCGCCGTGGGCGGCCGCGCCGCCGCTCTTGTGGATGCTCTGCGACCTGCTCGTCACCGGTGACCCGATCTGGTCGCTGAACGCGACCTCCGCGCTCGCGGAGGACCTCGGCCGCGACACCGGGCTCGTCTCGGCGCTGCGCGAGGGAGCGGTCTTCCTCGGCGGGACGGCGCGCGAGCCGGTCGCCGTCGCCGGCCTTGTCGGAGCGGCGCTCGCCTGGCGCCGGCGCGAGGGCAGTGCCGCGTACGTGCTCGTCGCGCTCGCGGCCGCCGGAACGGCCGCGTTCCTGCTGACGAGCGCCGCCGGCCTGTCGGTCCTGCCCCGCTACCTGACGGTGCCGGCCGTCGTGCTCTGCCTCTGCTGCGGGTACCTCGTCACGCGGACGCGCTGGCTGCTCGCGCTCGCGGTCCTCGGCGCGCTGCTCGTCGTCGGCGTTCGTAGCGACGTCTTCGGGCGGCTCGCGACCGAGCTTCGGTTCATCCGCACGACCCGCGACGACCTCCGCTCGCTCGTTCACGACCCACGGGTGAACGCCGCGCGCGGTTGCGGCCCGGTGATGCTGCCGAACTACCGGCTCGTCCCGGACACGCGCTGGTCCCTCGACAGCGATCAGGTTCGTGCCCGCAGCGACGACCAAGACCGGCCGCCGCGGTACGGCCCGGTGATCGTCTACACGGGCGAGAAGCTGATCGACCGCTACGGCAAGGCCGCGGGGGCGTCGCTCAAGACGAACGTGCCGCCGCGTGTGTTCACAGAGGTCGCCACCCGCGGTGGGCTCACCGCGTACGCGTCGCCGGGGCGCTCGTGCCTGCCTGCCCGCTCAGCTCGCTGACCGCTTGACCACGACCGAGCGTCTCTGCACGCCGCGGCCGGCGAGGCCGAGCCGGACCGACTTGGGTGCCGTCTTCAACGCGACTCGTGCTGATTTGACGAGGCAGAGGCCTCCGCTGGGTGCGACCCGCAGCGACTTGCGTGTCGTCGTGCTGCCGGCCTTCACGGTGACCTGCACCGACTTCGGGCAGCCCTTGCCGCTGCGCTGCACGCGGTAGTTGGTGAAGGTCAGCGTCCTGCCGCTGAGCCGGAGCTGCGGAACGGCAATCCGGCTCTTCGGGAGCGGTGGCAGCGTGAACGGTGTGTCGGCTGCCGGTGGCTCGGCGACCGGCGGCGCCTCGTGGGATCCGCCGTCGTCACCGCGTGGGCCGGGGGTCGGATCGTCGTCCTCCGGCCCGGCGGCGCCGCCGAAGCCGATGACCTTGTGCGGCACCGGCTGCGGGCCGTGACCGTCGGGCATCAGGCCGTCACCGAGCTGCCCCGTTTCGTTGATCCCCCAGCAGCGCAGCTGCCCGCTCGGCGCGATACCGCAGCCGGTGTCCTGCGCAATCACCAGATCGCCGTAGCCGGCGAGGCTGGGGACGTCGATCGGCGTCTGCAGGTCGTCGAGTGACCCGTCCGGCTCGGGGAGTCCGACAAGCCCCTTTTCGCCCCAGCACGAGACCGCGCCGGTCTGGCGGCGGGCGCAGAACGTGGACTTGTTGCCGAAGATCGCAGCGGCATCGCCGATGCCGGTGACCGGGCCGGGCTCGTCCTGATCGCCGCCCGCGCTGTTGCCGAGCGGCCCGGAAGAGTCCGACCCCCAGCACACCACCGCCCCGGTCGCCCGCAGCGCGCAGGTGGAGGACGTGCCGGCGGCGATCGCGGTCGCGTCGCTCAGGTTGCTGACCGTGACCGGGACGGTGCTCGACTGCGCCTCGCCGTCACCGAGCTGTCCGGCATAGCCGGTGTTGCCCCAGCACTGGACGGAGCCGCTCTGAAGGCGGGCGCAAGCCCAGTCGTACCCGGCGGAAACGGCGGTCGCGTCGCTGATCCCTGTCACCTGTGTCAACGCGCTCGGGTCGTTCGTGCCGTCGCCGAGCTGCCCGTAGCCGTTGTTGCCCCAGCACGAGACCGTCCCGCCGCTGCGGACAGCGCAGCCGAAGTCGCCACCCACGGCAACGTCGACCGCGTCGGTCACGCTGCCGCCGGCCAGGCCTGCGCTGCTGTTGCAGACGACCGTGCCGCTGTCGATGCCGCAGATCGAGCTCCCGCGCATCTCAAGCCCAGTGGCGCCGGCGAGCTCGGGCACCGCGACCGGCGTCCAGAGCGCGTTCGCAGGGCTGCCGCCGAACCGCTGGCTGCTGTTGCGGCCCCAGCAGAAGACCTCGCCGCTCTTGCTGGCGCAATAACCGCTGTTGCTCCCGGCCACGTCGACCGCGCCCGCGAGGCCGGGAACGGGAGTCGTGCTGGTAGCGAAGCCCTGTCGCCCAGTCCCGAGCTCTCCGTAGACACCCATGCCCCAACAGCTCACGTCGCCGTTCGCGTGGGTGGCGCAGTTCGAGAGTCCGCCTACCTGAACATCGACCGCGTCACCGATACCGAGCACCTGTGCTGGCTCGTAGTTCTGGGTGCTCTCGAGCGTCCCGTTGCCGAGCGTGCCGCCCTGGTTGTCGCCGGAGCAGAGGACGGTGCCGGCCGTCTGAAGCACGCAGCCGCCGACGCTGCCCATGAAGACGCGCGCCGCGTCGGTGAAGCCGGGAAGGACAGCGCCACCGCCGAACCCGGAGCCCCAGCAGAACGTGTCGAGCGAGTCACGGGTCACGCACGAAGCGTTGCCCGACGCAGCGATCGACGTGGCGCCGCTGACGTTCTGCGCGATAACCGGCACCGCCGAGTCCGAGCTGCCGCCGTCGCCGAGTTGTCCGTCGCCTCCGCGACCCCAGCAGCGGACGGTCCTGTCGGCCAGGAGCGCGCAGGAGTGGTCCCGCGAGATCGCGACGTCGATTGCGTCGGTGATGTTCGTGACCGGGACCGGCGCGCTGTCCGCCGTTGTCCCGTCACCGAGCTGTCCGTAGCTGTTGTTGCCCCAGCAGAGGATCGAGCCGGACGAGATCACGGCGCAGATGTGGTCGCCGTTCGCCGCGATCTTCACCGCGTTCTCGACCCCCGGGACCGTGACGACAGTGTCATTGGGGTCGTTCGAGCCGTCCTTGA
Organism: Baekduia sp.; assembly: GCA_037045385.1. GTDB lineage: Bacteria > Actinomycetota > Thermoleophilia > Solirubrobacterales > Solirubrobacteraceae > Baekduia. The sequence goes on along the minus strand of JBAOHN010000008.1, from coordinate 254,107 downwards.
GCGGATCCTGCCCCCAGCACTGGACGTGGCCGTCCTCGAGCAGGGCGCAGCTCGACAGCCCGAACGCTGTCACCGACCGCGCGCCGCTGACGCCGGTGACCTGCACCGGCGCCGGCTTCATCAGGTCAAGGATCCCAAGGCCCGGATCGTCGAACTTGCCGACCGCAGGCCCGAGCGCTCCGTACGCGCCGTAACCCCAGCACCAAACTGTCTTGTCCTGCTGCTTGACGGCGCAGTGGTGGTACGGGCCTTCACTTTCGGCCGATGCGGTCGATGCGAGGGCGAAGCAGCTGGCGAGCGCCAAAGCGAGTCCGGCCAGCGCACGGCGAAGTGACACAGACGACATGACCACGATATCGGCGTTGGAACTGGTGGGATGTCGCGCGGCGGACACATGTTTGGTCCGGCCGCTGACGGTTCGCAGCCGGACAGTGCGGGTAGCACGGTCCCCATGACCGCTCACCGAGGGATCTTGGCCGACGAGAACCGCGAGCCGCGCGAGCGCCTCGTCGAGATGCTGACGAAGGCCTATTGGATGGAGATCGAGACGGTGATGAGCTACATCGCGAACTCGGTCAACCCCGACGGGGTCCGGGCGCAGGAGATCATCGCCTCGCTGCAGACCGACATCCAGGAGGAGCTCGGCCATGCGCAGCAGTTCGCCGCGCGGATCAAGGAGCTGTACGGCACCGTGCCTGGGTCACAGGCGTTCACCGCCGAGCAGTCGTTCCTCCAGCCGCCCGCGGACCACAAGGACATCGTCCACGTCATCAAGGGCGTGATCGAGGCCGAGACCGGCGCGATCGACTACTACAACGAGATCATTCCGTTCGCCGGCGAGCACGACCCGGTGACCGAGGACATGCTGATCACGATCCTCCGCGACGAGGAGGGCCACCGGCGGCTGTTCGAGGGGTTCCTGAGCGAGTACGTCTAGGAATCGGGGTCCCTAGACGGGGCTGTCGTGTGTGTGGATCGACGCTTACGCAGCGTTCAGCGGCTTGATAGCGGCGATCTGATCGGCCGTGCGGTCCTCTGCGAGATCCAAGTCGTAGTGGGTCTGCAGGTTGAGCCAGAACTGCGCTGAGGTCCCGAAGTACTTCGCCAGGCGCAGCGCGGTGTCGGCCGTGACCCCTCGCTTGCCGTGCACGATCTCGTTGATGCGGCGCGGCGGCACACCGATCGACATCGCAAGCTTGTTTTGGGTGATCCCGCAGCCCCCGATGAAGTCCTCCATGAGGACCTCTCCCGGGTGAATCGGCGCGATCTTGTCAGTGGTAGTCAACGATCTCGACCTCCTCGGGGCCAGTCTCGGTCCACACGAAGCAGATCCGCCACTGGTCATTGATCCTGATGCTGTGTTGCCCGAGGCGATCGCCTTTCAACGCTTCGAGCCGTTTGCCGGGTGGTCTCCTCAGATCGTCGAGTGACTCTGCGGCTCCCACTTGACGGAGCTTGCGCAGTGCCGTTCGCTGGATCGAAGGATCGATCGAGGGCACGCGCTCGCGACGCCACAGTCGTTCGGTCTTCTTGTTCCCGAACGATCTGATCACACAGGCAGTATATAACGCGCCGCGTCAATAACGCTAGACGTTAAACCGGAACTCCACGACGTCCCCGTCGGCCATCACGTACTCCTTGCCCTCGATCCGCACGCGTCCGCGGGCCTTGGCCTCGGCCATCGAGCCCGCGTCGACGAGGTCGTCGAACGACACGACTTCAGCCTTGATGAAGCCGCGCTCGAAATCGGTGTGGATCACGCCCGCGGCCTGCGGCGCGGTCCAGCCCTGGTGGATCGTCCAGGCCCGCGCCTCCTTCGGCCCGGCCGTCAGGTAGGTCTGGAGCCCGAGCGTGCGGAAGCCGACGTGCGCGAGCTGGTCGAGCCCGGACTCCTCGGCGCCCATCGACTGCAGCAGCTCGAGCGCCTCGTCGGCGTCGAGCTCGGCGAGCTCCATCTCGATCTTCGCGTTCAGCACGATCGCCTCGGCGGGGGCGATCAGCTCGCGCAGCTCGGCGTGGAGCGCAGCGTCCGCAAGCTGGTCCTCGTCGACGTTGAAGACGTAGAGGAACGGCTTGGCGGTCAGCAGCATCAGCTCGCGGAGCTGGTCGAACTCCTCGTTACTTGCGAACAGCGTTGTTCCGCCGTCGAGGATCGCCTTCGCGGCGTTGGCCTGATCAACGGCGACCTGGCGCGCCTTGTCCCCGCGCGCCTCCTTCTCGAACCGTGGGATCGCCTTCTCGAGGGTCTGCAGGTCGGCGAGGATCAGCTCGGTGTTGATCGTCTCGATGTCATCGCCCGGTGCGATTTTGCCGTCGACGTGAATGACGTCGTCGTCGGCGAAGACGCGGATCACCTGGCAGATCGCATCGGCCTCGCGGATGTTCGCCAGGAACTGGTTGCCGAGTCCCTCGCCCTCGGATGCGCCGCGCACGATCCCGGCGATGTCGACGAACGACACCGTCGCCGGCAGCTGCTTCTCGGAGCCGAAGATCCCCGCGAGCGTCCCGAGACGGGGATCCGGCAGCGGCACGACGCCGACGTTCGGCTCGATCGTCGCGAACGGGTAGTTCGCGGCGAGCACGCTCGCCTTCGTCAGTGCGTTGAAGAGGGTGGACTTGCCGACGTTGGGCAGGCCGACGATGCCGATGGTCAGAGCCATACGGCAGGGGAATCTAGGCGGTCGGCACGCCCAGCTCGCGCAGCCGCTCCCAGAGCGGCTCGTTCTGCTTCGCCGCGGTCTGCGCCAGCGCCCATTCGCGCAGATCGAGGTCCGGCGAGGTCCGCCGTCCCGTCTCGGCGAGGAGCGCGTCCGCGAATGCCTCGGCATCGGCCGCGCGGACGACGGCGCGATCCCAGGTGGTGACCCCGGCCAGCTCCGGTGTGATCGTCCGCCGCCCGAGCCGCGCCGCCTTGAGGATCCGGAACGGCAACCCGGCGTCGTTGAACGGCGTCGTCGTGAACGGGACGATCCCGGCATCGGCGCAGAGGATCAGCCGCGCCGCCTCCTCGTCGCTGCGGCGGCCGAGCCAGACGAAGCCGGGGTGCGTGCGGCACCAGCGGTAGTCCTCGTCGCCAGCGCACTCGTCGTCGTGCCACTCGCCGACGAGCAGCAGGACGAGGCGTTCTCCGAGCCGCTCGCCGACCGCTCGTAACAGCGCCCAGTCGTTGCGCCTGCCGAGGTGGCCGAGCGACAGGGCGATCACGGTCTCCGACGGGTCCGGCGCCGGGAACGAGTCGGCCGCGAGCGGAACGAGGACGGCCTCGTGGCCGTCGTCCTTGGCGGCAATCCGCAGGAGCTCATCGGACGCTGCGAAGGTGAGCGCGGCATTGGCCGCCGCGTGCCGGTGCAGCGCCCGCAGGCGCTGTTGCTGCGCGCCGCTCGCGTCGTAGGCCTCCTCGTAGCGGTCCCAGCGCCCGTACCAGAGCTCGCAGCCGGTCCGGGCCTGCAGCGCGCGTGCGGTCGGCGCCTGAACGGGGTGGAAGATCACGACCGCGGCAACACGGTCACCGTGAGCGGCGACGGTCTTCGCGATCCGCTTCGCCTGACGGCCGGCGACCCGCGCGGCGAGTCCCGCCGGCATCCGCAGCATCGCGCCGTACTTCACGCGCGGCGGGTCGACGGCGATCACGCCTGGCGCCCGCAGCAGGTCTTCGGCCTGGTCGCGTAGCAGCAGCGATTCCACAGGGCGCGGCAGCAGCAGCAGGCAGACCGGGCGGCGGTGGTCGTTGGCGTCGGTCACGGCGCGACGAAGCCTACGGCGGAGCGCGGTCCTGGACGTGCGCGCGACCGCGCATGCGCTCGCGATCGTCGAGCGCTTCGCTGTTCGAGGAGCTGCTGATGGTTCCGGCTACTCGTGCACGCGCTTGCGGCGGCCGGCGCCCCAGGTCAGCTCGCGTGAGGTGAACCGGTAGATCGCCGCAGGGCGCCCCGGGCCGCCGGAGCGGACCGCCCCCGTCGGCTCGATCAGGCCGGTCGCCTTGAGGTCGCGTGCGAACGTGGCGGGGTCGTAGTTCGTCGCTGCGATCGCCTCGTAGACATGTCGCGCGGCGCTGATCGGGAACTCGTCCCCGAGCACGCCGACCGCGACGTTCGACCACCAGAGCTTGCCCTCGATGCGGTCGATAGCGGCCGCGACAATGTCGCGGTGGTCGTAGGCCCAGCGGTGGCGGCCACGCGCGCGGACCCATCCTGCGCGCTCGTCGCGCACCTCTGCATGCGGCGGTACGAGCGCGAGCCACGCGATCGAGGGGATCCAGCCGCGAGGGTCGCGGCCCGGCGCAGCGAACGCGCCGAGCTGCTCGAGGTAGGGCTCGTCGATCCCGGTCTTCTCCACGAGCGCCCGCCGGGCCGCAGCGCTCGGATCCTCGCCTGCCGCCACGAGCACTCCGGGCAGCGCACGGCGGCCGTCCTCGCCTCGGTTCGCGAGGACTTCGAGCTCCTGACCGCGAACGGTCAGGACGACGACATCGGCCGCGAGCGCTGCCGGCGCCGGGTAGCCCTCGCTGTTCGTCGCGGTCCACATCGGGTCGCAGACTAGCCCGATTGGGCAGTTCGACCAAATCGTGCTTGACAAGACCGGTGCACCCTGTACGATGAAATAGTCAGAACGACCAAAACCTTCGGAACCGAACCTCGAGACGAACAGATGACCAGCGACCACGCAGCCACAGAACCCCATGACGTCGGTGTGATCGTCGGCCGCTTCCAGGTCCCGGAGCTGCACGACGCGCACCGCGGCCTGATCGAGGCCGTCTGTGCCGAGCACGACAAGGTGCTCGTCCTGCTCGGGATCGCGCCGGTCCCCAGCACGCCGCGCAACCCGCTCGACTTCGAGGCGCGCAAGCAGATGCTGCTCGAGGCATTCCCGCGGATCACCGTCGCGCCGCTCGCCGACGAGCAGGACGACCGCGGCTGGTCCCGCAACCTCGACGCGCTCGTCGGACGGCTCACGACCCACGCCCAGAGCGCCGTCCTCTACGGGGGGCGCGACTCGTTCGTCGTTCGTTACCACGGAAACCTCGCCGTCCGCGAGCTCGACGCGCCGGTACGCGTCTCTGGAACCGAGATCCGCGACGACGTCCGCCGCCGCAGCACGCATCCGACCGCCGACTTCCGGGCCGGCGTCGTCTGGCAGGCATACGCGCAGTACCCGATCTGCCATCCGACGGTCGACGTAGCGGTCTTCGACGATGCCGGCGAGCAGCTGCTGCTCGGACGCAAGCCCGACGAGCGGCTGTTCCGGTTCATCGGCGGCTTCGCCGACCCCGACTCACCGTCATACGAGGCCGACGCGCGCCGCGAGGTCGCAGAAGAGACCGGTATCGCGATCACCGACCCCGTTTACGTCACGAGCATGCTCGTCGACGACTGGCGCTACCGCGGCGAGTCCGCTCGCGCTGTCAAGACGCTGCTGTTCCGGGCGACGCTGCTGTCCGGCCGGCCCGTCGCCGCCGACGACATCGAGGAGCTGCGGTGGTTCCCCTGGGAGACGCTCGCCGACGACGACGTCGTCCCTGTTCACCGGCCGCTGCTCGCGGCCCTGAGGAACGCGCGGTGACCGTCATGCCCGTCCGCGGAAACCTGCTCCTGAAGACCGACAGCTACAAGCTCGCCCACTGGGCGATGTATCCGGACGGCACCGACGGCGTCTACTCGTACTTCGAGTCCCGCCCGGGCGCCGCGTACCCGTACACCGTCTTCTTCGGCCTCCAGCACCTGCTGCGCGAGCATCTCGCCGGCACGGTCTTCACCGCCGCCGACGTCGAGGCGGCCGAGGCGCTCGCAGGCAGTCACTTCGCCGTGCCCGGGACGTTCAACGCCGGCGGTTGGCGCGAGCTGCTCGCCCGCCACGCAGGCCGGATCCCGCTCCGCGTCCGCGCGGTGCCCGAAGGCTCCGTCGTGCCGGCCGGCAACGTCCTGATGACGGTCGAGAGCACCGATCGGGACTTCCCCTGGCTCACGAACTACTTCGAGTCCCTGCTGACCCACGTCTGGTACCCGGCGACGGTCGCCACGCGTAGCCACCACACGCTCGCGATGATCTCCGACTACCTGCATCGCACCGGCGGCGACCCCGGGCTGGCGAAGTTCATGCTGCACGACTTCGGCTACCGCGGCGCCGCCGCCGACGAGGCCGCCGCGCTCGGCGGCGCCGCCCACCTCGTCAACGGAGTCGGCACCGACACGCTGACCGCGATCGAGCTGCTTGCAACCAGCTACGCGGCCACACCGGACACGCTCGCCTTCTCGGTCCCCGCCACCGAGCACTCCGTGATGACGGCGCTCGGGGCCGGCGGCGAGCCGGAGATCGTCGGCCGCCTGCTCGACCGCTTCCCGCAAGGGATCCTGTCCGTCGTCGCCGACTCCTACGACATCTACGCGTTCGTCGACATGCTCGGGACGACGTTCCGCGAGCGCATCCTGGCCCGTGACGGCGTCTTCGTCGTGCGGCCCGACTCGCCGACGCCGCGGCACCCGACCCCCGACGCACAGGTCGCCGCGCTGGTCGAGCAGCTCTACAGCCACTTCGGCGGCACGGTCAACGACGCCGGCTTCAAGGTGCTCGATCCCCACGTGCGTGTGCTCTGGGGCGACGGGCTCGACGAGCACAAGATCGAGAAGGTGCTCGGACGGCTGTGCGTCTTCGGCTACGCGGCCGAGAACGTCGCGACGTTCGGGATGGGCGGCGGACTGCTGCAGAAACTCGATCGCGACACCCAGCGGTTCGCCTTCAAGAGCTCGGCGCAGTCCCGCGACGGTGTCTGGCACGACGTCCAGAAGGAGCCGCTCGACCAGACCAAACGCTCCAAGGCGGGCCGGCTGAAGCTCGTCGAGCGCGGCGGGGAGCTGGTGACGGTCCGCGAGCACGAGCCCGGCGCCGACCTGCTCGAGACCGTCTTCGAGGACGGCGCCCTGCTCGTCACGCACACGCTCGACGCTGTCCGTGCGCGGGCAGCCGCCGCACGCGGATAGCGTTCCCCTCGCCGTGGCCGACCTCGTCCGACGCCTGCTCAAGAGTGCCGCCGCCTATCAGGCGTCGGGCGTGCTCGCGAGCCTGCTGGCGCTGATCACGATCCCGCTCTACACGGCCTACCTGCCGCCGGGCGCCTACGGGTACGCCGAGGCGATCCTGACCGCGATCATCCTCGCGTCGATCGTGATCCGCTTCGGCGCCGGCGAGGCCCTGATCCGGCTCTGGTTCGACGATCACGACGAGGCGGTACGGATCCGGCTCGCCAAGAGCGCGACCGCCTGGACGCTGATCGGCTCGACCGTTGCAGCCGCGCTCTGCCTGCTCGCCGCTGAGCCGATCTCGCAGCTGCTGCTCAACACGAGCGACGCCGGGCTGATCGCCTGCGGCGTGCTCGGGTTGTGGGCGTTCACGAACCTCGAGATCGCGAACGCACTGCTCCGGGCGCAGGAGCTGCGCCGCGTCTACCTCGCCGCCTCGCTGACAAACGTGCTGCTGACGGTTGCGCTGACCGTGACGTTCGTCGTCGTGCTCGACTGGGGTGCGCGTGGCTACGTGCTCGGCAACTACCTCGCCTCAACGGCGATCCTCGTCGCGATCTGGATCCACCAGCGGCGGCTCGTCGGCCTCGTGCCGAGCGAGCTGCGACCGCTGCTCGCCTATGGCGGCCCGACCGTCCCGGCCGACAGCGCGATCTTCGCGCTCAACGTCGTCGACCGCTCCTATCTGCTGCACGCGACCGACCCGATCCAGGCCGACCGCTTTGCGCTCGCGGCGAAGCTGTCGACCGTCGTGATCGTCGCCGTCCGCGGCTTCCAGTCCGCCTGGCCACCGCTCGCCTACTCGGTCGAGGCCGACGACGAGGCGCAGCGGCTCTACGCGCGGGTGACCACGTGGTACGTCGCGGCCACCGGCGTGATCGTCTCTGGAGTCGCGCTCGTGGGGCCGTGGGCCGTGCGGCTGCTCGCGGGCGACGAGCGCTTCTACGGCGCGAGCGAGGCGCTGCCGTGGGTCGCTCTCGGTTGGGGGCTCTACGGGCTCGTGCTCGTGCTGATCACGGTCGGCGGCCGGGCGAAGGTGACGACGCGCAACGCGCCCGCCGCGCTGGCCGGGCTGGCCGTCAACGTGCTGCTGCTGGTGCTGCTCGTCGAGCCGCTCGGGATCGCCGGCGCGGGTATCGCCCTCTGCGGCGCCTACCTCGTCATTCTCGTCGTGCTCTACGTCCTTACCCGCGAGCTGTTCGTCGTGCCGTTCGACTGGCGGGCGATGGCGCTGACGGTGTTGATCTGCGGTCTCGGCGCGGGCGCCGGCTCGACGCTGATCGCGGGCGAAGGGGCCGGCGCGCTGGCGGCGCGCCTCGCTATCGGCGCCGCGCTGCCGCTGGCGCTGGCGCTGGCCGGCGTGGTGCGCGTTGCTGACGTGCGCGCCCTGGCGGGCCGCCCGTAGCGATCCGTGCCGACACGGATCGCACTCCGTTACGAGGGGTGATCCGTGTCAACACGGATCACAACGTGGGGCCGCCGCGGTTGAAGTGCGCCGCGGTCTCGCGCAGGCCCTCGCTGTCCCCGGGCCGCAGCGTCGCCGTCACGTGGCGCCAGTAGCGCTTCGGTGAGTGGCCGGGCACGACGACGGCGGCGGCGGCGCGGACCGCGTACGTCCACGCGGTCAGCACCCGTACGACGCAGGCGGCCACCGAGCCGTGGTGCTTGCGCAGGTACCTGTCCCGGTTGCGGGAGAACTCGACGATTCGCGGCTCCGGGACCGTGTTCGTCGAGAGCTGCTCGTGGTGGACGGCCTCGGCCGACGGCACCCAGAGCGTGTGCCAGCCCGCGTTCCTCAGCCGCTTGCAGAAGTCGACCTCGTCGGAGTAGACGAAGAACTGGGGGTCGAACCAGCCGATCTCCTCGGCGGCAGCGCGGCGCACGAGCAGCGCCGAGCTCTGCGCCCAGTCGACGCGCCGGGTTTCGTTGCCGCGGCTCTGCACGGTCAGCAGCCGGTGCAGCCAGAGTGCCGCGGCGATCGCGGAGAAGACACCGGGGAAACGCCATGCGGACGGCTGCACCTCGCCGCCGGGCCGGCGCAGACGCGCGCCCGCGGTGCCGGCACGCAGGTCTGACTCGAGCGCGTCGTAGAGCGCGCGTGTCGCGCCGGGCTGGAGCACCGCGTCCTCGTTCAGCAGCAGGCCGTACCGGCCACGCGCCCGCTGCAGCAGCGCGCTGTCGTTCTCGCCCTTCCCGGCCCGCTGCTCGAGCGCGATCACATCATCGACGGCGAGGTGGTTGCGCGCCGCGCCGGCCGAGCCGTCGGTCGAGGCGTTGTCGAGCACGAGCACCTCGGTCGTCAGCCCGCACGCCTCGCGTTCGCGCGCGACGGCATCGAGGCATTCGACGAGCAGCTCGCGCTGCTCGGTGTTGACGACGCAGTAGGTGAGGTCGACCTCGGCCACGGATGCGGGAGGCTATGCGGAAATGCGCGTCGACCTGCTCGACCCCTCCGCGTACACGCCGCCATACGACCGCGCGCTCGCCGGCGCGCTGGTCGCTGCGCCGGACGCACCCGCGCGGGTGCGGCTGCTCACCTCGCCGTTCGCCTACGGCGAGGTTCCGCCGGTCGATCCACGCGTCGACGTCGAGGAGCGCTTCTACACGCGCGCCGCCGGACGGGAGGGATCGCTCCTGCGCCGGGCCTCGAAGCTCGTGACCCACGTGCCCGACATGCTCGCCTACCGGCGCGAGGTCGACGCCGGTCGCCCGACCGCGACCGACATCAGCCACTTCCAGTGGCTGCCGGTCCAGCAGATCGACGAGCGCCTGCTGCCGCGCCGCGTGCCGATCGTGCTGACTGCGCACGACGTGCTCCCGCGCGAGCCGCGGCCGGGACAGCGCCGGGCGCAACGGAGGCTCTACGAGCGGGTCGATCACGTCGTCGTCCACTCCGAACACGGCCGCGGGCGGTTGCTCGAAGAGCTCGGGATCGACGCGGCGAAGGTCTCGGTGATCGCGCACGGGGCGTTCACCGGCCTGCGCGACGTCGAGCCGGTGCTGCCGCCTGAACTCCGGCACGAGCGCTCCCGACCGGTCGCGTTGCTCGCCGGGCTGCTCCGCGAGTACAAGGGCATCGACGTCCTGCTCGACGCGTGGCGGTCGTTCGGCGATGACCTGCCGGGCGAGCTCTGGATCGCGGGCCTGCCGCGGGTCGAGCTGCCGCCGCTGCCGCCCGGCGTCCGGCTCGTGCCGCGGTTCCTGAGCGACGCCGAGCTCGCCGGGGTGCTGACCGTGGCCGGCCTCGTCGTCCTGCCCTACCGCGAGATCGATCAGTCCGGCGTGCTCTATGCCGCACTCGGCCTCGGGCGGCCGCTGCTGCTGTCGGACGTCGGTGGCTTCCCGGAGATCGCGGCGGCCGGCGCCGCCGAACTGGTTCCCAGCGGTGACGCGGAAGCGCTGGCAGCGGCATTGCGTTGGCTGCTCGAAGACGGCGATCGTCGTACCGTGCTGGCGGAGAAGGCGCGCGTTGCGGCCGAGACCACGTACTCGTGGGAGTCGGCGGCGGACGCGCACCTCAGGCTCTACCGCTCAATGATCGCTTCTTGACGTCGCCCCGGATCTTCCGCCTCGCCGCCGCGCTGATCGGATGGACTTCGGTCGGCTACCCCGGGGTTCTGTGGCTCGTGGCGCGGCTGCGCCCGCACCCGCGGCCGGTGGTGCCGTCCGACGATGCACTGCCGACCGTTGCGCTGATCGTTCCCGCGTACGCGGAGGCAGAGGTGATCGCGGACAAGGTCCGCAACGTGCGCGCGCTCGCCTACCCTCGGGACCGGCTCGAGCTGGTCATCGCCTGCGACGGTTCGACCGACGGCACGCCCGCAGCCGCGCGCGCCGCCGGGGCCGACAGCGTGCTCGAGCTGCCGCGTGGCGGCAAGATCGCCGCTCAAGACGCGGCCGTAGCGCAGACCGATGCGGAGATCGTCGCCTTCTCCGACGCGAACGCGCTCTGGGAGCCCGGCGCGCTGCGTGAGCTGGTCGCGCCGTTCGCCGATCCGCAGGTCGGCTACGTCTGCGGCCGCGTTCGCTTCGTCAACCCCGACGGTGGCTCGAACCGCGAGGGCATCTACTGGCGCTACGAGATGGCGATCCGCGAGCGCGAGAGCGCGCTCTGCTCGGTGACCGCCGGCAACGGCGCGATCTACGCGGTCCGGCGCTCGGCGTACGTCCGGGTCGATCCGGTGATGGGCCACGACCTGAAGCTGCCGTTCACGCTTGTCCGCGGCGGCTGGCGCGCGGTCGAGGCGGCCGGCGCGCGCGCGACCGAGCGGATGGTCCCCGACGTCGAGGGCGAGGCGCGGCGCAAGCGGCGGATGCAGAGCCACGCCTGGGCGATCGTGCTGCGCGGCGGCCTGCTCGACCCGCGTGGCTGGCCGCCCGCGTACACGGCGATGATGGTCAGCCACCGCTGGCTCAGGTACGCGGCGCCGCTGCTGCATCTCGTCGCGCTCGTAGCTGCGCCGCGCCGGTGGCGTCGGCTTCAGCTCGCGGCGCTCGCGGCAGCCGCGGTCCCGGCGCCGCTCACCGGCCAGGACCCGCGCGGCCCGCTCGCGCGTAGCCACGCGCTGTTGCGTTACTACGTCCTGATGCAGCGCTCGACGCTGTTCGGCCTCGCCGACCACATGCGGCACGGGACCGACGCCGGTTGGGCGCCGCCGGAGGGGACGCGCGCCCGGATCCCGGGCGTCCGAGTCGCAGAGCGGGAGGCCAGCGATGCATGATCCGTGGCGCCGCATCTTCGACGTGCTCGTCGCCGCGCTCGCGCTGCTCGTCACGTCGCCACTGCTGCTGATCACGGCGATCGCGATCGCGATCGAGTCCCGTGGCGGCGTTTTCTTCCGGCAGGGCCGCGTCGGCCGCGACGGCCGTGACTTCGACGTCATCAAGTTGCGGACGATGGTCGACGGTGCCGAACAGATCGGCGCGGGGCTGGCGGTCGATCACGGCGATGCGCGGATCACCCGCGTCGGCTCGATCCTGCGACGGACCTCGATCGACGAGCTGCCGAACCTCGTCAACGTGCTGCGCGGCGAGATGTCGATCATCGGCCCGCGCCCGACCGTCCGCTCGCAGGTCGACCGGTACACCGAGCGCCAGCGCGGGCGGCTCGCGCTGCGGCCCGGAATCACAGGCTGGGCGCAGGTCAACGGGCGCGCGTCGCTGCCGTGGTCCGAGCGGATCGAGCTCGACCTCTGGTACTCCGAGCACCGCTCGACCTGGCTCGACCTGAAGATCCTCGGCCGGACGGCGCTGATCGTGCTCGGGGGCGGCGGGCTCTACCGCGGCGCGACCGGTGGCTGGGAGCCCGGCGCCGGCCCTGCGGTCGAGGCCGGCGCGGTGCCGACCGCAGCCGTGTTCTGGCGCCGGCGCGCGGTCGCGGCGCTGGCCCTGGTCGCCTTTGTCGTGCTGCTCGTCTTCGGCGTGCGTGCCGTTGCGGGCGCCGGTGGTGACCGGGAGCCCGAGCAGGCGGCCGTGCTCGAGACCTGGGAGATCCCCGACGTTCCGCTGCCTGCCTGGCTCGACCCGAAGGTGGCGATCGACCGGGCGATCGAGCGGCTGTCTGTGCTGCGCGTCGGCGGGCGCAACGGCCGCGAGATCGCGCTGACCTTCGACGACGGGCCGGCGCCGCTGAGCACGAAGGTGGTGCGGACGCTGCGCAAGTACGGTGCGCACGCGACCTTCTTCCAGGTCGGCACGATGATCGAGGACTCGCCCGGCAAGACGCGCTGGATGGCCCGCCAGCCCGACGTCGAGCTCGGCAACCACACGCATGGGCACGCCCGGCTCGACCTGCTCGGCGCCGACGAGCAGCGCGGCCAGATCGACGGCGGCACGATCGCGCTGCAGTCTGCGGGCGCGCCGAAGCCGAGACTGTTCCGGCCGCCCTACGGCGCCACGAACGAGACGACGATCAAGGTCGCCGAGGAGGCCGGGATGCTGCCGGTCAACTGGTCGATCGACAGCCGCGACTACGCGGGGCTCCCCGCGGGGCAGATCGCCGCGAAGGTGATCGCCGAGGCGCAGCCGGGTGCGATCGTCCTGCTCCACGACGGCGGCGGCGACCGCCGACCGACGCTCGCAGCGTTGCCGACGATCTTGAAGACGCTGAAGAAGCGCGGCTACCGCTTCGTCACCGTCAGCGAGCTGCTGACCGGCAACCCGCCGCCACGGGCCGGTAACGGGATGCGGTCCGGGTCGGGGTACACGCCGACCGGGAAGGTCGGCTAGGCGGCCTTCGGCTTCGCAGCCCGCCGCTTGGCCACAGCGGCCTTGCGCTGGCGCTGCTGCGCGGCGCCGGAGCGCACCTTCTGCGCCGGCGTCCGCTCCGGATGCGGCTCGGCGAAGCACTGCTCGACGAACTCACCGATCTCGTCGGTCAGGCGCTGCGGCGCGACGCGCAGCTCAACGATCGAACTCGCCTGAACGAACTTCGCTCCCTCGATCTCCTCGGCGAGCGCCTTCGCATCGCTGAACGGGTGAACCGGGTCGCGGCGGTGGCCGATGATCAGCGTCGGCGTCTTGATCGTCTTGCGAACATCGCGATGCGGGGCGACCTCGCCGAAGAAGAGTCCGTTGAGCACCGCCGCCGACGGCGCCGGGTCCTGGCGGAGCACGTCGAGCAGGAAGTCCGCTTCCCACATCTTGCTGGTCGGGATCATCCGCAGTGCACGACCGAGCGCCCGCATCGGGCCGGTCCCGAAGCTGAGCGCCGCCATCGCCGGGGTGAAGGCGATCGCGCAGCCGAGCAGCGCGTTGTCGAGCACCGGCATCTCGATCACCATCCCGCGCACGCGATGCGGGGCGAACACCGCCGCCTCCAAAGACGTGTTCGCCCCGAGCGACGTGCCGAGCAGCACCGCGTCCTCGACGCCGAGCGCATCGAGCAGTGCGATCGCCTGCTGTCCGAAGCGCGCCATCGAGTACTGCGTCATGTCGACAGGGCGCTCCGAGGCGCCGTGGCCGAGCACGTCGAGCGTCACGGCGCGGAGCCCGCGCTCGGCCAGCGCCTGAGCGAGCGGCAGGTGCATCTTCTGGCTCAGCAGCAGCCCGTGGATCAAGACGACGACGTTGTCGCCCTCGCCGTGGCTGGTGTAGGCGATCCGGTGCCCCTCCCAGTCGAAGTGGCCGGACTGCGTTGCGATGTCGGTCATCTGTCTCACTGTTTGCCCGTGATCGGAGTCGTTGATACCGTCGCCTGACAGTCTGTCAATCCCGACGGCTCTACCCAGGAGTATCGACCAATCATGGCCAAGCAGCAGCGTCCCATCGCCGGTCAGGTCGTCGCCATCACAGGCGGCGCGCGCGGAATCGGCAAGGCAACGGCCAAGGCGTTCCTGGCCAAGGGCTGCAAGGTCGCGATCGGTGACCTCGACCAGGCCGCCGCCGAGCAGACCGCAAGCGAGCTCGGCGAGCACTGCCGCGCCTATGGCCTCAACGTCTGCGAGCGCCAGTCGGTGAAGGACTTCCTCGACGCCACCGAGCGTGATCTCGGCCCGATCGGCATCTTCGTCAACAACGCCGGGATCATGCAGGTCGGCTGGCGGATCTGGGAGGAGGACGACGCCACGACGCAGCGGATGATCGACATCAACATCAACGGCGTCTCCTACGGGGTCAAGGAGGTCGTCCCGCGGATGCTCGATCGCCGCGCCGGCCACGTCGTCAACGTCGCCTCGTCGGCCGGCAAGGCCGGCTTCCCCGGCGGCGCAAGCTACTGCGGCACCAAGCACTACGTTGTCGGGCTCTCCGAGGCGCTCCGCGCCGAGCTCCGCGGCAGCGGCGTCGAGGTCTCCTGCGTGATGCCGGTGCTCGTCAATACCGAGCTGACCGACGGCTGCACCGACTCGCGCGGCGTGAAGAAGGTCGAGCCCGAGGACGTCGCGGGCGAGATCGTCAGTGCGGTCGAGGACAACCGCTTCGACGTCTTCGTCCCGCGCTCGGTCGCCCGCATCACCTGGACGATGAACCTGCTGCCGCGGCGCGGCCGCGAGGGCGTCGCCCGTGCGCTCAAGGCCGACCGCGTGCTCGCCGAGGTCGACATGAGCAAGCGCGCCAACTACCAGCTCCGCGCCTCGCAGTCCGACCCGGGACTCGAGGCCGGCGAGCAGCAGAAGCAGCTGACGAGCTGAATGACTGCGCCGGGGTGATCCGTGTCGACACGGATCACCCTCCGTCTGCGGGTGCAATCCGTGTCGACACGGATTGCGTGAGCCGCCACCGCGGTGGGTAGTGTGGCGCCCAATGGCCGCCACCGCCGAGAAGACCACCGACCAACTCGCGATCGACACGATCCGCGCCCTCTCGATGGACGCGATCCAGGCCGCGAACAGCGGCCACCCCGGCCTGCCGCTCGGGATGGCGCCGGCCGCCTACGTGCTGTTCGCGAAGGTGATGAAGCACAACCCGAAGGACCCGGACTGGCCGGATCGCGACCGCTTCGTCCTCAGCGCGGGCCACGGGTCGATGCTGCTCTACAGCGCGCTCCATCTCTCCGGCTACGACCTCTCGCTCGACGACCTCAAGGCGTTCCGCCAGTGGGGCTCGGACACGCCCGGCCACCCCGAGCGCGACCGCGTTCACGTCACGCCCGGCGTCGAGGTCACGACCGGGCCGCTCGGCCAGGGCTTCGCAAACGGCGTCGGGATGGCGATCGCAGAGCGCTTCTTGCGTGATCGGTTCGGCAAGAGCGTGGTCGACCACCACACCTACGCGATCGTCTCCGACGGCGACCTGATGGAGGGCATCGCCTCCGAGGCCGCGTCGCTCGCCGGCCACCTCGGGCTCGGCCGGCTGATCTACCTCTACGACGACAACGACATCTCGCTCGACGGCCCGACCTCGCTCAGCTTCGGGACCGAGGACGTCTCAAAGCGGTTCGAGGCGTACGGCTGGCAGGTGCTCGAGGTGCCGGACGCCAACGACGTCGCCGCGATCGAGGCCGCGATCACCGAGGGCAAGGCCGACGCGAACAGGCCGACGCTGATCCACGTCCGCTCGATCATCGGCTACCCGTCGCCGAACAAGCAGGGCACGAGCAAGGCCCACGGCGCGCCGCTCGGCGACGACGAGGTCCGCGCGACAAAGGAGGTCATGGGCCTCGACCCCGACGCCACCTTCGCGGTGCCCCAAGAGGTCTACGCGGCGTTCGCGCCCGAGCGCGGCGCCGAGGCGCAGGCCGGCTGGGAGCAGCGCCTGTCGGCGTTCCGTGACGCGGACGCGACCGCCGCCGCCGCGTGGGACAGCGCCTGGGATGGCGGCGTCTACGGCGGCCGTCCGCTAGAGGGCGTCGCCGGCGCGCTCGAGTCGATCGAGTGGCCGGAGAAGATCGCGACCCGCGTTGCAGGGCAGAAGGCGATGGCGGCGATGGACGAGTTCGTCCCGACGATGGTCGGCGGCGCCGCCGACCTGTCGGAGTCGACGAAGACCGAGTTCCCCGGCGGCGACGAGGAGCGCTTCACGCGCGAGCACTCCGGCCGCAACGTCTTCTGGGGCGTTCGCGAGCACGCGATGGGCGGCGCGGTCAACGGACTCGCCGCTCACGGGGGCATCGTCCGTCCGTACGGCTCGACCTTCCTGCAGTTCTCCGACTACATGCGCGGCTCGATCCGCCTCTCGGCGCTGATGGGTCTGCGCACCGCCTGGGTCTTCACGCACGACTCGGTCGCGCTCGGGGAGGACGGGCCGACCCACCAGCCGGTCGAGCACATCCTCGCGCTGCGGGCGATCCCCGGGCTCGCGGTGATCCGCCCGGCCGACGCGGTCGAGACCGCTGCTGCCTGGGGCGTCATGCTCGAGGAGCTGCAGGGTCCGGCCGTGCTCGCGCTCTCGCGGCAGGATCTGCCGGTGCTGACCGAGACGCGGTTCGATGAGGTCGGCCGCGGCGCCTACGTGCTCCGGCACGCGAAGGGCGATGACCAGGTCGCCCTGATCGGCACCGGAGCCGAGGTTCACACCGCGCTCGCAGCGGCAGAGCTGCTGGCCGAGGACGGTGTCGGCGCCAGGGTCGTCTCGATGCCGTCTTGGGAACTGTTCGAGCATCAGACGCCCGAGTACCGCGACGGGGTCCTGCCGCCCGGCCTCCCGAAGGTCTCCGTCGAGGCCGGAGTCACGCTCGGCTGGGATCGCTGGGCCGACCGCTCCGTCGGCATCGACCGCTTCGGGGCTAGCGCCCCCGGCGGTGAGGTCCTGAGCAGGCTCGGGATTACCGCCGAGCACGTCGCGCAGGCCGCCCGCGAGCTGCTCTAGCCGTACGATGCGGGCATGGCCCGCGATCACGACATCGTCCTGCTCGGTGCGACCGGGTTCACCGGCGGGCTGACCGCCGCCGAGCTGGCGAACCGTGCGCCCGAGGACGCGAAGATCGCACTCGCCGGCCGCAACGCCGCCAAGCTCGAGCAGGCGCGCGAGCGGCTCGCCGAGAAGGCCCCTCGGCTCGCCGAGGCCGAGCTCGTCACCGCGGACGTCACGAGCGCTCCGCAGATGCGCGACCTCGCGGCGTCGACGCGAGTGCTGGCGACGACGGTCGGCCCATACATCCTCCACGGCGAGGAGGTCGTCGCCGCCTGTGCCGCCGAGGGCACCGACTACGCCGATCTCACCGGCGAGCCCGAGTTCGTCGACCGCTCCTACCTGCGCCACCACGAGACCGCCGTGAGCAGCGGCGCGCGCCTCGTCCACTGTTGCGGGTTCGACTCGATCCCGCACGATCTCGGCGCGCAGTTCACGGTCGAGCAGCTGCCGTCGGACGGGCCGATCCACGTCCGTGGCTACGTCCACAGCGAGGGCAGCATCTTCTCGGGCGGCACGCTGCACTCGGCGCTGCTCGCGATGAGCCGCTTCCGCAAGGCGCTCAACAACGCCAAGGCACGGGCGGCGGTCGAGAAGGGGCAGGCGACGAGCAGCCGCAGGGCGCGTGTCGAGACGCTGACCCCACACCGCGCGCTCGGCTACTGGGCGCTGCCGATGCCGACGATCGACCCGGCGGTCATCGCCCGCACGGCCAGGGCACGCGAGGAGTTCGGGCCGGACTTCAGCTACGGCCACTACGCCGCCGTCAAGCGGCTGCCGTTCGCGATCGGCGGGACGGCGGCCGTCGGCGGGATGGTCGTCGGGGCGCAGGTGCCGCCGGTTCGCCGGCTGCTGCAGAAGATGGCCGAGCCCGGGACCGGCCCGAGCGAGTACAAGCTCGACCACGCGACGTTCTGGGTCAGGTTCATCGGCGAGGCCAGCGGCGAGCGTGTCGTCACCGAGGTCGCCGGCGGCGAGCCGGGCTACCGCGAGACGTCACGCATGCTCGCCGAGACGGCGCTCAGCCTCGCCTACGACGAGCTCGACGAGACCGCGGGCCAGGTCACCACGGGACAGGCGCTCGGCCGCTCTCTCCGCGAGCGGCTGCACCGCTCGGGAATGACGTTCACAGTGCTCGAGCGGTCCTGAGCAGCTGCAAGCGTGGCCGATGTAGTCATCCTCTTCCTCGCCGCGCTCGGCACGGCGGTCGCGACCGGGTTCGGCGTGATCCCGGTCGTGATGCTCAGGGAGCGGGCGAGCGGTCTCACCCCTGTGCTGCTCGGTTTCAGCGCGGGGGTGATGACGATCGCGTCGGTCTTCGGACTGCTCGTCCCCGCATCACGCGAGGGGTCGGCGGGGGAGATCGCCGCCGGCCTGATCATCGGCGCCGCGTTCCTGCTGGTGGCAGAGCGCCGGTTCGAGCCCGACACGGAGTTCCGCGGCCGCAGCGGGCCGGAGACGCGCAGCGCGGCGCTCGTGTTTCTCGTTCTCGCGGTTCACAGCCTGCCCGAGGGGCTCGCGATCGGCGCGGCCTACGCGTCGGACAGCGCGGGTCTCAGCCTGTTCGTGATAGTCGCGATCGCGATCCAGAACGTGCCCGAGGGCACGGCCGTCGCGGTACCGATGCAGCGGGCCGGCTTCGGCTTCGGACGGCAGTTCTGGACCGCGGTCCAGACGAGCCTGCCGCAGCCGCTCGGGGCGCTCGTCGCGTACGCCGCCGTCGAGCAGGTCGAGACGCTGCTTCCGGTTTCGTTCGCGTTCGCGGCCGGGGCGATGCTCGCCCTCTGCGCGACCGAGCTGCTCCCGGACGCCTACCGCGCGCGGCGACCGGCGGCAGCCACGAGCGGGCTCATCGCCGGCGGCGGCGTGATGTATGCGCTCGCGGTGCTGTTGGGCGTGTGACCACGACCGGTCACAGCCTTCGCCCGGCGGTCAGCAGCAGCCCCGCGATCGCCGCGACGGCGGCACCCGATACGAGCAGCGGCACGCGCCCGTCGCCGCCCCACATCAGGCCGGCCCAGAGGCTCGCGATCAGCACACAGCCGCCGCTGATGCCCTGGAAGAACCCGAGTCCGGTCCCGAGCAGCTCGCTCGGGAGGACGTCGACGACCCAGGCCTTGCCGACGCCGTCGGTTAGCGCGGTGTAGGCACCGTAGACCGGGAAGAGGATCCAGACCCACCATCCGTCGTCAGCGGCGCCGAGGCCGAGGTAGGCGACCGAGAACGCGATCAGCCCGGTGGCGTAGACGAGACGCCGTGGCACCCGGTCAGACAGCGCGCCAGCCGGCAGGCTGAGCGCGGCGTACACGGCGTTGTACAGCGCATACGCGCAGATGATGCTCGCGAAGCCGAGCCCGAGTTCCTCGGCCCGCAAAATCAGCAGCGCGTCGGAGAAGTTCACGAGGCTGAAGACGCCGAGCACGGCCACGAGCCGCCAGTACCGCCGCGGCAACGCTCCGGCAGAGGTGGGGGCCGCGGGGCCGGCCACCGGGCCTGGACCCGGGTTCGGGCGCTCGCGGACGAGCGCGATCAGCGCGACGCTGATCGCCGCCGGGACCGCTGCGATCAAGAAGAGCGGGCGCAGGCGCTCGTCAAGCGCCTGGTAGAGCGCGAGTCCGAGCAGTGGGCCGAGGACTGCGCCGGCGCTGTCGGCGGCCCGGTGCAGGCCGAACGCGCGGCCTCGGATCTCGGGCGGCGCGTCGGCGGCGAGCAGCGCGTCTCGCGGGCTCGTGCGCAGTCCCTTGCCGGCCCGGTCGGCGAACCGGCCCGCGAGCGCCAGCGGCCACGCTCCCGCGAGCCCGATCAGCGGCTTCGACGCCGACGAGATCCCGTACCCGAGCGCGACCAGCGGCCGCCGCCGCATCCGGTCGGCGAGCCGGCCGGAGATCGCCTTGCCGATCGAGGCGGTCGCTTCCGCTACGCCCTCGATCAGCCCGAGGACGGCGGGCGGCGCCCCGAGCGTCCCCGTGACGAACAGCGGGAAGACCGGGTAGAGCATCTCCGAGGCGGTGTCCTGGAAGAAGCTGACCCAGGACAGCACGACCACGTTGCGAGGCATCCGGCGAGCCGGCCGCCCAGGCTTTCCGTTCACAGCGGCCATCGACCGGGCATGATGACTCGGAGCGGGTCCGAGTGGAGCTAGCCGGGCTCGAACCGGCGACCTCCTGGGTGCGATCCAGGCGCTCTCCCAACTGAGCTATAGCCCCGTAGCGGCGATGATTGTAGCCGCACGTGCCGAACCGGGCCGCTCCCACCGGCGTGATCTCTACGCTGCGAGGCGAATGTCCGACGCCCCCAGGCGGCTTTTCGGCGACCGCATCGGAAGCTTCCGCGGCCGCATGCGGCTGTTCTTCTTCATCGTCGTGCTCGCGCCGACGGTTGCGGTCGCGCTCGTCATCTTCAGCCTGATCGAGTCGAGCGAGCGCGGCCAGAGCGACGCCCGGCTCGCTGCCCGGCAAGGGGTCGCGATCAGGCTCGCCGAGGAGGAGCAGCAGCGCGCTCTCCGCTACGCGCGGAGCCTCGCGCGCGAAGGCAGGCTCGCCGACGTCGTCCGCAACGGCGACACGAGCGCGTTGGATCGGCTGCTCGATGCCTCGGTCGACCGGACGGACGCGACCCGGATCGCCGTCGACGCGGACGGCAGGACCGTCAGCGACACCGGCGCCGTCGAGGCGATGTTGCCGGCCACCGTGATGCTGACCGACAAGGGCCGGAAGGTCGCTCGGCTGCGGCTCTCGGTGACGACGGCCGATCGCTTCGCGGCGAAGCTCCGGCGGGTCACCGACGAGCCCTTCCTGATCCGTGACGGCGCCGAACCGTTGGCCGCGAGCTCGCAGCGCTTCGTCGCGGCACCTGCCGACCGCAACGGCACGACCCAGATCGCCGGCGAGAGCTACCACTACTCGACGTTCACGCTGCCGTCGTTCGACAGCGGTCGCCTGGCGGTCACCGGTTTCGAACCTGCGAGCCGCACCGAGGAGGCGATCACGCGCAGCCGCTGGCTCGCGGTCTTCCTACTGCTCGGGTTCGTCCTGTTGGCGCTGGTCGGCGGGATGATCATCACGCGGTCGCTTCAGCACGAGATCGACACTTTCCTGACGGCGGCAAGACGACTCGGCGGAGGGGACTTCACGGCCAAGATCCCGACGCGCGGCCGTGACGAGTTCGCTCAGCTCGGACAGGAGTTCAACGCGATGTCCGACCAGCTCCAGGCCGGGCTCGACGACCTCCGGCAGGAGCGGCGTCAGCGCGCCTCGGCGCTGCAGCGGCTCGGGCAGGCGTTCGCATCGAACCTCGACAGCACGGCGCTGCTCCAGATCGTCGTCCAGACCGCCGTCGACACGCTCGGGGCCGATGGCGGCCGGGCGCTCGTCGCTCCGTCCCCCGGCCGCGACCCTCAACCGGTCGCCGAGGTCGGCGCACCGGACGAGTCACGCGGGGCGGTGGCCCAGGCCGAGGAGGCCGTGCTCGAACGGCGGATGCTGATCGCCGTCGAGGACGAGGACGGGCATGCGATGGGCTACCCGCTCAGGGCCGAGGACGGCGACGGCCAGATCGCCGGAGTGATCGTCGTCTGGCGCAAGGCCAGGCCATTCACCGGCAACGAGCGCGACATGTTCGACTACCTCGCTTCTCGCGCCGCGGTCTCCGTCCAGAACGTCGGCCGCCACCAGGTCGTGGCGCGTGAGGCCGTGACCGACGCCCTCACCGGCCTGCCGAACCGTCGCCGCTTCGATCAGCGTCTCGCGCACGAGGTCGAGAAGGCCAGGTCGGTCGGCTCGAGCATCGCGGTCGTGATGCTCGACATCGACGACTTCAAGAAGGTCAACGACACCTACGGCCACCAGACCGGTGACGACGTTCTGCGCGGCGTCGCCGACATCCTGCTGTCGGCCTCACGCGATCCGGACACGCCGGGGCGGATCGGCGGCGAGGAGATGGCGGTGCTGCTGCCGGGCGCGAGCGCCGAAGGAGCGCTCGAGTTCGCCGAACGCGTCCGCAGCCAGGTCGCCGAGCTGCGCTTCACGGCTGAGGACGATCCGGCTGCTGAGCCGTTCGCGGTGACCGCGAGCCTCGGGGTCTCGGCTGCCACGGGCGCGGTCGCTCACGTTCAGGATCTGCTGGCCGAGAGCGATGAGGCCCTGTACGCCGCCAAACGAGCCGGGAAGAACAGGACGATGGTCGCCGGCAGGGTCTCCGCAGACGACGGCGGCACCCAGTCCCGGTAGCCTGTCAGGCCATGGGATACCTCGACGAGGCGATCCGCGACCACCTGGCGTTGCAGCGGAAGCGCGGCGTGCCGAGCGACGAGATCGAGCGAGCAGAGGCAGAGGCGCTCGGTCCCGTCGGTCTCGAGCCGCTGCCCGAGCCGGTCAGCGAACGGGCGACGGCCGAAGCGGAGGAAGTCGCCGAGCCGGCCGATGAGCCGGTCGCCGAGCTGGAGCCCGACGAGCACCTCGAGGCCGACGAGCCGGTGAGCGGCCCGCCCGAGCCGCTGGATCAGCCGACCCAGGCGTTCTCGGCCGTCGACGCGGCCGAAGCCGAGGGCAAGGAGGGGGAGGACGTGCTCGAGGAGACGCCCGAGTTCCTCCAGGAGACGCCCGAGCACGACCGGCTTTGGTTTGAGCAGAAGCCGCCCAAGGACTTCGACTTCTCCTGAGCCTCGGCGCTCGGCGTTTCCGCTGCGCATCTGGCGACGATGCTTCGCGCCGGTCTGCGGTCACGTGCATCAGCACGCTCCCTTGACCACCGCTCGCCTCCCCGCCACATGCTTTGCCGAAACGCCTCGCTGCTGGCGGTAGGACGCCTCGGCTGGGCTTGCGTGGGCTTCTGGAACGCAGAAGCGCGCCGTGGCGAGAACTCCTGGCCACGGCGCGCAGACTGCGTCCTACGCCCCCACTATTGCGAGGGCTCGCGCAGCAGCCGTTCCCCGTAGCCGCTGCGCACCTGTGTCGAACTACTTTTCGGCAACTCGGGTCTTCGGCATGACAAGGGCTGGACGCGTGATCTAGCTCGGCCTCGATCGCCTCGGCTACCATCCGGCCCGCGGGGCCATAGCTCAGCTGGGAGAGCGCCTGCTTTGCAAGCAGGAGGTCGTCGGTTCGATCCCGACTGGCTCCACTCGCCGCGTCTCAGAGGTCGAGGCCGAGCCGTCGCGCGGCCCACACCCAGACGGCGTAGCCGGCGGCCGTAGCGGCGCCGGCGAGCAGCAGCGATGCGATCACGCCGGCGCCGGCGCGGATCGCGAGCGGCAGAACTACGAAGAAGACGACCGAGGGCAGGACCACCCACAGCACCGACCAGGAGAAGGCCGCAATCTCGTCGGGGTCGCGGGTGTCGCGGTAGAGCCACAGGATCGCCAGAATCGAAGTCAGCGGCAGCGAGATCAGGATCGCGCCGACCAGCGACGAGCGTCGTGCCGCCTCGCTGGCGCCTGCCACGAGCAGCCCGGAGATCAGGGCCTTGAGCAGGAAGTACATGCTCGCGAGCGTACGCCGTGCAGACCTCGGCTCACGGGCCCGTCCACCAGTCCCGCCGTCCCTCGACATCGGCGCGCGGGTCGGCGGCCAGGTTCGGGGCCCCGATCACGATCAGCTCGAGCCCGTCCGGGCCGGCCTCGTAGCCGCGCCATGCGCCCGCTGCCACGCGGACGGCGTCCCACGGCACCAGCTCGATGATCTCGTCGTCGATCTTCATCCGCCCGCTTCCGCCGGTGACGACGTAGACCTCCTCCTGCATGCGGTGGACGTGCCCGTACGGAAACCGGTACCCCGGTGGGACACGCTGGTAGCCGAGCCCCGAGTGCTCGAGCCCGAGCGCCGTGGTCGCCAACCGGAACTCGAGGCCCGGGTCACCGTCGAAGTTGCCGGCGACATCGTCGACGTCGCCCCTGAGGTTCCGATGCGTGAACGACACCCGCGCGATCGTACGCGTTGTCGCTCAGGCCTTCGCGGCCTGCTCCGGTCCGAGCACCGATTCGAGCGAAGGGCCCTGCATCGCGTGGTACCCACCGTCGACGTTGATCGTCTCGCCGGTGATCGCCCGCGCGAGGTCCGACAGCAGGAAGCACACGGCGTCGGCCACCGGGCCCGGGTCGCCCGGGTTCCACTCCATCGGCGCCTGCTGCTCCCACGCCCGCTCGAGGTAGTCGAACGCCGGGATCCCGCTCGCCGCCCGCGTCCGCAGTGGCCCGGCAGCGACGAGGTTCGACCGGATCCCGGCCGGGCCGAGGTCGCGGGCGACGTAGCGGTTGATCGAGTTCAGCGCCGCCTTGCAGACGCCCATCCAGTTGTAGATCGGCCACGCGCCCTCGGCGGCAAAATCGAGGCCGACGAGCGCCGCGCCCTCCGCTGGAGCGAGGTCGCGGAGCACGCGCGCGAGCGCCGCGTAGGAGTACGCGGACGCGTCGAACGCCATCGCGACCCGGTCCGGCTCCGCGGCGAGGAAGTCGCCTCCGAGCGCCTCGCGCGGCGCGAAGGCGATCGCGTGGAGCGCGCCGTCGAGCCGCGGGACACGGCCGGCGATCTCGCCGGTCACGCGCTCGACCTGCTCGGGGTCGGTGATGTCGAGGTCGATTATCTCGGCCGCTGACGGCAGCTTCGCCGCGGCCTCCTCCGCGAGCTCGCGGTCGCGCGGCAGCGCCGTCAAGAGCAGCTCGGCGCCCATCAGCTGCGCGCGCTCGGCGACGGCGAACGCGATGCTGTCGGTCGTCACCAGACCGGTGATCAGCAGGTGCTTGCTTCTGAGCATCTTCATCCCTCTTCTCGATTGGTGGTCGTACGCGCGCGCACCCGCTCGTCCTTTGCGCGCGCCATCTCTGCGAGTGCGGCCTGGGCGGCGCGGACGCGGCCCATCAGCTCGGCGTCACCGGTCGCGAGGATCCGCGCGGCCAACAGGCCGGCGTTCCGCGCACCGCCGATCGCGACCGTCGCGACAGGGATCCCTGCCGGCATCTGCACGATCGACAGCAGCGAATCGAGGCCGTCGAGGTGAGCCAGCGGCACCGGCACCCCGATCACCGGCAGCGGGGTGACCGCGGCGAGCATGCCGGGGAGGTGGGCGGCGCCGCCGGCGCCGGCCACGATCGCCTTCAGCCCACGCGACTCGGCCTGCTCGCCGTAGGCGATCATGTCCTGCGGGGTTCGGTGGGCCGAGACGACGCGGATCTCGTGCGCCACGCCGAGCTCGCCGAGCGCATCGGCGGCGCCCTGCATCACCGGCAGGTCCGAGTCGCTGCCCATCACGATCCCGACGACCGGTGCGCTCATGACCGGCGCCCTTCGAGCGCGCCGGCAGCGCGTACCGCGGCGGCGCGCACCGTGTTCGCGTCCTCGCCGCAGACGGTCACGTGGCCGAGCTTGCGGCCCGGGCGGAATGCCTTCCCGTACCGGTGCACGTGCGCGCCCGGCACGGCCAGTGCCGCCGCCAGCCGCTCCGTCGGGTCGCCCTCGTCGTCGGTCCCGACGACGTTGACGGTCACGACCGCCGGCGCACGCAGCGCCGTCGACCCGAGCGGAAGTCCGAGCACGGCGCGCAGGTGCTGCTCGAACTGCGAGGTCTCCGCGCCCTCGATCGTGTAGTGGCCCGAGTTGTGAGGACGCAGGGCGAGCTCGTTGACGAGCAGGCGGCCGCCGCTGACGAACAGCTCGACCGCGACCACGCCGACCGCGCCGATGTGGCCCGTGATTCGCTCGGCGAGGTCGTGCGCGCTCGGCGGCGATAGCGGCCGGGACGGGCGCCGGCGCGACGATCTCGCGGCACATCGCGTCCCGTTGCACCGTCTCGACGACTGGATACGAGGCCATGCGCCCGTCGCTCGTTCGCGCGACGATCACCGCCAGCTCCCGTTCGAGCTCCAGCAACGGCTCGAGCAGGATGCCGTCCGGTGCCTGAGCGAGCGCCTCCTCGGCCTCCGCCCGGCCCGCCAGCTCGAACACGCCGCGGCCGTCGTAGCCGCCTGCGGGCAGCTTGCCGACCAGCGGCCAGCCGTGATCGGCTGCGAACGCGTCGGCTGCGGCGCCATCGCGGACAAGGGTGTGCGGCGGCACCGGGAAGCCGGCATCGGCCAGCGCACGCCGCGCGTACGCCTTGTCCTGGGCGTAGCGCTTGGCCGAAGCCGGCGGCGCGACGCGGATGCCGTCGTCCTCGAGCGCCCGCAGTACGTCACCCGGAACGTTCTCGTGGTCGAGCGTGAGCACCTCGCAACCGTCGGCGAGCGCGCCGCAGCGCATCGAGGTCGCCGGCACCACCGACGAGCGCTTCGGCGCCTGCCCGGACGGCGGCGTCATCTTCCGCCCCGGCGAGCACACGCAGCTCGATGCCGAGGTCGATCGCGGCCTGGTGGGTCATCCGCGCGAGCTGGCCGGCGCCGACCATCGCCACGCGAGGCCCGCGGGCGACCGTCAGCTCCGTGATCGTGTTGGCGCTCACGCGAAGTACTCCGGCCGGCTCACGAACGTCTCCGAGACGAACATCACCCCCGAGGCCTCATCGAGCAGCGTGCGCAGACCATCGATCAGACCCTGCGCCCGCTCGGAGGGCACGACCGTGATCAGCAGCTCGAGCGCGGCCTGGTCGTTGAAGAGCAGGCGACCCTGGTGGTAGCCACCGTGCCCGAGCCCGGAGACGCCGAGACACCGTCGTGTACCCCGTGGCACCCGAGCTCTTGAACTGGTCTGCGACCGCGGACGCGTCCGCGCCGGCGACCACCACCTCGACCTTCGTCATCCGGGTCAGTCCCTCGTGACTCATGCCGCCTCCTCCTCCTCGTCGTCGTGGCCGGACGGGCTCCAGGGCTGGAACGCCCCGTCCCGGTATTGCATCCACGGTGCCCCTGGGCCCTCTCGTGAAACCAACGCGACCCAGCCGCCACCGAACAGACGTTGGAGCACCTCGTTGCGCTCGATAATTGCCGCGATCCGGTCGAGCGGTGCCTCGACGATCGCCGCAAGGCGCATCGGCTCGTGTACGAGCCGCTTGCCGTCGGCGACCGACTGCCACGGCAGGCCGAGCTGGAGATCGCCGCTCTGGCCTGCGAGGACGCCGACCCCGGCAACCACGTTGTGGATCGTCTTCGTACCCGCGCCGTGGACGACCGGATCGACGGTCGAGAAGTAGTACTGGCAGTTGATCCATTGGGCGACGACGAGCGGCGCCGTCAGGATCGTCTCGAGCGCCTCACCCTCGCGGTCGACCGCGGCGTCGTAGGAGTGCAGGAAGGTTCGCCGCCCGAGGTCGAGGCCGGCCGTCATCGCTCGCGGACCGACGATGAACGCGGCGTTCCCGGCCAGTCCCCATTCGGGGAAGACCTGAGCCCAATCAGCCGCTCCGCGCCGCGGTGTGGCGGCTGGCGTCCCGCCCTGCCGCCTCTGCGCCGGGCAGATCTGCGGCGCGCTCGGTGCTCAGCGCCGACCCGGCAGAGGCCAGGTCCTCGCGGAGCCGGCCGAGCTCGTCGTGATGGGTCTCGGGCACGAGATGGGTGTCGAGGACGGTCACCTCGTCGGTCGCGGTGTCGTGCTCGGCCGCGCAGAACCATGTGTCCGCCGGGATCTCGATGCCGCGCGCCGCGAGCGAAACGCGCACGTCCGGGTCGTTCAGGATCGCGGCCATCGTGCGCGCGTTCGGTCCGCCACGATGGCCGCCGCACGCGCCGCAGTCGAGCGCCGCGGCGTACGGGTTGTTCTCGGTCGTGCTGCCGTGGCCGCACAGCACGACGAGGCGGCCGAACCCTGAGGTCAGGCCCATCATCGTCAGCGCGACCTCGGCCAGCAGACGCCGTTCGTCGAGCGCGAAGCCCGCGTCTGCCGTGACCGCGGTCTCCGGCACGCGAGACAGCCGCCGGGCGAGCGCCGAGCGGGCACGCCGGAAGCTGCCGGGCGCCGCCGTCCGCGCGGCCGCGACGGGGCCGCTCAACCAGCCCGACACCTCGGCGGTCGCGAACGGCGCCGCCGCGTCGTCCTTGGCCGAGTGGAACGCTTCGCCGGCCGCGGCGAGGTCGCGGCGCTCGCGCACGAAGCGCTCGAGCGCCTGCTCGTCCGAGCGCCTGCTCGGTTACGGCGTTGCGTGGCTCGAGCAGCACCGGGCAGAGATCGCGAGCGACGGTCGTCGCGAGCGCCTGGAACCGAATCGCGACGGCGAAGAACCCGGCGAAGCCGAGCGTCTCGTACGGCCCGGCAGCCTCGAGGTGCCGCCGCAGACCTTCCGAGCGGGCGTCGATGCAGCAGACGAGCTGCGCGGCGGGCCTGGTTGCCGGGGGGCCTGCCCGGTGCGTCGCCAGCGTGGCCAGGAGCCGGTCGCGGTAGTGCCGCCTCGTAGGCGTCGAGCCAGATCGAGCGGCCGGTCCGATGCGGGGAAGCGGTTGAGGAGCGCAGCGGCGGCGGCGAGCTCGGCCTCGGTCGGGTCGAGATGGGGGAGCCCGGCGAACGCCTGCAGCGCGCGCTCGGCGCCCGGTACCAAGTCCGGGCCGGTTGCTGGCTCCCAGAGCGCGTCGACGGCGCCCGAGTCGCCGCCGTCCAGCAACGCTGACTCGTAACTCACGCGCATCGCCAGGTAGTCGACGAGGTCGAGTCCTTGCCCGTGCTCGGCGTGCCAGCGGACGTGAGCCGCCCACCCCGGCAGTGCGGTCAGGTGACGGCGGAGGTACTCGCGGCGGTGGCCGGCCGGGATTCCGAGACGGTCGAGTGCGTCCGCGAGCGCAGCGTCGGCCCGCTCAGGGAGCCGGCCGAGCAGCGCTCGCGCCGCCCGCGGCAGTGCCGGGTCGTGGACCGCGAGCGCGCGCCAGGCCGCGTAGAAGCCACGCTCACGGCCGGGCATCGCCCAACGGGCCTGGCCGCGGTCGAGGAACGCCGCCATCCACTTGCCGCACTGGCTGTCGATCAGCTCCGCGGCGTCGGGCATCGTCGCCTCCGCGAGCGTCAGCCGGGTCCGAACCGGCGCGGGCGCCGGTTCGCCGCCGAGCAGGTCCTCGACAAGTAGCCGCTCGGGTGAGAGAAGCTCGCCTCCGACGGCCAGTGGCGGCCCGGCCAGGAGGCCGGGGCAGTGGTCGCGCAGCGCGCTGACCAGTTCGTGGCGCTCGATCCGGCCCTCGCGGAACGCCGCCCGCATGATGCTCTCGGACGGAGTCCCGGCGGATCCGAACCACCCGGCGGCCTCAGCTACCGCCTCCGGAAACGGCCGGTCCTCGAAGCCGCCGAGCGGGTTCACGGCGATGAAACGGCCGAGCGGCCAGTTCGGGGCGAGCACCCGGGCAGCGATCCGCACGTCACCGCGCAGCTGGCCGAGGTCGGTGCGTACTGCGGTGGTCATGACCGGGCTCCCATCGGGATGGTGGTTGGCATCGGCGTCAGCGGGGCCGGCGTTCGCAGCACCGGCCGCCGCAGCTTCGAGCGGGGGTGGCCGGCGCTGAGCACGAGCACGTAGAGGCGTGCGCCGATGCCGCCGTCGCTGGAGCCGCGCGCGATCGCCGACACTGCGATCATCAGCGCGAGCGGGGCAGCGATCCACAGCCCGGGCACGGTCGCTGCGCCCGCGCCGGCGAGGGCCGGTGCCAGCAGCTCGGCCATGCCATGGGTTCCGGCGACGTAGCCGAGGGCGACGACCGCGAGCACGCCGGTTGCCGCTATCACGCGACCGAAGCTCGACCCGTGACCGAGCCAGCCCCACATCGCCCACGACCCGGAGATCCAGGCGAAGACGAGCAGCGGGAGGCTGTCGGCGGCCTGGTCCGGGCTGCCGTAGACCACACCGGCCGCGAGCGCGACCAGCACACCTGGGACGACGACCGCGGCGAGCGCGCTGCCGGCCCCGGCTCCCGCGGTTCGGGCAGGCGCCTCCTCGTGTCGCCGAGCCCGATCGAGGGCGCCGCCCGATCCGAGGAACAGGGCCGCCTTGTACATCCCGTGGGCGACGAGGTGGAAGATCGCGGCGGCGTACAGCCCGAGGCCGCAGGTCATGACCATGAAGCCCATCTGGCCTGCGGTCGAGTGCGCGAGCGCCCCCTTGATGTCGCTCTTGGTGAGCATCACCGCCGTTGCGTGAACGGCGGTCGCCGCCCCGGCGGTGAAGGCGATCGCTGTGGCCGCAGCGCTCGCCCCGAAGACCGGGCTCATCGTCACGAGCAGCACGCCACCGGCGTTGACGACGCCTGCGTGCAGCAGCGCGGAGACCGGAGTCGGCGCCGCGAGTGTCGCCGGGAGCCAGTCGCCGAGCGGTAGCAGCGCCGAGCGGCCGACCGCCGCGACGACGAGCAGGATCGCGACGGCGGTCGTCGCGGTTGTGTCGCTCGTCAGCGCCGGGGCGTCTGCGGAGAGAGTGCGTAGATCGATCCCGCCCCAGGTGATCTGCGCGATCAGAACGGCGGCCCAAAGGGAGCTGTCGGCGATCAGGAATGCGCGGCGGGTCCGGCGGACGCCGTCATCGGCGGCCGGAAGGCCGCGGTAGGTGCCGAGCAACGAGAGCAGCGCCAGGCCGGCAACCGTCCAAGCGGCTGCGAGCACGAGCAGCGTTGACGCCGTGGCCATCGCGAGCGTCGCCGACGCAAGCACGCCGGCGCCTACGAGCAGTCGCCCGCGCCGGACGTCGCCGTGCAGGTAGCGGCCGGCGAACAGCCCGACGATCGAGGTCACGCCGCTGATCAGCAACATCAGGACGACGCTGAGCCGGTCGGCGCTGAGCATCCCGGCGTCGATCGCGGGACCGTCGATCAGGGCGGCTCCGATGACGATCGATGCGATGAATGCCGTCAGCGAACCCGCGCCGAGCGCCGCTCCGCTGGCGCCGCGACCGCTCAGGGCCTGGCCGAGCACCGCAGCGGCGGGCGCAACGACGGCGGCGACGAGTAGCGCGCTCATGACGCGCTCGCTCCGCTACCCGGGAGCGCACGCCCGTCGAAGCCGCCGATCCGCTCGGTCACCGCGCGGTCGCGGACGATGCAGTAGAGCGACCGGCCGCGCGCGAGTTGCTGGGCGAGGTGGTCGGCGATCTGCCGCGCCGTCTCGGCGCGCGCCCCGGCCGGTGCGGTCGCGACTGCCACGTCCGGGGGCGGGGCGCCCCATCGGTCGGCCCAGGCCGCTGCGGGCGGCGGGGCCTCGATGGACTCGATTCTGCCGGCGGTGTCGTGCATGGCGGGCTCCTGACAACAAACGAAGAACAAGACAAGAGAGATAATACCAGAAACGGAACGCCGGTAACCAATTACAACTGACGTGAAGCCGGATAGCATGCGCGCATGGCGGGATGGACCTTCCTGACGAACCACGCGCACGTGCTGATCGTGCTCAGCGCAGACCCGAGGTCGCGATTGCGGGACATCGCCGACCGGGTCGGCATCACAGAGCGCGCCGCACAGCGGATCGTCACCGAGCTGGTCGACGCCGGTTACCTCGAGCGGCATCGTGAGGGCCGCAACAACCGCTACACGGTCAACCGCGCGCTGCCGCTGCGTCATCCGCTCGAGCGCGATCACGCCGTCGGCGAGATGTTGGACGCGCTCGAGCCGACGAGCTGACCCGACGCGTCAGCCGAGCACGCGGGTACTGCAGGCCGACGGCGACGACGCCCGCAGGTTGTCGATAAAAGCGCTCGTGTCGTAGAGCCGGTCGCCGCGCTCGAGCACCGACATGAACAGGATCGCGTCGCCGGCCGTGACCGGCCCGGCCACGCGGATCAGCCGGGTCGCGCCGTCGTAAGTCGTGCCCGCCGACCGCGAGCTGCTCATCGCGCTGAACCCGCTGTCGGTGATCGTCATCGGCTGGCCCCCGGACGCCGCGATGTTCCGCGGCGCGGTCAACGCAGTCAGGGGCGGCGCGCCGATCCGCCAGTTCGACTCACCGAGTTCGGCGACGAACATGTCGCCGAACTGCGTGCCGATCGCCTCCCGGTACTCGTCGCTCAGCAGGCGCACGTCGAACGAGACGCAGCTCGCGCCGCGCGGGATCCGCAGGTCGATGCGGAGGATCGTCACGTCGAATGCGCCGCGGATCGACGGCCCGCCGGCGTCGCGGCCGGTGAAGGTCGAGTCGTTGCCGCGCCCAGCGAGCGTCGCGTCACCGGTCGAGAGGATCGCGTAGCGGCCGCTGCT
This sequence comes from Baekduia sp., assembly GCA_037045385.1. Taxonomy (GTDB): domain Bacteria; phylum Actinomycetota; class Thermoleophilia; order Solirubrobacterales; family Solirubrobacteraceae; genus Baekduia. Next base: position 221,731 of record JBAOHN010000008.1, on the reverse strand, counting down.
GGCACGCGGGCGCGGGAAACCCGCGAGCCGTGTCGTCGCAACCGCCACCGGCCGTCCGGCGGGAGGGGCTGCGGAGAACCATGCGCGCCGGACGAGCCCGGGCTGGGCCGAGATCGCATCGGCCACGGTCGCGGCCGAGCGCTGCGCCGGCAGCGCCGTGATCGAGGCGCCGGCACCGGGCGCACCCGAAGCCAGAGCGGCAAGTGCCGCGGTCGCCGCCAGCAGGGCTTTACGGGCGAACATCAACCGCGAAGTCTCCCGCCTGCGACGGACGGCCTTGCTAGGAAGCGGCGAGTCGCTTGAGCGTCGGCATCGGATCGATCGCCGTCCCGCCGCGGTACCAGCCCGGTGCGGTCCAGAGCTCGAAGTGAAGATGGCAGCCGCTCGCACGGCCGGTCTGGCCGACCTCGCCGATCGGGTCACCTGCGGCGACCGTGTCACCCTTCTTCAGCGTCGACCGGTCGACCATGTGCATGTACGCCTGGCTCGTCCCGTCGGCGGCGTCGATCACGAGGTAGTTGCCGGCGCGTGCCTGGAACGCGTTCATGTGGACGGTTCCGGCGAAGGCGGCGACCAGCGGCGTGCCGCACTTCGCGAAGACGTCCCAGCCCTGGTGGCCGCGGCCGCCGCCGAAGGAGGCGGCGCCCTTGCCGAACTCGTATTCGCCCCGGATCGGGAACACGCCGGGGAGGTCGGATGCCTGGACGATCGCGGGCGCGACGGGCGCGGCCGCCCGTGGCAGCACCGTCAGCGCCGGGGTCGTGACGGGGTCTGTGCTCGTCACGAGCTTCAGCGAGCCGCTCCGGGCGCCGAGCGGCACGCGGACGAGAACGTTCGTCGCGGTGCGCTGGAGCGGCCTGGCGACACGATCGTCGCGGCGCCCCTTCTTCCCGAGGAAGCGGACGCTCTTGGTCGAGTCGAGCGCAGTGCCCTCGAGGTGGAGGACCTGCCCGCGCGGGCACGCGGCCTGCTGACCGTCGCCGCACTCGAGCCCCGTCACCTCGGGTCGTTCGAAGCTCGTCCCACCGGCGGAGGTGGCGGCGATCGCCGGCGATGGCAACGCGGCGGCAATCGCGATCGCAGCCGACGGCAGGAAACGGGAGAGAGAATGGCGAATGGAGATCAACTCAGGGGAGATGTCGGCCTACGAGGTGAGCTGACGGACTCGCGCATGCTCCTTTGCGCTACGGGCAGGACGCCCGATTCGCCCCGGTGGAACCTGTGGGTCCCCCGCTCCGCGACGCCGTGGCGCTGCGGACTCGGCCGGTTTGTGATCGTTGGCGGTGGAGCCTACCAGCGCCACCTGCGGCGGGTCCCGCGGGGCGCCTCCGGCGCGGCGAGCGTCCTCGCCTGTGGGTCGCGTCGCGCGGCGACGAGCTCCGCGTAGACCGGGTTGCGCCGCGGGCGCAGCAGCGTGATCGTCGCGAGCCCGAACGCGAAGCCGCCGATGTGGGCGAAGTAGGCAATGCCGTCTCCGTCACCGACGGTCTCGGTCAGCCCGAGCGCCGCGAGCACGGCCTGCTGGGCGAACCAGACACCGAGCATGACGAGCGCCGGGATCCGCAGGATCGTGAAGAAGAGGACGATCAGGACGACCGTGAGCACCCGGGCGCGCGGGTACAGGAGCACGTAGGCGCCGAGCACGCCTGCGATTGCTCCCGACGCGCCGATCATCGGGATCGCCGCCTCGTCGCCCGTGCTCAGCGCCGTCTGCAGCGCGATCGCCGCGACGCCGGCCGCGAGGTAGAAGCCGGTGAACTTCAGGCGCCCGAGGCCGTCCTCGATGTTGTTGCCGAAGATCCAGAGGAACAGCATGTTGCCGCCGAGGTGAAAGACCGACCCGTGCATGAACATCGAGGTCAGCGCCGTCAGGGCGACGGGCTCGCCGGCGATCTGGCTGCTGCATGTGATCTGGTCGCCGGCGGCCGAGCACTGCTCACCGGCGTGCTGGAGCTCCCATGGGATCCAGCCCCAGGTCAACATCTGCGCCTCATCCGGGCCGCTCGTGATCCCGCCGTGCTGCCAGACGAAGTACGCGATCACGTTGATCACAATCAGCGCGACGGTCACCGCCGGGAAGCGTGACGTCGGGAGATCGTCCTTGAGCGGGAACATCTCGCCGGTCGGTCAGGCGGCGCGCGGGCCGGTGCCGGGCTCGGTCTGGGGGACGTGCTCGTCGGCGTGGTAGCTCGATCGCACGAGCGGCCCGGCCGCGACGTGGTCGAACCCCATCGCCATCCCCTCGGCTGCGAGCCGGTCGAACTCCTCGGGGTGCCAATAACGGACGATCGGCAGGTGCCGCTCGGTCGGCCGCAGGTACTGGCCGACGGTGATGATCTGCACGTCGTGCTCGCGCAGCTGCCCGAGCGCGTCGACCATCTCCTCGTAGCTCTCGCCGAGGCCGACCATTAGCCCGGACTTGGTCGCAACCTCGTCGCCGCCCATCTCCTTGGCCGTCCGCAGGACCCGCAGCGAGCGCTTCCAGGTCGACCCGCGGCGCGCGACCGGGTAGAGCCTCGGCGCGACCTCGCAGTTGTGGTTGAAGACGTCGGGCCGCGCGTCGATCACCCTCGCGATCGGCATCTCGAGGCCCTGGAAGTCCGGCGTCAGGACCTCGACCTTGCAGCGCGGCGCCTGCGCGCGGACCTGCCGGATCGTGCCGACGAATGCGCCGGCGCCCTTGTCCGGCAGGTCGTCGCGGTCGACGCTCGTGATCACCGCGTGCCGGAGGCCGAGCCGGGCGACCTGCCTGGCGACGCGGGCCGGCTCGAGCGGGTCGTTCCACGTCGGCTTGCCGGTCTTGACGTTGCAGAAGCCGCAGCGGCGGGTGCAGGTGTCACCGAGGATCATGAACGTGGCGGTCCCGCGCTCCCAGCACTCGCCGATGTTCGGGCACGCGGCCTCCTGGCAGACCGTGTGGAGATCCTCGTCCTCGATCGCGCCGCGCAGGTCGCGGTAGCTCGCGCCGCCGGGCATCGGCACCTTGAACCAGGCGGGCTTGCGATGCCGGAACGGCAGGACGTCGGTGCCGATCACCTCATGCACGTCCATCCCGCCGGGGTTCGCGCGGGAGCGGGTCTGGAGCGTGCGGGGCGGCGCCTCGGCCATCGTCCGTCAGGCTACGCGCTCAGCGGGCGCGCGCGGCGCGAAGCGCCCGCTTCGGCACGACGTCGATCACGACGAACGTGCGCTTGCCGGTGCGTTCGGCGTAGCCGGCCTTGGCGAGCTTCTTCCAGACGGCGGGACAGCGCTTGCACCGCGGCCCGTCCTTGCAGCAGGTCTTCTTGACCTTGATCTGTGTCGCCGTCTGAGGCACCCGCGGCAAAATTGTAGGGCACCCTAACTCGGGGCTTGTGCGTCACCGGTCACAGCGCTCGCAGCAGTGCGTCACGGACGCGCGGTAGGTCCGCTTCGCCGCGTTCGGCAGCGATCGACGTGACCTTCGCATCGGGTAGGCCACAGGGCACGATCCAGCTGAACGGCTCGAGATCGCAGTCGACGTTCAGCGAGAGGCCGTGCGTGGTGATCCCGCGCGAGACGTGCAGTCCGATCTGACCGATCTTGCGATCTTCGACCCATGCGCCGGTGAACTCGATCCCCTCGCGTGAGCGGCCACGCGCCTCGATTCCCTCCGCGGCAAGCGCGGTCACGATCGCGTTCTCGAGTCTGCAGACGAACGCCTTCACGTCGGTGACCGCGCAGATCGGATACATGACGAGCTGGCCCGGCCCGTGGTAGGTGATCTTGCCACCGCGGTCGACGTCGACGATCTCGATTCCGCGTTCGGCATACCAGCCGGCGCCCATCGGCAGCTCGCCCGGTTCCGAGCGTCGGCCGCGGGTGTAGACCGGCGCGTGCTCGAGGCAGAGGACGGTGTCGCCGATCTCGCCGGCGCGGCGTTGCTCGCGCAGCTCGTGTTGACGCGTCAGCGCTTCGCGGTAGGGAACCGTGCCGAGTTCGATCGCCTTCAGGCGACCGAGTCTAGGTCGATGGCCCGGCGTGCCGGGCGACCGCCCCCAGGAACGTCGCCGCGGTGAACGGCGACAGCAGACGGAGGTCGTAGGTCAGGGTCAGCGATCCGCCGGCCGCGGCGAGGGCGATCGCGTGCGGCGGGACCAGCACCGCCGTTGCGGACGCAAGGCCCGAACCGGACAGGTCGGTGACCGAGCAGGTCGCTCCGCTGGTCTCTGGGCTCGTGATCTCACCACTGGCGACACGAGCGGCCAGCACCGCCAACTCCGCGTCGATCGCAGACGCCTCTTTCGTGTCCGCGTCGAAGATCGTCACGAGCGCCGTCCCATCGCCGTCGGGCACGAGAACGCCGGCGTTGACGCGGCTGTGGCGCTCGATCTCGGCGTCCCGGTAGGAGGCGTTCGCCTCGGGATGCTCGCGCAGCGAGGAGGCGAGAGCCGCGATCAGCGTGCCCGGCGCGGCGACAGGCCGGTCGAGAACGATCGTGCAGCTCGTCGCCGGCACCGTCGCCTTTGCTTCGGCCGCGCGCCGCCCCTGGCGCTTCAGCGCGGCCGACGGTTCGTTGGTGCCGGTGGTTCCCTTTGCGGTCTCTGTGGCGCTCATGTCATGGCGTTGGTCGGAAGCTCTCCCGTCCACGGAAGCGGCTGCGCCGCTTCCGTGGACGTGATTGGCGGGGAGCACCAATCACGCGAAGTCCGTCGGTTCGATCGAGGCCCATTCGTGGAGGAAGTCATCGGGGGAGAGCCGGTCGAGGTCGGCGATGATCGCCTCGCGCATCCGTCGCAGTTGGGTCCGTGTGCAGTCCCAGAACAGGACGGCCTCTGCGCTCGTGTGGTCGACGATCTCGATCGACCGGTTCGTGACGATCAGCTCGTAACGGCTGCGCGCGGTCGCGGGCATCAGGCCGGCACCTCGTCGAGCGCCGCGTCGCCTTCGAGCAGCGAGCCGTCAGGGAGCCGGACGGCCGGCGTCGAGCGGAGGCCGCACTCGGCCGCCTGCGCGCTCGCCTCGTCGAGCATGGTGGCGATGCCGGGCCGTTCGAGGGCCGTCAGCACCGCGCGCGGATGCATCTCGCATGCTGCCGCGGCGATCAGGATCGTGTCGTCGTCGGAGAGGTCGGCGCCGCCGGCATACGCCTGGCGCAGCGCCGCGAGCGCGAACGCGACGGTGCGGCCGATCGACTTGGCGAACGTCGCCGCGAGCAGCACGCGCTCCTGGTCGAACTCCGGCGGCCAGACGACCGGCTGGAGCCCGCGATCGGCGGCGATCAGCTCGACCCGCTCCCGCTCGATCTCTCGCTCCTCCGCGCAGCGGTGCGCCGACGAGTCGGTCTGCGGCCGGACCGGCACCCACTCGCACGGCCCACCGACAATCTGCAGCACCCGCTCAGCCGCCAGGTACGACTCGGGCCCGTCGAAGGAGAAGTAGAAGGTCGGATGTGTCACCGGGCGATCAGGCTACCCACCGACGCCCTGAGCGGCCGTTGCGCAAAGCAGGTCGCGGGCCTTGCCCGATCATTGGACGAAGGCAGAGCCTTCGTCCTTCAGCCCGGCGCGGAGCGCCGGGCGACTGCATCGTCGCGAGATGCGAAGCGCAACAGCCGCTCAGCCATGGATCAGCCAGCCGTCGGCCGCGCGTGCGGCCTCCATCACGGCCTCGGAGAACGTCGGGTGGCCGTGGATCATTCGCGCGACCTCGGGGTAGCCGCCCTCGAGCGCCTTGACGTTTACGAGCTCCTGGATCAGCTCGGTCGCCTTCGCGCCGACGATGTGGCCGCCGAGCAGCTCGCCGTACTTCTTGTCGCCGACGATCTTGATCGTGCCGGCGTTGTCGCCGTAGACGATCGGTGCGCCGACCGCCCCATAGGGGACCTTGCCGACGACGACGTCGTGGCCGGCCTCGCGCGCCTGTTCCTCGGTGAGTCCGAACGACGCGACGTTCGGCGAGCAGAACGTCGCGCGCGGGATGTCGACGTAGCTGATCGGGTGGGTCGCCATGCCGGCGGCGTCCTCGACCGCGATCACGCCCTCGTCGGAGGACTTGTGGGCGAGCGCCGGTCCGGGGACGAGATCGCCGATCGCGTAGATCTTCTGCGCGCTGGTCCGCATCCGGCCGTCGACCTTGATCAGGCCGCGCTCGTCGAGCTCGACGCCGGCGACGTCGAGTCCGAGCCCGGCGACGTCCGGAGCGCGGCCGGTGGCGATCACGAACCAGTCGGCGTCGGCGTGGGTCTCGCCGTGGCTGAAGGTGACCTTGTCCTCGGCGGTCTTCACGTTCTCGACGAAGGTCGAGGTGTGGACCTCGATCCCCTGCTTCTTGAAGCCGCGGGCGACGACCTTGGAGATGTCGGCGTCCTCACCGGGGACGACGCGGTCGAGGCCCTCGAACAGCGTCACCTCGACGCCGAAGCGCGCGTAGGCCGACGCGATCTCAGAGCCGGACGCGCCGGCGCCGGCGACGACGAGAGACTTCGGCAGCTCGTCGAGCTGCCAGGCCTCCTCGGTGCCGATCACGCGGCCGCCGAACTCGGTGCCGGGGAGCGGCCGCTTGACCGAGCCGGTCGCGAGGATCACGGCCTTGGTCGCGGTCAGGGTGCGGCCGTCGACCTGCACATCGCCCGCCGCCGTCAGTGCCCCTTCGCCGACGATCACCTCGACCTTGTTCTTCTTCAGCAGGCCGGCGACGCCACCGGTCAGTGTGCCGATGACCTTGCGGCGGCGCTCGCTGACGGCGCCGAAGTCGACGCTCGGCGCTCCGACTATGATGCCGAACTCGCTCGCGTGCTCGATCTCGCTGATCGCGTCAGCGCAACGCAGGACCGCCTTCGCCGGGATGCAGGCGTAGTTGAGGCAGCGCCCGCCGACGGTCTGCTCGCGCTCGACGACCGCGGTCGTCATACCGAGCTGCGCCGCCCGGATCGCCGCGACGTAGCCGCCGGGGCCTGAGCCGATGACGATGCAGTCGAAGGTGTCAGCCATGGGCCTGAGCGTATCTAGATGCGCTCAGGAGCTTGTATCCGGGCGAGCACGCGGATCAGCTTCCAGAACAGCGTGCCGGCGAGCAGCATCACGAGCGTGCTCGCGATCAGCGCCGCGGCGTTGGCCGCCGAGAGGATTCCGAAGAAGCCGAACAGGATCGTGACGATCAGCAACGCCTGGAAGATCAGCAGCGCGACCGGGGAGCGCGACCAGATCCCGCCCGCGAGCAGCGAGAGCGCGAAGGCGAGCACGACCGACCGGCCGACGGGGTTCTGCTCACCGCTGACCTCGACGCCGGCGGCCATCGTGATCAGGTTGCCCGCGGCCAGCAACACACACACCAGTGCGGCGACGATCAGTGCCGGCGGCCGCTCGTCCGGCGCGAGCGGCTCGATGTCCGCCCGTACGAGCGCGTTGCGCTCCTCGCTCGTGGGTCGCTTTCGCGCGCCGGACTCTTCGCTCATCGCCGCTCAGTCAAGCGCAGCGCGCAGCGTTCGTGCGGCGCACTCCGGTTCGGCTGCCTCGGCGACGGCGCGCACGACGACCGCACGCCGGGCGCCGGCGTCGGCGACGGCCGAGATCGTGCCGAGGTCGATCCCGCCGATAGCGAACCAGGGGATCTCGGTGCTCACGGTCGCGGCGTGCTGGATCAGGCCGAGGCCGACCGACGGCCGGCCGGGCTTGGTCGGCGTGAGGTAGACGGGCCCGACGGCGAAGTAATCGGCGCGCTCCTCGATCGCCGCGGCGATCTGGTCCGGGGAGTGCGTCGAGCGGCCGGCCAGGAGATCGGGCGCCTGTTCGCGGCCGGCCGTGATCGCCATGTCCTCCTGGCCCAGGTGGAACCCGTCCGCGCCACAGCGCGCGGCGAGATCCGGGCGGTCGTTGAGCACAAACGGGATATCGCCCTCCGAGCAGATCTTCCGGGCGTCGTCTGCGGCCCGCAGCACCTCGTCGTCAGTGGCGTTCTTCATCCGCAACTGGAAGCAGTCGACGCCGCCGGCGATCGCCGGCCTGAGCACGTCGCCCAGCGATCGGTTACCGGGGCGGTCCCCGGAGACGAAGTAGAGGCGGCTGTCGGCGAGTCGGGTCATCGCGCTGTCACATGTTGCTCTTCTCAGAGCGCGGCGTCTAGGATCGCGTCATGCTCGGAGCACTGATCGCAGGACTGCTGATGGCGCTGTTCGCCGGGATCGTAGGGAGGATGCTCGTCCCCGACATGTGGAGTGAGCTGAGCGGCCCGAAGTCGTGGCTGCTCTCCCTCGTTCTCGGCGTGGTCGGATCGCTGCTCGGCTTCTGGATCTTCACCAAGGGCCTTGGCATCGGCGATGACGACATCTTCGACTGGGGCGGGGTCATCGGCGCGATCTTCGGCGTGATCCTGCTGCTTCCGTTCGTCGGCATCTTCGCCCGCATCCTCGGCGTCAAGAAGAAGCTGTCGAAGAAGGATCCGCCGGCCGCCGACTGAAAGCCACGGCGCTTCAGCGGCTGTAGGCCGGTGAGGCGGCTATTCGACTGTGACCGATTTGGCGAGGTTGCGCGGCTTATCGATGTCGCGGCCGAGCATCTTCGAGCAGTGATAGGCGAAGAGCTGAAGCGGCACGGTCAGGAGGATCGAGTTCAGCTCGGGCTCGGTCTTCGGTACGCGCATCACCGCGTCGGGCGTGAGGCTCTCGGGTAGGTCGGCGTTCGTCACGACGATCACCGGCCCGCCGCGCGCCTGGATCTGCTCGACGGTCGAGATGTTCTTGTTGACGTGCTCGTCGTCGGGGATCAGGACGACTGACGGCATCTCGGAGTCGATCAGGGCGAGCGGGCCGTGCTTGAGCTCCGAGCCGGGGTAGGCCTCCGCATGGATGTAGGAGACCTCCTTCAGCTTCTGTGCCCCCTCGCGCGCGGCCGGCCAGCCGCGGACGCGACCGATGAAGAACATGTGGTCGGCGTTGCAGTAGCGCTCGGCAATCTCGACGATCTCCGGCTCGGTCGCGAGGATCTGCTCGATCTGCTCGGGGATCTCGGCGAGCGCCTCGACGAGCCTGCGGCCGTCGTTCGGTGACAGGTCACGGATGCGGCCGAGCATCACGCCGAGCATTGCGAAGGTGACCGTCATGTTCGTCAGCGCCTTCGTCGACGCGACCGAGATCTCGGGGCCGGCGTGGAGGAAGACGCCCTGCCCGCAGGCGCGGCCGATCGCCGAGCCGACGACGTTGACGACGCCGATCACCTGCGCGCCCTTGCGCTGCAGCTCCTCGACGGCGAACAGCGTGTCGCTCGTCTCGCCCGATTGGCTGACGGCGACGTACAGGGTCTCGGGGTCGACGATCGGGTTGCGATAACGGAACTCGGAGGCCGGCTGGGCGTCGGACGGGATCCGCGCGATCTCCTCGATCATCAGCGCGCCGGCCTCGCCGGCGTAGTAGGCCGAGCCGCAGCCTAGGAAGGTGATCCGGCGCAGCGCCCGCAGCTCGCGCGGCTCGAAGTTGATGCCGCCGAGGCGGGCGGTCGACCAGCGCTCATCGAGGCGGCCGCCGAGCGCGCGGCGGACGGCGGCCGGCTGCGCGTGGATCTCCTGGGCCATGTAGTCGTCGAAGCCCTGGAGGTCCCAGTCGCCGGTGTCCTCCTCGATCTCGACCGGGTCGTTCTGGGTCGGTACGGCGGCGAGCGTCGACGTGCGATAGCCGCTCGGCTCGATCGTGGCGATCTCGCCGTCCTCGAGGTAGACCACCTGCTGCGTGTGGTGGACGATCGCGCCGGCGTCGGAGGCGACGAACATCTCACCGTTGCCGACGCCGAGCAGGACCGGCGAGCCGTTGCGGGCGACGACGAGCTGGTCTGGCTGCTGGGCGTCGAGCACGACGAGGCCGTAGGTGCCCTCCACGCGCCTGAGCACGATCCTGGTCGCGTCCTCGAGCGTGCGCCCATCGGTCGCGAGCTCCTCGGCGATGCGGTGCGCCAGGACCTCGGTGTCGGTCTCGGTCGCCATCTTGATCCCACGGGCCTCGAGCCCGGCGCGGATCTGGTCGGCGTTCTCGATGATGCCGTTGTGGACGACGGCGATCCGGCCGCTCGTGTCGGTGTGCGGGTGGCAGTTCGTCTCGGTCACGGCGCCGTGGGTCGCCCAGCGCGTGTGGGCGATCCCGGTGCCGCCGCCCGCGGCCCCGTTCAGCTCGCGCCCGACGGCCTCGGTGAGGTCGCGGACGCGCCCGGCGACGCGGACGCGCTTGGCCTTCTTGCGGGACGGCACGGCGAGTCCGGCCGAGTCGTAGCCGCGGTACTCGAGCCGGCGCAGACCCTCGAGCAGGACGGGGGTGACCTCGCGGGTGCCGACGTATCCGATGATTCCGCACATGGCTTGGCTCCTAGCCGTAGACGATCCGGCGCAGCTGCCTGTGGCTCAGCGGGCGCGCCGGGAAGCGCCGCTGGCTGATCTCTTCTGCCAGCGCCGGCCAGATCCTGTCGTTCTTGGTGCCGTGGGCGTGCAGCTCGCGGTGTCTGCGGACGACATACGCCTCCACCGGTTCGGCGAGATGGTCGAGCACCTCGCTGATGACGCGAGCGGCGTCGTGCTCGCTGACGCCGGTCGTCTGCGTCACGCGGGCGGTGAGGTCAGAGAGCGCTGGCTCGGGCACGGGCGCAGTGTAGGGACGTGCGGGGCGCATGTGGTGCATTTCTGCCCGTTGGCGGGCAGAAACGTCTTTGAGTGCGGCGGGGTTGGCGGTCCGCTGCATCGATGGTCATGAGATCGCGCGATATGCGCGATCTCATGACCATCGATGGCGGGGTCGGCCGGCGGGGTACGCTCGGGGCGTGAGCGGGCGCCCGGATGTCGCCGTCGTCGGCGCAGGCGTGATCGGCCTGAGCGTCGCCTGGCGGGCGGCGCAGGCCGGGATGTCGGTGGCGCTCTACGAACGCGAGGCCGAGGCCGGCCGCGGCGCCTCGCAGGCGGCGGGCGGGATGCTGGCGCCGGTCGCCGAGGCCGACGCCCAGGAGCCCGAGCTGCTTGCGCTCGGGCAGGCCGGGGCGGCCGCGTGGCCGGCGTTCGCGCGCGAGCTGGAGGCGGCGTCCGGCGCCGAGGTCGGCTACCGCGAGTGCGGCACGTTGCTCGTCGCACGCGATCCCGACGAGCTCTCGTGGGCCGAGCGCGAGCGCGGGTTGCGTGAGCGGCTCGGGCTCGGCGTCGAGCTGCTGCTTGGCTCGCAGGCGCGGACCGAGGAGCCCGGGCTCACGCCTCGGCTCCGTGGCGCGGTGGCGCTGCGCGACGACCACGCCGTAGATCCTCGGGCGGTGGTCCAGGCGTTGACCGGCGCCTGCCGTGCGGCCGGCGTCGAGCTGCGCTTCGGCTGCAGAGTCGACGATCTTGCTGCCCTTGATGCGAGGTTCGTCGTCAATGCCAGAGGCCCCTGGTCAGGCGAGCCGGTGCGCCCGGTCAAGGGCCAGGCGCTGATGCTTCGCGACCCGAACGGCCCCGGCCTCGTCGATCGCGTGCTGCGCTGGGCGGTCCCGACGCCGGGGTATCTCGTTCCGCGTGGGGACGGCCGCTACTTCCTCGGCGCGACCGCCGAGGAGAAGGGGTTCGACGCCGCCTCGACCGTCGTCGCCGTCCACGACCTGCTGCGCGACGCGGCCGAGATCGTGCCCGGGGTGCTCGAGCTGGAGATCGAGGAGCTGGTCGTCGGCTTCCGCCCCGGTACGCCGGGCAACGTGCCGATCGTCGCCACCGACGAGCGCGACCCGCGCGTCGTCTGGGCGACCGGCCACTACCGCGGCGGCATCCTGATGGCGCCGGTCGCCGCCGAGCGCGCGGTCGCGCTGCTGACCGGCAGCGAGGTCGGCGCGTGACGCTCGTCGTCAACGGTGAGCGGTCAGCGGTCGAGCCGCCGGTGACGGTCGCCGATCTGCTCGTCGCGATCGCCGCGCCCGAGCGCGGGGTCGCCGTCGCCGTCGACGGCGCGGTCGTGCCCCGAAGCGAGTGGGCGGCGCACACGCTCGCGGGCGGCGAGCAGGTCGAGGTGCTGACCGCCGTCCAGGGTGGCTGAACCCCAAGAAGGCTCAGCGCTTGGCGCGCTTCTTGGCCTTCGTCTTCTTGGCGAGCGTGATGCCGACCTTCGTGCCGGCCGCGACGTTCGTGCCCGCCTTCTTCGTCTGGCTCTTGACGCGGCCTCCGGACCGGCCCCTGACCTTCCCGATCGCGCAGCCGGCGCCCGCGAGGCGCTTGCGTGCGCCGGTCCGCGTGAGGCCCTTGAGGTTCGGCACCTTGCAGCGCTTGTCGACGCCGACTGCGGCCGGGGTGGCCGAGCCTGCGGCGGCTGCACTCTCGCCGCCGCCGGGTGCCGGCACCGGGAGCCCGGCGTAGAAGCCGTCGTCCGAAGTCACGGTGCGTGTGTAGTTGACGGTGCCCTGGCTCGCACGCACTCGGAAGTGCTGGTCGGCGAATGGACCGAGGCCGGGCGGCACGACGCTCACCGCGTGCGCGACCGAGTCAGCCGGCAGGTCGCCGGCCGTGGCGATCGACCCGTAGGCGGTCGTCGCTCCGAACTCGAAGGCGACCGTGGTCGTGAATCCGTTCGGTGTCACGCTGGCGGTGAACGTCGGCCCGGCGCCGGCGGATACCGCGCCGACCGTAGGCGCGAAGAACCCGGCAGCGCCCTTGTCGACGTTGTTGATCAGACGCGGCATCCCGTCGACGTCGGTGCTCCCTGAGAAGCCGTCGGTCGCACCGGTGTCGATCGTGCCCGCACCGAACGCCTCGTGAAGATCAGAGTCCGGCGCCACGAAGATAGGCGCATCGGACGAAATAAACGTCTGCGAGCTTCCTGTGAATGGGCGAGTTGCTAGCGGTCGACCTTCATGATCAGCACCTTCACGAACCCCGCCTTGTCGTCGACGTAGGTGCCGCTCGCACCGACGAGCAGGTCGGTGTCGATCCGAAGTCGCAGCAGCTGGTCGCCGTCCCGCTTCTCGCCGACCCAGAGGTTCGCGCCGGTTACGGTCTGCGTCCATCCGTTCGTCTGCGCGGCCGCGGCTGTGGCGGCGGCGGCGTCGATCACAGCCTGGTCGCTCGCGGGTTTCGGTACGTAGTACTCACGCGTGAGGTTGGTGGGGTAGGTGTCCGAGCGGCCCGCCGTCGTGCCAGGCGGGATGAACGTCGCCATCGGGTCGCTCGCCAGCTCCTTGGCCTCCGGCTCGAGCTCCCAATCGGCGCTCACCTCCACACGCAGCTCCCCGCTATGGCAGAGAGGGTTCGGGTCGCTCAACGGGCACTGGAGCGGGCCGCTGCCGGTGATCGAGAGCTTCATGGCAGTGCCGTCCTGGATGCGTGCGCCGGTGAACTCGATCGCGCTGCTGTAGGGGTCGTCCTCTTCGGTCAGCGTCCAGCCGGCGGCGCGCGCGGCTTGGGCCGCCTCTGCAGCAGCAGGGCTCGCGTCCCTTCCAACCAGGAACGACCGGAGCACCATCGCCTTACGCTCGTACATCGTCCCGGCGCGGTCGATCACGGCGCCGCCGCCGGCCTTGCGCTTGGTTCGGATCTCGGACTTCAGCCGGCCGCCCGCCGGCGAGAACGAGGTCATCGGGTCTTGCTCGACCTGGGTCAGCGGCCCGTTGATCTCGGTGTAGTCGAGGCTCCTGCCGGTTGCGACCCCGGCCGCTGCCACCGCCAGGAGTACGCCGGCGATCACGACGCGCACCGGCGCGAGACGTGTGTCCGGCCGCTGCTCGGCCAGCCACACGAGGCTGGTTGCGATGAACGCGCCGACTCCGGCCACCCCGGCGACCGCGATCACCAGGGCGATGGCAAGGCCGACCGGGCCGCCGCCCAGGAACACGATCAGGATCGCCCCGTACGTCGCGACGACCGCGCCGATCGAGACGGCGATCAGGAGTGAGATCAAGCCTCCGGCGACGCGCAGCGGCATTCCGATCAGGCGGCGGGCGACGCTGACAGGGTTCTCGTCGCCGGACGTCAGAGTCAGGCCCGGGGCGAGCAGCGTCGATGCGGTCAGCGGGACTGCGCTGAGGCAGCAGACCACCGCCAGAGCGGTCGACACCGCGCCGGGGGATCCCGCCGAGAAGCCCCGACCATCGAGCCACTCGGCGTCGGTCCAACCGAGGAACCCGGCGGTCAACAGCCACCAGCAGGCGAGGTGCGCGCCGGCGACGAGCAAGCGCCGTCGGCCAGGCGCGCCAACGGAGATCGATCACGGTCGCCAGCGGGATCAACAGCAGGACCGACAGCAGCGGGATCGCGAGCGCGAGCGCACGCTCGTCAAAGCGATCGGCGGCGGCCGCAGTCGCGACGCCGCCGATCGCGACGGCGGCGATCGTCCCGGCCCAGAAGCGCCACTCGCGCAGGAGCCGGCCGAACGTCATCGACGCGAGGTCTCCGTGACCGAGCCGTTGTAGTCGAGCGACACCTGCACTCCGTCGGTGCCGTCCGGCTCCACCTTGAGATCCGCGACGATCTTGTTGTAGCCCTTGGTCCTGCCGTCGAGGCTCGTGAACGCGTGCCACTCCTTGCCGACCGGCTTGCTCAGCGTGTATCCGTAGCCTGCGAGCTCGCCCGTGAAGCCCTGGCGGCGGGCCTCGTCGGTGACGGCCTGGACCGCAGCGTCGAGCTGCTCAGGGCTGGCGCCAGGTCTCCGGTAAATCACGTGGAGGTACACGCGTGGATCGTCGATTTCGCTGTTGTCGCCGTACCAGACGGTGTGATCGTCGCGTTCGTCGCTGGTCTCACGCCTGAAGCCGGGAGGAGCGAACGAGGCGATCGGCTCGCTCTTCAGGGCCTTGAGCTTGTCGGTGTCGCGTGCCAGCCGGACCTGGTTCCAGATCAGCCCGGCGACGACCATCGCGACCAGCCCGGCGACGATCACGACGAGCGCTCTGGCCAGCGCTCCGCCGACTTGGGGCGCCTCGGCGGTGGTGTCGTTCTTCCAGCCCATGTATCGCAAGTACGCTATTGCCTGGCGGCCGTTACACCCCACCCTGCGACACTTGATTCGTCATGAGCGGCCCGACTCCCCTCACGATCGCCGGCACGACCTTCACGACCCGCCTGATCCTCGGCACCGGCGGGTTCCCGCGGCTCGAGACGCTCGCCGACGCGATCCGCGCCAGCGGCACCGAGATGGTCACCGTCGCGCTACGTCGGATTGACCCCGGGCAACGCGGCAGCCTCGTCGACGTGCTCGACGATTGCGGTGTCCGGCTGCTGCCGAACACCGCCGGCTGTTACACCGCCCGCGACGCCGTCCTCACCGCGCAGCTCGCGCGTGAGGCGTTCGACACCGACTGGGTCAAGCTCGAGGTGATCGGCGACGACCGGACGCTGCTGCCCGACGCCGTCGAGCTGGTCAGCGCCGCCGAGCAGCTCGTCGCGGACGGCTTCGTCGTCCTCCCGTACACAACCGACGACCCGATCCTCGCCCGTCGCCTCGCCGACGCCGGCTGCGCGGCGGTGATGCCGCTCGGCTCGCCGATCGGCTCAGGCATGGGCATCAACAACCCGTACAACCTCAAGATCATCCGCGAGCAGACCGAGCTGCCGGTGATTCTCGACGCCGGAGTCGGCACGGCCTCCGATGCCGCATTGGCGATGGAGCTCGGCTGTGACGCCGTCCTCTGCGCGAGCGCGATCTCCCGCGCCGAGGACCCGGTCGCGATGGCGCGCGCGATCGCGCTCGCCGTCGACGCCGGTCACACCGCCCGCCACGCCGGCCGGATCGCCCAGCGCCACTATGCCGCCGCGTCGACGACCGACGAGGGCATCGCCGAGTTCGGATCCCACCCGTCCGATCCGGCGGCGCCGGTCCCCGGCTGCTGATGAGCGCAAAGCCGGATGATCTCGTCGAGCGCTTCCAACAGGCGCTGACCGGCCGAGACCGGAGGCCGTTCGAGGAGATCTGCGCGGTCGACGTCCACTACGAGGACCCTTTCAGCGACTTGCCGGTTCGCGGCATCGGCCCGCTCGCCGACCACGTCTCGCAGCTCTGGGTCGCCGCGCCGGACGCGAAGGTCGAGCCGGCCGGCCCGCGACTGACCGGCGGCCGCATCGTCAGCGCCCCGTTACGCATCACCGGCACCCACACCGGCACCGCCGGCCACCTCCCCGCCACCGGCCGCACGTTCGACACGCACATGGTCCTCTATTGCGAGCTCGACCCGGGCCGGACGAGGCTCTGGCGGATTCGCGCCTTCCTCGACGCCTATGCGCTTGCCGTTCAGCTCGGCATCCTGCCCGCTCGCGGCGGCGCCGCCGACCGGGCGTTGATGGTGCTCCGCGGCTTCGGCCTGCGCCTGCCGGGCCGCTGAACGCGTAGGCTCGCACCCATGTCCCAGGTTCCGCCACAGACCCCGCCCGGTTGGTACCCGGACCCCAGCGGCTCGCCGCAGCAGCGCTACTGGGACGGCGCGAGCTGGACCGATGCGCTTGCGCCCTCGGGCCCGGTCCCGGCCACCGGCGCGAACTCGACCGGCTGGGCGGTGCTGGCCCATCTCTCCGCGCTGATCGCGCTCGTCGTCGGGTTCGTCTTCATCGGTCCGCTCGTCGTCTACCTGCTCAAGCGCGACGACCCTTTCGTCAGGCGGCATGCGGCCGAGGCGCTGAACTTCAACCTGTCGGTGACGATCTACGGCATCGTCGGCGGGTTCATCCTCGTCTTGCTGATCATCTTCGTCGTCGGCCTGTTGCTGATCCCGCTCGCGATCGCCGCGGGCGTCGCGTGGTTCGTGCTCGTGATTCTCGCCGCCATCAAGGCGAACAACGGCGAGGAGTACCGCTACCCGCTCACGATCCGCTTCGTCGACTGAGTCCACCGCCGTTCAGATTGGTGTTCAGAGCTCGGAGCGCTCGACCCAGGCCATCACCGGCTTGTGATCGGACAGGTCGCCGGGGCGTTCGAGCACTTCGATCGTCGGGATCGACAGTGCGCCGTGGACGAGGAAACGGTCGACGTGGTGGCCGCCGGCATCGGCGAAGCCGTCGACCTGCGGGTCGGGGACGTTGAGGTCGCCGGCGAGCAGCGCCGGCCCCCCGGCCGACCAGCGCAGCAGCGATCCGCCGGCGAGCGCCAGGTCGGCGCGGGTCAGCTCGTGCGGGCGAACCTGGGCGTGGACGTTGCCGATCCAGACGCCGTCGAAGGCACCCCCGCCGAGGCGGACGGCGTGGAGCACGCGTCGCTCCGGTCGCAGCCGTAGGCGCTTCGATGCGTGCGCGGTGATCGTCCCAGCGGGAGGGCGCACGAGGATCACGTTCGAGCCGCCGCCGTTCGACTTGAGCAGGTCGGGCCTGCGGCCGGCGATCGCCCGGCGCCAGCCCGGCAGCCAGTTGCGGGACGTCAACACGGAGCGCACATCCGAGCCGCATGCCGCAGCAAGATGCCCGGCCCACCAGGGCGGAGCCTCCTGCAGCAGCGCGACCGACCATTCGAGCTCGCGCAGAGCCGCCACGAAATCGCCGGACAGCGAACGCGGCTGCTCGGGAACCGCACGGCCGTGGAAGAGGTTCCAGGTGAGCACGTGCACGGGGCGTATCCTTGCGCGTCCCGCGGCACCCGCCGCACCAGTCCGATGCGACATCTCCTAACCGGCGACGAACTCTCCGAGGACGCGATCGAGCAGATCGTGTCCCGCGCCGTCGTGCTCAAGGGCGACCCGTTCGGCTCACAGGCGCTCGCGGCGCGCACCGTCGCGCTGATCTTCCAGAAGCCATCGACCCGGACGAGGATCTCCTTCGAGGTTGGGATCACCGAGCTCGGCGGCCGGCCGATGCTGCTGAACCCGGTCGATCTCCAGCTCGGCCGCGGCGAGTCGCTCCGCGACACCGCGCGCGTTCTCGGGCGGCACGTGACAGCGGTCGGCATCCGTACCCACGCCGATTCCGAGCTGACCGAACTCGCCTCCGAGGACCAGCTGCCGGTCTTCAACATGCTGACCGAGCGCTACCACCCGTGCCAGGCGCTCGCTGACCTGTTGACGCTGCGCGAGGAGTTCGGACGGCTCGACGGGCTCAAGGTCGCCTACGTCGGCGACGCGAACAACAACGTCGCGCGGTCGCTCGCGTCGATGTGCCGGCGAGTCGGCATCGAGGTGGCGTTCGGAGCGCCGGAGGGATACGTCCTCGACGGCGAGACCGCGTACGCAGATCCCCGCGAGGCCGTCGCCGGAGCGCACGCTGTCTACACCGACGTCTGGGTGTCGATGGGCGACGAGGAGACCGCCGAGCAGCGGCGCGCCGATCTCGCCCCCTACCAGATCGACGACGCGCTGCTCGACGCCGCCGACGACCGCGCGGTCGCGCTGCACTGCCTGCCCGCGCACCCCGGTGAGGAGATCGCCGCCGAGGTGCTCTACGGCGACCGCCAGCGGATCTGGGACCAGGCGGAGAACCGCCGCCACGCGCAGAAGGCGATGCTGGAATGGCTGATCCGGTAACGCCCCCTGTAACGCCCCCCGGCAGGACAGACGGGCGCAGCCCGTCTGATGGCTCTCCGGCCGAAGGCTCCGGACCGATTTCGAGCGACACCGAGGAGGGCCGCCAAATGGCGGACCGACGAGGTGCGCTCACCCGCCCGGCCCGCGGCGACCTCGTCGACGTCCGCGTCACCGCCCTCGCCCACGGCGGCGCCGGCGTCTCGCGGACCGAGGAGGGCTACGTCGTCTTCGTCCAGGGCGCGATCCCCGGCGACCGCGTCACGGCCAAGATCGGCAAACGCAAGCGCGCCTACGCAGAGGCGCGGCTGGTCGACGTCGTCGAGCCCTCCCCGGACCGGATCGCGCCGGCTGCCGATCACCCCGGCGCTGCCTGGCAGGTGCTTCCGTACGAGCGCCAGCTCGAGCACAAGTCCGCGCACGTCGATGACGCGCTGCGCCGGATCGGCAAGCTCGACGGCTTCACCTTGAACCCGATCGTCCCCGCCGTAGAGCAGTGGCGCTACCGCAACAAGCTCGAGTTCTCGTTCGGCACGAACGAGGACGGCGGCCTCAGTTGCGGCTTTCACGCGCCCGGCTCCTGGCACGAGATCGTCCACGTCGACGACTGCATGCTCCAGTCCGAGCGCGGCAACGAGATCCGTCGTTCGCTCGTGACCTGGGCGCGCGAGCAGGGATACGCCGCGCACGACCGGCGCGACCGGAGCGGCGTGCTCCGGCATGTCGTGATGCGCGAGGGCCGCCGAACCGGCGAGCATCAGCTCCGGCTCGTGATCGCTGCAGGTGCCGGCGGCATCGACACGGAGTCGCTCGCCGCGGCGGTCGAGGTCGACAGCCTCGTCGTGACCGAGCTCGACTCGCTCGGCGAGACGACAGCGGGCGGCGAGAGCGAGCTGGTCGCCGGCAGCGCCAAGATCGCCGAGGAGGTCTGCGGCCTGCGCTTCCGGCTCTCGCCCGAGGCGTTCTTCCAGACCAACACCGAGATGGCCGAGCGCCTCTACGCGATCACCGGCGAGGCAGCCGCGCTGCAGGGTTGGGAGCGCCTGTTCGACCTCTACTGCGGGATCGGCACGATCGGCCTGACACTGGCAGGGCGCGCCGGTGAAGTTTGGGGCCTCGAGCTGATCGAAGAGGCGATCGCCGACGCGATCGACAACGCGCGCGCGAACGAGATCTCGAACGCGCGCTTCTTCGCCGGCGACACACGGCTCGCCCTTCGCGATCTCGTTGAGGAGGCCGGTCGGCCCGACGTCGTGATCGTCGACCCGCCGCGTGCCGGGCTCTCGCAGAAGGTCGTCCGCCGGATCATCGAAGCGGCTCCCAAGCGCATTGTCTACGTGTCGTGCAACCCGACGACGCTGGCCCCGAACGCGGCGCAGCTCGCGGAGGCCGGATACTCGCTCGGCGCCGTCACGCCGGTCGACATGTTCCCGCAGACGCCGCACGTCGAGTGCGTCGCGGTCTTCGACCGAGCCTGAGCGCGGGTCAAGTACGGGGGCGAACAAGCCGATACAGGCCAGGTCCCTCCTGTGTCGCGTGTCACTCTCATCACCTTCGCCGCGGCGTTGACCGCGCTGCTCGCTGGCCCGGTGGCGGCCACAGCCGGCCAGCAGTCGAGGCTGCTCGTGATGACCGAGGATGGCGAGGTCGCGGTCGTGAGCCCGGGGCCGGGGATCTCCACTGCGGCGGCCCTCGCGGAGCTCCGCTCGGATCCCGATGTGGTCGTCGCCGAGCCCGATCGTCCGATCTCGATTGCGGCGACCGACGATCCGCTCTTCAAGTACCAGTGGGCGCTCGACAACCCAGGCGTGTTCGCGTGGTCGGGCGTCAGCATGCCCGGCGCCGACATCGACGTCTTCACGGCGTGGCGTGATTCGCTCGGGGCCGATGTGGCGGTCGCCGTCGCCGACACCGGCGTCGATGACGACCATCCCGACCTCGACGGGGCACTCGAGCCCGGCTGGGACTACGAGGACGACGACGCCGACCCGTACGACTTCAACGGCCACGGCACACACGTGACCGGCGTGATCGCGGCGCGAAGCGGCAACGGGAAGGGGATCGCCGGCGTCGCTCCCGAGGCGCGGGTGGTCGCGCTTCGCATCCTCGACGGCGACGGGACAGGCTCGACATCCGACGAGG
The DNA here is from genome assembly GCA_037045385.1 of Baekduia sp. Classification (GTDB taxonomy): domain Bacteria; phylum Actinomycetota; class Thermoleophilia; order Solirubrobacterales; family Solirubrobacteraceae; genus Baekduia. Next base: position 201,218 of record JBAOHN010000008.1, on the reverse strand, counting down.
TCGCCGCCTTCAGCGACGCGGCGGGCGATGGCGTCAAGATCGTCAACGCGTCATTCGGGTCGGGCTCCTACTCGGCGGCCGAGGACCTCGTGATCCGGGCCAACCCGAAGACGCTGTTCGTCGTCGCTGCCGGCAACCTCGGGTTGAACCTCGACCTGATCCCGAAGTTCCCCTGTGCGCTCAACTACGACAACGTCATCTGCGTCGGCGCGTCGACACCGGATGACCGGCGGGCGCTGTTCTCGGACTTCGGCGGCAAGCACGTCGACCTCTTCGCTCCCGGTCAGGACATCGCATCGACCTGGCCGCAGGGCAGCTACGCGCTCGAGTCGGGCACGTCGATGGCGGCGCCGATGGTGTCCGGTGTCGCGGCACTGGTCGCCGCGCGGCAGCCCTCGCTCGACGCCGGCCAGATTCGGCGCGCGATAGTTGAGGGCGTCGACCGTCCCGCGGCGCTCCAGTCGCTGTCGTCCTCGGGTGGACGGCTCAACGCGGCCGGTGCGCTCGCAGCCGCGGACCGGATCGCGGCGCCGCAACCGCCGCCGCCTTCGCCACCCGCACAGACTCCGGTCGCAGCCGCCGCCGAGGACGCACCTCGGATCGTCAAGCCGCCGGCGCCGGCAACGTCCCCGTCGGCCAAGAGCGGAAAGGTCGTCGGCGTCGCCGTTCGCGGCAGCGCCCGGACGAGGGCGAGCAAGGCCGTCGTCTCGTTTCGGATGACCGGGGCGGCGGCGGTGAAGATCGTGCTTGAACGGCGAACCTGCAAGTCCGGCCGCTGCCGTTGGCAGCAGCGGGTGACGTGGTCGGTCGCGGCCGTCGAGGGCCTGCGCAAGGTCTCGCTGAGGACACGCACGCCGCGGAGCGGTGACTGGCGCGTCACGGTGAGCACCGGTCCGGCGGACCGGCGCAGCGCGCGCTTCCGCGTGTCTGGGCGCTGAGCCGACGCTAGCGTTGCGGCGATGCGCGCCGTGACGATCGTCGGTGAAGAGCTTCAGGTCACCGAGCACTCGGATCCCGTGCCCGGGTCCGGCGAGGTGCTTGTCCGCGTCCGGGCAGCCGGGCTCAACGGTGCCGACATGCTTCAGCTGCGCGGGCGCTACCCGGCGCCTCCCGGTGCGCCGCAGGACATCCCGGGGCTGGAGTTGGCCGGTGTGGTCGAGGAGACCGGCCCGGGCGCTTCGCGGTTCGCAGCCGGCGACCGCGTGATGGCGATCGTCGCCGGTGGTGGCCAGGCTGAGCTCGCCGTCGTCCACGAGCGGCAGCTGATGCCGGTGCCGGACGGGCTCGACTGGCCCCAGGCCGGCGGGCTGCCGGAGGTGCTGACGACCGCGCACGACGCGCTCGTCACCCAGGCGGGCCTGCGCCACGGTGACCGGCTGCTCGTCCATGGCGCGTCGGGCGGCGTCGGGACCGCGGCGGTGCAGGTCGGCCGGCTGCTCGGCGCCGAGGTCGTGGCCGTCACCCGGCACGCCGTTCATGCCGACGAGCTGCGCAGGCTCGGGGTGTCCGCGGTGGCGTCACCCGACGAGTTCGGCGATCACGGACCGTTCGATGTGATTCTCGAGCTGGTCGGCGCGGTCAACCTCGAGCCGAACCTGCTCGCGCTCGCGACCGGCGGGCGGATCATGGTGATCGGGATCGGCGCCGGGGCGAAGGCGGAGATCAACCTCGCGCTGCTGCTCGCCAAGCGGGCGCGGCTGCTCGGATCGACGCTCCGCGCCCGTCCGCTCGAGCAGAAGGCGCTGACCGCTCGCGCGGTCGAGCACGATCTGCTCGACGCGGTCGCCGATGGCCGGATCGAGATCCCGGTCGCCAAGACGTTCCAGATGGAGGAAGCGCAGGCTGCCTACGACTACTTCCGCGAAGGCGGGAAGCTCGGCAAGGTCGTTCTCACCTGCCACTAGCGAGGTCAGAGCCGAGCAGGTGGCGGGGAGCCGAGCGAGTGGCGAAGGGGCGTGCTCGAGCACGCGACTGAAGCCGCGAGCGATGGATCGTCGCCAGATGCGACGGCTCTCGCCTCGCTAGTACGGCGGGTGGGCGGTCCACCACTCGCCGACCGCCCGGAACGCCGACCAGAACGCGCGCTTCTCGGCATCGCCGTCGAGCGATACGTCGATGTCCGGGGTCAGCAGGACCTCGCAGCTCGGCGTCAGCCGGGCGAGCACACCCTCGGCGCGTGCGATCGGCTTGGCCATCGGCAGCGCCAGCTCGTCGATCGTCTGCGCCGCGCTCTCGCCCATCACGACGAGCAGCTTCGGCTGGACGATCGCGAACTCCTCGGCGAAGCGGGCGACGCACTCGGGGTCAGCGAGATCGGGATCGCCGCACGGGCACTTGGCGAGGACCGTGCCGTAGATCGAGAGCGGATCGATCTGGAGCCGCTTGAGCGCCTTCATCAGCGCGTTGCCCGCGCGGCCGTAGAAGGCGACGCCCTCCTCGACCTCGGCACCCTGGGGCCCGGACTTGACGAGCATGATGTCGGCCTGCGGATGGCCGGATCCGAGCACCGGCATCAACCCACCGCGGGGGCAGCGGTCGCAGTCCTGGACCGCGTGTGCGAGCAGGTTCAGCTCGCGGATCGCGCGGTCCAGGTACTTCTCACGGATCTCGTCATCGGTGGCTCTCATCGACGGTCCCTGGTTTCGACGGCTCGATTCTGTCGTCCTCCGGTTGCATCCCCGGTTGCGCGGATATGAACCACCGGCACCGGCCTGCACACGCCCTTCGGGTCAGCGGCTGCGCTCGGCCCGCTTTACCCGCCGCGCCTTGCGCGCCTTGCGCGCCGCGGGCGGTGTCGCAACCGTCTCGAGGAACTTCAACGCCTGCACGTACAGCAGCGTCCCGGACTTGGTGTGGATCTCCGCATGGCGCAGCGACTCCAGGAACTCCTCGGGTCCGTCGAAGTCGTGCATCCGGATCCGCACCGTCCCGAGCCCGGCGGCGACGTGGCTGTCCGAACCGGCCCCGCGCACGATCCGGTACTTGGCGGCGAAGCGCTCGGCCTCCTCGTTGAACGAGCCGATCGCGACGCGCGGGTTGTAGATCTCGATCGCGTCGATGTCCTCGACGATCGGCAGCAGGTGCTCGTAGTCGGGTACGGCGTGCATCCGGTCGAACGGATGCGGCACGTAGACGAGGCCGCCTTGGCGCTTGATCTCGGCCACGGTCTCGGCCAGCGTCAGCCCGCGCGGGATTTTCTTCTTGAGGAAGAGGCCGATCACCTCTCCCTGCGTCGCGGTCTTGACCTCCTCGGCGACGATCACCTTGACGCCGTAGTCCGCGGCCTTGCCGGCCGCCTCGAACGCTCCCGACACCTCGTTGTGGTCGGTGATCGCGATCGCGCCCATCCCCTGGTCGCGCGCGGTCGCGAGCAGGTGCTCGACCGGCGTCGCGCAGTCACCCGAGTGGTCGGTGTGCATGTGCAGGTCGACGTCGATCAGCGGACGCTTCTGCAGCTTCTTCCACAGCGCCGGGTTCCCGGCCGGGTCCTGGCGCCGTGCGAGCAGGCGCTCGTAGTCGGCTGCTGCGGAATCCGCCACCTGCGCCCAGTCGCGCGGCTCGGGCCGCTTCGCGGCGAGTCGCGTGGCGAGTTCCTCGTCGGTCAGCAGGCGCTCGAGCTGCGCGCGCAGCATCTCGTGATCCCCCGGGGCGAAGCAGAGCCCGCCCTCGCCGGCGATCTCCTCGTAGGCCGGCAGATCGCTCACGACCGGCGTCGCTCCGGAGGCGACCGCCGCCATCGCGTGTGTCGGCCGGACGACCTGGCCGAGCGAGGCGCAGATCACGATCGACGCGCCGGCCAGTCCGTCGCCGGCCTCCTCGGGCGTCACGAACCGGATCCGTTCGCGCAGCGACCGTCGCAGCGGCGTCGATGACGACGGCCCCGCGGCGGTGACGATCGTCGCCTCCCAGGGCACGTCCTCTGGCAGCCCGCGCAGCGCCCGCAAGACGACGCGCAGTGCCTGGCGCTCCTCGTGGTCGTGGAAGACGATCCGAGGATCGTTCTCCACGTTCTCCGTCGCCGGGTATGCCGCGACCCCAGGTGGAGCGGTCTCGTAGGTGCCCGGGAAGTAGCGCGCCATCAGCGCGCCGGTCGCGGCCGTCGTCGACTGGCGCAGGTCGAGCCGGCCGAACACGAGAGCGACCAGTTTGCGTGCGAGCTGGGTCGCGACGAGCCGCTCGGTCGGCGCATGGAAGGTGCCGACGTTCAGCGCCCGCGAGTGCCGCAGCGCGACCGACGGCAGCGACGGGGCAAACGGATCGTGGACGTGGCAGATGTCGATGTCGCCGCGCTCGAACAGCTGCTCGACGCTGCGCGAGACATCGATCGGCAACGACGCGCGCCGCCCGCGCCCGTCACCGGACGGTGGGTGCGCGAGCGCCTCGGCGACCGGCAGCACGGTCACGGCGCCGAACGCGCCGACCTCGTCGCCGGCGGCGATCCTGCGTCGGGTCGCGCGCACCTCCTTGGCGTTGCGCGACGGGCAGGCGACAAGCACCCGGTGCCCGAGCGCGGCCAGCGCCTCGGAGAGCGGGCGCACGTACGCACCGACCTCGCCGTCGTCCTCCCACGGGTGGGGGACAACCTGGAGGACGGTGCGTGCGCTCACCTCGCGGCTACTTCTTGGCGGCTCCGGCCTTGGCCGGCACCTTCTTCGCCGCCGGTTTCTTGGCGGCGGCCTTGGCCGGTGCCTTCTTGGCGGCCGCCTTGGCGGCGGCAACCCGCTTGGCGACGGGCTTCGTCGCAGCCTTCTTGAGGCTGTACTTCTGGATGAACTTCTCGGTGTTGTCGCGGGCGACGTCGTCCGGCACCTGGTTGTGCGGCGACTTCATCAGGTACGAGCTCGGTCCGTCGAGCTGGCCACTGACGCCGTTGTTCAGCGCGAGCTTGATCAGGCGCACCGCGTCGATCACGATGCCGGCCGAGTTCGGCGAGTCCCAGACCTCGAGCTTGAGCTCGGCGTTCAGCGGTACGCCGCCGAACGACTCGCCCTCGAGGCGGATGTGCGCCCACTTGCGGTCGGTCAGCCACGGCACGTAGTCCGACGGGCCGACGTGGACGTCCTGCTCGGGCAGGTCACGGCCGGCAACCGAGGTGACGGCGTTGGTCTTGGAGATCTTCTTAGACTCGAGCCGCTCGCGCTCGAGCATGTTGAAGAAGTCCATGTTGCCGCCGACGTTCAGCTGCGACGTGCGCTTGAGCACGACGCCGCGCTCGTGGAAGAGGCGGGCGAGCACGCGGTGCGTGATCGTCGCGCCGACCTGCGACTTGATGTCGTCGCCGATGATCGGCAGGCCGTGCTGCTTGAAGCGCTTGTCCCAGTAGTCCTCGCGGGCGATGAAGACCGGGATGCAGTTGACGAAGCCGCAGCCGGCCTCGAGCACCTGCTCGACGTACCACTTGGTCGCCTGCTCGGAGCCGACCGGCAGGTAGGAGACGACCACGTCGGTCTTGGTGTCCTTGAGGATCTTGACGATGTCGGCCGTCTCGCCCGGGGCCTTCTTGATCTTCTGCGAGAGGTACTTGCCGATGCCGTCGTGGGTCATGCCGCGGTAGACCGGGGCGCCGATCGACTTCGGGACCTTGTTCGTGAACTTGATCGTGTCGTTCGGGTCGGCCCAGATCGCCTGGGACAGGTCCTTGCCGACCTTCTTGGCGTTGACGTCGAACGCGCAGGTGAACTCGATGTCGCGCGGGTGGTATCCGCCGAGATCGTTGTGCATGAGGCCGGGGATGGCCTCGTTGCGCTTGTCGTCGGCGTAGTGGTAGACGCCCTGCACGAGCGAGTTCGCGCAGTTGCCGACGCCGATGATCGCGACGCGGACCTTGTCGCGCTGGTAGCGCGGGGTGCCGTTGACACGGCCGTTGGAGGGGGGCATTCGAGGGGCCTTTCGGTTGGTTCGAGACTGACAGACCCCAACGGGCCCGATCGGTTACAGCAAACTTGCTATGCCAAGCATAACAGCAGACTTGCTATGTCGCGGCCTCAGTCCGCGATCGCGGTCCGCGCGGTCACCCGGGTGGGCGTGACCCGCACCACCATCTCGGGTGGCACCGCGTTGCGCAAGCCGTACTGCTCGGCGAGCGCGTCGCCCATGAACCGAGCGGCGATCCGGGTCGCCCATTCGAGCAGCTCGTTCGGGTCGGTCGAGGTCGTCGTCGTGCCGTCGATCGTCACGAAGTCGAACGGCGGCAGCTCGTTGTCCCAGCACAGGCTCACCCGTCCGTCCCGCAGGATCGCTCGTCCCTTCACCGTCTCGGCAGAGGTCATGAACACGACCTGTTCGCCGTCACGCGCCGCCCATACCGGGACGAGGTGCGGGCTGCCGTCCTTGCGGACCGTGGCGAGCTTCGCGGTCCTCGCCGGCGTAGCGTCGACGAACTCCTGCCACCAGCCGTCGGGTGCCGCGTTGTACCCCATCGCTCAGGCGGTGAGCGCGGCCCTGACGTGCCACACGCGTTGGAACACGGTGATCGTCGAGAGCACGGCGAGCGCGTAGACCGAGATCGCGAGGATGTCCTCGTGCACGAAGTTGAGCACTAGGCCGGCGGACAGGATCACGACGCGGATCGCGCGCGTAGCGATGCCGACCTTGCACTCGACGCCGAGCGCCTCGGCGCGGGCGCGGGTGTAGCTGACCATCAGCGACGCGAGCACGGCGACGACACAGGCGGCGACCGCGGCGTCGTTGCCTTGGCGCGCGAAGTAGGCGGCGACCGTCGTCAGGACGATGCCTTCCTCGATCCGGTCGAGCGTCGAGTCGAGGAACGCGCCGAAGGGCGTGCCCTTGCCGCTCATCCGCGAGTAGCGGCCGTCGAGCGTGTCGCAGACCGAGCCGAAGATGAACGCGAGCCCGCCGAGGAAGAACTCCTCGTATCCGACGAGCACCGCGGCGACGATGCAGAGCAGCAGGCCGGTGACCGAGATCGCGTTAGGCGTCAGCCGTGACTCGATCAGCCGGTTGCGCACGACCTCGCGGCGCTGGTCGGCGGACATGCGGGCAGGACGGTCTTGAGTGTCGGACATCGCTCCGGAGGGGTCGTGGGACTACGCGCGCGCGGGCGAGAACGCCCACACAGTCGGCCGCGACCACGCCATCGCGCGGGCGGCGGCGTAGCTGAGCGCGGCGGTCATCGCACCAAGTACCGCGTCGAGCACCCAATGGTTACCCGTGACGACGACGACCCAGAACATCAGTGCCGGGTACGCGGCCCAGAACAGGCGCGCCGGCGTCGACTTGACGATCTGCGCGAGCACGAGCCCAAGCATGATCGCGTTCGCGCAGTGCATCGACGGGACCGCGGCGTAGGGGTTGAAGAGCGCGTTGACCTTCACGTCCTGCTGGCTGATCCCGGTGTACGCGGAGACCGTGTCCTTGAAGCCCCACTCGGGGAAGAACCGCGGCGGAGCCGTCGGGTATGCCACGTAGCCGACGAGCGCGATGATCATCGCGACCATCACCATGTTGCGGACGAAGTAGTAGCGCTCGTTGTGGAAGATGTAGATGTAGACGAGCGCGCTGAAGCAGATCGTGGTCTGCGCGTTCATGTAGATCCACGCGGCGAAGTCCATCAGCGGCTGGAAGCCCGATGACCACTGCTGGACCTGGAGTTCGAAGAAGGTCCCCGTCGAGCGCTCGATCTCGATCAGGGTGCGCGCGTTGTCGAACGCGATGATCGCGCCGTCGGGCGTGTCGATCGCGCCGCGGGTCAGGCGGTACGTGTAGTAGACGGCGAAGAACAGCGCGAGTTGACGGAGCACGTCGAGCACTCCGTTCGGCGCGAGCCTGCGCGGCACGGTCTTGATCGCGGCGGCGACCTCCATCGGAAGCTGAGGCTACCGGGCAGCGGCCCCGGCGTCAGCTCCGCACGCCGACCGCTAACGCAGCTCAATGCGCCCGGGCCGCGTGGCGTGGACGACCATCCAGCCGCCGCTGTCGCTCGCGTCGAAGTAGCGCGTGTGGCTGAACCGCACGAGCACCTGGCCTGGGCGGCGCGCGTCGATGACGAGCCGGTCGGGCCCGACGTGGATCACCCGTCCGCCGTCTGCCAGCGGCAGCGCTGCGACGACGCGGAAGAGCCGCCAGTCCCCGTTCCGCCAGACTTCGCGTAGATATCGGGGCCGCTCGCGGATCAGCTCGGCCTCGCGCGCGGCCGAGTAGTCGAGCGGGGCGGCGGGCAGCGCGACGTACGCGACCGCGTTCTCGCGCAGCCAGTTCGCGTACGCGGCGTGTGTGAGCCGACCCTCGTAGAAGAGCGCGTTGCGCTTGCGGTCGAGCTGGCGCTCCCATCCGCGTGCGAGCATCAGGTTGTCGCCGGGCAGCCGGTAGGACTCCCAGTGGTTGTCGGTGAACGGCACCTCGATCCGGGCCGGCGCGCCGCCGGTCAGGCGTGCGAGCTCCGCTTTCAGCGGCGCGTAGAACGCGGCTTCGGTGGAGGGGTCGTCGCGCGCCTGGCGCCAGTCGTCGAACGCGGGGTAGAGCTGCCAGTAGACGAGCACCGGTGCGAGCCAGAGCAGGCGCCGGCGGTGCGCCGGCCAGAGTCCGAGGACCGCGATCGAGCCGGCGAGCAACGTCGCCGGCCGGGTCGCGTTGCCACCCATCGGGCTCGACACCACACCGCTGATCAGCACCAGCAGCCCGATCGCGAGTACGGCGCGGCGCAGCAGCGTCTGCTCTTGGGGGAGTGCGAGCCAGAGGACGACGCATGCGGCGAGCGTCGGCAAGAAGGAGGTCAGCGCGAACGGGAAGTCGCCGCCGTTCGGGAACGCCAGCAGCAGCGCGGCTGCCGGAGCGAGCGCGGACAGCGCGACGACCCCGGCGATCGTCCGCATGCGCCGGTCGGTGCTCGCCCAGACCGCCATCGCGAGCACGAGCAGCGCGGCGGCGACCGGGCTCGCAAGGCCGGTGAGCGCGGCGACGACCGGTGCCGCGGCGCGTGCCCAGCGTGGCCCGGCGGACGCGAGTGCGACGGCGCCCAGCGCCAGCGCTGCGCCGATCGCGAAGGTGATCCGGCCTGTCACGAGGCCGGTCGTCGCGAACGCGACCGCGAACCAGACCGAAGCGAACGCGCGCCCCCCGGCGATCCGCTCGAACGCGAACGTGCCGGCAACGAGCGCGACGGCCCCCGCCGCCTGCGGCCCGGCGATCGCCATCAGCGGCGGCGAGAGCAACGAGTAGCTCGGCAGGTGGTGGCCGCCGTACCAGTACGGGCTCCAGATCGCGAACCCATGGTCGCGGTAGAGGTCGGCCCTGAAGAGCTGCGCCGCGAGGTCCGCGCTCAGCGGCTCCCAGAGCACGTAGACGACGGCGAGCACGACCGCGGAGAGGGTGCCGGCGTACGGGCGGGCGCGCACGCGGCGGAGCCTAACCCGCGTCGAGTGTGCGCTCGGTATCGCCATGCGCGACCGAGCGCACACTCGACGACCGTTGGGTAGCGTCGGCCGCGCCGATGGCTGCCGTCCCCGCCACGATCCCGCGCGCCGATTGGAGGCGACCGTCGGCCGCGCGCGTGGCGCGGATCCGCGAGCGCCTGCGCGAGGTCTACGGCGTGCCCTGTCAGCCGCCGCACGAGGACCCGCTCGGCGAGCTCGTGCTGACGTTGCTGAGCCAGTCGACGAACGACCGCAACCGCGACGTCGCGTTCCTGCGCCTGCGGCGGATGGTCGGCGGCTGGGACGACGTGCTCGCCGCCCCGGTCGAAGCGATCGAGGAGGCGATCCGTCCCGGCGGCATCTCGAAGGTCAAGTCGCAGCGGATCCACGACATGCTCACCGCGATCGCGGAGAACAACCCGCTCGGCGAGACGCCGCTCGACCTCTCGTGGATGCGGCACGAGCCGGTCGACGCCTCGCGCGACTACCTGTGCGCGCTACCCGGCATCGGCCGCAAGACGGCCGCCTGCGTGCTGCTCTTCTCCTACGGCCTGCGCGACATCCCGGTCGATACCCACGTCTCGCGCGTCGGCATGCGCCTCCACCTGCTGCGGCCCGGCGCGCCGTTCGAGGAGCTTCACGACGAGATGCTCGCGCTGACGCCGCCCGGCGCCGAGCACGAGCTGCACATCAACCTGCTCCGCCACGGCCGGCGCACCTGCCACGCGCAGCGGCCGCAGTGTGCCATCTGTCCACTGCGCCGAATGTGCCCGTACAAATCTGATACGGTCTGACTTAGATCTTTCTCCCTCCGAACCCCGAGCACAACAGGACTACGACATGGGCAAAACCATCGGAATCGACCTCGGCACGACCAACTCCTGCATGGCGATACTCGAAGGCGGCGAGCCAACCGTCATCGAGAACTCCGAGGGCGGCCGCACGACGCCGTCGGTTGTCGCGTTCACGAGCGGCGGTGAGCGCCTCGTCGGCACCGTCGCCAAGCGCCAGGCCGTGACCAACCCGCAGAACACCGTCTTCTCCGTCAAGCGCTTCATGGGCCGCAAGGAGGCCGAGGTGCGCGAGGAGGAGTCGATGGTCCCGTACAAGGTCGTCGCCGGTGACAACGGCGACGCGCGGATTGAGGCCGGTGAGAAGGTCATGACCCCGCCTGAGGTCAGCGCGATGATCCTCGCCAAGCTCAAGGCCGACGCCGAGGCGTACCTCGGCGACACCGTTGACGGCGCCGTCATCACCGTCCCCGCCTACTTCAACGACGATCAGCGCCAGGCGACCAAGGACGCGGGCAAAATCGCCGGGCTCGACGTCAAGCGGATCATCAACGAGCCGACCGCCGCGTCGCTCGCCTACGGGCTCGACAAGGACACCGACCAGACAATCCTCGTCTTCGACCTCGGTGGCGGAACCTTCGACGTCTCCGTGCTCGAGATCGCCGATGGCGTCTTCGAGGTCAAGTCGACCGCCGGTGACAACCACCTCGGCGGCGACAACTGGGACAAGGCGATCGTCGACTGGCTCGCAGCTGAGTTCAAGAAGGACCAGGCGATCGATCTAACACAGGACCCGATGGCGCTGCAGCGCCTCTACGAGGCCGCCGAGAAGGCGAAGATCGAGCTGTCGACGGCGCAGGAGTCGCAGATCAACCTGCCGTTCATCACCGCCGATGCGTCCGGGCCGAAGCACCTCGACGTCCGCGTCACGCGCGCCAAGTTCAACGAGCTGACCGCCGATCTCACCGACCGCGTCGTCGCGCCTGTCCGCCAGGCGCTCGAGGACGCGAAGTCCAAGGGCGTCGACGACGTCGACCAGGTCGTCCTCGTCGGCGGCATGACGCGGATGCCGGCCGTCCAGGAGAAGGTCAAGGAGCTGACCGGCAAGGATCCCCACCGCGGCGTCAACCCGGACGAGGTCGTCGCGATCGGCGCGGCGATCCAGGCCGGCGTGCTCGGCGGCGACGTCAAGGACGTGCTGCTGCTCGACGTCACGCCGCTGACCCTCGGGATCGAGACCAAGGGCGGCGTGATGACGAAGCTGATCGAGCGCAACACGACGATCCCGACGCGCAAGGCCGAGGTCTTCTCGACCGCGGAGGACAACCAGCCGTCGGTCGAGATCCACGTCCTCCAGGGCGAGCGCGACATGGCCGCCTACAACAAGTCGCTCGGCAAGTTCCAGCTGACCGGCATCCCGCCGGCGCCGCGCGGCGTGCCGCAGATCGAGGTCGGCTTCGACATCGACGCCAACGGCATCGTCAACGTGACCGCCAAGGATCTCGGCACCGGCAAAGAGCAGAAGATCGAGATCAAGTCCGGCTCCGGCCTCTCCGAGCAGGAGATCCAGCAGATGGTCGCCGACGCCGAATCGCACGCCGAGGACGACAAGCGCCTGCGCGAGCTCGCCGAGGCGCGCAACCAGGCCGAGAACGCCGCCTACCAGTCCGAGCGCCAGCTCGGCGAGCTCGGCGACCAGGTCGACGAGGCGTCGAAGACCGAGATCACAGAGAAGATCGCGGCCGTCCGCGCGGTGCTGGAGTCCGAGGACGCCGATGACATCAACGCGAAGGCCGAGGACCTTCAGCAGGCGTTCCACAAGGTCTCGCAGGCGATGTACGAGAAGGCAGCAGCGGCGGCGGAAGCCGAAGGTGCCGGTGAGACGGAAACCGCGACCCCCGCGGAGGATGACGTCGTCGACGCGGAGGTAGTGGAGGACGCCGACCCCGAGGACAAGTAGGCCTGTGGTCTGGTCGGGCGGTACATCCCCCCGCTGCAACGAAGCTCCGCCTCCGGCTCCGCTTCCGATGTTGCTGCGGGGTGACGTACCGCCCGCCCTCACCGAAGCCGCTGCCTCACGAACCCCGCCTACCCCTTTCCCCTCAATGCCATGACCACTGACGACCACGAGCACGCAAGCGACGAGATCGGCTCCGCGCCTACGCCTGAGAGCGAAGTGCCAGACGCCGATGAGGCCCTCGACGCCGACGTCGCGATGGCGGTGGACGCCGATGGCGATGAGCCGTCCGTTCCGGAGGAGCCCGACTACCAGGACCTCTACCTCCGCGCTGCTGCCGAGACCGAGAACGTGCGCAAGCGGGCGCGGCGGGATGTTGAGGTCGCGAATGCGCGGGGGGTGGCGAAACTGGCGCGGGAGCTGTTGCCGGCGCTCGACAACCTCGATCGTGCCCTGGCCGCGGCGGAGTCGGAGGACGGCGACGAGGAGCATCACATGACCAAGGGGGTCCGCCTCGTTCAACAGGAGTTGCTCGCGGCGTTGACGCGAGTCGGGATCGAGCCGTTCAGCCCGGACGGCGAGCAGTTCGACCCGCACCAGCACGAGGCGATGGCGCAGGTGGCAGTAGACGGCGCGGAGACCGGCACGATCGTTCAGGTCTTTCAGGCCGGCTACCGCTACAAGGACGAGGTGCTGCGGCCCGCACGGGTCGCGGTCGCGCCGTAGGAGCACCGGACCATGGCGCGCGATCCCTACCTGACCCTCGGCGTCGACCGCAAGGCGTCCGCCGACGAGATCAAGAAGGCGTATCGCAAGCTCGCCCGTGAGCTGCACCCCGATCGCAACCCTGGCGACAAGGGCGCCGAAGACCGTTTCAAGGAGGTCCAGGCTGCCTATGACATCGTCGGCGACCCCGAGAAGCGCAAGCAGCATGACCGCGGTGGCTCGTTCTCGAACCCGTTCGCGGGAGCGGGAGCCGGCGCCGCGGACTTCGGCGGCTCGTTCTCGGACATCCTCTCGAACCTCTTTGACCGTGGCGGCGATCCCGGTCAAGCCGCGGGCGCGCGTCAGCGCCGGCCCGCAGGGCCGATCCCTGAGCGCGGCGATGACCTCGAAGCGGCCGCCCGGCTGACGTTCGACCAGGCGATCACCGGTACCCAGCTGCCGCTGTCGGTCCCCACGACCCAGACCTGCACGACCTGCCGCGGCACCGGCAGCAAGCCGGGCACGATGCCCAAGACCTGCCCGAAGTGCCAGGGCAGCGGCATCGACAGCCAGGGCCAGGGTCTGTTCTCGATCTCGCACCCGTGCTCGCGCTGCCACGGCCGCGGCACGGTGATCGAGCACCCGTGCGCCTCCTGCCAGGGCGACGGCGTCCAGCGGACGGTCAAGCAGTACAAGGTCAACATCCCGGCGGGAGTCAAGGAGGGCAGCCGCGTGCGGCTCCCCGGCAAGGGCGCCGCCGGTCGCAACGGCGGCCCGAACGGGGACCTGTACGTCACCTGCCACGTCGCCGACTCGCCGATCTTCGTCCGCAAGGGCGATCACCTCGAGGTCGAGGTGCCGCTGACAATCCCGGAGGCGATCCGCGGCGCCGATGTCGAGGTGCCGACGCTGAACGGCCGCAAGAAGCTGCGCGTTCCGCCCGGGACTCGGCACGGCACCGTCCAGCGACTGCGCGGCGAGGGGCCTCCGCGGCTCGGCGCCGGCTCCGCTCGCGGGGACATCCACTACCGCTTCGTCATCGACGTGCCGGCGACTCTGAGCGCCGAGCAGTCCGATGCCGTCGAGCAGCTCGCCGGTGTGCTCGACGCCGACCCGCGAGCGAGGCTGTTCTCCTGATGGCGACGCGTCGCACCACGACCCGGGTAACGATCTCGACCGATCGCGGCGTCTTCATGATCTCGGTCGCGGCCGAGCTCGCCGACATGCACCCGCAGACGCTGCGGATGTACGAGCAGCGCGGGCTGATCGAGCCGCAGCGCTCGCCGAAGGGCACGCGGCTCTACAGCCAGGACGACGTCGAGCGGCTGCGCCGGATCCACCAGATGACGGCCGAGCTCGGGCTCAACCTCGCTGGCGTCGAGTTGGTGCTGTCGCTCGAACGGCAGCTCGAGCGCGCGACGCTGCGTGCCGAATTGGCGGAGCGGAAGCTCGCCGAACTGCGCGAGATCGTCGAACGCGGCCGGTAAGGTCGATCCGATGCAGGCCGCTGCCCGTGAGCTGGTCGCCGCGCGTCGGCGCGACTACCTGATGGTCACACTGATCGTGTTGTTCCCGCTGATGCTCGTGCAGTTCGCGGCTAGCGTGATTGCCCTGCGTTCCGCTGATACCTCCGAGGTGCTCGCGCTTGCCCCGCTGCAGATCCTCGTCTTGATCATCACGGTGGCGCTGCTCGCGATCGGGTTCTGGCTCGTCGTAGCGGTCGTGACTCCGATGGTGCGGTCACAGCGGTCAGGCGGGGACCTGACGGCCGACGACGCGCTCCGGGATTTCAGGGCGAACGTCGCCCCGGCCCGAGCCGGCCTGGCTCGCGATGTTCCGTGGCGCGCGATGGCTCCGCTGATCGTCGGGGTGCTTGTGGTGGTCGCGCTCACGACCTGGTTGACCAAGAACGAGCAGACGATCGGCACGGCGTTCGTGATGATGTTCGCTCTGTTGCTCGTCGCAACGGCCTTCATGCCGGTCCCGGCGGTGACGGTCCTGCTCACGCGGTCGGGGTTCGTTGCGCCCGAGCCGGAGGCGGACGCTCCGGCGGAGGTCGCGGACGTGCCCGCGCCGGCGCCGGACCCGAACGCGGCGACGAGCCGCCCGCCGCCGGGATCCGAGCCACCGGCGCCCGCGGCCGAGCCGGCGTCCTCGACAGCGCCGCCTCCGCCCGGCCCGCCGCCCGCGCGCCCGAGCGTTCCGCCGCCGCCGTCCTGAGTTGCGGATACGGTGCTCACATGTTGATGGATCCCGGACAACTGATCAGCGAGGCGTTCAAGACGTTCCAGGCGCGTGGTCGCGACATGGTGATCGCCGTGCTCGTGGTGCTCGTCCCCGTCGAGGTCATTCGCTTCCTCTGGCTCGTCGCAACTGACGATTCGGTCGGGGGCATCCTCGGCCAGCTCGTCGTGGCCCTGCTCGCCTGGATCGGGAGCCTGCTGGCGACGGCGGCGTGTTACCGCATCGTCTCGGAGTACGGCGAGGGCCGCATCGTCGGCTGGCGCGAGTCGATCGAGAGCATCACCGGCCGGCTCGGTGACGTCATCGTCGCGTCGCTTCTGGTCGGGATCGCCGTGGTCGTGGGATTTGCGCTGTGCATCGCACCCGGGATCTGGCTGGCTGTGCTGTTTGCGTTCACGATCCCGGTGCTCTTGTCCGAGGGGGTCGGCGCCGTCGATGCGATCCGTCGCTCCGCCGACCTCGTCAAGGGTCGCTGGTGGGCAATCTTCGGCCGGTTGATCCTGGTGATGCTGCTGGCCGTGGTCGCCGTCATCCTCTTCAGCATCGTCGTTGCGATCCCGCTGGTAGTGATCCTGGGATCTGACGGCGTCGGCGGGCAGCTGGCCAATTCGATCTCGAACCTGATCGGGTCGGTCGTGTTCACGCCTCTGTTCGCCGCCGTCGTGACGATCCTGTACTTCCAGCTTCGGGGAGCGGGCCCCGTGACGCCTACTCCGCCCGCCGGCTTCCCACAGGCACCGCAGGCGCCGCAGCCCGTGACGCCCGGTGACGCCGCGCCGCCGGCCTCGGTCGGCCCTCCCGGTTCCGGCTGGGGTGCGCCGACGCCGGCCGCGCCACAGCCGCCGGCCGATCCACAGCCGCCCGCCCCGGCCGAGCCACTCGCGCCGCCGCCGGTCCCGCCGGCCGCACCGACACCCCCGCCGGTACCGCCGGCCGACGCGGGTAGCAGCGCGAGCACCGGCTCGCTCTGGTCCGCCGGTGACCCGCTGCAGCAGCCCCCGCCGCCGTCTGAGCCGCAGTGGGAGCCGCCCGCTCCGCAGCCGCCCGACCCGTCGGACGAGCCGCCGCCGAGCGCACCGCCGCCCGCTTGACGCCGATCCCGGCGCCTGCAAGAATCTAAGTCGACCCCACTTAGATCTCAGGAGTCGAGGAGATGCAGGCAGACCGTTTCACAATCTCATCGCGGCAGGCCCTCGAGGCCGCGATTGCGCTGGCCGCATCGAAGAGCCACGCCCAGGTGCAGCCCGAGCACCTGCTCTCGGCGCTCCTGACCCAGGAGAACTCGATCGTCCCCGGCGTCCTGCGCAAGCTCGGCGTCGCGCTGGCCGGTCTCCGCTCCGATGTCGATGGCGCCCTCGACGCGCTGCCGACGCTCGGCAGCGCTGCCGAGCCGAGCACCGCGCCCGAGGTCGCCGGGATCCTACGCGCCGCCGAGCAGGAGATGCGTGAACTCGGCGACGAGTACATCTCGACCGAGCACCTGCTGCTGTCGATCGCCGCGTTCGGCGGCAAGGCCGGTGAGATCCTGCGCGGCGCCGGCGCCTCCAAGGATCAGATTCGCAAGGCGATCGACGAGCTGCCCGGCCGCCATCGCGTCACCGACGAGAACCCTGAGGAGACCTTTCAGGCGCTCGAGAAGTTCGGCAACGACCTGACCTCCCGCGCCGAGCTCGGCGAGCTCGACCCGGTGATCGGGCGCGACGAGGAGATCCGGCGCGTGATCCAGGTCCTCAGCCGCCGCACGAAGAACAACCCGGTCCTGATCGGCGAGCCCGGCGTCGGCAAGACCGCGATCGCCGAAGGGCTCGCACAGCGGATCGTCGACCGCGACGTCCCGGAGTCGCTCCAGGACCGGCGCGTGATCGCGCTCGACATCGGCGCGCTGCTCGCGGGCTCGAAATACCGCGGTGAGTTCGAGGAGCGGCTCAAGGCCGTGCTCAGTGAGATCAAGGAGGCAGGCGGCGGCGTCGTCCTGTTCCTCGACGAGCTGCACACGATCGTCGGCGCCGGTGCGGCTGAGGGCGCCGTGGACGCGGCGAACCTGCTCAAGCCGATGCTCGCCCGCGGCGAGCTGCGCGCGGTCGGCGCGACCACGCTCGACGAGTACCGCAAGCACATCGAGAAGGACCCGGCGCTCGAGCGGCGCTTCCAGCCGGTGATGGTCGGCGAGCCGTCGGTCCAGGACACGATCGCGATCCTCCGCGGCCTCAAGGAGCGCTACGAGCTCCACCACCAGGTCGAGATCCAGGACTCGGCGCTGGTCGCCGCCGCGACGCTGTCCGATCGCTACATCGCCGATCGCTTCCTCCCCGACAAGGCGATCGACCTGATCGACGAGGCCGCCTCCGGCCTGCGGATCGAGATCGACTCCAAGCCGACCGAGATCGACGAGGTCGACCGCCGCATCCTCCAGCTCGAGATCGAGCGCACATCGCTCGCCAAGGAGTCCGATGAAGCCTCGGTCGAACGGCTCGCGGCGCTCGACCAGGAACTCGCCGACCTCAAGGAGAAGTCGGCCGCGATGACCGCCGAGTGGCAGGCCGAGAAGGATGCGATCGGCGGCGTCCAGGAGATCCGCGAACAGCTCGAAGCTGCGCACCAGGAGCTCGCGAAGGCCGAGCGCGATGCGAACCTCGAGGACGCCGCGCGGCTCCGCCACGGCGTCATCCCCGAGCTTCAGGCACAGCTCGAAGCGCGCGAGGACCGCGCCGACGGCAACGAGGGCTATCTAAGGGAGGTCGTCAACGCCGAGGACATCGCCGAGGTCGTCGCACGCTGGACGCGCATCCCCGTCAGTCGCCTGCTCGAAGGCGAGATGGAGAAGCTCGTCCACATGGAAGAGCGGATGCACGAGCGCGTGATCGGCCAGGACGAAGCGGTCTCTGCGGTGTCCGCAGCGGTCCGCCGCTCCCGCGCCGGCCTGTCGGACCCGGACCGGCCGATCGGCAGCTTCCTCTTCCTCGGCCCGACCGGCGTCGGCAAGACCGAGACCGCCCGCGCGCTCGCTGAGCTTCTGTTCGACAGCCAGGACGCGATGGTCCGGATCGACATGTCCGAGTACATGGAGAAGCACGCCGTCAGCCGGCTCGTCGGTGCGCCTCCGGGCTACGTCGGCTACGACGAGGGCGGCCAGCTGACCGAGGCGGTCCGTCGCCGCCCGTACACGGTCGTGCTGCTCGACGAGGTCGAGAAGGCGCACTCCGACGTGTTCAACATCCTGCTCCAAGTGCTCGACGACGGCCGCCTGACCGATGGCCAGGGCCGCACCGTCGACTTCCGCAACACGGTGTTGATCCTGACTTCGAACATCCCGGGCGGGCGCGAGGGGGCCGAAGGCCACTTCCGCCCCGAGTTCATCAACCGGCTCGACGACATCATCGAGTTCGACGCGCTCGGCCGCGAGCAGATCGGCGCGATCGTCGACCTCCAGGTCGCGCGCGTGCTCGAACGGGTCCGCGCACGCGGGATCGAGGTCGAGCTCTCCGACGATGCGAAGACGCTGCTCGGCAACCTCGGCTACGACCCGACCTACGGTGCGCGGCCGCTCAAGCGCGTGATCCAGAAGCAGCTCGTCGACCGGCTCGCGGTCGGCCTGCTCGACGGCACGTTCAAGGACGGCGACACGGTGACGGTCGACGCCGCGGACGGGGCGCTGACGTTCGCGAGCTGACTCAGGCTCCGCAGCCGGCGGCAGCCGCCTTCGCACCGCTGCGGCGCTTCACGTCAACGCTGATCGTGTAGTACAGGAAGCTCCGTCGCGGCGTGCCCAGGGTGTAGCCGGGGCGGGTGTCGAACTGGAGCTTCCACTTGCCCGGGCAGGTCGTGAAGGGGAACAGCCGCCGCCTGCTGGTCTTCGGGATCGCGCCGCACTGGCCGAGCGGGCGGCCGAGCGCAACGGTCTTGCGGTGCTTGCCGGCGGGGTTGACGTAGTGCACGTAGGCCTGCTCGACCGGGCCGCCGAGCGCGAAGCCGAACAGCGAGAAGCGCACGCGCAGGCTGGCGGCGGCACCTGCTGTCGGCCAGAACGACGCGCGCAGGCGGGTCACGGTGAAGTCGGTCGTCGGCGTCCCTTCGACGGTGCGGAGTCCGAGCCGGAATCGGCGTTGCACGACGTCGGAGGCCAGCGGCGGTGGGCTGAACGAGCCAGACATCGTCCCGTCGACGTCGATCGCCGAGGCGCCGCCGGTCAGCGTCTCGCCGTCGAGCTCGACGTCGAAGGCGAGGCCTGGCGTGAAGCCTGTGCCACGGACCGAGACCGCCGTGTCCGGCGCCTGTAGGTAGCAGCTCCTGTCGGTCTCGATCGCTGCATCCGCCGAGGCTTCGGAGGCGAGCATGCCCGCGGTGGAGCAGGCGGCCGCGAGCGCAGCGGCGGCAGTACCGATGCGTGACCTGAGCGGAACCGCGATCACCATCCTCAACAGTAGTCCTCCATCGCACAGAACACGCCGATCGGGTAGAAGGTGTGCATGCCCACGTTCATCATGTTGTCCACGCTCACACCCGAGGGCGTTCAGACCGTCAAGAACAACCCGCAGCGGATCCGTGAGGTCAACACCGAGGTCGAGCAGCTCGGCGCTTCCGTCAAGCAGCAGTGGGCGGTGCTCGGGCGGTTCGACTTCGTCTCGATCGTCGAGGCCCCCGACGACTCGACGATGGCGCGTGTCTCGCTCGAGCTCGGGTCCCGCGGCACCGGTCACTTCGAGTCGTTGAGCGCGATTCCGATCGACGACTTCATCGCGTCGCTGTAGTGCCGACGCCGAAGGTCCTGATCGTCGGCAGCGGCGGACGTGAGCATGCGATCGCCGAGGCGCTCGCACGCTCGCCGCAGGCACCCGAACTGGTCGCCGCGCCAGGGAACCCTGGGATCGCCACGCTCGCCCGCTGCGAGCCGGTCGCCGCGTCTGACGTCGATGGGCTCGTTCGGCTTGCGAAGGACGAGCAGGCCGATCTCGTTGTGATCGGCCCCGAGGCGCCGCTCGTCGCCGGGCTGGCCGACCGGCTTGCCGCCGAGCGGATAGCGGCGTTCGGACCCTTAGCGGCGGCGGCGCAGCTCGAGGGTTCGAAGGCGTTCGCCAAGGAGGTGATGGCCTCGGCCGGCGTGCCGACCGCGGGTTGGGAGGAGGTCGAGACGGTCGCGTCCGGGCTCGCGGCGATCACCTCCTACCCGGCCGTGCTCAAGTTCGACGGCCTCGCGGCGGGCAAGGGCGTCGTGATCGCCCAGGACGAGGACGAGGCGCGGAACGCGCTCTCGGAGATGCTCGAGCAGCGCCGCTTCGGTGCGGGAGTCGTCGTCGTCGAGGAGTTCATGGAGGGCGAGGAGCTCTCACTGTTCGCGCTCTGCGACGGCGAGCGCGCGGTGCCGCTCGTCCCGGCCCAGGACTACAAGCGGATCCGCGACGGCGACGAGGGCCCGAACACCGGCGGCATGGGCGCCTACAGCCCGGTGCCGAACGCACCCGACCCGCACGAGCTCTGCGAGCAGATCCACCAGCCGGTCGTCGATCTCCTGCGCGAGCGTGGGACGCCGTTCCACGGCCTGCTCTACGCCGGGCTGATGCTCACCGGCGAGGGTGCGAAGGTCGTCGAGTTCAACGTCCGCTTCGGTGACCCCGAGACCCAGGTCGTGCTGCCGCGGATGACGAGCGACCTGCTCGCCGCGCTCGTTGCGACGACGCGCCCCGGCGGACTCGCCGGCGCCGAGGTGTCGTTCTCGGACCGGCAAGCCGTCACGATCGTGCTCGCCTCGCGCGGCTACCCGGAGTCTTCGTCGTCCGGCGACGTGATCGAGGGGCTGGACGCGGTGCCGGACGGCGTCTCTGTCTTCCACGCCGGCACGGCGCTCGACGCCTCCGGCCAAACCGTCACGGCCGGCGGCCGGGTCCTCGCGGTGACGGCGCTCGGCGGCTCGGTCGCCGAGGCGCGCGAGGCGGCCTACGCGGGGGTTGCGGCGATCTCGTTCGACGGGATGCAGCACCGCGCCGACATCGCGCTGCGCGCGGTGCCGGCGGCCTGAGCGCACCGGCAGCGGTGTCGTGACTCCCCGTTCCTGCTTTGATTGGCCGATCACATGACCGAGCACGCCGCACCGACCACCGAAGAGCAGACCCTGGCCGAGCTGGACCAGATCGACACCGACGCGCCGCGCGTCGGGATCATCATGGGTTCTCAGTCAGACATGGAGACGATGCAGAAGGCGGCCGACGTGCTGACGGAGGGCGGCGTCCGTTCGGAGATCCGCGTGATGAGCGCGCACCGCGACCCGGAGATGGTCGCCGACTACTGCAAGAACGCGCGGATGCGCGGGCTGCGGGCGATCATCGCGGGTGCCGGGCTCTCGGCGGCGCTGCCCGGCGTCGCGGCCGCCCATACCGACCTGCCGGTCATCGGCGTGCCGCTGACGAGCTCGCTGTCTGCGGCAGGCGGGCTCGACGCGCTGCTGTCGGTCGCGCAGATGCCGCCGGGTGTGCCGGTCGCGTGCGTCGGGCTCGACAACCCGAAGAACGCCGCGCACCTGGCGCTCCGGATCCTCAGCGCCTGACCGATGGGTGAGGTCGCCCTCGTCGTCTGCGGGCTCGTGATGCTCGCGGGGCTGGCGGGGGTCGTCGTCCCGGTTCTGCCCGGCCTGGTTCTGATGGTCGGCGCGGCGCTCTGGTGGGCGATCGCCGACGGCGGCTCGCTGGTCCACTGGTCCGTGTTCGTCGTGATCGCCGGCCTCGGTGCCGCCGGAACCGCGCTCAAGTACATGGTGCCCGCACGGACCACCGCGAGCGCCGGAACGCCGACGTCGATCCTCGCGCTCGCGTTCGTCTTTGCGGTCGTCGGCTTCTTCGTGCTGCCGATCATCGGCGCGCCGATCGGCTTCGTCCTCGGCGTCTACGTCGGCGAGTGGCGCCGGCTCGGCGGCCACGACGGCGCTTGGGCGGCGACGAAGGCCGCGCTCAAGGGCGTCGTCCTCGGCGCCCTGATCGAGGGCACCGCCGCCGTGCTGATCATCGGGATCTGGCTCGCCGGCGTGCAGTGGACCGGCGGGAACTTCGGGCTGTTCTGAGCGTCGGTAGCCGTCGAGTGGTCGGTTGGTCCCAAACGGTTGGGACCAACCGACCACTCGACGTAGACTCGGCGGCTCATGATCCCCCGCTACACCCGGCCCGAGATGGGCGCGCTCTGGACCGACGAGGCCAAGATGGAGGCCTGGCGGAAGGTCGAGGTCGCGTGCGCCGAGGAGACCGAGGGCCCGACGCCCGAGGAGCTCGACGCGATCCGCGGCGCGACGTTCACCGTCGAGGCGGTCCAGGAGCGCGAGCAGATCACCGATCACGACGTCGCCGCGTTCGTCGACGTGCTGTCGGCGAGCGCGGGGGAGGCAGGTCGCTGGATCCACTACGGGCTCACCAGCTCGGATGTGCTCGACACCGCGCTCGCGCTGCAGCTCCGTCAGGCCGGGGAGCTGCTCGTCGCGGCGCAGCGGGAGTACCGCGATGCGCTCGCCCGGCAGGCGCGTGCGCACGTCGGCACGGTCTGCGTCGGCCGGACCCACGGCGTCCACGCCGAGCCGACGACCTTCGGCGTCAAGCTCACGTCGTTTGCGATGGAGGCGACGCGCAACCTCGAGCGACTCGAACGTGCGGTCGAGCAGGCGGCGGTCGGCGCGGTATCGGGCGCCGTCGGTACCTACAGCGCCACCTCGCCCGACTTCGAGGAGCGCGTGATGGCGCGGCTCGGCCTGACCGCCGACCCGGCGTCGACGCAGGTCGTCCCACGCGACCGCCACGCCGAGCTGCTGAGCGCGATCGCGCTGGCCGGCGCCGGGCTCGAGCGGTTCGCGACTGAGATCCGCCACCTGCAGCGCACCGAGGTGCGCGAGGTCGAGGAGCCGTTCCGCTCCGGGCAGCAGAAGGGCAGCTCGGCGATGCCGCACAAGCGCAACCCGATAACGACCGAGCGGATCACCGGGCTCGCGCGCGTGCTGCGGGGGTACGCGCAGGCCGGGCTCGAGAACGTCGCGCTCTGGCACGAGCGCGACATCTCGCACTCCGGGGCGGAGCGCGTGATCCTGCCGGACGCGACGATCGGCCTGCACTACATGCTCCATCTCGCCAAGCGGATGGCGAGCGGCATGGTCGTCCACGAGGACCGGATGCGCGAGAACGTCGACCTCACCTACGGCGCGCTCTTCAGCCAGCGCGTCCTGCTGGCGCTCGTCGCCTCCGGGCTCGTCCGGGACGAGGCCTACCGGATCACCCAGGAGCACGCGCAGCGCGCGTGGGACACGCGAACGCCGCTTCGTGACTTGCTTTCCGAAGAGGCCGGCCGAGACCCCGACGGTCCGGTGGCCCGGCTCGACCTGGACGAGATCTTCGACCTCGGGCATTACACGAAGCACGCCGAGGCGATCGTCGGGCGGCTCGACGCCAACTAGTTCGTTCGAACGAACGAGAGCGGTGGTAGGCTCTGCGCCATGAGCGACGCACTGCTTCCAGCTCCTGTCGAGAAGGCGCTCGACGTGCTCCCCAAGCGGGCCGTCGACTGGGGATTTCGCAAGGCGATGCGGTTCGGTCCGGCGCGCGAGCGGATCGAGGCGATGTACGACGAGATGCTCGCCGACGCCGCCGACGGCTTCCGTCCGTACCGCGACGAGACGACCACGTACGCGCGGCTGCCCGAGCAGGGCGTCCCCCGCGCCGAGGTGCTGACCACGATCAAGGACCTCTCCGCCCGCGAGCGGGAGACCTGGGAGTCCGGCCACGTCTCCGGCGCCGTCTACCACGGTGACCCCGAGCACATCGAGTTCCTCAACGAGGTCTACGCCGCGACCTCGCAGGCCAACCCGCTGCACACCGACATCTGGCCGAGCGCGACGAAGTACGAGGCCGAGATCGTCGCGATGACCGCCGCGATGATGAACGCGCCTTCTTCTCCGGCGCGAAGCGGCGAAGCCGGTTCGCGCGACGGCCATCCGGCGCAGACGGATCGCCGCGATCGCGAAAGGCGCGTCGTGGGCTCCGTGACCTCCGGCGGCACCGAGTCGCTGATCCTCGCGATCCGCACCTATCGCGACTGGGCGCGGGAGACGAAGGGCATCACAAAGCCCGAGGTCGTTCTGCCGGTCAGCGCGCACTCGGCATTCGACAAGGCCGAGGAGGTGCTCGGCGTGAAGATGGTGAGGATCCCCGTCGGCCCCGACTTCCGGGGCGACGTCGCCGCGATGTCCGAGGCGATCACGAAGAACACGATCGCCCTCGTCGGCTCGGCCCCCGGCTTCCCGCACGGCGTCGTCGATCCGATCGTCGAGCTCTCGGAACTCGCGCTCAAGCACGGCATCGGCCTCCACGTCGACGCCTGCCTCGGCGGCTTCGTCCTGCCGTGGGCCGAGAAGCTCGGCTACCCGGTGCCCCCGTTCGACTTCCGCCTCGACGGCGTCACGTCGATGTCGGCCGATACCCACAAGTACGGCTACGCGGCGAAGGGGACGAGCGTCCTCCTCTACCGCGGCGAGTCGCTGCGCCGCTACCAGTGGTTCATCAACACCGAGTGGACCGGCGGCCTCTACCTCTCGCCGACGTTCGCCGGCAGCCGGCCCGGCGCGCTCAGCGCCGCCTGCTGGGCGGCGATGGTCGCCACCGGCGAGCAGGGCTACCTCGACAACACGAAGCGGATCCTCGAGGCCGCCAAGGAGCTGCGCGCGGTGATCGACGCCCAGCCCGACGTGCGCCTGCTCGGCGACCCACTGTGGGTGCTCGCGTTCGCGTCGGACACTGTCGACATCTACCGCGTCATGGACGAGCTCCACCACCGCGGATGGGCGCTCAACGGCCTCCAGAAGCCGGCGTCGATCCACCTCTGCACGACGCTCCGGCACGCGCAACCCGGCATCGCCGACAAGTTCGCCGAGGACCTCGCGGCGGCCGTTGAGAAGGCGCGCGCCACGCCGACCTCATCGGACGGCATGGCGCCGATGTACGGCATGGCCGGCTCGTTCCCGGTCCGCGGCGCGGTGTCGTCGATGATGCGGCGGTACCTCGACAAGGTCTACGAACTCTGATTGGCGCGAATGCGCTGCGCATCTCGCCACGACGTGCGTCGTCGTGCTTCGGTCACGACCTAGAGGTCGCTCCCTCGCACTCCTCCGCCGTCCTGACGACCTGCTTTGCCCATTCGCGCCAATCGGCGCCGCAATCAACCATGGAGCTGTTACCCGATCCGCTCGGCCACCCAGGCCCGGAACGTCTCCTCGTCGAGGTCGCGGGCTGCGAGACGTTCGATCGTGACGGCGACGTCATCGACGTCGTTCGGCGCGAGCCAGCGGTGTCCATTCCGCTCGACGAACTCGAGCATGGCGACGAGCGCCGCGCGCTTGTTGCCGTCGGGGAGCGGATGGTTGCGAACGAGCCGTGCGCAGAGGATCGCCGCCTTGTCGGCGAACTCCGGGTACTGCTCGTGATCGCCGAAGCCCCCGAACGGGGCGCCGAGCGCTGACTCGGCCGGTCCGGCCTTGACCACGCGTGCGAGGCGCTCGGCTTCAATCCCGAGGACGGCTTCCCCGATCAGGAGGTAATCGGCTAGGGAGATCGGCTCTACTGGCACAGTGGTGTCAAGGTATCGTGGTATCGTGCCGACTACATGGCCGTGGAACCCAAGAAGACGATGTCTCTGAGACTCGATCCGGACCAGGCATCGGCGCTGGAGATGATCGCTCGCGCAGACGAGTCGACCGTCTCCGACACGGTACGGGTCGCGATCGACCAGCTCATCGCCGAACGACGCAAGGATGCGGCGTTTCAGACGCGACTTGCTGCGATCGTGCAGCGAGAGCGTGACGTTCTCGCGCGGCTGGCCGAGTAGAGCGCTACCCCCGCGCGTCGCGCCACTCGATCAGCTGCCTGACCTGCGCCAGGTCGTAGCGCTCGCCGTCGCCGCCGATCCCGACGATCAGCTGGTCGACGCCGAGGTCGGCGAACTCGTCGGCGTGAGCCAGCAGATCGTCGAACGAGTGCGTGCCCCAGGCCCGCTTGATCTCCGACGGGTCGCGCCCCTCGCGCTCGCAGTGCTCCGCAAGGATCCCGGCCTTCTGCTGGTAGACGCGCGGGCTGCCGAAGCTGTGCCACCACTGCGCGTGCTTGGCGACGAGCTTGAGCGTCACCTTCGGACCGGCGCCGCCGATCATGATCGGCAGCGTGCCGTTCACCGGCGGCGGGTTGAGCCTGCCGAGCCGCTTCTCGATCCGCGGCAGCGCCGCGCCCAGCGCCCGGAGCCGGTCGGGTGCCTCGCCGAACTCGTAGCCGTACTCGTCGTAGTCCTTCTCGAACCATCCGGCCCCGATCCCGAGGATCGTGCGGCCACCGGAGATGTGGTCGATCGTCCGGTGTGCGTCGGCGAGCAGCTCCGGGTTGCGGTAACTGTTGCAGGCGACGAGGATTCCGACGTCGGGCTTCGTCGTGATCGCGGCGATCATCGCCAGCGTCGAGATGCCTTCGTAATGGCGGCCGTCCGGGTCCCCGTAGAGCGGGTAGAAGTGGTCCCACGTGTAGATCGCGTCGGCGCCGATCGCCTCGGCCTCGAGCACGGCCTCCCGCATCGCCTCCATCGAGCAGTGCTGCGGCTGGATCTGGACTCCGATCGTGACGGGCATGAGGCGACGTTAGCGGCGGGGCGTTCAGGGCCGCAAACAGCGGGGAAGCAACGGCTTCCCGCGCCGCGCTCGTTGCTAGCTTGCGGCCCGTGACCACCGCCGCCGACCTCGACCTCAAACTCCTGGCCTCGGGCAAGGTCCGGGAGATCTACGAACTCGACGCCGAGCGCCTGCTGCTCGTCGCGTCCGATCGCATCTCGACGTATGACGTCGTGCACCCGAACGGGATCCCGGACAAGGGCAAGGTGCTGACCGGCATCTCGTCGTACTGGTTCGGTCAGACCGAGGACATCGTCAAGAACCACGAGCTCTCGGTTACGGCCGACGTGCCCGAAGAGGTGCGCGGCCGCGCGATCGTGGCGCAGCGGCTCGAGATGTTGCCGGTCGAGTGCATCGTCCGCGGATACATCACCGGCTCCGGCTGGAGCGACTACAAGAAGACCGGCTCGGTGTCGGGCATCGCGCTGCCGGAAGGGCTCCAGGAGTCCGAGAAGCTGGCCGAGCCGCTGTACACGCCTTCGACCAAGGCCGAGGAGGGTCACGACGAGGCGATCGACTTCGAGCGCACCGTCGAGCTGATCGGCGACCGGGCTCTCGCCGAGCGCGTCCGCGACGTGTCGATCGCGCTCTACTCATTCGCCCGCGACCAGGCCGCATCTCGCGGTGTGATCCTCGCGGACACGAAGTTCGAGCTCGGCCTCGACCCGAGCGGCGAGCTGGTGCTCGGCGACGAGGCCCTCACGCCGGACTCTTCGCGTTACTGGCCCGCCGACGAGTACGAGGTCGGCCGCGGGCAGGCGAGCTTCGACAAGCAGTACGTGCGCGACTGGGCGACCGGGACCGGCTGGGACAAGTCGCCGCCTGCGCCGGAGGTGCCGGAGGACGTGGTCGCAGGCACGCGCGCCCGCTACATCGAGGCGTACGAGAAGGTCACAGGCGAGTCCTTCCAGAACTGGCTCGATCGGACGGCGGCGTAACCATGCCGAGAGCACGAGTGTTGATCCGCCCGAAGGAGGGCATCCTCGACCCGCAGGGCGTCGCCGTCGAGCGCGCGCTCCCGGCGCTCGGCTTCGAGGGCGCCGGCAACGTGCACGTCGGCAAGCTGGTCGAGCTCGACGTCTCCGACCCGGCGCAGCTCGACGACATGTGCAAGAAGCTGCTCGCCAATCCTCTCGTCGAGGACTACGAGATCGAGCTGCTCGCTTGACCACCTTCGGCGTCATCACGTTCCCGGGCACCTGCGACGACGTCGACGCGCAGATCGCCGCCGGCAAGGTCGGTGAGGTCAAGAAGCTCTGGCACGCCGACCGCGGGCTCGACGGCATCGACGCCGTGATCGTGCCCGGCGGCTTCTCGTACGGCGACTACCTCCGCGCCGGGGCGATCGCGCGGTTCGCGCCGATCATGGAGGACGTCATCGACTTCGCGAACGCCGGCGGTCCGGTGCTCGGTATCTGCAACGGCTTCCAGATCGTCTGCGAGGCGGGTCTTCTGCCGGGTGCAGTGCTTCCGAACGCCAGCCTGCGGTTCACCTGCCGGCAGGTCGATCTCGAGGTCGTCCGAACGGACACCGCGTGGACGTCGGCGTGCGCGCCCGGCGAGCACCTGTCGATCCCGGCCAAGCACCAGACCGGCCGGTTCACCGGCGAGGTGCCGGAGGAGCAGGTCGTGTTCCGTTACGCGCCGGGCCACAACTTCAACGGCTCGCAGAACGACATCGCCGGCGTCAGCAACGAGGCGGGCAACGTCGTCGGCCTGATGCCCCACCCCGAGCACGCGATCGAGAAGCTGATCGGCGGTTCGGAGGACGGACTGAAGCTCTTCGCGAGCGCCGCGGGGGTGGCTGCCTGATGAGCGTCGATCAGCTTCCGTCGATCGAGGACGCCGTCGCGCTCGGCCTGACGCGTGACGAGTACGCGATGGTCGTCGAGAAGCTGGGCGGCCGGGCACCGAACCAGGTCGAACTCGCGATGTTCAGCCTGCTCTGGTCCGAGCACTGCTCGTACAAGCACTCGAAGAAGCTGCTGAAGACCCTGCCGACCGAAGGTCCCGCGGTCTTCATGGGGCCAGGCGAGAACGCGGGCGCGGTCGACGTCGGTGACGGTTGGGCGGTCGCCTTCAAGGTCGAGTCGCACAACCACCCGAGCGCGGTCGAGCCGTTCCAAGGCGCCGCGACCGGCGTCGGCGGAATCCTCCGTGACATATTCGCGCTCGGCGCCCGGCCGATCGCGGTGCTCGACTCGCTGCGTTTCGGCGAGCCGACATCGGAGCGCTCGCGCTACCTGCTCGATCACGCGGTCGCGGGCATCGCCCACTACGGCAACTCGATCGGAGTGCCGACGATCGGCGGCGAGGTCTACTTCGAGGAGCCGTACGAGACGAACTGCCTCGTCAACGCGATGGCGCTCGGCCTCGCGCGCAAGGAAGACATGGTCCGCAGCGCGGCAGCGGGCATCGGCAACGTGCTCGTCTTGTTCGGCGCATCGACCGGTCGTGACGGCATCGGTGGCGCGTCGGTGCTCGCGTCGGCCGAGCTCGATGCCGCCGACGAGAAGCGGCCGACGGTCCAGGTCGGAGACCCGTTCGAGGAGTCGAAGCTGCTCGAGTGCTCGCTCGAGCTGCTGGCGTCCGGCCTGCTCGTGTCGCTGCAGGATCTCGGCGCCGCGGGACTCACGAGCGCCGCCTCGGAGAGCGCGTCGAAAGGTGGCGTCGGCATCACGATCGACGTCGCGAAGGTGCCGCTGCGCGAGGCCGACATGGAGCCGTTCGAGATCATGGTCTCCGAGTCCCAGGAGCGGATGCTTTGCGTCTGCACGCCGGAGAACCTCGATGCAGTGCTCGCGCTCTGCGAGAAGTGGGAGGTCCACGGCACGGCTATCGGCAGCGTTGATGAAGGCGACCGCTTCCGCGTCGTCGACGGCGACGAGCTCGTCGGTGACATGCCGGTCGACGCGCTCGTCGAGGACGCGCCGCTCTACGATCTCGCGCCGCAGAAGCCGAGCGAACCGATCTACCCGCCGCCGGCGGCGACGCTGACCGGCGACGAGCCGGTTCACGAGACGCTGCTGGCGCTGATCGGCTCGCCGAACATCGCCTCACGGCGGCCGCTGTTCGAGCAGTACGACTCCATCGTGCAGTCGCGCACGGTCCGCCGGCCCGAGCAGGCCGGGGCGGCGGTGTTGGCGCTGCGTGACATGGCCGCGTCGCCGGAGGAGGCTCCGGCGATCGCGACCAGCATTGATGGCAACGGCCGCCGTGTCGCCGCCGACCCGTACACCGGCACGATCGCGAACGCGCTCGAATGCGCGGCGAACCTCGCGTGCGTCGGCGCCGCGCCGCTCGGCACGACCAACAACCTCAACTTCGGCAACCCCGAGAAGCCGCACATCGCCTGGCAGCTGACCGAGTCGGTCCGCGGCCTCGGTGACGCGTGCCGCGCGCTCGAGGCGCCGATCGTCGGCGGCAACGTCTCGCTCTACAACGAGGGCTCCGCCGGGCCGATTTACCCGACGCCGGTCGTCGGCATGGTCGGCCTGTTGCCCGACGCTTCGAAGACGGTGCCCGCGGGGTTCGCGCGCGAGGGCGACGCGGTCGGGTTCGCCGGCTGGAACCGGATGCCGTCGCTCCCGGCCTCCGAGCTCGCGAAACTGCGCGGCGAGCCGCTGCCCGACGGCCTGCCCGAGATCGACCTCGATCACTGCGTGACGGTTCTGGCGGCGATCCGCGAAGCCGTGCGCTCCGGGGCGCTGTCGTCCTGCCACGACGTCGCCGAGGGTGGCTGGCTCGTGGCGAATGCCGAGGCCTGCCTGTTCGGCGGCATCGGCGCGACCCTGTCGGGGTCGGCCGAGTACATGACCGACGAGATTCTGTTCGGCGAAGACGCCTGCGGCTTCGTCGTCTCAGGCTCGCGTGAGGCGCTCGAGCGCCTCGGCGAGCAGATCCCGCTCGACATCTTCGGCACCGTCGGCGGCGACGAGCTCGTCGTCGGCGACGAGCGCTGGACGCTCGACGAGCTGCGCGACGCCCACGGCGCGCTCGCGCCGCTGTTCCCGTGAAGCGTCGAGTGGTCGGTTGGTCCCGGACGTCTGGGACTAACCGACCACTCGACGCCACGGCTCACCGCGACGTGCTCGTCGCCCTCTCCGGCCTTCTGCTCGCGAGCTTCGTCGCAAGCATGGGCAACACGATCGTCTCCACGGCGCTGCCGGAGATCGCCCGCGACCTCGACGCGGGGCAGACGGCATACGGCTGGGTCATGACGGCGACGCTGCTGTCGCTGACCTTGACGACCCCGCTCTGGGGCGCGCTCGCCGACCGCTTCGATCGCAAGCTGCTCGTGCAGATCAGCCTCGCCGGATACACGCTCGGGTCGATGGTCGCCGGGCTCTCGTCCTCGATCGAGATGCTGCTCGTCTGCCGTGTCTTCATGGGCGTCGCGGTCGGCGGTGTCGTCACGCTTGTGCAGGCGATCCTCGCCGAGCTCGTGCCGCCGCGGGAGCAGGGCCGCTACGCCGGCTACCTGACCGCGGTCTTCGGTGCCGGGACGATCTCGGGGCCGCTGCTCGGAGGGCTCGTCACCGAGGCGTTCGGCTGGCGCTGGTGCTTCTACCTCGGCGCCCCGCTCGCGCTGGCGTCGCTCGCCGTGCTCCAGGCTACGCTCCACCTGAGCGCGCCGGCCGGGTCCGGGCGCACTCTCGACTGGCGCGCGGCCCTGCTCATCGGCGGCGGCACACGGACGGTGCTCGGCTCGCGCGCGGCCCGCCTCGGGCTGGTCGCCGGGCTCGCCGTCGGTGCGGTCCTGTTCGCCTCGACCGTCTACCTGAGCCAGTACATGCAGGTTGCCCGCAGCTACAGCCCTGCCGCGTCAGGTCTGCTGACCGTCCCGCTGGTCGCCGGCGTCGTTTGGGCCTCTACCGCCGGCGGTCGGCGGACCACCCGTACAGGCCACTACCGCGATCAGATGCTCGCCGGGGCCGCCCTGATGACCGTCGGCCTCGCGCTGATGGGGCTCGCCGGGGCCTCAACGAATCTCGTCGAGCTCGCCGCGTTCACCACCCTGATCGGTGTCGGCGTCGGCGTTCTGCTGCACGCGCTCGTCGTCGTCGTGCAGAACGCGGCCGGCGACGACGCGATCGGCCGGGCCGCATCGCTCGCGCTCTTCGTCCGCACGCTCGGCGGCGCGATCGCCGTCACCGCCCTCGGTGCGCTGATCGCATCGCAGACCGGGCCAACGCTCTCGGCTGGCGCCGAGACCGCGGACGCGATCGGCCTCGCCTTCCTCGTCCTCTCCGCCGCCGGGGTGATCGCCACCGCCGCCGTCTGGGCGCTCCCCGAGCTCCCGCTCCGCACCCGCCCGCACATCGACGCCGCCAGCGCGACCTACGAGTGAGGTGGTCGAGTGTCGCGCTACTGGTCGCCGGCGACCAGTAGCGCGACACTCGACTCCGGATAGCCGCTGGTTCGGGTCCGACCAACCACGCTGGTACCCTCGACAGCTCCTGACCGGGTCTTCGCCAGCCCGCCGTCCATGACCACATCGCTTCCCGTCCTTGACGAACGCGAGGGACCCCGCGACGAGTGCGGCGTCTTTGGCATATACGCACCCGGTCACGATGTCTCCCGGCTCGCGTACTTCGCCCTCTACGCGCTCCAGCACCGCGGCCAGGAGTCGGCCGGGATCGCCGCCGCCGACGTCGGCGGCCACATCATCACCCAGCGTGCGCTCGGCCTTGTCAACCAGGTCTTCAAAGAGCACGACCTGCGCGCGCTCGCTGGCGACCTCGCGATCGGCCACGTTCGCTACTCGACGACCGGCGCGAACGAGTGGGAGAACTCGCAGCCGGTCCACCGCTCGGCCGGCCCGCACGGCCAGCGCGAGATGGCGCTTGCGCACAACGGCAACCTGATCAACGCCGTCGAGCTGCACGCCGAGCTGCGCGAGCAGGGCGTCGCGTTCTCCTCCACCTCCGACAGCGAGATCGTCGCCGCGCTGCTGTCGACCTCGGAGTGCGACCAGCTCGAGGATGCCGTCGCCGAGGCGCTGCCGCGGCTCAAGGGCGCGTTCTCGATCGTCGCGATGGTGCGCGACAAGGTCGTCGCGTTCCGCGACCCGGCCGGAGTACGCCCGCTGTCGATCGGCAGGATCGGCGACAGCTACTGCGTCGCGTCCGAGACCTGCGCCTTCGACATCATCGGCGCCGAGCACGTGCGCGAGGTCGAGCCGGGCGAGTGCGTCGTCCTCGACGAGCGTGGCGTCACGACCCGCTGCGTGATCGAAGAGGAGCGCAAGGCGTTCTGCCTGTTCGAGTACATCTACTTCGCCCGCCCCGACTCACGGATGAACGGCAACCTGCTCCAGGCTGCGCGCGGCCGGATGGGGGAGATCCTCCACCGCGAGTCGCCGGTGCCGGACGCCGACCTCGTGATCGCCGTGCCCGACTCCGGCACGCCCGCCGCCCGCGGGTTCGCCCGTGCCGCCGGCCTGCCGCAGGACGACGGGCTGATCAAGAACCGCTACGTCGCACGGACCTTCATCGCGCCCGGCCAGGAGCTGCGCAAGCACGGCCTGCGGATGAAGTTCAACCCGCTGCCGGAGATCGTCGGCGGCAAGAAGATCGTCGTCGTCGACGACTCGATCGTCCGCGGCAACACGACGCGGCAGATCGTCTCGATGCTGCGCGACGCCGGTGCGCTCGAGGTCCACATGCGGATCAGCGCCCCGCCGATCAAGCACCCGTGCCACTACGGCATCGACATGTCGACGCGCGAGGAGATGATCGCGCACGAGAAGACCCCCGAGCAGGTCGCTGCGGAGCTCGGCGTCGACTCGCTCGCTTACATCTCGCTCGAAGGTGTCTACGAGGCGGTCTCCGGAGTCCGCGAGAACCACTGCGACGCATGCTTCACCGGCGAGTACCCGCTCGTGGGGACCGACGCCGCGCAGCACAAGGACGCATTCGAGAACAGCGCGCTGCCGGTCCTCAACTGAGTGTTCAGGCCGCGCGGGACGGAGACTCGGCGCTCGCGGAGAGCGCTGCGGCGAACGCCGCCACGACCTCGGGATCGAACTGCCCGCCCGCGCCGGCACGCAGTTCGCTGAGACCTTCGGCCTCGCTCATCGCACCCCGGAACGGACGCCCGTGCACCATCGTGTCGAAGGCGTCGCAGACCGCGATGATCCGCGCCTCGAGCGGGACCTGGGCACCCGCGAGACCGTCCGGGTAACCCGACCCGTCGAAGCGCTCGTGGATCGACCGGACGATCGGGGCGAGATGATGCAGCGCGGGCGCCGCGTCGAGGATCCGCGCTCCGGCCGCGGGGTGTTGACGAACGAAGGCCGTCTCCTCCTCGGACAGCGGGCCCGGCTTGCTGAGGATCGTGTCCGGGATCGACATGCAGCCGATGTCGTGGAGCATCGCGGCTCGTCGAAGCCGTTCGATCTCGCTCAACTCGACCCCGAGCTCGACCGCGGTCGCAGTCGCTAGGTCCCGCACCGACTCGAGATGGCGCTGCATCTGCGGGACGCGCGCACACAGCGCCTGCACGAGCACCTCGCTGCTCTGAGTTCGCGCCGACGAGCGGCTCGAGTGCTTGCGCTCGTACATGCGCTGGTCGACCAGGCGCAGTGCGTCCTCGGCGGTCCCGGCCTCGGGCGGCAGGTGGATGGCGCCGAACGACGCTCCGATCTGGAAGCCCTCGCCCGACTCGCTGAGCGCGTCGACGAGCAGGCCGAGCTGCCCGGCCTCGGCGTGGCCCGCGACGAGCGCGCAGAACTCGTCGCCGCCGATCCTGTAGGACGCGCCGCTCGCGGTCGCCACCCGCGCCTCGAGGCTGCGGGCGAGGCGCTCGAGCAGCGCGTCACCGGCCGGATGGCCGAAGACGTCGTTGTAACCCTTGAAGCCGTCGAGGTCGAACAGGACCAGGGTCGAGGGCGCGCCTGCGTTCATCGCCTCGCCGAGGTCACGCAGCAGCGCCCGCCGGTTGCCGAGGCCGGTCAGTGCGTCGGTCAGTGCCTCACGGCGAGACTCGTTCAGCATCCGCGCGTTCTCGAGCAGGCTCAGCCCGAGCCGGAGCAGCATTGCGCTCAGCGACAGGGCAGCGAGCGCGACGGCGACCGGGTGCAGATCGGCGATCGCGGCGGTGACGAGGATCGCGAGGCCGATCAGCGCGAACAGCACCGGCGAGAGCACGTCCGCGAGCGGTCGCGGATCCTGCGATGGCTGTGCTGCCGGATGTGCGGCGGCATGTCGTGCGGCGACGGCGAACAGGAGTACCGACAGCGGCCAGCCGATGTCGACCGGGCTCGGCGGGACGTAGGCGTCCTGCGCCTGCAGCAACGCGAAGCCGCTGTCGGCGATCCAGAAGCAGACGATCCCGAGCCCGACCAGCACCGAGGCCCGGTCACCGCGCCAGCGGTTGAGCGTGAAGGTGGCGACGACGATGCCGATCAGGAGCGCGTCGCCCAGAGGGAAGGCGGAGATGACGAGCGCCTCGGCGGTCCGGCCGGGCGCGTTCGCGACGACGGTCTCGAGCACGATCGCCGCGCTCAGCGCCGCTGCCGCGAGCGCGGCAGCAACGCCGTCGATCCGCTCCGCCGAGGAGCGCTCGCCGAGTCGGGGCGGCAGGCGCAGCAGCATCCCGGCGATCGCCAGCGGGACGAAGGCCAGGAACGCCGCGTCGGCGATCGTCGGTGGCGACGCCTTGCCGGCCGGGACGAGAACAGCGTTCAGGTAGACGCTGGCGAAGTTCCAGCTGACGACGCCGGCGCCGAGCAGCATCCAGGACAAGCGCTCGCGGCCGCGCATCGTCAGCGCGTACCCGGCCAGGATCAGCGCCGACATCATGTTCAGCGCCACGTAGATGCCCGAGATCACCTCGATGTGATCCTGCGGGATGCTCGTCGTGAGGACGAGCGTCTGCGCCACCACGAGGAACGTGGCGTGTGCGGACAGGGCGATCTTGGTCGCAGTTCGTGCGCCCACGCCCTGGGATATCGGCGCCGGTGAGGCGATCCTGAGGCGCGCGTGCGGCGAAGCCGCTTAGCGACCGTTCGCGACCGAACCCACCGGTAGCGTCCCCGGCCGCATGGACCTGCGCGCTGCCCTCCACGACCACTTCGGCTTCTCGGACTTCCGCCCTGGGCAGGAGGAGGCGGTCGCGGCTGCGGCGGCAGAGCGCGACGTGCTCGTCGTGATGCCGACCGGCGCCGGTAAGTCGCTGACCTACCAGCTGCCCGCGCTGCTCCGCGACGACCTCACGCTCGTCGTCTCGCCGCTGATCTCGCTGATGGCCGACCAGGTCTCCGCGCTCGAGAAGATCGCGCCGAACCGCGCCGCGCTGCTGTCGAGTCAGCAGGACGGCGGCGAGAACGCGGCCGTGCTCGCCCGCGCTCGCGGCGGTGACCTGCGTCTCCTCTACGTCGCGCCTGAGCGCTTCTCCTCGCAGGCGTTCCTGCAGATGCTGCGCGAGGTGCCTGTCGGGCTGTTCGTCGTCGACGAGGCGCACTGCGTCTCGCAGTGGGGCCACGACTTCCGGCCCGACTACTTTCGGCTCGGCGACGCTGCGCGCTGGCTCGGGGCGAAGGCGATCATCGCTTCGACCGCGACCGCCACACCGGAGGTCGCGCGCGACATCGCGAGCCGCCTTGGCCTCCGCGATCCGGCGATGGTCTCGACCGGGTTCGACCGGCCGAATCTCAGCTTCGTCGTCGCGCCCTGCCGGACGACGGCCGACAAGCACGCACGAATCACGCGCGCCTTGAGCCATCCCGAGGCACGTCCGGCGATCGTCTACGCCGGGACGCGCAAGCGCTGCGACGAGCTCGCCGGCCGGCTCAGCAAGGACCTCGGCATCCGGGTCGAGAGCTACCACGCGGGATTGGCGCGCGACGCGCGCAGCGGCGCGCAGGACCGATTCATGGCCGGCGCCTCCGGGGTCGTCGTCGCGACGAACGCGTTCGGCATGGGCGTCGACAAGGCCGACGTCCGGACCGTCGTCCACGAGACCGTGCCGCCTTCGCTCGAGGCGTACTACCAGGAAGCCGGTCGGGCCGGCCGCGACGGCCGTCCCGCGAAGGCGCTGCTGTTCTCTGAGCCACGCG
This sequence comes from Baekduia sp., assembly GCA_037045385.1. Lineage (GTDB taxonomy): Bacteria > Actinomycetota > Thermoleophilia > Solirubrobacterales > Solirubrobacteraceae > Baekduia. The sequence goes on along the minus strand of JBAOHN010000008.1, from coordinate 164,422 downwards.
ACAAGGGTCTCCACGTCTTCTTCATCGAGCGTGCCGAGGTCACCGACGAGACGCTCGACCGCGTCGCGACGCGGCTGCTGTCCGCGGCAGCTGAAGACGGGCGGTTCGACATCGCGGTCGGCGCGCTCGACGACGAGCCCGAGCGGGCGCGGGCGATCGTCGGGCACCTCGTTCGTGCCGGGGTGATCCGCCCGGCGCCGTCGCCGCCCGATCGTGCGACCGGACGCGTCGTCGCTCCGTATGACCGGGCTGCCAGGTCGCTCGCACGGTCCTCGGCGCAGGAGGGTGGCCGGATCCGCTGGCGTCAGTACCGGTCGATCTGGGCCTTCGCGGAGTCGAACCGCTGCCGCCGAGCCCAGCTGCTCGAGCACTTCGGCGACCGCCGCGAGCCGGCGCCCGAGGTAGCGTGCTGCGACGTCTGCTCGTCCGAACTGCGCGAGGCGTATGGCGAGCCGCCACGCGACCGCGCGGTCACGCGGATCGCCGCCGGCGCCTCTTCGTCCGGGTCGCTGGAGGGCGCGATAGTCGCGGTCGTCCGCGAAGCCCGTCCGTCGATCGGTCGCACCAAGGTGGCCGACGTCCTCCGTGGCAGCCGCGCGAAGGCCGTGCTGCGCAACTCGTGGGACGGACTGCCGGACTACGGCACATTCGCGCACCTCCGGTCGTCCGAGGTGCTCGACGAGATCGACGTGCTGATCGGATCCGGCCGGCTCGAGCTGTCCGGTGGGCCCTACCCGGTGCTCAGCGAAGGCATCACCGTTCGCGACACCCGCCCGGCCGAGGCGCTCTTCGAGTGACCGCGATCGGAGTCCTGGCCTCCGGCCGCGGGTCGAACCTCGCGGCACTGATCGAGCAGCTCGGCGGGATCGTGTGCGTCGCCTCTGACCGGGCCGGGGCGCCCGCGCTCGACATTGCCGCCGGCCACGGCATCGAGAACGCCGTCTTCTCGGCGGCCGACTACGACGACCGGGTTGCGCGCGACGTCGCGCTCGCCGACTGGCTCGGCGCCCACGGCGTTCGGCTCGTCGTCACCGCCGGCTACATGTCGCTGCTCTCGCCCGAGTTCATCGCCCGGTTCCGTGACCGGATTGTCAACGTCCATCCGTCGTTGCTCCCGGCCTTCCCGGGCGTGCGCGCGATCGAACAGGCGATCGACGCCGGCGTGTCCGAGACCGGCGTGACGGTTCACCTAGTAGACGAGGGTGTCGACACCGGCCGCGTGCTGCTTCAGGAGGCGGTGACGATCCCGCCCGGCGCGACTGCCGAGCAACTTCATGCGCTGCTGCAACCGGTCGAGCACCGGCTGCTGCCGCAGGCCGTCAGCGGCGTCGCCGCCGGCCTGGGCTGACGCACGTCAGGCCGGCGTTGCGCGCGGCCTTGAGTTGCTGCTCATCGTAGGAGCAGAACTCGAGTTCGGGGATCTCTAGAGCCAACGCCGTCGCGAGATGAATCGCGTCGAGTGCGCGCTGAGTCGGCCGAAACGGCCGGGATGCTCGTTCGATGACCTGATCACCGATCGGCACGAAATCGCATCGACGTAGAAGGGCTGCCACTGCTTGTCGTGACGGCGAGTCGTGGCCGAGACGGGATGTGGCCGTTCCCAGTTCAACGAGCAACAGCTGTGAAGAGATGTGGGTGTGGCGAGCGTCGAGGTGCTGCCTGAGCGCCTCTGAGTCTGGCTCCGGAACGACCAGTTTCATCGCCGCCGACGTGTCCAAGTACGCGACCGAGTCTGGGCTCATCGATCACCACGGGCCCATTCGAGGGCTTCGGTTCCCGCATTGGAGACTGGCTGCTTGAGCAGCTCATCCATCCAGTCAAGGCGACCGCCGGGGTTTCTCGCCGGAATGATCCCAGGGATCGCGAGGATTTCAGCGCGGGTTTCGTCGACGTCGACTTCTTCCAGTGCTTTGGCACCGGCCAGTGCGAGCTCTCGGATCAGGCCGGCGTCGCTCTTCGCCCGTGCATAGGGCGCGGCCGCATCCAAGGCGGCTCGGAGTTGCTGGTCACAGGTCACATTGATCCGGCGGTGCTTCGTCGGCATGAGAGAAGTGTAACACCTAAGGTGTTACACTTTAGTAGCGAAAGGCCCACGGAACCGCGGAATCGCGCATCGCATAGCATCGCCGCCATGGTCTCCGAGCCGAGCGCGCACGCCGCCGACACACCCACCCCAGTCCGCGTTGCACGCGCGCTGCTGTCGGTCTCCGACAAGCGCGGCATCGTCGACTTCGCACGCGGTCTCGACGACCTCGGCGTCGAGCTCGTCTCGACCGGCGGCACCGCTGCGGCGCTGCGCGAGGCCGGACTCGAGGTTCGCACGATCGACGAGCTGACCAACTTCCCCGAGATCATGGACGGCCGCGTCAAGACGCTGAACCCACGTCTCTACGCCAGCCTGCTCGCGGTCCGCGACGACGAGACCCACATGGAGCAGGCCGCCGAGCACGAGATCGAGTTCGTCGACCTCGTCTGCGTCAACCTCTACCCGTTCGAGCGCACCGCTGCGAGTCGCGACGCGACCCGCGCCGACGTGATCGAGAACATCGACATCGGCGGCCCGACGATGATCCGCGCGGCGGCGAAGAACCACGCGTACACGGCGGTCGTCACCAAACCCGAGTCCTACGACGCGATCCTCGAGGAGTTGCGCTCCGAAGGGGGCGTGCTCTCGGCGACGACACGCGAGTCGCTCGCGGCCGAGGCATTCGCGACGACCGCCCGCTACGACGTTGCGATCGCCCGGTGGTTCGCCGAACAATCAGGCGAGTTTCCGCCGCTGTTCGTGCGCGCTTTCGAGAAGATCACCGACCTGCCCTACGGCGAGAACCCGCACCAGCGTGCCGCGTTCTACGCCCAGATCGGCGCCCGCGCCACGGTGCTCAGCCAGGTCAAGCAGCACCACGGCAAGGAGCTCTCGTACAACAACCTGCTCGACCTCGACTCCGCCCGCTCGCTGCTGCGCGGCGTCGAGACGCCCGCCTGTTCGATCATCAAGCACAACAATCCGTGCGGCGTCGCGATCGGCGACGGAGGGCTCGAGGCCTACCGCAAGGCGTTCGCGTGCGACCCGCTGAGCGCCTACGGCGGCGTGATCGCGCTCAATAGGCCGGTCGACGCGGAGACCGCCGAGGCGCTCGCCGGCCAGTTCATCGAGGTGCTGATCGCCCCGGCCTACGACGACGACGCGCTCGAGATCCTCACGCGCAAGAAGAACATCCGCATCCTCGAGGACAACGAGCGGCGGCTGCCCAGCCTGACCGAGCCGGACATCCGCCAGGTCACCGGCGGCCTGCTCGTCGCCGACGGCGACTACTCGTTCGACGACCGCGAGGACATGCGCGTCGCAACGCAGCGGCAACCGGACGAGGGTCAGTGGCGCGACCTGCTGTTCGCGTGGCACGTCTGCCGGCACGTCAAGTCGAACGCGATCGTCGTCGCCCGTGACGGCGCGACGGTCGGCATCGGCGCCGGCCAGATGAGCCGCGTCGACTCGGTCCGGCTCGCCGTCGAGAAGTCCGAGGCGGTCGGCGGCCTCACCGGCGGCGCGCTCGCCTCTGACGCGTTCTTCCCGTTCGCCGACGGCCCCGAGCTCGCGGTCCAGGCCGGCGTCACCTCGATCATCCAGCCGGGCGGCTCGATCCGCGACGACGAGGTCGTCGCGGCGGCCGAGGAGGCCGGCGTTGTGATGGTGCTCACGGGAACGCGGCACTTCCGCCACTAGGCATCCGGTTCGGCCCTCGGGCTCGTAATAGGAGGCAATGGGTCTCCCTCGGTCGATCGCGATCGTCGGCGCCGGCGTGTCCGGGCTGACGGCCGCTCACGTGCTCGCCCGGCATCGCGACGTGACGCTCTACGAGGCCGAGCAGCGGCTCGGCGGCCACGCGCACACGCACGCGCTGACCGACGCTGCCGGTCGCGGGCATGGCGTCGACAGTGGCTTCATCGTCCACAACGACCGCACCTATCCGAACCTGCGTCGGCTCTTCGCCGAGCTCGGCACCGATGTCGTCGAGACCGAGATGTCGATGAGCATCACCGACCCTGCGTCCGGGCTCAGCTTCGCGGGCGGGCGCGGCGCCGGCGGCATCTTCGCGCAGGCCCGGCGCGCCGCCTCGCCACGCTTCCTGCGGATGCTCGGCGCCGTGCGACGGTTTCATCGCCTGGCGCACGAACACCTGACGGACACCGACGGCGATGGCCTGGAGACGTTCGGCGACTTCCTCGACCGGCACCGGTTCGGCAGCGACTTCCGGCGTTGGTACGCGGTGCCGCTCGTCGCCTGCGTCTGGTCCTCGGGCGCGCAGACCGCGACGCGGTACCCGGCGCGCTACCTGTTCCGCTTTCTCGATCACCACGGGATGCTCCAGGTCACCGGCTCGCCGCAGTGGTACACGGTCCGTGGCGGCAGTCGCAGCTACGTCGACGCGCTCGCCGCCAACCTTCCGGACGTCCGCGCCGGGCTTCCGGTGAGGGGGATCGAGCGGCGCGCCGACGGAGCGACGATCATCACCGCCGACGGCGAACGCCGCGACCACGACGCGGTCGTCGTCGCGGTCCATGCCGACGACGCGCTGACGCTGCTCGCCGACCCCACCGATGACGAGCGGGCGGTGCTCGGCGCGTTCCGCTACTCAGACAACGAGACGGTGCTGCACACCGATGCCTCGCTGCTGCCAGGGCCACGGCGCGCTCGTGCCTCGTGGAACTACCTCGTCGATCCGGCCGCCGATGACCGCCCACCGATCGTCACCTACTGGATGAACAGGCTCCAGCGGCTGGAGTCGGAGACGCAGTACCTGGTGACGCTCGGGGCGCGCGAGCGGATCGCGCCGGACTCCGTGCTCGCCGTGATGGCGTACCGGCATCCGGTCTACGAGCCGGCGTCGGTCGCGGCCCAGCGCCGGCTCCCAGATCTGATGTCGGCGACCACGGTCTACGCCGGCGCCTACCACGGCTGGGGCTTCCACGAGGACGGCTGCCGATCCGGTGTCGAGGCGGCCGCGGCCCTGGGGGTGCGCTGGTGATCCCCGTCGTGCCGGCCGTGCTCGACGGACGCACCGTGCACCACCGGCGCGGGCCGGTCGAGCACCGGTTCTCCTACCGCTACCGGCCGTGGCTCGTCGACATCGACAAGCTGCCGCGGATACCACGTTTGCTTGCGGCCTTCCGCGCGCAGGACCACCTCGACGGCGGCAGGCACGGTGGACTTCGCGGTGACGTGCGCAACGTGCTCGCAGCCCGCGGCCGGGCGCTGCCAGACGATGCCCACGTCCTGATGCTCGCCCAGCCGCGCGGCCTCGGCCACGCGTTCAACCCGCTCAGCGTCTTCTGGTGCCTCGACGCGTCCGGCACCACGCTCGCGACGATCCTCGAGGTCCACAACACCTACGGCGGCCGTCACGTCTATGTGATGGGAGGCGATGGCGCGACCGCAACGGTCGAGAAGGCGTTCTACGTCTCGCCGTTCAACGACGTCTCGGGCTCCTACCGCGTCAGGACGACGCTGTCTTCGGAGGCGATCTCGGTGTCGATCGCGCTCGAACGCGATCGAGCGGTCGTTTTCTCGGCCGGGCTCTCGGGCCGCCCGTTGCCGGTCGCCTCACGTGCCGGCGCGGTGCGCGCGGCGCTTCGCTCCGCCGCGGCCGGTTGGCGCACCAGCGCGCTGATCCGCGCCCACGGCATCTACCTCTGGCTGCGACGGCTCCCCGTCCAGCCACGGCCGCCACAGCGCCCGGGGGTGAGCACGTGAGAGGCGCGTTGGCACGCCGGGTCGTCGAGCGCGGTGTCGGGCGCTTCCCTGTACGGCTCCGCTATCCGGACGGGCACGAGGTCGGCGGCGGCGCGCCGGGCTCCTCGACGGTCGAGCTGGTCCGACCGCGCGAGCTCTATCGCCGGCTCGGCGAGCATCCGAAGATCGGCCTCGGCGAGGCGTACATGGCCGGTGACTGGCGGGTTGCCGATGGCTCGGATCTCGCGGTGTTCCTGCGCCCGTTCGCCGAGCGCGTGACCGCGATCGTGCCGTCTTGGATGCTGCGCCTCCGGGCGCTCGTCGACCGCGCGATCCCGCATCACCAGCGCAACACCCCCGAGGGGTCGCGGCGCAACATCGAGGCTCACTACGACCTCTCGAACGAGCTCTTCATCCGGTTCCTCGACGACACCCTCAGCTACAGCTCCGCGATCTTCCACCCCGAGCGCGCGCTGCTCGAGCAGACGCTCGAGGAGGCCCAGGCGCGGAAGATCGAGACGGCGCTCGATGCGGCCGGCGTCGGCGAGGGCACCCGGCTGCTGGAGATCGGCACCGGCTGGGGCTCGCTGGCGATCGCCGCCGCCGAGCGCGGCGCGCAGGTCACGACGATCACGCTGTCGGGCGAGCAGCGTGCGCTCGCGCTGGAGCGGATCGAAGCAGCAGGGCTGTCAGACCTGATCGACGTGCGGCTCGAGGACTACCGCGAGGTGGAGGGCAAATACGACGCGGTCGTCTCGATCGAGATGATCGAGGCGGTCGGCGAGGAGTTCTGGGCCACCTACTTCGAGACGATCGACGCGCGGCTGCGCCCCGGTGGGCGCGCCGTCGTCCAAGCGATCCTGATGGATCACGACCGCTATTTAGCGACGCGCAACTCGTTCGGCTGGATCCAGAAGTACATCTTCCCGGGCGGGATGATCCCGACTATCCCGGCGATCGAGCAGGCGACCGGAGCAACGACGACGCTGTCCCTGACGGCCACGAACGCATTCGGGCGCTCGTACGCGGAGACGCTGCGGCGCTGGCGCGAACGCTTCCTCGCCAACTGGCCGGCGATTGCCGAGCACGGGTTCGACGGACGCTTCCGCCGGATGTGGGAGTTCTATCTCGCTTATTGCGAGGCCGGTTTCGCCGCCGGCTACCTCGAAGTCGCCCAACTGACGTTCGTGAAAGCCCCGGCGGTGTCATCCTCGGGGCGTGAGCGATCGCTTGTTCATCAGCGATGACCTGAACCGCGAGTTCGAGTCCGCCCTCGGGGAGAACGCTCCGCTCGCTGCGCGGATGCGGCCGCGCACGGCGGACGAGCTGGTCGGCCAGGAGAACCTGCTCGCCGGCGGGTCGCCGATCCGGGTCGCGATCGAGAGCGGCAGGCCCTTCTCGATGCTTCTGCACGGGCCGCCTGGCAGCGGCAAGACGACGCTCGCGCGGATCGTCGCCCGTGCCTCGGGAGCGATCTTCGAGGAGCTGAGCGCGGTCCGTGCCGGCAAGCCGGAGGTGACCGCCGTGCTCGACCGGGCCGCTGAGCGTCTGCGCACGGCGGCGCCGCAGCCGACGGTGTTGTTCCTCGACGAGATCCACCGCTTCAACAAGACGCAGCAGGACGCGCTGCTGCCCGCGGTCGAGGACGGGACGATCACGCTGATCGGCGCGACGACCGAGAGTCCGGCGTTCACCGTCAACTCGGCACTGCTTTCGCGGATGCGGCTCGTCGAGCTGGAGGCGCTGACCGATGAGAATCTGCTCGTGATCCTGCGGCGGACCGAGATCGCCGCGGACGATGACGCGCTCGCGTTCGTTGCGCGCAAGTCTGCGGGGGATGCCCGGATGGCGCTCGGCGCTTTGGAGCTGGCAGCGGCAACCGCAGGCGGGACGGTGACGCTCGCCGACGTCGAGGCGGCGCTGCAGAGCCGGGCGATTCGCTACGACCGCGACGGCGATCAGCACTACGACACGATCTCGGCCTGGATCAAGGCGACGCGTGGGAGCGACGTCGATGCGTCTCTGTACTACCTCGCTGTGATGCTCGAGGGTGGCGAGGAGCCACGCTTCATCGCGCGGCGGATGGTGATCCTGGCGAGCGAGGACATCGGCAACGCCGCGCCGCAGGCGCTCGGCGTCGCGACGGCGACCGCTGCTGCCGTCGAGCTGGTCGGGATGCCAGAGGCCGCGCACGCGCTCGCGCAGTGCGCGGTGTACCTGGCGCTCGCGCCGAAGTCGAACGCGTCGTACGTGGCTTTGGGGCGGGCGCGTGACCACGTGCGCGAGCACGGCGCCGAGGCGCCGCCGGCGTACTTGCGGTCGGCGACGCGGAAGGGTGAGGGCTACGAGTACCCGCACGACCTGCCTGGGCACGTCGGGACGCAGCCGCTGCTGCCGCCGGAGGTCGCGGGGACGCGCTTCTACCTGCCCGGCGATGGCGAGCAGCGGTTCGCGGAGCGGGCCGAGGAGCTGCGGGCGTTTCGTTCACGAAACGCGCCCGGGGGCGGCACTTCGTGAACGAACCCGACTAGAGTCCCGCGCCGCATGCAGATCAAGGACTCGGTAGCGATCGTCTTCGGTGGGGCCTCGGGCCTCGGGGAGGCGACATCACGGCGGCTGGCGGCCGAGGGCGCGACGGTCGTCGTCGCCGACCTCAACGAGGCGCAGGCGCAGGCAGTCGCCGGCGACATCGGTGGCGTCGCGGTCGGGACCGATGTGACGAGCGCGGAGTCGGTCGAGGCGGCGGTGGCTGTCGCCGCCGAGTGCGGCCCGCTGCGGATCTCGGTCGTATGTGCGGGTATCGGCACGGCCGGCAAGCTGGTCGGGCGCGAGGGCGCGAACCCGCTCGACGGCTTCGCCAGGACGATCGAGGTGAACCTCGTCGGAACGATCAACGCCCAGCGGGTCGCGGCGGCCGAGATCGTGAAGACCGAGCCGAACGACGGCGGCGAGCGCGGCGTGCTGATCAACACCGCGTCGGTCGCGGCGTTCGACGGCCAGATCGGCCAGATCGGCTACGCGGCATCGAAGGGCGGCGTCGTCGGCTTCACGCTTCCGGCGGCACGCGAGCTCGCGCAGTTCGGCGTGCGCGTATTGACGATCGCGCCCGGCCTGTTCGAGACGCCGATGCTGCTCGGCCTGCCCGAGGAGGTGCAGGAGTCGCTCGGTGCGAGCGTCCCGTTCCCGTCGCGGCTCGGCAGGCCGTCCGAGTACGCCGACCTCGCCTGCCACATCGTCACGAACCCGATGCTCAACGGCGAGGTGATCCGGCTGGACGGGGCGATCCGCATGGCGCCGCGGTAGGTGTCTTACGTTTGTTCCGACTGTCCGAACTAACGTAAGACGGCTTGTGTGCTGCGCCGTCGGCGCCAGACACGCCGGACTAGCCAGCCGCCACGAAATCCCGCGCCCGCGCCCTGACCTGCTCGATCGCCTCCGGCCGTGACCGCGACAGCGGCACCGTCGCCACAAGCTCCTCGACCACCAGCGACGGGCCCGGCGCCTGCTTTGCCGCCAGCGCCCGGAGTAGTCCCGCCACCACCGCCTGCTCGATCTCGGCGCCGCTGAAGCCCTCCGACGCCGCTGCCAAAGAGGGCAGGTCGAACGCCGCCGGGTCCTGGTTCCGCAGCCGCAGCTGCACGGCGAAGATCGCTTCGCGTTCGGCGGCCGTCGGCAGATCGACGAAGAACACCTCGTCGAAGCGGCCCTTGCGCTGCAGCTCCGGCGGCAGCTGCGTCAGGTCGTTCGAGGTCGCCACGACGAAGATGTCCGCGCGGTGCTCCTGCAGCCAGCTCAAGAAGGTCCCGAGCATCCGCCGGCCGACCGCGCCGCCCTCGTCCGAGCCTCCGGCAGACAGCCCCTTCTCGATCTCGTCGATCCAAAGCACGATCGGCGCGAGCGCCTCGGCCATGTCGAGCGCTGCCCGGAGGTTGCGCTCGGTCTCGCCGATGTACTTGTCGTAGAGGCAGCCCGCGTCGAGCTTCAGCAGCGGCCGGTCCCACGCCTGCGCGATGTGCTTCGCCGCCAGCGACTTGCCGCAGCCCGGTACCCCGGCGAGCAGGATCCCGCGCGCAGGCGTCAGGTTCATCGCCTGCGCCTCCGGCGTCGACGCGAGCTGCGCGCGGTCGAGCCAGGCCTTCAGGTTCGCCATCCCTTCGAGCTGGGCGCGGTTGTCCTGAGGCGGAAAGTACTCGAGCAGCCCGCCCTCGGAGATCTCCTTGACCTTGCGCTCCATCAGGTGCTCGGCGTCGGACACGCTCAGTGCGCCGTCGACGAGCACGCCCGCGACCGCCTGCCGCGCCTGGTTCAGCGTCAGGCCATGGAGCGCCGACAGCGCGGCGTCGGTCGCGCCGTCCTCGACGCTCGCGCCGGTCGAGACGACGATCGCGTCGAGCATCGCCGCCAGCTCGCTCCGGCTCGGCACGTTCACTGGAACGTGCACGGCCTCGAGTTCGACGGCATCCGGCAGCTCGACCCGCGGGCCGACGATCACGAGCGTCGCGCCGACCGCCGTCAGCTTGACCAGCGTGTCGCGGAGCACGCGTTGGAGGACCGGGTCGGTGAGGTGTGGCGCGAGGTCGTGCGCGACGTAGATCGCGCGCAACGTCATGTCGGCGAGATGGTGGAAGAGCTTCACCGGCTCGGCGGTGATCCCACTCGCGCCGCCGAGCTGATCACCGCGCCGCAGCCCCTGCGTGATGCTCCACTCGAAGACCGGCACGCCGAGCTGGCCGCCGGCGGCCGCGATCATCCCGCGGACGCGGTCCTCCTCGGCGGTCTCGAGGACCACGAGCGGATGGCGCGAGGCGACCAAGGTCTTGAGTTCGTGGATCGTGGACGCGGGCATGCGAGGATCCGGCCTATCGCTCAGCTTCGAGGCGATCGACGGCAGCGCGAGCGTACTCGGCCAACGCCTCGTGATCGACGTCGTCCAGTGCGACACGGGCGCGCTCGCAGAGCTCGTCGATCACGGCGTTCGCTCGCGCCACGGGGAGTCCCCACGATGTCGCTTCCACGATCAGGTCCGCTCTGGTGACAGCGCGGACGTCGTTCGCGTCGCCGATTGTCATCGCGAGTTCACTGCGAAGTGCGGGCCAGAGCACGGTCGGCACCACGTCGTAGAGGGGAGCAAGGCGAGTCGTTCCAAGCGGCTCGTGCAGGAGCGAGATGTTCTTGCCGTGTGCATCGGCGTTGCCGACCACAACGGCAAATGCCGTCGCAGCGAGGAGGCGCTCCATCTCGGTGAGCGCGTCGGTCGCGAACCGGTCGAGCACGGCGGCGATGTCCTTGAGTGACGGGCCGCCGGCGCGCTCGTACTTGGCACGGCCGCGCGCATCAGACGGGTCGACCCCGAGCGCCTGACATGCGTCCTCTTGATGAATCCGCGTGGCCGGCTCCTCGCGGTGGGAGCGGTCGAACCGCTCGACGGTCAGGCAGGTGTGGGTGCCGATCTGCCCGAGCCTGGTGTTCGCCGCATCCAGCCCTGCTGCCCGACCCAGCGCCAGGCACGCGTGCTCCGCCTCGATCAGGCCGGGTAAGCGCGGGTCGCCGGTCTTCAGGATGTGGGTCGATGGGAAGCCCCCGGTCGGGCGCGCCCACCGGTCGCCGTCGCGCACCAGCAGCAGCTTGTTCTGGATACCGGCGAGCGACAGCTCGGAGTCGTCTTCGAGGCCGAGCGGGTTGTCGTCAAGGCTGGAGATCGCAGTATCCAGGTCGTCATCCGAGTAGCTGACGAAGCCGGGGGTCCGAGCTGGTGTTTCCCGGCGGGGGTCGATCAGCGTGATCGCCCCGGCGACATCGCGGCCGTAGCGTGCGAGCAAGCCGAACGTGTCGTTCGTTGCGACTCCTGCGAGCGACGCCATCGCGTCGAGCGCGCGGCCTTCCGCGAGCAACCCGCGACAGAAGCCGGTCGCTTGCAGCGGTCCAGGCCCGAGCGGCAGCGAGCACGACAGGACCGGCGTGTTGTCCGGCCAGCGTTCGAAGGCGTCAGATGTGTACCGGCAGCGCAGGTCGTTCCATCGGCGCATCTCGATGTGAGCAACGACAAGCTCGCCGATCTCGACGGACAGGCGGGGGGACTCAGCCATCGGTCCGGGCCGTGATCGTCACCTCGGCGCCGAGTCGCCTGAGCGCACGCAGCGCGCGTTCGAGCGCAAGCGTGCTGCCGTTCGCGCTCTCGAGGCCGGCGAGGTACGACCGGTCGATCGCGAGCAACTCGGCGAGGTCGGCCTGTGTCAACCCGCGCTCGGAACGGACGCCTGCGATCGCCCGTCCGAGGTCCTCAGGCGTGCGAACGATCCATGAGCGCTCTGTCGGCATATCCTGACTATCGGCCATCGAACATGCATTGTTGCAATATCCCGACCTGACCACCTTGTCCACTCGATGTCGGTATGTTCCGACAGCGCTACTCCGCGAACCGTACGTCCAGCTCGCGCCCCACAAAGGCGCCCCACGGCTCCAGCGCGGCGCCGATCCGCTTGCGCTTCGACGCGTTCAGCCGCACGATCGGCGTGACGGTGATCCGGACGTTCCGCGTCAGCGGCTTGCGGGCCCAGGTCGCCACGACGCGGCCGTCCTGAACAATCGTCGCGCGGAAGACACCGTTGCGCGCCGGGTCGACCGCCGCAGCCAGCTCAGGATCGAGCACGTCGCTGCGGTCCTTGTAGCCGAGCAGGTGCTCGTCGAACGGCGCCAGCGCCAGCGTCGCCGACGCCGATTCCGCGCAGTCCGGGTCGAGCGCCGCCGCGCGTTCGGCGAGCATCAGCAGCTCGCGGCCGCCGGACTCGAACGCCACGACCTCGTCGCCGAGCGCCGCGATCCCGCGCCGGATCGCCGTTTTCGTCATCCCGGTCCACCAGACGAGATCCTCGACCTGGGCGGGCCCGTGGGACCGCAGGTAGCGTCCGGCGAGCTCGCGTTCGAGCTCGGTCTCCTCGCGTGGCGAGACCACCGGTAGGTGGTGCTCCTGCATCACGACCGCGTGGTCGCCGCTCTCCTCGTCGACCGGACCGAGCACGAGCGACCCGGTCTGCGTCAGGTACCAGATCGCGTGGTAGCGGATGCCACCCTCGAGCATCAGCCCGCCGTCGGCCAGCTCGGCGGCGATCTGGTTGCGCGTGCGCGGCACGCGGTCGCCCAGCAGCTCGGCGATCGCGGCGCCGCAGCGCATCAGGAATGGCTCGTCGATCCCGAGGTACTCCCAGCGCCGCGCGACACCGTTCAGCGCACGAACGCCCGCCAGATTGTTCAGCCAGGCCAGGTCTTCGGCGGCGATCGCGTGAACCGTCCCGCGCATCGGCCACGCCCGCACGAACTCGCCGCGGTTGTACGCGGCAGCGACGTCGGCCTCGGTCGCCGACGCCCCTGCCGCCGCAAGCCGCGAGCCGATCGCCCACCGCGACGCCGGCCAGTCCTGTCCCTGCATCGCGAGATGGTGCGAGACGACGTCGTGCGGCGTCGCCTCAGGCCCGAGCCGTCCCGCACCGGTCAGGCCCAGCGACTGGAGCCGGAGCCGCGCGACCTGGTCGGGAGTGAGTGACCTCAATCTGCGCCGAACTCCATCGCCGCGTCGTCCAGCAGCTCGTCATCCGGATCAGGCCCGGCCGCGATCGCCTCGGCGCCACCGGGCTCCAGCTCGCCGACCAAGTGCTCGTGTCTCGTGCCGAGCAGTCCCAGCCCGGCGTACTGCTCGAGCCGGTGTCGCGTGTCGGCGATGTCGAGGTTGCGCATCGTCAGCTGGCCGATCCGGTCGACCGGGCCGAACGCCGCGTCCTCGGTCCGCTCCATCGAGAGCTTCTCGGGGTGGTAGGAGAACGCCGGGCCGGACGTGTTCACGATCGTCCAGTCGTCGCCGCGCCTCAGCCGCAGCGTCACCTCGCCGGTCACCGCCGAGGACACCCACTTCTGCAGACCTTCGCGCAGCATCAGGGACTGCGGGTCGAGCCAGCGCCCCTCGTAGAGCAGTCGCCCGAGCTTGCGGCCCTCGACCTGGTAGCTCGCGAGCGTGTCCTCGTTGTGGATCGCCGCGACCAGCCGCTCGTAGGCGATGTGCAGCAGCGCCATCCCCGGCGCCTCGTAGATGCCGCGCGATTTTGCCTCGATGATGCGGTTCTCGATCTGGTCGCTCATCCCGAGCCCATGGCGACCGCCGACGGCGTTCGCCTCCATGAACAGCGCGACCGGATCGCCGCCGAAGTCGTTGCCGCCAATCGCGACCGGCCGGCCGTCCTCGAACGCGACGACGACGTCCTCCGGCGCGATCTGCACCGACTCGTCCCAGAACCGGACGCCCATGATCGGCTCGACGATCTCCATCGACTCGTCCAAGTGCTCGAGCGTCTTCGCCTCGTGCGTCGCGCCGAGGATGTTCGCGTCGGTCGAGTAGGCCTTCTCAGCCGATGCGCGGTAGGGGAGGTCGCGCTCGGTCAGCCACTCGGACATCTCCTGGCGGCCACCGAGCTCCTCGACGAACTGCGGGTCGAGCCACGGCTTGTAGATGCGGAGCGCCGGGTTCGCGAGCAGGCCGTAGCGGTAGAAGCGCTCGATGTCGTTGCCCTTGAACGTCGAGCCGTCGCCCCAGATCGAGACGTCGTCCTCGGCCATCGCCCGAACGAGCATCGTGCCGGTCACCGCGCGGCCGAGCGGCGTCGTGTTGAAGTAGGTCTTGCCGCCGGCGCGGATGTGGAACGCGCCGCACGCGATCGCGCCGAGTCCCTCCTCGACGAGCGCGCGGCGGCAGTCGACGAGGCGCCCCAGCTCGGCGCCGTATTGCTCGGCGCGGCCTGGGATCCCGCCGATGTCGTCCTCGTCGTACTGGCCGAGGTCAGCGGTGTAGGCACACGGGATCGCGCCCTTCTCGCGCATCCACGCGACCGCGACCGACGTGTCGAGACCACCGGAGAACGCGATCCCGATGCGCTCGCCGGCGGGTAGTGACTGGAGGACCTTGGACATTCGGCAATGGAGCGTAACCGTCGCGGTGCCGATGACGTTGGAGACATCGTGCGAACGCTCCCGGTTGTTCTTCTCGGTCTCGCGCTCTTCGCCCCTGCGGCGCAGGCCATCGACGTGCCACCGTCCCCCGAGCCTGCGCCCGCGACGCTGACCCCGCACCAGGTCGCGATCAACGGGCACCGTGGTCAGAGCATCAGCGGGACGGTGTACCTGCCGGCCCCGGCCGGCACCGGGCGCGATGCTTCGGCACCGGCCGGCAGCACGTCGTTCGTCGTCCGTGAGCCCGGAGAGCACAATCTCAACGCGGTCACAGTGAAGGTGGGCGCGGTCGCGCGCCACCCGTCCGCCGAGAAGCTGGCCGGGCAACCGCTGCTCGGCGAGCGGCGTGGCACGGTCACGCGTGCGCGGGCGGGACAGGGTTGGTATCGGCTCGCGACGCTCCAGCCCAGCTCCGGGAACATCGTGAACGGCGTTACCCAGTTCGTTCCCCGGCTGGGCGCCCGTTGGTTCACTCCGATCGCGCCGCGCCGGTACCTGACGCTCGACATCGAGGCGAGCCCCACGCCGCTCGGTTTCGGAGGCTTCGAGAACACCGGGCAGACGATCGCCACGATCCTCGCCGGAGTCACGGTCGACGTCCACATCGATCGCGACTGAAGGACCTGCGGACGGCCTGAACCGCACTGAGCAGGGCCTTTTCCTTCCGTCCGCCGCGCGCGGCAGTCTGCCCGCTCCTTGGAGGGTGCCGCAGGCCGCCACGTGGCGGCCGAGGCGGGCCCATCATCGGAATGACACTCACGGACGCGAAGAGAACCGGCAATGGATTGCGGGCCTGGCAGGTCGCCGCGCTCGACGGCATGGCCTCCTGGGAGTCCGGCGCGTACCTGATCTCGGCCGCTCCCGGAGCGGGCAAGACACGGCCGTCGCTGGAGGTCGCGCGGCAGATGCTGAAGGCCGGTGCGATCGACAGCGTCGTCGTCGCCTGCCCGACGGCGCCGCTGACGCGGCAGTGGTCGGAGGCCGCGGCCGAGCTCGGCGTCCAGCTCCAGCCCGACTCCGATGACGTCCATCCGCCCTCCGACTTCCACGGGATCGCGGTCACCTACGCGAAGATCGCGTCCTCGGGGAAGCGTTGGGCGGCGGAGGTGCGCAAGCGGACGCTCGTGATCGCCGACGAGGCCCACCATCTCGGCGAGGACCTCGCCTGGGGTGACGGCTTCGCTGCCGCGTTCGGCTCTGCCAAGCGCTGGCTGCTGCTGTCCGGAACCCCGTTCCGCTCGGACACCTCGGCGATCCCCGGCGTCCGCTACGACGCGGGCGGCGTCGCCGTCGCCGACATCTCCTACAGCTACGCCGACGCGGTCCGCGACGGCGTCTGCCGGCCGGTCACCTTCATCCCCTACGACGGAGTGCTGCAGTGGCAGTCCGGTGATGACGTGATCGAGGCCGGCTTCGACACCGTCCTCTCGACGCGCGAGTCGGCCCGCCGCTACCGCACCGCGATCTCCGCCGAGCTCAGCGACGGCCTGCCGCGGATCCTCCGCGCCGCTCACGAGAAGCTGCTCGCCGCCCGCGAGGCCGGGCACAAGGACGCGGGCGGGCTCGTCTTCGCCGCTGACTCCGGGCACGCCCGCCAGATCGCGAAGCTGCTCCGCGAGGTGACCGGCAAAGCGCCGGTGATCGTGCTCCACAACGAGGCAGGCGCGCACAAGAAGCTCGCCGCGTTCACGCGCTCACGCGAGGCCTGGATCGTCGCGGTCAACATGGTCTCCGAGGGCGTTGACATCCCGCGCCTGCGCGTCGGCGTCTATGCCGGCGCCGCGAAGACGCCGCTGCTGTTCCGCCAGGTCGTCGGACGCTTCGTACGCACGATCCCCGGTAGGCCGCTCGACCCGTCTTGGCTCTACCTGCCGGGTGATTCGACGCTGCGCCGGCACGCCGCCGAGATCGACACCGAGCTGCGCCACGTGCTGCGGCCGTCGGGCGAGCCCGGCGAGCTCGACGAGCCACCGGAACGGACCGAGACCGAGAAGAGCGAGGACGCCACATTCTCCGCGCTGTCGGCAGACGTCGCCCCCGAGGGCCAGATGTCGCTGTTCGGCGGGGCCGCCCCGGCGGTGACGCCGGCCGCGCCGGCGGTTCCGGCCGCCTGGCAGTCAAACGAGGGCGAGGACGAGACGCCGATACCGAGCGGGGTGGGCGGGATCCCATCACACCGGCGTCGCAAGATCCTGCGCGAGAAGCGACACAGCCTCGTCGCCGACCTCGGTCGTCGCGACCGCCGAACCCACGGCGACATCAACGCCTGGGTCAACGGTCAGGTCGGCATCGCCCGCGTGCAGGACGCGACGATCGAGCAGCTAGAGCGCTCGGTCGACCTGCTGCTGGGCGCGTTGTCAGGGCGTCCCGTCGGCCGCTGACCGGCGCGGGCGACGAGCAATAGTCTGGCGCCCGTGTCCGTTCTCCTAGCAGCCGCCGGGTCCGGGTCCCGTCTGCTTCTGCTGGGTGCGTTCATCGTCCTGGTCGTGCTGCTCCAGGTTTGGCTGAACCGGCGTCCTCCGAACAGGTTCCTCGTCCGGCTCGGCAACGCGATGCTGCTGACCGACTCGATGCGCGCCCGCGTCGGCGCAGCGTCTCTCGCGCGGCAGCCTGAACGGATCTCGTTCACCCCAGGAGCTCCGACCCCCGGCCCCGACGCGATCGAGATCGACCGGCGCTTGCGCGAGGCCGGCTTCGACCCCGCGGGGTCGTTCACGGTTCCCGAGTTGCAGAACCTTCCGGTCCATCTCTACGCGCATTTGGAGCAGCGTGCGCTCGCCGCCATCTACGAGCACCCCCGCGCCGGCACGTCGCTCGACCTCGTGACCCGCTACGAGGACGGGACCGACGTCACGCTCGCGACGTCCAAGTACGTCGGCGCGCTCGAGCGCCCGCCGGGGAAGCAGCTGCTCCGGGCCGTCGGCGCCGATGCGGCGTCCGCTTGGAAGCAGTTCCTCGCCGAACGGCCGGACAAGCCGATGGTCGCCGTCGAGGCCGCGGCGGTGCCGAGGCTCGCAGAGGAGGCGTACGCAGAGGACATCGCGTGGCGTCGCCACCACGGGGTCAGCGCCGAAGAGGTCAAGCGCGTCTCGCGCATCTAACCCTTTCGCTGGACGAAGGCGAGGCCTTCGTCCGACGGCGAAGGGCCGGAGGCCCGTGCCGCAAGGAGTAGACCCGAGGCGCTGGGTCGGCAGCGCCCCGGGTCTCAGGGGAGGAACTCCTGTTGCTCTCTCGTACGGATTCGATTCTGTTGTGAGGAGGCCGGTCCAAGAGCCGCTCACTTCGGTGTCCGTGCGAGCACTATGCCCGCCGTACCCTCAGATCCCCTGAGCGTCACCTAAGAAGTTCGTAAGGGCTATCGGCCGGGGACGCAGGCCGGCGCCCAGGGCCTGGCCACCACGCCGTTGGTACCGGCTGGCACCGCCTGCGGTGGCTATCCGGTACCAACGGGCACGTCGAGCGCGGGCACCGTCGCGTTGGTACCGGCTGGCACCGCCTGCGGTGGCTATCCGGTACCAACGGCCCTGCGAGCGGGTCAGTTCGCGCCCCAGTGCGTCACGCGCACGGGCGCGAGCCGGAACGTGACGCGCTGCTCGCCCTCCTGGCGGAACGGGTACTCGTCGACGTCCATGTACTTCTTGGCGAGCGCGTCGATCTGGTCATCGGCGCTCTCGTTCGTGTCGCCCGCCAAGGTGCAGGTCACGGACACGAACTCATAGGGGTTCGCAGCGTTGTGCACGCTGACCGTCGCGCCGCCGCTGCGGCGCAGGTTCGCCGGCCACGCACGGCCCTCGGCGGAGTTGACGATCAGCTCCTGTCCGTCGCGGGCGATCCAGATCACGACGGTCTGGATCGATCCGTCCTTGCGGGGAATCGAGAGGTGGGCGAAGTCCTTGCCGTCGAAGAGGTGAAACGCGGCTTCGGGAATCTGGGCGCTCATGTGCACGACCCTACCCGGGGACGCCGCGTTGCTACCGTGGTTCCCGACGCGCGGCACGAGGCCGCGCGGGCAGCTGCCAGTCCTGACGCTGCGGCATCGCTTCGCGAGAGCCGCATCGCCGTTTCGGGTGTTTGCCATCCGAACCGGCCGCGCGGACGCGCAGCCCAAGCAACAGAAAGAACGCATGACCAATACTTCCGCTCCGGCACGCGCCGCGAGCTTCCGTGACCTCGGCGTGTCCAACGCCGCGGCAACCGCGCTCGAGAAGCGCGGCTACACCCATCCACTGCCCGTCCAGGAGATGGTCCTCGAGGACATCGCTGCCGGCCGTGACGTGCTCTGCAAGTCTCCGACCGGATCCGGCAAGACGCTCGGCTTCATGGTGCCGCTGCTCGACCAGATCGAGGCGAACGGTGCCGCGCGCCCGTCGGCGCTGATCCTCGCCCCGACCCGTGAGCTCGCCTCACAGATCGTCGAGGAGTCGCGCTCGGTCGCGCACGCACTCGCGCTCTCGATCACCGCCGTCTACGGCGGCGTCGGGATCCAGAAGCAGGCCCGTGACGCCGCCCGCTCGCACGTGATCGTCGCGACTCCGGGCCGGCTCGAGGACCTGCTCGAGCGCGGCGCCTTCTCGCTGAACAAGATCGAGATTCTCGTCCTCGACGAGGCCGACCGGATGCTCGACATGGGCTTCAAGCCGGCGATCGACCGGATCGTCAAGAAGACACCGCGCGGCCGCCAGACGCTGTTCTTCTCGGCGACGCTCGACGGTGACGCCGGCCGCGTCGCGACCGGCTACACCGACGGCGCGAGCCGCCACGAGCACGCACCGCCGGTCCGCCCCGTCACCGAGATGGAGCACCGTTTCGTCGCGACCGGCGGGAGCGACAAGGTCGAGGTGCTGATCGACCAGCTCCGCACCGTCGACGACCTCGCGATCGTGTTCGTCCGCACCAAGCACGGCGCCGACCGGCTGACCAAGAAGCTCTCCAAGAGCGGCGTCGGCGCGGCAGCGATGCATGGCGGCAAGTCGCAGAACCAGCGCGAGCGCGCGCTCCGCTCGTTCGAGCAGGGCCAGGTCGGCGTGCTCGTCGCGACCGACGTCGCGGCCCGCGGGATCGACATCGACGGCATCAGCCACGTCATCAACTACGACGCTCCCGAGGACCGCGAGTCCTACGTCCACCGAATCGGCCGCACCGCTCGTGCCGGACGCAGCGGCGCCGGTGTCACGCTCGTCGCGCCCGAGCAGGTCGGCGACGTCGCGTCGATCGTCCGCGAGATCGGCCTCCACGACGCCTACGTCGAGGCCGGATTGGATCCGCATGCGCGCCCGCTCAGCAAGAAGGCCAAGGCAGCCGCGAACGGCCAGCGGACTCCGCACCGCGGTGGCGGCAAGCGGGGAGGCCGCTCCGCCGCGGGCGAAGCGCGCACCTCGCGGACGGTCGCATCGGCCGGTGGACACAGGCGACGCGGGCGCTGAGTCACCGGCGCATGTGTCAACCCCCGGCCCGGGGGTATAGGTTCGGCAGCTGATGCCGGCATCACTCGACCGCCGTTCCAACGGCCAACCGATGCCGGCATCGATTGCCGGCGCGCAGACCGTGGCCGACATGCAAGCGGTGCGCGAACGCACGCTGATGCTGATCTCGCACATCCCCGCTCGCGAGCTCGAGCGCGTGATCGACCCGTTGATGTCGCCGCTGGTCTGGGATCTCGCTCACATCGCGGCATACGAGGACCTCTGGATCGCGCACCGTCTCGCCGGGCTCGAGCTGCTGCGCCCGGACCTCGCTGCGACCTACGACGCGTTCGAGACGCCACGCGCCGTACGCGGGCAGGCACCGCTTCTCGACACCGGTGGCGCGCTCGAGTACCTCGTCGCAGTCCGCGAGCGCACCGAGCCGATCGCTCGTGATCGCGCCGACGAGATCATCGAGATGGTGATTCGCCACGAGCTCCAGCACACCGAGACGATGCGGCAGACGATGGCGGTCGGGCGGCTTCTGCCCGCAGGCGACGGCCCGCGGGCCGGTGCGGGGGGCGAGATCGAGGACCGGGTCACCGTCGGCTCGGGCACCGTTCGGATCGGCGCGTCCGGGCAGGTGTTCTCGTACGACAACGAGCGCCCGCGCCACGAGCGCCGGATCCCCGGCTTCGCGATCGGGCGGCGGCCGCTGTCGAACCGCGCCTGGGCGGCTGCCGGCGGCTCGCCGCGCCCGGGTGATCCCGACGCCCCGGTCTGCCACGTCTGCTGGCACGAGGCCGACGAGCTGGCGCGTGCCGTAGGGGCGCGGCTGCCGACCGAGTTCGAGTGGGAGCACGCCCGCACGACAGGCGTGATCGAAGGATCCGGGGAGGTCTGGGAGTGGACGTCGTCACCGTTCGCCGGCTACCCGGGATTCGTCGCCCATCCCTACCGCGAGTACTCGGAGGTCTTCTTCGGCGACGGCTACCGCGTGCTGAGGGGCGGGTCGTGGGCGACGAGCCGGCGCGTCGCAACGAAGACGTTTCGCAACTGGGACCTGCCCGACCGGTCCGGCATTTTCGCGGGCGTCCGGCTCGCTTGGGACCTGGAGGCGTCGGCATGAAGCCTCTTGCCGCTGCCGGCAGCATCACGATCGAGCGGCTCATCGACGGTGGAGCCGACACGCTCGCTTCCGACGTGCTCGACGGGCTCTCCCGCTCGCCCAAGCAGCTCCCGCCAAAGCACTTCTACGACGCCACGGGCGCCGAGCTCTTCGACCGGATCTGCGAGCTGCCCGAGTACTACCCGACGCGGGCCGAGCGGGCGATCCTCGAACGGGTCGCAGGCGGGATCGCCGCGCGCACCGGAGCCTCGGAGCTGCTCGAGCTCGGGTCCGGAACTGCGGCGAAGACGCGCGTCCTGCTCGACGCGCTGTCCGCGCACGGCTCGCTCCGCCGCTATCTGCCGGTCGACGTGACCGAGTCGATGATCGAGCGGACGGCCGGTGAGCTCACGGCCGAGTACCCCGGGATCTCGGTGCACGGCCTCGTCTGCGATTTCGATCGCGGGTTGGCCGACACTCTCCCGGCGGCGCGCGGCCCCAGGCTCGTCGTGTTCCTCGGCGGTACGATCGGCAACTTCGAACCGCGTGAGCGGCGCCGGTTCCTGCGCCAGCTCGCGGCGACGCTCGGGCCGGCCGATCACCTGCTGCTCGGTGCCGACCTCGTCAAGGACGTCGAGACGCTCGAGGCGGCCTACAACGACTCCGCGGGCGTAACGGCGGAGTTCAACCGCAACGTCCTCTCGGTCATCAACGCGCGCCTCGGCGCCGACTTCGACCTGAGCGCCTTCGAGCACGTCGCTTTCTTCGACCGTGAGCACGAGTGGATCGAGATGCGGCTGCGGTCGAAGCGCTCCCAGCTCGTCAGCATCCCCAGGGTCGGGATGAACGCGTGGTTCGCCGAGGGCGAGGAGCTGCGGACCGAGATCTCCGCCAAGTTCACGCGCGAACGGATGGCCGCCGACCTCGGAGCGGCAGGGCTGCGGCCGCTCGAGACCTACACCGACGAGGAAGGGCTGTTCGCCCTGGTCCTCGCCGGGCCGAGTCGCTCCTGAGCGATCGCGACGCCGAGCAGCACGATCGCCGCGCCGGCCGGCTCGTGCCAATGGACGCGCTCGCCGAGGACGAGGACGCCGAGGATCGTCGAGAAGACCGGGATCACGTAGGTCACGGTCGACGCGCTGGTTGCGCCCGCCCGGCGGACGATCTCGTGGTACAGGACGTAGGCGAGCCCGGTGCCGAGCGCGCCGAGCGCGAGCATCGCGAGCGCGGTGTCGGCTCCGAGATCGCCATCCGGCATGCCGGCGATCGGCAACAGCGGCACGAGAATCAAAGCCCCGAGCAGGACTTGGATCGCGGCGAGTGCCAGACCGCTCGTCTCGCGGTGAGAGATGTAGCGGCGGCTGTAGGCGAACGAGGCGCCGTAGCACGCGGCGGCGCCGGCGAACATCAACTGGCTGCTGAACGCGGAACCGCCGTCGAGAGACCATGGGCCGAGCACGAGCACGACGCCGATGAAGCCGATCACGAGGCCGGCGACGCCCGCTCGCGTCGGCGGCTCGTCGGGCAGCGCCAGCCAGACGAAGACGACCGCGAACAGCGGCGTCGTGCCGTTCCAGATCCCGGCCAGGACGGAGGATGCGTGTTGCTCGCCGTAACCGAAGAGCGTGAACGGGACTGCATTGAGCAACAGTGCGGCGACGGTCAGATGGGCCCAGAGCCGCGGTTCGCGGGGAACGCTTTCGCGACGGATCGCTAGCGCCGCGAACAGGACGGCCGCACCGATCGCGCATCTCAGGAACGCGATCTGGATCGGCGCGAGGTCGTCGAGCGAGACCTTGATGAACAGGAAGCTTCCGCCCCAGACGGAGGCGAGCAGGAAGAAGGGCGCGAGCCAGGAGCGGGACAACGGGATGATCGGGGTGGAAGGGCGAAGCCGTTCCGCCGGCGCGTCGGCCGAGCCGACGCGCAGTACCCCCGGTGGGACTCGAACCCACGACCAACGGATTAAAAGTCCGGTGCTCTAACCAGCTGAGCTACAGGGGCACCGGTCAGCTTACGGCGTCCCGGCCGGTCGGCTTCTAGACTCAGGCCGGCCCGCCCCCATGGTGTAACGGTTAGCACGCGAGCCTTTCACGCTCGAGGCAGGAGTTCGATTCTCCTTGGGGGTACTTCGTATCTCGCATGGGCGGTCTCGGACTCGAACCGAGGACCCCTTGCGTGTAAAGCAAGTGCTCTGACCAACTGAGCTAACCGCCCGCGGAGCGGGAGGATAGGCGGGAGCTAGCGCAGGCGGATCCGCACCTCACGCCCCACGGTCGGCACGAACTTCCCGTTCGCGATCCCTGCGTAGACGCGGTAGGTGCCGCCGCGCGGGATCCGCACGCGCACCTCGTACTTCGACTGCTCGGAGTTCGACGTGCGCGAGACCATGCCCGCGATCAGCGCCCAACTACCGTCGGCCTTCTTCTTCTGAAGCGCCATCAGCGTCCCGGGCAGCGCCGGGCGGATCGTCCCCGAGAAGGTGAGGCGCGCGTTCCTGCGTACCCGGTAGGTGCCGACGCGCGTGCTGACCACCGGCTGCACGCCGACGAGGGCGACCGGGCTGGCGAGGCTCGCCCCGGCGCGGACGACGCGGTACTGGGTCGTCATCGGCAACGCCGGGAGCAGGAACGAGAAGGAGCCGTCGGCGCCGGCGACGACCACGTTGCCGACCTGCTTGAAGCCCTGGGTGTAAGGGAAGGGGTTGCTCTGGAGCGCAACGTTCACGCCGGCGTTGCCGGTGCCGGTCACCTGGCCGGCGATCGTCGTCCCGGAACCGAACACGACCGGGTTCGGGGTCGCTGCGATCGTGATCCCGAGCGGCGCCTTGGGGGTTGTGAAGCTGCGGTTGGCGCCGATCGTCTGGCCGGCGCTGTTGCGCGCGACCAGGCGGTAGTGGTACTTCGTCGCGGCGGTCAGGCCGGTCAGGTCGACCGAGACCCCGCGACGGCCGTCACCGGTGACCGAGAGCTCGGGCGTCGACTGGCCGTAGGCGGTCGTCCTGCCGTACTGGAACGAGTACGTCGTCGGAGCGCCGTTCGGGTCGATCTGGCCGGCGATCCGGGCGCTCTGCTGGACGACGTTGGTAGCGCCGCCGGTCGTGACCGCCGGCTTCGTGGCAGCGCCGGCGACGGGAACGCCGAGCAGAAGCCCGGCGACGGCGATGAGGAGGATGGAACGGAGAGCGCGGACCGGCATGCTGGACCTCGTGATGACGAGACGACGGGACGGGCCTGGAATACCCGCCCCGGCAGTCTCCGAGGTCGTGATCTCACGGCGCTCTCACGCCTGAGGGTGCGCCTCAGTTCGAGGACTGAACCGCGTAGCCCTTGCCCTTGAGGTCGTTGATCGCCTCCTGGACGAGCTTGATCCCCTCCGAGCTCGTCAGGGTGCTGACCTTCGGCAGCAGGCTCGTCGCGCTGGTCCCGGACTTGGTGGCCTCTTTGCCGACCTCTTCGAACGAGTCGGCCATCTTCGACAGGCCGTCGGCGAGCTTCTTGTTGGCGTCGGCGGCCTCGTCCGGCGGCTTGATGCTGCCGATCTTCTCCGAGGATTCGCGCAGGATCTTGGCGGCCTCTTCGAACCGCGCGCCGAGCGCCTTGGTGTCCTTCGAGTCGCTGACTCCCTCGCCGAGCGAGGAGAAGGAGCTGTTGAGCGCCTTGCCGGCCGAGTTCAGCTCCTTGATGTATTCGTCCTTGCTGAGCTGGTCGCCGCCGCCGCATCCGGCGAGGACGAGGGCGAAGAGGGCAGCGATAAGTACGAGCGCGCGTGAAGGCATGCGCGCATCCTGTCAGCTTCCGGCGACGGCACGCCCCGCGACGTAATCACCACTCCACAACTGAACAGTGGTACAGTGGTGCTCATGAGCTTCCCGACTCCGATCCCGGAAGACCTCGCCGAGCTGATCGCAGAGCGCCTGCGCGTCATCGGCGACCCAACGCGAATCAGGCTGCTCGACGCGATGCGCGACGGCGAGCGGACGGTCGGATCGCTCGCGGGTTCGCTGGAGCTGACTCAGCAGAACGCCTCCAAGCACCTGGCCGTCATGCACCGGGCCGGGATCGTCGGTCGCCGCAAGGAGGGCACGTGCGTGCTCTACCGCGTCACCGACGCATCGATCTACGACCTCTGCGAGCAGGTCTGTGGAGGCCTGCAGCAGCAGCTCGACCAACTCAACTCAGTGATGGAGGCGACCCGATGACCATGAACGAGAACAACCGCTGGCCGCTTGAGCGGGTGCTGTTCGCGCTCGCCGGCACGATGTTGCTGATCGCGACCTTGCTGTCCGCGTTCGTGACCAGCTGGTTCCTCCTGCTCGTCGCGTTCGTCGCCCTGAATCAGCTTCTCTACGCGGCCGTCGGCGCCTGCGGTGCGTCGCTGATCCTGACCAAGGCGTTCGGCCTCGTTCCGGCGGTGAAGCGATGAGCGCCGCACCGGTGTTCGGGCCGGTCGGCAGGCTCGGCGGCTGGGCCGCCGCGCACGCCCGAGCGGTCTTCATCGGCTGGGCTCTCGTCGCTGTGGCGCTCGGCGCCTTCGCCCCGAGCGTCGAGCATGCGCTCTCGGGCGCCGGCTGGCAGGCGAACGGCTCCGAGTCGGTCGAGGTTCGCAACATCGTCGACCGCGACTTCGGCGGTCTCTCGAGCACCGGCCTGATGGTCGTCGTGCACACGCCGTCGGGCAAGGTCTCAGATCCCGCAGCGAAGGCCGTCATCGACAAGGCGACCGCAATCCTCTCCGAGGACGACCGCATCGCGACGGTCGTGCCCCCGGCGCCGGGGGCGACGATCAGCCGCAGCGGGCAGACGGCGGTCATCAACGCGGGCGCTGCGGCCGACAGCAACGAGATGGTCCGCGCCGCCGACGACCTCAAGGAGCAGCTCGTCGCACTGGGCAGCGATGACGTCAAGGTCGCCGTGACCGGCGCCTCGGGCATGTGGTCGGACTTCAACACCGCGAACCGCGACGCGATGATGAAGTCGGAGATGATCAGCTGGCCGGTGACGCTGGCGATCCTCGTGCTCGCCTTCGGCTCGCTTGTCGCCGCCGGGCTGCCGCTGCTGCTCACGATCCTCGGCCTGCTCGCCTCGGCCGGCTCGTTGGCGCTGCTGACCGAGGTCTCGCCGATCTCGATCTGGGCGATGAACTTCGCGCTGATGTTCGCGCTCGCGCTCGGCATCGACTACGCGCTGTTCGTCGTCTACCGCTTCCGCGGCGCGCTGTTCGGCAGCGACGAGCCGGTCGGGCAGGCGGTCGCGGAGACCATGGACACGGCCGGCAAGGCGGTCCTCTTCAGTGGCATCACGGTCCTGATCTCGCTCAGCGCGGTGATGCTGGTCAACAGCCCGGCCTTCCGCTCGATGGCGCTCGGGATCATGCTCTCGGTCACATTCGTTCTGGCCGCGACGCTGACGCTGCTGCCCGCGGTCCTCGGCAAGCTCGGGCCGAAGGTCGACGCGCTCTCGCTGCCGTGGGTTCATCAGGGCGAGCACCGCTCGGCGCGCTTCGCCGCCTGGGGCGAGTTCCTCTGGCGCCGGCCGATCCTTCCCGGACTGGCGGCGGTCGCCGTGCTCGTCGCGCTTGCGCTCCCAGTGCTGGGGCTCGAGACCGGCATGCCTTCGATCAAGGTCGTCCCGACAACGGACACGAGCCGAGTCGGCTACGAGCTCGTGCAGTCCGAGTTCGGCAAGGGCGCGCCCGGTGCGCTGCAGGTTGTCGCCGGCCGTGCGGACGCCGCTGAGACCGCTGCCGTCGCCAAGGCCGATCCCGGCATCGCCGCGGTGATGCCGGCCAGGCCGTCGGCAGGCGGCGAGCGGGTGATGCTCCAGCTCGTGCCGGCCGCCGACCCTTCCGACAAGGCCCTCGGCGAGACGATCGACCGGCTGCGTGACGACCTACCCCCGTCGGCGCTCGTCGGCGGCGCCTCGGCCGAGAACCACGACCTCGAAGCCGAGCTCGCGCGTGCGACCCCGATCGCGATCGGCGTCGTGCTCGCGCTCGGCTTTCTGCTCCTGCTCGTGGCGCTCGGGGCGCCGCTCGTCGCGTTGATCGGCACCGTCACGAACCTGCTCGCGACGCTCGCGGCCTTCGGCGTGGCGCGGCTGATCTTCCAGGAGGGCCACCTCTCGGGCGTGCTCGGCTTCGAGTCGCAGGGCTTCCTCAACGCCTGGGGGCCGGTCTTCTTCTTCGCGATGATCTTCGCGATCTCGATGGACTACAGCGTGTTCCTGCTGAGCTCCGCCAAAGAGCATCACGACCGTGGTGAAGGGGCGAAGGCGGCGATGGTCGGCGGCCTCGCCCACAGCGGTCGCGTGATCTTCGCGGCAGCCGCCGTGATGGTCGCCGTCTTCTTCACGTTCTCGCTTTCGGGGCCGCTGCCGCCGAAGGAGATGGGCGTGATCCTCGGCGTCGCCGTGTTGCTCGACGCGGCCCTCGTTCGCCTGCTGCTCGTCCCGGTGCTGCTGCGCCTTGCGGGCGAAGCGGCGTGGTGGCGGCCACGCTGGCTCGCCCGCGTGCTGCCCGAGGTGCGCTTTGGGCACTAGGTAGGCGCACGGAGGAGGGCCGCCATATGGCGGCCCTCCTCCGTGTCGCCTGAATCAGGATCGGGCCTTTGGCCCGATCCTGTCCTGGCGGGGGCCGTTACATTCGCGGAATGATCCCGCCGTTCGCCAACCATCTCCCTGTCCGGATCCGTTTCGGTGAGGGGGTCGCTCGCGAACTCGGCGAGATTCTGGCGGCTGAGCGTGTTCCGACGGCGCTCGTGGTTATCGACGCGGGGCTGGAGGAGGCGAGCCCGGCGGTCGCTGCGGCACTGGCGACGATCGAGGCGCAGGGCGGTGCGCTCGTCCGTCACGTCAAGGAGGCCGGCGAGCCGACCCATCTCGCGGTCGATGCGGCTGCCGAGGCGATTCGCGCGTCGGGTGCGGGAGCGGTGGTGGCGCTCGGCGGCGGCTCCGTCATGGACACGGCGAAGGCGGCGCGGCTCTGCGTGCAGCGCGGCCTCACGTTTGGCGAGTTCCTCGCGTCCGAGCGCGTCTACGACAAACCGTCGATCCCACTGATCTGCGTGCCGACGACGGCCGGCACCGGCTCCGAGGTCTCCGGCGGCGCCGTGATCACCGACGAGCAGTCGGGGCGCAAGGCCGGGATCGCGCATCCGACGCTGCGCGCCCAGCACGCGCTCGTCGACCCGGAGCTGACCTGGTCGGTGCCGCCGTCGATGACGTCGTTCACCGGCGTCGACGCGCTCGCCCAGGCGATCGCCGGGATGGTCGCCAAGTGCAGGACGCCGGTCGGCGATGCGATCGCGCTCGAGGCGACGCGGCTGATCGGCGGCTCGCTCGTACGCGCCCACCGCGACGGCAGCGACCGCGAGGCCCGTGCGGCGATGGCCTGCGGCTCGATGATGGCCGGCCTGACGATGAACATCTCCGACTGTTCGGCCGAGCACTCGCTCGCGCAGGCGCTCGGCGGCGAGTTCCATGCGCCCCACGGGCTCACGATTGGGCTGGTCTTCGCCGAGACGCTCGAGCGCGAGTCCGCGCACGTCCCCGAGCAGCTCGAGCGCGTCGCCGACGCGCTCGGCATGCCAGAGGACGGCAGCGGCGACGGCTCGCGCGCCGTCCGCGGCGTCCGCGACCTCCTGCGCGAGCTCGACTTCCCGGTGCTGTCCAGCCTCGGCGTCGACGACTCTGATCTCGACCGCCTGACCGGGCTGGCGCAGGCCGACTACTTCATCTCGCAGGCGCCGGCGCCATGGTCGGACGCCGAGGTCAGAGCGGCGTTCGAACGCGCGCTCGCGATTCGGACCCGCACCTAGGTGTCGATTTCGTAGCCGCGCCGATCCGCCGTCGCACCCGTTCTTGGGTGCATGGCTTCGCACCGGCTGACCGCTCTTCTCGCGACCGCAGCGCTGGCGGCGATCGGCGCGGCTCCCGCCCACGCCGGTCCGGCGCACGACCAGGTCGACCGGATCGTCGCGCGCACGCTCGACTCGATCGCGGCCGCCAAGACCGCGTCCGGCGCGTTCACCGATCCGGTCAAGGGCAGCGTCGGCGGGGCAGGCCTGCCGCAGCTCGGCTTCCCGGCGCTGAAGGCGAGCCAGATCACCGGCGGCAACAGCAGCTGGGATGCGATCGCGGCCGCGACGTTCGCACGCGGCGTCGGCGGGACCAAGCTGATCACGATGTGGCCGGCCGCGGTGACGTGGTCGACCGGCGCGGGCGCCCGGCTGCCGGAGGCTCAGCGACGCAGGCTGGCTCAAGCGCTGAGCAGCGCGGGCAAGCTCCACGCGAGCGGCATCGCCGACGTCTGCTTCCAGCGCCGCGCCAGCGGCTGCTTCAACAACTACGTCGTGATGAGCGAGCTGATGAACCTCGAGCTTTGGGCGACCGGACTCAAGCCGAGCGGCCCGTCCTCGCGCCTGTCGGATCGCGCGATCGTCTCGCACTCGCTCTCGCGGCTGATGAGCCGGACCGCTGCGCACGCCTCGAGCGGGTACGTCGTCGGTCGCGATGGTCAGGCGCTGCCGACCGAGCTGATCTCCGATCCGAGCACCTACCCGCTCGCCTACCAGGCGCTCACGACCGCGATGGTCGTCCGCGGCGCCGACATCGCGGCGCGCGTCCGGCCGCTGTCATGGCAGACGCGTGCCCGGATCACGCGGCTGCTGCGCAGCCTGCTGATCACGGTCGCGCCGACCGGCGAGGTCGCCTGGATGGGGCGCGGTCAGGACACGGCGTGGTCGCTCGCCGCGGTGCTCTACGCCGCGAGCGCCGGCCAGCGGCTCACCGGTGACACGACGCTCCGGCGCCAGCTCTCGCAGCTCGCCGCGATCGAGCTGACGGCGCTCGAAACACGCTCGAAGGGGGATCGCTTCCTCCAGGTCCGGCCCGACAACGCGACGCCCGCGGGCTTCGACCACTACGCGTCGGCGATCGGCAACGCGAGTCTCGCGATGACGTTCCTCCAGCTCGCCCGGCCCGATCTCGGGAACCTCGCGCCGGCCGGCGGTGGGACGCCGGCGACGACGCCCGGCACGCACGCCTACGACCCCGGCAGCCACGTGCTGACGGCGCGCAGCAAGTGGGGCTGGATGGGGATCCACACCGTTGCCTCGCACAAGACCGACCCGCGCTACGACTTCGGCCTGCTGCGCGCGCTCGCCCAGAACGAGGACGGCAGCTGGGTTCAGCTGATGCCGGCCCGCCCGATCACCGACGGCAAGGCGGCGCTGACGTCGGCGCCGACGATTCAGGGTGTTCGCCCGGTCGTGACGAGGGTCGACGCGAGCGGCGACACCGCCTACGTGATCGCCCGCTGGCGCGGGCAGAGCGCGCGCTTCACCTGGAAGGTCGAGAACGGCCGCGCGATCATGCAGGGCACATGCCCGGCGGGGCAGAGTGTTGCGATGACCGCCTGGCTGCCGATCGTCGGTGAGCTCGGGACGACCGATCGGACGCTGACGCGCGCCGGCTACTCGATCGCCGCCGACCGGCCGATCACCTACAACCGCTATCGCTCCGGCGCCTCCTCGCGCGAGGCGGCGCTCGGCGCCTATTCGCTGCGCTACCGCTGCGGGGCCCGCAAGAGCGTCTTCCGCTTCGCGTTCTCCGGGACCGAGCCGGCGCGCGGCTGACACACCGTCAAGTTTCCCTACCATCGCGGCCATGTCACAGCCGCAGATCGTGATCATCGGCGCCGGATTCGGCGGGCTGGCGGCCGCGATCGACCTGAAGCGCTCGGGTATCGAGAGCTTCACGATCCTCGAGCAGGCCGACGAGGTCGGCGGCGTCTGGCAGGCCAACCACTACCCCGGCGCGGCCTGCGACGTGCCGTCGATCACCTACCAGTTCTCCTACGCGCTCAACGGCAACTGGAGCCGGCGCTACGGCACCCAGGCCGAGATCCGCGACTACATGCGCGACACCGCGGTGCGCTTCGGCGTTCGTGACCACGTCCGCTTCGGGGCGACGGTCACCGCGATGCGCTGGAGCGAGGAGACCGCCCGCTGGACGGTCGAGGTCGCCGGCGGCGAGACGATCGAGGCCGACATCGTGATCGGCGCGACCGGTCAGCTCAGCCGCCCGAACCTGCCTGACGTGCCGGGCCGTGAGCGCTTCGCCGGCGCGCAGTTCCACTCGGCCGAATGGGACGACGCCGTGCAGCTCGACGGCAAGCGCGTCGTCGTCGTCGGCGGCGGCGCGACCGCGATCCAGGTCGTGCCGGCACTCGCCGGCCGCGTCTCGCACCTGACCGTCGTGCAGCGGACGCCGTCGTGGGTCGTCAACAAGTACGACTGGGCGCCGACCTTCATCGAGCGCCTGCCGTTCCTTCAGCGCGCGTACCACAACCTGATCTGGCTCTGGTTCGAGTCGCGCTACCCGGCGGTGCTGCGCCGCTCGCGGCCGATCCGCGCGGCCTGGGAGGCGCAGCGGAAGCGGGCGATGCGGCGGATCCTGCGCGACCCGCAGAAGGTCGCGGCCGTCACGCCCGACTACCAGATGGGCTGCAACCGGATCCTGCTGAGCCGCGAGTGGTACCCGACGCTCGCGCGTGAGGACGTCGACGTCCGGCGCGAAGGTGTCGCCGAGCTCAACGAGGCCGGCCTCGTCACGACCGCCGGTGAGCAGGTCGACGCCGACGTGATCGTCTGGTGTACCGGCTTCACCGCGACCGAATACCTCGCGCCGATCGAGATCACGGGACGCGGCGGCCAGTCGATCCGCGAGGCGTGGGCCGACGGTCCCGAGGCATACCTAGGGATCAGCACCCCGGGCTTCCCGAACCTGTTCATGGTCTACGGACCGAACACCAACTCGCTGACGAACACGATCGTCTACCTGCTCGAACGCCAGGCCGCCTACATCCGCCAAGCCGTCGAGTACCTGACGGCGCGCGGCGGCGCGATCGAGGTCCGCGAAGAGGTTCACGAGGCGTTCAACGCCGAGCTCGAGCGCCGCTTTCAGAAGACGACGTTCACCACCGGCTGCCCCGGCTGGTACACGACCGCGAGCGGCAAGGTCGTCTCACCGTGGGTCGGGTCGCACGTCGAGTACGGGCGGCGGACGCGGGTCTTCGATCCGGGGGTGTTCGAGCAGCACCGGACCGCGGCCGCTCAGTCGCCGGCCGTCGCTTCGAGGTAGCGCTGGAGCGGCACGCTGGCGTTCTCGCGCCGCCAGCACATTCCGGTCTCGACGAGCGTGGCATCACCGGCGAGCCGGATGAACGAGACCCCGGGCCGCGCGAGATCGCTCGACGATTCGGGCAACAGCGCGACACCGATGCCGGCAGCGATCAGCGCGGTGACCGTCTGCATCAACCAGACGTCCTTCTGCACGGGCGCCGGCTCGAAGCCGGCGCTGCGGCAAGCGGCGAGCACCTGGGCGAGCAGCCCGGGCATGCTGTGGCGCGCCGGAAGGATGAACGGCTCGGCCGCAAGTTCCTCCGGCCCGATCGACGTCTGGCCGGCGAGCGGGTGGTCCGTGGCGACGGCAGCGACCAGTGGTTCGGTCCGTACGGACCGAATTGACAGTGCCGGATCGCTGAACGGGAGGTACAGGTAGCCAACATCGACGGCGCCGCTGTGCAGCGCGGCGACCAGCTGGTCGGGCGGCAGTTCGCGGAGATACAGCTCGACCAGCGGCAGAGTCGCCCGAAAGGCCCGCAAGTGCGATGGCAGCACGACGTTCGACGCGGAGGGCACGAAGCCGATCGTCAGCGAACCGACCTGACCCTGGCTCGCCTGACGGACCGCGCGCAGTGCGATCTCGGCGTTGTCGAGCAGTCGCCGCGCCTCGGCCAGCAATGCCGTGCCCGCCGGCGTGAGGCTGATTGATCGCTTCGACCGGTCGAACAGCTCGACCCCCAGCTCGGCTTCGACCTTCCGGATCTGGACGCTCAGCGGTGGCTGGGCCATGTGCAGTCGCTCGGCCGCCTTGGTGAAGCTCAGCTCCTCGGCTACAGCCACGAAGTAGCGCATCTGCCGCAGGCCGACATCCATAGCGAGAGCATATGAGATAGCGCTTCAAGACGTATTGGACATATGGGTCTGTTCGACCGAGAATCGCGCATATGGCGCAGGTGATCTCCGCGCAGCAGGCAACGGGGCTGGTCCGACCGGGAGACACGGTGATGGTCGGCGGTTTCGGCCTGGTCGGCGCGCCGTTGTCGCTGATCGCGGCGCTGGTCGAGTCCGAGGTCGACGGTCTCACGATCATCAGCAACAACCTCGGTGAGCCCGGTCGCGGCCTCGGCCGGTTGCTTCAGGCCGGCAAGGTCGGCAAGGCGGTCGGCTCCTTCTTCACCAGCAACCCTGACGTGATCGATTCGCACGAGGCCGGCCGGCTCGAGGTGGAGCTGATCCCGCAGGGCACGATGGCCGAGGCGATCCGTGCCGGCGGCGCCGGGATCCCCGCCTTCTACACGCCGACCGGCGCCGGGACCATGCTCGCTGTCGGCAAGGAGACGCGCGACTTCGGCGGTCGGGAGCACATGCTCCAGCCGGCTCTGCAAGCCGATGTCGCGTTCATACGAGCGCACCGGGCGGACGAACTCGGCAACCTCAGCTACCGGCGCACGGCGCGCAACTTCAACCCCGAAATGGCTACTGCCGCGGCGATCACGGTCGCGGAAGTCGACGAGATCGTCGCTGTCGGCGAGCTCGCTCCCGAACAGATAGACACCCCGCATCTGTTCATCGACCACCTCGTCGTCGCGACCGAACGGCTCGGGGACCGATGAGCCTCTCGCGAACGATCGCCGAGCGCGCCGCCTCCCACCTGAAGCCCGGCGAGATCGTCAACCTCGGAATCGGGATCCCGACGCTCGTCGCCGATGTGCTCGCCGCCGACTCAGGCGTTGCGTTGCAGACCGAGAACGGAATGCTCGGCGTCGGCCCGGCACCCGACGAGGCGCACGCCGACCCCGAGCTGGTCAACGCCGGCAAGAAGCCGGTCACAGAGACGCTCGGCACGTCCTACTTCTCCAGTGCGGCCTCGTTCGCGATGATCCGTGGCGGCCACGTCGATGCCGCGGTGCTCGGGATCCTCGAGGTCGACGAGCAGGGCCGGATCGCCAACTGGTCGGTGCCCGGCAAGCCGATTCTCGGCGTCGGCGGGGCGATGGACCTGCTCGAGGGTGCGCGACGCGTGATCGTCGCCACCACGCACACCACCAAGGACGGCACGCCGAAGATCGTGCACGAGCTGGGCTATCCGGTGACGGGCCGCCGGCCCGTTGACGTAGTCGTCACCGAGGCCGCCACGTTCGAGCTGCACAACGGCCGCCTCGTCCTTACCGAGGTGGCGAACGGATACGACGAGGCGTGGGTCGCCGAGCACACGAGCGCGGACTACGAGGTGAGGACATGAGCTCACGCGAGGTCGTGATCATCGACGCGGTCAGGACGCCGATCGGCAAGCTCGGCGGCGTCCTCAGTGCCGTGCGGCCGGATGACCTCGCGGCGGTCGCGCTCACGGCTGTCGTCGAGCGTTCGGGGATCGACCCCGAAGACATCGAAGACGTCGTGCTCGGGTGCGCCAACCAGGCCGGGGAGGACAACCGCGACGTCGCGCGGATGGCCGGGTTGTTGGCCGGGCTGCCCGAGACGGTCGGCGGCACCACGATCAACCGGCTCTGCGGGTCGGGCATGGACGCCGTCCACTACGCCACGCGCACGATCCAGAGCGGCGACAGCAGGTTGATGGTCGCCGGTGGCGTCGAGTCGATGAGCCGCGCTCCATGGGCCGTGCCGAAACCGACGCGGGGGTTCGTCACCGGCCCGCAGACGATGTACGACACGAGCCTCGGCTGGCGGATGACGAACCCGAGGATGGACGAGCTCGGTCACACAGATCCGCTCGGCGTCACCGCCGAGAATCTCGTCGCCGCACGCTACGCCGGCATCGCCGATCGGGCCCGGCCGTACGACATCTCACGCGAGTCCCAGGACCGCTTCGCGCTGGCGAGCCATCAGAAGGCGGTCGCGGCGCAGGAGAATGGGCGCTTCGACGCCGAGCTGACGCCAGTCGTCGTCCCGGACCGCAAAGGCGACCGCGTGGTCGACCTCGATGAGGGCCCGCGTGCAGACAGCACGCCCGAAGCGCTCGCTCGGCTCCGGCCTGCGTTCCTCGAAGCCGGGACCGTGACCGCCGGCAACTCCAGCACGCTCAACGACGGCGCTGCTGCGCTCGTGCTTGCGAGCCGCGACTACGCACAGGAGCACGGCCTGCCGGTCTTGGCGAGGATCCGGAGCTGCGCTATAGCGGGTGTCCCACCGCGGGTCATGGGAATCGGGCCGGTGCCCGCGACCGCAAAGGCACTAGATCGTGCCGGCATCGCCCTCGGCGACGTCGACCTGATCGAGCTGAACGAGGCGTTCGCCGCCCAGGCGCTTGCCGTGCTCGACGGCCTCGGCCTCGACCCCGACGATGAGCGGGTCAACGTGCATGGCGGCGCGATAGCGCTCGGCCATCCGCTCGGTTGCTCGGGGGCACGGATCCTCACGACCCTGGTGCACGAGCTGCGCCGGCGCGACGACGCCCGCTTCGGCCTGGCGACGATGTGCATCGGTGTCGGGCAGGGGATCGCGACCGTTGTCGAGTCCGAGGTCTGAGCCGATGCGCGTCGGTGTCGTCAAGGAGATCAAGCCGTCCGAACGGCGGGTGGCGCTGACCCCAGCTGGCGTGTCAGCGTTGCGGCAGGCGGGACACCAGGTCCTGGTCGAAGCCGGCGCGGGCATGGGATCGGGGCACGCTGACGATCACTACCTCACCGCGGGCGGGCGGTTAGCCGACGCGGACACCGTGTGGAGCGACTCGGAGCTGGTGCTCAAGGTCAAGGAGCCGACGCCGGACGAGCATCACCAGCTCCGTGACGGGCTGATCCTGTTTGCCTTCCTCCACCTCGCCGCCGAGCCGCAGCTCGCATCCGCGCTGTGTCGTCAGGGCACCACGGCCGTTGCGTACGAGACGATCGAGGACGCCGCGGGACGGCTGCCGTTGCTCGCGCCGATGAGCGAGATCGCCGGGCGGCTCGCCGCGCAGGCGGGCGCCCACCACCTCGAGGCCCCCCACGGCGGGCCGGGCGTGTTGATCGGTGGTGCGCCCGGGGTCGAACCGGCTCGGGTCCTGGTGCTCGGCGGTGGCGCCGTCGGTGCGAACGCAGCCCGTGTGGCAAGCGGCATGGGCGCGAATGTGACGCTGCTCGAAACGTCGCTCGGGCGGGTTCGCGAACTCGAGATGCAGTTCGGCCATGGCGCGCGTGTGCTCGCAAACGATCCTGAGGTGCTCGCGGCGAAGCTCTCAGGCGCGGACCTCGTGATCGGGGCCGTGCTGATCCCTGGTGCGCGCGCACCGCGCCTGATCACTCGCAAGAGCCTCGGGCAGATGCGCCCCGGTTCCGTGCTCGTCGACGTCGCGATCGACCAGGGCGGGTGCGCGGAGACCTCTAGACCGACCACTCACCTCGATCCCGTCTACGCCGTCGACGGCATCCTCCACTACTGCGTGGCGAACATGCCCGGCGCGGTACCGGCGACGTCAACGCGTGCGCTGACCAACGCGACGCTTCCGTACGTCCTGCGGCTAGCGGACCACGGCACCGGGGCGCTGGACGGTGATGCCGGCTTCGCCAAGGGGCTCAACGTGAGCGGCGGCCAGATCGTCTCCGAGCCGGTCGCCGCCGCGCTCGCGGCCTAGCCGGCCCAGAACGAGCCGAGCTCGTCGGGCGTCAGTACGTCCGGGCCCGGGAGCCCCGACAGAGCCCCGCCGTCGACGGCCACGGATGCGCCGGACATGAACGAGGAGTCGTCGCTCAACAGGAAGGTGGCGACGGCCGCCAGCTCGGTCGGATCCGCGATCCGCTTCATCGTCTGCAGGCCAGCGATCACGGCGTACTGCGCGTCCGGATCCTCGGCGTCCCGGACCTCACGCTCGACCATCGGCGTCCACGTCGCCCCCGGGAGGATCGCGTTCGCCCGGATGCCCTGGGTCGCGTACTCGACCGAGATCGCGCGCACGATCGCGCCGACCGCCGCCTTGGAGATCGCGTAGACGCCGATCTTGGCGTAGCTCGCCACGTCGTGAATCGAGCTCGTGCAGCAGATCGCGCCGCCCTCGCCGAACGCGAGCATGTGGCGGATCGCGTGCTTGCAGGTCAGGTAGACGCCCTTCGTGTTGACCGCTATCGCGCGGTCGAACCACTCGTCGGGTGTCTCGGCCAGCATCAGGAACGGGGTCTCGATCCCGGCGTTCGCGTAGACGGCGTCCAGTCGGCCGGTGCGCTCGGCGATCGCGTCGAAGGCTGCGGCGACCTGGTCGGCGTCGCTGACATTGGTCTTCAGGAACGAGATCGCGTTGTTCGAGGTGGCCAGCTCGCGGCCGCCGGACTCGTCGATGTCGAGCACCGTCACGTCGGCGCCCTCGGCGGCTAGCCGTTCCGCCGAGGCACGGCCGATGCCGGACGCACCGCCGGTCACGACGGCCGTGTGTCCCGCGAAGCGATTGGGGATCGGGTGGGGGACTGGGCGGGCCATGCGAGCCTCCTAGGGGCGGGGTGAATGGGCCGACTGGCCGCCGTCGACGAGGATCGTCGCGCCGGTCAGGAACTGGGTTTCCGGACTGGAGAGGAACGAGACGACATGCGCGATCTCTTCGGGCCGCCCGAAGCGACCAATCGGGTTGATGCGCGCGAGCCCCTCGGATGTAAGTTCCCGCTCGTACTCGGCGGTCATCTCGGTCCGCACGTATCCGGGGGCGACGCAGTTGACGGCGATGCCGTGCCCTGCGAGCTCGAGCGCCATCGACTGGGTCAGCATGACGACGCCGGCCTTGGAGCTGTTGTAGGCCGCGCAGTCGGGTTCGGCGAGGACTGCGACCGTCGAGGCGATCGTGGTGATGCGACCGTCGGACGCGGTTTCGGTCATCGCGCGTGCCGCCGCCTGTGCGACCAGGAACGTGCCGCGGAGGTTGACCGAGACCGTCTTGTCCCAATCTGTGACCGGCAGATCGAGCAGCGGCGCTTCGCGGAAGATGCCTGCCGCGGTTACCAGCACGTCGAGGCCACCGGTCCGGTCGAGTGCGGCCTGAACCGCGCGCCCGGCGTCCGCGGGTGAGCTGACGTCGGCGTCGAGACCGGTCACGTCGAGACCTTCGCCTTGCATCTCGACTGCCGCCCACTCAGCGGTGCCGGGAGTGCTGGCGCACCCGATCACCGAGCAGCCGTCCTGCGCCAGCCGGCGCGCGACCGCGGCGCCGATTCCGCGCGACATGCCGGTGACAAGGGCGGTGCGGGCACGTGTGCTCATACCGACAGCACCGCCCTGGCGAGCACGCCGCCGTCGACGGCCAGCTCCGCTCCGGTCACGTACCCGGCGTCGGCGGACGCGAGCCACAACGCGGCACGGGCCTGCTCCTCGGGGCCGGCAAGCCGACCGACCGGGACTTCGTGCTCAACCTGTGTACGCATCGCGACTCGCTCCGCCTCGCCGACCTGGGCCCACATCAGCGGCGTGTCGGTCGCGCCCGGGGCCAGTGCGTTGATGCGGATGCCGGTGCCCGCGTACTCGATCGCCAGGCTGCGCACCAGGGACGCGACTCCGCCTTTCGACGCGCAGTACGCCGCACTGCCACCGGCGGTTGCGACGGTCGCGAGCACCGAGGAGATGCACACGATCGCCCCGGGCGAGCGTTCCGAGTCGAGCGCGGCGAGCACCGACCGGCAGACGTGGAACGTCCCGCTCAGGTTGACGCCGATGACCCGCTGCCAGATTTCGTCAGGGAGCGTCACCGTCGCGCCGCCGCGGTCGATGCCGGCGCAGCAGAACGTCTGCGTCGGGACGCCGAGCTGGGCCGTCGCGTGCCGGACCGCCTCGCTTACCGCACCCGGATCCGACACGTCGCAGACCGCCGCCGACAATTCGCCGGCGCCAGTGGCGCGCAACTCGTCGCTGAGCTGCGCAAGCGCGTCCCCGTCGAGGTCGAGCAGGGCGATCGCGTCTCCGCGCTTTGCAGCCAGGCGCGCGATCGCGGCGCCGATGCCCGAGGCTGCTCCGGTGATGAGGACCGTGCTCATTGCGCGGACGCTCGCCGGAGAAGCTGCTCATCGCGCCAGGCGACGCGGTCGGCCCAGTCGTCGAGCGGCAGCGCTGCACGGCGTTCGGACGCAACCTGTGCGACCAGCTCGGGCGTCCACGGATCGTCCTGACCCCGTGCCACGCCCATCCTCGCGTACGCATGGCCCATTCGTTCGGCATGTGCCGTGATGCCGCCGCGCACGTTGAGGTCGGCGGTCTCGAACGGCCCGACGACCGACCAGCGCCGGGCCAGGCCATCGCGCACGACCGTGTCGATGTCCTCGCTGGACGCGATCCCGTCACGCACCAGGCAGTAGGCCTCACGGAGCACAGCGCCCTGCAGGCGGTTGAAGACGAAGCCCTCGATCTCGTGGCGCAGAGACACCGGCCTCATGCCGCACGCCTCCATCAGCATCTCGACCCGGTCGACCGCGCTCGGGTCCGTGAACGGCGCGGGCACGAGCTCGACCACCGGCAGGATGTGCGGCGGGTTCGCTGGATGCGCGATCAGTACTCGCGACGCACCGGGAAGCCCGGCCGCCAGCTCTGAGGCCGTCAGCGCCGACGACGAGCTGCCGATCGTCGCGTCCGGCGGGGTCAGCCGGTCGATCTCGGCGAGCAGCTCGCGCTTCAGCTCGATCTGCTCGGGCGCGTTCTCCTGGACGTGGACGGCGCCCTCCAATGCGTCTTCGAGCGAGGCGTCGATGCTGACCCGGCCGGTCACCGCCGCCGCCGG
Source organism: Baekduia sp. (assembly GCA_037045385.1). Taxonomy (GTDB): domain Bacteria; phylum Actinomycetota; class Thermoleophilia; order Solirubrobacterales; family Solirubrobacteraceae; genus Baekduia. The sequence goes on along the minus strand of JBAOHN010000008.1, from coordinate 124,381 downwards.
CTCGGCGAGCAGGCCGTGACGCTCGAGGTCGCCGGCGCGCCTCGCCACCTCGGCAAGCGCCGCCTCGCGGACCGTCTCGTCGGGGTCGAGCAGCCGCACCGGGTGGCCGCCGCGGGCGAAGACGACGGCCCAGCTCGCGCCGATGCTCCCGGCCCCGACGACGGCGACCGTCATCGGATCACGCGCCGACCGGCTCCGGCTGCATCGCCGCACCGCGCTTGCGCTGGTAGGCGCGCCACGTCGTCGCCCAGTACTCGGGGTCATCGGCGCGGCTCACGTCGACCTTGTCGATCGCCTGGTTGTGCGGCGCGCTGCGCACCAGCTCGGGGTCGCTGTAGGCCTCCTCGATCACGTGCTCGAGCACGTCGATCCAAGTGTCGAGATCCTCCTTGGACCACAGCTCGCCGGCCTCCGGGGTGAACGGCTCCGGCACGAGCCAGGGCTCGTGGCTGAGCCAGAACGCGTCAACGCCGAAGTCGACCATCCGGTGCTGGATGTCGAAGACCGTGATCCCGGTCTCGCGCGCGACCTGTTCGAGGCTGAAGCGCGTCATTTCGAGGCGCGGCAGCGTCACGTCGTCGTTCGAGCGGGAGACACCACGGACCTGGACGAGGCGCTGCTCCATGTAGTTGTTGGCGAGGACCGACAGGCTCGCGGCCTCCTTGATACCGCCGGCGCCCATCGCGCGCGCCCACGAGTAGGCCTTGACCATCTGCGGGACGTTGCCCCAGAACTCGCGGATCTTGCCGATGCTCTGCTCGTCGCCGTGGTCGAGGTCGTAGCCACCGGCCCCGTCTTCGACGACCAGCGGACGCGGCAGGTAGGGCGCGAGCTCCTCGGTGCAGCCGTACGCGCCGACCGCCGGGCCGCCGCCGCCCTTCGGCGCGCCGAAGGTCTTGTGCAACATGTACATGCAGGCGTCGAAGCCGAGTTCGCGGGCCCGCATCCGGCCCATGATTCCGTTGAAGTTCGCGCTGTCCCAGAACGCGAGCGCGCCGGCTTTGTGGACCGCCTCGACCCAGCGGCGCATGTTCGGGTTGTAGATCCCCATGTCGTCGGGGTTGTTGATCATCAACGCCGCTGTGCGATCCGACAGGACCGCCTCGAGTGCTTCGAGCGACGGATAGCCGCCGTCGTCGAGCGGCAGCGTGATCACGTTGAACCCGGCGGCGTGGGCGGTCGCCGCGTTGCACGGGTGCGTCTGGATCGTCGTGATGACGTCGCGGCGCTGGTCGAGCTCGCCGCGAGCGGCGAAGTACGCGCGGGTGACGCACGCGTGCGTGTAGGCGGCGTGCGCGCCGCCACCGGCCTGGAAGACGAACCGGTCCATGCCCGACAGCTCACGCATGATCTGGTCGAGGCCGTGGATGATCTCGAGCGCACCTTGCACGGTCTCGACCGGCTGCCCGGGATGGACCTGCGAGAGCCGCGGTTCGAGCGTCAGGTCCTCGCCGAGCCGCGGGTTGTATTTCATCGTGCAGGTGCCGAAGAGGTTGATGCCCATCATTCCGAGCGTCATCTGCGCGAGGTGGAGGTAATGGCGCTGGACCTCGAACTCGGTCATGCCCGGCAGCGCGGGCGGCGTCTGCCTGCGGGCGTGCGCGGGAATCCGGGCGGCGGCGTCGCCGACGGCGGCCCGGATGTCCGGCTCGATCTCGGGCGCGTGCATCGCGCGGCGGTCGGGGTGGCCCATCGTCAGCACGATCGGCTCGTCCCACGAGGCCGCGTGGTAGCGGGGGAGCGGGCGATCGGTCATGCGGCAACCTCCTGAAGCGCCTCGGCGAGGCGGTCGATGTCGGCTTGGGTGTGGACTTCGGTCACGCAGAAGAGTGCGCAGCCGTCGAGCCCCGGCGTCCGCCCCGTCAGGTCGATGCCGCCGATGATGCCGCGGTCGAGCAGCGCGGCGTTGACCTCGGCGACCGGCCTGCCGGTGCCGGTCAGGTCGACGACGAACTCCTTGAAGAAGTTCGGGTAGCGGACCGCGCAGCCGTCGATCGCGGCGATCCGCTCGGCCGCGTACTCGCTGCGGGCCATGATCGTCTCGCCGAGGTCGGCGAGCCCGTGCGGGCCGACCCACGAGAGGTAGGTCGCGGCGACGATCGCCCAGAGATAGGTCGAGTTGCCGGTCCAGTCGTTGCCGGCCTCGCGGCGGCCGTAGGAGGACTGTTCGAAGAGCGTCATCGAAAAGCCGGTGCGGCCGGTCGGCGTCTCCAGCGCGGTGACCTGGAGCGTCGGGTACTGGCGGGCGTACCGCTCCTCGTCGCGGGTCGCGATGAAGCCGCCGACGCCGCCGCCGCAGTGCATGTGGATGCCGAGCGGCTGGATGTTGCCGACGGCGATGTCGACGCCGAGCTCGCCGGGCGGCGCCAGCGTGCCGAGCGAGATGGGGTCGACGCCGGCGATCGTCTCCGCACCGGCCGTGCGTGCCGCGGCGGCGATCGCCGCGAGGTCGCTCTCGACGACGCCGCTCGACGTCGGGTTCTCGACGTAGACGGCGGCGACGTCATCACCGAGCGCCGCGTCCAGCGCGGCGAGGTCGAGCCGGCCGGTCGCCGGGTCGACGGCGACCTGCTCGATCGCGATGTGCGTCGGCATCTCGGCCGGCTGGCAGTACGTGCGGATCACGGCGAGCCGCTCGGGGTCGAGGTCGGCCGGGACGAGCACCTTCGACCGTTTCGTGATCCGCTCGGCCATCCGGATCGCGAAGCCGGCCGCGCATCCCCAGCTGTAGACCGGCAGCCCGACGAAGTCGAGCGCGACGAGCTCGCCGATCTGCGCCTGGAACTCGAACCAGGCCTGGTTGCGCCCGAGGTCCGATGACGGCGTACCCCACTCCGAGGTGACGAACTCGGTCCGGGTCGCCATCTCGTCGCAGATCGCCGGGACGTGGTGCTGCCAGCAGCCGCCGCCGAGGAAGCTGAGCAGCTCGTCGGCGCTGCGGTTCTTGCCGAGCACGTCGCGGACGTGGCGGCGCAGCTCGACCTCCGAGGACAGCGCGCGCGGGAGCTCCAGCTCACGCGTGATCCGGTGGTCTGCCGGGATCTGCGCGAAGAGCTCGTCGACGTCCGAGACGCCGACGGCGTCGAGGAGCTCCTGCTTGATCGCCGGGGCCGAGTTGCCCATGTAGGGGTGTGCGCGGGTGGTCATTGCTCTCCTGGGTGGGGCGATCAGAGGACGGTGGCCGCGACGACGTCGACGGCCTCTTTGGTCACCGCGACAATCTCGTCGATCTCCTGCTCGGTGACAACGAACGGCGGCGAGAACGAGATCGAGTCGCCGGCCGGCAGCGCCCGGGTGATGACGCCGCGGTCGAGGCATTCGGCTGTGACCGCTGCCGCCGCAGACCCGAGCGGGTCGAACCGCTGCGGCGGGTCTTGGCCGGCGACGAACTCGACGGCGGCGACGAGCCCTCGGCCGCGGACCTCGCCGACGAGCGGGTGATCGTCGAACGCCTCGTGGAGCGCGCCGCGTAGCCGCTCGCCGCGGGCGATCGCCTGCTCGAAGAGGCCGTCACGTTCGATCACGTCGAGGTTCGCCATGCCGACGGCGGCGGCGATCGGGTGTGCTGTGTACGTGTATCCGTGTCCGAACGGCGAGCCCTGCCGGTCGTCGGCGAGCACCTCCCAGACCCGCTCGGAGACGATCGTGCCCGAGAGCGGGAAGTAGGCCGACGTGAGGCCCTTCGCGACGGTGATCAGGTCCGGCTCGATCCCGAACTCCTCGCTGCCGAACCAGCGGCCGAGGCGCCCGAAGCCGCAGACGACCTCGTCGGCGATCAGCAGCACGTCATGCCGGCGGAGCACCTCGCTGATCGCGGCGAAGTAGCCGTCGGGTGGGACGATGACGCCGCCGGCCGCCTGGATCGGCTCGGCGATGAAGGCCCCGACGGTCTCGGGCCCTTCAGCTTCGATCAGCGCGTCGAGCTCGGCGGCGAGCCGGGCGCTGAACTGGGCGTCGGATTCGTCCGGCGTGCTCTCCCAGAGCCGGCTCGGCGCCGAGACGTGGCGGACGAAGTCGAGCGGGAGGTCGAACGTCGCGTGCACGCCCTCGAGGCCGGTCAGCGACGCCGACGCGAGCGAGACGCCGTGGTAGCCGCGCTGCCGGGAGATGATCTTCTTCTTCTCCGGTCGCCCAAGCAGGTTGTTGTATCGGCGGACGATCTTGATCTGCGTGTCGTTGGCGTCCGAGCCGCTGAGCCCGAAGAAGACCTTGGACATCGCGTTCGGCGCGTGGCTGATGATTCGCTCGGCGAGGTGGGCCGGAACGTCGGTCGCCATCGACGAGAAGCCGTGGTAGTAGGGCAGCTTCAGCGCCTGGTCACGCATCGCGTCGGCGAGCTCGGGGCGGCCGTAGCCGACGTTCACGCACCAGAGCCCTGCCATTGCGTCGAGATAGGTCCGGCCGTGGTCGTCGGTCAGCGTCGTCCCGGATCCGCTGACCATCATCCGCCGCGGCCCGGAGCGCGCGTGATCGGCGAGCGCGCTGAACGGGTGAAGCACGAAGCGCCGGTCGAGATCTGCGGAAACGAGGGAGGGGTTCACAAGATCATCTGCTCGCATTACGATCAATTGCTCGGTATGCGAACCTAAGCACAACGGAGCCTCCCTTGTCCACTGCACCCCGCACCCGCCGATGACCACGCTGGCCTCGGCCCTCACCGACCGGTCGCTGCTGCGCAACGAGCTGCTGGTCGGCGGTCGCTGGCAACCGGCCCACGGCGGCGACACCGCCGTCGTCACCGACCCGGCGACCGGGGCCGCGATCGTCGAGGTCGCCGACGGGCGCCGCGTCGATGCGGTCGCCGCGATCGAGGCCGCGCACGCCGCCGGCGCCGGTTGGGCGGCGACGCCGGCACCGGAACGGGCGGCGATCCTGCGCCGCTGGCACGAGCTGATCCTCGACAACGTGGACGACCTGGCGGCGATCCTCACCGCCGAGCAGGGCAAGCCGCTGAGCGAGGCCCGCGGCGAGATCGTCTACGGGGCCGGCTTCATCGAGTGGTTCGCCGAGGAGGCGAAGCGCGCCTACGGCGAGATCATCCCGGCGAACGTGCGCGGGCGCAGGCTGATGACCGTCCGCAAGCCGGTCGGCGTCTGTGCGGCGATCACCCCGTGGAACTTCCCGATGGCGATGATCGCCCGCAAGGCAGCACCGGCGCTCGCCGCCGGCTGCACGATGGTGATCAAGCCGGCCCCGGCGACGCCGCTGTCGGCGCTTGCGCTGGCCGACCTGGCGCAGCGCGCCGGCGTGCCGGACGGCGTCCTCTCGGTCGTCCGCGGTCCGGCCGAGGAGGTCGGGCACGAGCTCGCGACGAGCCCCCTGGTCCGCAAGATCACCTTCACCGGTTCGACGGCGGTCGGCCGTCTCCTGATGTCGCAAGCGTCCGCGACCGTCAAGCGGGTCTCGCTCGAACTCGGCGGCAACGCCCCCTTCGTCGTCTTCGACGACAGCGACCTCGACGCCGCAGCCGACGGCGCGATCGCCTCGAAGTTCCGCAACGCCGGGCAGACCTGCGTCTGCGCGAACCGGATCCTCGTGCAGTCTGGTGTCCATGACACGTTCGTCGAGCGCTTCGCCGCACGCGCGTCGGCGCTCGTGGTCGCGCCGGGAACGGAGCCCGGTGCCCAGCAAGGTCCGCTGATCGATGCGGCCGCGCTCGAGAAGGTCACTCAACACGTCGCCGACGCGGTCGGCGCGGGTGCGTCGGTCGTCACCGGCGGGTCGCCGCACGCGCTCGGCGGCACCTTCTTCGAGCCGACGGTGCTGACCGGCGCGACGCAGGAGATGCGGATCGCGACCGAGGAGACGTTCGGGCCGGTCGCACCGGTGATCCGCTTCGACGATGAGGACGAGGCGGTCGCGATCGCCAACGCGACCGAGTCCGGGCTCGCGGCCTACGTGTTCACCCGTGACCTCGGTCGCGCGTGGCGGATGGCGGAGCGGCTCGAGTTCGGCGTCGTCGGGCTCAACACCGGGCTGATCAGCTACGAGGGTGCGCCGTTCGGCGGCGTCAAGCAGTCGGGGCTCGGCCGCGAGGGCTCGCGGCACGGCCTCGACGACTATCTGGAGATCACCTACGTTTGCGTCGACGGGATCGACGGGGCGTAGCGAGCGAGAGGAGCACCACAATGATGCTGGGCGTTGATCACATCGGAGTCGGCGTCACCGACGTCGAACGGTCCAAGGAGTTCTACGGCCGGCTCGGTCTCGGCGACGTGGCGTTCGACTACCGGGGACCGCTGCCGGGGATGGACGCGATCGCCGGTGGTGAGGTCGGTGACGTGCGGATCGTGATGCTGCGGCCGACCGAGCCGACCGTGCTCGGTCCCGGGTCGGTCAAGCTCGTCCACTTCGAGGATCGCCCGGTCCCGCCGCTGCCGCCCGACACGGCTTGGGGCGAGCCGGGGATCTGCGAGGTCTGCATCCACGTCAAGGATCACGACGCCGAGTACGAGCGCCTGGTGTCCGAGCACGGCGTGACGTCGCTGATGGAGCCGGTCGAGGCGGTGCTGACCCCGAACGAGACCGACGTGCGCCTGTCCTACATCGCCGACCCCGACGACGGCAAGATCGAGCTGCTCGAGTGGCCGGGTCTCGAGGCCGGCTGGCCGACGCCGTCCGGCAGCCAGGGCGTCAACCACGTGGCGTTCGGCGTCGCCGACATCGAGCGCTCGACGGCGTTCTACCGGCAGCTCGGATTCACAGGGATGCTGTTTGAGTCCGACGGCTACTTCGAGCCGATGCACCCGTGGTACCCGGGCGAGGCACCGAGCCAGAAGATGGCGCTGTTGACGAATCCACTCGGTGCTGCGATGGAGCCGGTGCAGCACACCCCGCCGTCACCGGACTGCCGGGGCGAGTGGGGACACGCCGGTCCGTTCGAGTTCGCGATCGGGGTCCGCAACCTCGAGCGCGCGGCCGAGCGCGTGCTCGCCGCCGGCGGCGAGCTGCGGACCGGGCCGCAGTCGATCGGCGTCGGCGACGGAGGCGAGTACCGCTACCAGTACTTCGCCGACCCCGACGACCTCTACGTGTCGCTCGTCGAGGCCCGGTACTAGCCGAGCGCCTCGGGAGTCTCGGGCAGCACCTGGCCGCCGTCGACGACGATCGTCTGGCCGGTGATGTACCGCGTCTCGGGGGAGGCGAGGAAGCGGACGGCGTGGCCGATGTCGGCGGGGTCGGCGAAATCCCGCAGCGGGATCGACGCCATCATCTTCCGCTGGTGCTCGTCGCCGGCCTCGTCGAGGCCGGGCGTCTTGACGTTGCCGGGGAGGACCGCGTTGATCGTGATGCCCTGCGTCGCCGTCTCGATCGCGGCCGACCGCATCAGCCCGAGCACGGCGGCCTTCGAGGCCCCGTAGTGGGCGAAGCCGGGGTAGCCGGTGATCGGCCCGGTGATCGAGGAGGTGATCACGATCCGGCCGTAGCCGGCGGCGCGCATCGGGCCGAGCACCGCCTGGACGCAGTGCAGCACGCCGCGCGCGTTCACGTCCATCACGAGATCCCAGTCGGCGTCCGTGATCTGCTCGATCGGCTTCAGCGGGTAGATCCCGGCGTTCGCGGCGAGGATGTCGACGCGGCCGTGGCGCTCCGCGATCGAGGCGACGCCGCGCTCGACCGACCCGCGGTCGGTGACGTCGATCGCGACCGAGTCGGCCGCCATGCCGTCCGCGGCCAGTTCGGCGGCGGTTGCGGCCGCCAGCTCGGCGTCACGGTCAGCGATCACCACGGTGGCCCCGGCCGCCGCCACGACCTCGGCGATCCCGCGGCCGATCCCGCGCGCCGATCCGGTCACGATCGCCACCTGGGGAGCAAGGTTCTGCATCGAAATCCTCCGTCGTCGTGCGGGTGCGGGGCGGCCTGTTGCAAGTCGGGTGGACTTCCGTAGGCGGTTCTGAGATAGTAGCCGCTATGCGAGCGAGTGCTCGCATAGCGACCAACCATTGTGGATGCGAGTTGGAATGCATGACACTGTCAGCTCGCGCGTACCCCGAGGAGGAGAGAAGCGTGAGCCAGCAGCCTGAGAAGCGCCCCCAGAGCATCTCCCGGCGCCAGTTCATCGGCCGCTCGGCCGGCGTCGCCCTGTCGGTCGGCGGCGCCGGATCGTTCATCGCCGCGTGTGGCGGAGGCGGAACCAGCGGGAGCGGCAGCGGCCAGGTCAACGTGCTGAGCTGGATCTCGTACGTCGACCCGACCGTCAAGAAGCTGTTCGAGAAGGCGCACCCTGGCATCAAGATGAACGGGATCGCCGCGGACGCCGACCAGACGATGTTCACCAAGCTGAAGGCCGGAGGCCCGGCGCAGTACGACATCGTCTTTGCGAACGCCGGGTGGGCGCCGACCTACCTCGAGAACGACCTCGTCGAGCCGATCGACCTCAACGACGTCCCGAGCTCGTCGCAGCTCTTCTCGCTGTTCCGCGAGGACACCGACATCCCGTTCGTGATCGAAGCCGGCAAGGTCGGCCTCTATCCGAACATGTGGGCGTCGCTGAGCCTGACGTACAACACCACCGTCGCCTTCCAGCCGCCGGAGCCGTACTCGTGGTCGGCGCTGTGGAGCGACGAGATTCCGAAGAACAAGGTCATGCTCCAGGGCGGCGGCGATGACCTCCTGGCGATGACGGGGCTCGAGCAGGGCGTCCCGGCCGACAAGCTCTACGCGATGAGCGGAGCGGAGCTGAAGAAGGTCGAGGACCGGCTCCGCGAGCTCAAGCCGTTCCAGCTCAACCCGAACGTCCTGCCGCAGTTCCGCGAGGCGATCCGGACCGAGAAGGCCTGGGCCGGGTTCACGTCCGACCTCAGCGCCGGCTTCCTGATCAACAAGGAGGCCAAGAAGGACATCGCCAAGAGCGTGACGCCGAAGGAGGGCACGATCGGCTGGATCGATGGCCCGCAGCTGGTAAAGGGTGCGAAGAACAAGGACAACGCGCTGAAGTTCCTCGACTTCTTCGCCTCCGACAAGGGCCTCCTGCAGTACCTCTGGGAGGAGTACCGCTTCGCCCAGTGCAACGAGGATCAGGTGAACCGGATCATCGAGGGTGGCGGCGAGGATGCCAACCTCGCGAAGGCGATCAACGCCGACAAGCCGGAGGCCGTCAAGCAGGTCACGTTCCAGCGTCCGGCCGACGATCCGGAGGCGTGGGCGGCGGCCTGGGACCGCGTCCAGGGCGCCTAGCCCTAACGAACCGTTGGCGCCGCGAGTCGAACAACACCAGGTGCCAGCCCCCACGGCGCCGGGGCCGCAGAAGCGGTCCCGGCGCCGCAAGCCCGACGGCGAACGGCGCGACCCGCTGCAGAACCCGCTGCTCTCCCTGCCGGCGGTCGCGTTCGTCGTCGTCGCGTTCTTCGTGCCGGTCGCGGTCCTCGTCACCTACTCGCTCTGGCCGACCGAGGCCGGGCAGATCGTTCACGACTGGACGCTCGAGAACTACACCCGCTTTTTCCGCGAGGGCACGTACTCGCGGACGCTGGTCGACACGTTCTGGTTCGTCGGCCTGTCGTCGCTCGTGACCGTCGTCCTGACGTTCCCGTTTGCCTACTTCGTCGCACAGAAGGTCAAGCCGTCACGCAGGATCTACTGGATCATGGTCGCGATCCTGCCGTTCTGGACGAGCTACCTGATCCGCGTCTTCGCCTGGCGCAATATGTTCGGCGACACCGGCATTCTCAACGACACGCTGAACCGGATCGGCGTGATCTCCGAACCGCTGGCGTTCCTCGGGTTCAGCCGGCCGGCGATCCTGATCACCTTCGTCTACCTGCTGTTCCCGCTGGCGTTCCTGACGTCGTACATCACGCTCGAGCGGATGGACCCGATGCTGCTGGAGGCCGGCAACGATCTCGGCGCGTCGCGTCGCCAGCGGATGACGCGGATCGTGCTGCCGATTGCGCGTACCGGCCTCGTGGCCGGCTTCCTGCTCTCGTTCATCACGATGATCGGTGACTACGTGACGCCGAGCATGATCGGCGGCACGAGCGGAACCTTCTTCTCGAACCTCGTCGTCAACCAGTTCGGCAACTCGCTGCAGTGGGGGTTCGGCGCGTCACTCAGCCTGATCCTGCTCGCCAGCGTGCTGCTGATGCTGTTCATCCTTCGGCGCGCGACCGGCGCCGTCGATTCGGCCGGCGAGTACACCCGCCGCTACGTGCCGTCGAAGGCGCGTGGGCTGCGGGCCTACTCGATCCTCTTCGTCGGCTTCCTCTACCTGCCGATCGTTCTGCTCTTCCTGTTCTCCTTCAACGACGCCGAGTACGTCGGCTTCCCGTACGAAGGGTTCACGACGCGGTGGTTCAGCGCGGTCTTCGATGATCCGAGCCTCCGCGACGCGTTCTGGACGAGCATTAGAGTCGCGGCATCGTCGGTCGCACTCAGCGTCCTGCTCGGAACGGCGGCCGCCGTCCAGTTCGCTCGCACCACCGGCCGGACGCGCAACCTGTCGCTCGCCACGGTGACGATGCCGCTGCTGCTGCCGCCGGTCGTGCTCGGCATCGCGATCATCATCGGACTCAACGCGCTCGGCGTGCAGCGCGGGCTCTGGACGATCGTGCTCGGCCACACGATCCTGACGCTCCCGGTCGTGACCTTGCTCGTGCTCTCCCGGCTCGAGGGCCTCGACCGCAACCAGGAGCTCGCCGCGATGGACCTCGGGGCTACACCGCTCAAGACCTTCCTGCGGGTATCGCTGCCGCAGGCGATGCCCGGCATCGTCGCGGCCGCGATGATCGCGCTCGCGATGTCGATGGACGAGTTCATCCTCACCTTCCTCGTCACCGGCGCAGACACCACGCTGCCGCTGTACATCTTCGGGTCGATCCGGTTCCAGGTCACCCCGATCCTGACCGCGCTGTCGTCGCTGATGATGGCGGCCTCCTTCCTGCTCGTGATCCTCGGAGCGCTGATCGCGTTCGGGCGAGGACGGGCGAACCGAACCCCAGGAGCGATGCAATGACGACCAGCCTCGAGTGTCGCGACCTCCGGTACCGCTACGGCGACGACTACGCGCTCGGGTCGGCCTCGGACGGCGTCGACCTGACGATCGAACGCGGCGAGCTGTTCGCGCTGCTCGGGCCGAGCGGCTGCGGCAAGACGACGACGCTCCGGATCATCGGTGGCTTCCTGCAGCCGACCACCGGAACCGTCGTGATCGATGGTGAGGACGTCACCGGCCGCGAGCCCTACCACCGTCCGACGAACACGGTCTTCCAGAGCTACGCGCTGTTCCCCCACATGTCGCTCGGGCAGAACGTCGCCTTCGGCCTGCAGATGGCTGGCGTCGGCAAAGCCGAGCGCGAGCGGCGCGCGGCCGAGGCACTCGAGCTCGTCGGCCTGCCCGGGCTCGAGCGGCGCCGTGTCACCGAGCTCTCCGGCGGCCAGGCGCAGCGTGCCGCGCTCGCGCGCGCGATCGTCAACCGCCCTTCGGTGCTGCTGCTCGACGAGCCGCTCGGCGCGCTCGACCTTCGCCTCCGGCGGCAGGTCCAGGAAGAGCTGACCCGCCTCAAGGCGAACACCGAGACGACGTTCGTGCACGTGACGCACGACCAAGAAGAAGCCTGCGCGATCGCCGACCGGATTGCGGTGATGGACGCCGGCAAGATCGTCCAGGTCGACACGCCGATCGCGCTGTTCCGCGAGCCACGGACCTCGTACGTCGCGCAGTTCATCGATGCGGGAACGCTCGTTCGCGGCCGCGCCACCCGTGAGGGCGACGTCATCCAGATCGCCTCCGACGACCTGCGGATCGTCGGATCGGCGCCCGGGTGGCTGGGCGCCGACCGGCCGGTCGCGGCCGTGATCGCGCCCGACCGCGTCACGCTGGAACCGGTCGCCTCCCCGGAGGCGAGCAGTCGGGACGACGGCGTGTCCGGAACGATCGAGCGCGTTGTCTTCACCGGCTCGGTCTACGAGGTCTACGTGCGTGTGTCCGAGGAGCTCGAGATCCGATCGGCGCTTACGGTCGACGACATGCATGCCCTCGGTGAATCCGGGGCGGCCGGCTCGCGGGTCCTGGCGTCGTGGGCGCCGGCGGACGTGATCTTCGTCGAGGACGAGGTCGCGCACTCGTCGGCCGCGGCCGAGATGGGCCTCGACACCGAGCCGGCCACGCTGTCGGCCTAGCTGCTGGCGCTTGCGAGGTCCGCTTCGATCGCGGCAGCTGTGCGCTGTAGCGGACCGAGCAGCTCACGCTCGAGCGAACGCACGTCGCGTCGGGCGACGTGGGTCGAGAGATTGATCGTGCCGACGGCGCGCTCGTCACGCGGGCGCACCGGCACCGCGATAGCGATCAGCCCTTCCTCGAGCTCCTGATCGACGATGGCATAGCCCTGCTCACGCACGCGCGCCACTTCGCGGCGGAGTGTCTTGGGCTCGGTGATCGTGTTCGGCAGGAATCCTTCGAGCCGGGCCGTGCTCAGGTACCGGTCAAAGGCGTCGGGCTCGAGATCGGCCAGCAGCACGTGGCCCATCGCAGTGGCGTGGGTCGGCATTCGGGCGCCCACGTTTACCGTGATCGTGATCGTCGTCGGGCTCGGAACCCGGGCCACGTAGACGATGTCCGGCAAGTCGAGGATCGAGGCTTCGCTCGACTCTTCAACTTCGGCGACGAGATGCTCCAGGTGCGGCAGCGCCGCCTCCGGGAACGACAGCCCTGACAGATACGCGTATCCGAGATCGAGGACTCGAGGCGTCAACCGGTACATGCGCCCGTCGGTCTCGACGTAGCCGAGCTCGGACAGGGTGATCAGGAACCGGCGTGCCGCGGCGCGCGTGAGCCCTGTGGTTCCGGCGATCTCGGTCACCGTCAGCTCCGGCCGGTTGTCGCCGAACGAGCGGATCACAGAGAGGCCGCGTGCAAGCGACTGCACGAATTCGCGGGGCCGCTCGGCATCGTCGTCGAGCAGGCCCGGGTCGCTCGAATTGCTTGCCATTGCAGGGATTCTATCTGGCATCGGGGCGGTCTCGGTCGCGCCGGTCATCGCGCCGGGACGCCCTCCAGCAGCGACCACGCCCCGCTGAGGACTCGCTCGGGCGGGAAATCCGGCTCGTGCAGCGCGAGCCGGGCCAGCTCCTCGCCTGCGGTCAGGATCATCCGCGAGAGCAGCTCGACGTCGATGTCGGCGGTCGGAGCGTCGACGCCCGCGAGGCCGAGTTCGACAAGCGGACGCAAGCGCTTGGCGATCGAGGCGCGGCGCGCGTTCACGATCTTGCGCAGCGCGGGCGGCAGGCTCTCCGGACGACGCAGCGCGACGCGGTAGGTGAGCGGTTTCGACAGCACCTCCTCGAGCAGGCGCGCAACGGCTCCACCGAGGATTTCCGCGGGGGATAGCGCTCCCGTCTCCCCCCAGGGCTTGGCGGGGACGATCGCGTCCGTCAGGCCGCGGGTCCGCTGCTCCTCGCGCGCGAGCAGTGCGACCGTCAGCAGCTCGAGCCGCCCGAAGCTGCGGTAGACGACGACGCGGTCGACGCCCGCCCTCTTGGCGATCGCGTCGACCGTCAGCGCGTCCCAGTCGCCGTCGTCGATCACGGCGAGCGCGGCGTCGAGCAGCTGGTTTCGCCGCGCCTCGCGGGCCATTCGCTTGCCGGCCGGCTGTGGCTCCGCCGGCGCGGGAGGCTCAGGCACCGTCAGCTCCGGCGCCGGCCTGCCCGCCGTCCGAACACCGGCGCCGGGCGGGATCAGGGAGAGCACGGCGACCGCTGCCAGCACGAGCCGCTCGGGCCGGTACTTGCGCGGGCTCATCAAGGTCAGCCGGGCGGCATCCTCACCGACCGCGACGACAAGCCGCCCGAGCAGCTCCCAGTCCAGCTGCGCGGCGTCGCCGCGGCGTCGCCAACCCCACTCGAGCAGCTTGGCGATCCGCGCCGCGAGCAGCTCGCGCGAGTCGGTGAAGCGCCGCCGGATCTCTGGGGAGACCCGCTGTGGCGGCATCAGCACGAGCCGCCAGGTCGGCTTGTCGACGTGGACGGCCTCGAGGAACCCGGTGAGGACGACGGTCAGAAACTCCTCGACCCCGGTTCCGGCCGGCGGCTCGCCGCGCCCGACCAGCTCGAGCAGCGGCGCCAGCGCGATCTGCTGCTCGCGGTCGATCAGCGCGGTCACGAGCCCGTCGAGGTCACCGAACAGGTCGTAGACGACCGGCCGCGTGACGCCGGCCTCGCGCGCGACGCTTTCGATCGTCAGAGCCCCGAACCCGTCGACGGTCACCACCTGCCGCGCCACGTCGAGGAGCTGCCGCCGGCGGTCCGCGGGGGACATGCGCGGGGCTCTCGACGACCGTCCGGCCACCCCCACACCATTGCAGTCTCGGCCTGGCCTGGCACGAGCGACCGGGATCTATGTCACACTCACGTAGCTACATCACTGTGACACTCCTGCCGATTCGACCAGGGGAGCGGTCCTGACAATGTCTCTGCACGCACTCATCCCGACAATCGCCGCCGCGGCCGAACCGAAGCCGACGGGAGGCGCAAACGCAAGCGCGATCATCCTCGTCGGGGCGATGATCAACTTCGTCATCGGCCTCTGGGTCCTGGCGATCTACCGCTTTCGCAGCGGTGGAGCTCACTGGCTCCAGTGGCTGTCGGCGACGGCCGAGCGCATCACGCGGGTGCCCGGCTGGGCGGTGCTGCCGGGCGTCGGCGCGATCGCCGGCGCGCTGCTGACGCTGACCGGCGCGACCTGGGACATCGGCCTCCACATCGACGTCGGCCGCGACGACGGCCCGCTCGGGACGCTGGCCCACTGGCCGATGCTGTTCGGCCTCGAGTTCATCTTCATGATGGGTGTGCTCGCGATCGTGATGTCGCCGCCTGACCCGGCCGAACAGAGTCCGGCATCGATCCGGATCGCCGGCTGGACACTCCCCGCCGGCGCCGTGCTGCTGACGGCCGGCGGCGCGTTCTCGCTGCTCGGGTTCCCGCTCGACGACCTCTGGCACCGCACCTTCGGCACCGACGTCACGCTCTGGGGCCCCACGCACACGATGTTCATCGGCGGTATCGCCGCGGCCGGCTCGGGCGCGCTGATGCTGATCGCCGAGGGCGCGCGCGTCCGCGGGATCGACCCGTTCAGCGGACTCTTCTCCTGGCTGATGCCGGTCGGGTCGATCCTCGCCGCGCTGTTCCTATACCTGACGACCGCGGTGCTGCACGAGTTCAACTGGGGCGTGCCGCAGTACCGCGGGGTCTGGATGCCGTACTTCCTGGCGCTCGGCGGCGCCTTCTCGATGGTGCTCGCACGCCAGCTCTCCGGCCGTTGGGGCGCCTTCCGCGCGCTCGCGGTCTGGCTCCCGGTCCAGGCGCTGATCGGGGTCTTCGTCGGCGAGGTCGTCGCGACCACTCCGCCGGCGATGCCGCTCTTCCTCGCGCAGGCCGTCGTCGTCACCGCGCTCGGCTGGCGCGGTGACTGGCACAAACCGATGCGCTTCGCGCTCGTCGCAGGCGCGCTCTGCGGGGGCGCCGGGTTCGCGTTCGACTACGCCTGGACCCAGGTCGCCTACCCGCTGCCATGGCAGCCTGGCCTGATCGCCGAGGGTCTGCCGACCGCGATCGCGGCAGCGCTCGCCGCCGCGGTGCTCGGCGGGCTGATGGCCGCCGCGCTGCGCGGCGACACGGCGCGCTTCGGCCGGCCGCTCGCAGCGGCGCTCGTGTCCGGCGCCGTCCTCCTCGGCCTCGCGTTCAATGCCTCGGTCGTGCGGGCGCCCGACGGGCTGACCGCGACGGTCGCCGTCTCGAACGTGCGCGACGAGCCGATCGGGCACCGCGGCGACACCCACACCGTCGGCGATGTGCAGGTCCGGCTCAGCGACCCCGACCTCGCCCGCGACGGCACCTGGGCCTACGTCCTCGCCTGGCAGGGCACGGGCCGTGTCCACGAGAAGCTGATCGAGCAGCCCGACGGCAGCTTCCGCTCGGCCGGGCCGATCCCGATCAGCGGCGATTGGAAGTCGTTCGTGCGCCTCCACAAGGGTCGCACCGAGGTCGCCGCGGCGATTCGGATGCCCGGTGACGAGGCGATCGGCTTCGCCGGCTTCCCGGCGCCGGTGAAGACCGAGGCGGTCCGGCCGATGGTTCGTGACACGACGCTGCTGCAGATCGAGCGCAAGCCCGACGGCCCCTACTGGGCGTGGAAGCCGGCCTTCCTGTTCGTGATCGGCTTCGACCTGTCGCTGTTCGTGTTGATGGCGTGGATTGCTGTCCGCCTCGGCCGGTCCCAGCAGCCACCCCCGAGCGCGACGGCCGCCCGCGAGAGCCGGCAGGCGCGGACGCTCGCGACCGCCTAGCGCGTCCGCTTCAGCAGCACCTTCACCGCGCGCTGCATGCCGTCGACGATGTCCTGCACGTCGGGGGTCTGCTCACGGTCGGCGGTGATGCCGATGTCGATCGAGCCCTTGTAGCTCATCACCGTGACGTTGATCGCGGCGTGGTCGAGGATGATCGACACCGGGTAGAGCGCCTCGAGGTGTGCGCCGGCCGTGTAGAGGTCGATCGGCGGGCCGGGCACGTTCGAGATCACGACGTTGTACGGCGGGCGGATGCCGATCCGCGAGAGGCCGAACATCGCGCGCGACGCGCGCTGGTGGAGCGCAGGCGGAATGAACTGAGTGACGTCGCGGAGCGCCTTCGCCGGCAGCGCCTTCTGACGCGCCTTCGCGACGCCGAGCTCGGCCGCGGCCGCCTCGAGCGCCTCGATCGGGTCGGCCGTCGTCGTCGGGATCGGCACGAACATCATCGAGATCTGGTTGCCGAACGTGCCGAACTCGTCGTTGGTCCGGACCGACACCGGGATCTGCGCGACGAGCGGCCGCTCCGGGAGCATCTCGTGGAAGATCATGTGCTCGCGCAGCGCCATCGAAACGAGCGCGACGATCACGTCGTTGACCTTGACGCCGAAGTGATCCTTGATCGTCTTGACGTCGGCGAGCGAGAGCGAGCCGATTCCGAAGATGCGGTGCGGTGAGAGCTGCGCGTCGTAGGCGCCGCGGGGTGGCCGGAACCGCGGCCGGACGATCACCTCGGCCTGGTCCTCGATCCCGACCCTGCGCCTGACCTCCGACAGCGCCCGGCTCACGTGCTCGGTGCCGGGCAGGCCGAGCACGGACGGGACGACGTCGACGTGGGGCAGCAGCCGGCCGAAGCGGTCGGCGGTGCGCAGCGGCGCCTTCGGCAGATTGCGGATTGCACGACCGAGCATGTCCCGGTTGCTGAGCCCGGCGATGGAGGCCCGCCCGCCCGTGCCGTTCGGCGGATCGACCTCGCGCGGCTCCGGCGTCACGTCGAAGAGAATCGTCATGATCTCGCCGCCCGACATCCCGTCGACCGCGGCGTGATGGATCTTCGAGACCATCGCGACCTTGCCGCCCTTGAGGCCGTGGATCAGGTACAGCTCCCACAGCGGCCGTGCCTGATCGAGCCGGCGTGAGTAGATGCGGGAGACCTGCTCGCGGAGCTGCTCCATCGATCCGGGCTTCGGCAGCGCCAGTTCGCGCACGTGGTAGCCGATGTCGAAATGCTCGTCGGGCACCCAGTACGGCCAGTCGAGATCGAGCGGCACGCGCTCGATCCGTTGGGTGAACGGCGGGACGAGGTGGATGCGCTCGAGGATCAGTGCGCGAAGAGACTCGATCGTGAACGGCGTGCTCGCCGTCGACGGGTCGAGGATCGCGACGCTGCCGACATGGCCGTAGTTGCGGTCGGTGTCGAGCAGGAACTGGACGTCGAGCGAGGAGAGCTGCCTGGGCGCCGCGGTGGCCATCGGGCCATTCTGCCTGCTCGGCGATCTGTTGTCACGAAGCCCACGCAGTGGTACAAGCCGTCCGTCAAGACACAGGGGGAATTGCTGTGCGTATAGGGACAATCGTTTCGGCGCTGGCCGCGGCGGCAGCTCTGGCGATACCGTCGAGCGCCGCAGCGAACTACAACGCGTGGAGTCCGTGGAAGTTGGCCCAAGGCGGCGCAGGAATCGCGGCGCCGGGTGCGTGCAACGTTCAGTACCGGACGTTCATTCAGACCGACGGGAAGGTCCGGATCTCCGTCCGAACGTCGAACTACGCATGCCGCGTCAGTTTCTACGCCGGATACGCGGCGGTGAACCAGACGTGGGGAGTTCGGTTCGGCGACGGGCCGGCCGGCTGGAGCCAGATCTATACGAGGACGACCCAGTACAAGGTCGATCGCACTCAGCCCATCTTCCTCGCGACCTGGATGATGATTCCGGCGTTCAACAACTACACAGAAGTCAACAACGACCGGCTCACTTATCTCTGAGCCATCGCTCGCATCGCGATCGGCGGTGTGACGATCAGTCCGAGCGCCACACCGAGGACGGCCTTGTAGACGACGAACGTCTGGACGCTCATCGGCTCGAGGTCGGCGAGTGCCACCCCGAGCAGTGACAGCGGCCCGCCGAGCGCGAACACGGCGGCGCCGGTGACGAGCGCTCGTTTCAACACCGGGTCAGGCAGGCGGCGCAGCACGGTGGGCAGCTGCGCGACGCCGGCGATCGGGCGCAGACGCTCGCGCCGGATCTCGAACTGAATCCCGAGCGGCACGAGCAAGGACGTCACGAACGGCAACACGAAGAAGGTTCCGGCGGTGTCGGTTGCGATCGTCGTGCCGCCGAGGAGCGGCCAACCCCAGACCGGGATCTCGTCCATCCCGAGCGCGCTCAGCCTGGCGATCACAGCGTTGATCACCACGTTGAGCAACGCGGTGACGAGCACCGCATTGACGATGATCCAGCGCCGGTGCTCGGCCTCGATCAAGGCGCCGTCGCGGAGCTGCGCGGGTCGACGAGGATCTTCGCGTGCTCGATCGCGTCCTCGTTACCGCCGCCGAGCGCGTCGAACGCGGCCTCGACTCCGTCGAGGCCGACGGTGCCGGTGATCAGCGGCCGTGGGTCGATGTTGCCATCGGCGAGCATGTGCAGTGTGTCGCGGAACTCGGGCGGGGTGTAGCCGAGCACGAAGCGCAGGTCGATCTCCTTGTTGATCGCCATCGCCGGGGTGAACCGGTCGCTGCCGACGCAGACGCCGACGACGACCACGCGCGAGAGCAGCGGAGCGCCCTGGATCACCTGCTCGATCATTCCCGGTACGCCGACGCACTCGAAGACGACCGGGAACTTCGGCCCCGCGCCGAGCCGCTCGCCGAGCTTCCAGAGATGCCACCAGCCCGGCAGGCGGGTGACCTTGTCGGCGGTGTCGACGCCGAGCTCGAGCAGGTCGGGCGCACCGTGCAGGTGGCCGTTGCCCGGGGTCGTGTACGGGGACTGCTCGGCGGGATCGATGGTCACGTCGGCGCCGCAGCGGCGCGCGAGCTCGCGGCGGCCGGGCGAGAGGTCGCTCGCGACGACGGTCTCGACGCCCTTGGCCTTGAGGCAGAGGATCACGCCGAGGCCGATCGGCCCGCAGCCGATCACGATCGCCACGTCCTTGCGTCTGACCTCGCTGCGCTGAACCGCATGCCAGGCGACCGCCATCGGCTCGGTCAGTGCCGCGACATCGGGGCCGAGCCCGTTCGGAACTTCGAGCATCAGCGATTCCTGCACGAGCGTCTGCTCGGCGTAGGCCCCCGGCGCGCCGAGCGAAAGCCCGGTCGCGTCGACGCCCTCCGGTCCCCGGATGATCGGCAGCGCGACGACCGGCGTGCCGACCTTCAGCTTGCGACGGGTCTTCGGTCCGTGCTCGGCAACCTCACCGGTGAACTCGTGGCCCATCACGATCGGCTGGTCGGAGCGGCCGAAGCGGTCGTACTCGAGGCTCGCCGCGAGCTCGGCCCAGGCGTCGATGCCGTGGCGGGCGTGGAGGTCCGATCCGCAGATGCCGCAGCGGGTGACCGCGATCTTGACCTGGCCCGGCCCCGGGATCGGGTCGGGCAGATCTTGGACGGTCAGATCGGCGTGCTGGCAGACGACGGCTCTCACGGCACCGCCAACCCTACGCCGACCGCCGTGGTCAGCGCGGGCCGTTGGTGTTGATGAACAGCACCGGGCCCTCGCACTCCTGCGCCATCGCGCCCGCGAGCGCCTTCGCGGTGTAGACCGGCTCCAGCTGCAGGCCGGCCTCGCGTGCGAGCGCCAGCGCCGCCTCGCCCTCCGGCGTCGCGTGCCCGTACCCCGGCCCGAGCCAGTCGGTCGGCGCGTCGAAGTCGTCGATGTTCAGATCCAGGTCGGGCAGCTGAGCGCCGCGGTCGCGCAGAATGCGCTCGGTCTTCCGCGCGAGGCCGAGCAGCGTGTCGGGATCGAGCCGCAGCGCGTCGTTGACGACGATCCCGACCGGGTGGCTGCTCAGCCCGGCGAGCTTCAGGCCGAGCACGAGCCCCGCGATCGTCCCGCCCGAGCCGACGGCGCACACGATCCGCTCGGGCTCGGGCAGCGCTCCGGCCTGCACCTGCTCGGCGATCTCAAACGCGACCTCGACGTAGCCGATCGTGCCGACCGGCGACGAGCCGCCGGCCGGCAGGTAGTACGGCGGCCGACGGCCCGAGAAGTGGCGGGCCAGCAGGAAGGGCGCCCGCGCCATCGTCTGCGCCTTCGTGTGCGTGCGATGGATCGTCGCGCCCGAGGCGTAGAGGCGCTCGAGCTGGGCGCGGACGTGATCGTCGAGCGGCTGGTCGACGAGCGCGAGCGCCGTCTTCAGCCCGTGCTCGCGGGCGTAGAGCGCGGTCGCGAGCCCCCAGTTCGTGCCGAGCGCGCCGACGGTGAAGATCGTCCGCGCGCCCTTGCGCTGCGCGTCCGGTATCAGCCATTCGAGCTTGCGCACCTTGTTGCCGCCCCAACCGCCGTCGCCGTACTGTCCCTCGTCCTTGAGCCACACGCCGAGCTCCGGCAGCTCGCGGACCGGGCTCGGCGCCGTCCCGAGCCGCAGGAACGGCAGCGTCTCCCGCAGCTCGGGGAAGGCCTCATGGAGATGGCATGTGACTTCTGCCGCTGTCGGCGGCATTTCTCTCATGCCACGGCTCCGAGGACGCGCTCGACGTGCGCGTTCGTGAAGGTGCCGGCGGGGTCGAGGCGGGCGCGGACGGCCTGGAAAGTGCCCCAGCCGGGGTAGTGCGGCTGCAGGTCGGCGGCGGTGCGGAAGTGGCGCTTGCCCCAGTGCGGGCGGCCGTCGTACTCGTGGGTCAGCAGCTCGTCGACCTCGCGGAAGTACGGCTCCCAGGGGATCCGCTCGAACTGGTGGACGGCGATCCAGCACGTCTCGCGCCCGCCGGATGGTGCGAGCAGGGCGTCGTCGCCGGCGCTGAAGCGGACCTCGAGCGGGCAGGGGACGTCATGTCGGTGCTGCTCGGCGATCGCCCGGACCGCGCGCACCGCCTCGGCGGCGCGTCCGATCGGGATCGCGTACTCCATCTCGGTGATCGGGACGCGGCGGGGCGTCGCGTAGACGCGATCGGAGCGGTCGGTGTAACGGGTCGTGCCGGACGCGGCTGCGGAGATCCGGTTGAGCGCCGGGATCCAGGAGCGCCGCGCTCGGCCGAGCCGGCAGACCGCCCAGTAGGCGTAGTTGGTCAGCAGCTCGTCGTGGATCCACTCCGACGGGGCCGATGCCGGCCGGGCCGGCGCATCGGTCCGCTCCCACGTCTTCGTCATCGCGAGCGGTGAGTGGGGGAAGGTGAAGAAGCCGAAGTGGTCGTGGCGCGAGTTGAGCGCGTCGAGGTTCGTCAGCGTGTGATCGAGCGGCGCTGTCGTCTCGACTGCGCGCAGGCGGAACGCCGGCGCGGCACGGATCGTGACCGCGCTGACGATCCCGAGCGCGCCGAGGCTGACGCGTGCGGCGAGCCATGCCTCGCGGTCCGACTCCTCGGAGACCTCGACGACGTCACCGCTCGCGAGCGTCAGCTCGATCGAGTTCAGGCACGAGGAGAGGTTCGAGAACGCGAGCCCGGTTCCGTGGGTGCCGGTCGCGGTCGCGCCGGCGATCGACTGGACGTTGATGTCGCCCATGTTCGGGAACGCGAGCCCGTGCACGTCCATCGCCTCGCATAGCGCTCCGAGCGTCGCGCCCGCCTCGACCCGCACGAGCCGGGCCTCGCGGTCGACGTCGATCACGCGTGCCATCCGGTCGAGCGAGATCAGCGTGCCGCGGGTCAGGACACTGTCGTTGAATGAGTGCCCGGCGCCTGCGACCCGGACGGTTTCCCCGCGGCGCGCTGCGTCGGCGATGACGCGACGGAGCTCGTCGTGCGTCGCCGGCCGCTCGAAGGCCCGCGGCCGGCAGCGCTGGTCGCCGGCGAAGTTCGTCCAAGTCGTCATCGATCAGGCAGAATGCCGCAGATGGGACGAAACAAGCGTCCACAGCGCTCATTTCGTACAGGGGTTGTCGTGGCGGTCGCGGCGACCGTCGCCGGTGCGCTCTGGTGGCGTCGCAACCCGTCGGCCTGCCCGTACGGGCAGCGCTTCTGGCTCGAGCCGCCGCGGCCGGTGATCACACGCGACCGGCTCAAGGAGGTACTCGATCCGCGGCCCGGCGAGCGCGTGCTCGAGGTCGGCCCCGGAACCGGCCACTACGCCGTCCCGATGGCCGGCTGGCTCGGCCCCGAGGGCAGGCTCGACGTCTTCGACATCCAGCAGGCGATGCTCGACCACACGACCGCGAAGGCCGCGCAGCAGGGGCTCTCGAACGTCTTCCCCGAGCTCGGCGACGCACGCTCGCTGCCCTACGACGACGCCACCTTCGACGCTGCCTACCTCGTGACCGTGCTCGGCGAGATACCCGACCGAGATCAGGCGCTGTCCGAGCTCGCGCGTGTGCTCAAGCTCGGGGGCAGGCTCGTCGTCGGCGAGCTGTTCCCCGACCCGCACTTCGTGCGCCGCTCCCAGCTCGAAGGCGCTGCCGTGCGCACCGGTCTCGTGCCCGGCCGGTTCGCAGGCGGCTCGCTCGGCTATTTCGCCCGCTTCGAGCGGGTTGCCGTCGCCGCTCCGGTGTAGGCTCCGCGACATGACCGGGGAGGTCTCCGAGCGAGGCGCGTCGTTCGCAGGAATGAGCACGCGCGTACTGGAGAAGGCGGGAGACGGCCCGCCGATCCTGCTGCTCCACGGCTTCGCCGACTCGGCCGACACGTGGCGGCCGCTGCTTCAGACGATGGCGCGTGACGGGCGCCGCGTGATCGCCGTCGACCTGCCGCTGTTCGGCAAGGCGCACCGTCCCGAGACCCCGCCGATGCTCGAGATGCTCGACCGCTTCACCGCGGCGTTCGTCGAGGAGCAATCGGGCGGTGAGGAGGTCGTGGTCGTCGGCAACTCGCTCGGGGGGCTGCTCTCGATGAGGGCCGCGTCGGACCCGGCGCTGCCGATCGCCGGGATCGTCCCGATCGGTCCCGCCGGAATGGGGCTTCAGCCCTGGGTCGGCGCGGTCGAATGGGTCGGGGCGGCGCTGACGGCCGCCGCCCACACTCCGGTCCCGACGAGCGTGCTCCAGCGTGCGGCCGGCGAGCTGTTCAAGGTGCTCGCGTCGAGCGACCGCCTTCCGAGCGAGTCGATCGCGCACTTCTCCTCGCACATCGGGCGCGGCGACCCGGCGCGCCTGATGCGTCTCGCCCGTCAGATGCTGGTCGAGCTGAAGCATCCGAGCGCGCTCGACGCGGGACGGATCTCCTGCGAGGTCGTGCTCGTGTGGGGCGGCAAGGACAAGCTCTGCCCGCCGGCCGGAGCCCAGATCTTCATCGACGCGGTGCCGCACACCCGGCTGGAGATGCTGCCCGCGCGCGGGCACTGCGTCCAGCTCGAGGACCCGCATCGGATCAGGGAACTCGTGCTCGGCATCGGCGCCGCGCGCGTCCCGCGAGCGGCTTAGGCCAGCTCTGCCGCGCGACCGGGGCTCTCGCAGCAGGTCATCGTCTCGGCGAGGCCGCTGACCTCGAGAGCGCGATGGGCGACACCGTCGTCCGGCACGACCAGCACCAGCGTGCGGCCGCGGTCGCGGAGCAGGGCGTCGGTTCGGACGAGCACCTGCAGGACGGTCGAGTCGAGGAATGTCGTCCGCGAGAGGTCGACGATCACTCCACCCTCGCCGAGAGCGGCGCTGTGAAGCGGGGGCTCGATGCTGGCGCGGGTGCCGAGGTCGTGCTCGCCGACCAGAGCGATCGTCAGAACACCGTTCGCATCGGCTACCTCGATGGTTCCCGCCGAAGGGAGCCCCGTGGTGTCAGCGCTGCTGTCGGTCATCTGAGTGCAGGTAAGCACATGTGGGCCTTTTGGCGCGACGGCGCATGCGGCACCGAGCCCGCTCGTGGCGCGAGGGTTGAGCCTCCCGCTTCTCGGGTAGGCCGGGGCCATGGGCATCGAAGTCTTCCTCGTGGTTCTTCTAGGTGTGCTGATCTTCGGCGGGCTGCTCTTCTCGGCGGCCGGCGGCCTCGGCCGGCGGAAGGGCACCGGCACCGAGGGCGCCGTGCAGGATCCGTCCCCGGGCTCGCGCGAGGGCGAGCCGCCGCTCAGCCGCTGATCGAGCGCGCGGCGTCGTCGACAGAGGAGTGGATCGAGAAGACCGAGCTAAGGCCGGTGATCTCGAGCGCGCGTGAGATCGCGGCGTTCATGTTCGCGATCGCGATCCCGCCTCCCTCGCTGCACGCACCGGCAAGCCCGATCAGGGCGCGGATCCCCGTCGAGTCCAGAAAAGACGAGCCGCCGAGATCCAGCACCAGCCTGTGGTCGCCGGTCACGAGCGCGTGGCGGGCGGCCAGCTCGAGCGAGGGCGCGGTAGAGACGTCGATCTCGCCGGTCACGGCGAGGACGGGGACGCCGCTCTCGTGCGTGGTCTGAACCGCCGAGTACGGCACCTGCCCACCGGGGACGATTCCGTCGATGATCGGAGCCGAGGAGACCTCGAACGACAGCCGTTCGCCGGCCCCGGTTCTGAGCGCGATCGGGTGGCCCGCGGGACGGCTGTCGCCGCACGCCTCCAGCACTTCTCTCGCGCCGCCGGGCTCGAACAGGCCGAGCGTGATCTGCATCGCGCCGGGCATCTCGACGATCGTCAGCTCAAGCCGCCCACCGGCATCGGCGAGACGTCCGGCAGCTACGCGCGCGAGCGCCCGCACCGACGCGGCCGTACCCTCGACCTGCGTTACCGGCAGCTCGCAGCGGGTGCCGGTGACGGCGGCCAGCCGTCCGCACGACTCCTCGGCGATCGGGCCCGGAGTCACCTCGAGCGTGATCGCCCGGGGGGGAGCGCCGGTCGTCATGCGGCGGGCGCGAGAACGAAGGTCATCCGCACTTCGTGGCGCTGGGCAGAGGGGCCGCCGTCGTCGGTGAACGCGACCTCTTCGGTCAGCTCGCGGATGATCGGCAGGCCGAGGCCGAGGCCGGGCGAAGGTCCGAGTCCGGCGCTCCGGCCCGCCCCGCGATCGCGCACGGTTACGTGGAGCAGGCCCCCGTCCGACCAGGCGTCGACTTCGAAGGTCTCGCGCGCAGGGTTCTCGTACGCGTGGACGACAACGTTCGTGCATGCCTCGCTCAATGCCAGCCGGAGGTCGTCGACCGCGCGACTGTCCATCCCCAGCGCGGCTGCGGCGCCGCCCAGGACCTGGCGCACGACCCCGACGTTCTCGGGTCGCGCCTCCAGCGCCAGCCTCAGGGCCGGTGGCGGGATGGTGGGGTCTTCGGGCTCGGGGCGCATCTGTCGTCTGGTTGCCGGTCCATGCATGACGGCCGGGACGCGTACGCATCCTGCCATTCCCGGCCCCTCGGTGAAGGAAACGCCTACCGGTTGCATTGGGGGACACAGGGTGTTTACATTCAAGCGGAGGTGGGAAACACGAATCACATGACGTATGTCAACGCGTCTCCGCGCACATCCGTCCCAGGCAGATCACGCCCGGCTCGCGAGCGGTTCCTGCTCGAACGCATCCATCGTCACGGCGATGCGCAGGCCCGCGACGAGCTGGTCGAGCTGATGCTGCCGCTCGTCCGTCACATCGCGCGCTCGTTCGCCGGGCGCGGTGAGCAGCTCGACGACCTGGTGCAGGTTGGGGCGCTCGGCCTGATCAAGGCGATCGATCGCTTCGACCTCGACCGCGAGGTCAGGTTGTCGACGTTCGCGTCACCGACGATCGCCGGTGAGATCAAGCGCCACTTCCGTGACCGGACCTGGTCCTTGCGGACGCCGCGGGATCTGCAGGAGCTCTACGCTCGAGTGCGCGAGCGGACAGCCGATTTCGAGGCGACCCACGGAAGGTCACCGACGATCGGCGAGCTGGCCGAGGCGACCGGGCACGACGAGGAGCAGGTGCTCGACGCGCTCGCAGCCGGCTCGAACATGCGGACGGCTTCGCTCGACACGCCGGTCGATGACAACGCGCAGACGATCGGCGACGTGATCGGCACGCGCGACGAAGGGTTCGACCGCGCAGAGGCCCGCGCGGTGGTGGCCGAAGGCCTCAAGAAGCTCGAGCCGCGGGAGCAGCGCATCATCGCGCTCCACTACGCCGCCGGACTCACCCAGCGAGAGATCGCCGCTCAGGTCGGCATCTCACAGATGCACGTCTCGCGGCTGCTGCGGCGGTCGGTCGAGACGATGCGCGAAGAGCTCGTCTGACAACAGCGGAGCGGTCCGGGGCCGGACCCGTCAGTTTTCGGTTGCGCTGACGCGGGTACACGTTCGTTCGTGCGTGCGCTGATCCTCAACGGCACCCTCAAGCCGCCACCGGAGCCGTCCTCGACCGAGGAGCTGGCCGCCGATGTCGCTCGTGCCCTCGGCAAACACGGCGTCGAGACGGAGCCGTTGCGGCTGACCGCCTACCCGATCTCGCCCGGCGTCGTCAGCGAAGCGGTCGTCG
Source organism: Baekduia sp. (assembly GCA_037045385.1). GTDB lineage: Bacteria > Actinomycetota > Thermoleophilia > Solirubrobacterales > Solirubrobacteraceae > Baekduia. The sequence continues at coordinate 97,615 of JBAOHN010000008.1, read as the reverse complement.
AGGGCGACCGCTGGCCCGAGATCCGCGAGAAGGTGATCGGATCGGAGATCGTGATCTTCGCCACCCCGACCTGGCTCGGGCAGCCGTCGTCGGAGATCAAGCGTGCGTTCGAACGGCTCGATGCGCTGCTGTCGGAGACCGCGCCGGATGGCACGCCGCTCGCCTTCAACCGTGTGGCCGGCTTCATCGTCGTCGGCAACGAGGACGGTGCCCACCACTGCATCGCCGAGATGGCGCAGGCCGCGATCGACATCGGCTTCACCGTGCCGGGCCAGTCGTGGACGTACTGGAACCGCGGACCCGGTCCGGGCGACGAGGAGTACCTGACGACCGGTGATCGCGGCTGGACCAGACGTACGGCGGCCCTGATGGCGCACAACCTCGTCCACGCCGCCAGGGCGCTTGAAGCCCAGCCGATCCCGGCTCCGCCGAAGGTTTGACCCGCGTGACTGAGGACACGAAGGAGCGGCCGCCCGGCTCGCGGCCTCCAGCCGACGCCGGCGACGGTGACGGCGCCGTCGGCCGCGACGAGGAGACGCGTCACAGCCTCTACGTTCGCGCTTCAGAACTGGACATTCCGGGCAGGTCGAGGATGAACAAGGAACAGCTGTCGGTCGCCGTTCGAGAGGCGACCTGATCGGAGGATGCAGATGAGCGAACTGAAGCCCGGTGATGCCAAGCTCGTGCAATGGCTGGCAGAGGCGCACGCCAAGGAGGCCGAACTCGAGGCCGACCTCAGCGCCCACATCGCGATGACCACTCGCGACACCCATCGCAAACGGCTCAAGGAGCACCTCAAGGAGACGCGGAGCCACAAGAAGCTGGTCGAGCGACGGATCAAGCGGCTCGGCGGTGACCCGCCCGGATCGGGGCTGGTCGCGGTGCCCGGCGAGGTGGCCGGCAAGGCCGTCGCCGCGGTCAAGGGACAGGTCGGCACCGTACGCGCGGCCCTTACCGGTGAGACCGAGATGCATCTTCGCAACGCCCAGGAAGAGCTCCGCGAGGAGCACGTCGAGATCGCGATCTACACGCGGATCGCCGACTTCGCCGACGCGATCGGCGACCGCGAGACGGCGAAGCTCGCCCGCGACATCCTTCGTGACGAGCGGCGGATGGCCAAGTTCCTCGAGGCCGAGATCGGCCGTCTCGTGAAGCGGACCGTCGTCGAAGTCGTGCCAGCGCGTGATCGCGCGGCCACCCCGAAGCGCAGGCCGGCGAAGCGCAAGCCGGCCAAAGCGGCAGCCTGACCGGCGAGCGCCGAGAGCGCCGCGCTAGGGTCCCGCCCATGTCGCGGCTGCTCTCGTTCCCCGCCGGGCGGCGGGCCAAATGGGCCGTACTCGGCGTCTGGTTGGTCGCGGTTCTCGCGATCGGCGCGGCCGGACTGCCGACGAAGTTCGAGGACATCCAGAAGAACGACTCCGCGTCGTTCCTGCCGGGCGACGCCGAGTCGACGAAGGCGCTGGAAGCGACAACGAAGCTCCAGGGCGCCGAGAACGTCACCGCCGTCGTCGTCTACCGGCGTGACGGCGGGCTCACAGCCGCCGACCGGCGTGCGATCGCCGCCGACCGCAACGAGCTCAACGCGCTGAAGCTCGACGCGACCGGGAAGTTCGGTCGCGCGCAGTTCTCAAAGGACATGACGTCGGCGCTGCTGCTCGCGGACATCGCGACCGACGGCGAGGCCGACACGATCATCGACCCCGTCGACGAGATCCGCAAGACAGTGTCCGACCCCGGAGGCGGGCTCGAGGTGAAGGTCACCGGCTCGGCCGGGTTCTCGGCCGACGCGATCAAGGTCTTCGAGAACATCAACGGGACGCTGCTGCTCGCGGCATCGGCGCTCGTGTTCGTCCTGCTGGCGCTGATCTACCGCAGCCCGCTGTTCCTGTGGGTGCCGCTGTTGACCGTCGGCATGGCCGAGATGCTCAGCCGCGCGCTCGGCTGGGGCGTCGCCGAGGGGCTCGGCGTGACGATCAACGGGCAGTCCTCCTCGATCATGTCGGTGCTCGTCCTCGGCGCCGGCACCGATTACGCGCTGCTGCTCGTTGCGCGGTACCGCGAGGAGCTCAGGCACACGCAGGACAAGCACGAGGCGCTCGACGCGGCGCTGCGGGGCGCCGGCCCGGCGATCGTCGCCTCGGCGCTGACGGTGATGCTCGCGCTGCTCGTGCTGTCGCTCGCCGAGCTGAACGGCACCGCCGGACTCGGCCCGATCGGCGCACTCGGCGTGTTCAGCGCGATGGTCGCGATGCTGACGGCGTTGCCGGCGATGCTCGCGATCTTCGGCCGTCGCGCGTTCTGGCCGTTCGTGCCTTACGGGCCCGACGGCGCCGACGCGGCCGATGCGCCGGACAACGAGTCCAAGCTCGTGCGGACGATCGCCGCCGTCGGCGGCGCGCTGTTCGCGGCCGTCGTCTGGACCGCGCTGGTCGCCGTCCCGGTCATGGTGCTGGGCGACGCCGCCGGCCTCCCATCGGAGGTGACGCCGGTCATAGTCGGGCCGGCCTTCCTGACCTTCCTCGTGCTTGGGATCCTCGGCGCGGTCACGGACGCGGGGCCCCGCGTGCGGATGCTCGCCAACGGCCGCGCCGGGGCGGTCGGGATGGCCGGACTGCTGAACGCCGGCGTCCTGGTCGGCGTGCTCGCCGGTCTCGACGTCGCGCCCTGGATCGTCGTTCTCGCGCTCGTCGTCCTGGTCGCCGTGGCCCGGCTCGCCGGAGGGTCGCTGCGCGAGCGCTTCACCAAGACCGAGCACCGCTTCAGCGACGAGGACGAGCCGATCGACGCCGAGCACGGGCGCTGGCGCCGCTGGGGTGAGTGGATCGCCGCGAAGCCGCGCAAGGTCTGGATTGCGACCGCCGCCCTGCTCGCGGTGATGGCGCTCGGGCTCTTCAGCTACTCGGACGCTCTCACGCAGGGCAACTCGTTCCGCGACGACGTCGAGTCGGTCGCGGGGCAGAAGCTGCTCTCGAAGTCTTTCCCGAGCGGCGCCAATGCGCCGACCGACGTGATCGTGCCCGACGCATCCCGCGCGCCGGCCGTCGCCGCCGCCCTGCGAGGCACCGACGGCGTCGCCGTCGTGCGTGAGGTCGGCCGCGGCGAGCCGGGCGTCTATCTCCAAGTCGCGCTCGAGGCCGACCCGTACTCGACCGAGGCATTCGACCTGATCCCCAAGCTCAGGGCCGCCGCCACGGAGGCCGGTGGTGACGACGTACTCGTCGGCGGCACGACGGCGATCGAGCGCGATGTGCGCGCCGCCGCCGAGCGTGACAACAAGCTTCTGATCCCGCTGATCCTTGCCGTCGTGTTCATCGTCCTGCTGCTTCTGCTGCGCGCGGTCGCAGCGCCGATCCTGCTGATGGCGACCGTGGTGCTGTCGTTCGCCTCGGCGCTCGGCGTCAGCTACGTCGCCTACGACGTGCTGTTCGGGTTCGCAGGTAGCGACCCGGGGCTGCCGCTGTTCGCGTTCGTCTTCCTCGTAGCGCTCGGCATCGACTACAACATCTTCCTGATGGCGCGCGTCCGCGAGGAGGCGCAGACCCAGGGCACCCGCGAGGGCATGCTGCGTGGCCTCGCGGTCACCGGCGGCGTGATCACCTCCGCAGGCATCGTGCTCGCCGGCACCTTCGCGGTGCTTGCCGTGCTGCCGCTCGTGCCGCTGACGCAGATCGGCTTCGCGGTCGCCTTCGGCGTGCTGCTCGACACGTTCGTCGTCCGCTCGACGCTCGTGCCGGCGCTGGTCTTCGACATCGGGCGCAGGGTCTGGTGGCCGTCGCGGCTGGGCCGCCCCTGAGCCATGCCGGCTGCGCATCTGACGACGCTGCGTCGCTCGGCGATGCGGTCACGTGCTGGAGCACGCTCCCTTTCGCCTCGCTCGCATCCTCGCCACCTGCTTTGCCGGCAAGGCCCAGGCGTGCTTGCCGCTCTCTTGTGTCTCGCCTTCGTCGTGGGCTGTGGCGGCGGCGATGGCGCGGCTACGACCACCGCCGACGCGGGCTCGATGCGCCTCGCCGCGCGGACGGAGGCGACGCTCGTCCTCGACTTCCTGCCGAACGCCGTCCACGCCGGCATCTACCGCGCGGTCGCGGCCGGCTACTACGAGGACAACAACCTCGACCTGCGGATCGTCAGGCCGGCATCGACCGCCGACACGCTCAAGCTGATCGACGCCGGCAAGGCCGATGTCGGCCTCGCCGACAGCGTCGACGTGATGCAGCAGATCGCGATGAAGCGGAAGGCGCGCGCGATCATGGCGGTGACGCAGAGGCCGCTCGGAGGTCTGATCACCCGCAGCGCCGACCGTTTGACGCCGCGGCGGCTCGCCGGGCGCAAGGTCGGACTCTCCGGTGTCCCGTCCGACCGCGTCGTGCTCGACACGATCCTGCGCAGCGCAGGCCTCGAGCCGGGCGAAGTGAAGACGGTGACGATCGGCTTCGCCGGCGTGCAGAACCTCGTCTCCGGCTCGATCGACGCCTTCATCGGCTACTACCCGGCCGACGCCGCGCAGGTCGAGGCCGCCGGCACGCCGGTGCAGTCGTTCCCTTTCGATCAGTTCGGGGGACCGCGCTACCCGGGCCTGGTCGCGTTCACCGCGGAGTCGCGCATCTCGAAGCGGCCTGACGTGCTGCGAGCGATCGTCGACGCCACCGTTCGCGGCTACGAGGACGTGATCGAGCGACCAGAGCAGGGCATCGCCGCTCTGCTCGGCGAGAACCGCGAGCTCGATCGCGGTCTCACGAGGGCGCAGCTGCGGGCGTACCTGCCGCTGTTCACCGCGAAGGCGCCGGCGTTCGGCTTCATCCGCGACCGCGAGGTCGCCGACCTGTCCGCGTTTCTCGTACGGTCGGGGCTGATCGACGCCCCAGTCGCCGCGAACCATTTCGCGACCGACTTCTTCCTGCCCGACCGGTGACCGAACCAGAGCCCGTGCTGAAGGCGAACGCGCTGCGGAAGCGGTACGCCTCCTCGCGCGGTGAGCCGGTGCTCGCGCTCGACGGAATCGACCTCGCGATCGGCGAAGGGGAGTTCCACGCGGTCGTCGGCCCGAGCGGCTGCGGCAAGTCGACGCTGCTTCGGACGCTCGCCGGGCTGCTCGAGCCGACGTCCGGGTCGGTCTCCACCGGCGGGCCGGTCGCCTACCTGCCGCAGAGCGACCTGCTGATGCCGTGGCGCACCGTTCTCGCCAACGTCGCCGTCGGGCTCGAGCTGGCCGGCGTCTCCCGGCCGGAGGCCCGCGAGCGCGCTCTCGCAGAGCTGCCCCGGTTCGGGCTCGCAGGCTTCGAGTCGAGCTGGCCCCACGAACTCTCGAGCGGGATGCGCCAGCGGGCAGCGCTGCTGCGGACTGTTCTCGCCGGGCGGCGGGTGCTGATGCTCGACGAGCCGTTCGGGGCGCTCGACGCGATGACGCGGCGTTCAATGCAGGAGTGGCTGCTCGGCGTTCGCGAGGCCGAGCAGCTGACGGTCCTGCTCGTGACGCACGATCTCGACGAGGCGGTGCTGATGGCCGATCGCGTGTCGGTGATGACCGCGCGACCGGGTCGCCTCGAGACGACCGTGGAGATCACGCTGCCGCACCCACGGACCGATGAGACGACGTTGATGCCCGAGTTCGCTGCGGCGAAGGCGGCGCTGCTCGGGCCGCTGCGGGGTGCGGCGGGGGAGGCGACGTGATGGCCCGGGCCGGCTCCCTTCTCGCCCCGCTCGCGTTCGCGGCGCTCGTCATCGCCGGCTGGGCGCTGCTCGCCGCGTTCGGCGGTATCCCCGACTCGTCGCTGCCGTCGCCATCGGCCGTTGCCGCCGCGCTAGCCGATGAGCGCTCGCTGATCGCGGGAGCGGCGCTCGTCACGCTGCTCGAAGTCGTGCTCGGCCTGGCTCTGGCGATCGTCGCCGGAGCAGCGTTCGGGCTGCTCGTCGCCCTGTCGCCGGCCGCCGGCCGCGCCGTCGGGCCGTGGCTCGTCGTCTCGCAGATGATGCCGGTGCCGGCGATCGCCCCGATCGTCGTGCTCTGGGCCGGATTCGGCGTCTGGCCGAAGGTGATCGTGATCGCGCTCGTCTCGTTCTTCCCGGTCGCGGTCGCGGCCGCCGCCGGGCTTCGGCAGGCCGACCCCGAGCTGCTCGACCTGCTCAAAAGCCTCGGTGCCGGCCGCCGGCGCCGGCTGACGATCGCGCAGATCCCGGCTGCGCTGCCGCAGTTCTTCAGCGGGCTGCGCGTCGCCGCAGCGCTCGCTGTCATCGGCGCCGTCTTCGCCGAGTGGGCCGGCAGCAGCGACGGCCTCGGCTACCTGGTCCTGACCTGGGGCAACCAGGTGCGGACGGCGGAGGTGTTCGCCGTGATCGCGGTGCTGTCGGTGATCGGCGTCGGCCTCGTCGGCCTCGTCGCGCTCGCCGGACGGTTGCTCACGCCATGGCGTGAGCGGCCGGCGCGTTCGTGAACCGGTGATCGAGGTAGGTCCGTTCGATCCAGGCGGATACCGGGCTCTCGGCCAGCTCGGCCCGCACGTCGCCGAAGCGCGGCGGCAGCGGCGCGGGCGCGGCCATCGCCTCGATGTTGATCAGCGGCATCAGGTAGGCGCAGGCCGAGAGGTCGGCGACGGTGAAGGCGTCACCGGTCAGGAACGGCCGGTCCGCGAGCCGCCCGGCGAGCTCGTCGGCGAACTCGAGGATCGTGTCGGCTGGGCCGGTGTCGTCGCGCGGCGGCACGTCGAAGTTGCTCTTGATCGCGGCGCCGAGCAGCGGGATCGCGCGGCGAACGAGACGCAGCCGGGACGGCGGGCCGCCGAAGGCGAGGAAGGCGGCCGCGCCGTCCGGGTCGTCGAGGATGCGCTGGTAGACGAGCTGGCGCACCGCGGGCGCGAGGATCTCGTCGAGCCGGTCCTCGAGCGCTAGCGCGTCGGCTCGCTCGTCGGGGTCATCCGGGTACAGCGGTGGCTCGGGCCAACGCTGCTCGATCGCTGCGACGATCTCGGTCGAGTCGGGGAAGACCTCGTCCCCGATCGTCAGCAGCGGCATTGTGAGGCCGCCTCCGAGGCGCCGGGCCACGAGTTGGTGCAGGCCGGGCATGACCGCTCGCCGCGCATGTGGCACGCCCTTGTACTCGAGCGCCCAGCGGGCCTTCTCGTTGTAGTGCGACATGGCGAGATGCCAGAGGACGACGCGATCGGCGCTCATGGCGCCACGCTATCCCACCGCTTCGGCTCGCGCCGCTCGGTTCGGGCGCCCGGTCAGCGCGCCTTGACCGGCAACAGGCGCAGCGTTGCCAGCGGCTTGCCGGTGACCCGCTGCTTGCAGGTCTGGTACGTGCGCGTCGCCGTGAGGGTTCGGCCCGCCTTCGTCCTCGCGGTGACCTTCACCGTCACCTTGGTCTTGGCGAGACCGCGCATGTTCACCGAGACGCGACGGGCATCGGGCCGCAGGCGCTTGTAGGCCTTGCCGTTCATCATCACGGCCAGTGTCCGGACGCGGTTCCCGGCCGGGACCTTGAAGTTGACCGTCATCACACGGCGGCTCGTGCACGTCGCTGGCGCCGGCGCGAGCGTCAACGGTGGCTCGGCCGCGACCACGGTCGGTGTGTAGCGCGCGTCGGCCGACTGCCCGTAGGCGTCAGTCAGCCGGTAGCGCACGCCGGTGCCGGTACCCGTGAATCCGGGCTCGGGCTCGAACGTGATCGTCCCGGTCTGCGGCTCGAGCGTGTAGACGCCCTCCCCGGGCACCGTGACCGACGTGGCGACGTTGCCGTTCTCGTCGACGAGGACGATCGTGTTGCCGTCAGGGACGGTGACGCTGAACGTCTGGGGCACGCCGGGGCCGGACGTGGTCTTGCCGTTGACGGCGGGCGGCTGCCCGGGCGCGACGACGGTGACCGCGTAGGTCGAGCGGGCGAACTGGCCGTAGACGTCGGTCACCTCGTAGACGACCGGTGCCGGTGAACCGACGTAGCCAGGAATCGGTACGAAGCGCAGGGCCCCGCTCGTGACCGAGTAGGTGCCGGTGCCGGGGATCGTGATCGTGCTGACGGCGAGCCCGGTGTCTGGGTCGATTAGCGTCAGCGTGCCGCCCGGCGGGGCCGTGACCGGTGCCTCCTGGGCGTCGGTGCCGGTTCCGGTGCTGGCCTTGCCCCCGGCGGTCGGGCCGGCGGGCGGCGTCACGGTCGCGGTGTACTGAGAGACGGCGCTCTGGCCCCAGACGTCGGTGCGCCGGTAGCCGACCGCGGGCGCCTGCCCCTGGAAGCCGAGCAGCGGCTGGAAGGTGATGACGCCGGTGCCCGGGTCGATCGAGTAGCTGCCGACGCCGGGCACGGCGAGCGAGCTGACCGGCGTGAGGCCGTCCATCAGCGAGACCGAGCCGAGGTTCGGAATCGAGACCGTGGTCGTGTGCGGGGCGGTGCCGACGCCACTTGTGGTGCGCGGCGACGCGGTCGGGCGCGGGCCGGCCGGGCCGTGGATGCTCGGCATTCGCAGGCCGACGGCCTGCGCCTCGGAAGGCAGCAGTGGCACGCCGAGGTCAGAGCGCGAAAGGATGAAGCCCGACGAGTTGAACGAGACCTCGTCGTTGTCGGGGTCGGCCGCGTCGGGGTTGACGACCGCGTAGTCGGGCTCGGTCCCGCCGCTCGACGGGGTCGTTACCGGGATCGTGACCGTCCAGCGGTCACCGGGGGCAAGCAGGTTGCTGCCGAAGTCGAACTTCAGCCCGGTAACGGCCGTCAGCGAGCCGGGGGCAACGCTGTCCCAATCGACCCAGTTCGGGGCCTGGCATCCGGACGGGCTGTAGTTCAGCTCGGCGCGACACGGGTTCGTGACCGTCGTGTAGTAGGTCGTCACTGCGGACCCGAGCGCCGGCGTCACCGGGCGGGCTCGCAGGTGGACCGGGAAGGTCTTGGATGACGGGTTGCGCGCGGCGCCGCTGGCGACCGCCGTGTCCCCGGCCCGGGGCAGCAGGTCGATGATCGCGATGTCCTCGAGGTTCATCGTCGCCTGGCTGTCGAGGTGGAGCTGGTAGTTGTCGGCCGAACCCGGGTTCGTGTTGCCGGATGCCGGGCCGTCCTCGTAGCCGGGGTCCCACGATCCCTTGACGCTCTGGATCAGCACCGCCGAGGAGGCGGTCGGGAACGAGAGGTTCTGGAACCACGGGCAGAGGACCTCGGTCGTGTTGCCGTCGCCATCGCGGTCTCCGGCGTCCTGGCTGCCGTCGAACCAGTTGTCCCCGCACTGGGTGCCGGTGGTCGGTGACTCGTGCGAGATCCAGCCCTTTACGGTCCGCGGGGTGAAGATCGAGCGGTGGAGCGTGACGGTGTAGTTGAGCGAGTAGTTCTTTGACCCGCTGCCCTTGTCGGCGATCGTGCCGGCCGGGAAGGTCCAGCGCAGCAGCGTGCTGCCGGAGCCGTTCCAGTTCGGGACCGTCGTCAGCGTCTCGTCGTCGAGCCCGACGATCGGCGTGTACTCCTTGAGCGTGACGCCGGCCGGGAGCTCGACGACGAAGACGGGGTTCGTGATGTCGTCGCCGGCGACGTCGCCGGACAGCGTGTAGCTGGTCTCGCGCGAGCCGATCGGGACGTTGCCACCGGAGTGTCGGACGGTGACGACCGGCTGTGGCTGATCGACGACGCCGTCGGCCTGGCGCGTGAACGGCACCGTCGCTTGCCCGGCGGTGATCTCGAACTGCGCGGTGTTGGTGAAGGTCGTACCGGCGACGGAGGTGACGCTCGAGCGGCTGACCGGCAGGACGCGGGCGGTGATGCCGGCGGTAACACCGGCGCCCGGGTACGTCTCGCCGCCGGTCACCTCGATCGCGATCACGTAGTCGCCGGACGGGAGGATCCCGGCCACGTCTACCTCGGTGACATCGTTCGGGGAGGCCGTGCCAACCTTGAAGAGCGTCGCGTCGTCACCGTTGCCGTTGACGCCGTCCTCGCCGTACTCGGTCCGAATCCAGAGGTCGACGGGGTCCGAGGTCGAGTTCGCCGCCGAGAGCTTGGTGACCGCGAGCAGATCGGGGATCGTGTCACCGATCGAGAACGCGTCCCAAGTCTGGGTGCCGCTGTTGGCCATCGGCAACGAGTAGCTGACCTCGTCGCCGACCGCGGCCGACCGGACGCCGCCCGACGTCCTCGGCGTGCCGATGTTCTTGCTGAAAGAACCAGTCGGGGTGCGCGTGATCAGCGTGTGGCTGTCACTGGCCGTTCCGAGCTGGCCGTTCAACGCCGTCCCGATCTTGCGGCCGACCCAGTTGACGGTCAGCGTCCGCGTCGCACCGACGACGTTCGCCGGGTTCGACGTCGGGTACTCGAGCTGTAGCCGCTTGTTGGTGCAGCCGCCCGAGACGGTGTTCAGGGCGTAGGTGACTGTGCCCGGGTTGCCGGGCGCGTAGTCGCCCCCGAAGGTCGAAACCGGTACCGCGCCCAGTGGCAGGGTGACGATCAGCTGCGAGCCCGACTGGACGCCGAGCGGCCCGAACGCGGGGTCGCTGCCGGCGTTGACGCAGCCGCTGACGTTGTAGGTGCTGACGTCGCCGGCTCCGCGGCCGGCGATATTCGCCGCTTCGGCGTGCGTCACGCCGGCCGAGCGGCCGGTCAGCGTCAGGTAGCCGCTGTTGACCGCGGTCGCGTTGTCGGCGCTCATCGATGCGCGCCACGTGAAGGAGGAGTTGTCCGCCGTGATCCAGGCCGGCATCGAGAGTGCGACGGTGAAGGAGCCGGTCGTCCCGGCGGGCAGCGAGTTCTTCATCACGACGATGCGCTGGCTGCCGACGACGTCGACCGATGCGATGTCGGCCGATCCACCGACGTCCCCGGTCGCGACGCCGTCGGGGATCGGCAGCGAGATCTTGGCCTTCTTGCACGGATCGGACGTGCCTGCGCAGGCGTAGCGGATCAGCATCGTCGTGCCCTGGCCGGCAGGAAGCGTCTGCGAGGTGACCTCGTTGCCGCTGACGACGAGCGTCTGGGTGACCTCGACGGTCGGGTCGGTGGCGCGCGCCGCGGGCGCGATCGCGAGCATCGTGGCGATCACGGCAAGAATCAGGGCGGGCAGGACGAGACGTTGGCGGAGAACCATTGCGCGACTGGAAATCGGCCAACTGCGCCCGCCATTTAGCGGTCGGCACCGAGCGCGGACATTAGGGTCGAGGTCGTGCGGCCTCCTCGCGACCCGATCCCGGCCCTGCTCGCCGTGGACCACCCGGGGCTCGACCTGTTCGTGCACCGAGACCTCTTGGGCGAGGTGGTTGATCCTGAATCGCTCTGGGCGGATCCCGTCGTCGCGGCGCTGGCACGCCGGCAGCGTGCGGACGGGGCCTGGATCTACACAGGTAGACGCAGCCGTCCGTCGACGGCCTACGACCTTCTCTCGACCTACGAGGCATTGCTCGTCCTCGTCGAGCAGTACGCGCTCGACGCACGGCACCCGGCGTTCCGCAGCGCCGCGGAGTTCGTGCTCGGGTTCCAGCGGCCGGCCGGCGATCTGCGGGGTATGTACGGCAATCAGTACAGCCCGAACTACACGGCCGCGATCGTCGCGGTGCTGCTCGACGGAGGCCATCCGCCTCGCGACCCTCGCATCACGGCCGCGATCCGTTGGTTGCTCGAGCAGCGGCAGGACGACGGCGGGCTGGGCGATCCCGTTCCGTACGCACCGGACCGCGGACGCGCGCAGCTACGAGACCGTCGCCCGTCTCGCCGGGCCGCTCGAGCCGGTGCGCGACCGCCCGAGCTCGCACCTCATCACCGGGATCGTCCTTCGAGCGCTGGCCGCCCATCCGGACCATCGCGGCACCGGCGCTGCGATCGCGGCCGCGCGGTTGCTCGGCAGCCGTCTGTGGCAGGCGGACCGCTACGCCGATCGTCGCGCTGCCGGGTTCTGGCAGAAGTTCCGCTACCCGTTCCGCTTCACCGACCTCGTCTCGGCGCTCGATGCGATGCAGCTCGCCGGGCTCGGCAGCGGTGACGAGGCGCTGACGCGCGGGCTCGACTGGCTGGCCGGGCGCCAGGGCGACGACGGGCTGTGGCGGACGCCCTATGACAAGGCGGCCGACCGCGAGATCCATGCCTGGGTCAGCTTCGCGATCGCCCGGCTGTTCCACCGTGCCGGGCTCAGTTCAGCGCGTAGTCGTCGAGCGGGTACGTCTTCGCGCGGCGGAAGACCTGCATCGTCAGGGCCGGCCTGAGCGGCACGTCGCCGTCGTCGGAGAAGTAGTAGCTGTTGGCGAGCGAGCAGCTGTCCTGCCAGAAGACCTGGTCGGTGCGCTTGCGCATCATCTCGGCGAAGAAGCGGTCGGAGGCATCCTCCTTGACCTCGACCCGCTCGGCACCCTTCGCGCGGGCGTGCTCGAGGCAGCGCGTGATGTGCTGGGCCTGGGCCTCGATCAGCGTGAAGTAAGAGGCGCCGTTGTAGCCGTAGGGGCCGAACATCAGGAACCAGTTCGGGAAGCCCGGCATCGCGACGCCCTCGTAGGCGCGGTAGCGGTTCGAGCGCCACCACTGCTCGAGGTCCTCGCCACCGCTCCCGGTGACGGGGAACTTCGGCATGTTGCCGCTGTCCCAGACCTTGAATCCCGTCGCGAGGATCAGGACGTCGATCTCGTGCAGCGTGCCGCTCTCGGTCCGGATGCCCTCCGGCACGACCTCGGCGATCGGATCGGTCTCGAGCGTGACGTTGTCGCGGTTGTAGGTCTGGAGGTAGCTGTTGTGGAAGCTCGGGCGCTTGCAGCCGATGCCGTACTCGGGCGTCAGCTTCGCGACGAGCTCCGGGTCGTCGACCTGATCGGCGATGAACTTCTTGGCCTGGCGCTCGAACCGCTTCGTCATCCGCAGCTTGCGGTTCCAGTGCGCCGGGATCACGAACGTCGACTCGACGAACGTGTGCGCTGCGAGCCGGGCGGCCTTGTGCGCGAACGGCAGCGTGCCGACGAGGCTGCGGATCGTTCCCGGCAGCGCGTAGTCGGGGCGCGGCAGGCACCAGATCGGCGTCCGCTGGAAGACGGTCAGATGCTCGACCGAGGGCGCGATCTCGGGGATCACCTGGATCGCCGAGGCCCCGGTGCCGATGATCGCGACACGCTTGCCTTCGAGGTCGATCGAGTCGTCCCAGCGCGCGGTGTGGACGGTGTCGCCGGCGAAGCTTTCGATGCCTTCGATCTCCGGCATCTTCGGCACGGTCAGGACGCCGGTCGCGTCGATCACCGTGCGCGAGGTGAAGCTGCCGCCGCTCGTCGTCACAGTCCAGGCGTCGTCGTCCTCGCGCCACTCGGCAGCTGTGACGCGCTCGCCGAACCGGGTCTGGGCGGCGAGGTCGTGTTCGGCGGCGACGCGTTCTGCATAGCTGAGCAGCTCCTCGCCGGGCGCGTAGGTGCGCGACCAGTCGTCACAGGGCGCGAACGAGTACTCGTAGCTGTAGGAGGGGATGTCGACGGCGATGCCCGGGTAGCGGTTCCAGTACCAGGTGCCGCCGAAGCCGTCGCCCTCCTCGATGATCTGGACACCGGTGAAGCCGGCGTTCTTCAGCGAGATCGCGATCCCGATTCCGGCGAAGCCGGCGCCGATGATCGTGATCTCGTGGTCGGGGGTGGTGGCGGGCATCAGCTCACGGCCTTCAGTCGGGGGGTGGCGATCATCGGCAGCCCGCCGCGCGGGCGCAGGGTGAACGTCGTCTCCGGCCGGATCTTCTCACCATCGCGCAGCAGGGAGAATCGGTAGCGCTGTGACAGCATCGCCGTGATCAGCACGGCCTCCATCAGCGCGAAGCTGCGGCCGATGCAGATCCGGCGGCCGCCGCCGAACGGCAGGTAGGCCGAGCGCGGGCGGTCGGGCGCCGTCCCGGGCAGGAAGCGAGCCGGGTCGTAGCGCTCTGGCTCCGGCCACCAGCGCGGGTCGTGATGGATGTGGCGGATCGGCAGCAGGATGTTCGTCCCGGCGGCGATGTGGTGGCCGCCGATGACGTCGTCCTCCCGCGCCTGGCGCGGGAGGATCCAGACCGGCGGGTAGCGGCGCATCGACTCCTCGAAGCAGGCCTGCGTCCACGGGAGGTTCGGCAGGTCGGCGACAGTCGGCGTCCGTCCACCGAGCACCTCGTCCACCTCCGCCAGCAGCCGGTCGTAGTGCTCGGGGTGCTGCGCGAGCTGCCACCACATCCACGAGAGAGCGTTCGCCGTTGTCTCGTGGCCGGCGACGAAGAACGCGAACGACTCGTCGCGGACCCGGCGCAGCGGCAACGGCGTGCCGTCGTCGTCCTCGATCGCGAGCAGCAGGTTGAGCAGATCGGTCGTGTCCGTCGGATTCGCCCGCCGGTCGTTGACGATGCCCCAGATCGTCTCGTCCATCACGCGGACGACCTGCTGGAGCCGGCGGACCGGTGGCGGCGCGGGCACAGGGCCCGCGACCAGCCGCTCGAACGGCTTCCAGAGCAGCTGCGAGGGGGTGACTAGCAGCAGCAGGTGCTCGAGCTCCTCGAGCTTGCGCATCCCCTCGCTGACGTGTCCGGCCGACTCGCGGATCAGGTCGGCGAACGAGCGACCGAACATCGCGCGCCCGAGCACCTCGAGCGTCGCGTCGACCATCAGCTCGCTCATGTCGAATTGGTTGCTGTGGTCGATCGCGGCGGCGACCTCGCCGATCGGCTCGGTCATCTGAGCCACGAGGCCGTCGAGCCGGCGCTTGGCGAACATCGGCGTCAGCAGCGAGCGGTGGCGCCGGTGCGAGTCGCCCTCGTCGGTCAGGAGGTTGATGCCGGCTGCCGCCTTCATCACCTCGTACTCGAACGAGCGCCCGTAATTCGGCTGGGCGCCATGGAGAACGTGGTCGACGTAGTCGGGGTGCGCGAGGCTGACGAACCGCCGCGTGCCGAGCCGGAACCGGGCGATGTCGTGGCCCTCGATCGCGGCGATGAAGCCGCGGTCGTACTCGAGCCCGAGCCGGAACGCGTCGCGCGTCAGGCGCAGCGACGGCGGCCGCGCGGCAGGACGGGTGCTCGGCGCGGTCCGGAGGGCTTGCTCGGGGGCGAGTGCGGTCACGTCGTCTCTCCTGTTCGTCGCGGTCCTGTTCGTCGAGTGGTCGGTTGGTCCCAAACGGTTGGGACCAACCGACCACTCGACGTGTCTGGGTGACGGTTCGACGTTTTGTATCGGAAACGTCGGACCGTTGGGCAATAGGCTCGTGTGACGTTCGTCCAATGCCCGGCTCCGCGAACCCCGCCACGATCGACCGCATCCTCGACGCGACCCTGCGCCGGCTCGAGCAGCACGGCCTGCGCCGGACCACGATGGACGACATCGCGCAGGAGGCCGGGCTCGCCAGGCCGACGCTCTACGAGTACTTCTCGAACAAGGGCGCGATCTTCAGCGCGGCGGTCGGCCGTGAGCTCGACCGATTCCTCACGAGCCTCGAGCAGCGGGTCGACGGGGCGGGCACCGTCGAGGACCGGCTCGTCCAGATGGCGACGAGCGCGCTGGTCGAGCTGCGCGGCCACCGGCTGTTGCAGCGGCTGCTCGCGACCGAGCAGGAGGCGCTGATGCCGTTTGTGACCGCCGATGCCCCGGGGCTCGCGGTCGGATACGAGTGGGCGTCGCGGCAGATCGCGGCAGCAAGCGGTGACAGCGAGCCACGCGAGGAGCACCGCCGGCTCGCCGAGATGGTGATCCGCGTGATGCACTCGCTCGTCCTCAGCCCGGCCAGCTCGTTCGAGCTCGCGACGCGCGCGGAGATCGAGCGCTGGGCCCGCCAGTGGCTGTCACCCTGGATCGCCGCCTCAGGCCTGGGCGCCGCCTAATGAAGTCGAGTGTCGCGTTACTGGTTGCCGGCAACCAATAACGCGACACTCGACCTCGGAAGCGGAGATACTCGGCGCATGAACGCCCGGTCCCGCCGCCTGCTGCCCCTCTTCGCCGTCGCGCTGTCGCTGGCGTTCGTCCCACCGGCGGGCGCGAAGGTGACGAGCGTGTTCAAGGGCGCCGTCAGCTGCAAGGCCCAGGCCGGCGGCGTGACGTTCTGCGGCAGCGTCAAGACGAACGGCAAGTCGACGCCGGCGCGGACGCTCGCGCGCAGCTGGGACGGCACCGCCGTCGACGTCAACCTCGCGCTGCCCAAGGGCGGTGTGAAGAAGCCCGGCCTGCCGCTCGTGATGATCTTCCACGGCTACGGCGGCTCGAAGATCGCGCTGACCAAGCAGGGCGGCGGGATCGCCAACCCGTACGACTCGCTGAAAGCATGGACCGACCGTGGCTACGCGGCGTTCTCGATGAGCGACCGCGGCTTCGGCGAGTCCTGCGGCACGAAGGCCAGCCGCAACTCCGTTCCCAAGGCCGCCTGCGCGAAGGGCTACAACCACCTGCTCGACACGCGCTACGAGGTCCGCGACGCGCAGTACCTCGCCGGGCTGCTCGTCGACGAGGGCATCGTCGCACCGCGCAAGATCGCGGCGATCGGCGGCTCCTACGGCGGCGGCATGTCGATGGCGCTCGCGGCGCTGCGCGACCGGACGATGCTGCCGAACGGCAAGCTGACTGCGTGGAAGAGCGCGAAGGGCACGAAGCTGCGGCTTGCAGCCGCGGCGCCCGCGGTGCCGTGGACCGATCTCGCCTACTCGCTCGTGCCGAACGGCGGCACGCTCGACTACGTCGAGGACGCCCCGTACACCGGGCCGGTCGGCGTGATGAAGCAGTCCTACGTGAACACGCTCTACGCGGCCGGCTGCGACACGCCGACGACCTACTGCACAAAGACGAAGGGCTCGGAGTGGAACCTCGATGAGATCCGCAAGCTGCTGCTCGCCGGTGAGCCGTACCCAGCCACGGTCGGGACGCAGCTCGAGAACATCAAGAAGTACCACTCGTCCTACTACATCGACTCCTCGCAGCCGCCGGCGCCGCTGCTGATCCAGAACGGCTGGACCGACGATCTGTTCCCGGTTGACGAGGCGATCCGCTACTACAACCGGACCAGGGCCAAGCACCCGAGTGCGCCTGTCTCGCTGTTCTTCGCCGACGTCGGCCACCCGCGCGCGCAGAACAAGGCGGCCGACATCTCCCGGCAGGTCGCCGCGGTCACGACCTGGCTCGATCATTACGTCAAGGGCGCTAAGAAGAAGCCGTTCCAGGGCGTAACGGCGTTTACCGAGACCTGCCCGGCGACTGCCGCCTCCGGCGGACCGTTCACCGCGTCGAGCTGGGCATCGCTGTCGCCGGGTGAGGTGCGGCTGACCGACGCTGCCGACCACGCCGTCTCGCCCGGTGCGAACGACCCGGCGATCGGCCCCGCGCTCGACGCCGTCGGCGGCAAGGCCTGCACGACGGTCAGTGGCGCCGACCAGGTGCTCGCCGCCACCTACTCGCTCGACGTCAGTGCGCCCTTCACCCTGATGGGCTCGCCGACGGTCGTCGCTGACATCGGCGGCGGCGTGGCCGACTCGCAGCTCGCGGCAAGGCTGCTCGACGTCGCGCCCGACGGCACGGCGACGTTGGTCGCGCGCGGGCTGTGGCGCCCGGCGCTCGGCGGCGATCCGGCCCAGCAGGTCTTCCAGCTCCACCCGAACGGGTGGCGCTTCGAGGCCGGGCACAAGGCCAAGCTCGAGCTCCTGCCCGACGATGCGCCCTACGGCCGCCCGTCGAACGCCTTCGCTGTCGTGGCCGTCCGCAACCTCGAGCTGCGGCTGCCGGTGACCGATGCGCCCGGGTCGACCGCGCTCGTGCAGGCGCCGGCGGCGAAGGTGGTGCCGGCAGGGATGAAGTTGGCCCCCGGCTACTGACGCGGCCCGTCACGCCTGAGGATCCGCGCCCACGGCAGCGCGACGAACAGCGCCACCGACAGCACGAGCGCGATCTGCATCGCGATCGCCCACGGCGATGTGAGCTGGTCGCCGAGGACGTTGCCGAGGCTCTCGCGGGCGACGGACGCCCCGCCGACGTAGAGCGAGTACGTGACGAGCCGGCCGCAAAAGAAGGCGAGCGTCACCGGGACGAGCCGCACGCGCTCGGTCAGCCCCGCCGCCTGGAACAGCGGCGTCGACGGCAGCGGTGAGAGCACGAAGAGGCCGAGCAGCCCGGCCTTGCCGCTGCGCCGTTCGGTCAGCAGCGCGCCGACGGCGTCGAGATCGCGCCGCTTCTTCTCCGGCAGCCGCGGCGCGATCCTGCGGAACACGCTCGCGAGCACGAAGCGCCCACTCGCTGCCGCCGCGGCTCCGCCGCCGACGAGGATCGGCTCCGCCATGTCGTACCGGATCAGGAACACGACGAGAACCGTCCACGTCGGCGGCGCGAACGCAGGCATCACGTTGATGACGAAGACCACCGCGAGCATCAGGAGGACGTCACGCACCGGACGCCGAGACTACGGGTAGCGTTGGCCACACCTATGAGAGACGTGATCTTCGCCCTGCTCGCAATCGCCGCCGGAGCGCTGTTCTGCTTTCGCGGCAACCTCGCCTTCCGGATCGTGATCCCGATCTGGGGCGCTTTTGTCGGCTTCGCCACGGGGGCCGCGCTGGTCGCGTCGCTCGGCGGCGACGGCTTCCTCTCAACCGCGACCGGTTGGTTCGTCGGCTTCGGCCTCGCGGTCGTGTTCGGCGCGCTCGCGTACCTCTTCTATGCGGTCTCCGTCGTGATCGCGATGGCGTCGATCGGCTTCTCGCTCGGTGCGAGCGCGATGCTGGCAATCGGGGTGTCGTGGACGTGGGTAGCGGTGCTCGTCGGGCTCGCGTTCGCCGTCCTGCTCGCGTACACGGCGATCGTCTCCGACCTGCCGATGGTGCTTCTCACCGTGCTCAGCGCGATGGCCGGCGCGAGCGCGATCACGACCGGCGTGATGGTCCTCGTCGATGAGATCTCGACCCGCGACTTCACCGATGAGGCCGTCACCGCGAGCCACAACCCGTGGTGGGTGATCGCGATGTACCTCGTGCTCGCCGTCGCCGGCATTGTCTCGCAGACCCGGGCGAGCGCCGTCAGCGGGTCGATGCGGCAGTCCTGGGATGCGCGCTGAGCCAGATCCCAGCTAGCAGCTGATCGTGCTTGCGTTGCTGGGGCGCGTCGGCAGGAATCCGCCGGGCACGAGGTTGAGCCCCGCCACGAGCTCTCCGACGCCGTCGTTGAGCGCGTTGAGCCGGGTGACCTCGGAGTTGATCTTCGAGCAGCTCGTGCTGACCTTGCCGGTCAGGGTCGTGACCTGACCGGAGACGGTCGTCGCCGTGGTGCCGGCGGCACTCGCGGCGGTCTCGGCTCCGGTGACGCGCGGGGTGAGGTCCTCGATCTCGGCGCGCAAGTCGGTCACGGTTGCGTTGAGCGTCTGGATCTGGGTCTTCTGCGCGTCGATCGTTGACTGCAGCTGGGCGTCGACGGTTGCGGAGGATCCGGCGGGCCCGCGATCGCCCTGCGGGCCGGCCTGTCCTTCAGGACCGGGAGCGCCGGCGAGCTTGCGGATCGCGGCGCTGGAGAGCTTCGCCGGTGTGACGGCGCCTGCCTTGATCTGCGCGCTCCCGACGCTGTTGCGTGGCAGCGTGGCTGCGGCCCACGACACCCCGCCGAGCGAGAGGAAGAGGGCGAGAGTGGAGGTGACGTTGGCGTAGGTGACGCGGGGCAGACGCATGCCCCGATGGGCGACCGGCCCGGCCGCCGCTGAAGCGGGCGCCGCGTCAGCGCTTCAGCGTCAGCGCGAGCGTCGTCTTCGTCGCGGCGCCCTTGAGCGCCAACACTGCCCGGGCCTTGAGCTTGCTCTTGCCGGCGAGCGCGCGCTTGCCCTTGGTGTTGAGCGAGACCTTCACGGTGCTGCGCGCACCGGCCTTGATCGAGAACGACGCGCTGCCGTAGGTCGTCGCACGCTTCTTCGCCTTGGCGCTCGCGACGCCGCCGGAGGAAACGATCGTGACGGTGCCCGAGCAGTCGCTCGTCTGGCAGGTCACGCTCACACGGGCAGCGCCCTTGGCAACCTTGGCGGTCGTGCTTCCCAGCGCAGCGGCGGCGCCGCCCCCGCCGGTCGCCGGAGTCGTCGGCGTCGTGGGGGTTGTCGTGCCCCCGCCGCCGCTGCCGGTCTCGAGATCGGCGCTTACCGCGAGCACGTACCCGAGCTGCCCGTAGTTGGGCAGTGGGTTCGGGCTCGGGGCCGGGACGTTTCCGGCCGTCGGGCCGGGGAAGGCGGCGAAGAACGTGCCGTTCGGGTAGGCGACGAGCGGTACCGGCACGTCAGGAGCCAGCACCTCGACCGCGAGCCAGTCGGTGCCGGCGACGGTCGACGTGTCGCTCGGATCGGGCGTTGCCTGTGAGCGGACCTTGAGGTTGAGGGGAACCGTCGTGATCGCATTCGCCTGCGGGGTGAAGGTCGGTCCGTACTGCTGGAGGAACGGTGTCGAGGTCGAGGGGTAGGCGACGTCGCCGGTCTGCTGGAACAGCGTTCGGACGACGTTGATCCGCATCGGTCCGGTGATGCTGCCGATCTTGATCCGGGCCGCCGTGACCGTGCCGCTGGCCGGCACGAACAGTCCGAACGGCTGGCCGTTGTAGAAGCCGGATGCCGTGAACTGGCACGAGCCGCGATCGCCGGCCGCGATCGGGTTGAGGAAGACGCCCTGTTCGGCGTACCACCACGCCCCGCCCGAGCAGGTCTTCGCAGGGTCGCTGTTCGGCGTGACCAGGTCGAGCGTCGAGCCGAACGAGACGGTACCGGCGCCGGCCGGTGCCGTCACGGTGAGTGCGACCGGCAGGGAGGCGACGGCTGCGGCGAGAGCCAAGCTACGTGGTGACATACCGCGCATCTTGGTGGTTCGCTGCGCCCGGCGCAATCTGGCCGGGACGCTACCCCTGGTCCTGGCGCTGCCGCCCGCCGAGCAGCTCCAGCACCTCGTCGTCCTCGACCGGCGCGAAGTTCACGTACCAGCGGCCGACGCCGAGCAGCTCGTCCGGGATCAAATCGCAGACGACGTCATCGGCCTCGCGAGCCAGCAGCCCGAGCGAGTCACGGGCACCGACCGGCACGGCGACGACGATCTTCCCGGCGCCGGCCCTGCGAATCGCCCTGACGGCGGCCAGGTCGGTCAGCCCGGTCGCGACGCCGTCATCGACGACGATCACAGTCCGGCCCGCGAGGCTGGCCGGTGCCCGGCTCCCGCGGTAGAGAGCGACCCTGCGCCGCAGCTCCTGCTTCTCGCGGTCGACGGTCGCTTCGAGCAGCTCCTCGGTCATGCCGGTCCGGCGGACGAGGTCACGGTCGAGGACCGAGGTGCCGTCCTCGGCGATTGCGCCGACGCCGAGCTCGGCGTTCCCGGGCGCACCGAGCTTGCGCACCACGAGCACGTCGAGCGGTGCGCCGAGAGCGCGGGCCACCTCGACGGCCACCGGCACGCCGCCGCGAGGCAACGCGATCACGACCGGGTCCTCGCTCGCGTACTCCTGCAATCGCTCGGCGAGCGCCTTGCCGGCCCGATGGCGGTCTGCGTACCGCATCGGACGCATCTTCGCACCCCAGAAAGGGTTAGTGTGGTTGATGATGAGCTTTCTCCGCAAGACCCGGTGGCGTGGTGCCGGGCGGGCCCTCGCTCTCGCGGTCGTGGGGGTGGCTGCGGCTGCCCCGGCTGCCGGGGCTGTGATCGTCTACGAGTGCGACAACAACCTCTGCCGGATCAACGCCGACGGCACCGGTCAGGCGCAGATCACGACCGACGGCTCACCGACCAACGACTACCACTGGCCGTCGCTGTCCCGCGACGGCACCCGCATGGCCTGGATCCGGCACGGCGGCCTCTACGTTGGTGACGTGGCCGCCAAGAACGCGGTCGGGCCGATCACGAACCTCGCGACCTACGCCGTGATGCGTCCCGACGGTCAGCAGGTCGCGGTGATCGAGAACGGCGTCGTCTTCATCGGGCAGTACGTCTACGTCTACAACTCGACCGGCTCGCTTGCTCTCAGCGGCACCGGGCTCGAGGACCCGTCGTTCGGCTGGGCACCCGACAACCGGCTGCTGCTCCCGTGGACCAACCCGGCGACGTCGAAGATCGGCATCTGCTGGGTGAGCCCCGACACGACCACATGCATCGACCGCAAGGCGAGCGACGCGGTGCTCAGCCTGGCAGACCCGGCCGTGTCGCCCGACGGGGGGCTGTTGGCGGTCAGCGCCAAGGTCAACGCGTCGGACGCGGGCGGTGACATCAGGATCCACAGCTACGTGATGCACGACCTGCTTCGCACGCTCACCTCGGGCTACCAGGACACGAACTTCGGCTGGTCCTCGGACTCCAAGCGGATCGTCTTCCAGCGTGGCAAGGCGCTGTACACGACGAGCGTCGACGGCACGCCCGGCTCGGAGAAGCTGCTCGTGGCCGGTGGCCAGTCTCCGTCCTGGGGCGGCCAGGAGCCGGTGGCGACGACGCCGACGACGACGACCCCGGCCACGACGACGACGCCGGCCACGACAACGCCCGCACGGTCACCGTTCACCGCGGCGTCGGCGTTCCGGCTGCCATCCAACCGCAGTTGCCTGAAGCGGCCGGCGCGGCTGAAGCTCACCTACC
Organism: Baekduia sp.; assembly: GCA_037045385.1. GTDB lineage: Bacteria > Actinomycetota > Thermoleophilia > Solirubrobacterales > Solirubrobacteraceae > Baekduia. The sequence goes on along the minus strand of JBAOHN010000008.1, from coordinate 75,137 downwards.
TGAAGCCGGAGGGAGTCACGGTCTCGAAGGTCGAGGTGCTGACCGGCAAGCACCGGCTGGTCAAGCACAGCGGCGGGCGCGCACGCCGGTCGATCGTGCTGCACCACCTGCCTGCGAAGAAGTTCACGATCACGATCCAGGTCACGCCGGCCGCGGGCAAGACCGTGACCGCCCGGCGCTCCTACCGGGTCTGCGCCCGCCGCTAGACGGAACTCCGCCGTACCCGGCCTGCCGCGAGCCGCGCCTGCTCCTGGCGCAGGTAGGCGCGCATCCGCGTGATCTGCCCGTGCTCGATGGTGACGGCGAAATGGAAGGCGCCGTCCGGTACCGGCGCCCCGTCGGCCCGGCGCAGCTCCATCGAGATCAGGACCCCGCTCCCGACCGACCCGGCAGTCGTCAAGACCGCCTCGTCGCCGCCGAGCGCCGCGGCGACCGCGTCGAGCTGGACGACCACCGCGTCGCGCCCCCTGTGGGTGCGGCCGCCGGGCCAGTCCGGCGGGTCGGTCAGCTCGGCTTTCGGCGACAGCCACGCGGCGGCGCCTGCTGCGCCGTGGAGGTTCCAGGTGTCGAAGGCTCTCGTTACGAACCAGGCCGGTTGGTCCGAGTCGGCGAGCGACGGTTGGTCGCGGCGGCGACGAATCCGGGCCGCGAGCCGGTGGCCGTCGTCGCGCTCGCGCTCGATGCGCAGGACGCGAATTCCGCTCTCGACCTCGGTCCGGACCTCGTCGCGCAGCACGTGTGCGGCGCCGACATCGCCGTCGAACCTGGTGGTGTCGATCGGGTCGCCGAACCAGAAGTAGAGGCGCTCGGGCCGCGGCAGGGGAGTCGGGCCGATCCCGACCGGGATCGGCGGCAGGTGCAGGCCGACGAGCCGCTCCATCAGCGCCGAGACCTGCGCCAGCCCCGGGGTCGTCCTGTCGGCGACGACGTGCAACGCGTCCTCGATCCCGACGGCTGCGAACGGGACGATCGGATAGCCGGACTCGATCGCGAGCCGCGCGAAGCCGACCCGCTCCTTCCAGATCAGCTGGTAGCGCTGGTCGCGATCCTTGAAGACCTCCCCGGAGCCGCCGGGGAAGACGAGGATGTGCTCTCCCTGCCGCATCAGCTCGCGCACGTTCTCGCGGGTACCTCGGACCATGCCCGACAGCGTCAAGAGGTCGCGCCAGACCGGGAACGCGTAGTGGGCGTGCTCGCCGATGCCGCGAGCCGCGATGCCCCGCTGCTTCCACAGCTCGGCCATCATGAACGGCACGTCGATCAGCCCGTACAGGGTGTGGTTGCCGACGAGCATCGCGCCGCGGTCGGGGATCCGCTCGACGCCGAACAGCCGCGGGCTGACGACGCGTGAAAGCGGCGCCACGACCGTCGCCAGACGGTCCATGTGCTGGGCTGTGGGCGCGGGCGGGAGCTGCGGCATCGTGTCGGCCCGAGCTAGCGCCTGGCCCGGCGCGCCTGGTCTCAGTGCGCCTTGGCGTAGCCCTGCAGGCCGCCGAAGTCAAGCAGCTTGCACGGCTCGTCGCCGACCGTCCACGCGTCGTGCCCGGGCGGCATGTGGAATGCCTCGCCGGCCCGGAACTCGTGCTCGGCGCCGCTATCCATTCGCACGGTCATGCGGCCTTCGAGCACGTAGCCGATGTGCTCGACCTGGCAGGTGTCCGTTCCCGCCAGCGGCCGGACGTGCTGGACCACTGCCAGCCGGACTCAAACGTCCCGAGCCCGATCGCGTGGCCGTTGAGCTCGACCAGCTCGACGCGGCCCATGCCGTCGTTGAACTGACGTACCTCGTCCGCGACGCCCTCGTTGTCGGAGTGCAACAGCCCGGTCAGGCCCGGTGCGAAAACGGAGAGGCCAGCGAACCGAGGTACGCCGCCAGCGGCACGGTGACGGCCGCGGCCTCCGGGGCCGACAGCTCGCTGACGTCCAGCTTCCACAACCGGAATGCGCCTTTCGACGATCGTTTGCAGCGCATCCACCCCTCCGCGGGCGCACCGAGCCTCATCGCCTCGTCGAATAGCTCGCTGCGGTTCTCACGCGTTCCCTCGCCCCCGATCTTCACCGTGACGAGGTACTCGTGACCACCACGGGGCGCGATGACTTCGACGAATACCCCTGCCTCGCCGAAGCGCGAACACGATCGCCAGGAGCCTCTCCAAGAGACCCCGTGGTCATGGGGCTGGACACGCGCTACGACATCGAGGGCTCCGGCGGCTCGCATCGCTCGAGCTACCTCGACCACCCAGGCAACTGCTCGGGCGTGGCGGTACCCGACTCCTGAAGTGAACCGGGGTCCACCGCGATGTGGACAGGTCCAACGATGGCGAGACCCGGACTCGAACCGGGGACACCACGATTTTCAGTCGGCGGCGTTTGGGCCGCGATCGCCAGTGTTCACGGGGCTTTCGCCGGGCCATCGAGCGCCGGGATGTCCAGAGATAGCGGTTGATGCCCCTGGGTTTGGGGCGTGAGAGGCACGTCACGCCCTAATCGCCCGCGGCGTGCTGAATAGGCGCCCGCTCCATCAGCGTCGCGAGTAGGACCCGTCGCAGCGTCGGCGGGAAGGCCTTGAGGTTGTTCGTGCCCGCGGCACCGCACACGAGGGGAAGTTGGGACGGCGCTTTGAGTCCCAACGCCAGGGACGAAGACCGCCGCGCGCCCGTCGGCGCTGACGCCGGTGGACGCTGACGGGGCATATACCGCGCGCGTCGCAGTGCCGCGCGATCATGGCCAGTTCGGTGGCACAAGCGGCCCGCGCCCTAGCAGGTCGCCAGGCGCCGACACGTCGTGGGTGACCGAACCGGAAGGCCGAAACTCGAGCCAATCAAGCGAGGCCAGGTAGTTCTCGACGCTGCTAGCGAGTCGCTCGAAGCGGCCGATCGCATCCTTGAGCGCGTCCACGCTGATCGTCGCGACGAGCCTCCGCGCAAGTACCGCTCGTTCTTGGCGGTCGTCCCACCAAAGTTCATGCTCCGCCGGCAGCTTGGTATCGAGCTCATCCTCTAGGTCATCCTCGGGATAGAACTCGCCATCGCGGCCGACTTCGGACAGGAGCCACAGCTGGCCGTCAACGTCGGCGAGGACGACGGGGTGTGGGCCGCCCAGAATGAGGGCGTCCATCGTGCCCCCGACGTGGTAGCCGGCGAGCGTGCTCAGTCCCGCGGCCTCAAGCAGAGCCTCGAGCTGTTCGGTGGCTCCCGGCCGGTGCGTCAGCGGGTGGTTCGCGACGACCCATCCCTTACCGTTGCCTTCACGTGCCAGTTCAGCCGCACAGACACTGCAGAGCATGAGGGGAGACCTCGGTACAGGGACGGCATCGTCAGTGTCGGCTACGACCGTCGTCGCGAGCGACGCTGGCCGTGCGCAGGCGGCGCACACCGCCTCGCTCAGGAACTCCGCTATGGCGGCGCGTCGCGCCGCGCGCGCCGCGGCGTCCCTGGCAGACATCAGCGTGGCCGCGTCGGGCATGTCTTGACGTGTCTGGGCCTGCGTCTCGGGAGAATCCCCTGGATCAACAGGCGTCGCGTCGGGCACAACTTGAGTATGCCGTGCGCCGCTTGAGGTGAGAGGGCGTCGCGGGCACGACGGGCTGATCGGCGCGCTCGACCACCGCGTTGCCGGAGGCGCGGACGGCGTCCTCGCCGACCCGAGCCCTCGAGGTCCGGAGAAGATGCCCTTCAGCCGGTGAGCGGAGGCGTCAGCGCAGCTCACTCGTCTAGCGTTCGGTCATGGCCCCAGATGACGATCTAGCGGCGGCGGTTGCGCTGATCGCGCCGCTGCTCGGTGGACCGGGCGGACTGGGTCAGCGCATCGCCGCGCTCGAGTCAGACCTGGCCGGGAGAAATCTTGAGACGACCGCCGCGGTAGTCGCGGCACATGGTCTGACCCCTGCGACGTTGTCCGCGTGTCTGCTTGTCCGTGAGGAGCTCGGCAAGCTCAGCGACCTGATCCACGCGACCGGTATCGCTCTTGCGCTGCCGCATCTTCTCGAGCCCAACGAAGTGCTGAAGACTCCATCCCTCGCGGCCGGCAACGACCCCGGTCGGCTCTACGACGTCGAGACGAACGTGCGCGCCGCGGAGTTCAAGTTCGCCCGGTGGACGAACGGTGGGAACGGCGGGCGCGAGAAGGATCTCTTCAAGGACCTCGTGCTGCTGACCCAGGTCCCGCTGTCGCTGCGCCCGGAGATCTACGTGCGCGGCCCCCGGCCGGCGCGGTTCCTTGGGGGGCAAGCCTCCGCGCGCAAGCAGCTGAAGAGGAGCCAGTCGGTGCTCGCGGTCTTCGATGCCCAGGTCGCCGACCCGGAGATCACCGTTGCCGCGTACGTGTCCAAGTACGCCGGCCGGGTCTGCGTGGTCGACCTCGAACGAGCAGTGCCTTCGGTCTTTGCATGAAGCTGACCCGGCGACGCTACGACCCAGGGCTCGCCAGAAGGGGCGAGGAAGCTAACCGACTGGGTGCGCACAGTGGAGACGCGCCGGCGTCAGGGTCGTGCGGGGGTGGGTGCGCGCGGATCGTTCTGCGATCGCCAGGCGCGCACGAACGCGCGCTGCTCCCCGACCCGTCCCGCCTTCGCGCGGTCGGCGCCACAGGGACTTTCGCGACTTCCTGCAGCGCCGCCTCGGGTGTGCGGCCCTGCTCGATCAGCCAACAGGCGATGACGCGCCGACCCCATCATGCTCTGCGGCTAAGGCTCGTCGGAATCCGCGCCCATCGCCAGCTGCGGAACGTCGGCGGCGTCTGAGGGAAGCAACTGAAGGATCTCGCCGGAACCGGTCGAGAGGTAGAGAACCTCTGCGGTGTCATCGACGCTTGGGGGAGCGATCTGGTCACGGAGCTTCGCCTGGCGAACAGCCACCGATTTCTCCCGGTTGTGCCACGGCCCCTTTAGTTCGACGGCAGAGAGCTGTTTCGTCAGTTCGACGACCGTGGCGTCGGCGTGCTCCAGCTGGTCCCCTTCCGCGTCCAAGAACTTCCGCAGCGCCGTGTATGGGTTGCCGGGGTCGGCGAGGGCGACGGATGCCGCGTCGGCGACGAGTGCTTTGCGCTTGATCGCGATCGCCGCGCGCGACAGGTGAAGTTCTCGGACGAAGTGCCCCATGTCCCTCGTCTTGCCGCCGAGCGCCTCTTCCAGTCGCCGGTAGTCAACTTTGCCGTCCATGTCCCGCAGTCCGTCGATGACGCCCTCGAAGCGATCTAAGAACTGCTTGGAGCGGTGGAACTCGTCGTCCGCGCTCTTGAGTGCCAGTTCCATGTTCGGGTTGCGGCCGTCGAGCATCAGGCTAATCGCCCGGGACAGTTGCGCATCCGCGGAGCGCTGATCCTTGAGTCTCTCGTTGTAATGACGCTCCTCCTGCCGGCCAAGGAGCGCCTCGACCCGGCGCTGGTAGGCGAGCTGTTCGCGCTGAGCGACCATGTCAACGGCCATCACCGTTCCGGCGACAGCCAGCACAGGCCAACCCGCCGCGATTGCCCCACCAGCAGCGACCGGCGTCAGGACGCCATGTGCTGTCTTGCCGCCGGTCCGAGAAAACCCTCTGAACCCCGATGTCCCAGCGGCCTTGACGAGTTCCGCGCCTTTCGGGAGCCACACCCGATACAGCGTCGGACTCTTTGGGTCGAGCGCCTTGATGATGTTGACCATGGCCTGCTGCGCCGATGCGTTCACAGGGACAGTCCGGAACCTCGCGATCTCCGACGTGGTCACCGGGTAGTACTCGACCGCTACCGGTACTGCTGCGGCCTCGAGCGCCTCCCAGATCGCGGCAGACGTCGAACCAGCGGATCGAAGAACGCTCTCAGGGACCAGAAGACCTGCCGGAGGAAACTCGGGTCGGAGTTCGATCTGCGCCTGGGTGCTTGAAGGCTCTTGGGTTCGCAGCTGTCGCGAGAATCGCCACAGCAGCCAAGCGGTCACAATCACTGCGATCGCGACGACTGCGATCAATGCAGGAGGCATCGGCATCAGGCTACGAGTCCGATTGGAAGTGGACGTCGATCGGCTTCGCGACGCTGCGGATTCCTCGAAGCTCCACGCCGGTCTTCGCGCTTGCCTCGAGGGTGTTGGCTGGATCGGGAACGATCCGGAGCACCGTCTCGAAGCCCTCCTCTAGCCCGGCAACGACAACGAGGTAGAAGTTTCGTTTGCGCTCGACGGCGCGTTGGTACTCGTTGGGGGTGAGCTCGACATGGTCGGGCATGTCCCGCTCATGGGTCTTTAGCTCGAAGAAGTCCTCGCCGCGCATGGCGTCGGCCCCGATCCCGCGTAGGTGGTTGAACGCTTGGAGATCCAGGGAACCATCGGTGATCGCGGCCGCGAGCGCCAGTAGGCCTAGGTGTTCTTTCTGCTCGGGTGTGTAGGCCTTGGTGGCTCCCAGAGAGGGCGGCGTAGGACGTATCGGGGAGCCTGCCGGCAGGTTCGTGCGTAGCCCACGTGATCCCCGGCGCTCAGTCGCCGGTCCCGCGTCTGGCGTCTCGACTCTGGCAATGACGAGCTCGTGCGCGGCCTTGAGCCGGCGCACTGCAGTATCGCCAGTTCGAGGCTCACCGGGAACGGGCGCCGCTGCGCGCCTCCGGGGTTTCGGCCCGACACGGCGTCCGACTTGTTCGCCGGCCCGGCGCAGGATCTCCTCAGCGGCTTCATCTGAAGCCGCCTCCTCGGCGAGGAACATTCGCCGATCGCTGGCGCCCGCCTTCGCTTCGGTCCATGCGTTGACCCAGGCCAACTCGACGATGTGTCGGTCCACACCGTGGAACAGCGTCGATATCGATCTCCCCGCGGCCCGGCTGCCGAGCTGTTCGGGCCCTGAGCAAGAAAGACGGAGGGGGTTACTGGAGAGGTGGACGTCTGCGGGTACGCGTAGCGGGCGCAGGTCGGGCACTCTGAGCTCGAGCGTGAGCGCGGGAGTGACCGCGAGGTCGATGTCGATCAGGCTCTCCCACGAGGGACCTAGCGCCTCATACAGCGCTTGGTTGCGGGTGGCGAACTCATCGCGCAGCTGGGCCACGGCTTCGGAGAACGTCGACTTCTCCGGCTGACCAGCGAGGAGCTCATCGTCTCCTACGAGCGCTGAGAAGCAGTCGTCGTCGAGCAGTTTCACGCCGACGGGACCCAGGAGTTCTGCGAGCGAGCTCGGTACGACCGGTGGATGCCAGACGTCCAGATGCGTCGACAGCGTTGCCGCTACGTGATCGTTGTCGACGGCGTATACCGGCCGCGCGCTGGTCCATTTCCGGCCGGTCCACAGAGGGACGCCACTGAGCTGTCGCTGTTCTGCTGCTGAGGCGGCCGGCACCAGGATTGCGAGGTGCCGGTAGATGCTGGCCAGGGTCGGGAGGTCCTCGTCCTGAGGTGGCCGCCTGGCGATCTGGCGCAGCACCGAGATGCAGTCCTCGACTCGTGGGACCGGAACGTCGAGCACGCGCCACAGCTTCTCCGCCTGCTTGGCTTCGGGAACCACCGGGCGCCACCGGCCGAATATCGGCTTTCCGCGATAGACGTGGGCCCGTCGCTTCCAGCCCTCCGAGGTGAGGATCAGTCCGGCGCCCTCTGAGAATCGCGACCTCAGCTGACGAACCGGTAGATCGTCAACGAGGTCGTCTGCTTGTGCCTCGGGATCGTCAATCGCGGCGCTCAGCGCGAGGTAGAGCGATGAGACGACATCCCGCTCGGGTTCCGGGCCGGCGTCTCTGAGTTCCTTGAGCTGTCGGACGATCTCGCCGGCGTGGGGGTCAGTCGTGATGGCGAGCGCTCGCACCGCCGGGCTGTGCGAGAGGTCAGCTTCGATAGCCGCATAGTCCTCGTAGTCGTTGCCGTAGATCGCGCGATTCAGGGGTGTGCTCACCACGAGATCGCGCGGGGCGCGGGCGGTGCCTGCTGCATTCGACAGCCACGGCGTGTCCATCGCCGTGGCGAGCCATGTGGCGGGTACGGTGGCCTTGTAGTTCCAGCGCCCGCCGGTAGCGACAGCGTCGGAGTGTTGGTGGTCGGAGTAGAGGCGCCCCCACTCCCGGGCGAGGGTGCGGAGCAGGGCGCGCGATCTCCGATCTCGGCGTCGCCTGGATCGGTCGCGTGCGATGTCCGACACCACACGGGTCAGGTCTTCCGAGAGGCGATCGTCGCGAAAGTGGGTGACATTGCGCTTTCCGAGGATCTCGGACTGTGGCGCGGGGAGCGCGTCCGGGATCGGGCTTGCCGGTTGGCCGTACCAGGTCTCTTCCTCGGGCGTGGTGAGCCGAGGTGCCGTCTCGCAGCCAAGCAACCGAAAGAACCCTGCAGCGGCGGGGAGCGGGCGGGAGCCGCGCACGCGCCTGACCTCCTTCGCGTACCTGGCCGCCACGAACTGCACGCCCGGCGTGGTTGCGACTGCGACGGTCCAGCCATCGTCAGCGCGGCGGTCTTCGAGTGAGGGCGGTAGGTAGGCGTGCGCCGGACTCACTCTCACCGCGCGCCGCCTGCCACGCCTGTACTCGTATCCATCGACCGTGATTGCTGCGCCGATCCCTGGTCCCAGATCTTCGCGTTCGGTCTCGTCCAGTGCCATCAGTGCGGATCGCAGGTCGACGAGCTCGTCTGTGGACAGCGCAAGCGGCTCCTCGCCACTCTCGCCTCGGTGGTTGAGAGCACGGAGCGTGGCGGCGTCGCCTGAGACCTCGGCGAGGATTCCTTCGCGTTCCAACCACCGCCGTACCCGAACAGCGTCCGGGCCTCGGCTGAGATAGCTGCTGTGAATCGGCCGGGCGAGGCCGAGCCGGGCAGCAAGCGAGGACTTGGTGACCCGGCGCACCAGGACTTGGCCCTCCGCGCCGCCAGCCGGCGGGATGACCCGAGAACCGTCGCGCAGAACCACCGAGGGCACGTCGAGGAGCCCGTCTTCGAAACCGGAGTCGATCGCGATCGCCGCCAGCTTGATGAACCAGCCGACGCCCTTGCCGCCCAGGTCTTCATCGCCCAGCTCCAGGAGGTTGAGGGCACGGGCGACGCCGACCTCGACGCTCTGTCCAATCTCATCCAGAACGTCGCGAAAGCGGCCCGAAGGGTCGCGCATTGACCGGGGCAGGGGGCGTCGCCCCCAGGCGACACTCTCGATGTCCGCGGGCCTCAGCAGGTTCTCCAGCTCGCGAGCCTCGTAGGCAAGCCCCTCCACGCCGACGACATCTCCGTCGATCTCGAACTTCAGCCCACGAAAGACACGCCTCTGAATCTCGGGAACCGCAGCCTCAAGGTTCTCCCGAAGCCACTCATCCCCGACCTGCTCCACCTCGGCGGAAAGCGGGACAGCGACCCAGCCCCCCGCCGGCTCGGTTTCGAGGCGATGGCGCGCGATCGCCACGATCGCTTCAACGACACGCTTGAGCAGCCAGCCATTCCACCCACTCTCGCCGCGCTGCACTCCGGCACGGGGGGTGTCGACGTCGAACTGGGCGTTGACCCGAAACGGCCAGCCCACGCTCTCTCCTAAGGGGAGCCCCGCATACATCTGTCCCTGCTCGTCGCTGGAGAGTGGAACCGCCACGCCAAGGGGCGTGTGATCGCCCGTCGCCTTGTTGCTCCGCTTCGGGGGCGCTGCGAGGCACCGGGCGCTCGATCAGGTAGCGATCCCACGAGCGACCTTCGGCCGTCGAGAGGCGAACCTGTTTGCAGGAGAGGTCCAGCTTCCCGAGGCGGAGGTTGAACGATCGCGCTGTGCTCTCCGTGAGGGACAGCGAGACGGAGTTCTCAAACGATCTCGCCCGTGCCAACGTCACAGTTCTGACGCTGTCCAAGAACAAAAGCGCCGAGGCGCCAAGCCTCTCCAGCCAGTCCGACAGCTCGCGGTGATCAACGTTCCGGTCAAGGCGCAGCGCGAACAGGGTTTCGCCCCTTCGCGGATCCCAGAACCCCTTGATCGGCGCCGCGGCAGAAGCCGGTTGCAGGTGGTTGCTGCGTATCGACGCGTGGTACGGCCCGCAGTGGACCTCGAGCGTCGCTCCGAGGCGGCGCAGCGTCTTGAGGCCGATCCCGAACCGCCCCTTCTTGTAGGCGTCGTCTCTCTTCGTCGAGACGAAGGCAACTGCCATGGCGACCAGATCGGGGAGGCGGATAGGACTCCCGTCGTGTGCGAACAGCAGCGTTCTGTCTTTGCCCCGTGGTCGAAGCTGTCGAGCCTCAGGTTGGTGGCGCCTGCGTCGTCGGCGTTCTGGAGTACCTCGACGATCCCGTGGAACTGGTCGATATCCAAGTCCTTCGCGGCCTGCTCAGCTCCCTCGATCGCCTCCCGGTAGATCCCCGGCGTTTCCTCGCGCTGCAGGCGACTGAACTCCTCAACTGCTGCGCGGGCGAACGCCTCGTCGAGCGGATCGTCGATGGCCGCACCGGCAAGGCCATCGAGGTACAAGCGCTGAGCAGCGCGTCGGCCCTCATCAGCGAGCCTCCCCGTGTCCGTTGCGGTCATCATCCGTCCCGCTTCAGGGCGTCGGCCATCGTGTATCGCTCGACATGGCGCACGTAGGCGCCGACTAGGCTCTCGCCGAGATCCGTCGTGCTCATCCGAGTCCGTGCTTCTCGTGTGCCCAGGCGCGGACGTCGTCGTCGAGCGGCATCAGTTCGATCAGCTGTTGCCATGAGGTCGAGCGGAAACGGAGCTTCTCGTGGCCGTCGAGCGCCTCGACGAGAACGTCCGGCCAGCCGGGCCACTCACCGCACGCCTTGAAGTACGGGTTGTCAGCGTCGTAGATCAGGCCGAAGACCCCGAGACCATCGGGTGGCCGAAGGGCGTTGGCCGCGGCGACGTTGCGGACGGCCTGGTAGACCGGACTCAGCGGGCACGGCTTGCCATCAACGCGGTCGGGGAGGAATAACACGTCCTTCGCGGTCGCCCAGTAGCGCGGTCGTTCCTTGAGCACAGCGGCACGGCAGCGGCCCTTGGCGGAGTCGCCGCCGGCACGATCGCACGAACAGACTCCGATGCCGGCCTCCGTCCACTTGCACTCGATGCACATCACCAGGCCCCCATCTATCACGCGGTAGTCGAGGCTCGTCACGCGCTCGGGGTCCTCGTTGAGCAGGTCGGGCTCGAGGGCGACCTCGATGTCGCCTGTTGGCGGTTGGTGCGCCGGCGATGGCAGCGTGCCGAACGCCTGCCACAGCCACTGGTGAGAGGGGTCGAGTGCGCGTGACGCGCCGAGCAGCGCGAGCGCGAGCGTCTGGCTCGAGTTGCCGGAGCGGGAGTGCCGATGGCGAAGCTTTGGCGGGATGAGCTCCGCAAGGCCCTCCCATCCGGGCGGCAGCGCCGCCGCGATGTTCTTGGCCTTGTACTCATGCTCCGGGTCGCGCAGCTCGGGGTGCTCGGCAAAGTACGCCTTCGCGCGCTCGGTCTTCTCGCGCTTATAGACGTTGTACGCCTCGCCGCACTGCTCGCGGATGGCCTGACTCGTCCACATGTACAGAGGTGAGGACATAACGATGGATTCGTCCTACCAGGACGCGATCAGCAGCATCTTCTCGCAGGTGGGCACTCCCGGTGCGCGACGTCGCGGAGGTACTCGATGTCCGTCTCGGCGACGGCGCCGGTCCACCCGCATTGTGTGCATGCGATCGGCTCGTCATCGGGTGGGAAGTTCTTGACGATCCGGGCGGCGGGCCCGGTCCGGTAGGCGGCGGCTGTGGTGACGAGCGCGGTCGAGGATGGGTCGAGGTTCCAGAGCGTTCCGACGAGCTCGGTGAGCGGAGCGTCGGTGCCCGTCGCTCGGCCGTCGCATGCGTGCTGCTCGTAGAGCGCGCAAATCACGAGCGGCGCCTCGATGAAGTCCTTGAAGGGGTCGGCGTGCGCGGGAAGCGCGGCCCACTGCCGCGCGATGCGGGCGAGCAGGTCGCGGTGCTGGTAGCGGTCGTGCTGGAAGGCGTGCGTGTCGCGCACCCAGTCCGGCGTCCATGTGCGCTCCAGCGCCGGCGGGTCGGCGCTGAGGTCGACGCCGAAGCTGGCCTGGGCGATCCTGCTGCACGCGACGGCGTCCGGCGTGGCGCGTGCGGGTGGCAGGCCGTCGCGCCAGGCCGTGATCAGGTCTGCGATCGAGATCGTGTCTCCGACGTTCATCTATTTCTGAGTCGCTCAGCGCGAGCTGCATCTGACACCTTGCCCGGCGGTCCGTCACGATTGCGCCGTGGCCAGCAAGGACACGAATACCGGCGCCAAGCGCGCCCGCGAGGCGCGTGCGGCACTCGGGCTCGACCCGGCCGAACCGATCCCGTGCCTTCTGACGGCGATCGAGGTGACGGCCGCAACGCCGGTGGTGCTGTGCGAGTTGCCGGACTGGATTGCCGGTTGCGTCACGCCGGCGGGCGAGGGGTGGATCGTGTGGGTGAACGGTGTGCAGCTTCCCGCGCGCCAGCGGTTCACGCTCGCCCATGAGTTCGGCCACATCCGCTGCGGGCACGACGGGCGTGTGGCGGTCGACACGTTCGAGACGGTCTCGGGCGCCAGCACCGACAGTCGCGAGGTTCAGGCGAACGCCTTCGCGGCGGAGTTCCTCGCGCCGGCCGAGGGGGTCCGCGTGATGGTCAGCGTTGAGCCGACGCTCGAGACGGTTGTGGAGGTGGCTGCGCGGTTTGGGCTATCGACCATCGCTGCGCTCTACCGGCTCAACACCCTGGGACTGACCAGCCGCTACTTGCGCCTGAAGGACGAGATCGACGCCGGCATGCACGAGGAGGTGTGGGAGCGCCTGGACCCCTCGACACCCGACGATGCGCTGGCGCGGATCGCCGACGAAGGGCTCCCGCGCCTGTCGCCGGCGATCGAGCACTCGGCGCTCGCGGCGCTGCTCGCCGGCGCTGCGTCAGCCGATGAGGTCGCGCGCCGGATCGGCGCTGACCCGGAGGCGTTCGCCGCCCGCGCCGGGTTGCTCGGGGCCTGACGCCAGGCTGCTCAGGCGTTCGGTCCGCCGAGGAAGAGCCGGTCGAGCTCGTCCATCGGCTCCGGGGCGGGAGCCATCGCGGCCGCGGCGAATTGCTCGAAGGCTTCGGCGACCTCGGCGTCCGGTGCCTCGTCGGCCCGCCACATCGCGGGCGATGCCTGAGCCGGACCCGCCGACCACGCTGGCGAGGGGGCGAGCAGGTCCGGGTCGGCGCCCAGGATCGACGCGAGCGCATCACGCAGTCGCTGCGAAAGCCGCGATGTATCGAGCTCGTCGTCCTCGAGCTGCTCGAGGTAGGTCGCCGTTCGCGCCTCCTGGCCGCCGAGGCCGAACGCTGCGGCCAACCGCGATGCAACGTCGGTGATCGCGAGCCCGGCTCTGGAGCGGAGCGTCGCCACCCGCTCGGGAAGCGGCAGGACGACGGCGTCGAGCGCATCGACCGCGGCCAGCACGGCGGGCTCAGCTGCGATCTGCGCGCGCGTCGCCTCGTCGTACGGGGGCGTGGGCGCGACCGACAGCCAGCTGAGCAGCTGTTCGGCCAGCTCGTCACGGTCGGACTTCGGCACGCGCTGGAGGTAGTCGTCGACCTGCGGTCGCTCGCCGGCCTTCCAGGCGTCGATGAACTCGCCGAGGGCCTTCTCGGTGCTCGTCATGACTCGTACTCCTCCAGGAGCTTCGCCAGCTCTTTCAGGGCGCGGCTTCGTGCCGCGTAGATCACGTCCCGCTTGACGCCGAGACGCTCCTGCATCTCCTCGACGGGAACGTTCTGTCGGTCAAGTTCCATCACCTCGCGCAGGCGTGGGCTGAGCTGGGGGAGCGCCCAATCGAGGAAGTCGCGGCCGAGGCGGAAGGCGGCCTCTTCGTCCTCGAGGTCGTCCTTCAGCAGCTCAGCGTCCTCGGCGTCACGTGCGATCTCCTTGTCGTAGCGGCCGCGGCCCTCGTCGGGATCGCTCCAGCCGGCCTCGAGCGAACGTTCGCGCTTGCTGATGCGCTCCGCGTCGCGCTGGACGTCGATGCACACGCCGTGGACGAGCGTGCGGGTCGCCTTGACCCACTCGCCCATCGAGGTGCCCTTGAACGTCAGGACCATCCGCTGGGCGAGCTTGATGAGGGCTCGCTGAACGGCCTCCTGCAGCTCGTCATGGGAGAGCCGGCCGCGGGACTCCGCGGCGACGAACCCGCGGATGCGGTCGAAGTTCGCGGCGATCAGCGCCTCCCACCACACGCGCATCTCGTCCCGGTTGCCCACGGCGCGGGCGACCAGGAACCGGCGTAGATACTCGCCTTCGTTCGTTCTCACTAGGGGCTGGTCGCCGGCGGCCTGCACGGTCTGACACTCGCATACCGCGAAGCGAATGTCAGACGCCGCCGGTCGTCGGCGACCCACCAACATGACCACCGAAACCGCCCAGCTCACCCTCGGCGCGCCGAAGACCGCCGGCCCGCTCGCCGTCTTCCCCGTCTTCGGCCCCACGCCCGTCCTCGACTACCGCACCTTCTCGGTCTCGGTCGAGCTCGGCGCGTTCGTCAAGGAGCTCGACCGCGGCGCGTCCGTGAATCACTTGCTCGTCGGCAACCCGACCGACCGGGCGTTCCTGCTGTACGAGGGCGAGCAGGTGCTCGGCGCCCAGCAGGACCGCACGATGGACAGCAACGTGCTGGTCGCCGCCGGCGCGCAGATCGAGGTCCCGGTGAGCTGCGTCGAGGCCGGTCGCTGGGATGGGCGCCGCCACGACGAGCACTTCCGGCCCGCGCCGCACGCGGACGATCCGTCGCTGCGGCGTGCCAAGCGTGAGTCCGCCCTGCGCAGTGCTGAGCGGGGGCTCGCCGCCAGGCCCGCTCAGGGCGAGGTCTGGCAGGAGGTCGGCTCGCGGCTCCAGCGCTTCGGCGTTGCTTCGGAGAGCTCGAAGTTCGGAGATCTCTTCGAGCAGCGCCGGGGGGAGATCGGCGCGCTCGCCGACGACATCGAGCCCGCTGTCCATCAGGTCGGCGCGCTCGCATGCGTCGGCGGCGCGCCGATCGCGCTGGACGTCGTCAGCCGGCCGGAGGTGTTCGCGGCGCTGCACGACCGCCTAGTCCGCGGCTACGCGCTCGACGCGCTGTCCGTCCGCCGGGTGCGCGGCGAGGTCGCCGACCCCACCGTCGCCGGAGCGTTCTTCGCCCGCGCGCTGACCGCGTCGCGCCAGCCCGTGCCGACGCCCGGGCTCGGTGACGCCCACACGCTGGTCGGGCCGCAGGTCGTCGGCAGCAGCCTCTCGCTCGAAAACGAGCTGATCGCCCTGTGCGCGTTCCCGAGCTCGGACCACCGCGACGAGGTTGTCGGCGGCGTGGCGCGGCCGTCGCGCAGGCGGCTGCGTTGAGCGACGTCCGGCTCTACCTGAACCACCTGCCGGACTACGACTGGCTGATTGCGCTCGAGTTCGGGCGCATCGACGACGGCCAGCCGAAGGACACCTGGCGCGGCGCGAGCGAGCACATCGGCTTCCTGCTCGACGCGCCCGGCGGCCGCGAGGTCGGCTTCAAGATCACCGCGCTCTCGACATTCGACGAGGAGGCGCGCGACCTGGACGAGGTCTGGGACGGCCCGCGCTTCCACGTGCCGCAGCTCGGGCTCAGCGCTGCCACCGTCGGCGAGACAGTGCTCGCCGCCCGTGCGCTGTTCGGCGAGGAGCCGACGATCAACCGCGTGTACTTCAGCGCCGGCGTCAACGCGGACGGCCGGGAGGCGCTCGCGTATTGGCTCTCGTGCCTGGAGGCCGGGGACTGCATGGCGCACTTCGCGCTCGGCTACACGCTCTACGACCTCGGTCGATTCCGTGAGGCCTACCGGCACCTGCGCTACTACGCCGAGCTTGCGCCGGCGGGTGCGTGGAACTGGTGCTGGTACGGCAAGGCCGCCGAGGCGATCGGCGAGCTCGACGAAGCACGCACGGCCTACCGGCGCGCGCTCGCACTCGAGCCCACCGACCAAGAGACCGACGCGGCCGAGCTCCTTGCTGAGCTCGACGACGACCAGGAGGATGCGGCCTGATGTGGCTCGTGACGACCCGCGGCTTCTACTCCATCGTTGAAGACTTCCACGACCGAGATCGGCTTCTCGTGCGCGCGCGTGTGCGCGAGGATCTGGAGTCGCTCGCCGATCTGGTGCCCGGCCTGGAGGTCGAGGAGACACCGGAGCGCGACTACCGCTTCCGGGCCTCGGTCACCCGTGAAGTGTGGGCGAGCGCCGCCGCGCAGCTCGCGCGAGAAATCGACTACCCGAACTTCAAGAACGCCGTCGCCGAGCGCCAGGGCGCCGATCGCGCGCACGTCTACGGCGACGTTTGGGCGACGCTGCTCGAGCTGCAGCGGCCCCGGTAGGGACGTCAGACCGCCCGCCGGCGCCGCGACCCAACGGTGTGAGCTCCTCGTCACCGCTGCACCTGAGTCTTGAGCCCATCGTCCCGTCCCGGACTCCTGCCGAATACGGCAGCTTCGAGTACGGGTTCCGGCTGCGGATCCCCGATGGCCCGATCATCGACCGCGGTGACCCGCTGCTCGCCGCCTACGGTGCACGCGTTGCATCGGTCGCCGTGAACGAGGACGACGACGAGGCGCTCCAGAGCGACGCGTTCGACCCCGGGTCATCCGTCCGCCTCGTTTCGGAGAACCACGACCCCAGTGACCCGGAGGTGGGCGTCTGGGATTCCGAGAGCCTGCGGCGCGCCGGGCGACTGCTCGACCGCGCCGCCCGTGTCGTGGGTGCCGCGCTCGAGTGCGGGCTCGAGCAGTCCGCACTCGTCCTCACCGAGGACCGCTCCCCGGACGACGGCCGGCGTGACGGCCTCGACGTGCTCGTCTTCCATCGGGCGTTCGTCGCCGTCGATACCTGTGCGCCCGATCGGTTCCAGCGCCCGGTGCGGCCGACCCGCCGGAGGCTGGTCCTCGTGGCCGACGGCACCGCGGACATGCGCTGGTGGGATCCCACGGCGCAGATCGGTCCGATCGCGGCCGAGGAGCTGCCGATGCCCGAGGAGCTCGCGCGGGCGCTGCGAGAGCTGCGCGCGGCCTACGCGGAGCTCCAGGCCGAGGACGGCCCGGGGCGTCGCGGTTTCGAGCGCTTTGAGAGCGAACTGGATCGCTGCTCCCTCGACGAGCGTGCAGCCGCGCTGTGGCGGCGCGCCCGCACCGAGCTGGGCCGCGAGTACGCGATCGGGTTCCTGGGCTCCGGCATGGAGCGGCCGGTGTGGTCGCCCGAGCAGTTGGACGAGGGCGATGATGGGATTCCGTTCTGATGCCGCCCGTTACGCTCCTCGCCTCACCAAGTCGGCCGGCGAGAAACAGTGAGTCCAGGACTCCAACAGACACCCAGGTGAGCGAGTCGATCAGCCAGTGACCATGACGCACGACGACACGGCAGAGCATGAACCCGACGAGCGTGACTGGCGTCTGGAACGCAACGAGAAGGCAGACGGAGGTCATGCCACCGTCCTCTCGCCGAGTGCCCTGAATCGCTTCCTCGGCTGCGAGTTCCGGACGCATCTCGACATCCTCGAACGCCGAGGAGAACTCGACGCGGAGCGCAGGCCTCCCAACATGTCCTTCCTCTTCGACCGCGGCGAGCGCCACGAGGAACAGGTGGTCGCGCGCCTCGAAGAGGACGGCCTGGATGTCATCGACCTGACGCTGCCGGGCGCCAAGGCCGCCGAGCGCGCCGCGGCGACCGTCGATGCGCTGCGCAACGGCCACGACGTGATCGTTCAGGGCTGCTTCGACAACGGCCGCTGGGTCGGCTATCCGGACTTCCTCGTCCGCGTCGCCACGCCGTCCGATCTCGGCGACTTCAGCTACGAGGTCAAGGACGCGAAGCTGACGCGGAACGCCAAGCCGTCACACATTCACCAGCTGCTCTTCTACACCGACGAGCTCGAGCGTTTGCAGGGACTGCGGCCGCAGCGGATGCATCTCTTCCTCGGCTCGGGTGAGGAGCCCGCATACACCCCCGCCGACTTCGAGGCATACGCCGTCGGAATCCGTGACGAGTTCGTAGCGCGTTTCGGCGAGCTGATGAAGCGCGGCGACCCTGCATACCCCTATCCGGTGGCGGCGTGCGGCTTCTGCCACTGGTGGCACGTCTGTCGTGACAAGCGGCGCGCAGACGACCACCTCTCGCTGACCGCGAACCTCACGCGTGCCCAGGGCCTCAAGCTCGAGCAGTCCGGGGTCCACCGGGTCACGGACCTGGCTGCGGTTCCGGACGACGTCATGGTTCCTCGGCTTCAGCGGGAGACGCTCGACAACCTCCGGGCTCAGGCTCGCCTGCAGGTGGCCAGCCGCGGCAAGCCGGTTCCCGAGATCGAGCTGCTCGAGCCGGCACACGATCGCGGTCTCAGCCGTTTGCCGGCGCCCTCCGCCGGGGACGTCCACTTCGACTTCGAGGGCGATCCGAACTGGGGCGACGAAGGTCTTGAGTATCTCTGGGGCACGCTGTACGACGCCGAGGACGGCGTGCGCTATGAGCCGCGCTGGGCGACGAGCCGCGCCGCGGAGCGCGCGGCGCTCGAGGACTGGATCGACTGGCTCACCGAGCGCCTTGAGCGCCACCCCGACCTGCACGTCTATCACTACAACAGCTACGAGCCGGTGGCCCTGAAGCGCCTGGTGGCGCGGCACGCCACGCGCGAGGAGGAACTCGACGACCTTCTCCGCCGCAAGGTCTTCGTGGACCTGTACGGCATCACTCGCCAGACGCTCCGAGCCGGCGTCGAGTCGTACGGGCTCAAGCCGATGGAAGCCGTGTTCGGGTTCCAGCGCCGGCAGGACGAGACCGCGATCGGCTCCCTGCGGCGGTGGCAGGCCTACCTCGAGGACGGCAACGCCGAGTGGCTCGAGGAGATCGCGGTCTACAACGAGGACGATGTGCGCAGCACGGCCGCGTTGCAGGACTGGCTGTGGGCGCTGCGCCCACAGGTCGAGGCCGCGTTCGACGTGGAGTTGGCGGCGCTCGCCCCGGAGCCGCCGAGCGAGCTCAGCGACCGTCAGCTCCTGCGGCAGCAGCGGCTGGAGGAACTCCGCGCGACCCTCACGGTCGGTCTGCCGGACTCGGAGGCGGACGACACCGAGGACGACCGCGCGCGCCGGCTCGCGTTCCTCCTCTCCGGATATCACGCGAGAGAGGCCAAGCCGGGGTGGTGGGCGCTCTTCGCCCGCCGCGAACGCACCATGGAGCAGCTGCGCGATGAGGATCCAGAGGCGCTCGGCGACCTCACCCTGATCGAAACCGACGACGTCGGGAAGTCGTGGGAGTGGCGCATGGCCTTCCCGGCGCAGGAGTTCAAGCTCTCGCCAGGTGGCGTGGATGACCCGCTTGCCGAGTGTGGCGCGCAGATCATGGAGATCGACGAGGCGGCAAGAACCGTGGTGGTGAGGCGCGGAAAGGGCAAGGGGGACACGCCGCCGCTCGCGCTGGCGCCGGGTGGCCCGTACGCGTGCGACGCGCAGGAGGACGCGCTGTTCGAATGGGCGCAGCGCCTCGCCGAGAACGGGTTGGGCCAGCGCGACGCCGGTACGGACCTGCTGCTCGGCCGTGCCCCTCGACTCAACGCGGGAACGCCTCCGCTGACGAGCGGCGCGGTCGATCTCGACCGGCTCGTACAGCAGGTCGACGGACTCGACGAGAGCACCCTCACCGTGCAGGGGCCTCCGGGCAGCGGGAAGACCTACACCGGCGCACGCCTTGCCGTGCGGCTCATGGATCTCGGCCGGCGAGTCGGCGTGGTCGCGACCTCCCACAAGGCGATCAACAACCTGCTCGAAGCCGTGGACGATGCGGCCGACGAACTCGGCATCGAGTTCCGCGGCTGGCGCAAGGACACCGACGGCGACAACCGCTATGAGAGCGACCGCATCGTCTGCACCAAGGCCCTCGACGAGTCGGACGGACCGGTGCTGCTCCGTGCCGGAACAGCGTGGTACTGGGCGCGCGAAGAGGCGCGCCAGTCGGTCGATGTGTTGCTCGTCGACGAGGCGGGCCAGGTCTCGCTCGCCGACGCGATCGCGATCGTCCAGGGCACCCGGAGCGTGGTGCTGCTCGGCGACCCCCAGCAGCTGGCCCACGTCTCACAGGGAACGCACGCCCTCGCCTCCGGCGCGTCCGTGCTCGAGCACATGCTTGCCGGCGAGCACACCATCCCTCCCGACCGCGGCGTTCTGCTTGACGTGAGCTGGCGTATGCATCCCGACGTCTGCGACTTCGTTTCGCGCACGATGTACGACGGCCGGCTGACGTCCGAACCGGGCTGCGCCCACCAGCGGATCGTCAGCCCCGGTGCGCTCGAGGGAACGGGGCTGCGGATGTTGCATCCCGAGCACGAGGACAACCGGACCCGCTCCGAGGAAGAGGCGGCGGCCGTCGCGGACGGCGTCCAAGGTCTACTCGGCGGCGGGCGGTTCATCGATCGCGACGGAGACGAACGCGAGCTATCCCTCGAGGACATCCTCGTGGTGTCCCCCTACAACGCGCAGGTGCGCTGCCTCAAGGCGGCTCTGCCCGAGGGAGCGCGGGTGGGCACCGTGGACAAGTTCCAGGGACAGGAGGCGCCGATTGTCTTCTTCTCGATGGCGGCGTCCTCCGGCGAGGACGTGTCGCGGGGGCTCGGCTTTCTCTTCAGCCGCAACCGGCTGAACGTCGCGATCTCGCGGGCGCAAGCGCTCGCGGTGATCGTGTGCTCACCGCGGCTCTTCACCGCTCGGTGCGCGACGGTGGAAGACATGCGCCTCGTGAACATGCTGTGTCAGGCACGGGAGGTGTGCGGGACCTGAACGAGTTATCTGGGGTCCTGCGCGCGGTGTATCGAGCCCGGGTCAGCTGATCTCCGCTGGGGTCAGGTCGACCTTCAGGCGGTCGATGATTGTGGCGAGTTCGTCGTCGGGAACCCGACCTGCGAGGTAGCTGATGAGCTCTTCCTGGCGGGGTTGACCGAACGAGAGCCGGTAGGTGGCGACGGCCTTGAGGAGTCGATCGAGCTTGCTGGCGTCGCGGCTGAGTGGCAGAACGGGGACGTGGCGCTCGATACGGGCAGGCGCGCCGTCTGGGTGGAAGACCCAGTACGGCTGGAGCTCACCGTCCGTGTCGGCGCGGTCAGCGGCCGCTTCAAACATCGCAGCCCACGGGTCGGCGGCTGGATCGATGAAGGCAGCCCCCCAACAGGCGTGGGCGACGTTCTTGCGTATGGCGTGTCCCTTGTAGCGGTGGACGCGCCCTTCTCGCTGCTCAAAGTCGACGGGGTTGTTGGGGATGTTCCAGTGAACGACAGCGTGGGAGTACAGGTGGAAGTCGAGTCCCTCCTGGCCGATCGAGGTGGTGGTGAGCACAAACGGCCAGAACGGCGAGTTGAACGCGTGGCTGGCCTGCTGTGCTCGCTGCTGGCGTTGCTCGCCTTCGATGGCCTGATCGCCGAAGCGGATCGCGAACCGACCGCGCATGGTGTGGCGATCGACGGCGACGCCGCCGTTGTCGATGCGCGGGATGTCGGTGACGTAGTTGACGGTGCGGAGGCTGAGGGCGCTGACGGCGGTCTCGGCGAGATCACTCACGATGCTCGGGCCGGCATCCGAGAGGAAGCCTCGCCAGTCCTTGAGGACGTGCAGGTACTCGTCGAGCACCGCTTGGAGGTGGCCGACGATGCCGTACTCAAGGACGGCCCGCCAGTGGACATCGATGCCGGTCGCTGCCCTCACGACGGCGGTGGCGTCGGGACCGTTGAGCAACGAACGGAATCCCCAGGCCGTCCTGGCGGCGGCCGCCAAGATCATCGGGTCACGATCGTCGGAGCTCTCGGTGATCCGCCAGAGGGAACGCAGAGCGCAGATTGCAGGCCCGGCCAACGCGGCGGCGACCAGCACATCGACAAGGTCGTCGGGGACCCGGCCGAGCGGCTCGTCGTCCCCTTCCAGAAGGTCTTGTGCGGCCTCGAGGTGCCGGTAGAACGCCCCGCCGGTGGCGTCGTCGGAGGAATCCGCGCTCCACAGGCTCGGCCACGCTTCGCGAGACCACCAGTCGGTAGTGCGTTCGGGGTTGGCTCGATGATCGAGGAGGAGGGGCGCGGCCCAGTACCAGCGCTGGTCGACCTGGCCGGTGGCGGGGCGGCCCGCGACCAGCGGTCCGAGCGCGGCAGTGATCGCGTCTCGGGCGGCCGCTTCGACCTCCGTTCGCCGGGGACGCCCCTTCCCGCCCAGTCCGGAGGCCAGAGCGAGCGGGTCGGCGAGTCGCGCGAGTTCCACGAACGGCACGACGAGGAGCAGCACGGGCATGCCTTCGAGGCGGCCCGTCTCGGCGTTGACGCGGAAGTCGAGACGCCGGTCTGGCCGCTGACTGAACTCGTCGTAGGGTCGTGCGTCGAGTTCGCCTGCAGCGTTGAACATGGCCCGTTCGGCCTCGAAGCTGAGCAGCGCCGAGATCACCTTGGGTACGAGGTGCCAGGACGAAAACACCAGGCGCTTGGTGAACGTGCGGGCCTCGTGCACGTCAAAGACGCCGTCGGCGTCGTAGTACGGGAGGGCTGGCGGAAGCCACAGCAACTGCCACATGCCACGTCCGATCGTGTCGGCGGACAGCGCTCGGAGTCGGGCGTTGGCACGGTCGACCTTCCCGTACTCGGCGACTTCGCCCCAATCGAGCAGACCTCTGCCCTGTTCAATCAGATCGCGCAACCCGGTCGGGGCGGGCCCGCCATCGGCCAAGTCGTCGAAGGCGTGCTTGAGGGCATAACCCTCCATGAAGTTCAGCAGATACGGCCCGGACTTCCAGTACTCGACGACATCGCGTTGCCCCAGGAGATCGGCGGCGTGGGCGGCGGTGAGGTAGCCGTCGATGTCGGTGCGTTCGAGGCTGACCTGGGTGGTGGCATCGGCGAGCATGCCGTTGCGGTCAGGGGTGGACGCGAGACGCTCTGTACGGGCCATGACAGGTCGGAGCCGGTCGCCGACCCGCTGGCAGGCCAGCGCCGCGGTCGCACCGCCATCACGGTCGAGCACCAGCAACGATCGGCGAAGGTCACGTAGGTCGTCGCCGAGTGCCTCGGCGGCGAGGTCGTCATCGAGCAGGAAACGCGCGGTGGCCAGGAAGTCCTCGAAGTGGTTGTCGCCCTCGGCGTCGTTCGCCGTCGTGTAGGGCCTGTACGGCGTCGCCGACAGCAGCAGGGTTCGCGTGGGCCGGCCCGTGGCTGGCTCGCGGTAGTCGAACAGTTCGTGCGCGAGGCGGGTGGCCCAGCTCTGGTTGGTCCGGTCGAGGAGCGAGCGGAACCGCTGGAACTCATCGAGGATCACCAGGTCCGGTTGCAGCGCTTCGATGCCGACGGTGGCAAGTGCCTGGCGCAGCTCGACGATGAAGCGGTTCCGCTGCTCGCGATCCTTCTGGGTGTAGCCGTCCTTGTAGTGGAAGGTGCGGGCGAGACGATTGAACTCGACCCTGAGGGTGGGGCGATCGTCGAGGCGGCGCTGTTCATTGAGCCGGCGGATCTGCTGGCGGAACGCGGCGATGACTGACGAGGAGGGTCGCATCCGGGCGGCCTTGTCCCGGAGCCGGCGTCGGGCAGCCTTGTCGTCACTGATGCCGAGGTAGAAGACGCGTTCGGCTCCGCTTCCGCGCATGGCGTCCTCGCCCCAAACCCGTCGAAGGACCGCGTAGAGCAGCGCGCGTTCCGGGAACTTGCCAGCACTGGAGCCGAACTCGAGGCTGGTGCCCGGAGTGACGGCGACGAGGTTCAGCGACCGCTTCTCGAGGCGGTGAACCTCGTTGGTGAGCATGGTGAACCGGTCGGCCTCAACGACGGCGTCGTCGCCGGCGATATTGAGCTTGCGCAGATTCTGGCGGGCGATCGCAGCGTTGGAGCAGATGTAGACGATGTCGACCCGCTTGTCTCCGAGACCGCTCAGGTGGTCGACCACCTGAGCGATGACGCCCCTGGCGACGAGCGTCTTGCCGAGACCGACCTCGTCTGCGACGAGGAACCGCACGCTCGGCGCATCTGGATGGAACAGTCGGCTGAACGCGTACCTTGCGGTTCGGCGCTGGAACGCGCGGAGCGTGCTCAGCACCTCGTCGGCGGGGGGAGTCGCGGTCACCGACGTTGCTCCTCGGCGGCCGCCCAGATTGGTTCCCAGATCTCGACCAGCCCGGGCGGGAGTAGCGCGTCTCCCTCGGCGTCGGCTCGCAGGTCGTCGATGAGCCGCTGGACCTGGTCGAGTCGTTCGGGATCGCTGGCAAGCGTGCGGAGGAGCGCCTCGAGGAGCGGCAGCGATGCGGCGGCGTGCTGCCACTCGCCGCCCTCGGCGCCTTCCAGGGCGTCGAGGAGGTCGGCGAGACCCTCGCGTTCGAAAGCGGCGTCGCTCAGCAGCATCAGCAGGTAGCGGAGAAACCGCTCGGCGTCGCCGAGCAGGATCCGCAGAAGCCGGGTGTCGCGGTTCTCAGGGGCCTCGACCAGCTCCGCGGTGAGCACGAACTGGGTGACGGTGTCACCCAGGCGCAGCTCGTTGGCGAGGAACGCCGTGATGCCCTCGAACGACACCGGAAAGCGCACGTCGAGGGGCTGACGGTCGACGACGTTGGTTGCGCTGGCCTCGTTGAGAGTGACCGGCCAACAGCGCCAGTCGACCCCGCTGTCGAGCGCCGGCAACGTGGCCTCGGTGGTGAATGCCATCTCGAACCGGTCGCCGTCGGTTTCGATGGCCCGCGCCGTGATCGGCACCGCCGCGATGGACCGTCGAAGCTGGTCGAGCAGATCCTCGGCAAGGTCTTCGCCTTCGTCGGTCTCGTCGCCGTCGGTGAACAAGTGCGGCACGAGAAACGAACGCAGGGTCTGGATCTCCTTGGCGGGCTCGGCCATGAGCGCGTCAACCCCCAGGGCGCGCCGGGGTCCCGTGAGCTCGCAGGCGAACTCGACGTTTGCGCTGAACGCAGCGGTGGTCGCGTTAGCTGATCCCGTCAGCACCGTTGTCTTCGACGCGCGGTCGAAGACAAAGACCTTCGCGTGCAGGCCTTCGAACGGCACGCCCGGGTCCTCTGCTGATGTCGCAGCTACGTCTCGCCGCTCGTCCGACGCGTCTGCGGCGCCAGGTGTGACGTCGGCCACGGGGGTGGCGTCGGGGTCGAGGGCGTAGATCTCGTCGAACTTGCCCTGGGCCGCGGTGGCACACGCGTCGAGCTGGTCAGGGCGGGATACAAGCACTCGCCGGCCACTGCAGGCCGGGAGCTGCCTGAGCAGACCGCTCGTGAGGAAAGGCGAGATGACCGCGACCTGATCGGCGATTGGGGGAAAGGGCGGCTTGACCGGCCCGTCAAGCCCGATGGGGATGCACCGACCAGCCTCGACCTGCGGTGGGAGCGCCCAGGTCACCGTGTCGAGCGCGTCGGCGAGATCGAGGATGCGGACTCGTCGGTCCTCGGCCAGGCCGCCGACGGCAAGGCCCGGGAGCGCTCGAACGAACCGCGTGAGGCCAGCCCCGTCGAACGCTCGCTGCACCGGCTCGTCTGTTCCGAGTGAGTCGAGGCGCAGGATCGTGTCCCAGGAGCGGTCGAGCGTGAGGTTCCGCGACGCGCACAGCAACCGGTAGATGGAGGAGATCTCGGGGCCGTCGAAGCGCAGCACCCAGACCTTTGGATGGAACACGCCACCGCCCGGAGCGGTCACCGGTACGAGCGCACCTTCGAGGTAGGCGAACAGGCGCCGCTGGGTCGGAACCGGGATCTGTCCCGCCTGAAAGAACACCGTGTAGAGGCCCGCGTGGCGGCGGATCGAGTCGAGCAACTCGAGCGGCTCAACGTCGCGCTGGTCGACGGCGTCAGCCACGGCATGCAGGGCGAACGCCGCGGGTGCGGTGAGCGCCGCATCGAGGTTGAGCGAGAACGTTGTGCCGACAGCACAGCCGAGCTGGTACCCGGCGGGTGGCCGAAGCGCGTCCAGCAGTGTGAGACGGGAGTCAGGGGCGAGCACCTACGGCTCCTCGAAGTCGTCAAGGTCATCGAGGATCTGTCTGGCGTTCGCCCACCGGAAGGTCATCTGACCCACGCTGAACGGATCTCCGTTCCAGTTCTCCAACGCGCGTGGCTCGGTGAGCCGCGCCAGTTTCCCCTTGAGGCGCCGTTCCCGTTCGGTCACCAGCAACGCTGCGTCGGCGTCTTCGGCTACGGCGTCGGGTCGGTTAAGGGCGATCTCGGACCAGGCGAGCACGAACCGTCGCGTCGGTGTTGGCACCCTGGTGGCCCGCTCGATCAGGAACCAGAATTCCTCTGATGCCATCCACGTCGCGAGCTCCGTCCGTCTGGCGCTCATGGTCGTGGCCCACTCGACGAGCTCGCCGGCCAGCTCTTCAATCAGGTCACTGTGGTCGTGCCCAAGGACCTGCTCTGCCCGGCGCGCCAGAAGGAGGTTGTAGAGGGCCTGCGCGCCCTCCATCAGCTCCGAGAAATTCTGGGCGTGGCGAAGTACCTCGGCCAGGCGTGGTGGCACTCCCGGAAGCTGGACCTCCCACGGCATCGGGGCGCCCCTGTCGATCGTCAGGTCCCGAGCGAGCTCGGCAATCATCGATTCGGGCCGCGCGGTCATGAACCGGCCGGCCAGATACTCGGCCTCCTCTTGGGTGAGGCGCAAGGAGATCGGCTGATTGGGGAATCCCTCGGGTGCGGGAGGCAACTGGTCCCACATGCGAGGCTGGCCGGTGATCAGCTCGCCATCGTCGTCCACCTGAACCGACGCTTGAAGGTTCCCGTACCGGACGACGAACGAGCGGTACTCCGCGGTCGAAAGTCCAAGGCGACGGATGCCGAACGTACCGAGGCCATTCCAGTAGACCGTCGACGGCAACCGGGTCAGTCGCTTGCGCGCCCGGTAGCCGATCACACCTCGATTCGGGCCCTCCATCTGTCGGAGTGACTCGATCAGCGCCACCTCCAGTTCCCGCAGCCGAGCGGCAAACCGCGGTGGTGACACCCGTTCCGCTTCGAGGATCTGACACACCCACGGAACGAACAAGAAGTACCGGGCTCGGGTCTGGATCGTGGAGATACCGGGGAACAGTTGGTCCGAGATCGAGTCGCGGATCACACCGAGACCTAGCGAGTCGATGGTGTCCTTGTCGTCGAACGCGGCGAACACTTCCCGCATTCGCTGTGCGTCACGCTCGTCGTAGTCGAGCCACCCGAAGAACGACTGTGCTGTCTCGCAAGCCTCGGCCACGCGCTATCGCCGTCGGCCGTCGATCTGGTCAAGTGCCGACCGTGTGAACCAAGGTCGGGTGTCCCCGTTGGGGGTCGGTCCGACGTGTGCAAGATCCCGGCGTGCCATCACGCAGCGGCGAGCACAGCCGTCCTGGCGCGCCGCCCGGGGGATGAGGTGGCTCATGGCGTCGGTTCAGGGCTCACGGTTTGCAGAAGTCGGACCCACGGCGGGCAATCTGACAGTAATCGCCGCGCAACTACCACGCGAGGAGCGCCGGATGCGAAGACCACCCCGCCGCCGGGCCGATCCCGCCTCATGGTCGCACCCGCTGCGCGGGTGCGGGGTCGGCGGGGATCGGCCCCGCCAGCGGGGTGGGGCCAGGACCCGAGATGGGGTGTTGGCATGGCCAGTCAGACGAGCCCGCAGCGCGGGTGCGAGCGGGATGAGGCGCGGGCGGCGCGCCGGGAGCGCGAGCGCGTGTTGCAGGTCGCGGCGGTCGAGGCGTTGCGCAGCAGCGCGGGGTGGCATCAGTGGCTGCGCACGCGCCGCCTGTTTCGCCGCTACAGCCTGGGCAACCAGCTGCTGATCGCGATGCAGTGCCCGCAGGCGACGCATGTCGCCGGCTTTCGCAAGTGGCTGGAGCTGGGGTACTGCGTGGTGAAGGGGTCGCGGGCGCTGTGGATCTGGGCGCCGTGCCCGCCGTCCAAGAAGCAGCTGGCGGAGTGGGAGCGCAGCGGCGCGAAGCAGGGTGAGCGGCCGCGGACGTTCTTCAAGCTCGTCGCGGTGTTCGACCGCTCCCAGGTCCAGGAGCTCCCGCCGCCGGCGCAGCCGGCGGATCTCGAGCCGCCGATCGAGCGCGTCGCCGGCGAGGACTTCGCCGCCCTGCTCGTCCCGCTCGGCGAGCTCGCGACGACGCTCGGCTACTCGGTCGGGTACGAGGCGCTGCGCGAGGGCGTCGGCGGCTACATTCAGCCCGACGCGGGGCGCATCGCGCTGCAGGGCGGGCGTTGATGCGAACGCGAGCGTCCGCACGTTGGTGCACGAGCTCGCGCACGCACTGGTGCGCGCGGAGCGCCGCGAGAGTGACCCCGCGCTCGACTACGAGCAGGAGGAGCTGGTCGTGGAGTCGGTGACGCTGACGGTCTGCCAGCAGATCGGCCTCGACACGCTCGCGTTCTCGATCCCGTACATGACCTCGTGGGCTCAGGAGGCCGAGCTGAGCGTCCTGGAGTGCTGCGCCGGCCTGGTTGACCGGATCTGCTCGCGCCTGGAGGACGTGCTGCTCACCCAGGCGCCGGCGGTGGCCGCGGCGGCCTAAGGGCGCGGGCACGGTGGCGGGTCTGGTTGCCGCCCGAGGGTGGCACACGCATTCGCGTGTGCGCTCGGGGCGGACAACCAGGTCCCGCCACCAGGTGGGACCCCGACGGGAGGGAGATCCCATGTCCCAGGCAGTCGAAGCACGTCCACTTCAGGGTGATGAGGGCGCCCTGTATGACCGCCACCACGACGTGCTGTGGTGCAGGCTGCGCCGCCACATTCACGGCCCGGACGCGCTGATCGACGACGCGTGCCAGCAGGCGTGGCTGATCCTGCTGCGCGCCCAGCCAGAGCGCGAGACCGTGCTGGCGTGGCTGACGACGGTCGCGATCCGCGAGGCCTACCGCCTCTCCGACCGCGAGTGGCGTGAGCTCAGCCTCGACGACGAGCGCTGCCCGGTCCCGCAGGAGGCGAGCGATCCGCAGCAGGGACGTGAGGCACGGGCGGCGCTGCAGGCGCTTGCGGCATTGCCGGAGCGTCAGCGCTGCTACCTGACGTTGCGGGTGGCCGGCCACAGCTACGTGGAGATTCAGAAGCACTGCGGGGCGAGCAGGACGAACGTCAACAAGCACCTCTACCGCGCCCGCTGCACTCTGAAGCAGGTGCGGGCGTCGGGGTAGTGGCGGGCACCGGGATCACGGAACCGGGTTCATTGCCCGCCAGCGTGACGTCCCGCCGGCACGTCGCGTCAAGCGCCACCGGCCTGCGGCCGGCAGGGGCCCTGTCGGGCTGGCGCATTGACCCGCCGCGCCGCGGGCCGCCATCGCGCGGGCATGACCCGTCCCGCGACCCGGAGGCCCACCATGAGCACCAACGACAAGCCAACCCGCAGGCAGCTCGCCTACCTGCGCAGCCTGGCCAGCCAGCGCGGCCAGACCTTCCAGTACCCGACGACCAAGACCCAGGCGAGCCGGGAGATCGAGCGGCTCCTCAAGGGGGAGCCCGACAGTCGCCTGGAGCGCGCGATCGAACGCGAGCAGGGGTACGAGATCACCAGCCAGGACCTCGACGCGACGCGCGTGCGTGAGGACGAGACCAGCGGCTGGGGCTCGAGCGCCCGCTGGGGGAGCTGAACGTCATGCGTCGCCCACTCCCGATCGTCGGGCAGCGCGTTGAGCTCGCCCGCTACCAGCTCCCCGCCGGCGAGCGCGTCCTCTACGGCCAACGCATCAACGGGATCGTGCGCGTCACCGACAAGCCCGCCAGCGGGACGGGGCGGAGCTTCCTGGTCGAGCGCGGGCTCGAGAGGCTCGGCGAGCTCGACGCGCTCGTCGCCGACTACGTGGCCGAGAGCGAGCGCCGCGGCGAACCCGCAGCCCTCCCAGCGCTCGGCTTCGAACTCGCCGCGCTCCCACTCGCCACCACCAGCTGACCGACACGCAACCCCGGATCCACGCCGGCACCGCAGTCCGTCCTTCGGCGCATCTCAGAACCCAGACAACCGCCAGTCCTTCAGCGTCAGCAGGTGCCGCGACCCAGGCCGCAACGGTCCCCCGACAGCCACCGAAGAGACAGGCCCAACGACCCGGCACACAGTGGCACCCCCTTCGGGTGCAGGGGGGTGACTTGGTGGTTGGTGCGACTAAGGAGTGTGCTGTCGATCGGAAAGCTCGCCGGGTCGCCGGAGGCGGGGCGGTACTACACCGACGCTGTCGCCAAGGGCCGGGAGGACTACTACCAGGGCTCCGGCGAGGCCCCCGGCGCGTGGACCGGGGGCGGTGCGCAGCTGCTCGAGCTCGACGGCCGCGTCGATGATCAGGCGTTCGCGTCGGTGCTCGCCGGCACGGCGCCGAAGGATGGCGGAGGCCGGTTGCGGGAGGCGCAGGGCAAGCATGATGTCGCGGGGTTTGACCTGACGTTCAGTGCACCGAAGTCCGTCTCGGTCTTGGTCGGTCTCGCCGACGCCGGGACGGCCGGGGTTGTGCGTGACGCGCACGACCAGGCGGTCGCGGCGGCGCTTGGGTATCTGGAGCGTGAGGCGACGTTCGCGCGGCGCGGCAAGGGCGGCCGGCGGTTCCTGCGTGGCGACGGGCTCGTCGTCGCGACGTTCCGTCACCGCACCAGCCGCGCAGGGGATCCCCAGTTGCACACCCATGCGGTCGTTGCGAACACGACGCGCGCGGAGGGTCGCTGGTCGACGTTGGACAGCCGGTCGATCCACAGGCACGCAAGGACCGCCGGCTACCTCTACCACGCAGAACTCCGTCATCGGATCAGTCAGGAGCTCGGCCTGGGGTGGGGGCCGGTGGAGAAGGGGACGGCCGAGATCCAGGGCATCGACGAAGGGGTGCTCAGCCATTTCTCGCGTCGGCGCATGGAGATCGAGGACCGCATGGAACAGCGCAGCGAACACACACGCGCAGCGAGCCGCACCGCCGCGCTGGCAACCCGCAAGCGCAAGGACTACAACGTCCCGGTCAATCGCCTGAGGGAGGAGTGGCTGGCGCGCGCGGGCGAGCACGGGCTCACGGCTGATGGCCTCCAGGACATCCTGCGGCGTCGGGTTGTCGATCCCGGACCGGACCTGGATCTTGCTGCGCGCTCGATCGGCGGGATGACCGGCGTGACCAGGGAGTCGAGCACGTTCGATCGCCGCGATGTCCTGCGCGCCTGGTGTGAGCGCCACACGCCAGGCGCGAGTGTGGAGCGGATTGAGAAGCTCACCGACCGCTGGCTCGCATCCCCCCACGCGACCAAGCTCGACGAGGCCAGCCCGAGTCCGACGAGCGGCCCGCGCTACAGCACCCCCTCGATGCTCGAGACCGAGCAGGAACTCGTCGACAGCGCCAAGCAACGCCTGCGAACCGGCACCGCGGTCGTAGATGCCGCGCACGTCGACGCGGCACTTGCTGAGCGCCCTGAGCTCTCCGGCGAGCAGCAGCACGCCGTCCGCGCGCTCACCACCAGCGGCGACGGCGTCCAAGTCCTCAGGGCCGCGGCGGGGACCGGGAAGACCTATGCGCTGGAAGCCGCCCGCGCGGCATGGGATGCCTCAGAGCAGTCGGTGGTCGGCTGTGCGCTGTCGGCGCGGGCGGCGCGCGAGCTGCAGGAGCAGACCGCGATCCCGTCGATCACGATCGCCAAGCTCCTCGGCGACCTCAGCCAAGGCTGGGCCCCAGAGCCCTGCCAAGTCCTCGTCGTGGATGAGGCCGGGATGGTCGGCACCCGCGCGATGGCCCAGCTCTCCCGCCACGCCGCCCAGGCGAACGTCAAGCTCGTCCTCGTCGGCGATGATCGTCAGCTCCCGGAGATCGACGCCGGCGGCGCACTTGCCGGGATCAGCAAACGCATCGGCGCGCTCGAACTGCACGACGTGCGCCGCCAACAGCACGAGTGGGACCGCGACGCGCTCGCGGCGCTGCGCCACGGCAAGATCAGCGACTGGGCACGCGCCTACCGCGACCACGACCGCGTCCACACCGCGCCAACCCCTGGAAAGGTCCGCGAGCGGATGGTCGAGGACTGGTGGCAGCATGCGAAGGACGGGAGCGACGCGGTGATGATCGCCCACCGCCGAAGCGACGTCGCCGACCTCAACCGGCGCGCCCGGGAACGCATGCACGCCGACCGGCGCCTAGGCGACATCGAACTCACCTTCGGAGAGCGCACGTTCGCGCAGGGCGACCGCGTCCTCGCGCGCCGCAACGACCACCAGCTCCAGGTCACCAACGGCACCCGCGGCCATATCACCAGCATCGACCTCGAGCGCCGCTTGCTCACGATCCAACCCGATGAGGGCGAGCCAACCACGCTCGACGCCGCCTACCTCGACGCAGGGCACCTGGACCACGCCTACGCCACCACCGCGCACGCTCTGCAAGGTGCGAGCGTCGACTACGCGCACGTCCTCGGTACCGAGGACCTGTACCGCGAATGGGGCTACACCGCCCTCACCCGCCACCGCCACGAAGCGCACTTCTACCTGCACTCCCACGCCCAGGAAGCACAACCACTCCCTGGCCTGGAGCCCGAACCGGACCCGATCGGGGAACGCCTGCGCGAGATCCTCGGCAAACGACGCCACAAGAACCTGGCGATCGACCTCAGCCAACGGCGCGCTCACCCGCGTGCGCGTTCAGGCCGAGAGGGCGCGCACCCGGCGCGAACGACACCGACGATCCGTGAGCCCGAGTGCGTCGCGGTGGACGGCGACGAACTTGAACTCGCTGGGCTGCTCGCTGGGCTGCGAGCACTCAGTGGCGGACGCGGGCCGGGCCTTGGGATGGATCGCTGAGAGGCGATTCAAAGGCTGCTCGCCGTGGGTGCCGGGCCCCGGTCCTGCGATCGCGACTTCTTGCGTACGCGCTTGCGCTTCCTCTACGCCACGTTGAGGGCCCCGGACGAGGCGAGGCTCTCAGTAGAAACCGCGCATGCCCCGAGCCGGCCGGAGGCGTCAGACTCGCGTCGGTGGCGACGACAAAGGAACACCATGACGAGTGAAGAGCTCTACTCGCTCACAATCCGGCTCTTGGATCAGTTGGAATGGGCCTACGCGGAGTCCGAAGAGGACGGTGTCGTGTTGGTTGCAACCGACTACGGCCCGCCGATCATCATTGGGACTGACGAGATCTCAGACTCGGATGACATTCTCTGGCCGGTGTTGTGGCTCGACGTGGCCGTCCGCGTCGGCGTGGAAGCTGAGGGCATCTCAGCCGAGGTCCTGGGTCAAGCTAACCAAGACATGCTGATCAGCAAGGTGGCGCTCGAGACGGAGAGTGGTCGGCTCGCTGTGCAGCACGAGTGCGTCGGCTGGCCCGGCGCGGCTGAGCTGCGGGTCACGATGGAGATGATCATCACTCACGCGTCGGAGCTCAGCGGCCAACTCGGGGACGACGTTGGCGGCGAAGCTCCAGCAACGTTCAGCGAGCTGGTCGAGTGATGGCTACGAACGAGCCGCAGGACGCGCTGGCCGAGTTTCGTCCGACCGACGAGGAGTTCTTGATCCTCGCGCTCACAAAGCTCTGGCTGATGCAAACGGACTACGAGCGCGACCCCGATCCCCCGGATCGGGAGGCAAAGCACGTGGTCTGTCTCGAATATGCAGTCGAACTGCATCGCGCCTTCCAGCAACAGCTCGAGTTCGAAGATGTCCCATCTGCCACGGTCCGCGGGTTCGTGAACCGAATGGAGAGCGGGGGCTGGGCGCCGGCGATCCGTCGCGCGCTTGGTGACGTTGGCTTCGACGAGGCGCGCAAGCTCATGAGCGATCGGCGGGTCATCGACTCCCTGCTGTCGACAGTGACGAGGCGCGACCGGGCCGTGCTCCTCCTGGTCGAGCTCTCTGCATTCTTCCCATGGACCAACAAGGTGAAGTTCGAGAAAGACGTGCGGCGCCACGCGCTCGACGACGTCGCAACCGGGTTCTCTGCCGGCATTACGGTCGAGTACGCAAGGGAAATCGATCATGAGATCGCTCGGCGCGCGCGGAACCTGGCGCTCAAGAACCTGAACTACAAGAAGATCGGCCTGATCGCCGGCGGAGGCGCCGTGATTGGCGTGATCACCGGCGGCTTGGCGGCACCGTTCATTGGCACTGCTATCGGCGGAGCGATGGGGCTCAGCGGCATCGCCGCCACGAACGCGGGTCTTGCGCTCCTTGGGGGCGGCTCGCTGGCCTCGGGCGGCTTCGGAATAGCTGGCGGAACGCTCATGATCGCCGGCGTCGCAGGAGTCGGCGGCGGTGCCGCGTTCGCCGGAGGCGGGGCTCTGAACGACCACCAGGCGAGCTACACGTTTGCAGACATGGTCAAGCTCGACGTACTCACCGAGTACATGCTTATCCGCGAACGCTCCGAGCCCGAGATCGCACGCCTTGTGGTCTTGGCAACGGAGGAGAGCGTGCGGAATGGCGAGGCGGAGTGCGAACGATTGGACGCCCGTGTCGATGTGCTTGGCGCACAGGTCGAGAGACTCCTCTTGCAGCTCGACGGGACCAAGCGGCGGGCGGATACGGCTGAGGCGAAGCTCGCTGAGAAGAGCACCGAGCTTGAGGCCGTTACCGCCGAACGCGACGAGCTTGAGCAAGCGCTCAAGTACCAGCGCGGTGGCCTGAAGACCATCGAACGTCACGTCGAGGGCTACCGCCTCGCGCTTGAGCCATGACCGACAAAGACCTCGAGACGAACATCAAGGCTCAGCGAGAGCGCGCGCGTGCGCTCGAGGAGAAGCGGGGTCAGATTGGATCGCGGCTCGACGATCTCGAGCAGGCCGTCAGAGATTCTGAGCGTCTGCTGGAGGAGCCCGGAGCCCAAGCCCCGGAGGTCCAGGTCAATCACTCGTCGGCGGTGAAGTCACTGCCGCGTCGTCCAACGAGCGTCGAGCCGCTCGACTGGGACACCATGACCAGCAGCAACACATCATGGCTCGCGGACGCGGGCCTCGCGGACATCGAGCTACGCGACCTCCTGACCTCTCAGCAGCTCGATGAACTCGAGAGCTTCTCCAGACTCGGTCGGCAGCGCTGGACCGCGAGCGACTTCCTGACGGTCGGTGGCTGTGCGGTGATCGGAGTTCTCGCGACCGTCTTTGACGGGCAAATCGACGCGGCTGTGAAGCACGGACTGGGCGGGCTGAAGAACACCGAGCTCCTCAGGGGCTGGGAGAAGAACGGGACGAACCTCGCGATCGACTACACGGGCGAAGGCTTCGGCGGGCCAGGTCATCGCGTTCGGTCGGCTGGACACGACATCGGACGGCCCTGGGAGGCACTGAGTCAGATCCGAAGCGGTGAGTTCCGCGGGATTGTGTGGGACCACGGTCAGCAGTTCACGAAGGTGGTGCCGGGCTACGCGCCGCACAGCCTGCCAGAGGCACTGGTTCTCTGGCTTCAGCACCTAGGCGCGGATCTCGTCACGACAACGAGCCTGCCGCTGCCCTGGTGGTCGAAGCTCTACGAGCTCCCGCAGCGAGACATGCGCAAGCTGGCACACGAGCTCTACAACCCAGCCGATGGCTACGGGATGAACCTCCGCTCGATGATCATCTCCAAGGCACTTCCGGTGCTCACGACAGAGCTGATCGTCGGCGTCAAGGTTCACCTCGACGCCCACTCTGTCGATGGGGAGTTCCGCCGGCTCACCCCTAACGAATCGCTTCGACGTCAGGAAATGCTGCTCGCGGGTCACGCCGCGACCGGCCTAGCTTCGATCGGCAAGGTCGCGATCTTGGCGCACGCTGGCGAGGGGCCGATCGCACTGCGCCACCTCAACATGCCGGCGGTCGCGCGCGCTGGCTACCTCGGGTTCAGGGTGGCCATGAACTACCGCCAGCGCTATGAGGAGCGTCAGGTTCCCAGCTGGGAAGACCTGCTGCGCGAGGCACCACTGCCGTGGGATCTCAATGACCCCGCTTTCGCCTGAACCAGCAGAGGATCCCCCGCGTCGGCGCCGTGAGCGACCTACAGCAACTTCTTGCCATAGCGCTTGAGGAGTCGCTCGACGTCATCGCGGCCAAACGGCCACGCGCAGTCCGGGCAGAAGATCCTGATTCGGTCGACGTTCTCGAGCGTGAGCGGGCCGCCCCGGACGATCAGCGGGGCATATCCGCAGTAGGGGCAGATCAGACTCGTCACGGTGTCGCGGGGCGTCGCAGCCGCGAGAGCCGTCCGCTGGTCAGGTCAGGCACGCCGCAGTCAATCTCTCACAAGGCCGGCTGAGTTCAGTGGCTCGCCAAGGACCGCGGCGACTGCACGGACGTCCGCATCCCGGTCCGCCAGCATCTGTTCCAGCGCCGGGTCAGGCACGCAGGAAGCGAACTTAAGTGTGTCCAGCCGCTGCGAAGCGACAGGGGCACGAAGCGTGCGAGCGTCGATCTCGCTCGTGATCGACTTCAGCTCTTCCGGACCGATCGTCGTCCGCAGGCCGATGCCCAAGTCGTCTACCGCCATGGTCGGCGCTCCGCCAGCGTCAAGAGCAGATGCGATCGCTTGGTTGGCACGAGCGCCGGCGAACGTCCACCAGCGTGACCGGCTTCGCGCGGACTCCCGAACGAGCGTGGTACGGCCTTCGCGCGCCCAGTCGTAGTCCGCCCGGATCTCGGCGAGCTTGGTCGCCGCGCGCATGCTGACGTGGGCGTCGAGGCGCCCGTCGCCGCACAGGACGGATCGGATCGCCTGGCTGACCTCCAATGACAACGCTGCGCCTGAACCGGCCCAGCGTGATCGCCCCGGCTCATCGGCCGGCTCGACCCACACGACTCTGCGGTTCCAGTCGATGTCGCGCACACCCCACGCACGGCCGCTGAGCAGGATCGTCGGGCGGCTGTCCTCGCGCGACGCGAGGGAGGATGGGTCGACCGATCCGAGCTCGCGTCTGCCCCCAGCGCACTGCGAGCAGCGGCTCCGTCAGGAACAGCGAGGTGACGTCCATGAAGTTGCGCCGACCATATTCCTGCTCCCGCCGACCTGTCCGATCGCAACGATGGCGGCATCCTCGACGAGCAGCTCGACCGGGCGAACCATGTAGTTCAAGCACCTCGACGGGCAGAGCCGGCGTCGAGGCCGGCCTGCGGCGACGCACCCGAGTCCAGAGCGGCCCGGGCCAATCGCTGCGTCCGACGCGGCCCTCGGCGAGCACCCGGGCCGAGCAGCTGCTGGGCTACGAGGTTCACGGGCTGCGGGGGAGCGACGAGCGGCTCGACCCATCCGTCGAGCGCCAGTCGCGATCAGCGCGAGAGCCTGAAGGAGCTCCATCTCGCTCGTCGCCAGGAACAGGCAGTTGCGGGTCGCCCCAGCGCGTCTTCCGGTCCGTCCCGATGCGCTGGAGCAGACGACGCCACGGTGCGCGGTGCACCGACCTGGATGACGCGGTCGAGATCGCCGACATCGATGCCAAGTTCGAGCGTGGAGGTCGCGACGATCACGCAGTCTCGCGTCTCGGCGAACGCGCTGCTCCGCTTGCGCGGCGGTCGTCGCGACGACGAGAACTGTGCGAAACGAACGTCGGTCGTCCCGCTCCGCGCGCAGCGCCGCTGCCAGCTCCTCGACCCGCGCCCGGCTGTCGGCGAAGACCAGTCGCTTCTCACCGTGGTGCAGCGACGGAGATGACCTTGGCCGCGTTGGCCTCGCTGAGCCGACCCAGTCAGAGCGTCGAGCTCGAGCTCGCCCGCCGCGCCGTCCGGCCAACGATGCACGACCTGTCGCTGCGCCGTCGCCGCCGCAGACCAGCCAGTCGAGCAGCCAATCCGGGTTGCCGACCGTCGCGGTCAGCCCGACGCGCTGGATCTCACGGCCGGCCAGCTCGTCCAGCGCGTGCCAGCACCGCGAGCAGGTGCCAGCCGCGGTCATCACCGGCGAACGCGTGGATCTCGTCAACCACGACGGCCTGAACGCCGCCGAAGAACCGCTGCGGATCGACGCTGCGTGACATCGAGCATCGCCTCGAGTGACTCGGGCGTGGTCAGCAGCACATCAGGCGGCTCAGCCAGGATCCGCCTTGCGCTCCGGCATCTCCCACGTCACCGTGCCACAGCGCCGCTCGATCGGCCCGAGCCAGCTCGCAGTAGCCCTCGCAGCGCGCGGGTGGAGGTTGTTGAGCAGCGCCCGCAGCGGGCAGACGTACAGCACGGACAGGCCACGCCAGCCCTCGGTCGACCATCCGCGAGAGCAGCGGGAACAGCGCGGCCTCGGTCTTGCCGCCAGCCGTTGGCGCTCCGAGCAGCGCGTGCGTCACCGTCAAGCACGGGGGCGATCGCCTGCTCCTGCAGCGGCCGCAGCGACCGCCACCCGAGCGAGTTGACGATGTGATGCTGGACCGCAGGATGGAGCCGGTCGAATGCCTCGCTCATAGATCGAGCGCGATGTCGTCGGCGGTGCGCGGCGTGCGGGCTTCGCGCTCCTCCAGTCGTCAGCTCTCCGTCGCTGACGGTCAACGCGTAGTCACTGCAGCGGGTCGAAGTCCGCGAACTGGTCAACGCGGTCGAGAACATCGACGAGCTTCTTGAGGAACACACGCGGCGCGATCCCCACCCCACCACCGAGGTCGCCGGCCACCGCATGCGGCGAGTGTCTGGACATACGCGTCGTCAACCGTGCGGTGCGCAGGCGCTCAGTGTCATCGCGACCCTCGACGTAGATGTCCCGGACGCGAACCACCTACGGCAACGAGCCGCTCGAAGTCGAAGCCGGCAGCCGAATCTGCACGGCGCGCGGATTGTCGAAGCGGGGATCGCCGGAGAAGTCGGTGTGCAGCCGCTGCGCGAGCGGCGCGAGCCGCTGCACGCCCTGCGGCCCATCGAAGAAGGCGGGTGTTCCGGTGATCACGAGATAGAGACCGGGGAACCGTCCACCGTCGACCTCGTCGATCGAGCTGGCGCAGCGCGTTCAGGCTCTTCTCGCGCACGTCGCGTTCGCACTCGCTGCAGGGTCTCGACCTCGTCGAGGACGAGGACGAGCCCGGCGTGCCCGGAATCGCGTAGGACGACGAGCAGCCCTTGGAGGAAGCCGAAGCGCACCGAAGTGGTCGAGCTCGCCCTTGACGCCGGCGTTGCGCTTGACCGCTGCCGGCACGTTGGGCTGCGCACCGATCCACGCAAGCACGCCGTCAGCCTGCGCGGTATCTCCCGCTGCGAGCGCAGCGCGATGCGCACGCAGCGCGGTAGCGAACCCGGGCGCGCTGCGGCTCACCTGCGTCAGACGCCCTTCCATCAGGTCATCGACACAACGCTGAAGCTCCGCCTCATCGTGTTCGGCGACGTCGCCGGTCGCGAGCACGTCCTCCTCGAGCGCGAAACCCCATCGTTCGAGGACGGTTCGCAGCGCGCCTTGCTGAACATCGGCGGTGGCGAGCCGCTCAACAAGCCGGCGGTAGACCGTCTCGAGCCGGTGTAGCGGCGTCTCAGTCTCCGATATCTGTACCTCCGAGGTTGCGAAGCCCTCAGCTTTCGCGCGCTCGGTCAACCATCGCGCAAAGAACGTCTTGCCGCTTCCGTAGTCACCGCGAATCGCCTTGAAGTGCGCGCCGCCGTTCGCTACCGCTCGCAACTCCTGCTCGATCGTCGGTGTGAGCGCATCGAGGCCGACCGCGAAGGCGTCGAGGCCACGCTGAGGCACGGTCCCTCGCCGGAGCGCGTCGACGATCTCCTGGCGACGCTGCGGGCTGGGCATCGTCACGACGAGGCCCCCAATCCGAACTGCTCGCGCAACAACGCGACGTCAAGGGCGACGTCGCCGGTGTCCTCGTCAACGCTCAGAACCGGATACCCGTCAACGTTCAGGAGCTGGCGCATCATGGCAAGCGTGCCGGTGAGCCGCAGCGGCGGGATGCCGACCCGACGTGCGAGCGCTTCGTGGAGCAGCTTGCCGCCGGCGGCGTCGAGCGCAGCGAGAATCGCGACGATCCGCTCCTCGGAGACCCGGCTGCGGCTCGCCGCAGCGAGCTGCGTCACGAACGTCTCGGCCGAAATCAGCTGGACGATCCAGGCCGGCTCGGTCGCCCCGGGATCACTGGCCGGCGGAGTCTCATCGCCGAGCGTCAGTTGGCCGGTGGGCTCTTCCCTCGCGATCGGTGCGGCAGACGCCGCGACACTCGGTGGCTGCTGCTCGGCTTCGACGTCGCTCGTCCACCAGGCCGGCGGGTCGTACGGGGTTTCGGCCCAGCCGTTGAGTCCTTCGGCGAGTCCAGGGGCGAAGACCAGCAGCGGAGCGAGCACTTCCTGGGGGCTTCCGCCACCGTGATAGCCGTGCTTGCGTGGTGCGTAGCGCACGTTCTCGTCGACTGCGAGCACGCAGCGCCCTTCGGGCACGAGCACCCGGGTTCCTTCGACGAGCTGCTCACCGTCGCCAGCGGGGTCGGTCGCGCGGCGGTAACGCTCACCGTGGTCGGGTCCCCCGTTGCGGGCTGCTCCGCCGCGGTCGAGGACGTGCCCG
The DNA here is from genome assembly GCA_037045385.1 of Baekduia sp. Taxonomy (GTDB): domain Bacteria; phylum Actinomycetota; class Thermoleophilia; order Solirubrobacterales; family Solirubrobacteraceae; genus Baekduia. The sequence continues at coordinate 34,871 of JBAOHN010000008.1, read as the reverse complement.
TGGTCGCTGGCGAGGATCACGAGGCGTCCCGCGTTGCGTGCCTCGTCGAGCAAGAGGCGCAGCAGCGGCACGTATGTCGCGCTCCACGGCGCAGCGAGCTGGTCGTTGCGTGCGAGGTGATCGTCGATGGCGTTGATGACCGCACCGACGATGCGCCGATCGCCCGCAACTTCGGATCGCAGGTCGGATGCCAGCCCGCCGTGGGGATCCTTCAGTGAGCCCTTGTGGAAGAGGAGCGGGGCGCCGCCGCGTTTGCTGACCGCGCCGAGCCCGACGTGGGCAGCGAACGCCTTGACCTCGTCTGGGGCGTTGCCCTTCACGAGCGTGCCGCTGAGCAGACTGGTGCGGGAGTAGGCGGTGACACTGGGCAATGCTGAGAGCACGAGCGTCCGCGTGCTTTGCTCGGACGGGCGCAGCTCGATCCACCCCCGCGCGACCACGTCCTCGGTCAGCTCCGAGGCGACGCGGTGGCTCATCCCGTCGAGCACGAGGAACAGGACTGGGCGTTGCTCGGCGAGCGGGGCGACGATGCGTTCGAGAACCTCCTCGACGCCCAGCACTGGACCGCCTGGGGCGGCGTGTCCAACGAACTTCGCCAGCAGCGCAGCGAACGCGACGTCCTGCTGACGACGCCGCTCGTCAGCTTCAGCGACCAGGGCTCGAAGCTCCTCGTCGAGTGCCGGCTCGCCGGTTGCCGCGCGCAGCGCCGTGCGGGCCCAGTCCGCATAGGACTCATCCCCAGCGTGGGCCGCGGCTGCCGCACGGAAGTCAGCGGGATCCGGCGCCTCGTTCTGGAGCCAGCGCACGAGGCGGGTGACCATCGTCGCGAGACCGCGATGCTCGTCGAGTCGGTGGCTGCGGACACGTTCGGCGGCGCGCTCAATCTCACCGGGCTGCGCGTCTCCGGCGCGGCGCCGGGCGAGCACGGCACCGAGCTCGCCGAGGCGTGCGCGCAGCCCGGCGGCCAGCAAGTCGCTGACGCCGACAAGTGGCTCGGCGTGCAGCGCGGCGACGCCGCCATCGGCTGCTTGTAGCGCGGCCTGACCGGCGGGAGCGTCGCGGCCAAGAAGCTCTTGGACTTGCTCCTCAGACGCCTGCGCCCACGCGCGCGCGTCGCGCTCGTCAAACACCCAGCCGCCGAGCATCACGCTGAGGAGCGTGCGGGCCGTTGCACGCGCTTCACCCGGAGGACCGTCGACCAGGACACGGATCACGAGCCCGAGGGCAAGAGCTTGGTCCCCCTTGCCTGTCTCGGCGAGCGCCAGGACCGGGGCAGCGCCGTCGATCATGCTCGTCAGCCGGCGCGTCGCGGCTGCGCGCTCGTCCTCCGAACGCCCGAGCAGCCGACTCGTATCGGGGCTGCCGCACCAGTACAGCAACCCGGGCAGGCCGGCGTCCGTCTCGATCGCGTAGCGGTGGCGCATCAGCGCGCGCCACGCCCGGTCGGCGTCGAGTCCCTGGGCAGCTGTGCGCTCGTACCCGCCCGCGGGGGCCGATTCGACGAGCGCTTCTGCCATCCACTTCTCGCCCAGAAGGAGTGGGTCGATCTGCCGCACCCCAAACACGTGTTGCACGGCATCCCAGGCGTGCAGTCGCAGCACGCGGCGTTTGGCGATCCGGGCGAGCAGATCGGCGCCCTGAACCTCGGCCGGGCTGAGGAGCACGACCGACCGGCCGTCGGGGCGTGGGCGCGTGAGTTCCTCGCGCACGGCGAGCTCCGACGGGCAGACGTGGACGTCAACGTATTGGTCGCCCACGAGCAGTTGCTCAGCTCCCGACCAGGGACCGTCGAGGTGCACGACGAACGTGCGGCCGGGGCCACCGGAAGCCAGCCAGCTCTCCAGGTGCGGACGCAGCCGCTCCGGTGTCATGGCTGCGGTCAAGCGTCCGGCGTTCTCGTGGTGATGGTCCAGCGCAGGTCGACCTGGACCTCGCCGTCCTCCGCGGCGAGCCGGTCCAGCTCATCACGTGCTTCGTCAACGGCCAGGCCAAGCTTTGTCCCCGCGCACGACCGTGACGCCTGGCGGTGGGGGCGGCGAGGGTGGCGAAGGTGCCGGTCCGATGAGCTTCACGGCGTCCGCATACGCCTTGGCGACCGCTGGTTCCAGCTCGATGGCGAACTCATCGGCGCTCACAGCGTCGCGAAGCGCGGCGACGACCTCGACGAACCCGGCCTCTCCGCTGTCGGCTCGCCCGATCGCAACGCCGAGCAACTGCCAGCGCTCACCGCTGAGCGCCGAGCTCACCGTCTTGGCCGAGGCAAGCGCGGTGCCGACGTGCTGCTCGCTGGGCATGTCAAGCGCGGCGAGCCGCTCGATGACCTTGACCGACTCGTCGCTGAGCACCAGGCCTTCGGCTGCCTCGTGCGCGATCCGCGCCGTCGTCATCCGGCGGCTGTCGTCAAGGTCGCCGCCGAGCTCTCGTAGCCGCATCTCCAGGAGCGGAAGGAGCGTCTCGATCTCGGGCAGGAGTTCCTGCCCCATGGTCCGGAGACGTGAGACCAGCGTCTCGAAGCTGCTGCGGGCCGGGTTCACGTCGCCGATGCCAAACACGGAGCTCGCGCGCGCACACGCGGTCCTCCACGCCTCCTCTGGCGGGAGTTCGGGGCTGACGAGCTCAAGGTCATCCTCGAGCTTGTCAAGCGCCGGTTGCACGGGCCCGCCGTGCTGGCGGAAGACCCGGTTGCTCTGCGCGGCGTAGACGAGAATCACGAGCGACTGCAGGTCGCGCGGCAGCCCGAGCGGCTCAGGCTCGTCGATCCAACGGCGCAGGTCGCCGACCGTAGTCTGTCCCTGTCCGCTCTGCGCAGCGGTCGCGATCGCGCGGTCGAAGCGGTCCTTCCAGTGCGTTCCGAGGACGAACGGCTCCTCGTATTGGGTTCCAAGTTCGAGCGGGTTCGCGATCTGACGCATCACCTTGCGCCGATCGGATGGCACGGCGATTCGACCGTCGGGCTGATCGACCGCTCGCAGGACCTCCTCGAGCACCGTGCGGAGGTTCCCGGCCTTGTAGGCGGTCTCGATGCGGGGGTGGTTCGGGAACTGGTGGTCGAAGAGCTGCTCGACCAAGCCGTTGAACGCGTCGCCGAGCGTCGCGCCGATCGGTATCTGAGCGGCGAAGCCGGGGCGCAGGGACTGGATGCGATCTTCGATGCCGTGCGAGGTGTCGATCGTCTCTGGCGCAGCGCGCTCAACGCCATAGGCCTGGCGGATCGCGGTTCGCAACCGCTGGTCCAGCGCCGAGCGCTGGTCCGATAGCAGTCCGCGTGCTTGCACGCGGTCTCCGGGGCTCAGGTGGTCAGCGAACTGCTCGAGCCGTTCACCGCCGAGGATGTGCGAGATGACTACGAGCTTGGCGAGGTCGCGCTGCAACCCGGCGGAGAAGAACGCCGGAATCCAGCAGACGGTGTCGGTCTGGCCGTGATCCTCACGCCAACGCTCAAGTCGATCGAGGTCCTCGAGCGGCGTATGTCCTTGATCGAACGGGTAGTCAACGACGACCTTCCAGCGCCCGGAGCTCGCGCGGATTGCCTCGTCGGGTAGATCGCTCGTATCGCGGACGTTCCCGAACACGACGTCGACGGTCCGCTGCGTGCCGCGCCAGATGACCGGATGCTCACTGAAGAGCCGCGTGTCGGTCTCCACGCCAAGCTCGGAGAGGACGAGCCCCTTGATGAGCCGCCGCCGTTCACCGGTGTTGTCGACATGCTGTGCGCGCTCGATGACCGAGTCGACGTCGACACCGGTCAGCCGCAGCTCGACGCTTGGGTTCTGGGCGTCCCCGGTGACCTTGAGCGCTCCGACCTGCGAGGACCAGGTCCGAAGCTTGCCGAGCACGATGCCCTTCTCGCCGCCAGGAATCGGTGAGGCGATCGACCCATGGTTGAGGGCGGTCAGCTTGGCCACGTCGAGGTTCTTCAGAGGACCGGCCTGGGGCACGAGCGCAGCGAGCAGCAAGGTCTTGACAAGCCGGTCATCGGCGTGAAACGGATGCGCCGGTGCGAGATTCGTGAGCTCGGTCGTGCTGAGACCGTGAGCCTCAAGCAGCATTGGAAGGAACTGGTCGCGGTACACCTCGCGCGCGTGGTCGAAGTGGCGCTTCATGTCGTCGCTGAACGGTTCGTCGCCCTGCGCGAGGACGTCGAACAGATCACCGACGCTGACGAGGTCGCCGATTGTGAGCTCGTCGCGGCGGTCGACGAGCAGCTGCAACATCACCCGCAGTGCGGTGCGTTCGCGCTGCAGCGCTGAGGAAGCGGCGACGAGCGTCGACATGAACGCTGGGCTGAAGGGGTAGGTCGAGCGGAAGAGTTCGCGGTCGCCTTCCTCGGTCATGAGCACGTCAAGGACCTGCGGGAGTGTCTTCTCCGTTTCGGCGAACGCAGCGTCGAGTTGCTGGCGTGCCGCCTCGTTCTTTGGTCGCAGCAGCCGCCGCTCGGCGATCATCGGAAGGTTGCGGTCCTCGAGCTGGATTCGATGGAAACGGTCGTTCCAGTGCTTGAGTGCGTCAGCGAACGAGAGCCGGTCTGCCCCTGGGATCTGGTCGCCGACGAACTCGCGCAGATCGCGCTGGCGGGCGACAAACGAGACGATCGGGATCGGACGCTCCGTCGTGAATTCGATCAATTTGATGAGCTTCTGGCCTTCGCGTTCAACGAACGCGGTGTCGCGGATGCGGCTGCCGAGCCAGAGGATCAGCTCGTCCAGGAACAGGATCAGTCCCTGGTTGCCACGGTCGCGCGCGTGGCGAGCAAGCTCGGCGAGGCCCGTGTCGAGATCGACGTAGCCGGTCGCGTTACCGCTCATCGCGTTCACGAAGCCGGGCAGCAGACGGGCAACGATCGCGCCGCCGAGGCGGCCGCGCTCGGCATCCCCGGCCGGCGCGGTTCGGGCCTGCTCGTAGGTTGCGGTATCCCAGGATGCGTCGAGGCTGCCCCAGGACCCCTCGCTGCTCGCCTGACCGGCGTTGAGCGCGGCGAAGAACGGCTCGTCCCCCATGAGCCCGCGCTGGACTTCCGCCTGCTCGAACAGCGGCTCGTCGGCGTAGACCCCAGGCAGCGTCGCTCCCGGGTCCAGTTCAAGAACGTGCTTGACGTAGCCACCGAAGATCGCCTGTTCCATCGACTCGGCGCCGATCATGTGAAACGGAACGAGGGCGAAGGCGCACGGCGCCAGAACGGGGTCGCTCGCGGCGATCGCTTCCGCGAGCTCGGGTATCTCTCTGGCAGCGGGATCACGCTGCAGAAGTAGATGCAGCACGGCCATGAAGTGCGACTTGCCAGAGCCGAAGCTGCCGTCGAGGTAGGCGGCCTTGCTCTTGTGCTCGCTGACCGCCGACGCGATGAAGCCGAGCGCGTTCTTGAACGCGTCCGCAAGCTGCGGCGTGACGACGTAGCTCGCCAGTGTCCCCTTGCTGTCGGCGACGCCGCTGGCCAGCGACATAACGAAGTCGCCCTTGTGGACGGCTTCGGGGATCTCGATGACATCTTGAAGTAGCACGGTCATGGGGAGGTCGCCTGTGCCTTCTTGCCGCGGGTCGATACAGGGGGTCGCCAGGATCGCAGCGTGTCACGGGTGACGGCGAGTTCGGCGAGTTGCCCGTCGAGCCAGCTCTCGAAGTATTGGCCGGCTGGGCCGCCGTACAGCCCGTCGCTCTCGGGATGCCATTGGTGGATCCATGGCAGGAGCTCAAGTACGCCGGCGAGTAGCGGGGTGAGCCGTTCGGCGTCGATCGCCTCCTGCTCGCGGAGTTCCATGATCCGCCCAGCCAACGCGCGTGCCAGGTCGCGTTCGTCCCACCCCGCCCAGCCGACGACCGGTGAGCTGTCCGCGCCACGCTCAGCGTTCGGAATCAGGACGAACCGCTCGTTGGGCACGTCGAGCTTCCTGCGATGCGTCCAGAACGTCACCGAGCGAAAGTCCGCTTGGGTGTACTTCGGTGGCACCGGGATGACCCCGACCTCCTCGGCCTTCAGCGCCGCGGCACCGGCCTTCGAGATCCACTTGGGGTCCTCCTTGGGAAGCTCGGTCCGGGCGTCGATGCGATCTTCGGCGCGCTGGAGTTCCCACACCCGCTCCCACACCTCACGCTTGCGCAGTCCCTTATCCGTGAGGCGTTGAGTGGACAGGCTAGGAACCGCGGCCCCGGTGATGAGCCGGCGCACGGTCGCGGCAAGATCGGCGTCCTTCTTCTCCGCAAGCAGTTCGACCGCCTCGACCGTGGCCGGCGCCAAGCGCAGGACATCGGTCAGTTCTGCGGTTGAGCGCGGCCGAAGGTCCGACCACAGCGCCTGGTCCTCGAGAGCATCAAGAACGAGCGTTGTCAGCGCGTCGCGCTGGCGCTCCTCCCACCCCGCACGGTTCCACCGCCGCTTATGTTCGGGACGTTCGACCAGTGCGACATCGGGATCCGACTCGATCAGCGCGATCCTTCGTTCTACAACATCTCGATACTCCTCAGGCCAATCCGACGGGAGCGCCGTGACTGGAGCCGAACCATGTCGCTCAAACCACGTGGTCTCCGTTTCGCCCGCAGCCACCTGGCGCGCCAAGACGACTTCGAAAGCACGCTCACCCAGTGCAATCGGCGGAGCACCCTCTCCGAGGATCGGCAAGTCGTCGGAAACCAGGCCATACGCCGCAAGCACCTGCCAATCGAGCTCCTCCTGCAGCGAAATCATGATTGCGGTCAACTCAACCTCGCGCCTGCGGAGTTCGGCGAGACGGTCGGCAAGACGGCCCGGGGCCGCGGGCCCCGCGAGGTCACTGAGCAGAGAGGCAGCGTCGCCGGCGAGCCGATCGAGAGCCGCCGGAAGCTCACTGCGGCGCTGCGGCGGGAGTGGAAGTGCCACAGCGTTGCTCGAATTGTGCTGATAGAAGTCGTGCCACTTTTCGTCCTTGGAACTGCCGCCCCCAGGTCCGCCCTTGTTATGGCACACCTGCTGTAGCCAGAAGCACGCAACAGAGCTGTTCAGCACTCCAAGTAGTTCGAGGTGCTGTTCTACCGTGTGTCCGTCCGGCAACTTGATTACGGGCGCGGTGTTCTTGAAGACGCGGCCGCCCCGATCGAGGACAAAGTGGTTGTGCGTTGCCACCTCGCCCCAGGTAATCGTGAGCGGTGTCCGGAACTTCTCGGGATAGAGCTCCTGCCACTCGAACCAGGTCAAACCACGATCGACCATTGGGGTTCCAAATCGTCGACGGTGCCGGATGACTGGCTTTCCGAGCCAGAGTCGCTTGAAGTCACCGCTACTGCGAGCAGGCTGCCGCACCTTGAATTGCTCATCCGCGGTCCAAATCGCGCCGATCGCTCCCGCCGCCCAGTCACGCACCAGGTCGCCTGTTACCAGCGGCATCGTGTGCTCGATGCCGAACCTCTCGAGATCCTCCACTCGACGTGCCGTGTAGACGTCGTCCTCGCCGTTCACCGTTGCGATCCCGCCCATCCCTCCGACTGAGGCGACCGTTTGGTCGCTCCCCTGGAGTCGGTCCCGCAAGCCGCGACCGATTCCCAGAGCCATCGGGTGCGTCAGAAGCTCGCGGCGCTCGATATCGCTTGACCGCACAAACCGATTCTGCTCACCTGGTCGATCGGTCAGCGTCTCGATCGAGCTCCACACGAATCCTCTTGCCGGGTCGGTGGGTTGTCTGGGTTCGCCGCGTATGCCATCGACCACGCGCAGAGTGGAAGCGACGGGAGGGCGAGCGCGGCCAAACAGCAGGATGGTGGGTGTGCCGTGGCCGGGGATGTACGCACCGCTGGCGTCGATGATGGTTTGCACGTCGACTGATGGGAGGAACTTCTCGACGAGTGGAGCACCGAACTCGCGCTTGAGGAAGCTGTTGCCGGTGATCTTGCCGACGAAGCCGGCGCGGTCGTGGCCGTCGTCTCCGGGGATCTGCGCGAGCTCGAAGAACCGTTCCATGAACGGCACGGTCAGGTTGTACCGACCGTGGCAGCTGGCGTAGCGCGCGCGGTAGGCGTCGCGCAGTGCGGCGTCTTGGACGGCGATGTATGGGGGGTTGCCGACGACGGCGTGGTAGCCGCGGCCAAGGATGCGTTTGAGTTCGGCGGCGTCTTCGCTCTCGAAGACGTGTGCGATGTTCAGGTTGAGGCGGTTGGCGTCGAAGAGCATCGTCGCACCATCCGCTGGCAGAGGTCCGTGCAGGAGGCTGTCGCCGGTGGCGAGGTTGAGGCGAAACGCGGGCGCTTCGGCCAGCCGTGTGATCTCGCACTTGCGTAGGGCAGCAATGGTGAGTCGGAAGCGCGCGATCGCCGTCGCGTAGGGGTTGAGGTCGACACCGGCAATCTGGTCCAGGCAGCGCTGTGCGAGCACCGCCCGCTCGGTTCCGGGCTCGCGATCTTGCCAGCGTGCAAAGAGCCGCTCGAACGCGCCGATGAGAAAGTGCCCGGACCCGCAGGTCGGGTCGATCAGCCGAAGGTCCTCGAGGCCGAACTCCGCGATCGCCGGGTCGAGCGTGCGATCCAGGATGAACTCCTCGACGAACTCCGGAGTCTGCAGGAGCGCGTAGCGCTTCTTCGCGGCCTCAGAGAGGTCCTGGTAGAGGTCGCCGAGGAAGCGCGTGTCCAGTTCGGGGTCGGTGAAATCGTGCTCGAGCAGACCGCTGCCTGGGTCGATCGCGGCGAACGTCTCACGAAGCACGCGGGCACCGTCGGCCCTAGGCCCGAGGCGCCAGAGCGGGTTGTGGCGCTCGTCGTAGAGCGCGGCCACTGCTGGATGAGCCGCGACCTCACGAAAGCACGCCTCGAGGTATTCGCGATCACTGTGCGCCGGATGCGCACGGAAGTACTCCTCGCGATGGCCGAGCGCCGCCGCGCGCCGCTCCCCAGGACCAGAGATCAACGGCTGGTCGATCAGCCCGTTGTCCTCCAAGAACCTAACGAACACGCATCCGAGCACCCACGCCACAGCCGCCTGCGTGAACTCCCCCTCACGCCACTGGTCCGGCGACATCGCCGTGCGCTCGGCCGTCAGCGCCCGGCCATGCTCCGACGCCAGATGCTCCGCGAGCTCAGGCGTTTCGTCCACACGCTCCCGGACCGAATCCTCAAGGACACCAACCAGCGGCTTCAACGTTTCGAGCAACGCGCCCCGGTCGATCATGCGGCTCCTTGAATGACGGCGCGGTGCAGGTTGCGCAGCCACGATCGCGGGATCCTTGACCATTCGTTAGGGGTCAGGACGGGAACGGCTTGCCCGTCGATTGCTGGACGGTCGGTCTGGTCGTCGGCAGGCAGCAGCGTCCAGCAAGTGCGCAACGGCTCGCCGGCCATGATGCGTTCCCTCAGGTGGTCGAAGAGACCGAGCTGGTCGTACCGAGCGAGCAGTCCGACGTTCTCAAGTAGCGCCGTTCCGGGCGTGGTGGCTATGCGGTCCTCGACGGCGGGCATTGCCTGTTGGACGAGCCGGTTGAGGTTCGCCCACTCAACGCTGGTGCGGTCTTCGGCGTCCGCGGCGAGCACGACGTTCCAGTCCGGTATGCCCAGGTCTGTTGCGGCGGCGTGAAGCTGACGGATGAGAAGCTCGTCGACGTCAATGGCTGCGACGTCCAGCCGCCGCAGCTCGCGTCCCGCGACGACCAGGTCCTGTGGGTAGACCATGAGACTCAGCATGCCGCCGGCCTGCCTTGCGTCGAGCAGTCGCTGCTCGAACGCCTGCGCCTCGGCGACTTCCGGGTCGGTGGTCGGGCGGGAGAGCGTCGTGACGTTCGCGGTCGCGAGCCGACTGATCGAGGACTCGAAGCTCGTCAGGCCAGTGGCCCCGCTCCGCTGAGGAACCACGTAGGTCTCGAGCGTCGCCTCCCATTGGAGTTCGAAGCCGCTCTCACGCAGGAGTCTGTCGAGCGCGGGGCGGTCGGGAAGCAGTTGTGCGTGAGGGAACCGCGCGGCAATCCGTCGGCGGATTTCGGGGGCGCTGATCGCTTCGCTGCCAAGGAGTGCCGCACGGCCGAGCGCGAGTGCGCGCTCGGCACTCATGTCGCGGGGGTGAAGCTCGAGGCGGGCGGACGCGGCTGCTGATGTTGAGGCCGCGGCGGCGAGATCAACCAGGCGATCGCGAGACAGCCCTGCCAGAGCAGGCGGCGGAGTGACGCGTCCGAGCCGTGCGGCGACTTCGCTCGGCGCGACAAGCGTGTCTGCGGAGGCAATCTCGTCCGCGAGAGTTCCGAGCCGGAGAGCGTAGTCGAGGGCTCGCTGACGCTCAGAGGCATCCTCGCCGGCTGACGCCAACAACACGCGCCCGCCGGCGGAGCGGCGCTGAGCAACTCGAGCGTCTGGCTTCGCGAGCTCGACCTCCACGGCGGCGCGCACTGCGGCGCGCGCGAACACCTCGCCGCGGTCGGGATCGTCGGCGCCGCGATCGGCGAGCGCTGCACGCTCGACCTCCCCGGCGGTCGCGACGCCGCCGAGCGCGTCGAGGTGCAGGAGCAACTCGTCCCGCACACGTTCGATCGACTTGAGCTTGCGCCACCGCTCACGCGCCTTGGCGAGGACCTGACCGACGCGCGCACGTGTGACACCAAGCGCGGCCGCAACCTCCGTCTGGCTCGGCCAGGGGCCGGCTGTCGGAAGCTCATCGAGCGAGAGAAGCATCGTGATCGCATCGACCTCGGTGGCGTTGCGTGAGGTACGCCGGGGGACAAGCTGTGCGACGAGGGAGTCGAGGCGATCAGCGTCTGGTTCGTCGGTCGTCGTGGTCGCCTTGCCCGGGGGCGTCACGCTGCCTAGGCGATCGCGCAGATCGCGCTGGGCGTCGATGAGCTCACGTCGGGTCTCGAGCCCGACACCGCGCATCGTGTTGATCGTCATCGCCGGTAGAGCCAGATAGTCAGCGACAGTGAGCGCGTTCTCGCGCTCAAGGGCGTTGGCGGCGCGTGCGCTCAGTCCAAGCGCGACCACTGGTGTCGTGTGGGTTGCCTGCGCGCGCAATGCAGACGCGTCTGCGCGGGCTTCAGGATCAGCGGCCGGCTGCTCGAGATCCTGGAAGATCCGCTTCCACGCGCGCTCGATGTCGTCGGCGGTGTCGAACCGCTCGGATGCATCACGGCGAAGCGCGCGCTCGAGCAGCTCTGTGAGCTGGCCGGCGATCTCTCGCGGAAACGCGTCTTGGTCGACGGTCACCTCGGCGTCGGTGAAGCGCGGGTCCGTGTTGCGCCCGCCCCAGTAGGGCAGCGTCCCCGAGGCCATCTCGTGAAGCACCATCGCTGCGGCGAAGCGATCGCCCGCGAGATCCCAGCGCGGGCGCTCGAACTCGGCTCCCATGAACGGGTCCAGGTAGGGCCGCGTGCCAACGCTGAGCTGGTCAGCTGGGGCCCGCGAGAGCGAGAAGTCCATGAGGACGAGCCGCCGCTGCTTGCGTGGCCCGGCCTCCATGATCCCCAGGTTCTCCGGCTTGATATCGCGGTGCGGGATCCCCTCCTGCTCGAGGTAACCAACTGCGGAGAGCAGATCCCCGCCCCATCGCTCGAGCGTCTCAAGGCTGAGACGCCCCTCGGCGTGGAGGCGGTGGGCGAGGGTTCCCTCTGAGGCGAAGGACAGCACGATGCCCGTGTGACCGCTGACGTCGATCGGCTCCCCGTGACTGGCGATGATCGTGCGGTCCCGGAGCTTCGTCAGGACTTCGGCTTCCTCGAGCACGCGGCCGTTGCGCTCGGGGTCCGACGCGATCTTCAGAACGCGTTGCTGGCTGTCAGCATCTGCGCGAGCAGCGCGACTGCCGTGGAGCCTCGCCCGAGACGGCGGATGACTTCGTAGCCGGCAACAACGTCGCCGGGCTTCGCAGCAAGGGGATGGATGCCCTCGGGCTCTTCGGGCCGATCTGGTTCGGTCAGCTCTTCCTCGACGAGCGCGATGCCGTCGATGAAGTCCACGACTGATGCCGTGCGCTGCGTGGCGTCGGCAGCGGTCGCGCCGCGCACGAGGTCCGAGAGGTACTCGCCGGCACCGTCGAGGATCGCGGAGACTTCGAGTGCCCCGTCGCGCTGCAATCGCTCGGTGAGCCCGGCAAGCGTTGAGGCCGGCGGTTGGCCGGTGAGCACGCGGTAAGCGATCGCGCCAAGCGAGAAGACATCGAGGAGCTCCGCGTCGGCATCAGCGAGGGTCAGCGCCTCTGGCGCGAGATAGGGCGCCGTCTCGGCGTCCACAAGCTGATCGACGTGCTGCGTGCCCTGGACGGTGACCGAGAGCGTGCCGCTTCCGTCGCGAGCCCCGGTCTGCCAGTTGATGATGCAGAAGCGCTGCTCCGGGGTATCGGGGCGCACGACGAGGACGCTGCGCGGGGACAGCGCTCGATGGGAGAGGCGACGACCGTGCGCAGACGCAACGGTTTCCGCGAGGTCACGGATCAGCGCCAGCCGGTCGAACAGATCGAGTGACGCACCGCGCTGATCGAGGTACTGGTCGAGACGGATCTCCGTCGGGTCGCGCTCGAACACCAGGGCAGGCCCGAGCTCGTGCTCCTGGAGGTCCAGGGCGCGGACGATTCCCGGGTGCTGGACGGGGGCGAGCAACTCGAACTCGCGATGGGCTGCACGCGTGATCTGCTCGCGCCGGAGTGGGTCGGCGTCGGGTGCCCCATAGATTCGGACGCGACGGTGGGCACGATCCGAACGCGGGTGGACGGCGGCGAAGTCCTGGTAGCCAGGGCCCTCATCGAGGAGCTCTCCGAGTTCGAGGTCACCGACCTTGCGCGAGCGCTGGGACGGGCGGATGCCGGCTTGCTCGATGGCCGCGGCAATCCTCTTAGCCATCGGCTTGTCGATGCGGCGGCGCCCGAGTGCGGCGTGCTCGTCTGGGGTGATGCGCAAAAGGACGTCAATCGCGCCGGGAAGCCCACCGGCCTGGAGTGGCGTGCCGTCATCGGCCTTACCGAGCCCGGTGACGCCCTCACGGCCGCCCGGGTCCAGACGACAGTCGAGGTCAGCGTGGGAGAGAAAGACGAGCGGAGCGATGAACGGCACCTGGTGGCCACGGAAGGCCGTCTGCCGGCTCAGTAGCGACTTCAGCCGCTTGGCCTTGCGGTTCGTCAGGAGCAGCGGATTGTCATCGCTGCGTTCGCGGGTCTGTCCAGGCGGGATGCGCCTCCAGGTCCCCGCGTCCCCCGTGAGTACTCCCGGCCAGCTCTTGATCTCGACTAGGAACACGCCCTTGGGGCTGATGACCAGGACGTCGACCTCGCCGATCGAGCCGTCGAGGATGAACTCGAAGTTCGCCCACGCCCGGTAGGGCTCGTGGTCTGGCAGCCGCTCCTTGAGGAACGCGAGCGCGTCGCGCTCCCAGGAGAAGTCGGACGGGGTGACCTGGGTCCAGCCGGAGTCCACCGGCTAGACCCCCTGGTACCGACCCGCGAGCGCGCGGCGCGTGGGACATGCGAACTGCGGCGCCGCGGAGCTCATTGGGGGCATCCTAGACGCGCTGGTTCAGGGCGGGATCGATCATGCTTCATAGCGCTCTGATTGTCCGTCGGGCCTGAGACGCTCTCGCTAACGGCTGACACTGCGCTAGCGATCTCGGCGGTAGCTGCCACGGCCTCGGCGCTGGCTGCCTGGCGAACCTCAGTTGTCGCGGGTCGCGGAGTGGCCCGGAACAACTTGCCCTACGTCTGGCCGGCCTTGCGTGTTGGGCATGATGGTCCCACCACGATCGTCTGGGTGCGACTTCACAACGACGGGCCTGGTCTCGCCCAAGACGTTGTCGCGGCACGAATGGAGCCGTCAGGACACGGGAGTAGCTGGGTCGTCTTTGACCGACCTCCGACGATCTCCGCACTGCGAAGCGGTGAGACGCTCCCGCCTGAGGGCCGGGATCAGCTGAGCCTGGGACTTCACACGGCAGGCGATGACGTCTTTTCGATTGTCGTGCGCTGGACCGATACGGCCGGCCAGCGGTGGGAGCTCCTTGCCCCTCAAGAACGCCATGCTCTAACGCGGGCGCCGAAGAAGTTACGGCGAGGTCTGCTTGACCGGTGGCGGCCGGTGGGTGACTGGTGACCGAAAGGTCGTTTCGCTGTGCCGCGCAAGCGCGACCCGAATGACGTTTAGGCGGCGGCCTTCCAGGTGACGCGTCCGTTGCGCTTGGTGCGTTTGACTTCACCCTGCTTGGCCAGCGTGGTCAGCGACGAGCTGACCACGGTCGTCTTGATGCCGGTCGCGGTCGCGATCTGGGACGCGGAGGCGCCGGGCTGCTTCTTGAGAGCAGTGAGGATGGCCTGCTTGTTGGCCCCGCGAGGAGCGCGGCCGCTCGAGGCCCGCTTCTTGGGCGCCGGCTTGTGGGCGTCGCGTCGCACGAGTCGCTGCAGCGCATCCTCGAGATCGGTGAGCTGGTCTTGAAGCGGCTTGACGCGCTTCTCCAGATCCTTACGCTGCTTTTCGATCTCCACGCGGATCCGCTTGGCCTCAGACTCGATCTCGTTGATCGCCCGTTCGACCGCGTCTTGTGCTCGGCTCATCAGCACACCCTCCTCGACCACTTGGTGCGTCTACGAATGAGGTCAAGACGCTACTGCAATCTCAGCGCGTCGGCGGATCGTCGGCGTCTGCCACCACGGGCGTGTTTCGATAACGGCGGTTGGGCTGCTTCCGGCGAGGACGAGCGCTCGGTCACGCTCGAGCTGCCGTGCCGCGCCAGCGGTGTTGAGTCGCCGTGTTTCGCCGTGCTCGGCCGGGAGCGGAGTTGTCGTTCCGTCGAGGTTGTTGCGCAGCAGCCGTTGTGTTGGCTCGTCGGTGATCGGGCCCATGAAGATCTTGGTGGTGCTGTTGGCGAGGATGGTGTCGGCGGCGGTGCGGTAGCGCTCTTCGAGTTGGGCGATGGTTTGCCAGACGGTGGCGATGCGGATGCCGTGTCCGGCGGCCTGGGAGAGGTGGCGGGGGAGTTCGCGCAGCGGAGCGATGTTCGCCGCTTCGTCCATGAGGACGCGGAGCGTCGGCGACAGCGCACCGGACTGCGGTGGCGCGTTCGGCGGTCTCGTGGAGCAGCGCCGACAGAACGGTGGCGATGAGGGGTGTGAGGAGCTGTTGATGGCGGTCGGCGGCGACGAGGTAGAGCGTGTTGGCCCGCCCATCGAGGAACGCGCTGGTGGTCAGGATCGACTCGCTCGCGCGGTTGAGTTCGGGGTAGCGGTAGGCCGCGAGGACCGAGGCGGCGCTCATGTAGGTCGTGCCGCGGTTGCGGTCGTCGAGGCTCGGCGGTGCCGTAGAGCTGCTTCACCGCGGCGACCGCATGCGCGCTCGCGAGCAGCTCGCCGGGCTGTTCGAGCTCTTGGGTGTCGAGCCAGCCGAGCACGACGCTGATCGGTTGCTTCGTCGAGGGCCGCGGCGTGCAGGAGTGGTGCGAGGAGCTTGGCGGCTTCGCCGCGCCAGTAGGAGGCGATCTCTGAGTCGCCTTGCTGGGTGGCGTCGGCGAGCCAGGTCGCTTGGCGCAACGCTCCTGACCAGTCGGTGCAGCCGTCGAGCGGATCCCAGGCGCAGCTGTCCTTGTTGAACGGGTCGTACACCCACACCTGCCCGAGATGGCTGCGCCACCCGCGGGTGACGTCGAGCACGTCGCGTTTGGTGGAGGTGACGATCGCGGGGCCGTCGTGCTCGAGCAGCCACGGGATCACGAAGCGGGTGGTCTTGCCGGCGCGGGTCGGGGCGATCAGCGCGACGTGCGCTTCGGGGTCGGTGCGCAGCTTGCGCCGGTCGATCTTGCCGAGGCTGAATCCGCCACGTGTCTTGCGCCGACTTGTGAGCTGGCGTAGGTCGCGCGGGCGCGCCCACGCGCGTGGGCGTGATCCGCGTGGGTCGTAGGGGCGGCGGCCGAGGCGCTCGCGGGCCATCGCGGGCTCCAGGCGCCGCCATGTGAGTCCGGCGATCGCGAGGAGCGCGAGCATGGCGCCGCCAGCCGAGAGCCACCACAGGTCGGCCTCCGGCATCTGCCTGGCCGCTTGGGTGCTGTAGGCGCTCGCGGGGTCGGCCCAGCGCTGCTGAGCGGCAAGGCGAACCGTGCCAGCAATCAGCTCACCGGGCCGCGCGGCAGGCAGCGTCCCGGAGCCAGCGAGCGTGGCCACGGTCGGCATCAGGAGCGCGACTCAGCGTGAGCGCTGCTGCAGCCGCGAGCAGCGGGAGCAGGTCGGCGGCGTCGAGCTGCGGCCCGCGAGGTTCAGGGTCGAGCTGCTGGCTCATCCGCTACTCCGCGCGGCGAGGGTGAGGACCCAGGCGGCGGGCGGCTTATTGCCGGGTCGGCCGGGGCCGTGTTGCCAGGAGAGGTGCAGGTGGTTGCCGCGGCCGTGACCCTGGTCGCCGTCGTAGCCGACCCACCGCCACGGCGGACGCGGCTGGTTCTGCGCGGGTTCGGCGAGCTGGGCGAGGCGGTCGATGTCATCCCACGAGCCGCCCGGTCCGGGGACGAGGTCCACGGCGAGGCCGAGCGGGTGCTCGCCGTCGGCGGCGTGCCCGGTCGGGGCGTAGCCGTCGGCGACCTGCGCGTGGAAGGTCTGGATGATCCACAGCACGTCGGGCAGGATCCGCTCGTCGATCAGCTCGCCCGCCTGACCAGGGATCGCCACGATTCGTCCACCCCCGACGACGCGCTGAACACCGCCGGTGAGCGCAGGCGCACTGATCGCCATGCAGCCGTCGGTCGGGGTGCTGTCGGCGTTGAGCGTGCCGGCCGTGCCGGCTGAGCTGCTGGGCGGTGCGCAGGACCTTGTCGACGTACCAGTCGGCGTGGTTGTAGGCGAACAGCGCGCGGCGCCAGTCACCGGGGGCGCCGGAGGCGCGCAGGTAGTTGGCGGCGGCGAAGATCGCGTCCGCGGCGGTGCCCGGGTCCGCGCGTCCGTCGCCGTTGGCATCGACGCCGTATTGCCTCCAGGTGTCGGGGAGGAACTGCGTCCAGCCGACCGCGCCGGCTGAGGAGGTGGAGAGGTCGCGGCCGAAGTCCGACTCGACCTTCGTCAGCCCGGCCAGGATCGCCGGGCCGTTGGGTCCGAGCTGGTAGCGGGCGCCGGCCTGCTCGAACAGCGGCACGAGCGCGGCGGGGACGCGGCCGGTGGCGAGCGTTCCGGTGGTGGTAGGGGTGCAGCTTTCCTGCGCGCTGGCGGTGAAGTGCATCGCCCACCCGGCGACGAGCAGCAGCAGCATGCCGCAGCCGGCGAGCGTCGCGGCGGAGGCGAGCAGCGCCGGTCTCGCGGTGATGGCTGATCGTGCGCGCATCGTTAGCGGTAGATGCCGGTGCGGCCTCGTTGGCGGCGGCGCTCGTCGCGCAGGCGTTGGCGCTCGGCGCGCGTGCGGGCCTGCAGTTCGTCGGAGCGCAGGTGCGCGACGGCCTGCTCGACACTCGCGCCCGATGCGGTTCGCCCGAGGGCGTGGTGGCGGCGGCGTCGAGGAGCGCGCGCTCGCGCCGCAGGTGCTCGTCGACGTGGGCGGTGAGCTGCGCTCGGCGCTCGGCCGGAGCGGCGCGGTACTCGTGCGGGTCCACGCCGGCCGCGCGCAGGTGACGCTCATGATCGGGCGGGAGGGTTTGGTGCTCGCGGCGGCGGGTGTCCTGCTGGGCGGCCAGGTCGCGCGCGGTGATCGGTGAACCGCTCTGCGCGCGGTTACGCTGCGCGTGACGGGTGATCTCCTCGGCTGCGTGCATGCCGGGGTCTTCCAGGACCGCTTGCAGACGTTCGCGGTGGGCGATCAGCAGCTGCTGCTGGGCCGTCGGCTTCGGCGGCGCGCTGCCCGTCGCGCGTGCTGTGACGACCGCGTCGTCGTGGCGTTGTAGGTGCCGGTTGATCGACCGCAGGTCGCGCTCGGCGCCGGGGCGCCCGGCGATGAGTGCGCCGGCGGTCTGCTGCTCTGCGCCGATCGCCCGGGTCGCGGTGGAGTCGAGTTGCTCGCGCGCAAGTCCGCTGATCGCCGCCGTGCGCGCGGTTCGCTGTTCGCCGCTGCGCGCGCGTGTGGCGGCGGCGAGTGCGACCGGGCCTGCTGCGGCGCCGGTGGCCAGGGCGGCGGCGCCGCGACCGAGCTGCCAGGCGTAGTAGCCCTGCGCGAGCGTCCCGCGGACCGAGGTGTCCTGATGGTGGGGCAGCCCGGCGGAGGCGAACCCGATCAGCTCGTCGCGCTTCAAGAGGACGCCCCACCAGAACGCGGCCAACAGCAGCCAGGTGCCAAACCAGCCGATCCCCACGCTCGCCAGCGCGCGGGCAGAGGCGAGCACGATCGCCAGGAACACGGCGTACAGGAGCTTGGCGGCGATCGCCCCGACCAGCCGCTTGATCCACGCCAGGAACGTCTGGCGGCCGCTGTCACCGAAGGCCGGGGCGAGCAGCATCACCGGCGCGAACAAGAGCAGCAGCAGCGTCAGCAGCGAGGCGAGCAACAACCTGACGGCGATGTACCCCAGCAGCCCCAGCGCGCCGAACGTCCCGACCGCGATCACGGCCAGCAGAGCGAAGCGCGGGAACGTTCCGCCGGCCTCCTGCAGCTCAACCCGCGCCGGCGCCTTCTCAACCTGGTCCCGGATGCCTCCGGGGAGCTTGTGCTGCTGCGGCCCAGGGAGGTTGAGCAGCGCCAGCGGCGTGCCGGTCGTAACGATCCGCAACGGATCCAGCAGGCCGCCTCCACCTTGGTCGCCCTTGACGAGCTTGTAGAGCTCGCCGCGCTCAGCGGACTGCGCCGGATACTTCAGCCACAGGCCGGCGTTCGTCGCACCGCTCTTGGTCTTCTGATGGCAGTAGTCCAGCGACCCGAACTCCAGTGCGCACCACGGGTCGGCGACGAGGATGTTGAATGTGCCGGCCAGCGCGGTGGCGAGCGCGCTGCGCGGCTGCTCCGGGTTGCCCGTGGTTGCGGCGGCGAGGATCCCGGTCCCGGCGTCGTTGGCCAGGGCGGAGGCCTTGCCGACGGTCTGCTCGGGCGCACTGACGATGAACAGCCCGAGCACCATCAGGGCGATCGTTGCGGCGAGCGCGGTGATCGTCTGGGTGTGCTGGCGCTGGATCAGGCCGCGCCATATTCCCCACAGCCCGGTCAGCGAGATCGCGGCCAGCAGCCACGGCTCCCCGAACGCCTGCTGATGCAGCCGCGTGAGCGCACCGTGGATCTTGGGGAGCGTGGTGGCGGTGAGGTCCAGCGAGAACGCCCACTCGAGTAGCAGCAGGACGGCGTCGACGAGGTACACCAGTCCGGTCCACAGGCCAGCGGCGAGCGATTGCAGCGCGCCGAGGAAGCTCTTGCCGGGGTCGGTCAGCGAGAACCCCACGCGCGCGTCGATCCCGTACGAGGACAGCGGGTGACGCCGCGTGATCGAACCGCTCTGACGGCACCGTGCCCGTGCCGCGGCGTCGAGCGCGAGCTTGCACGACGGCGAGCTCGCCCCCAACGCGCGGCCCGGGTCGGCATACCCCGAGCCATCGGTGCCATCCCCTTCCTGCGCTGGGGCCGGCGTGCTCACCGCGGGTGCAGTGGCGGCCGGAGCGCTCGGGTCGGCGGCAGGCGTGCGCGCCGTCGGGCACGAGGCATCTGGTTTGGTCAGGCACGCCGGTGGCGGGCCGGGCGCGCCGCGCGCCGCAGACGGCGCCGCGGTCAGCGTGAGCACCGCCGCAAGCGCAAGCGCGAGCGCGGCGAGCAGGGCGCGGTCAGCGCAGAATCGTGTCGAGGTCCGGGAGCCGGCCATTGCCTTGGGCGCGGTGCTGGTTGGGGGTGGTGTCCAGGGCGGCGAGCAGCGCGGGGTCCGCCGGGTCGATCTGGACGGGTCCGACGCGGCCGTCGTAGTCGCGCAACAGGCAGCGTCCGCGGCGAAAGCCCAGCAGCTGCGAGCGCGTCGCCTGGTCCTCGGGATCCAGGCCCAGCAGCGTGAGCACGCGGCGCGCTTCGCTGTCGGTCTGCACCCCGAACGCGAGCAGACAGCCGGTCAGCTCTTCCAGGCCCTGCAGGTCGCCGATCACCTGCGTCGCGAGGATCGGCGTCGCGTTCAGCGCGCGGCACAAGCGGTTGATGCGCTGCAACAGCGCGAGCCCCGCGCTGTCACCCAGGAGCGTCCAGGCCTCGTCGAGCAGCAGGATCTTGTGGCGCGTCCAGTCCTGCCCGATCAGATGCAGCGCAGCAGCCGCCAGCAGACGAAGCAAGGCGCGGCCGGTGCGCTCCTCGCTGGTGAGTTCGGCGCGCGGGGTGCCGGGGGCGGGGAGCGTGAGGTGCTGGATCCGCAGGCTCGTGACCGGCCGCTCATCGACCCGGGGTGGTGGCTGGTCAGGGTCGGCGAACCCCAGCCGCAGCAGACCGGACTCGGCGTGCACCCGGATCGCGCGCGCCGCGGCGACACCATCGGTTCCGAGGAGGTCCAGGCGCCGCAGGACGTGCTCGCAGCTGCGCTCGTCGGCGGCGACGGCCTTGGAGACGGCCGCTCGAATCTCGGTCTGCCAGCCCGCCGCGACGGGGGTGGGAAGCAGGTCGACAAGGAACGAGAACGCCAGGTCGCCGCGCAGCTCCTGCGGGGCGACCCGCAGCGGGTCAAGCAGGCCGCGATGCTCCTGCTCGGCGCCGAGGTCGATCCGCTCGACCTGATCGGGCCCGATCAGGGTGTCGAGGTGGTGATCGCCCTTGGGGTCGATGTCGATCACGCGTGAGCCGAGCAGGTAGGCGTGGTAGGCCAGCAGCTGCGCCGCGACGGTCTTCCCCGACCCCGGCGCGCCTGCGCACACCACCGCCGGTGGCCGGGCGGTGCGGGAGGCTTCGGTCGCGTCGAACAGCACCGGCTGACGCGACCCCGAGAGCGAGTGCCCCATGTAGAGGCCGGCGCTTGTGCCGACGGCGTGCGTTGCGGTCGGGACCATCGCGCCGAACTGCTCGGTCAGCAGCAGGTCGTCGTAACAGGCGACCGGTGAGAGCTGCCCGGGCAGGTGCGCCATCCACAACCGCTGCTGCTCACCGAGTGGGCGATGCAGGCTGATCGGCTGGTACTCGCGGCGCACCAGCGCGACGCGCTCCTCCAGATCCTGCGCGGACGGCGCGCCGACGGCCAGGCCGATCTGCGCGCGCAACAAGGGTGGGCGGTCGCTGGCGGTCAGGACCTCCTCGAGCTCGCGCGCGAGATCCGGGCGCGCGGCGCTCTGCGCGGTCGGCCCGTGCTCCCCGTGAGCCTCCTCGTTGAACGCGTGATCGGCATCGACGATCCGCCGGCGCGTGAGCGCGAGCGCGCGGTCGTTGGGGATGAACCGCGCCCAGAAGCACGCATCGACGGGGAACGCGAGCGCCTCCAACGGCGCGAACAACAGCTCCGCCAGACGGCCGGGAAAGCGGGTGAGCTCCGGAAGCGCGCCGAGCACCAGCTGCGCCTGATGACTCTCACCGTTCTCCTCGTGGATCACGAGGCTGCGCGCGCGCTGCTCGACCGGAGTGTCGAGCAACCGCAGCGACGTCAGCCTCGAGCGGCTGCAGGCGCCGGCCGCCGTGCTCGTCCTCGCTGTCGAGCACGAGCGCTTGGGGCTGCCAGAAGCGGTCAAGCCACGGTTCGCTGCTGCCCCGTGTCAGGGTGCGCCGGATCAGCCACTGCAGCTCGCGCGTCGACGCGCGCTCGCAGACCAGGAAGTCGCACACACGCGCGAACACACCCTGCTCGCCGTCGAGCACCTGCTCCAACCGCTGCCGGGAGAGGCCACGCGGGTCACGCACACCGAACAGCCCGGCGAGCCGGTCAGCGAGCCCGCCGTCCCGGCTCAGCGTTCCGGAGGTGCGGGTCAGGCGCACGGCGAGGAACACCTCCGGACGCGCCGGCACACCCTCAGCCAGCACCGAGTCATGCGTCGCCAGGAGCGCGTCCAACCGCCGTCCGTCGCTCTCGCTGTGCGCGAGCTCTTGGGCCTGGGCGAGGTAGTCCTCGCCGGACCAGGCGCGGCTCACGCGCAGCAGCTGGAAGTCCGCTTCGATCGTGGACGCGAACGCGGCGAGCTGCGCGAGCACCTCCAGCTTCCCCGTCGCGGGCAGTCCGGGGTAGGAGCGCGTCGGCAGCCGGTAGAGCCCCCACACGTCATCGCGGCCCATGCCGAACACGAGGTTGCGGTAGACGAAACGGATCGGCGAACGCGTCATCGCTGAACCCGCATCCGCTGCCCGCTCTTCAGCGCGACGCGCACCCCGCGCCGCCCCGGCCGTCCACGCTCGGGACGCACGCGCAGCTCCCGACCACCGCGCCCCGGGCGCAGGCGGGCGGGCAGCCGCACGATCACCACCCCAGGCCCCGCGACGACGGCCGCGCGAAACCCCGGGTCACGCTCATCCGGGGCCAGCGCCACGTCCGCAAGGCGCAGGCACACGTCGTGCCTCGGCTTGTCGCAGCAGTGCGAGGCGCAGCGCGATCCACGCCCCGGCGGCCTGATGCGCCGGACGCCCATCGACGCGCACCCCGAGCAGCAGCTGCGCCGCCCCAGCCGGCAGCACCAGGTAGCGGACCGGCCACGGCACAGCGGACACGAGCGCGCCGAGACCAGTGACCCGCCCAGCCAGCAGCACGAGCGCGAGCGCGAGCGCCGCGTACGCCAGGCCGCGCAGCGGCAGCCCGTACGGGAGCGGGAGGCGGTAGCGCTCGATCCGAAAGACCCGCCGCTCAAGCGCGAACGCCAGGCGGTAGGAGCGGATCGTCACCGTCTGCTCTGTGGGGCTCATCCGACGAGCCCGTTCCAGAGCTGGACGATGACCTGCTTGACGCTGCCCGGCGCGAAGATGAACCCGCCCAGCAGCACCACCAACAGCGTGATCACCAGCCCGCCGTTCACATCGCGGCGCGTAAGCACCGGGATCGCCACCAGCGCCGCGACCGCCAAGAACAACGCGGTCGCAAGGCCCTTGACCTCATCACCGATGTTCTTGCCGACCTGACTCGTCGACGCCAACACCGGATCAGTGCACAACCCGAGCCACACCCAACCGGCCGCGAGCAGCACCAAGCCCGTGAGAACCAGTGTCCTTCGCATCACCCATCACCTCCAGCCCCACCAACGGTGGGATTGACAACAACGCTTGTGACCAGCCACCGACCGGCGGATCGGGAGACCGCGAGCTCGTACCGCAACGCCGCGAGCACGCCGCCCGGCCCGGCGGCATCGACGGTCACCGCGATCCGCGCGGGGCGATGCCCACGTGACTTCCTGCACGCCGCGCACGCGCAGGCGTAGCGCCGGCAGTGAGACGCGCGCCCCGGGTGCAAGGTCGGCCTGTAGGTCCTGACGGTCTCCGGCGAGGTAGTTGCGGGCCACGCGCTCGCACACCGCGCGCAGCTGCGTGTCCTCGACATCGCGCTCCACCGCGCCGGTGTTCGTCGCGGCGGTCAGCGGCGGGCCGACGAGCGCCGGCGCCGCGCGGCACGACCATCCGCCCCTCGCCATCCCATGCGACCGGCACGGCCAGGTCGACCACGCCACCCGCGACCGGCGCCTCGACGACGACGATCACGCGGCGCGGCCCGGTGCGCTGCATGCCGGCGACCGCCGTCCACTCAACTTGACGCGGGCTCCGCGTCAGCGTCGACCCGCCCAGATCGACGCTCGGGGTCATCAGTGCGGCGAGCTGCCGCGCCCGTTCCCCGCGCTGATCATCAGGCGACAGATAGGCGCGAGCGAACCGCTGCGCAAACCCCTCGACCGCGACCGCCGAGAACGCCGCCCCTGCCGGCCGCGCTGGCGGCGCGACGGGCGCGACGAGCAGGCTGCGAACGCCCAGGGCACACAGCACCAGCACGCCGGCGGCGAGCACCAGCCGTGGCAGGCGCGCGCGCAACCGCACGACCCACAACGCCTCACGGTCGACCCGCGGGAACCCCGAGCCCGGCATCAGAAGAACTCCCCGGTAAACCCCTGGGGCTCCGGCGGTGGCGGGGGGGCGTACCGCGGAGTGGGCACCGACACCGCGGGCAGCGGCGCAGCAGCCGGCAAGGTCGCCTGCCTCGCTCTGGCCGCGGGGCGCGCGGCCGATCGCGAGCGACGCGCTGCGGCGCGGCGAGACGCAGCCGCTGAACGTGCGCGGCGCGTTCGAGTTGCCTGATGCCTCCGCGCCGGGACCAAGTCAGCTACCGGGCCAGCAACCGCGGGCGTTGCAGATGTCGCATCCGTGCGCGGCGCGACAGTTGGCGTACCCACGACCTGCGTCAGACGCGAACCAACGAACGCCGCGACACCGATTGCCGCCACGACCACGAGCACCCGTGATCGCCGGCCGCCGCCGATCCGAGCGCTGTTCTCGTCAGCCGCTTCGCGCGTGACGGCCGTCGCCGCTGCCGGCGGGAGCTCGTCGTAGCCGTCGTCCCAGCCCTGCTCAGCGACGCCGTCATCGCCCTCAAACGAGCAGGGCTCGAAGAGCGGTTCTTGGTCGATCTCGAACAGGGAGCGTGCGCGCCTCACATCTACTCAGTCGGACGAGCTGGCGATCGCCCCCCTCCCAATCGCTTCGTGCGGAAGCGGGCAGGAACGTGCGTAGGTCGATGGCCGTCCGGGAACGCCGCGCCTTTGGCGCAGGAGCCTCAACGGCAAGCAGGATCGGTGGCGCGCCGCAACCCGGCCGGTGCGCGTGGTGTTCTGCCTGGTGTGTTCGCCCGTCTGATAGTCCTGGTCTCCGTCACCGCTGCTGTCACCGTCCCCGCGTCGGCCGCCGCGAGCCAGTGCCACGTCCACGCCCGCCTGCCCGACCGGGTGTGTACCCCTGGGGCGGTGTTCCCGAGCGCGACCGAAGCGCGGATCTGCAAGGTCGGTTACACCAAGCGCGTTCGCAACGTCCCCGAGCGCGTGAAGAACCTCGTCTACCAGCGCTACGGGATCACGCGCCACCCGCGCGGCACCTACGAGATGGACCACCTGATCCCGCTCGAGCTCGGCGGCAGCAACAAACAGAAGAACCTCTTCCCACAGGCCGCCGAGCCACGTCCCGGCTTCCACGAGAAAGACGTCCTAGAGAACCAGCTGCACGCGAGCGTCTGCGACGGGCGCATGAAGCTCAAGACAGCACAGCGACTGATCGCCACGAACTGGCTCAAGACCTACCGGGCACTCGTCTACTGAGTGTGAAGTGAGCTGCGGGGCGTCCGGTCCCCACGCCTGTGCTTCTTCAGATGTGGCTGCGCTACACGGTGTTCGCTCCCCAGCGATGGCGAGTTCGCTCTGGCGCCAGGGTGTGGTGTTCGTTAGAGACCCCACACGCCTAACTGGGGGGAGCTAGTGACGCGATCCCGGCACGCAAGAACGGGTCCGTATGGCATTGCTGCGTTCTTGACGGAGCGGAATATCCGAGCCCGGCAACGCCTGTGGCTTACCTGCTCACTGAGAAGGTCTTGGTCGCGCTGACTTGCTGCGCGCCCGCTGGCGTGAACGCGCCTTTGGCCGTTAGCTGCAGTTTGGCCGCGTGCCGCAGCAGGCGCGTTCCGTTACTGGTCAGCGCGATCTTGATTCGTGCTCTGCCGGCTTTACTCAGCAGGACGGCGGCCCTGGCGACCAGGACCGGCTTGGGCTTGGCCTTGGTGACGTGCGCTCCGCGGGACACCCGGTACCAGGAGACACTCAGCCGCCCAGCTGTCGGCGAATCGAACGCGAACGAATAGCCGTGCCGCCTCGACAGTTCCGCAATTCTTGCCGCCTTACCGCGGGGCACGAGAATCCTGAGAAGCAGGCGCCTGATCTCCGCACCACTCGGTCCGGTCACGCTCGTCGCAGGATCCGGAGTCGGACCCGCACTCGGACCCGGGTTCGTCGTAGGACCCGGAGTCGGATTCGGACCCGGGTCCACGCCCGTCGCCGGACCGGGGGTCTGCATCAGCGTCGTCTGCCCCGCAACGCTCGGCGCGGGCGAGCTATCCGTCGCGGTGATCGTGATCGCGTGCACCGTCGTCGAACTCGTGACCGTGGCCGTGTAGGTCCCATCGCCATGGTCCGTCACCGAGCCGAAGTGCACGCCGACATCGCTCGCGGAGAACCCAACGCTGTCGCCCGCCACCGGGTTGCCATGCGAGTCGGTGACGGTCGCGGTCACCGTGCTCGTCGATGCGCCATTCGCCACGATCGACCCCGGCGACAGACCCACCGCCACGCCCGTCGCCGGACCCGGGGTCTGCGTCAGCGTGGTGTGTCCTGCCACGCTCGGGGCGACCGAACTGTCCGTTGCGGTGATCGTGATCGCGTGCGCCGTCGTCGAACTCGTGACCGTGGCCGTGTAGGTCCCATCGCCATGGTCGCTCACCAAACCGATCGTCGCGCCAGCGTCGCTCGAGGAGAAGCTCACGCTCTCGCCCGAGAGCAGATGGCCCTGCGCGTCGGTGACGGTCGCCGTCGTCACCGTGCTCGTCGATGCGCCATTCGCCACGATCGACCCCGGCGATAGACCCACCGCCACGCCCGTCGCCGGACCGGGGGTCTGCATCAGCGTCGTCTGCCCCGCAACGCTCGGCGCGGGCGAGCTATCCGTCGCGGTGATCGTGATCGCGTGCACCGTCGTCGAACTCGTGACCGTGGCCGTGTAGGTCCCATCGCCATGGTCCGTCACCGAGCCGAAGTGCACGCCGACATCGCTCGCGGAGAACCCAACGCTGTCGCCCGCCACCGGGTTGCCATGCGAGTCGGTGACGGTCGCGGTCACCGTGCTCGTCGATGCGCCATTCGCCACGATCGACCCCGGCGACAGACCCACCGCCACGCCCGTCGCCGGACCCGGGGTCTGCGTCAGCGTGGTGTGTCCTGCCACGCTCGGGGCGACCGAACTGTCCGTTGCGGTGATCGTGATCGCGTGCGCCGTCGTCGAACTCGTGACCGTGGCCGTGTAGGTCCCATCGCCATGGTCGCTCACCAAACCGATCGTCGCGCCAGCGTCGCTCGAGGAGAAGCTCACGCTCTCGCCCGAGAGCAGATGGCCCTGCGCGTCGGTGACGGTCGCCGTCACCGTGCTCGTCGATGCGCCATTCGCCACGATCGACCCCGGCGATAGACCCACCGCCACGCCCGTCGCCGGACCGGGGGTCTGCATCAGCGTCGTCTGCCCCGCAACGCTCGGCGCGGGCGAGCTATCCGTCGCGGTGATCGTGATCGCGTGCACCGTCGTCGAACTCGTGACCGTGGCCGTGTAGGTCCCATCGCCATGGTCCGTCACCGAGCCGAAGTGCACGCCGACATCGCTCGCGGA
This sequence comes from Baekduia sp., assembly GCA_037045385.1. Lineage (GTDB taxonomy): Bacteria > Actinomycetota > Thermoleophilia > Solirubrobacterales > Solirubrobacteraceae > Baekduia. The sequence goes on along the minus strand of JBAOHN010000008.1, from coordinate 7,743 downwards.
GAACCCAACGCTGTCGCCCGCCACCGGGTTGCCATGCGAGTCGGTGACGGTCGCGGTCGACCGTGCTCGTCGATGCGCCATTCGCCACGATCGACCCCGGCGACAGACCCACCGCCACGCCCGTCGCCGGACCCGTACTCGTGTTCAACAGCACCGACACGTTGGCGGCAAAGAAGTTACTCACCGCCAGGTCGGGTCTCCCGTCGGCGTTCAGGTCCCCGATTGCTATTGAGGACGGTCCGTTGCCGACCGTGTAGCTGACAGCCGAACGCAACGTGCCGTCGCCATTCCCCAGCAAGACCGACACGGTGTTCGCCCCACTACTCGGTCCGTTCGGGGAGCCGCTGTTGGCAACAGCAACATCGAGACTCCCGTCCCCGTTCAAGTCGCCGATGCCAACGGACCAGGGCCCCGTACCTACCGTGTAGTTCACGGCCGCTTGAAATGTTCCGTCGCCGTTTCCGCGGAGTACCGAAACGCTGTCTACTAAGGAGTTGGCGACCACCAGGTCGGGCTTGCCGTTCCCGTCCAGGTCGCCGATCGCAACCGACGAGGGAAAGGCGCCCACGGCGTAGCTAACCGGGGCCTGAAACGATCCATCGCCGTTGCCGAGAAGGACGGACACGCCGCTCCCTCCACGATCGACGACCGCGAGATCAGGTTTGCCATTGCCGTTCAGGTCACCGACGGAAACCGACACCGGGAAGCCGCCGGCGCTGTAGTTCACCGCCGCCTGGAATGTGCCATCGCCGTTGCCGAGAAGCACTGACACGTTGCCGCCCCCATTGTTCGCGGTCACGAGGTCAGGCTTGCCGTCTCCGCTGAGATCGGCGACCTTGACGACGCGTGGGTTTCCCCCGGCAGGGTTGTTCGTGGCGACCGGGTAGCTGACTGCCGACTGGAAGGTGCCATCGCCGTTGCCGACTCAGCACCGACAGACTGACAGAGCTGCTGTTGGCGGTGATGATGTCCGGCTTGCCGTTCCCAAGATCGCGAATGGCGACGGAAATCGGGCCCACCCCTACCGCGTAGGTGGTCGCTGCCTGGAACGTGCCGTCGCCATTCCCAAGTCGGACCGACACGTTCTCAGCGTCGCCGTTCGCCGACACGAGATCGGGCTTCCCATCACCGTTCAGGTCTCCAATCGCGGTTGAATACGTGCCCGCGCTCATCGGGTAGTTCACCGCTGGGGCCAAGCGAAGAGCGCCGAATGCCGCGGGTGCAAGTCCCAGGCTTAGCGCGATTGCGAGTAACGGGAGTACGGTCGCGGTGCACCAGCGTGGGCGACTGGGTGGCCGCGAAAGCAAGTTCGCAGTGTCCACGCCGAAGGGCCAGGTTCCGCAACGGCGCCCTAGACTGCGAACTGTAACGCGCTGGACACATGCCCCCATTGTTCAAGCGTACCTTCGCGGTTGCCTGCAACGAGCACAAGGGCAAGCTACTGGCGGCCTCCACCACCTTCAGACGCGACTCGCAGGGCCGCGCCGGATGCCGCTCCGCATGCCCTAGCAGGCGACGATCAGGTGGAACGGGAGATCGGCTGGGTTGCCAGCGGCGTCGAACGTCTTGACTGCAACCTTGCCACTGACCTCGCTAACCGTTATCCGGCCAGGTGCCACGTCGCTTCCGTCGGTGGTACCGAGCGTTGCGGAAAACACGCAGGCGGAAACCGCCTGTGCAAATGCCACGTCATAGGTTCCTGGGTTGAGGCCGTGCCCACCGCTGGTGGCGTTTCCGCGAAGGAGTTGTCCACCTGCGGCAACCGCGGCGAAGAAGCGTGCCGCGGGTGCGCCGGGCTGGCCAGCCGGTCCCTGGGCGCCGGGTGGTCCTTGCTTGCCGGCGAGGCTTGCGCGTGTCGGCTTGCTGATGTCTTGGAGTTGGAGGCTGCGGTCTTTGACCTCGCTGGAGGCGACGGCGCCGGTGCGGATCTGTTGTGAGCCGACGCTGTTGCGGGGGAGCTTGAGCGCGGCGTAGGAGCTGCCGCCGAGCGCGACGAACAGTGCGAGTGTGGCGATGACGTTTGCGTAGGTCAGGCGATCACGAATCCTGCGGCTCATCGGCTCCTGCTTCCGTCGCTCTCTCCATCCACGGCATCCAACACCACGTTGGCATGAAGGTCGCGCTGGGTGCGTAAGTTCATGTGCCTTGCACCGCGATCCTCACTACGCGTGAGCTGCCGGGCTCGTAGGGGTATCCGACCTCGCGTGGGATCCGGGCGCGGAAGCGGTAGAGCTGACGGCCGCGTGTGCCGTCGAAGCGGTAGTCGTAGTGCCAGCGCCCGCGCCGGTCGGTGTGCGTGGTCGCGAAAGTGCGCAGCCGTCCGCGCAGCAGGACCTGCAGCTCGATGAGCTTGCCTGCCCTGGGGATGCCCCGTCCCTTCAGGCGCCCGCCGAAGCGCACGGTCTCTCCATTCACGACCGAGCGGCGGTTCGCGCGCAGCGTCGAGTGCGCGTGCACGAGGAAGCGCACGTCTTGCGTTGCGGTGCGCACCGTGGCCGTGCCGGCGTAGCGGAAGCGCACCAGGCGGCTCGGGCCGGTTGGAGCGCGGTAGGAGAACCCGCCGCGGCGTGAGGTCTTCAAGGTCGCGGCGAGCCTGACCGCGGCGCCCGGCCGAAGTGTCTGCGTGTAGACGAGGATCTCGGCGTCGGCGACGGGGTTGCCGTCCGGGCCGGCGAGCTTTCCGCGCAGCCGAACAGCACGGCCGTAGCTCGCGTCGATCCGCGAACGAGGCCTTAGCCGCGCCCGCCCGCCAGACCGCTTGACACTCCCAACCTGAAGCCGGGTCGCCAGGCGCAATGGCAGCGTGACCTGTGCCGCGGCGCCTTCTGCTGTTGTGGTCACTGTCCGCTCGTTCCCGGCGAGGTCGGTTGCGTGCGCGCGCAGGTCGTAACGCCCGGCGATCAGGCCCTCGTCGTCGATCCGCGCGGCGAGCTTGCCGGTCTGCAGCGTGGTCGGTAGGGCTTGCCAGCTATCGGTGCCCTCGCGCCGTAGGTCGATCTCGCCGCCCTTCAGGCCGGAGGGCTGATCGGAGGCGCGAACCGCCACCAGCGTCGGGTCCTGAGCGTCCGCGGGCTGGAACGCGAGCTCCGGCGGTGAGTCATCCAGGCGAATCATCACCGGCGCTGTCGCCTGCTGTCGGTCTTGGTTGCCCGCCGCATCGCGCAACCAGAGACGCAACTGCCACTCACCCGCCGCCGGCGCCTTCAGATGCTCAAGCGACGCGATGTTCCTGCCGTCCTGAGAGCCGCGCACGCACTGACCCTTCGGGGCCGCGCACAGTTCGTACTCCGCGCCAGCGATCGGCGATCCGGGCAGGCCCGATGGGTTCTGCCAGCGGACGGCGAAGTCGTTCGCCGAGTGCCACCCCTCGCCGCCATCCTCAGTGAGCGATTGCGGAGCGGGCGGCGGCGTGTTGTCGATGAGCACCGTCCGCGACACCTGCCCGAGGTTGCCCGCGGAGTCGATTGCCTGAAGCGTGAGGGTGTGCGGACCGTCTCCGCGAGCGCTCAACGTGTCGATCGTCGTCGACATGCCTTCGTTTGGGCACGGCGTCGCCAGGATGTCGTTGCATGCCGCCGCTCGTGAGAGCGTCGTAGCGCCGGTGAGGGCGACGCTTGTCTGTCGGATCCCGGTGTTGTCGGAGGCGTCGAAGGAGACGTTCTGCACGCCGCGCAGCCAGTCGGTCGATGTCCACAGCGCGCCTTGGCCGTTAGTGAGCTGCGGCGGGGTGTCGTCTCGGACGACGACGCGGATGGCCCGCATGCGTGTCGATGCGACGCCGGGCAGGCCGGTGACCGTCTGGTATCTCGGGCAGCTTGAAGATGCGCAGCGCGCTTCGATCCGCACGCGGGTCGCGTTGACGGCGACGTCGCGGTAGAGCCAGTCGATGCCGTAGACGCCGCAGCCGGGATTGAATCCGTAGAGGACCGTGCCGCCGAGGTCGCCGTTGCTGGCGACGAGGTTCGCGCCCCACGCGCAGCTGGGGCGCTCGATCTTGATGAACCCCGAGATCGACTGCACGATCGCGCCGGGTGGCGCATCGAAGTAGCGGTAGGCGCCCTGGAACGCCGTGCTCGTTCCGTTGTCCCACGAGCTGCGGGCGACGATCCCGCCTGCCGGGCAGTCGTCGTAGGCGGTCATCCCCGGGTCGGCCGCGGCGGCGAAGCTCGGCGAGGCGCTGCCCCCGTGGTTGGGGTCGCAGGCGTACACGTCATAGGTGCCCGCATGGGCGACGGGGACGGTCGGGGTGGCTGCGGCGAGGAGCGTCAGCAAGGGCACAAGCACCAGAAGGCGCGGAACAGTTGTGAGCGGTGTCATGTCTCTTAGTCGGCTCACGGCCCAAACTCCCCCCCACCATCTGCCGGCGCAGCCGCCGGGGCGGCCGGCGTCGACAACGCGGCGCTCGCTGACGGCGTGAACTCCTGGCTTCCCGCCGAGGCCGGGCTGGCAGCCGGCCGCGCCGCCGGTGAGCTGGCGGGCGGGGAGCGCTTGGCGGTCTTGCGTTCCGAGGAGGCGCGCGCCGTAGCTGCGCTTGCGACCGTGCGCGCGGGCGCTGCTGGGGGCTTCGGCCTGCTCGCATGGGTGCTCGTCGCTCCTGCGGTCGGGCGTGCGCGATGCTCGCGGGGGAGCAGCTGGTTGACGCACACGGCCGCGGTGCCGCCGACGGCAAGGCACACGAGCGCGGCCTTCACGGCGATCGCGCTGCCGACCGACCCCGCGCCGGCACCGGCCACCTGCTCCGCGCTGCCGCCCGCAAACGGCGTGCGCGCGAGCACATCGCCGCTCGCCCGCTTCAGCGTCGCGGCGACGGCCTGCAGCCGGTCGACCAGTGAGACATCCGGTCGGGACTGGGGGAGCTCGAGCAGGACCGGTCCGGGGATGAGTGCGGCGACGTCGCGCAGCGAGCGGCGCATCTGCCTGAGCATCGCGCGCATCCGCGGATCGTCCTGAAGCATCCGCTGCGCCCGCGCGCGCTGCGCAGCAGTGGCCACTCCGAACTCGCACGCCAGCAGCAGGCTGCGCTGGCGGCGAGACCAGACCGACACGCCGTCGTGCTGCTCGATCTGCGCCTCGATCTGCTGGTAGGCCTGGGTGACGATCTTCTCCAGGCGCTTGCTGCTAACCCCAAGGCGCGCCTCGATCTCCTTGGTCGAGAGCCCGTGCTGGTAGCGCAGCAGCAGTGCCGCGGCGGCGCGCGGTTCCAGCGACTCCACCAGGTGGCGCGCCGAGACCGCATCCAGCCTGAGCTGCGCCTGCTCGTCGGGCGCCAAGCGCGGGTCAGCCTGGTCGACCAGCACCGCTGAGCCCGGGTCAACGATCTCCGCGCGCTCGTGGCGCAGGCGGTCCGTCGCGCGGCGCCGCGCGATCGTCTTCAGCAGCGCCTGCGTGCTCCGCGGCCTGCCGCCACGCTGGATGAGCGCAAGCAGCTCGGCCCACGCCTCCTGGTAGAGCTCCTCGGGATCCTGAAGTGCGTGGAACTGCGAGCGCAGCATTCCCAGCACCGCCGAGCGGTGTGCGACGTACTCGCGTTCGAGCTCTGCAACCTCAGCTGGCGACACCGACAGCCCCCCGCAACGACGGCAACGAGCAGCGATTCTGCCCAGACCGAGCCGGGAATGAAAGCCCGGCCCAAAGGCGGCTCGCAAGAACACCCATCACTACTCAGTCGGATGACCCCCAAACCACCCCCCTCCCAGTTCAAGGAGGGGGGGTGAATCGCCGGGCCAACCGACTAAGAGACGTGACGCTTGATGAAGAAGACGTCGAAGCGATCGCCGTCCGTGTTGCCCAGATCATTAATCCGCAGACGCCCGCTGCTCGTCTCCTCTCCGCCGCGGAGGTTGCAGCGGCCCTGGGGGTCAGCCGCGCATGGGTCTACGACCACGCCTCCGAACTGGGAGGTGTCCGGCTCGGCGAGGAAGGACGGGGCCAGCGGCGCCCACTGCGCTTCGATGTCCAGCGGGTGCTCTCGAGCCTCGCTGGGCCCGCAGAGCTTCGAACGGGCGGCTCAAGGTCGAACAACCGAACGCGTAGCTCGGCGTCGAGCATCGATCTCATCAATTACGAGGGTGCGGCCTGACCGCTGGAGAGACCGCAGGGAGGCTCGATGAGTCGCCCGCCCAGTGGCAGCGTCAGGACAACCGAACTGCGCGACGGGACGCGTGTGTTCGCGCTTCGGTTCCTTGTCAAGGGCGTTCGCGAGCGCGAGACCCTTCACGAGCGCCGCGACTGCGACTGCGGGTGCGGGGGCGGCTGGACCGACCGCACGGCGCGCGCCGAACTCGAGAACGTCCTCTCGCGCGTGCGCGCCGGCGTCTGGGAGCGCCACACGGCATCGCTTCGCAAGCGGCCCGAGCCGAAGCGCATGCCGACCTTCCACGAGTTCGCCTCCTGGTGGCTGGAAGGGAAGACGGAAGGCTTCATCGGCCGGCGGCCGATCCGTGCGAACACGCGAAGCGACTACGTCTGGCGCCTGCGACGACACCTTCTGCCGTTCTTTGGTCGGTACCGTCTCGACGAGATCGACAAGGATCTGTGCCTTGAGTTCAAGTCCCTCAAGCTCCGGGAGGCCGAGGAGCTGAAAGCGGCGCTCGCCGGTGGCGCGGTCATCCGTGACCCCGCCACGAACCGACGGATCCAGCCGCTCAACCTCGCGTCGGTGAAGAAGCTGCTCGGCACGCTCGCCGCGATCCTCGACGAGGCGATCGAAGACGAACACATCAAGATCAACCCCGCGCGCTCGCGACGTTTGAGCATCTCGGCGCCGGCGCCGGCGCGCAGCTTCCTTGAGGTCGATGAACTCGTGGCGCTCATCGATGCGGCCAGCTCCCGAGACCCGCCGCTCCTCCGTCCCGACGGTGCGCTCAACGCGCTCGGGACACGCCAGCGGGTCGAGCAGCTCATGCGCCAGGGCCTGAGTAACGAGCAGATCGCAGACCAGCTTGGCCTCGCGCGGTCCACCGTGGGCTTCCATGCCCGGCGTCTCGGGCTCGAGGCAAACGGCCCGTACGTCGGGCGCCGCGTCGTGGTCGCCACGCTCGGCCTGAGCGGTGTGCGCGCGAGTGAGCTCTGCGATCTGCGCGTGCGTCACCTGCGACTTCACGACCCCGATGGCGCGCGACTTCAGATCCCCGACGCGAAGACCCAAGCCGGCGTCAGGGTCGTTGAGATGAGCCCCGACCTCGCCGCCGAGTGGTCCGCGCACCTCGAGCGCCTGGAGGAGGCCCACGGCTCCCTCGATCCCGATGGCTGGGCGGTCCCGAACGTTCGCGGCGGCAGGATGACGCGTCAGCGCGTCGCTGCGATCGTCCGCGATGCTGCGCGTGAGGCGAGCATCAAGCTCGTCGAGCGCGGGCGGCCGCCACTTCCGCAGACCACGCCGCACAGCCTGCGCCGGACCTACATCTCGATCGCGCTGGTCGCCAACAACTTCGACGTGCTGTGGGTGATGAGCCAGGTCGGCCACAGCGACTCGAAGATGACGATGGACGTCTACGCCCAGCTTCAGCAGCGCGTCAAGCGCGATCACGGCAAGGCTTTCGACGCACTGATCAGGCACGCACGCGACGAGCGCACCGACACGTAGGCCCGCCGCTCGCGGCCTGCGACCAACGGTCTCCGCGCCCGATTCTCGGGGGTTTAGGGCGTGGTTTAGGGCGTGAGCCCCGGAAGTGGCGCGTTGGCGCTCAAATCGAGCGTCTGGGCTGCACCAGCCAACGCGGCCACTTGCAGGCCTTTCCCCCG